>CAIUGM010000001.1 GCA_903898675.1 uncultured Verrucomicrobiota bacterium
CTCTCCATCCCTGGCTCCGGTCAGGCCCGCCAAGCCGGGCCTTCCCTACGCCAGGGATGGACAACCAGCGTCAGTCATAGCAACATCAACCAACCATCCAGACCGACTCTAAGGGTGGCTCGAAAAGACGGAGCCGATCATTTACTCTGCTTACCTACCACTACAGCCGGTCTTCTACCCGGCCCAGACGGAAAGTTCACGGTTCCCGGGAGGTATGCTTGGCCTTACTTTTTTAACTCACCCTGCTCGAACTCTCAGTTTGCTCTCCAGCTGATAAGGCACTTGTTTCTTTCTTCCCCGCCCCTCTTGGCCCGTCCGCCCGGCCCTCCCCGCCGCCCCCTTCTTTCCCACGTTCCGAGTTTCTCACAACCAACCAGCTTATGAATACCCCGAAACCGAATACTGTTACCCGCCGCCGTTTCATCCAGACTGCCTCGCTCGCGGCCCTCGCCGCCGGCTTCATCCCCCGGAGCTTCGGCCAGTCGGCCAACACCAGCCCGGCCCGGTTCAAGAACCTCGTGACGGACGGCCGCAAACTGCGCATCGCCTGCATCGGCATCGGCGGCCAGGGCCAGTACGACAACAAGAACCTGCGCGACGAGGAGATCGTCGCCCTCTGCGACGTGGACTTTGAGCGCGGCCTCGAGACCTTCTCCGCGCTGCCCAAGGCGGCCCGTTACCGCGACTACCGCCAGATGCTGACCGAGATGGGCGACCGCATCGACGCCGTGTCGATCAGCACGCCCGACCACATGCACTTTCCCGCGGCCCTCATGGCGATCGAGATGGGCAAGCACGTCCGCGTGCAGAAGCCGCTCACCCACACCATCGAGGAGGCCCGCATCCTCAAGGCCGCCGCGCTCAAGGCCGGCGTCGTGACGCAGATGGGCAACCAGGGCCACGCCAACGAGGGCACGCGCCTCACCAAGGAGTGGATCGAGGCCGGCGTCATCGGCACCGTCCGCGAAGTTCATTTCTGGACCAACCGCCCCATCTGGCCGCAGGGCGTCGCGCTCCCCGAGATGATGCCGGTCCCGCCGACCCTCGACTGGAACCTCTGGGTCGGCGTCGCCCCCGAGCGGCCATACAGCAAGGAACTGATGCCCTTTGCGTGGCGCGGCTTCTGGGACTACGGCTGCGGTGCGCTGGGCGATATGGGCTGCCACATCATGGACGCCGCGTTCTATGCCCTCGACCTCCGCGGCAACGTCAAGGTCAGCGCCGTGAGCGAAGGCTGCTCCGATGTCTCCTGCCCGAAGTCCTCGATCGTCACGTACGAGTTTCCCCAGCGCGGCGACCGCGCCCCGCTCAAGGTCGTGTGGTTCGACGGCCAGAACAAGCCGCCCGTCCCGAAGGAACTCGGGCCGGATGCCAAGCTTTCGATGGGTGGCTCGATCTTCTACGGCGACAAGGGCGTGCTGCTCGACACCGACGACTACAACGCCGCCCCTCGCCTGCTGCCCGACGAGCGCATGAAGGCGTTCACCAACCGGCCCAAGAAGACGATCCCGCGCGTGCCCAAGGCCAACTCGTACCAGGAATGGATCTCCGCCTGCAAGGGCGAGGGTCCCGTCCCCGGCTCCAACTTCGTCGACCACGCGGTCGACCTCACCGAGTTCGTGCTGCTCGGCAACGTCGCCATCCGCGCCGGCCAGCCCATCGAGTGGGATGCCGAGAAGATGACCTGCAGCAACTTGCCCGAGGCCGACCGCTTCGTGCGCAAATCCTACCGCGTCTATTAATCCCGGCCCCGAACTTATCCCCATGAAATTTTTCTCCTCCCTCCTCCTCGTCACCGCCTGTCTGCTGGCCCGCCCGGCCGCCTGCGCCGCGACCGAACTCGGGCTGCAAGCCTGGACCTTCCGCAGCCTGACCTTCGTCGAGACCCTCGATGAGGCCCACGCGCTCGGCATCCACAACCTCCAGGCCTATCCCGGCCAGGAACTCGGCGGCGGCCTCGCCGGCAAGTTCAGCCACACCATGGACGCCGCCACGCTCGAGAAGGTCCTCGCCCTCGCCCAGGCGCGGGACGTTGTCATCACCAGCTACGGTGTCATCACGCCGAAGGACGACGCCGAGTGGGCCGTGCTCCTCGCGTTCGCCCACGCCGCCGGGCTCAAGGAGATCGTCACCGAGGCGAAGGCCGACGCCCTCGCCGCCATCGCCCCCGCGGTCGTGAAGAACAACCTGATGATCTCGCTGCACAACCACCCGGCGCCGAACTTCTATGCGAGGCCCGAGACGGGCCTCGCCGCCATCAAGGGCCTGGGCGCGAACTTCGGCCTTTGCGCCGACACCGGCCACTGGGCCCGCACGGGACTCGACCCGGTCGCGACCCTGAAGGTCGTCGCCGGCCACATCAATTCGCTTCACTTCAAGGATATCGCGGAGCGCGGCAAACCCTCCCGGGACCTGCCGTGGGGCACGGGCACGTCCAACGTGGCCGGCCAGCTCGCCGAGCTGCTGCACCAGCATTTCTCCGGCGTGGCCTACATTGAGTATGAGCACCAGTCCCCCGCCCTGAAGGACGACGTCGCGCGCTGCGTTGCCTATTTCCGCACCGCCGAAAAGCTGTCCTACGACGACCTGCTCCGCAACCGGATCGTGCCCGCCGGCTTCAGCGCCGATGTGCGCGCCAACTTCGCCGCGGGCCACGGGAAGGACTCGGCCCGCTGGCCGGCCATGCAGCCGCTGTTCGCGACCGACCTGAGTAACGCCGACATGGCTTATCCGGGCGCGTGGGCCTTCAGCCCCGAGGGCGTCCTCGCCCCGGTCATGGCCGCCGGCGCCAAGCCCAACGGCGACCTCTGGACCAAGGCGGATTACGGCGACTTCGTCATCTCGCTCGAATTCCGCGCCCAGGAAAATTCCAACAGCGGCGTCTTCCTCCGCTCGAGCGACATCGTCAACTGGCTGCAGAACTCGATCGAGATCCAGATCCTGCAGGGCGACGAAAAGCCCGTCCATCTGGTCGGTTCGGTCTATGATGTCGCCGCGCCGAGCCGGCAGGTGCCGATCACCCCGGGCGAGTGGTACCACTACGTGATCACCGCGCGCGGCAGCCTGATCACCGTGACGCTGAACGGCGAGGAAGTGAACAAGGTCGATCTCGACCAGTGGACGAAGGCCGGCTTCAATCCGGACGGCGCCGCGAACAAGTTCACCAAGGCCTACAAGGACATGGCCCGCTCGGGCCGCGTCGGCCTGCAGTACCACAAGTCGCCGATCGAATTCCGCAATCTCTTCATCGAACGCCTCTGAGCCTCCCCTTCATGACCACCTCCCCCTCCACCGACCAGGCCAAGCCGGGCCTTGATGCGTACGCCGGCAGCTGCGCCTTCCTGTTGCTGCGCCTCTGGCTCAGCATGCGCGCCATCGCCACGGGCCTCGACAAGTTTGCCGGCAAGATCACCGAGCAGAAGCCGCTGCTCGACGAATTCGGCCAGCCGGACATCAACGGCACGATGGTCAACGTGGAGCACAAGGTCTACGCCCTGAAATATTACCAGGGCGTGCCCGCGGCACTGTCGGCCAAGTTCGCCGCCGAACCGCTCCTGCCCGCGTTCCTCCTGAAGCCCTACACCGCGTCGCTGGGTTATCTGCTCATCCTCAGCGGCGTGCTGCTGCTGCTGGGCGTCGCCACCCGGACTTCCCTCTTCATCCACGGGCTGATCTACATCAGCCTTTCCTTCGGCCTCGTCCTCATCAATGAGAGCGGCGGCGTGGCGTGGCTGGCGGCCCACATGATCCTGGTGGTCGCGGCGCTCGCCCTGGCCAAGTACAACCGTTTCACCCTCACCCAACGCTGGTAATCACCGTGACCTCCCCCGCCAAAACCTCCCCCGCCGCGCCGGACACAAGCCGCCGCGATTTCATGAAAACGAGCCTGCTGGTCGGCGGCGGCATCATGCTCGGCGCCCCGGCGTTCCTGCGCGCGCAGACGCCCAAGGCGGACGCCCTGCAGGTCGCCCTCGTCGGCATGGGCGCCCAGGGCCGCGTGCTGCTCGAGGCCATGCTCGGCATTCCCAACATCAACTTCCGCGCGGTCTGCGACATCTGGCCCTTCAGCCGCACCTACGGCCAGAACCGCCTCGGCAAGGCCGGCTTCAAGGTCAACACGTACGGCGACATCGAGGACATGCTCGCCAAGGAGACCGGGCTCGACGCCGTCGTCATCGCCACGCCGGACTTCTGGCACGCCCCGCACACCAACCTGTGCCTCAAGGCCGGGTTGAACGTCTATTGCGAGAAGATGATGTCCAACACCGTCGAGGGCGCCCGGTCGATGGTGCGCACGATGCGCGAGACCGGCAAGCTGCTCCAGATCGGCCACCAGCGCCGGAGCAATCCGCGCTACCGCCACGCGCTCGACAATCTCATCCACAAGGCCCGCCTCCCCGGCCGTCTGACCAACGCCAACGCCCAGTGGAACCGCGCAGTGACGCCGGACCTCGGCTGGCCCAAGACGGCGGAACTCCCGGCCGATGTCCTGAAGAAATACGGTTTCCGCGACATGCACCAGTTCCGCAACTGGCGTTGGTTCCGTGATCTCTCGGGCGGCCCGATCTCCGACCTCGGCGCGCACCAGATCGACGTCTTCAACTGGTTCTACGGCACGAGCCCGACCAGCGTCATCGCCTCCGGCGGCACCGACTACTACAAGGGCCGCGAGTGGTACGACAACGTCATGGCCATCTTCGAGTACAAGCTGCCCGAGGGCAACGTGCGCGCCTTTTACCAGGTGCTCACCACCACCAGCGCCGGCGGCGGCTACTTCGAGCAGTTCATGGGGGACGAAGGCTCCGTGAAGATCTCGGAAAATCCCTCCCTGACCAAGGCCTACCGCGAGGACCGCGCCCCGGACTGGGACAAGTGGGTCGACCTGAATTACATCACGAAGAGCGCGGCCCCCGCGCCGGCCCCCGCCGGCAAGGTCGACGTGCGCGAGACCGCCCCGCTGGTCGCCTTCGAGCTGCCCATCGTGCTCGACAAGCCGATCCACCAGCCCCACCTGGAGAATTTCTTCTCCGCCGTCCGCGGCCAGGGCAAGCTGAACTGCAGTGCCGACGAGGCCTTCGTTAGCGAGGCCGCCATCTTCAAGGTGAATCCCGCCGTCGCCGCCCGCGCCGCGTACGATTACCAGCCGTCCGACTTTGTAGTCTGAGACCCAGCCACCCAAGCTGAGTTAACCACGGATCTCACGGATGAACACGGATGCTGGAATGAAATGCCCCTACAAGGCCAAACCCGGCGGCGCTCAATACCCCGTTCCGAGAATTCATCCGTGTCAATCCGTGCAATCCGTGGTCAAACTACCTGAACCCTCTCTCATGAAAACCTTCTCCTTCCTGTTCTGCCTTGGCCTCTCTGCCATTGCGCTGCGCGCCGACGAGGCGCTGACGCCACTGAAACTGGATTATCCGCCGCCCCAGCTCACCGGCACCCCGGTGCCGGCCAAGCTGAAGAACCTCGAGGCCCCGAACGTCAAGCCGCCGCTGATCATGGTGCCGGCCGGTGTCACCAATCTCGCCAAGGGCAAGCCGGTCACCGCCTCCGACACGGCGCCCGTGATCGGCGACGTCACTCTCATCACCGACGGCGACAAGAGCTCCGATGAAGGTTCCTTCGTGGAACTCGACCGCGGATTGCAGTGGGTGCAGATCGACCTCGGCGCCCCGGCCGAGCTCTATGCCGTCGCCCTCTGGCACTACCACGGCCAGGCCCGGGCTTACCTGAGTGTCATCGTGCAGGTCTCCAACGACCCGGCGTTCAAGACGGATGTGCGCACCATTTTTAACAACGACGACGACAACAAGTCCGGCTTCGGCGCCGGCCGCGATCCCACCTACCTCGAGAAAAACACCGGCCGCCTGATTCCCGCCGGGAAGGCGGTCGCGCGCTATGTCCGCCTCTACAGCGCGGGCAACACCTCGAACGAGCTCAACCATTACATCGAGGTCGAGGTCTACGGTCGGGCGAAGCCCTAGAGCTGTTTCAGTAAAAGGTAGCCGCGTTGGAGCACGGCGACAGCGTGGTCGGCTGCGCGGCCCGGACCACCCTTTCGCAGACTCAAGCGCGGCTACTCAAACACGGAAAGCGCCCTGCTGGGCGCTTGGATGATTCTGTCGCCAACGGGCGGGGATCATCGCTACCCTCAGAATCACCGCAATGGTTCCCCGCGTTTTAAACCTCGTTCCCCGCCGCCGGCTGTTCCTCCTCGCGGCCGGCCTCCTGCTCGCCGGCGCGGCCTTGCTGCGTTTCATCCCGGTTGAACGCCGGCCCTTCCACGCCGACGAGGCGGTACAGGCCTACCAGACCTGGCAGCTCCTGCGGGGCGAGGGCTACACCTACGACCCGGCGGACAAGCACGGTCCGTTCCTCTATTATGCCGCGGCCGGCATCGCGCGGGTCTCCGGCTGGACGCCGGCGTCGCTCGACGAATCCCGCCTGCGGCTGGTGACATTGCTCGCAGGCCTGGGTACGCTGGCGCTGCTCGCCGGCCTGTCCGCGCGGCTCGGCGCCGGCCCGGCGCTCATCGGCACCGCGCTCCTCGCCGCCGCCCCGCTCGCGGTGATCTACGATACCTACTTCGTGCAGGAGGCGTGGTTTTCGTTTTTCACCTGGGCGTTGTTTTGCGCCCTCCTGCGCCTCCGGGAAAAACCAACCCTGCCGGCCGCGTTGCTGGTGGGTGGGCTCGCCGGCCTGATGCAGGCTACCAAGGAAACCTCCGTGCTGCATTTCGCCGCGCTGGGCCTCGCGCTGCTCGCCACCACGCCATGGCGGGAACTGGCCCGGCTCTGGCCCCGGTGGCTCGCGGCGCTGGGCACCGCCGTGTTGGTCTACGTGGTTTTCTATTCGGCTTTTTTCACGCACTGGTCCGGCGTGGTCGACGGCCTCCGCACCTACGCCGGCTATGCGGGCCGGGCCGCGGCGAGCGCCCACACGCAGCCGTGGGATTATTATTTCCAACTGCTCTGCCCGCACACCCGCGAAGGCGCCCACTGGGGCGAACCCTGGCTGCTGCTGGCCGCGCTCGCGGGCGCGGGGTTCGCCTTTTTCCGGCCCGCCAGTCCGGCCCACCGCTGCCTCGCGATTTTCACGGGCTCGCTCCTGGGCATCTACAGCCTGATTCCCTACAAGACGCCGTGGCTGCTCCTGACGCCTTACGCGGGCCTCGCGCTGCTGGCCGGTCTCGGGGTGGTGCACGCGGCGAATTTGCTGCCGGCAAAATTCCGCGTGGTGGTGGCGGCCGGGCTTTGCCTCGGTTTGCTGACTGGAGCCCTCGTGCGCGAGCGTAACGCGGTGGGGCGCTACGCCAGCGACGACCGCAACCCCTACCTTTATCAGCCGACGTCCCCGCAATTTCCCCGGCTGGTGGCCCGGCTGCATGAACTCGCGGCTCAAGCCGGCCGGCCGCTCCGGGTCGCCGTGGTGAGCCCGGACTATGCGTGGCCGTTGCCGTGGTATTTTCGCGCGGAGCCGTCGTTCGGGTTTTTCCCGGTGCCGCCACCGCAGCTCTCGCTCTACGACGTGACGCTCACCGATTCGCGCCTGCCGTCACTCCCGCCGCCGGGGGCGCAACCCTTCGGCCTGCGACCCAACGTGCTGCTTTGGCTGAGCCGTCCCGCCACTGCCCCCTGAAGCCCATGTCCCCGTCCGCCCCGCTGCCTGACTTGCGCATCACCCTGCCCCCGGGACTGACGGCGGTCGGGCATGCCGCGATGGCGACCGAGTTCGTCCTGCATCTCGGCGGCCATGACCCCGCCTACCTGCGGCAGGCGGCGGTGGAAGCCGGCCGGGAAATCGACCGGCTGGAAGAGACGCTGAGTTTTTATCGCGAATCGAGCGATGTCACCCGGCTCAACCGGGCCGCCCCCGGCGCGGAAGTTTCCGTGAGCCCCAATACGCTGGCCTGCCTGGAACTGGCCGCGGAAGCCGCCCGCCTGACCGGCGGGGCCTTCGACGCCTTCACGGGCCGGGCCGCCATCGCGGCGAAACAGCAGGAAGTTCCCCTGCACCTCAGGCACGCCCCGTCGCCCGGGGAAACCGATGTGCCCGGACCGGTCTTCAGCCTTCATCCCGAGAGCGGCGTGATTCGCAAGCTCCGGGCCGGGCCGTGGCTCGACCTCGGCGCCCTCGGCAAAGGCTACGCCCTCGACGCGGCGGCCGCGGTCTTGCAGGAGTGGGCGGTGACGGAAGGTTTTCTTTCCGCCGGCGGCAGCAGCCTGCGCGGACTCGGCGGGAACGGCTGGCAACTGGAGGTCGGCGCTTCGGCCGCGTCGATCCCGCTCCCGGGGGCGTTTGGCCTTGGGGCGTCGGGCTTTCTCTTTCAACCGGGTCACATCATTGATGCGCGCGCCACCGGTGCCGTGTCAGCGGCCAAGCGTACCGTGGCCCTCGCACCCAGTGCCGCCCTGGCCGATGCGCTCAGTACGGCGGCAATGTTGCTGACTGCGACCCAACTCGCTGAACTGATCCGCTCGCAACCCGGCCTCGCCCTGCTCGTCATCGACGCGCAGGGCCGGCGCCAAGGTTACGGCCCGCCCTTTGCATGAACCCGCACCGCACCCTCCTGGTCATCCCGTGCTATCGTGACGGGGAAAGGCTCGCGGATTTCCTACCCGGGCTCTGCGCCGCGCTTGAGACTGGCCGGGACGAAGTTGACGTGCAGGTCGTGGAGGATGGCTCGCCCCACGCCGAGCAGCTCGAGCTGGAAGGCGTCATCACCAGCCTGCGGCAACGGCATCCGTTTCTGTTGCCGCTCGTCATCTGCCCGGTCAACCGCGGCAAGGGTCACGCGATCCAGACCGGCTGGACGGGCGCGCCGGGCGCAGGCTGGCTCGCGTTCGTCGACGCCGACGGGGCCGTCCCGGCCGCCGAGGTGGTGGCCTTGCTGGCCCTGGCGCTGCGCTCGCCCGGACCCGCGGTATTCATTGGCGACCGGACCCTCTCCCACGAGAAGACCGTGCAGCGCTTCTGGCATCGCCGGCTCGGCAGCCGCCTGTTCAACGCGTGGGTGCGACTCTGGCTCCGGCTCGGCCTGACCGACACCCAATGCGGCCTCAAGGTCATCCCGGCTTCGCTGCACGCGCAGGCCCCCTGGCGCGAGGACGGCTTTGCCTTTGACCTCGAGCTTTTGCTGCGGGCGCGCGCCACCAGCCTGCCCATCTTCACGCAACCCATCGAGTGGCGCGAAAAACCCGGCTCCAGCCTGGGGCCGCGCGCCATGCTCGGGCTGTTCCTCGCGGCCTACCGGCTGCGGCGGTAGCCCGACGCGGTTAGCCCTGCTGCTTGGTCGCTGCCGCTTAAATTCCCAACCCCACCAACTCACTTCTGGGTTGTTGCCCCGGGCGTTTCACTGCTTACCTGATTCCCCCTCACCTTTCCCCCCATGTCACTTTTCATCGGCATCGACAGCGGCACCCAAAGCACCAAGGCGGTGGTCCTCGACCTCGCCACGGGCAAAGTCATCGCGGAGGCCCGCGCGCCCCATCAACTCATCACCGGGCTGCCCGCCGGCCACATGGAACAGCATCCCCGGGAGTGGACGGCCGCGCTCGACGCGGTGATCCTGGAGGTGGCCGCCAAGATCGACCGCACCCAGGTCCGCGGTATCGGCGTCTCGGGCCAGCAGCACGGCTTCGTCCCGCTCGATGCGCAGGGCGAGGTCATCCGTCCCGCCAAGCTCTGGTGCGACACCAGCACCGTCGCGGAATGCGCGCTGCTGACGAAGAAACTCGGCGGCCCGAAGGCCGTCATCCGCCGGGCCGGCCTGCCGTTCCTGCCCGGTTACACCGCGCCAAAGATCCTGTGGCTCAAGCGGCACGAACCGGCGAACTACCGCCGCCTCCGCCATGTGCTCCTCCCGCATGACTACCTGAATTTCCATCTCACCGGAAATTACTTCATGGAACCCGGCGATGCCTCGGGCACCGCGCTGCTCGACGTGCGCCAGCGGACGTGGTCGGGTGAAACACTCAAGGCCATCGACAAAAATCTCGCCGACTGGCTGCCGCCGATTTCGAAATCGAGCGACTCCGCCGGCACGTTGCGCCCGGCGCTCGCCAAGAAATACGGTTTCTCCTCCGACGTGATGGTGAGCGCCGGCGGCGGCGACAACATGATGGGCGCCATCGGCACGGGCAACGTCGCGCCCGGCAACGTCACCGCCAGCTTCGGCACCAGCGGCACGATCTACGCGTACAGCAACCAGCCGGTGATCGATCCCCGCGGGGAGATCGCCGCCTTCTGTTCCTCGACCGGCGGCTGGCTGCCGCTGCTCTGCACGATGAACCTGACGTCGGTCACGGAGCTGTTCCGCAACCTCTTCGGCTGGGATCACGCCGCGCTCGAACAGGCCGTGGCGGCCACGCCGGCCGGCGCCGGTGGCCTCAACCTGCTGCCCTACTTCGATGGCGAACGCACCCCGAACCTCCCGACCGGCACGGGCGTCCTCGCCGGCCTGAACCGGCACACGCTCAACCCCGGCCACCTGGCCCGGGCCGCCATGGAGGGCGCGACCCTCAATATGAACTACGGCCTGCGCCGGCTCGCCGCGCTCGACGTCAAGCCCCGCGAGATCCGCGTCACCGGCGGCGGCGCGCGCTCGCCGGTCTGGCGGCAGATCATGGCCGACATTTTTGGGGTGCCGGTGGTCGCGATGGTCGAAGACGAAGGCGCGGCCCTCGGCGGCGCCTTGCAGGCCGCGTGGTGCACCGCCCTGCAGGAAGGCCGCAAGGTGAAACTCTCCGACCTGACCGCCCGGGTTGTCGCCGTGAACGAAGCCACCCGCGCGACCCCCGACAAACAGCGCCGGGCGTTTTACCGGGAGCTGCAGGCGAAGCACGACGGACTCAGCCAGACGATGCGGCCGTATTTTGAGGCGGCGGGCAGCTGAGGGCGGGAAGGCGGCCCGCCGTCCCTCATGCGAAGAAAAGCGGGTCGACCCCGCTCTTCGAGCTACGGCGCGGCAGCCTTCGCCAGGCGTATCGATGGCCCGCCGTTGGATAACGTCTTACCGGCTGGCTTGCCGATCCGTAGCTCGAAGAGCGCGACCGCGTCTTTGGTACGAACGAAACAGCAGACTTACGGATGCTCACAATCGTTTTTTACTGGAAGCCCGACCCGACGCTGATTTCAGATACTTCTCAAACGCCGCGGCCTTGACTCGATCGCGAAACGCCACGGCCGCTTTTATCCGCCACGCTCGTGCCTTGGAGGTATGGGGGACGCCGCCGGCGTTGTGCTTGGCCAAGCGGGTGGACAGATCATCGGTCAGGCCGACATAGAATCCGCCCTTAGGTGCCAAGGATTCCAGAATGTAGACATAGACGAAATCGTTCATGTGATTCGGCCCGTCGTGTCTGCTCTGGTTTGGCCTGGACTCAGTTGCCGAGGCCCGCCTGCGCCCGTTGGGCTTCGGCGCGGCAGCCTTCGCCAAGGGTATCGATTGTCTAACCTTTGCTATCGTCTTACCGGCTGGCTTGCCGAGCCGTAGCTCGAAGAGCGAAGCGGGCACTGTTTGATTGATAAGCTACAAGAACGGCCCGGTGTTAATCCTGAGGCCCGCCTACGTCCTGCGGACTGCGGCGCGGCAGCCTCCGCCAGGCGTATCGATGGCCCGCCTTTGGATAACGTCTTACCCGCTGGCTTGCCGAGCCGTAGCTCGAAGAGCGAAGGCTGGTGGACTCAACTGGACTCGAACCAGTGACCCCCTGCGTGTGAAGCAGGTGCTCTAACCAACTGAGCTATGAGTCCGAAACAGGAGGGCAGACGGTTACGGGCTGGTTTTGCGAAATCAACCCTTCTTTTCCGGGCCGGCCGCCCGGCGCCTCAGGCCAGTTCCTGCTCCAACGCCTTCAGCAACTCCGATTCCCCATAGGGTTTGTGGAGGATCGTGTGCACCCCCAGGGCACTCAGGCTGACGCCATCGGTCTTCCCGTCCCCCTCGTCGGTCAGGCCGGAGGATACAATGACAGGCACAGTGGGGGCCAGCCGCCGGATTTCCTGGACCAGTTCCAGGCCTCCCAGGCGCGGCATCATCAGATCCGTCACCACCACATCAAACCGGGCCGGATCCCTCTTGAACAATTCAAGGGCTTCCTGTCCGTCCGCGGCTGTTTCCACGGCAAACCCAAAACGCTCCAACGCGTGCCGGGTGATCATCCGGATGGAATCCTCGTCATCCACCAGCAGCACATGCCGGCCGGCTCCGTCGAGCGACCCGGGCAGGGGCGAGCGCGACCCGGCGCTCACCACCGCGTTCCTCACGGCGGGCAGCAGCACCATAAACTCGGTGCCCGACCCGACCCGGCTGTTCACCTCCACCGCGCCGCTGTGACTGCGCACAATGCCAAACACGGTGGACAGGCCGAGTCCCGTGCCCTTGCTCCGGGGCTTGGTCGTGAAGAACGGCTCGAAAATATGCTCCAGCACCTCCGGCGTGATCCCGGTCCCGGTGTCCCGCACGGTCAGCGCCACGCAAGGGCCCGGTCGCAGCGGCGGATTGCGGGCGGCCCGGGCCTCATCGACCGGCACGTTGTGCGCCCCGATGATCAGCCGGCCGCCGTCGGGCATCGCATCGCGGGCATTGATCGCCAGGTTGAGCAGCACCTGGTGCAGCTGGGTCGCGTCGCCCTCGATCGACTGCAGGCCGTCACTGAGCTCGGTCTCAATGGCGATGTTGCGCGGCAGCGTCTCGCCCAACATTTGCGTCAATTCCTTCACCAGGTACTTTGGCTGCAAGGCCGTGCGCTCACCGTCGATACCGCGAGCAAAGGTCAGGACCTGGCGGACAATCCCCGAGCCGCGCAGGCCGGCCGACTCGATGATCTCCAGCATCCGCCGGCCGTCCGCGGTCGGGTATTTCAGCTTGAGCAACTCGAGTGAAAGCAGGATCGGCGCAAAGATGTTGTTGAGGTCATGGGCGATGCCGCTGGCGAGCATGCCGATGCTTTCCAGGCGCTGCGTGCGGGCGAGCTGCTGCTCCAGTTGCTGCCGGTCGCTCGTGTCCTGCTTGATCGCGACGAAGTGGATGATCGCGCCGTTGGCGTCACGCACCGGGGCGATCGTCATGTGTTCGTTATACTGCCGGCCGTCCTTGCGCTGGTTGACCATGTCGCCCGACCAGACCTCGCCCCGCTTGATGGTCTGCCACAGCGAGGTGTAGAACTCCACCGAATGCCGCCCTGATTTCAGCACGCGCGGATTCTGGCCGACGGCCTCTTCCGCGGTGTAACCTGTCAGGGCGGTGAAGCCCGGATTGACCCATTCGATGCAGCCCTCGGGGTCGGTCACGACCCAGCCGACCGGCGCCGCGCGGACCGCCACCTGCATCAGGTGCAGATCCTGCAGGGCATGGTGCTTGCCCGTTTCGTCACTCAGGAGGAACAGGAGGTGCTGGGTTCCTTCAAAGGCAAACGGCACCAGGCGCGCCTCGACCCAGATCGTCCGGCCGAAACTGGTCGTGATGGAGCCATTGAAGGTTGTTTCCTGCTGCGTCGCCAGGGCCTGCTCGGCGAGGCCGAGCAATCCGCACTTTTCCCAGGACTCCAGCTCGCGGAAATTCTGCCGCAGCAGCCCGGGCACGTCGGACCCGATGATCTGGGCCGCGGCGACATTGACGATCTCGGCCTGGCCGTCCGGTCCGTAAACGACGATGCCCACCGGCGACGAGTGCAGCACCGCGTTGGCAAACGCCAGGGCATCGGTCAGCCGCGCCTCGCTGCTCTTGCGGAAGGTGATGTCCGTATGGGTCCCGATCATCCGCAGCGGCTTTCCATCGGGCAGATGACTGACAATCTGGCCGCGATCGAGAATCCATCTGTAGGCGCCATCCTTGCCCCGCAGCCGGTATTCGCTCCGGTAAGCCGTCGTCTCGCCCGCGAAATGGCGCCGGATTTCCTCCTGCACCGCCGCCAGGTCGTCGGGATGCACGCGGCTCTCCCACTCGGAGAGCGCCGACCCGATCTCGTCCTCGGCATAACCCAGCATGGCCTTCCACTGCTTGGAAAAATAGACCTGGTTGGTCGACGCGTCCCAGTCCCACAACCCGTCGCCGGCCCCCTCCAGCGCAAACTGCCACCGCCGCTGGCTCTCGCGCAGCGCCTGCTCAACCTTGCGATGCTGCACCACCAGCCGCTTGGTCAGGACATAGAGCAGACCCGCGGTGACGGCGATAAACAGCAGGCCTTTGGCTGAGTCCATCGCCCACGCCATCACCCCTTCGCCCCCCCACCACGCCACTAGCGCATCGCTCCCCACGATCCAGAGCGACCCAAACCCGACATAGGCGGCGGTGAACCGCTGGGGCGAATCTATGCGCGAAATGGCCATGATGCTTGGGGTGATAACCGGCCCGACTGTCGCTAGTGTGCCACGATTCACCGCTCCTGACTGCGCATATTTTGCGCAAACCGAAGCCAAACCCGGTGGTAAAATCACCCCCAGGTCGGGCCGGACACCCTTACTTTCTGGTCCGAACCGCCCGCTGCCGGTCCGGGAAGAGCGTGGTGCAGATCCCGCAAACCGTGCCGTCACAACCCCGGGCCGTGCAATGTTCCCGCCCGTAGAAAATGATCCGCAGGTGCAGCTGGTTCCAGCGCTCCGGGGCAAAAAGCTTTTTCAAGTCCCGCTCGGTCTGCCCGACGTTGCGTCCGGCGGTCAGTTTCCAGCGCTGCGCCAGCCGGTGGATATGCGTGTCGACCGGAAAGGCCGGCTCGCCCCAGACCTGGCTCATCACCACCGAGGCCGTCTTGTGCCCGACGCCGGGCAGCGCCTCGAGTTCCTCGAACGTCCGCGGGACCGCCCCGGCGTGACGCTCCAGCAGCAACCGCGACAGGCCGCTGATCGCCTTCGCCTTCTGGGGCGACAGGCCGCAGGGCCGGATGATGGCCTGGATTTCCGCCACCGGGACCTGCGCCATGGCCACCGGGTTGTCCGCGAGGGCCCAGAGCGAGGGTGTGACGAGGTTGACCCTTTTGTCCGTGCATTGCGCGGACAACAGCACCGCCACGAGCAGGGTGTAAGCGTCCTTGTGGTCCAACGGGATGGGCGTCTCCCGGTAAAGTTCCTCCAGCTGTTGATCGATGTAGGCCGCCCGGGAAGCTTTGGTGCGGTAAGAATCGGTCATTGGTGTAGGAGCCTGTTTACAGGCGATCAGCACATTGTCCGCCCCGGAATCGCCTGCAAGCAGGCTCCGACAAAAACTCAGCCGGCCGGGCCGTAGTCTCGGCGAAGGCCGGTGGTCAAACTCAGTTCTGATAAGCCACCCCGTGCTCCCGGCCAACAAAGCTTAATGGCTCCCCTTTTGGGCAAATCGCAGTTGCGCCACTTTCCGCGCCGCCTACCGTCCGCGGCATGGCTTCCCCTCGCGACCTGCTCGCCCCGCTCGACACTTTTGAACGCCGTCACACCGGCTCGGCCCCCGCCGATGTCGCGGCCATGCTCCAGACCGTGGGCTACGAATCCCTCGATGCCCTGACCGACGCGGCCGTGCCGGCCAAGATCCGCCTCAAGCGCCCGCTTCGCCTGCCGGCCGCCGCCAGCGAGACCAGCGCGCTCGCGGAACTCCGCGCCCTCGCCTCGAAAAACAAGGTTTTCCGCAGCTTCATCGGCATGGGCTATTACGACACCGCCACTCCGGGTGTCATCCAGCGCAACATCCTGGAAAACCCGGGCTGGTACACCGCGTACACGCCCTACCAGGCCGAGATTTCCCAGGGCCGCCTCGAGGCGCTCCTTAATTTTCAGACCCTCGTCACCGACCTGACCGGGATGCAGATCGCCAACGCCTCCATGCTCGACGAGGGCACCGCCGCCGCCGAGGCCATGATGCTGGCGCACCGCGTGAAGCTCGGCGACAGCCACGACGCCTCCGTCTTTTTCGTGTCGGAGAAATGCCATCCGCAGACCATCGATATCGTCCGCACCCGCGCCAAGCCGCTCAACGTCGAGGTCACCGTCGGCGACCACCGCACCTACGAATTCGCCGGCAAGGTCTTCGGCGTGCTCGTGCAGTACCCCGACACGACCGGCAGCATCCATGACTTCGCCGCTTTTTTTGCCAAGGCCCACGCCGCCGGCGCGCTCTGCGTCACCGCCACCGACCTACTCGCACTCACGCTGCTCCGCTCGCCCGGCGAGTTCGGCGCCGATGTCGCGGTCGGCTCCGCCCAGCGCTTCGGCGTCCCGATGGGCTTCGGCGGCCCGCACGCGGGTTTCCTCGCAACCCGGGATGAATTCAAGCGCCAGATGCCCGGCCGCCTCGTCGGCGTCTCCAAGGACGTCCATGGCAATCCCGCCCTGCGCCTCGCGCTCGGCACCCGCGAGCAGCACATCCGCCGCGACAAGGCCACGTCCAACATCTGCACCGCCCAGGTCCTCCTCGCCGTCATGGCCTCGATGTATGCCGTCTATCACGGGCCCGCGGGCCTGAAGCAGATCGCCCAGCGCACGCGCCTGCTGACCGGCCTGCTGGCGGACGGACTTAAACAGCTTGGCCTGAAAGTTAACGCCGAGCCCGTATTCGACACCCTGACCATCACCGCCGTGGATGCCGCCGCGATCCACGCCGCCGCGGCCGCCGCGAAGCTCAACCTGCGTCCGGTCAATGCCACCACCGTCGGCCTCTCGTTGGACGAGACCACGACCGTCGCCGAAGTTGAAACACTCGCCGCCCTTTTCGGCGCGACCATCTCCCTGCCCGCCTCCAGCCTCCCGCCTCCGGCCTCCCATTTCGAGCGCAGCTCGAATTTCCTGACCGCCGCGGTCTTCAATAAATTCCACACCGAGCACGAGATGCTGCGCTACATCCGCCGGCTCGAGGCCAAGGATCTCTCGCTGTGCCACTCGATGATTTCGCTGGGCTCCTGCACCATGAAGCTCAACGCCACGAGCGAGATGTTCCCGGTGACGTGGCCGGAGTTCGGCCGCATCCACCCGTTTGCCCCGCCCGACCAGACGAGGGGCTACACGCTGCTCTTCAAGCAGCTTGAGAAATGGCTCGGGGAAATCACCGGCTTTGCCGCCGTCTCGCTGCAGCCCAACGCCGGGTCGCAGGGCGAGTACGCCGGCCTGCTCGTTATCCGCGCCTACCATGAGTCGCGGGGCGAGGGTCATCGCAACATCTGCCTCATTCCCACTTCGGCCCACGGCACCAATCCTGCCAGCGCCGCGATGTGCAACTTCAAGGTCGTGCCGGTCGCCTGCGACGCCAACGGCAACATCGACGTCGCCGACCTCAAGGCCAAGGCCGCCGAGCACGCCGCGAATCTTGCGGCGCTGATGGTCACCTACCCGTCCACCCACGGCGTGTTCGAGACCTCGATCAAGGACATCTGCAAGACCATCCACGCCCACGGCGGCCAGGTCTACATGGACGGCGCCAACATGAACGCGCAGGTCGGCCTCACCTCGCCCGGTTTCATCGGCGCCGACGTCTGCCACCTGAATCTCCACAAGACCTTCTGCATCCCGCACGGCGGCGGCGGCCCCGGCATGGGCCCGATCGGCGTCGCGAAGCAGCTCGTCCCCTTTCTGCCGAGCCACGTTGTAGTTAAACCCTCCAGCCTCTCGCCTCTCGCCTCACACCTCGGAGCCGTCTCCGCGGCTCCGTACGGCTCCGCCTCCATCCTCGTCATTTCGTGGATGTACATCCGCATGATGGGGCCCGACGGGCTCACGCGTGCGACGCAGTTCGCCATCCTGAACGCCAACTACATCGCCAAGCGCCTCGAGCATCACTTCCCGGTCCTGTACCAGGGCGCCGGCGGCCTGGTCGCGCACGAGTGCATCCTGGAATTCCGCCCTTGGAAAAAGCACGGGCTCGAGGTCGAGGACGTGGCGAAGCGCCTGATGGATTACGGCTACCATGCGCCGACGATGTCGTTCCCCGTTCCCGGCACGCTCATGATCGAGCCGACCGAGAGCGAGACGAAGGCCGAGCTCGACCGCTTCTGCGACGTGCTCCTGTCCATCCACGGCGAAATGGCCGCGGTGGCCAGCGGCGAGAGCGACAAGCTCAACAACCCGCTCAAACACGCCCCGCACACCGCGCAGGCCGTGACCGCCACCGACTGGGCGCACCCGTATTCACGGGACACCGCCGCCTTCCCCGACAAGTGGACCCGCGCCTCGAAGTTCTGGCCCGCCGTCGGCCGCGTGGACAACGTCTACGGCGACCGGAACCTCGTGTGCTCGTGCGTCGGCATGGAAGCCTACGCGGCACCGAGTGCCGCAATTTGAAAGTTAAAAGCCGTAAGTTGAAAGACGCTGAACCAAGCCACTGGAACCCGCCTTCTTGTCTTTCAACTCTCAACCTTCAACTTTCAACTTCTCCTGAAGCTTCTCCGCCACCTCACGCCCAGCGGCCCGGCTTATGCGGCCTTGCTGCCGGATGGAACCGCCCGGGCGGTTGAAGGAGACATCCTCGGCGACTTCCGCGTCACGAATCAAATCGTGATCCCCGGCAAGCGCCTCGCCCCGCTCCAGCCGGCCAACATTCTCTGCATCGGGCTGAATTACGCCAGGCATGCGGCCGAGGGCGGCAAGCCACCGCCCGAGCGGCCCGTGCTCTTCATCAAGAGCACCAGCTCGGTCCAGAATCCCGGCGACCCCATCGAGCTGCCGGTCAAACAGGCCAGCGCCATGGTCGACTACGAGTGCGAGCTGGCCGTGGTCATCAACCGCCGGTGCAAAAACGTGTCCCGCGCGGACGCCCTGGACTATGTGCTCGGCTACACCTGCGCCAACGATGTCAGCGCCCGCGACTGGCAGCGTTCGCTGGGCGGCGGCCAGTGGTGTCACGCAAAAAGCTTCGATACCTTCTGCCCGCTGGGCCCGGTGATCGTGACCAGGGACGAGATACCGCAGCCCAACGACCTCCGCATCAAGACCGTGCTGAACAGCGAGGTCATGCAGGACTGGACGACGTCGGACATGGTCTTCGACATCCCGACGCTCATCGAATTCCTGAGCGCGAGCAAAACCCTCCTGCCCGGCACGGTGATCCTGACCGGCACCCCGCACGGCGTGGGCTTCGCCCGCAAGCCGCCGGTCTGGCTGAAGGCCGGGGACACGGTGAGCATCGAGATCGAAAAGATCGGGACCCTGACCAACCCGGTGGTGAATGAGCCGGTCTGATCCGGATTGTGGCCCACGGAACACACGGAAAGTAGTTTCGAAGAAACCACCCTGAGAACGGTCCCAGGAAATGAGTAGCCGCGTTGGAGCTTCGCGACAACGTGGTTGGCCGCACCCGGAACCACGCTTTCGTTTCTACTCAAGCGCGGCTACTGTAATTCTGAAATCGCTCCACACGGTTGATCAGGTCTGCTTCCGACCTTCGGTATCTTCCGTGTATTCCGTGGGCACCACTCAGGGCATCGGCTCGTCCGTGGGCCGCGAGATCCACGGCATGATCGCCAGGACGCCAGCCGTCGCGACATAGGCCCAGACCCACGGCCACGCCGGTGACACCGAGCCGATGACATCGAACGGCGTGACCTTGGTCGCATGCATGAAACCCACGGCGGAAAATATAGCCGCACCCAGCATCCAGCCAGCCGCGTGCCGGAACTTGCGCTCGACCATCGCGACGACCGCTCCCGACCAGAGGATCGACATGAAGATGTACCCGGAATCACCGGCGAAGATCCCGCCCAGCGCGTAATTCCGGCTGAGCGAGATTTTGGTCAGCAGTTCCGGTGAAAAGACCAGCCCCGCGCCGGCGAGCGCGTGCCGGAACAACAGCGCCGCAAACCCCGCCACCGGCGGCAGCATCCCGATCGCCACGGCCGGATAATGTTTCACCGGCACCGACGAAAAGGCCTGCATGAACATCGTGGCGCCAATCCAGACGAGGATGGCCATGCCCGCCTCGACCGGCACGGCGTACGCGATGTAGCTGAACGTGCCGGTGAGCAGCACGACGGTGAAGAACACCGCGTTCAACGTGGAGTAGCCGGCGCGCGCCCCGATCGCCTTCCAGCCGGGATGGCCGTAATACAGCGTCGTCGGATACGGCGAGCCGAAGCACGCGGCGGCAATCGTGCCCAGGCCGTTCATCACCAGCGCCGGCCGGCCCTCGTACCGGTCGCCCGCCGCCTCGGCGGATTCCAGGCATTGCAACGAACCGACCAAGCCGAGCAGGCCCATCGGAATGGTCACCGGCAGGTACGGCCAGATCAGCGGTAGCGCGGCCACGAGGTCGCCGATCACCGGGATCGGCAGCCGCAGCCCGACCTGATCCGACGCCAGCGTGCCCACCGGCACCAGCGCGGCCGGTCCGGTGCGGTGCCAGAGCCACGCCATGGCGGTGCCCAGCACGATGATGAGGAGCGAGGCCGGGATGCCGCCCTTCAATTTCATCCGCCCGTAGTAGATCGCGCAGACCAGGCCGAGCGTCACAAACCCGATGTCGGGAAACGCCACGCAGCGGAAAAAGAAATCGCCCGAGATGAACAGCAGCCCGACCATCGCCGGCGTGGCCAGCAGCGCCGCGCGCGGGATGCGCCGCCGCAGCTTGTCGACCCACAGCCCGCCCACGAGTTCGATCAGGCCCGAGGCCAGGCAGGCCGCGATGCCCGCCCGCCACGCCTCGAGATCGGCGGCCGGCTTGGCGAGCCCGCGCGCCAGCGCGGCCTGCTGCGCGGGCAGCATGACGAGCAGCGAGAAGGCCAGCACCGTGAACAGGCTCAGGCCATACGGCAGCGCGCAGACATCATCCCGGTTCTCGCGCCGGGCCACGGCGCGCGCCTGCCGCGCATAAAACAGGTTGCCGATCACCAGCGACACCGCCGCGGCCGGCAGGATGTGACCATAGAAAACGTCCGGCGAAAACTTCAGCACCCCCAGGCAAAAGCTGGCGATGAGCAGCAGGTTGATAAGGTTGTCGAGCGCGAGCGCGAAGAACCCGTCGAGGTCGCCTTTGACGAAGGCTTTCATGGATTACCGCAAGGCCGCAAACTAAGTTGCCGCGCAGGTATCGAAATGGAATCGAGCGCCCCGAACACACCCCACCCTGACGGGCAGCCCTCTCCCAGAGGGGATTTACGGAAACCCAGGTTGAAGTCCCCTCTAGAGAGGGGTGGCGCACCGCGACGGGGTGTGTTCGGTTGATGTCCGACGAACTGCAATAAATCAGCCCTCATGCCGAGTAATTCGCCCCGAGGCCCAGCGCCTTCATCGCCGAGCGGTAGGCGGTGGCGAAGCGGTCGCTGCGGATGTGGAATTCCTCGCTGAGGTCGACCGGCAGCTCTTCCGGCCGCTGGCTTTCGACGATCGGCTTGTCCTCGGACAGGATCGCCTTCTCCCAATCGAGCAGCTGTCGCTCGGGAATGTGATGGTCGAAATTCCGGGCAATGAAGAAAAAGATCCGCGTCTTCCGCCGCGAGACCGGCGTGGGCGCATCGAAGATCAGGTGACGCCGGCCCTCGCTAAAATCGATGCTGAGCCGGCAGGCCAGCGGCAGGTGCAGGTCATAGGTCATCCGGCGCTGGATGGTCGGCGACTCACCCAGGGCCGCGGCGGAACGGTTCGCCGCCAGGTAGGGGTACTCGACATGGAAGCCGGTCGAACGCCGCTCGACCTCATATTGCGGAACCTCGGGCGTCTCCCGGTTGCCAAAGGTCCCGGCGTGGATCCAGGAAAAATGCCCGACATCGATGAAGTTCTCCATTTGCCGGCCGGCGGTCACATCCCACTCGGGCGGCGGATCGTGCATCATGCGGTAGGCGGGATCCTCCAGCTCGGGCCACTCGGGAATGGTGGACGGCTGCGCGGGATCAGGCGCAAGGCAGGTCCAGACGAGGCCGTAGCGCTCGACCGACACATAAGTCTCCAGGCAAAGTTTTTTTGGGATGCCGAGGTCCGGCTGCGCGGGAATCTTCGTGCATTGCCCGTCCGCGCCGTAGCGGAAGCCATGGTAGGCGCAAACCAGCTCGTCCCCGTCCTGCCAGCCGAGGTGCAGCGGCACCCCGCGGTGGATACAGAGATCGCGCGCCACCACCACCTGCCGGCCCGTGGTGCGGTAAAGAATCAGCGGCTGGTCGAGCAACGTTCGCGCGAGCGGCTGGCCCGCGACTTCCGGGCTGTAGGCCACCGGATACCAATGCTTCGCCAAGGCGCGCCACTCGGATTCGACAAAGGTGCAATGGAACGGCAGCGGCAGCGGACGTGCAACGGGAGGATTGATCGCAGCAGAACTCATGGGGGTCATGGCGGGCGACAGGCAATCAGCACGAAGAATGCCACGGCCGGGCCGGGTTGCCCCGCGTCCGAGGCCTAGCTTTGCTTCGCGGGTTTCAGCAGCTTCTCCCGCGCCACGAGGTAGAGGAACCCGCAAATGAACACAAAGGGGATCATCGAAAGGAGGTCGGAGTTGACGCCATCGAAGAACGGGTTGTGCGCGATGGACCAGTCATTCATCGCGGCGTCGAACCGGTCGAGCACGCCGGCGAGGAACGCGATGATGATGCCGGCGATGGCGCCGCCGGCGATGTAGCCGGAAGCCAGCAGCACGCCGGGGCTCTTGTCGCACTCGGCGTTGAACTGCTCCTCGGGCATCGTCGCGTAGGCCGGCTTCTGCCGGAGCTTGCGGTCCACCAGCCAGCGGATCATGCCGCCGACGAAGATCGGCGACGACGAGGACAACGGCAGGTACACGCCCACGGCAAACGCCAGCGCCGGGATGAAGGACATCTGCAGGGTGACGGAAATCATCACGCCGAGCAGCACGAGCGCCCACGGCAGCTTCCGGTCGAGGATGCCCTTGATGATATAGGACATCAGCGTGGCCTTGGGCGCATCGAACTTGCGCACCGTGCTGCCATCAGGCCGCGTGTTGTACGCGCCGTTGATGCCGGGATCGACGAGCCACACCGCCGCGCCCTGGGCATTGACCAGGTATTTGCCCGCCGGTCCGCCGACGTCATCGGTCTTCTGCCAGATCTTGTAGCTGTTGGCGTCATCCCGGGACTGCGGCCCGCGCAGGGTCTCGCTCTTCATCAGGGCACCGGCCTCCGTGTGCAGGCCCGCCGGCGCCACCTGCGCCACCGGCACATAGACCGTCGCGGAATCATTCAGCTTCAGGAGAATCGGCCCCAGCAGCAGCGCGGAAAGCAGCGAACCGGCCACGATGGCGATCTGCTGGTACTTCGGCGTCGCCCCGAGGAGATAACCGGTCTTGAGATCCTGCGAGGTGCTGCCGCCGTTGGAGGCCGCGATGCAGACAATGGCGCCGACAGAGAGTGCGGTGACGTAGTACGTCCCGCCCGTCCAGCCGACCAGCAGGAAGATCAGGCAGGTGAACAGCAGCGTCGCGACCGTCATGCCCGAGATGGGATTGGACGAGGAGCCGATCTCGCCGGTCAGGCGCGAGGAGACCGTCACAAACAGGAAACCAAAGGCTATGATCAGCAGCGCGCCGAGAAAGTTCATGTGCAGCGCCGGGACCAGCATGATCGCCGCGATCAGCACCACGATGCCGATGGCGACGAACTTCATGGACAGGTCGCGGTCGGTCCGCGGCACCTTCTCCTGCACGGAAGCATCCTTGTCCTTGCCACCGAGGTTCAGGTCCTTGAGGCCGCCCCTGAGCCCGTGCCAGATGGTCGGCAGCGACTGGATGAGGCTGATGATGCCGCCGGCCGCGACGGCGCCGGCACCAATGTAAAGAATGTAGGCGCCGCGAATCTGCCCGGGGCCCATCTCCGAGATCAGAATATGCCCGGGGGCCAGCGGCGCGGGCAGCCCGTCGCCAAAAAACTTGATCATGGGAATGAGCAGCAGGTACGACAGCACGCCGCCCGCGCACATGATCGAGCCGATGCGCGGCCCGATGATGTAGCCGACGCCGAGCAACTCCGGCGAAATCTCCACGCCGACCGAGCCGGCCTTAAAGGGCGCGCCGAAGACTTTTTCCGGCACATCCTTCCAGCCCTTGAAGGCAATGTTCAGCGTCTTGTAGAGCAGCCCCAGGCCGAAGCCGGTGAAGATGACCTTGGCGCCCGGTGATTTGCCGAGACCGGCGGCCTCGGCGGCGCGCATCTCCGCCTGCGCGGACGGCGAGGCGGCGGCGCGGGAGACCTCGTCCACGCCGGCGATGAGCACGGCCGCGCAGGCGGTGCCCTCGGGGTATTTCAGGATGCCGTGCTCCTTCACGATCAGGGCGCGGCGCAGCGGGATCATCATCAGGATGCCCAGCAGGCCGCCCATCACCGCGACGATCATGACATTCACCAGCTCCAGGTCGAAACCGAGGATCAAAATCGCCGGCATCGTCACGCCGATGCCGAAGGCGAGCGACTCGCCCGCCGAGCCCGCCGTCTGCGTGATGTTGTTCTCGAGAATGGTCGAGTCGCGTCCGCCCATCTTGGACCACCCGCGAAACATCGCGAGGGAGATTACGGCGACGGGAATGGACGCGCTGACGGTCAGGCCGACCTTGAGGACGAGATAGAGCGAGGACGCGCCGAAAATCAGCCCCAGCACGGCACCGGTGACCACGGCGCGCAGGGTGAACTCGGGCAGGTTGGCCTCGGCGGGAATGAAGGGTTCAAATTTCGAAGGCGAAGGTTGGGACATGGGCGATTTTTCCCGCGAGCCTGCCGGCGAAACGGCCCCGGGCAATGCCGGAGTTGGTCCGCGCAGGGCGATGGCACCCCGATCAGCCGAAGCGCGAATCCTGTCACTCTGAACGAAGGGAAGAATCCATATCTTCGCTCATCCGATTATGCCCGCGGCACTGGATTCTTCCCTTCGTTCAGAATGACAAACCGGGCTTGAACCCGCCTCCCCCAGACTACCGCGGCTTCACCGTTGTCTTGCGGGCGGCCAGCAGCCGCTTGATCAGCCAGTAGAGCATCTCCAGCCGCGGCACCGGCGCCCCGACGGTCTTGGCGCGGCGCACGGGTTCGCCCCAGATTTCCTCCAGCTCGATCGGCCGGCCCTCGCGAAAATCGATCAGGCTCGAGGGACTGTAGCGGCCCAGTTTCGCCGTGCGCTCGAACTGCAGGTCCATGAACGGCCGGGGAATGACATGGCCCACCTTCGCCGCCGCCTCGAGCAACTCCTCCATCAGGCGGCGCGCCAGCGTCCGCAGGCCCTCGTCCGCGAGGATGACATCGGTCGTGATGCCGCCGGCGGCGATGGCCAGGCCGTTGAACGGCACATTCCACACGAGTTTCTTCCAGCGCAGCTCCTCCAGGTTGTCCTGCGCCTCGCACTTCACGCCGGCCCTTTCGAAAAGCTTCGCCACGTCACGCGTGCGCGCCTGCGCCGGCCGGCCGAACTCGCCGATCATCATCAGGCCGGGAAACGAGCACTGGATCACCCCCGGGGCCGTGCGGGTGCAGCCGACGAAGCAAATGGCGCCCAGCACATGCTCGCCGCCCACGACCTCCGCGACGGGTTCCTCGACGCCCAGGCCATTTTGCAAGGTGAGCACCAGGGTGTTCGGTCCCATCAGCGGCGGCAGCAGCTTCGCCAGCTTGTCGTTTGCCGTCGCCTTCAGGGCGATGATCACCAGGTCGCACGCGCCGATCTCGGCCGACGTCGCGTAGGCCTGGACTTTCTTCAGGTGGATGCGCTCCGTCGGGGTTTTCACCCGGATACCGCGGGCCATGATCGCCGCCCGCCCGCTGTGGACGAGAAAATGCACGTCATTGCCGGCCTTGGCGAGGCGGGCGCCGTAGTAGCAGCCCAGCGCACCGGAGCCGACGATTGCTATGCGGGGTTTCTCGGGAAAAGGAGCATTCACAACACTCCAGTCGTCACAAAGATAGCCTGAAAATACAATCCCGCAGTCAGGGCGGGACACGATGAAGCACGTCTTTCTTCACAGTGGCAATTCACCCATCCGTAACCCGGAGCGCGCCTAGACAAAACCACCTGGAGCGGCGGAGGCCTGGCGGCCAAGAAATGCGGACCGCCGGGCGTCAAACCTCTCGATCCCGCAGGATCTGAAAATCGTGCGCCCGATTTCTGGCTGCGTTAGAGCCTTCATTCTAATTACTTAGCAATTCATCAACACTATGTCCAATGTTACCTGAGGCGAAGTCCCAGAGCGACGGCCAAAAAATGAGTGACGGGAAAAGCCACGATTGTCGTCCAGCCGTCCCCAAATGTTCACATCCGAAACCGACGCCTCAGCCAGAGTGTAAATCCAGCTGGACTGACAAGCTATTCACATGCTCCCAAAGCCTCAAAGCGGCATGTTGTCCGTGAGCCGGACTTCGTCGACCCAGTAGGACATCGCCAGCAGGCACTGGCCGGGGACAATTTCGCGCAATTGCTCCATCGTGGTGCGGTCCACCACGGAAACATAGATCATCCGCAGCCGGCGTTTCGCCGCGATGATGTGGGTCACCTCCGCCACCAGCCGGTCGGCGCTCTTGACGCCGGAATCAACCATCTCCTTGGCCTTGAGCAGTGCGCCGAACACCGCCAGGGCCTCCTCGCGCTGCGTCGGCGTCAGGTAATTGTTGCGCGCGCTCAGCGCCAGGCCGTCGGCATCGCGCACGGTCGGACCGGTCAGGATCGAAACCGGCAGGGAAAGATCGGCGACCGCCTTGCGGACCACCGCGACTTGCTGCGCATCCTTTTCCCCCATCACCAGCACTTCCGGCTGGATGATGTGGAAAAGCTTCAACCAGCAGGTCAGGACCCCGCGGAAAAGCACCGGCCGGGCCACGCCGCACAACGGCTTGCTGACCATGTCCTCCTGCACCGAAGTCGAAAAGCCCCGGGGAAACATTTCCTCGAGCGCCGGGGCAAAGAGCACCTCCGCGCATTCCTTGTCCGCCAGCAGGGCGTCGGACGTGGCGGTGCGGGGGTATTTCACCAAATCCTCGCTGGGCCCAAACTGCAGGGGATTGACGAAGGTGGAAACCACCACGGCATGCCCCTTTTCGGCGGCCAGCCGGATCAGGCTGGCATGGCCGGCATGCAAGGCGCCCAGGGTGGGCAGGAGTGCAATGCGCCGGCCTGCGCGGCGCAGGGCGGCCGCGGCTTCCTGCATGGCGCTGATTTTGTCGATTTTTTGCATGACCGGAACGGGCTTGAACTATCCAGATGCGATTACCTTTATCAAGCGCTCTTACTGGGACAACAAGACTACGGACTACACGGCCACTGAGCTTCACCCAGGCTGGTCCGGCGGTCCGTAGCCCGTGGTCCTGTAGTCCTTCATCCCCCTCTCCCATGATCAGAATCAACGAAAACTTCACGAAACTGAAGGCGTCCTATCTTTTCGCCGACATCGCGAAGCGCGTGAACGCCTACGTCGCCGCGCATCCCGACCAGCCGGTCATCCGCCTGGGCATCGGTGACGTGACCGAGCCGCTGCCGCCGGTGTGCATCGCCGCCCTGCACGCGGCGACCGAAGAGATGGCGAACCGCGCCACCTTCAAGGGCTACGGGCCCGAACAGGGCTACGCCTTCCTGCGCGAGGCCGTCGCCCAGCACGATTTCAAGGCCCATGGCGCCCACGTCGAGCCCGACGAGGTCTTCATCAGCGACGGTTCCAAGTGCGACGTCGCCAACATCCAGGAAATCTTCGCCGCCGACACCCAGCTGGCGATTCCCGACCCGGTTTATCCGGTTTACGTCGACACCAACGTGATGGCCGGCCGCACCGGCGCCAACAATGACGGCCGTTACGAGGGCATCACCTACCTCGATTCGACGGCGGCCAACGGCTACGTGCCGGCACCACCCGCGGTCGCGACCGACCTGATCTACCTCTGCTTCCCGAACAACCCGACCGGTGCCGTGGCCACGCGTGCGCAACTCACCGCCTGGGTCGCCTACGCGAAATTGCACAAGGCGGTCATCCTCTTCGATGCCGCGTACGAGTCCTACATCCGCACGCCGGGCATTCCGCGCTCCATCTACGAGATCGAGGGGGCCCGCGACGTCGCCATTGAGTTCCGCAGCTTCTCCAAGCTTGCCGGGTTCACCGGCCTGCGCTGCGCCTACACGGTCGTGCCGAAAACCCTCAAGGCCCGCGATGCCGCCGGCCACGAGCACGCCATCCACGCGCTCTGGAACCGCCGCCACACGACGAAATTCAACGGCGTCTCCTATCCGGTGCAGAAGGCCGCCGCCGCGGTCTACACGGCGGAGGGCCAGGCGCAGACCAGGGCGCTCACCGACTTCTACCTCGGCAATGCGAAGCTCATCCGCGCGGCGGTGCACCAGCTCGGCCTGAGCTGCATCGGCGGCGATGACGCCCCCTACATCTGGGTCAACACCGGCCGCGACTCCTGGGAATTCTTCGACCTGCTGCTGAACAAGGCGCAGGTCGTCTGCACCCCCGGCGCCGGCTTCGGCAAGTGCGGCGAGGGCCACGTGCGCATCAGCGCCTTCAACTCCCGCGAAAACGTCATCACCGCCCTCGCGCGGATCGCCGCGGCCCTGAAGTAACCGCGGCTCGTTTGTAGCAGCCGTCGTCAGACGGCTGGCGCGCCATCCCTAAGCCGCAAAGCGGGTGAAACCACTCAGTTGGTCGGCAAACCCGGAATTTCCGCGGGCTGGCCGTCGTGCACCCAGAAGCGCGTCACCACCAGGTGGTCGTGCTTCAGGTCGTAGCCCCACTCCGTGTCCTTGATCTCGATCTTGCGGACCTTCGGCACGATCTTGTCCTGGGTCTTGCAGGCTTCCTGCCATTCCCGGATCGCCTCGGAGCGGGCCGTGTTGAGCGCCGACTCCGCCGACTCAAATTTGCCGCACTGCCTGACCTGCTGGGTGCAGCTGCCATCCTGCGCGCGCATCAGGCCGAAACGCATGACTGAAAATCCGGTATTCAAGCTGAGGGCGAATTCCCGTTCATCACCATGGAGACCACCATGCGGCGCACGCGGTTCCCGGCAACCCGATTCTTTGCCCCGGACCGGCCGGGGCGCGGCTTCACTTCTTCTCCGGCAGTACGGCGGCGATCGCATCGCCCAGTTCGCCGACGGCATCGCCCAGCAGCCCGACGAGCGTGCCGTAATCCTTGCCGTCCCAAGTCCGGGGCGCCGAGGTGAACATGCCGCGCTGCGGTGAATTCTTGTCGGTGTCCGGCAGCAGGATCGAGTAGGTCGCCACCAGCTGCACACTGTTGCCCGCGGACCGGACCAGCTCGCAGCGGTCGATCTGGACGCTGACGGTCGCGCCACTGCCCACCACCGCCAGCCGGTTGCGGAGCACCTGCGTGATCGACTCGTCCAGGGGCTCGGCCCAGCGGAAGTCCTCGAGGTAGATCACCTCGTGCTCGGAAATACGGACGGCCATCGAGCGGCCGTGCAGGTGACCGGCGACGTGGACCGGCCGGACCTTGGTGCCGTTGGTCACCGGCACCTGGCCGGTGGGCCCGCTCAGGATGAAATGCCGCTGCGTGTCCGCCTGCGGTTGCGCCAGGTTGCACCCGGCGAGGAAAAGTCCGCCGCCGAGCAGCGGCAGGGCGAACGCGGCGAACGCCCGGCGCGACGGGGTTGGGATCAGGCGTGGTGTCATGGCTTTTCCGGCGTGGATTTTTTCTTGCCCACCAGCAGTGAGCTGGGATTCCGCTCGAGGGCGTCCGCCAGCCGCTCCAGGGAAGTCGCGGCATCGGCCACCTGCTGCAGCGCCTGCGTGACCTCGTCGCCGATCTGGCCCTGCTCCTGGACAAAGCGCCGGGTGGTGCCGGCGGCCGAGTCGAGCGACTTCAGCGCCGTCTGCGCGTCGGCCAGGGTTTTCTTGAGCTCATCGCTGATCGGCCCGACATTGCCGTCGAGCTTGGCCATCAGGATTCGGGCCTCGTCGATGGCGCTGTTCAGGTTGGCAAAGGCCCTCCGGGCGTCGGGCGAATTGACGAACGTGTCCACCCCGTCCGCCGCCCGGCCCACCCGCTCGCTCAGCGTCTTGAGGTCGAGTTCGCTGACCTTCTGGTTGGTGGTGGCGAGCAGGGTCTTGAGCTGCTTGGAGAGATCGGCGAAGTCCACCTTCTTGATGTTGGCCACGATCTCGACGATGCTTTGCTGGACCTGGGAAATCGGCGACGGGATGGCCGGCACGACCGGATAGGGCTCGGACATGAACCGCGGGTTGGCGGGGAACAGCCGCACATCCTTGAAATCAAGCTCCACGAAAAGCAGCCCCGTGATGCCGGTCAGGCTCAGGCCGGCGCGCAGGCCGCGGTCGATCAGGCCCTGCAGCTCCGCGGGCTTGGTCAGGTCGATCTGCCGGCCCGAACTGTCGGTGAGGATGTTGCGGTCGATCTCGCAGATGACCTGCACGAGTGCCTCCTTGTTGCCCTGGTCGTAGCGCACGTTGATGGCCGCGACGCGGCCGATGCGCACGCCGTTGACCTTGACCGCCGCGCCGGGGTCGAGGCCGCTGACGGATTCCTCGAAGTAGATGATGAACCGGGTCGGCTTGGCGAAGATGTTGGTGCCGCCGAAGGACAGGAACGCCACCACGGCCAGCAACAGCGCACCAAGCACGAACATTCCGACAACGGCAGGGCTGATTTTGGTTTTCACGTGGTGACTTTGGCGGACTGTCGCTGAACCGGCTCTTCACGTCTATTCAAAAACTCCCGGACCCGGACTTCCGTGCTGTGGTCGCGCAGCGCCCGGGGATCGCCTTCCGCCAGCACGCCCTTCACGTCCCGGTCGAGCATGACCACGCGGTCCGCCAGGTCGAAGATGCTGGCGAGCTCGTGCGACACGATGACGATGGTCGTGCCCAGCGTGTCGCGGATCTGCCGGACCAGCTCGTCCAGCTTGAGCGAGGTAATCGGGTCGAGGCCGGCGGAGGGTTCGTCGAAAAAGACAATGGCGGGATCCAGGGCCAGCGCCCGGGCGAGCCCGGCCCGCTTCTTCATGCCGCCGCTGAGTTCCGAGGGGAAATAGTCCTCGTACCCCGCGAGCCCCACCTGCGCCAGCTTGAGGGCCACGATCTCGTCGCGTTCCCGGCGGTCCAGGTCCGTCAGCAGCTCGAGCGGGAGCGCCACGTTTTCGCGCAGGGTCATGGCGCTCCAAAGTGCGCCGCTCTGGTAGAGCACGCCGAAGGTACGGAGCAGCTCCTGGCGCTGGGCGGCGGTCGCATGGGTGAAATCGCGCCCGAAATACCTGACGGTGCCCTGCGTCGGCTGCTTCAGCCCGATCATGTGGCGCAGCAGCGTGCTCTTGCCGCAGCCGCTGCCGCCGATGATGAAGAGGATCTCGGCGCGCTTCACCGCGAACGAAACCTTCTCGAGCACCACCCGGTCGCCGTAGCTGCACGTGACGCCGTCCAGCTCGATGGCGGGAAAGTCGGCGGAGTTGGCGGGCGGGGTGTTCATGCGGCGCGGTTCACCAGCCGAGGATGTTGAAAATCACGGCGTAGATCGAGTCCGACACGATGATGAGTAAAATGCCCGTCACGACCGCCGCCGTGGCCGCCTGGCCGACGCCGGCGGCGCTGCGCTCGGCCTGGAGGCCGCGCAGGCAACCCGACACGCCGATCAGCAGGCCGAAGCTCGCCGCCTTGATCAGGCCGGTGCCAAGGTCCGAAAGGTCGATGATCGACTTGGTCTCGGCCCAGTAGAGGCTGGCCGGGATGTCGAGGATGCCGTGGGAAATGACCAGGCCGCCCAGAATGCCCAGACAGTTGGCGTACAAGGCGAGCAGCGGCATCATGAAGAACAGGGCCGCGATGCGCGGCATGACGAGGAAATCGACGGGCGAAACCCCGAGCGTCTCGAGGGCGTCGATCTCCTCATTGGCCTTCATGTTGCCGAGCGTGGCGGCGAACGCCGCGCCGGTGCGGCCCGCGAGCACGATGGCCGCCATCATCGGGCCCATCTCGCGCACGACCGCCAGTCCCACCATGTCGGCCACATAGATGTCGGCGCCGAACTGCCGCAGCTGCACGGCGCCCTGGTAGGCCATGATGATGCCGACGAGGAAACTGATCAGGCCCACGATGGGCAGCGCCATCGCCCCGCATTGCTGCATCTCGGTCAGGGCATCGCGCCAGCGGAACTGCGCATGCCCGCGGAAAAAACGCGCCACGCTGTACACGCATTCTCCCACGAGCTGCGCGAGGTCCTTGGTTTCCGCCCACAGCTTGAACGTCGCCCCGCCGAGCGCCGTGAACAGGTCGGGCAGCCCGCCGGGCTTGCACGACGGATCCGGCTTGGCCGAGAGCAGATCCGCCAGCCGCGAGGCCTCCGCGGGAAACCCCTCAAAGGAAACCGGCACGGCCTGCTTCTGGCCCCAGATCCGGGCGGCATGCAGGAAGAGGGCGAGCGAACTGTCCCAGGTTCCGAGCCCGTCCGCCTTGAGCGCCACCGGCTGTGCCGGATGCCGCGCGATCGTCTCGGCCCAGGACGGATGCCGGCCCGTGATCCGCCAGTCGCCGCCCAACCGCACCACCAAGGTGTCGCCATCCTGGGCGGCGTCAGCGCGGGCTTGCGGCAGGGTTTCACTCATTCGCGGCCAATCTCACTGCTTCGGGGAATATTCACCAGATATTTTTTCCGGGGGCCGCCGCGGTTGATTTTTCAGGCTCGCGGGCCGGGCCCCGTCCGCGATTCTCCCCCTTTCGCCATGCGCCACCGCACCGTATTTTTCGACCTCGACGGCACCCTCATCGACCACTTCGCCGCGATCGAACGGGCCCACGCCCACACCCTGCGGCAGCTGGGCCTGCCCACCCCGACCACGGCGCAGGTGCGCGCCGCCGTGGGCGGCGGTCTCGAGCAGGCCATCAGCCGGCTCGCGGGACCGGCCCGCGTGGCCGAGGCCCTCGCTATTTACCGGCCCTTCTGGGATGCCACGATGCTCGACAATGTGCAGCTGCTGCCCGGTGCGCGCGAGCTGTTGACCGCCCTGCGGCAGGGCGGCAGCCAGACCGCGGTCTTCACCAACAAGCATGGCCCGTCGTCCCGGCTGGTCTGCGAACGACTCGGGATCGCCCGCCTGCTGGATGGCAACTTCGGGGCCACTGACACGCCCTGGCTCAAGCCCGCGCCCGAGTTCGCCGCCTACGCGCTGCAGGCGCTGGGGGCCACCGCCGCGACCACGGCGCTCGTCGGCGACTCGCCCTACGATCTGGCAGCCGCGCGGAACGCGGGCTGGGAATTTTACGGCGTCACCACCGGCACGCACACCGCGGAAGAACTGCGGGCCGCCGGGGCGGTGCATGTGTTCGGCAGCTTGACCGCGCTCATCCCGATTCTGACTGCGTAAAGCCGTCTCCCAAAACAGTGGGCGAATTTCCGTATTGTAGCCGGGGTCGCTGACCCTGGTGCCCGCGTGCGAGGATCCCGGACCGGGGTCAGCGACCCCGGCTACAATATCATGCGCCTGCCCTAGTGGTTCGCCGCACACACCAGCGCCAGGGCCAGCGCGCCCGGCACGGCCTGCACCCAGAGTATTTTCCGGCTCGCCGTCGCCGCCCCGAAGACGCCCGCGACGATGACACAAGAGAGAAAGAAGACCTTGATCGTGTAGCCGTCGGTCCCGGCCAGCAGGCCCCAGCCCAGGCCGGCGGCGAGGAATCCGTTGTATAATCCCTGGTTGGCCGCGAGCGACCTGGTCACGGCGGCTTTTTCCGGCGTCAGGCCGAAGACCCGCCGGCCATACGGCTTCGTCCACAGGAACATCTCGAGAATGAGAAAATAAAGGTGCAGCACCGCCACCAACCCGACCAGTCCGTCGGCCAGAGATTTCATGGCGTCAGCCTGCGCGGCCGGCCGCGGGCGTGCAACGCCGCAATGCTCAGGCCGGCCGCCGCGCGATCAGCAGCGTGGCTGTCATGTCCTGCACGGTTTTTCCCGCCTGATTCAAGGTGCGGCAATGCAGCTTCATCAGCCCGCGGGCGGGACGCGCGGGGGCCGGCCGCAGCTCGATTACCTCGGTGACGACCCGCAGCCGGTCGCCGGGCAGGACCGGCCGCGGCCAGCGCAGGGCCTCCACGCCCTGCCCGATCACCCCGCCGTCGAGTTCCATCTCCCCCTGGACCATCAGGCGCATGCTCACCGCGGCGGTGTGCCAGCCGCTCGCCACCAGCCGGCCGAAAAACGCCGCGCGCGCCGCGGCCGGGTCGAGGTGGAAGGCCTGCGGATCGTGCTGCCGGCCGAAGGCCATGATCTCCTCCGCGGTCACCTCATGCTCGGCGGTGGAAAATTTATCGCCTGGTTTCAGGTCCTCAAAAAAACGCATGCCACCCGGATAACCCATTCCCCGCGGAAGTCCAATGCGCCCGGGGTTGCGTCAGTGCCCATCTGCGTGCATCTGTGGGCCCACGTGGCTCATCCCGCACCCAGTTCCCTCACCGGCGTCCTCGAGCGCATCATTTTCTTCAACGAGGAAAACCACTACACCATCGCGGAACTGCGGCCGGACGCGCTGCCGGCGGCGGCCCCCGCCCCCGCCGGCGAAGGCGCAACGGACCGCGTGACCGTCGTCGGCCCGCTGCCGGGCGTGCAGTGCGGCGAAACCCTCCAGCTCACGGGCGAGTGGACGCGCCACGCGCAGCACGGCGCACAGTTCAAGATCCTCAGCTTCAAGTCCGAGCTGCCGTCGTCCGTCTACGGCATCCGCAAGTACCTCGGCAGCGGCCTGGTGCCCGGCATCGGCAAGGTCTACGCCAACAAGATCGTCGACACCTTCGGCACCGACACGCTGCGCGTGCTCAGCGAGGAATCCGGCAAGCTGCGCAAGGTGCCCGGCATCGGCAAGGTCCGCGCCGCCGCGATCAAGGAGGCCTGGGCGGAACAGAAGACCCTGCGCGAGGTGCACATTTTCCTCCAGACCTACGGCGTCACCACCGCGCAGTGCGTGAAGCTGGTCAACAAGTACGGCCCGGCGGCCCGGCAGGTGATTGTCGACGAGCCCTACCGCGTCGCCCGCGAGATCGACGGCATCGGCTTCAAGACCGCCGACCGCATCGCCATCAACCTCGGTTACGCCAACGACGCCCCGCCCCGCCTCGACGCCGGGCTCATCTACGCGCTCGAGACCCTGCAGGAGGAGGGCCACACCGCCTATCCGCGCGGTGAGCTCGTCGACTACGCCGCGACGTTACTCGAGACCTCCGCCGTATTGCTGCAGGCCCGCATCGATGCGCTCCTCGCCTCGAAAGCCATCGTGCAACACGGGGCTCCGGACTCTCAACCCTCAACCAACAACTCTCAGCCGGCGCCAAGCACCTTCCTCCAGCTCCCCCATAACGACCGCGCCGAGCGCAAGATCGCCGATGTAGTGAAGCGTCTTGCCTCCGTCCCTTCCGGCCTGCCCGCCATCAAGATCGAGGCCGCCCTGACTTGGGCGCAGGAAAAGGCGGGGTTCGCCTTCCACGACCTGCAGCGCTCCGCCCTGCAGAAAGCCCTCGCGCACAAGTTCAGCATCCTCACCGGCGGACCGGGCACGGGGAAAACCACGATTTTGCGGGCCCTGGTTGAGATCCTGAAGGCGAAGAAGGTCCGCGTGCACCTCGCCGCGCCGACCGGGCGGGCGGCCCAGCGGCTGGCCGAGACCACGGGCGGCTACGCGTCGACGATCCACCGGCTCCTGAAATTCGAGGGCGTGAAGGGCGGCTTCACCGTCAACGAGTCGCACCCGCTCGCCACCGATTTCCTGATCGTGGACGAGGCCTCGATGCTCGACTCGCGCCTCGCCGCCGCCCTGCTGCAGGCCGTGCCGGTGCGCGCCCACCTGCTCCTCGTCGGCGACGTCGACCAATTGCCCAGCGTCGGTGCCGGCAATGTGCTGAAGGACCTGATCGCTGTAGCCGGGGTCGCCGACCCCGGTCGTCCGGGCTCACCGAGCCCGGCTACAATCGCCGTGACCCGCCTGTCCGTCGTCTACCGGCAGAAGGACCAGAGCCTCATCGTTTCCGTCGCCCACGCCATCAACGGCGGCGACAGCGCCCCGCCGCCCGTCGTCAGCGAGGTCGCGAAGGCGCAGGCCTGGAGCGACCTCAACTTCATCGCCGCCAGCTCGCCCGAGGACTGCCTTGCGAAGATCACCGAGCTCTGCACCAAATTCATCCCGCAGCACTACCAGTGGTTTCATCCCGTGAACGACGTGCAGATCCTCGCCCCGATGCACAAGGGCGTCGCGGGCGTGGGGAACCTGAACCTCGCGCTGCAGGCCGCGCTCAATCCCCGCCACCAGGGCCTCAAGACCCAGAGCGGTGAATACCGCCCGGGCGACAAGCTCATCCAGCTGCGCAACAACTACGACAAGGACCTGTTCAATGGTGACATTGGCGAGGTGCTGTCGATCGACGGCGTGAAGGGCACGCTCACCGCCGACTTCGACGGTGCGAAGCACACCTTCGAGCGCGGCGAATTCGGCGACCTTGCCCTCGCCTACGCCATCAGCATCCACAAATCCCAGGGCTCCGAGTACCCGATCGTCATCGTGCCGCTGCTCAAGGCGCATTTCGTCATGCTCCAGCGCAACCTGATCTACACCGCCATCACCCGCGGCCGGAAAAAAGTATTCATCGTCGGCGAGCCCGCCGCCTACGGCATGGCCGTGCGCAACGCGGAGGCGAAACTCCGTTGCACCCATCTGCGGGAAAAAATCCTGGCGGCCACCGCCTAGGGCAGCGGCGCGTTGTTCCGCGGGTCGTTCAGCATGGCCTCGAACCGCGGATCACCACGCAGTGGCCGGCACATCCAGGAGACCCGCAGCCCGTGCACGTTCGACCAGTACGGCACAAAATCCGGGCCCTTCAGCAGCCGGTCCAACTCCGCGACCACCTGGCCGGCGTCCTCGGTCCAGGCCCGCGCGAGGGCATTGTCCCACCGGCCGTTGAGTGCGCCTTGCCCGCGTGGATTGGCCTCGATGATCGCCCGGGCCCGGTCCAGCGCCGCCGTTGCTCCGGGGCGGTCGCCCAGCATGCCGAGCGTCAGGCCGAGGTCGTTCCACTTCGCGATATTTTTCGGCTCAGTCAGAAGCTGTTTCGTCAATCCATCCCGGTTTTGCTCCAGTAGCGGTCGGGCCGAGCCGGCATCGCCCAGCTCCAGGAAGGCGCCGGCGACCATGAGCCGGTCCATGCGATCGCCCGCATCACTGAACTTGAAGCGCGGGCCCGTGTCCCGCCATAGCTGGATCAATTGCGCCCAGTCCGCCAGATTGTAAGCCACGCGGGCCCGGGCGATGATCATGTTGGTATCGGCCTGGGCCGGGTCCTCCGCCAGCTGAATTGCCAGCTGTTTAAGTGCGGTGCTCGAGCCGGTCCTCAAGAACGGCACGCTCGCTTGGTCATTCCGCGCCAGCAAATTCTCTGGTTGGATCTCCACCAATCGTTTGATCTTCTCCCCGGCTTCGTCAAATCGCCGGCGGTTCAGCAGGACGCCAATATATATGCCCAACACCTCGGGGTTGCGGGGGTCCAACTCCACGGCCGCCTGCAACTCGGTGCGATCGTCCGCCCAGCGGTGCTCATAGGCCGCGGTGAGTGCCGCCGCGACCCGGGCCTCGGACCGACCGGCAAAAAGTTCCCCGATCCGCTGGCGGCGCGCGTTGACCAGGTCGCGATCGCCCGTAATGGCGCCTAAATTCGCTCCAACGGTAAGCACCGCGTAGGCATCCGGCGCCAGCCGCTCCGCCTGGGCCAGCGCCTGGCGGGCGAGTTGGAGCCGGGCATCAGTCCGCTCGGCGAGCCCGTAGATCATGACATGGGCATCGGCAATCTCCGCCCAAGCCTCGGCGTAATCGGGATCCAGACCCACGGCCTGCTCCAGCAAGGGCAGCACGACCTCCCGCATATCACGCACATTCTTGCCGCGTCGCCGCACCGCCCGGGCCTGCTGGAACAAATCGTAGGCGGCCAGGCTCTTGGTGGGGCGCACCTCCAGGCGGGCGCTGTCGGTCGGGGTGAGGGCGGTGCGCAACGCGGTGGCAATCTCCCGCGCCAGCTCCGCCTGCACCGCGAAGATATCCTTGAGGTCGCGGTCGTAGGCCTTGGCCCAGACATGCTCGTCGGTCAGGGCATTGATCAGCTGGCCCGTGACGCGCACCTTGTCGCCGGCCCGGCGCACGCTGCCTTCCAGGATGTAAGCCACCCCGAGTTCGGCGCCAATCTGCCGGATCGTTTTGGTCGTGCCGCGATACTGCATCACCGAGGTGCGCGAGATCACTTTCATCGCACTGAGGTTGGCGAGGTTGGTCAGCAGGTCCTCGTGCACCCCGTCGGCAAAGAAGGCGTTGTCCTTGTCCTCGCTCATATTGGTGAACGGCAACACGGCGATGGATTTGTCCGGCGCCGGCCCGGCGGGCGGTACGGCCACACCGGCCGTCACCGGGACGGACTTGGGCCAGAAAAGGGCCGCCAGACCGGCGACGATGATCGCCAGACCGACAGCCCAGAGGTTCCGGCTCCAGCCGCGGCCGGGCGCCGCCGGCATGGCGGCGCCATCAGGCCCAGCCAGATAAACATTCAACGGCTCCGCGATGTTCTTGAACCGCTGCGGACCGAGCGGTTCCACCTGCATCGCCAGCTTGCCCTTCACCGCGTCGTACACCGACTGGCTCAGACAGATCGTATGCGGGCGGGCCTTGGTCTGCAGGCGCGCGGCAATGTTCACCCCGTCGCCATCCACCTGTCCGTCGCGGCGGAATACGTCGCCCAGGTGAATGCCGATCCGGTGTTGCAAGGCCGGGGCCGGTCGCGCGGAAAACTGTTCCTGGACCAGCAGACCGCAGCTCACCGCTTGAACGACGCTCGGGAAACACAGGAGCAGCCCGTCGCCCATCGAGTTGAGCACCTCGCCGCCCATCCGGCCGCAAAGCTCGCGCATGACGGCAAAATCCGCGCGGACCAGTTCCCTCGTCCCCGTTTCATCTGTCTGCATCCGCGCGGAGTAACCCACGACATCGGTGAACATGATCGCCGCGAGTCGGCGTTCGTCAGACCGTGGGGTACTCGGTGAAGCCTGGCTCATGATTGCGGGCGGATACTGCAGGCTGCCCGGAAGCGGGCAAGGCATGATTGCCCACTCCGCGAGCACCCAGGCCAGCTCGGCTTCGTTAAAGCTGAGCCAGACAATCCCAGGGATCACTTCACCCAAGCCAGTTTGTAATACAATACGTTACAAACTGGCTGGGGTCGGAATGGCCTATGGCTTCAGGTACTCGGCCAGCCAGGCGAAGATCGTCCGGTGCCAGAGTTCGCTGTTGGCGGGCTTGAGCACCCAGTGGCCCTCGTCGGGGAACATCAGCAGCTGCGACGGCACGCCCTGCCGCTGCAGCGCCGTGAAGGCCTGCATCCCCTCCGAGATCGGCACGCGGAAATCGAGGTCGTTGTGGATGATCAGCATCGGGGTCCTGAAGTTCGCCGCATAGAGGTGCGGGGAGAATTTCTGCTGGCCGGCCTGCTCCCACGGCTTGCCGTGCTCCCACTCGTCAAACCACACCTCCTCGGTCGTGCCGTACATCGAGTCGAGATTGTACACGCCGTCGTGGTTCACGATGCACCGGAACTTGTCCGTGTGCCCCTCGAACCAGTTCATCATGTAGCCGCCGTAGCTCGCCCCCGCCGCCGCCATGCGCGTGGGGTCGATGTACGGCTGCTGTTCCAGGTGCGCCAGGCAGGCCATGAGATCCTCGTAAACCTTGCCGCCCCAGTCCCGGGAGATTTCGTCCGTGAACTTCTGCCCGAAACCGAAACTGCCCCGCGGATTGGCCAGCGTGACCACGTAGCCCTGCGCCGCCCAGACCTGCGGGTTCCAGCGGACGGACCAGCCGTCGGCAAACGCGCCCTGCGGCCCGCCGTGCACCCAGAAGACCAGCGGGTATTTCTTGTGCGGATCGAATCCCGGCGGCCGGATGATCCACATCTGCACCGGCGCACCGCCCGCCCCCTTGACCGTCACGGACTCGGGTTCCGACATCTGCACATCCTTCAGCAGGGCGTCATTGATATGGGTCAGAACCAGCGGCGCTCCCTGCCCGAGGCGCCAGAGCATGACCTCGGGCGGCTGGCTCAGCGTCGCGTGGGTGTAAACGAGGGTCCGGCCGTCGGCGGAGACCCCGGCCTCACTGTTGGTCCCGCCGGCCAGCAGCCGCACCGGCTCACCGCCACGCGTCGCTACGCTCCAGAGCGTGACGCCCGCGTTGTCATCGGTGTGAAAATAAATGGTCGCGCCGTCGGGTGACCAGACGAAGTGATCCACCGAGCGGTCGAGCGCGCCGGTCAGGCTGCGGCTCTGGCCGGTCGCCAGCTCAAGCAGCTGCAACTGCCAGCGGTCCGACTCGAAACCGGCGCGGGCCTGGGCGCGATAGGCCAGCCAGCGGCCGTCCGGCGAAAACCGCGGCGAGCAGTCGGCCGCGGGGTTCGTCGTGAGCTGGCGGCGCTCGCCGGAGGCCAGGTTGACGGCGTAAATATCATGGTTCGTGCTCCAGGCCTGCGTCCGCACCGGCACGGGCGGCGCCGTGAACACCAGCGTCTGACTGTCGGGGGCGAAGGCAAATTCGTCGCCCTCGGTGAAGGTGTCGGAGGTCGGGATCGCGTCGTTGTCCCCCGGCGTGACATCCTGCGGGTCGCCCGCGGCCGCCGCATTTCTCACGGGCAGGACGAACAGATGCTGGCGCTTGCCCGCGACCCACGAGTCCCAGTGGCGATAAAGCAGCTGGTTGAAGAGCCGCGCCTTCACGGGCCCTTTTTCCATGGCCGCCAGCTTGTCCTTGTTCAGCAGGTCGGACTCGGCAAAGGGCTTGGCGGAGAACTCCGCAAAGACCGCGGACACGAAGGCGATCTTCCGGCCATCGGGCGACCAGACCGGCTGCGTGGCCTCGGTCGCGAGATTGGTCAGCTTGCGGGCCTCACCGCCGCCGGCCGCCATGACCCAGACCTGGTAATTGCCGTCCCGGTTGGACTCGAAGGCGATCCACTGCCCGTCGGGCGACCAGCGGGGATGCCGGTCCTGGTTGGGGGAATTCGTCAGCTTGCGGGCTTCGCCGCCGACGGTGGAGACGATCCACAAGTCGCTGTTGGTCTTGTTCTGCGCCTTGTCCGGGTCGGTCACCACGAACACCACGGCGGTGCCATCAGGCGAGATCTGCGGGTCGGAGACGCGGTGGAGCCGGAACAGATCCTCAAGTTCGATCGGCCGCGCGGCCAGTTGGGCCGCGCCCAGGACGGTCAGGAGGGCGAGGCCAAGAATGCGGAAAACACGGGTCAGGGTGGGCATGGGATTTTGTCGCCCATTTAGCCGGAATGTTCCGCCGGAGGGAAGCCCCGGCTTCGGGCCGGCCCCGCCGCTCATCCCGGTTTTTCAGCCTTCTGTCTGATTGGAGGTGACCGACGGAGGCGGCCAAACTAGGTTTTCGCCCAAACCAACGATCCAAAATGAAACGATTCCCCGCCTTGTTTGCCGTCCTGCTTGCCACCCTGGGCTGGTCCGCCCGCCTGCCCGCCGCCCCGGTGGTGGCCGACGGCTTCACCTTCGTCAAAACCGTCGGCAGCATCGACGAGTACACCCTCGACGCCAACGGCCTGCAGGTGCTGCTCCTGCCCGACCATTCCAGCCCCACCCTGACCTTCATGGTCACCTACCGGGTCGGCTCCAAGAACGAGGTCACCGGCACCACCGGGGCGACCCACCTGCTCGAGCACCTGATGTTCAAGGGCAGCCCGGCTTACAATGACGCGAAGGGCAACAGCGTGAAGCAGTACCTCGAGCGCATCGGCGGCAACTACAACGCCACCACCTGGCTCGACCGCACCAACTACTACGCGAACATCGGCAGCGAGCACCTCGACGGCTACATGGCGATCGAGGCCGACCGCATGCGCAACCTCTGGCTGCACGAGGAGGACCGGCGGCCCGAGATGACCGTCGTGCGCAACGAATTCGAGCGCGGGGAAAACTCGCCCTTCTCGGCCCTGATCAAGGAGGTCTTCCACTCGGCCTACGTCGCCCACCCCTACCACCACAGCACGATCGGCTGGCGCAGCGACATCGAGAAGGTCTCGATCGATAAGCTCCGCGAGTTCTACGACACCTACTACTGGCCGGACAACGCCACGGCCACGATCATCGGCGACTTCGAGCCCGGCGCCGCCCTGGCCATGGTGAAGAAATACTACGGTGTCTACCCGCGCGCGCCCAGGCCGATCCCGCAGGTTTACACGGAGGAGCCCGACCAGACCGGCCCGCGCCACATCGTGGTCAAGCGCGCCGGCCAGCTGGGCGTCGTGGCCATAGCCCACAAGATCCCCGCCGCCACCCACCCCGACTTCGCCGCCATCAGGGTGCTCAGCGACATTCTCGCCGACGGCAAGAACAGCCGGCTCTACCGGAGCCTCACGGATAAAAACCTCACCACCGGCGTGCAGAACATCGCCTTCGGCAACCATGATCCGTCCCTGCACTTCCTCTTCATCCCCCTCGCCCCGGGCGCCACCCACGAGCAGGTGGAGAAGATCACTGTCGACGAGATCGAGCGGCTGAAGCAGGACGGCGTCACCGACGCCGAGGTGCAGGCCGCCGTCGCAAAATCCCTGGCCAACACCGCCTTCAAGCGCGACGGCTCATTCGCCATCGCCGGCAGCCTCAACGAACTGATCGCCGCCGGCGACTGGACGCTGTTCTACGGCCTCGACGAGGCCACGCGGAAGGTCACGGCCGCCGACGTGCAGCGGGTCGCCCGGAAATACCTCAACGTCGACCAGAGCACGACCGGCTGGTTCATCCCGACAAGTGTCGGCGGCGCGCCCGCCGCCAAGCCCGCCGCCAAGCCCTCGCTGATGGACGGCCCTTACTATTACCGCACTCCCGGTGAGAGCGACGCACTGGAGCCCAGCCCGGCGGTCGAAACCGGCGGTCCCGCCGCCGCCCCGTCCACCGGTGGGGCCAAGATCGCGCCCCGGGCCGTGCGCACCAAGATCGCCGGGGTCGACGTCATCGCCTACCCGACCGGCGTGAAGGATGTCGTCACCATCCATGCCTCGCTGCCGGCAGGCGACGCCCTGGCCGGTGACGGCAACCCCGCCATTCCCACGCTGACGGGCATGCTGCTCGACCAAGGCACCACCACCCAGGACAAGTTCGCCATCGCGTCGAAACTCGAGAGCGTCGGCGCGGAGATCTCCTTCGGCGTCAACAACGAGCTGACCGAGATCAAGGCCAAGTGCCTGAAGCAGGATGCCGCGCTCGTCATCGGCCTCATCGCCGAGCAGCTGCGTTCCCCCGCGTTTTCGGCGGCGGAATTCGAGAAGGCCAGGAAACATTACGCCGGCAGCCTCAAGCGCCAGCTGGAGGACACTTCCTTCCGCGCCACCGAGGCCTTCACCCGGGCCGTCTATCCCCCGGGGCACCCGAACTATCATCCGGCCCCCGAGGAGATGCTGGCGGCGATTGAAAGCGCGAAGCTCGAGGACGTGGTCGCCTTCCACAAGAAATTCTACGGCCCGGCGCACCTGACCTTCGTGGTGGTCGGCGATCTCGACCTCCCGCAAATCCAAGCCGATGTCGCCCAATCATTCGCCGGCTGGACCGGCGGCGTCGCGCTCGTCCCACCGGCGAAAGTCACCGAGACCGACGCCAAGCGGGAGCAAAACGTCTTCATGGCCGACAAGACCAGCGTGACCGTCATCATGGGCCAGGCCAGCCGGCTCCGGTACAGCGATCCGGATTACCAGGCGCTCAAGCTCGGCACGTTCATCCTCGGCAGCGGCGGCTTCACCAGCCGGCTCATGTCCAGTGTGCGCGACAAGGAAGGCCTGACGTATGGCATCAGTTCCCGCCTCTCCCATGACATGTTCAGCGACGGCGACTGGAAGATCGAGGCGACCTTCGCGCCCGCCCTGCTCGAGAAGGGCATCGCCTCCACCAAGCGCCAGCTGCAGCAGTGGTACGACACCGGCATCACGCCCGCGGAGTTGGAGCGCGACAAGGAGGGCCTCGTGGGCGACTTCAAGATCGGCCTCGCCACGACCGATGGCATGGCGGCCAACCTCATGGCGGCCGTCAACCGCGGCTACGACGTGAACTGGCTCGATGAGTTTCCCGTGAGGGTCAACGCCCTCACCCCCGCGCAGGTCAACGCTGCGATCAAGAAATACCTGAAGCCCGACGACATGTTCATCATCAAGGCCGGCACAGTGATCGAGGCCCCGGCCAAGCCCTGAGCGAAACGCACCGTTTCAGGCAGGGGCGCAGTCTTGCCCATTCGACTTGCTCAGGGCCCAGAGCTGGTCGAGGGGCTGCGCCCTGCGTACGCGGCATCACGGTCGAGGGCGCCGCGAGTCTGCGCCCCTGCGATTCCAGCTGCGCTACAGGGTGGGCGCCGCCGGCAGGTGGCGATGCACGGCGGCCAGCAGCGTCGGGGCGTCGTAGGGTTTGCGCAGGACCTCGGCAAAACCCATGGCCGCCATTTCCGCCTGCCGCTGGCTGTGGTCGAGGCCGGATACCCCGATCACCTTGAGCTGCGGGGCCGCCTGCCGCAGCAGCGGCACGAGCTTCAGCCCGTCCATCCCCGGCATCATGATGTCGGTCAGCACCAGGTCGACGGCCCCGGCGCGGGTGGCGAAAAATTCCAGGGCCGCCTCGCCCCCGCTGGCGGCGAACACCTCGCAGCCGGCCTGCGCCAGAATCCGCGCGGTCAGGGCCAGCACCGAAGGTTCGTCGTCGATCACGACGATCAGCGGACGGCGGCGAACCGGCGGAGTCACCGGCACCGGGGCCGCCGGGGCCGCGGGGGCGGTGGCACTCGCGGGCAGGATGACGTGGAAGCTGCTGCCGCGGTTCAATTCGCTCTCCACCGTGACGGTGCCGCCATGGCTTTGCACGATGCCGTGCACGGTCGAGAGGCCCAGGCCGGTGCCCTGCCCCACCTCCTTGGTCGTGAAGAAGGGATCGAAGATGCGCCCCTTGATTTCCGGCGGAATACCGCGGCCGGTGTCACTGACCGTCAGCCGGACGGCCCGTCCCGCGCCAGCGGCAGCCGCCGGGGCCAACTCCCCGTGCGCCGGCAGGTTTTCCGCCGCCAGCACCAGCGTGCCGCCCGCCGGCATCGCGTCGCGGGCATTGATGCAGAGATTCATGAGGACCTGGTGCAGCTGGATCGGATCCGCCGTGACCGGCCAGAGACCTTCCGGCACCCGGGCCACCAGCTCGATCTCGCGGGGAAACGTGCCCCGCATGATGTCCATCATTTCCGTCATCAGCTGGCCGAGATCCACCGCGGTCCGGGCCTGCGGCAAATCGCGGCTGAAGGTCAGCAGCTGCCGCACGATCGCCGCCCCGCGCCGGGCCCCCGCCTCGATCTGGTCGAAGAGCGCCCGGTCGGCGGGATCGGTGAGCTTCTCCCGCAGCACAGTGCCCACCATCAGCATGGGCGTGAGAATATTGTTGAGGTCATGCGCCACCTTGTTCGCCGCGAGCGTGCCCACCGATTCCAGGCGCTGGCTGTGCAGCAGCCGGGTCTCGAGTTTCTTGCGCTCCGTGATGTCGGCGTGGGTCCCGGTCATGCGCACCGCCCGGCCCGCCGCATCGCGCTCCACGATCTTGCCGGTCGAACGGATCCACTTCCACTCGCCGGCCTTGGTCTGGCGCCGGTACTCCATGGTGCGGGTGCCGCCCCCGGCGTCCGCGGCCTGACGCGCTCGCTGCACATCCTCCACAGCCGCTCGTCCGCCGCGCGGCCGGTGGCGATGGAGGAGTTCAAGCGCATCTACCTCGAGAAGCGCATCGACGACCAGCTCGCGTACTATGTGCGCCAGGAAGGCCGCGCGCTGCCGCTGTTCAAGCGGCTCAAGCGGGGCTTCTGGCTCGCGACGATCGCCGCCATCGTCTGCACGGCGGCCTACGCGCTGGCCCACACGTTTGAAATCGAGGTGCCGGAGTGGGTGCAGACGACGGTGTTTTATTTCCTCCCCATTTCCCTGCCGGTCGTGGCCGCGGCGCTGATCTCGCTGATCTCGATCAACGATCTCCAGCGCCGGGTGGCCCGCTACCGCGAGATGCGCGCGATGCTCGAGGACAGCCGCAAGCAGGTCGCCTTCTGCCAGACGTGGAACAGCCTCGAACGCATCGTGCTCAAGACCGAGCGCGCCCTGCTGCAGGAAGTGCTCGAGTGGCACTCGATCACGAGCTTCTCGGAATCGCACTGAGCGGCGGCTACCGAAGCTACGGCGGTACCCTATAGCGGTTTAAGAAATACTGTAGCCGTGGTCGCTGACCCCGGTTCTGCGGTTCCTCGATCCCATTTGCCAAGCTCCGGGGTCAGCGACCCCGGCTACACCTTCACTTAATCGCCCCCCTAGAACTTGTATTTGATGTAGCCCTCGGCGCGCAGCGGGAGATCGGGCAGGATCAGGATGCTCGACGTGTAGGCGTCGCCGTTGTGGATCCAGTTGCGCTGGTCGGTGAGGTTGAGGACATCGACATTCACCGTCCACGGCCCGCGTTGGTAGGAGACCGAGGCGTTCAGGGTGTATTGCGCGGGGATGTGCCACTCGTCGTCGAGATTGCCGCGCTGCCGGCTTTGCCACTGGGCATCGAGCCCGGCGCCAACCCCGCTCATCCAGCGGTAGCGCACGCTCGCGTTGAGCATCAGGTGCGAGAAGCCCACGAGCGGCCAGTCGCCCACCGGCACCTGGTCGCCGAACGGAGTGTAACTGGAGTCGCCCGTGCCGAGTCCGCCCGGGCCGCGACCCTGCACGTAGCCCGCGTAGATCGAGCGGCCACCGAGCTGATAGGGCGAGGCGTTGAGGTATTCGCCCTGCTGGATCGTGGCGTTGAACGTCGCGCTCAGCCGTGGGATCGGCTGATAGACCGATTCCAGCTCCAGGCCGCGCACGCGGATGTCCTGGTGCACGTCGCCGAGGCCCGTGCGCGAGCGCCGCTGGGTGAAGAGGGCCGCGCCTGCGAAAAGTTTGTTGTCGAGCAGGCTGTACTTTGCCCCGGCCTCGAGGAGTTCGCTGCGGTTGTGCAGGTCGTTCGGGTCGATCTTGCCGTCGGACTGCAGGCTGATGCCGCCGCCGCCCAGGTTGCCGTGCAGCGAGGTGGTGTTCTGCCACGTGAAATAATAACTGGAGGTGCGCGTCGCCCGGAACAGCAGGCTCGTGTTGCCGGAGCCGCTGGTCGACCGGGACGAGTCACTGACGGGCGTGGTGCCCGCCGGCGGCAGCGGGTCGCGCGCACTGGCGAGGAACCAATCCACCCGCGCCCCGGCCAGCAGGTGCAGCCGCTCGGTCAGCTTGAAATCGTCCTGCGCGAACGCCGCGGGATTCCACACGCGGGAATCACCGGTCTCGGGCGTCGGATAAACCGGATCGACCGGCGAGAAGAACGGCAGCCCGGCCGGCCCGGGTGAGCCAGGCAGGTACGAGGTGGGAAAGGCCGCCGCCTGGTTGAACTCCCGCGACGGATCCGTGATATCAAAGTTATAGAGGTACTCGTTGGCGTAGTTTTCGAACGCGAGGACGGACTGCCGGCGGATCGCGGCACCCGCGACAATCGACTGCGGCAGCGTGGCGTCCGGCAGCTGAAGGTGCGCCTCGACCCGGTCCTCGAACGTATTCTGCCGGACAAACTCAAGGTAGGCCGTGGCGTACACGCGCTCGCGGTTCACGCGCTCGAAGAACGTGCGGTTGATCAGCGTCAGCGCCGGCGAGACCTCATACGTCGCGATCAACTGGGCGTTGGCCACGTGGGCCTGCGCGTAATCGCTCCGGGAGAGCAGCGTCGCGTTCCACGGCAGCTGGACGACCGAGGTGGCGGGGATCGGCCCGGGGTTGTAGGCCTCGTCGCCCGAGAGCCCGGTGTAGTAGAGCCCGTGGTCGATCAGATCCTGGTTCACCCGGTTGACGCCGAGGGTTTCGTTGGTGTTCTGCCACATCCACTGGGTGTTGAACTCCAGCTTGAGGCCCGGGCGCGGACGCCACGTGAGGGCGGCGTACAGATCCTCGCGGTCGTCCTTGTCGCCATTGCGCGAATAGAACGTGTCGCCACCCTTGCCCTCATAGCTGATGCGCCACGCGAGTTGGTCGTTCACCGGCGCCGTCGTGTCGACCTGCACGCTGCCGTTGAGGTACGAAAGGCCGCCGGCGGTCCAGGTGCCGAGACGGGTCGTGACCGTCGTGGCCGGACCGCTGAACTGCGGCTGCTTGGTCTGGTAATTGACGTAGCCGCCCGTCAGGTAGCCGGCGCCGAAGACCGCCGAGCCGGCCCCGCGCACCACGTCGACCGCCTCCACGCCGTTGAAGGACGGCAGGAAACCGTACTCGTTGTTGGTGCGGCGCTGGCCGTTGACGTACGACTCGGCGACATCGCCGCGGATGTACGGCATCGTCAACTCGCCGTAGCTCGAGGGCGCATAGGCGCCCGGGCTGTACTCGAGGATGTCACGCAGGCCGTGGATCGCCCGCTCGTCCACGAGGCCGGCCGTGATCGTGCTCATGGAGCGCGGCGTATCGAGCGGCCCGCGGCTGTCGCCCATCACCGCACTGGTTTCGCGAATGAGCGGATTGACCGATTGCTCGAGCGGGACGCCCTGCACCTGATAGGGCGCCAGGGCGAGAATGTCATCCGCCTGGTGCGGAGCGGCCGGCTGGGCGGCGTTTTGGGCGCAAGTCGTCGTGACAACAGCCAGCGCGGCGAGAAGGGAGGCAAAACGGATCGGGAGGTGCATGGATTTGAGGCCCGGCCCGATTCAGACGCCCTGCGAAATGAAACGGCGGGCCCATGATGCCCACCTTGCTTGTTTCCTTCGCCGGTATGATCCGTTTCAGGTTCCAGGGTCGAGCAGCCGTGCGTGCCACAATCTCAGCCCTCCGCGGAGGACACCCCTACGAGCACCGCCAACAAAGCCGCGCCCGGAAGCCAGTCAACCGCGCATTGTGTCATCTCCGGGCCCCTAAATCATGAAGGGCGTCCCGTGAGGGACGCCCTGCATGACCTAACACCAAGCAAACCGTAAGAACTACACCGATGCTTCATTTGAAACGAACGCACTGATGTCGTTATGATAGACGTGGAATGTTCGAAAACGTTGAATCTTTCCTGCAGGAATTTTTGTGAATAAGTTCTTCGCAAATAGTCTGGTGCTTACCACTGGTCCGCAGTTGCTTACATCAAGGTTGGGTTCCGGTTTCAGGGCGCATTGGCGCGCCCGGCTTTGTCATAAACATTTGAAACCATGCATGCACCTTCCTCTGTCCGTCCCCAATTCTTCGGCCTGCTGGCCGGTCTGGCCCTCGCGGCCGGCCTTGTTTTCGCCTCGCTCGTGGTCGCCGGCGCCTGGACCCGGATCGCCGAGTCCCAAGTCATCAACGTCACCGGCTCCGCGCGCAAAAATGTTCGATCCGATCTCGTGGTGTGGCGCGCAAATTTCTCCGTCGACGCCCCGACCCTCCTGGAAGCGCAGCAAAGGCTGTCAGCCGACCTGGGCCGGGTCACCGCGTTCCTCTCGACGCACGGCCTGACGGAATTCGCCGTACTGCCCGCGCAGATCCACGATATCACCGCGCGGCAGCGCAATGGGGACGACGATACCACGACGAACGTGCGGGTGGGTTTCCGCCTGAGCCAGGTGATCGAGGTGCGTTCGTCCGAGGTTGAGCGCGTGCCCCGGCTGGCGGGCGAATCCGGCGAGTTGCTCCAGCAGGGCGTGACCTTCGTGTCGGAGGGCTTTGAGTTCATCTATACCCGCGCGGGTGACGCCAAGGTGGAGATGATGGCGGAAGCGACGCGCGATGCGCGGGCCCGCGCCGACCAGATCGCCGCGCAGGGCGGCCGGAAGATCAAGGAACTGCGCAGTGCGCGGATGGGCGTGGTGCAGATCAACCCGCTCTATTCGTCGTCGACGACCTGGGAGGGCAACAACGACACCTCCGCGCTGGAGAAAACGATCACCGCCACGATCGGGGCGACGTTTGCGTTGCAGTGAGGGGTGAAGCCGGACCGCGCGGTCGCGACGCCCCAGCGCGGCGCGGCGATCCTCAGAGGTGAATCTCCGCCGGCAACACGAGGCCGGCGTTTGGTTTGACCGGCTCGGCCTTCAGCGGATACCGGAATTGCTTGCCCTCGAAATTGCGGAAGACCACCTCGTCATCGGTGATTTGTTCGACGTAGTCGGGATTGACCGGCACCTTGCCACCACCGCCGGGCGCATCGATGACGTACTGCGGCACGGCGTAGCCGGTCGTGTGGCCCCGCAGCGCCCGGATGATCTCGATGCCCTTGCGCACGTCGGCCTTGAAGTGCGCGCCGCCCGTGATCAAGTCCATCTGATAGATGTAATAGGGCCGCACCCGCATCCGGAGCAGACGGTGGACGAGGGCCTTCATGACGTCGGCATCGTCGTTCACGCCCTTCAGCAGGACGCTCTGGTTCCCGAGCGGCACCCCGGCGAACGAGAGGCGCTCGCAGGCATCCTTCAATTCCTGCGTGGCCTCGCGGGGATGGTTGACGTGAATGCTCATCCAGATCGGGCCGTGTTGCTTGAAAATCTCGCAAAGCTCCGGGGTGATCCGCTGCGGCAGGAAAACCGGGATGCGCGAGCCGATGCGGATGAACTCAACGTGCTTGATGGCGCGCAGCCGGCCGAGGAGGTGGTCGAGCTTCTTGTCGGAGAGCAGCAATGGGTCGCCGCCGGACAGGAGCACATCGCGGATCTCGGGGTGCGCCTCGATGTAGCGCAGTGCCTGCTCATACTCGGGATGAAAGTTGTAGTCCTGCGCGTTGCTGACGAGCCGGCTGCGGGTGCAGTAGCGGCAGTAGGCGGCGCAGCGGTCCGTGACCAGGAACAGCACGCGGTCGGGGTAGCGGTGCACCAGGCCGGGCACGGGGGAATGCTCGTCCTCGCCCAGCGAGTCCAGCATCTCACCGGAGGAGATGACCATCTCGTCACTGCGCGGGATGACCTGCTTCCGGATCGGGCAGTTCGGGTCGTTGCGGTCGATCAGGTTGAAAAAATACGGCGTGATCGCCAGCGCCAGCTTCTGGTTGGCGAAAAGACAGCCGGCCTTTTCCTCCGGCGTGAGGGTCATGTAGCGCTCCAGCTGCTCGACGGTGGTGATCCGGTTTTTCAGCTGCCAGACCCAGTCCTTCCAGTCCGCCTCGGGGATGTGCTGCCAAAGTCCCTGGCCGGCGAACCAGGTGGAGCGGTCTTCTGAGTAGGGCATGTTGGCGTACGAGAAATAGCCGCTTTAAACCGGCTGTCAAATGACCGGATCAACCCCGGACCCGGGGCGCCCGGTCGGGCCGGCATGTAGTTGTCCGCTGCCAAAGACTTAGGCCGGAGGGGCGGTTAAGGTGTTTGTCATTTGTGCCGATAACCCCCATAGTCCCCTGTAACCCCTTTTCTGACGGCCGCCCAATCCGCCAGTGACTGCGCGTTACCAGTCCATTCATGCCCCCGTCCCTCCATGTCCCCGGAGCTGCCGCCACCTCGTTGCGGTCGCAATCGGGTATGGCCATGATCGCGGCCCTGCTCGTCGCCCTGGAGCTTGGTCTGGCGGCGGCCATTGCCTGGCTGGCCCTTTCGGTCCGGCCCATCCCGCAAGGCACCGTGCTGGGCCTCGCGGCCGCCGGCGCGTTGACCGGACTCGCCGCCATCGCCTTTGGCTGGCACGCCACGCGCGGGTACGAGGCGAGGCGGAGGGAGGCCGAGCGCAATCACTTTGCCGCCAACATCACGCTGCCCCAGTTCCGCGCCCTGTGGGAAAAGGCGCCGCTGAGCATCATGCTCTTCGAACCCAACGACCCGGACGTCCCCGTGAGGATCGTGGACTGCAACCCCATGGCGTGCGAGATGCACGGCTACACCCGCGAGGAATTGATCGGGAAGAGCATCGATTGCATTGAAAAGAATCCCTGGACGGCCAACGCCCCCAACTGGATCAAGGAGCTCCGCCTGCATCGCCGCCTCGAGGGCGAGGGCGAGCACCGCCGCAAGGACGGCACGACCTTCCACATCGAGTACTTCACCAGCCTGATCGTGATCAACGGCCACGAGCTGGTGATCGGCATGGATCGCGATTCCACCGCGCGCATCCAGACCGAGATCGCCCTGCGTCACGAGCGCAGCATCACCCGCGCCCTGCTCGATAACATCCCCGACCATGTCTACTGCAAGGACCGGGCGTCGCGCTTTCTCATCATCAGCCGGGCCATGGCCGCGAAATTCGGGCTCGCCGATCCCGCCCAGGCCGTCGGCAAGACGGACTTTGATTTCTTCACCGAGGAGCATGCCCGCCAGGCGTTCGAGGATGAGCAGCGCATCATCACGACCGGGCAGCCGCTCCTTGACCTGATGGAGAAGGAAACCTGGGAGGACGGCCGGATCTCCTGGGGCCTGACCACGAAGACTCCCCTGCGCAACGAGCTCGGCGAGATCATCGGCACCTGCGGCATCACGAAGGACATCACCCAGATCAAGGAGGCGGAGACCCAGATCAAGCGCGCCAAGGAGGCGGCGGAGGACGCCGACCGGGCGAAGAGCGAGTTTCTCGCCGTCATGAGCCACGAGATCCGCACGCCGATGAACGGCGTGCTGGGTTTCACCAGCCTCCTGCTCGACACCCCGCTCAACCCCGAACAGCGCGAGTGGCTGCATACCATCCATTCCAGCGGCGAAACCCTGCTGTCCCTGATCAACGACATCCTGGATTTTTCCAAGATCGAGTCGGGGCACATGGAACCCGAGCAACATCCCGTCAATGTGCGCCGCTGCGTCGAGGAGGTCGTCGACCTGCTCTGGAGCAAGGCCAGCGAAAAGAAGATCGAGCTGTTGCAGTGGATCGACGGCGACGTCCCCGATTGGATCGTGAGCGACGGCACGCGCCTGCGCCAGGTACTCGTGAACCTCGTCGGCAACGCCATCAAGTTCACCGCGCGCGGCGAGGTGGAGGTGCGCGTGGCCGCCGAGCCACCCGTCGAGGGCCAGCCACCCCGCCTGGCCATCACGATCCGGGATACCGGCGAGGGCATCGCCCACGACCGGATCAACCGGCTGTTCCGCGCCTTCAGCCAGGCCGACTCCTCGACGACCCGCCGGTTTGGCGGCACCGGTCTCGGCCTCGCCATCAGCCGCAGCCTGGCGCAACTCCTGGGCGGCAACATCGAGCTGGCCTCGACCTCCCCGGAAGGTTCCTGTTTCCGCTTCACCCTCCAGGCCACGCCGGCCATGCCCCCGCCCGAGGCCGCGCAGGAGGCCAGCCTGCCCCCGCCGACGGTCAATCTCGTGGGCCGGCGCGCCCTCATCGTGGACGACAACGAGGCGAACCGGCGGATCCTCTGCAGCCAGCTGCAGCGCTGGGGACTGGTGTGCCATGCCTTCGCGGAACCGCTGGAGGCCATCGAGTATCTCCGGCAGGAGCGCAGCATCGATGTGGCCCTGCTGGACATGATGATGCCGGGAATGAACGGCGTCGAACTCGCCGGAAAACTCCATGCCCTGGACGGCCACGCCCGGCTGCCCCTTATCTTGCTTTCGTCGGTCAGTCGCGAAGAACTGCGGGCCTTCAATCCCCAGCAACACTTCCAAGTGGTCCTGACCAAGCCCGTGCGGCAATCCGCCCTGCTGGACAGCCTCTACACCACCTTCGCCGAAGGTCCCGCCGCAGCCTTCCCGGCCGCGAGCATCCAGACCACCTTGGTTCCGAAACTGGATCCGACCCTGGCCGACCGGCATCCCCTGCGCATCCTCGTGGCGGAGGATAATGCCGTGAACCAGAAACTCATCTCCGGTCTGCTGCGCCGGCTCGGCTATCAGCCGCAACTGGTGGGCCATGGGCTGGCCTGCCTCGAGGCCCTGCGCCTCCAGGTGTATGACTTGGTCCTGATGGACTGCCAGATGCCCGAGATGGACGGCTACGAGGCCACCGGCCAGATCCGGGCGGGTGAGGCCGGTGAGCGCAACCGCCCGGTGCATATCATTGCCCTGACCGCCTCCGCCATGGTCGGCGACCGCGAACGCTGCCTGCAGGCCGGGATGAACGACTACCTGACCAAGCCGATCCAGGCCCCCGACCTGATCCGCCTGATCGAGGCCACCCCCCCGCTGGCGCCCGCCCCGGCCGCTCCCCTGGCCTGAAATCAGTCCGCCGGGCCGGTGTTTTGCGCCACCGCGCATGTTTCCCCTTGGCACGCGGGGCCGGAAACCTTTTCGTCACGCGCGATGTCCCACCCGAAGCCCGCAGTCCTCGCCCTGGAAGACGGCAGTGTATTTCACGGCACCGCCTTTGGCGCCGAAGCCACCATCGCCGGTGAATGTGTGTTCAACACCTCGATGACCGGCTACCAGGAGATCATCACCGATCCGTCCTACTTCGGCCAGATCGTGACGATGACCGCCGTGCAGATCGGCAACTACGGCATCAACGCAGAGGACGAGGAATCGTCGGCCCCGAAATGCTCGGGCCTGGTGGTGCGCGAGGTCTCACCCATCGTGAGCAACTGGCGCAGCACGCTGTCGCTCGATGCCTACCTGAAAAAATACGGCATCCCGGGCATCAGCGAAGTCGACACCCGGGCCCTGACCAAGAAACTGCGCGTCGATGGCGCGATGAAATCCTGCCTGAGCACGCAGCCCATCACCGATGCGGAAGCCGTCCGCCGCGCCCGCGAGTGGCATGACATGGCCGGCAGCGACTACGTGAAGGATGTCACCTGCGCGGCGCCCTACCTCTGGGGCGCGGATGAGGCCGCCCGCTACAACACCCAGTACCTGCCTGTGGGCACCAAGGGTGGCGCCACGGTGACTCCCGCCAAAAAATTCAAGGTCGCCGCCTTCGACTACGGCGCGAAGTACACCATTTTCCGCAAGCTCGTCCGCCACGGTTTCGAGGTGCAAGTGTTTCCGGCCACCGCCACCGCCGCCCAGGTGCGCGAGTACGGCGTGGACAGCATCTTCCTCTCAAACGGTCCCGGCGACCCGGCCGCCCTGCCCTACATCCACAAGACGGTCACCGAGCTCCTGCCCGATTTCCCCATCTTCGGGATCTGCCTCGGCCACCAGATGATCACGCACGCGCTCGGCGGCACGACCTTCAAGCTCAAGTTCGGCCACCGCGGCGGGAACCAGCCGGTCAAGAACCTTGAGTCCGGCAAGGTCTCGATCACCGCGCAAAACCACGGCTTCGCCACCGATCCAAAATCGATCGAGAACCGCGGCGCGATGGTCACCGAGATCAATTTGAACGACCAGACCGTCGAGGGCCTGCGGCACAAGGAACTGCCCGTGTTTTGCGTACAGTACCACCCCGAGGCGGCGCCCGGCCCGAACGACGCGGACCCGCTCTTCGAGGATTTCTACCGGATGGTCGAGCAGCGGAAGGCCGGAAAGATTTAACCTTTGTAAAGCCGGGCCGACCGCCCGGGCCTGGTCCGGCGGTAACTGCTTGGCGGGATGCGGTTCCGTGCGCTGACAGCTGTATTTCCCGCCGCGGCGGGCCCCGCGCGCCGTCCCGCACCTCCCGAAAAAACCGGGGATCCGCTTCAGGTTTTGCCCGCAGCGGCCGATAGGGTCGCTCTACCCCATGAAATTTCGCGGTCTTAAAGCTCGGATGGTTCTCCTGATCGGCTCGGTTGTCGTGCTCGGTCTCGGCGCCACCATCGGCATCAATACCTATCGCACCAGCCAGGCCGCGGGGGCCCAGGGTATCGCGCAAGCCGAGGCCATCGCACAGCATGAGGCCGGCGAAGTCGGAAACTTCTTCAATCACGCCCTCTTCTCGGCACGCAGCCTCGCCGCCGCCTACGCCGGGATCAAGTCGAGCGATGCGGCCGTCGATCGCGACGCCGCGTCCTTCATCCTCAAGGCCTCGCTCGAGAGCACGCCGGACTTCTTCGCCGTGTGGACCTGCTGGGAACCCGACGCCTTCGACGGCCGGGACGCCGACTTCGCCAACAAGGCCGGCCACGACCAGACCGGCCGCTTCATTCCGTACTGGTTCCGCAAGGACGGAAAGACCGCCCTGCAGCCGCTGAAGGATTACACGCCTGGTTCACCCAACAGCGAATTCTACCAGATCGCACGCAAGACGGGGAAAGAAGTCATCATGGAGCCCTACACCTACGAGGCGGGTGACCGGAAGGTACTCATGACCAGCATCGTGGTCCCGATCGTGATCGACGGGAAATTTCTCGGGGTCGCGGGCATCGACCTCGACCTCAACACCGTTTCGGCCCGGCAAAGCGGGCGCAAGGTCATGGACACCGGCTATGCCGCGACGTTTTCCAACCACGGCCTCTACGTTTCCCACCCGCAGGCCGAGCGCCTCGGGCAGCCCGGCCCGAAATTCGACCCCTGGCTCGAGCCAAAGCTGGGCGACATCGCCGCGGGCCAGGAATTCATGGTGAAAACTTTTTCCCACACCCTGCAGGACACGGTTTTCCGCATTGCCCGGCCCGTGGTCATCGGGAATACCGGCACGCCGTGGTCGGTCATTGTCTCGATCCAGGAGGGCCGCGTGCTGGCCACGGCCCGCTCGCTGCGGAACACGTCGTTGCTCATCGGCGGGATCACGCTCGCCGCGGTGCTGGGCGTGGTGTTGTTCGTCGCGACCAGGATCACCCGGCCCGTGATGCGGATTTCGGAGGAACTCCAGTCCGGCGCCGACCTGGCCTCGCGCTCGTCGGCGGAAATATCCAGCTCGAGCCAGACGCTCGCCGCGTCGTCCAGCGAGCAGGCCGCCTCGCTCGAGGAGACCAGCGCCTCGCTCGAGGAATTGTCGAGCATGACCCGGCGCAACACCGACGGGGCCCGGCAGGCCCGGACGCTGGCGGACGCGACGCGCAGCTCGGCCGAAACCGGCGCCCGGCAGATGCGGGACATGGTTGAAGCCATGAACTCGATCAAGGCCTCCAGCGACAGCGTCGCCAAGATCATCAAGACGATCGACGAGATCGCCTTCCAAACCAACATCCTCGCGTTGAACGCGGCCGTGGAAGCCGCACGGGCCGGCGAGGCCGGGGCCGGGTTCGCCGTCGTGGCCGAGGAAGTCCGCGCCCTCGCGCAACGCTCGGCCACCGCCGCGCGGGAAACGTCCGACCAGATTTCCGCCGCCCTCGTCCGGGCCAACCACGGCGTCGAGATTTGCGGACAGGTCGCCGGCAGTTTCGACCACATCCTCGGCAAGGCGCGCGAGCTGAACACCTTTGTCGCGGAAATCGCGACCGCGAGCGAGGAGCAGTCCGGCGGCATCACCCAGATCAACAAGGCGGTCACGCAAATGGACCACTCCACCCAGTCGACCGCGGCCCAGTCCGAGGAAACCGCCGCCGCCGCCCAGGAACTTTCGGCCCAGGCGATCCACCTGCAGAAGATCGCCGAACAGCTGTTCCTGCTCGTCGAGGGCACCGCGCACGTGAATCCGGCCGCGGAGGGCGCGGAGGCGGCCGCCACCGCTGACGAACCCGCAGCCGTCGGGGTCGCCTGATCGATCGCCCACCTTGGCCGCCACGGACTTGCCTCGGCGCTGAATCTCATCGAAATGAGCGGCGTGAAGAAACTGCTCGCCCTCGCGCTCCTGGTCGCCGCCGGGTGGCTTTATTGGCATCAACCCGCGGCCACTTGGCGCGGTATGCCCGCGGCCCAGGACCCGGTGCAACTCGCCAGCGGACTCCCCAAGCCTTTCCAGGTCGAGGGCTACACGATCACGCCGCTCGCGCGTTATGCGGTGACCGCGGTGGTGCTGAGTCGTGACCGCTACCGCAATGACCGGGGCGCCGCCCTGGCGCCAGTCGATCTCGCTCTCGGCTGGGGACCGATGTCGGTCGCCTCGGTCATTAATGGCCTGTCCTTCAGCCAGTCCGGTCGCTGGTACGAATACCGGTGGTCCGGCGAGCCGCCGCTTGATCCCGGACTCATTGCCACCCACTCCGCCAACACCCACTGCCTGCCCGCTGATGCCGAGGTGCGCCGCCGCCTGCTGGAAGTGAAAAACCACGAGCTCGTCACCATGGAAGGCTACCTCGTCGAGGTGAACGGCTCCGACGGGTACCGCTGGCGCTCTTCCCTCACCCGCGACGACACCGGCGCCGGCGCCTGCGAGGTTTTCTGGATCACCAGCCTGGACAGCCGGCCGCTCTAGCGGGGTGGCGGTTCAGGACTTCGCCCCCGGAATGCCAACGGCCGGGGCAGGTTCGGCAAGATAACGGTCAAACCAGCCGCTGACCTCCCGTACGATTTCATTGTCGAGACGGTTCGCCAGCCAGATGTGATCGTCGTCCGGCAAAATCACCAGCCGACTCGGACCATGCGTGCGGGACTGAAGCAGCCGGCTGTTCTCTGGTGAGATCCAGGTGTCCTTCGCCCCGTGATAAAACAGCACCGGAGCCGTTACCTGATCCATGGCGGCAAGCACGTTGCCGCTTTCCCAGGAAAATTGGCCGCGATGAGCGGCCTTGGCGATCGCCGCGGCAAAATCGGCATCGCTGATTTTCGCCGCCTCTTGCGGAGCGATGCCATGGGCGAATTCTACGACGGCCTTGGCGGCGTTGCTGAACGGCTCAAGCGCAACGACGGCCGCCACACGCTTGTCCCGGGCCGCCAGCAACAGGCTCATGCTGGCGCCGTAGGATACACCCAGGAAACCCACCCGGTCGCCAGCCAGGCCCTGCTGCCGCAGCTCATCGAGCAATCGCGAGAGGTCGGTCACCTCAAACGCACCGAAGCCAATCAGGTCACCCGTCGACCGACCATGGCCCCGTAGATCTACGAGGACACAACGATAGCCAAATTCAGCCAGGCATAGGGCCCAATGAGCCACGTTCTCCTTCGAGTCCCGATAGCCATGCAACATCACGATGGTTCCTTTGCAGGGTCGCGGCTCGGCCGGCAGGTGCCAATCATAGGTCGGTTGCAGCCAGCGCCGTCCGTTCGCCTCCCTTGGTTGGACTTGATAGCTGAACTGGTAGTTGCCCGGCTCGAGGACGGCCACGCACAACTCGGCCGGCGGCGGCCCGACCGGCAGTCGCCAGATCCGGGAATAGACCGAATCGAATCGACGGGCATATTCCGCGTCCTGCACGACGCGCGGCACCTGCTGCTGGTTGGGAGCCTTGACCGCCATGGTTGCCAGCATGGAGCTGACACAACCCGACTGAACCAACACACACGCTGCCCCGATCAGCACCATGACCACCGACCCGGGCCAAGTGCGAGCTCTCATCCCAAGTGCGCCTCGAACTTCCTCGCGTCCTCCGGCGTATCGACGCCGATGGTGGGATCCTCCGTGACATCGATGGCGATCGGGTAGCCGTTCTCGAGCGCCCGGAGTTGTTCCAGCTTCTCGATCTGCTCCAGCTGGCCCGGCGGCAGGGCGACAAATTTCTCCAGGAAGTCGGCTTTGTAGGCGTAAAGCCCGAGATGCTTGTAGCAGGGATTGGCCGCCACCCAGGCGTCGTCAATCGTGAGGCCCAGCTCGCGCGAATACGGCATCCGGGAGCGGGAAAAATACAGGGCGCGGCCGGTCTGGCTCTTCACGACCTTCACCTGGTTGGTGTTGTAGAAATCCACCACCCGCTTGAACGGCGTGCAGAGCGTCGCCATCGGACAGTCGCCCTGAATCAAGCGGCCCAACGCGTGCAGCTGCCCCGCGCTGACCAGTGGCTCATCGGCCTGCACGTTGAGCACATAGCTGGCACGGACTGTGCGGTTAGCCTCTGCAATCCGATCCGTGCCACTTGGGTGGCTGGCATCGGTCATAATCGCCCTAAACCCCGCCGCCTCAATGCATTCGGCCAGTAATACATGATCCACTGCAAACCAGAGCGGATAGTCCGGTGCCTGGGCGGTAATGCGCTCGGCCACCCACAGCACAAGCGGCTTCCCCTTAATGGGATGCAATAATTTCCTTGGAAACCTGGTGGACTCCAAACGACACGGCACGATGATGGCAAAGGCGGGCATGCAGGGGTCTTTTAGATTGCAAGCCGGCACGCGACCGGCTTTTAGCGTTTCCCTTTAATCCGACCAACCAGCCCTACCGCAATGGAAAAGAGTGATACAACATCAGCCGCCCCCCACGTGAAGGAACTCCTTGTGCAAAACAAGATGGGAATCCACGCGCGCCCGGCCGCCATGATTGTCCGCGTCACCAACAAATTCAAAGCGGAGGTGTTCGTGGAAAAGGACGAGGAGCAGGTCAACGGCAAGAGCATCATGGGGCTCATGATGCTGGCCGCAGCCAAGGGTACCAAGGTCAAGTTCATCGCCTCGGGCGAGGACGCGCCCCAGATGCTGGCGGAACTCGAGACGCTGTTCGCGAAGAAGTTCGACGAGGCTTAAGGCGAGAAATCGCGGAAATGCGAAAGAGCGGAAGCGCTGAAGCTGCGCTGTTCCGGTTCTCTATTTCAGGTTTCCGTTTCTCCGCCCTTCCGCGTTTTTGCGATTAGATTGAGAAGAAACGTTTCGCGTTGGCCGTGGTAACCTCGGCCAGCCGATCATAGCCCACCCCGAACACCCCCGCGGTAAATTCCGCCGTATGCCTGAGGTAGGCCGGCTCATTCGGTTTTCCCCGGTGCGGCATGGGGGTCAGGTACGGCGCATCGGTCTCGATCATCAGCCGGTCCAGCCCTTGTGCCAAGGCCGCCGCGCGCACCGTCTCGGCATTCTTGTAGGTGATGACACCCGTGAAGGACCCGCAACCGCCGCGCCCGATCAACCCGGCCATCTCCAACGGGCCTTCGGTGAAGCAGTGAAAGACCACCCGGCTCCACGCGAGGCCGGCCGCATCGATCAGGTCGACGCACTCCTGAAACGCGCCGCGCGAATGAATGACCACCGGGCAGCCCAGTCGCGCCGCCAGCGCGAGTTGCCAGGTAAAGGCCGCCTGCTGCCAGCCGAAAATCTTTTCCGCCTCGGCGGGGTTGTCCTTGGGTAGGTGAAACCGGTCGAGCCCGATCTCGCCCAAGGCCACCGGGTGTGGTTTGTCCGCCCCACCCCAAAATCCCTCCAGTTGCCCAACGCGGCCCGCCCAGTCCTCGCCGACACTGCACGGATGCAGCCCCACGGTGTAATGCACGGCCACTCCGGTGGCCGTGGTGGCAACACCGCCGGCGCCAGCCGACTCCTGACGGCTGCTAGTGGCCAGGTCGCGGTAAAGCGACCAGTCATCCGTGTCGGTGCCGATCGTGACCAGCGCCTCCAAGCCGGCCTCGCGCGCCCGCGTCAGCGTGACCGGCAACTCGCCGCGCCGGGCAAATGAGTCGAGGTGCGTGTGCGTATCAATCAGTCCCACGCGGAGAGTGAAAACAGCCCAAAGTCAGAAGCCAGCGCTTTCGCGCTGGCTTCCTTAACACACACCCGGGCTTGTTGCCTGGTGAAATTCTAGTTGGTGCGGATCCGGACGTCACCGCCACTCGAGCCGAGGTAAAGCAGCGGACCGCCGCCATTCACCTTGCCGGAGAGACTGCTCCGGCGGACCCCGCCGCTGTCGATGGCGATGGTGAGACCCGTTGCATCGACGTCGCCGCCGCTCGTGTGCGCCTTGAGATCAAAGGCCGCGGTCTTGTCGACCGAAACGTCCACCTCGCCACCGGAGGTCGTCAGCTTGCAGTCACCCTTCAACGCACCCTCGATGCTGGCCTTGACGTTGCCCCCGGAGGTCGCGGCCACCAGCCGGCCCTGCACGGAATTGACGACGATATCGCCACCCGACGTGGAAAGCTCGGCTTCGCCGCCCGCCCGCTCGACATGAATATTGCCGCCGGAGGTGGAGAGTCCGACCTTGGCGGTACCTTCCCGCAGGCTGATGTCGCCCCCGGACGTGCTGCCGTCCACCTCGCCGTCCACCCGGTCGATCTTCAGGTTGCCGCCGCTCGTGCGCAGGCGGGCATGCCCGTTGATGCTCGCGAGCTCGACGTCGCCGCCGGAGGTTTTCAAATCGACGTTGTAGTGGACGGGTACCACGACGGTGAAGCTGACACTGACCGGCGGCCAGGAGCCGAAATGCCAGCTCCCGTGCTTTTCGTATCTGGCGGTCGCCGTGACCCCGTCGCCCTGCGATTCGATTCGCAGGTCCAGATCCTTCAGGAGTTCGTCCGCCTTCGCGTCCGAGTTGGCGTCAATGCTTTCGGAGGCGGTAACCCGGACCTCATTGCCCGAGCCGGTGACCACCTTGATGTCGCCGCCGGAGGTTTCGACCTTCAGGCTGCCGCCGGGCTGCACCGCAAAGGTTTTTTCCACCGTGCGGGTGATCTTGGCCTGCAACATGCCGGGCGCCGCGAGCAGCACTCCCAGCGCACAAAAGGAAACGAGGGTTTTCATAGGTTGGTGTCCCTTGAAAACCCGGACGGCGGCCGAAAGTTACAGGATTTTAGACTCTTTCTTTCCGCCCGCCTCAGGATTGCAGCAAGGCGCCGGCCCAGACCTTCTCCTCAAACCCAACCAGCGCCACGCCCGGCCCGATCAGAAACGGCCGCTTGATCAGGTTGCCGTTGCCGGCGAGCAGGGCGATCGCCTCCGCGTCGGTCAGGGCCGGCAGCCTGGCGGCGAGCCCGAGCGCCCGGTAGTCGCGGCCCGCCGTATTGAACACCCGCCGCCGCTCGCCGCCCTGCGCGGCCAGCATGGTGCGCAGCTCGGCCGGCGTGGGCGGCGTCTCGCGGATCGGCCGTTCCTCAAAGGCCACGGCCTGCGCCCGCAGCCATTTCACCGCGCGCCGGCAGGTGTCGCAATTCGCGTAGGCGTAAACCCGCAGTCCGCTCACTGGCCGAACAATTCCTTGAAGAAGATCTTCATGTGCGACCACGAGCGCTGGTCGGCGGCGGCATTGTAGCCAATCTTGCCGGTCAGGCCGTTGGCGGCGGCAAACTTGTCCGCCTCGGGATTGGTGAACGCGTGCACGGCGCCCGCGTAGCTGACCAACTGATAGTCAAACTTGCCGTCGTTCATGGCCTTGGTGAAGGCCGCGACATCGGCCGGCCCGACCATCGGGTCAACGGCGCCGGTGCACACGAGGATCTTGGCCATGTTTTTCGCCGCCGCGTCGGCCGGCACGGGAATCAGCCCGCCATGAAAACTCACGATGCCCGCCAGCGGCGCCCCGCTGTAGGCCAGCGCCTGCACGGTCGAGCCGCCGAAGCAGTAACCGATGGCCGCCACCTTCGCTGGGTCGACGAGACCCGTGGCGAGCAGCTGGTCGAGCCCCGCATGCGCGCGCTCCGCCATCAGCGGCTTGCCGTAAAATTGCCCGGCGAGTTCGCCGGCCTTCTTCCCGTCGGTGGTCACGACCCCGGCGCCGTACATGTCGACGGCAAACGCCACGTAGCCGAGTTGCGCGAGCTGCTCGGCCCGGCCCTTGGCGTAACCGTTCAGGCCCCACCACTCGGGCACCACCAGCACGCCCGGTGTTTTTCCGCCGGCCACGACCTTCGCGTCGTCATAGGCGAGGTAACCCTCGAGCTTCACCCCGCCTTGCTCGTAGGCCACCGGCTTGGTGACCAGTGTTGCGCTCATGGATACGGTCGCGGCCAGCACGAGGCCGGCCAGAAGGGATTGGGATAGTTTCATCCCGGCAGCCTAGTCAGCGGCGGGGAAAAAACAACCCGGCCGGCCAGATTTATGGCCGGGTGCCCAGCCAGCGCTCCATGCAGGCCCGCAGTTCGGTCTGCCGCACCGGCTTCCCCAGGAAATCGTCCATCCCGGCCTCCTCGCTGGCCAGGCGGTTCTCCGGCCGGATATTCGCCGTCAGGGCGATGATGGGCAGCGGCCGGCCTTCCAGCCGGCGGCGAATGCGGCGCGCCGTCTCGAATCCGTCAATGCCCGGCAGGTGCAGATCCATGATCACCGCCGCCCACGACTGCTTGCAGGCGAGCTCCACCCCCTCCGCGCCATTGTCGACCATGACCGGGTCCAGGCCCAGTTTCCGCAAAAACATCTCGATCACGCGCTGGTTGCCCCAGTCGTCCTCCACCACCAGCACCCGGCCCCGGAGCGGAACCGGCGCTTCCGCCGGCGGGACGTTCGCCAGCCGCGGCCGGTCGGTGATGGGCAGCGGAAGGTCGAAGGAAAAAACCGCGCCCTGCCCGGGCACGCTCCGCACCCTGATCTCCCCGCCCATGCGCCGCACCAGGCTCTGGGAGATCGCCAGGCCGAGGCCCGAGCCACCGTAGCGCCGCGTCATTGAGCTGTCGCCCTGGCTGAATTTTTCGAACAAGCGGGCCTGCGTCGCCGCATCGATGCCGATGCCGGTGTCCGTTACCCGGAACTGCAAAATGACGAGGTCGGCGTCGGCCTTGACCACCTCGACCGCCACCTCCACGCGGCCCTTCTCGGTGAATTTCACCGCGTTGCCCACGAGGTTGAGCAGCACCTGACGCAGCCGCGTCGGGTCGCCGGTGACCAGCAGCGGCAGGTTGGGTCCGGGCTGGAAGGTCACGGGCAGCCCCTTCAACCGGGCCTCCGTGCTGAACAGCGCGGTCACCTCATCCCCCACCTCGGCCGGTGAAAAATCGAGTTCCTCAAACTCCAGCTTGCCGCTCTCCACGCGTGACAGGTCGAGGATGTCGTTCAGCAGCCGCAGCAGGGTGTGCGCCGACTTGCCGGCGATGCCCACCAGCTGCTGCTGGTCCTCGGTCAGGTGCGAATCCCGGATCAGCTGCAGCATGCCGATGATGCCGTTCATCGGCGTGCGGATCTCGTGGCTCATCGTCGCGAGGAACTCACTCTTCGCCAGGTTGGCGGTCTCGGCGCGGCTCTTCGCGTCACTGAGGGTCGTCACCAGTTCCTCATTCTCGAAAATCAGGCGGAAAAGTTTCCGCAGGTCACCGTGGTGCAGCCGCGCCGTGTTGATCAGGAAAAACACATAGGTCACCGTGCAGGCCACCAGCGTCCAGCCGCCCGTCTCACGGTAGGCCAGGAAGGCCGCGGCGGCCGGTCCCAGCGTGGTGACCGTATAGATCACAAAGCAGCCCCGGACCGGCGCCAGCGAGCGCGCCGCGCCGGCGTTCATGCCGGCAATGATCAGCACCACCAGAAAACGCGGCAGCAGGTCGCTGGTGTGCAGGAACAGCCACGCGCCCAGGCCCCACACCGCGCCCGCGACCACCGTCCCGGAAACAAACGCGGTCCGCCAGGCCGCGAGCTCCTCGTCGCCCCGCGGGCGTTGGGCAAACTTCCAGTTGATGAACCACCGGGCCAGGGACACGGCGATGATGACCGCCAGCCAGCCCAGCGTCAGTTGTGCCGTGAAATAGGTCCACGCGCCGGCCACCAGCACCAGCGCCAGGACAAAATTGGAGAACAGCCCGAACCCGGCGGTGCGGTACAGCAGCCGCGTCATCTCCGCCTCGACGCGCAGGGCAATATCCTGCCGGACCGCGCCAGCTGACCTGCTGGATGATGTCGTGGCTATCATCACCGCAGAAGAAGCCACAGCCCGGGCCCGGGTCGCAAGGGTATTTCGCCCCGCCCCGTGGGACCGGCCGGGAGAAAACCGCACCCGGCGCTCAGGTCGAGAGCCCGCCGGCGATGTACTGCCGCAGCGACTCCGCCTCAACCCGGTCCATGTTTGCCACCCAGCGCGAGACGTCGCCGATCGAGATCACGCCGAGCAGGCGACCGTCCTCGACCACCGGCAGGTGCCGGCAGCGCTTGTCGGTGAAAATATCCATGACCTGCTGCACCGTGGTCGCGGGCCCGACGGTGAGCACCTCGTCCGACATGACCTTCGTGATCGGGGTGAATTTCGGATCGAGGTCGGCGCCGATGACGCGGCGGAGCACATCGCGCTCGGTGAAGATTCCGGCCAGCCGCAGGCCGTTCATGACCAGCACCGAGCCGATCTTGTGGGTATTCATTTCCTGCACGGCTTCCGCGACGGTGACCGTCGAGGGAATGGTGAACACAGCACCGCCTTTCTGCTCCAGTAATGTAGCAATAGAGGTATTCATTGGGGTAATGGGGTTGCCGGAAGCTTATGACACAAATGCCCGGCCTCAACCGCAAAAGCTGTCCGCCTACTTCCGGAACAGCTGATCCAGCGCCCCGAGGCTCTTGAGCGGCGCGCCTTTCTTCGCCGTCGTCGACGGCTTGAGGTGAACCGCCGGCTCCGTTTTTTCCGGCCCGGCCCGGGGTTTGTCGGGCGGTGCGGTTTCGCCTCCGCCCCGCGCGGCTTCGGCCGGGTTCGGTTCCCCCGCCCGGCGCTGGCTGATCTCCTCCCAGGCCCGTTGCAACCGCACCGCCGACACCGGTTCGGCCGTGCCCAGTTCCTGGGCGAAAAGACTCACGCGGAATTCCTCCACCAGCCAGCGGAGGTTGCCCGCGGCGTCGGTGGAATCCCGCAGGCCGGACGGAAGCGCCGGCCCGCCCGTCAAGGTGCGCACCGCCCGCACGAACGGCGCCAGTTCCGCCGCCCGCGCCGCATCCTTCGCGGCATCGCGCTTCCAGCGCTCGGCGCGGGCCTGCATGCCGCGCAGGTAGCGCGGGAGGTGCTGCACGCGGGCCAGCGGCATGCGCCGGAGAAAATCCGGCGGTAGCAACGCCGCCAGATCCTCGGCCAGGCCGGGATAGGGCTGCTTCTGGATTTCCAAGGCGAGCCGCAGCGTAAAGGTTTCCTTCAACCAATCGGACAATTTCGGCACGATGCCGCGCAACTCCGCCTTCGCTTCCTCCAGCCGCGCGGCAAACACCCTGGCGTGCAGCGGGGTCACGGCGCGGCCGCAGGCCCAGTGGACGATTATCCCGAGTGCATCCTGCTGCAAGGCATCGGGGGTCGTCAGGGTGACGGCGAGCGGGCCGAGCATGCGCAGGGCCTTGAGGTCCCGCTCCAGCCAGCCGAGCTCGTAGCGCAGCTGGGTCCCGAAAAGTTTGCGCAGGCCGTCGCGGCTCATCGCCGCGGCCTCCTCGGGCGTGGCGCACAGGCGCACCGCGACCCCCGCAGGAAGCGCCTTGAGCGCGGGGTACGCGTGCACCGGCACGCCATGGTGCTCGCTCACGACGATCCGCTCCGGCAGGTCGCCGAATTTCCATTCCGCCGCGGGCTCGCCCTCCCACTTCAGCCGTGCGGCCCGCCACGCGCTGTTATCCACCGTGGCGGCGTGCTTGCTCACGTCGCGCTGGCGGCTGATGAGCTGGGCCTGGATCTCCGCGAGATCCCGGCTCGCCCCCACCACCTTGTCCTGGTTGTCGACCACTTCCACGCGCACGCGCAGGTGGTCGGGCAAGGGCTTGTCGCTCCAGAAGGCCGGATCGAGCCGCACCCCGAGCCGCGGTGAAAGCAACTCCGCCAGCGCCGCCGCCAGGGTCGGCTGCGTCGCGCGTCCGCTCAGCAGCGCGAGGTCCCGGCTGAGCTGCTGGGCGGTTTCCGCCAGGGGAATGAGGTCGCGCCGCTGTTCCTTGGGCAGCGCCTTGAGCATCAGCTCCACCTTTTCGACCAGATGCCCGGGCACCGCCCAGTCGAGCGCCGCCGCCGTCAGCGCCCCGGCCTCGGCCAGGCTCACGCGCACCGTGACGCCGTCACCCTCCTTGCCCGGCTGATAAGCGTAGGCCAGCGGCAGCACGCGGTTGTCCACCGGCAGCTCCGCCGGGAAATCCTCCGCGGCGTGCTCGGCTTCAACCGACGGCCGCAGGTCGTTCTCGCCCAGGAAAAGAAACTTCGGGTCCGTCGTCTGCCGGTGGCGCACGAAGTCCACCAGCTCGGGCACGCTGGAGATTCCCAGGTGGGGGCGGTTACCCCCAACCGCCTTGCTCGCGGCAGGGTCGTTGGGGGCAACGGCCCCTGCCTTCAGCTCCCGCGCATAGAAATTATACACCGCCTCGTCCAGGTTCATGTAACCCGCGCTGCGCGTGCGGGTGAGGATCGTCTCCGTCTGCTCACGCACCCGGCGGTTGTGCGCCAGGAAATCAAACGGCCAGATGATGGTGTCGGCGACCAGGCCCTCGCGGATGAAAATCTCCGTCGCGTGCCCCGGGTCGATCTTGCCGTAGCTGACCGAGCGCGTCTCCAGCTCCAGGTTGTACAGGCGGCGGCGCTCCTTCACGAGTACCCGGCCCGCCTCGGGATTCCAGAACGGTTCGCTGTGCGCCACCCGAAGCAGATGGGCCCCAAGGTCCAGCACCCAGCGGGGATCGATCCGCGCGCAAGTCCGGGCATAGACCCGCCCGGTCTCGATGATCTCGGCCGCCATGAGCCACTTCGCGATCTTCGCCTTGACCGGTGGCACGCGGCCGCCGGGCGCGTTCTTCTTCGGATCGCCTTTTCGCTGCTCCGCCCGCTCGAACAGCGCCGAGCCGGGAAAAATCGTGACCCGCCGGTCGTGCGCCGCGCTGTAATCACCTTCCTCGGTGCGGGTCGCGATGTTGCCGAGCAGGCCGGCGAGAATGGAGCGGTGGATCGCCCAGTAAGGCGGTGTGCTCAGCGCCAGCTTGACCTCCTCGCCGGGCTTCAGGCCGTCGTAGATCGAGCTCCGCGTAAAGCCGTCGCGCTCGCGCAGCGTGTCCTCAAGCTGGCTGTGTACATCCCGCCACTCGCGCATCCGCGAGAACGACAGGAAATGCGCGACGCAAAACTTCTTCAGTTTCCCTAGCGACAGCTTTTCGAACTCGCCGTGATAATCCTCCCAGATGGCGAGCAGGCCGAGGAAGTCCGAATCGGGGTGCGTGAACCGCCGGTGCGCCGTGTCCGCCTTCTGCTGCTGGTCCAACGGCCGCTCGCGCGGGTCCTGGATGCTGAGCGCCGCCGCAATGATGAGGACCTCGCGCAGGGCCTTCTCGTTCCGGGCCTGCAAAATCATCCGCCCGACCGTCGGGTCCACCGGCAGATGCGCCAGCTCGCGACCGAGGTCGGTCAACACTCCGACGTCATCGATCGCCCCGAGCTCGTGCAGCAGGGCGTAGCCCGCGCGGATGCCCTTGGCCGGCGGGGCGTTCAGGAAGGGAAACTCCTCGATGTCACCGAGGCCGAACGCCTTCATGCGCAAGATGACATCCGCCAGGTTGCTCCGCTGGATCTCCGGCTGCGTAAAGCGCGGCCGGTCGAGGTAGTCCTGCTCCGAATAAAGCCGGATGCAGACGCCGTCGCTCACGCGGCCGCAGCGGCCCTTGCGCTGGTCCGCGCTGCTCTGCGACACCGGCTCGACCGGCAACCGCCGCGTGCGGCTCTGCGGCGTGTAACGGCTGAACCGCGCCAGCCCGGTGTCGATGACGAACCGGATGCCGGGAATGGTCAGTGAGGTCTCGGCAATATTCGTGGCGACGATCACCTTGCGCTGCTGGCTCGTCGCAAACACCCGTTGCTGCTCGGCATTGGTCAGCCGGCCGAACAGCGGCACGATCTCGATGCGCCCGAGCCGGCGGCCTTCCAGCAAATCCCGCGCCTCCCGGATATCCCGCTCGGTGGGCAGGAAAACCAGAATGTCCCCCTCCGCGCTTTCCAACAGCACGCGCTCCACCGCCTCCACCGCCGCGTCGAGGTAGGTGTATGAGTCATCGCGCTTTGGCGGCTTCTTTGCTGTAGCCGGGGTCGCTGACCCCGGCCCGGGGCCATCGGCCCCGGCTACCCCCATCTCGTCCAGTGGCGCATAAATCACCTCAACCGGATAAACGCGCCCCGACACCTCGATGATCGGGGCATTGTCGAACGCCTTGGAAAACGCCTCGGTGTCGATCGTCGCGGACGTGATGATGATCTTCAGTTCCGGCCGGCGGAGGCGCAGCCGGCGCAGGTGGCCGAGGATGAAATCGATGTTGAGCGAGCGCTCGTGCGCCTCGTCGACGATGATCGTGTCGTAGTCGCGCAACTCCGGATCGCCCTGCAGCTCGGCCAGCAGCATGCCGTCGGTCATGAACTTGATGACCGTGGCCGAGGAGGTCTGGTCGGCGAAGCGAATCTTGCAGCCGACCTCGCGGCCCAGGGATACGTTCAACTCCTCCGCCACGCGCTTGGCCACGGACGAGGCGGCGACCCGCCGCGGCTGCGTGCAGGCAATGCGGCCGCGTTCGCCACAGCCGGCGACCAGGCACATCTTGGGAATCTGGGTCGTCTTGCCGGACCCGGTCTCGCCCGCCAGGATCACCACCTGGTTGTCCCGGATGGCCGCGATGATCTCGTCCGCCCGCGCACTGATGGGCAGCTCGGGTGGGTACTCGATCCGGAAGGGCCAGGGTTGGTTGCGACGGGAGGACATGAACGGCAGCGCTTGCGGGAATGCAGTGAAAGATTCTCGCCCGACTTGGAATAACAAAGTAAGCCCAAGCCATGACCACCGTCGAGCCCACCAAGCAGGACAAGGCGCTCAAGCGCGTCCTGAAGATCTCCCGCGTCAACGGCTGGAGCGTGGTGATCTTCGCCGGCCTGGGCATTTTGCTCGCGCTGGCCTTGGGTGACCTGGCCAGTGCCGGCCTCGGCCTGCTGGTCGGCGGCGCCGGCTGGATGGAGCTGCATGGCCACAAGCGGCTGAAGCGGCGCGACCCGGAGGGCATGACGTGGCTGGTGCGCTCGCAGATGTTCCTGCTTTCGGTCGTGTTGGTGTACTGCGCCAGCCGGCTGGGCAGCTTCGACAACGAGACCATGCTGTCGGGCCTGACCCCGGAAATGGAATCGCTCCTGAAGGAATCAGGCATCGAGCGGGCCGACCTGGTGCCCATGGTGCGGCTGGCGTTTTTCAGCACCTACATCACCATCACGGTGGCTGCGCTGACCGTGCTCTACCAGGGCGGCATGGCGTTTTACTACCGCCGCAAGATCAAGCTCGTCACCGAGGCCTTGGCGGCCGCTCCCGCCGTACCGGCCACCGCCCCTGCGCCGGCCCAGCCGTCGCATCTGCCACCGTCGATCTGACCGGGCAGCCCAAAGACATGACTTGGGCCCACGGAACACACTGAATTCACGGAAGACAGGGAAGAGGTTTCCGTGTGAGAGATTGGGTCGGTGCTGACCGATTTATTTCCGTGTATTCCGTGTGTTCTGTGGGCGAAATTCTGGAGCTTGCGAATCATTTTCCCCGGCCTAGCTTTCGGCCATGTCCAAGGAGCGCTACATCGAGGCCAAGCAGAAATGGGCCGAGAAACAACTGGCCAAGGGTTTCAAACCCCGCGACACCGCCGCGACCGACCGCCTGCCGCCGGGTCAGAAACTCACGACCGGCTTCCCCGTGCTTGACCTCGGCGTGCAGCCGGAGATCCCGCTGGCCGAGTGGAAACTCTCGGTCGACGGTCTCGTGGAAAAGCCCGCCGGGCTTTCGTGGGATCAGTTCAACGACCTCCCCCAGGTCAGCGACCTGAGTGACTTCCACTGCGTGACCACCTGGAGCAAGTACGACTGCCAGTGGAGCGGCGTCGCCTTCACCACCCTGTTCGAGCTGGTGCAGCCCAAGCCCGAGGCGAAGTTTGTCTATTTCACCGGTTACGACGGCTACTCGACCAACGTGCCGCTCGCAAACTGTCTCGATGACGACGTGCTCATCGCCACCCATTTCGGCGGCGAACCGGTCTCGCGCGAGCACGGCGGCCCGGCGCGCGTCATCATCCCCAAGCTCTACGCCTGGAAAGGCGCGAAGTTCGTCAAGGGCATCACCTTTCTCGCCGAGGACCGCCTCGGTTTCTGGGAAGTCCGCGGCTACCACAACGTCGGCGACCCGTGGAAGGAAGAGCGGTACGCTTGAAAGGCAGGGTTGAGTGTTGAGAGCTGAGAGTTGAGAGTCGGCATCCAAGAGCACGCCCCGTCCAGCTTTGGCCCGTTCTCTCAACCCTCAACTCTCAGCTCTCAACTTTTCAATATGCCCCCCGCGTTTTTCCCCCAGGACATCATCATCAAGAAACGCGACGGCGGCGCGCTGACCAAGGACGAGATCGAGTTCTTCGCCCGCGGCGTGACCGACGGAAAGTTCGCCGACTACCAGGCCACCGCGCTGCTCATGGCGATCTTCTGGCGCGGCATGACCCCGCAGGAAACTGCGTGGCTGACCGACGCCATGATGCGCTCGGGTGATGTCATCGACCTCCACGACATTCCCGGCGCCAAGGTCGACAAGCATTCCACCGGCGGGGTGGGCGACAAGGTCTCCCTGATCCTAGCCCCGCTCGCCGCCGCCTGCGGCCTCAAGGTCCCGATGATGAGCGGCCGCGGCCTCGGCCACACCGGCGGCACGCTCGACAAACTTGAAGCCATTCCCGGCTTCAAGGTCATGCTCTCGATCCCGGAGTTCCGCGCCATCCTGCAAAAGGTCGGCTTCGCCATGATCGGCCAGACGCCGCAGGTCGTGCCGGCCGACCGCAAGCTGTACTCGCTGCGCGACGTCACCGGTACCGTCGAGTGCATCCCGCTGATCTGCGCCAGCATCATGAGCAAAAAACTCGCCGAGGGCATCGACTCGCTCGTGCTCGACGTGAAGTTCGGCAAGGGAGCGTTCATGAAACGCAAGGAGGACGCCCTGATTCTGGCCCGGGCCATGGTCGCGGTCGGTAAGGCCGGCGGCAAACCGGTCTGGGCCCAGCTCACCGCGATGAACCAGCCGCTCGGCCGCACTGCCGGCCACACCACCGAGGTCATCGAGTCCATCGAATGCCTGAAGGGCCGCGGGCCCGCCGACCTGATGGAGGTCACGTACGTCCTGACCGGCCACATGCTGGTTCTCGGCGGCGCCGCCCGGGACATGGTCGATGCCCGCAGGAAAATGGCAGCCGCCATCGCGGATGGCTCCGCTTTGGAGAAATTCCGCCAAATGTGCGTCGCGCAGGGCGGCGACCCGCGCGTGGTCGATGACTACACGATTCTCCCGACCGCCAAGCAGTTGCTCGAGGTCAAGGCGTCGGCCGACGCCAGGGGCTTCGTCAGCGAGGTCGACGCCCTCAAGTGCGGCCACGCGATCATGGCGCTCGGCGGCGGACGCGCCGCGGTGACGGACAAGGTTGATCATGCCGTCGGCATCGCCGACCTCATCAAGATCGGCGAACCCGTCAGCCCCGGCACCCGCCTCTGCACCCTGCACATCAACGACGACGCCAAGGGCGCCCGCGCCGAGGCCCTGATCCGCGACGCCATCAAGTTCACGCCCACCGCGCCCGTGCCGGAGCCGTTGATTCAGGATTTGATTCAGTAGTGAACCGGGTCGCGCTTGCGGCCAATGCACCGGCGCAGGGCGATCAGCACCGCGAGTGCACTGTAGAATCCGAGGCCCGGGCTTCCGCCACCCGAGCCACTGCCGGAAGAATTGCCCGATGTGATGCTGAGATTCGCCACGGCACTGGTCACACTGCCGGCGCTGTTGCTCACGGTTACACTGTACGATCCGGCGTTGGCTGACTGCACATTGGTGAGGCTGAGACTGCTGCTGGTGGCGCCGGAGATCGGCACCCCACCCAAGCGCCATTGATAGTTCGGTGGCGGCGTGCCCGTGGCAGCGACGGAAAACTGCACACTGCCGCCGACTGCCGCCGTAACGGACTGCGGCTGCGTGGTGAGCTGTGGCGCGATGGTGACCACCGTGCCCATGCGCAGGGTGCCCGCCAATGAATCGATTACGAAAATTCTCCCCTGCGCATCAGTCGCGACGCCTGATGCGACCAAGAACCGGGCCGCCGGCCCGATCCCGTCACTGGTACCATCCAAACCGGGCGTGCCGCCAATGAGCGTCATCTCGCCCGCCGGCGTGAGGCTCCAGACCGTGCCGCCCCAACCATACGCCAGGTAGAAAATACCCGCGTTGTCCACCGTGAGTCCGGTCGGCACATACGCGGAAATTCCCGGTACGCCGGACACTTTCGTGAGGTCACCGCTGATGGTGGTGACAGTGCCGGTGGGAGTAATCTGACGAATCACACACCCGCCGGCCGCCGGGTCACCGGCATCCAGCACATAAAAATTTCCCGCGCGATCCATCGTCACGGCACTGAGTCCGCCAAACCGGGCGAAGGCCCCGGTTCCATCCACCCGACCCGCCTGCCCTTGCGCTCCGGCCAAAACCGACCAGGTCCCGGCGACCGACCTCAGCCAGATGACATGATCCGACGCATCTGGCACGATCAGGTTTCCCGTCTGATCGGCGACCATGCCTTTAACAAAAGGCCTGGGCTGGCCAAACTCATAGCCGTTTCCCGGCGGCACCACCCCGAAACTTTCGCTGGTATTCGTCCCGTCTGATGGGATCTTCGTCAGTGTATTCTGACTGAAATATCCGTGCAGGAAATTGACCGAGCCGTCTGGGCCCGCCGCCACTACCGGCGGGTAGTCGTAATTGAACTCATATTGGAAACTCGCCCGGATCACCGTGGTCGCCTCGCCCGCAGGCGTCACTTTGCTCAGGCTCACCCCGGAACTGCCCCGGCCATAAATGATCATGCTCCGGTAATCTGCTACCCAGACATTACCGGTCGGGTCCACGGTCAGTGACAATGGATTCTGCCAGCCCGCCGTGCCTGCACCAGTCCCCGCATAGACGGCGCCGGATTTCACCACGACGTTGTCCTCACGCGTGTAGAAAAATTCCCCGGCCGGGTTGACCGTCAGACCGTATCCAACCGCATCCGCTCCATTCGCGAGCTTGATCGCGTCGATCTGGGCCGCCGTACCGTCCGGTCCGACCCGCCAGATCGGGGAATGCATTCCCTCAATCCACGAAGACACGAACATGTAAACGTTGCCCGAATGATCCAGCGCCAACCGTCCCAAGGACTGGATTGCGCCATCGCCGTAATAGGGCGGCCCGCCATACAGGATGGATATCACTCCCTGGGTGTCCCGTTTCAGTAGCGCGGGATAAAACTGCCGGCCGACACCCTCCACCGGGCCGCGATCGAGTGTCCCGCTGAAAAAGACCTGCCCGGCCTCATCCACGGCCAGACCGCCATCCACGTAGACCGTAACCGTGGTATTGCTGCTCAATACCAGTGTACTCCCACCCGCATAGAGCGTGGAGACCTGGCCGTTGGCGATCACGCGGATGGTTCGCTGGTCCAGGACGTAGACTTTCCCCGCGCCATCGACAGCCAATTGCCCCAGACTTTGAAAAGTCGCGGACGCGGCGGGACCATCCACCGCGCCCTTTGTCCCGACGATACCGGCGAGGGTTGAGACGAGCCCACCCGGTGTAATCCGACGAATCAGGTAATTGCCGGTGTCCGCCACATAAACATTGCCCGCCGCATCCACCGCCAGGCTGTCGGGCTGGTTGAAGCGCGCGATGGAACCCGTTCCATCCGCGCTGCCCGTCAGGCCCACCGCCCCGGCCAAGGTCGAAACGATCCCTTCCGGCGTTATTTTGCGGATGGTTTGGTTCGCGGTATCCGCCACGTAGAGGCTGCCGGCCGAATCTGCGGCGAGGCCATGGGGCTCATAGAAGCGCGCGGTGGCCACCGGACCGTCGTCGCTCCCCTGACTGGCGCGACTCGCCACCGTGGTCCACTGATAGAGTGGCGCCGCGGCACCCGCCGGTACCAGCAAGACAATGAAAAGGAGCAGAAGGTCCGTGAGAGAGACGAGACGCATGGAGGTAAGGACGATTCGCCCCGAGTCGGCGACAGTACGACCGAGAGTGAGTCGTCCACTCTGTATGACCGCCGAGCCGTCTTAACCCGCTACCGGTCTGTTCCTCTCCCTGTCCTGTGGGGCCGGCACTCGCTGGAGCGGACAACGCAGGAACACCGCGCCTGCTTCCTGACGACTTGCCCTGCTCATGCGGCTTCGGCTATGGAAAGAGCCATGCCCTTGAGACCATTGGTTGTTTTGTCCGCAATGCTTGGCGGTTTGGTTTGCACAGTCTGCGCCAATTCCAATGCCCCGGACCGAGCGCCCTTTCCCTTGATCGACGGCCTGGGCTCGCACCACCGGGCAGTGACGCACTGCCTCCCTCTGGCGCAGCAATATTTTGATCAAGGCATGGCGTTCTACTTCGGGTTTGCTCACGGCTCGGCCATCAAGTCGCTCCGTGAAGCCGCGCGCATCGCTCCCGACTGCGCGATGATCCACTGGGCCATCGCCCTGTCCTACGGCCCGAACATTAACGCTCCGTCCGTCCCGGACAAGGCGGCGACCTCGGCCTGGTCGGAGCTGCAACTCGCGCAGGGGCTTGCGGCCAGCGCCAGCCCGGTGGAACAGGCGCTGATCGCGGCACTGGCCAAGCGCTACGCGGATCCCCAGCCGAAAGATCGCGCCGGCTTGGATGCCGCCTATGCCGACGCGATGCGGCAAGTCTGGCAGAAATATCCGCAGGACGCCGACGTCGGTGTTTTATTCGCCGAGTCCATGATGGATCTGCGGCCTTGGGATCAATTCACGCTCGACGGCAAGGCCGAGCCGGGCACCGAGGAAATCCTGGCGACGCTCGACGCCGTGCTGCGCCTGGATCTCCAGCACCCGTATGCGAACCATCTCACGATTCACGCCCTGGAGGCGTCCCGCAACCCGGAGCGCGCCATCCCCGCGGCCGACCGGCTCCTGCACCTGCAGCCGATCCTCGCCCACAACGTCCACATGCCCTCGCATATCTACATCCGGGTTGGCCGCTGGCAGGACGCCATCCAATCCAATCTCGACGCCGTCGCCGCCCAGCACCGCTACGAGGGCATCGTGGGCCCGCCACCCAAGGGCAGCGCGTTGCCGGGCTACAACGCGCACAACGAACACATGCTCGCCTACGCCGCGATGATGACCGGCGAAAGTGCGCTCGCCCTCGAGCACGTCCGGGCCGCGATCCGTTGCCTGACGCCGGACTACATCGCCGAGTCGCCGGACTCCGGCGACTACTTCACGGCCATGCCGCTCGAGGTCCTGATTCGTTTTGGCCGCTGGGATGCCGTCCTGGCCGAGCCGGTCAGTTACCCGGAGGAATATCAGTTTACGCGGGCCTATTCCCACGCCGCCCGGGCCATCGCCTTTGCCGCGAAAGGCAACGTGCCGGATGCCCGCAAGGAGCAGACGGCTTTCCGCGAGGCCGCGAAGCTCGTCAGCCCGACCTACAACTTCAGCCTTAACCCCACGACCCGCATTGTCGCGTTGCTCGAACCCATGGTCGAGGGCGAGATCGACCTGCGGGCCGGCCAGGCGACGGAAGGACTCGCCGCCCTGCGGCAGGCGGTGGCCTTGGAGGACGCGCTCAACTACGACGAGCCACCCGGCTGGCTGATCCCCGTGCGCCACGCCCTGGGCGCCGCCTTGTTGCAGCGCGGCAATCTCACGGAGGCGGAATCCGTCTACCGGGAAGACCTGAAGCAGTCGCCCAACAACGGCTGGTCCCTGTTCGGCCTCGCCCGCACGCTCGGTCTCGAGGGCCACGCCACCGAGGCCAAGACGGTCCAAGCCCAATTCCAAGCCGCCTGGTCCAAGGCCGACGTGTCGATCGATACCTCGTGCCTCTGTCAGCCAGGGCAGTGACGCGTACCGTGAGAAAGTAAAAGCGGCTCACTTTCGTGAGCCGCTTTTTGTAAAATGGTGCCCGAGGACGGACTCGAACCGTCATGCTTTTAGGCACAGGCTTCTGAGACCTGCGTGTCTACCAATTCCACCACCCGGGCAAAAAACTGAAGGGTCATGGATACGCCCCGAGCCCGACGGGGCAAGTGTTTTGTTGGGGCACCGGAAACCCGGATTTTTACCCACGGAACACACGGAATACACGGAAAGACTGAGGATTAGCAGATATTCGTGTGCAATTCCCGATCCCCGCTTCGGTGTATTCCGTGTGTTCCGTGGGCAACCATTCTTACCATCACCCGGCGAATTTGCGCTCGTGGTCCAGCAGCCGCTGCTTGCGCCAGATGCCTCCGGCGTAACCGCAGAGCGAACCATCGGCCCGGATGACCCGGTGGCACGGAATCACCAGCGCCAGCATGTTCGAGCCGTTGGCGCGGCCGATGGCGCGCGGCGCCTTCGGGATGCCCAGCTTCGCCGCCATGGCCGCATAGGAACGGGTCTTGCCGGGCACGATCTTCTGCAGCTCGGCCCAGACGCGCCGCTGAAACTCCGAACCCACCGGCGCGAGCGGCAGGTCAAAGGTCAGGGACTTCCCGGCAAAGTAACGGCCGAGCTGCCGGCCGGTCTCGTCCAGAATGGCATGGCTGCCGGGCACGATGGCGCACTTGAGCCGCCGGCGCAGCCCGGCCAGCTCGCGCTCGAGTCCGCGGCGGTCGGCGAATTCCAGCAACCGCAGTCCCTCGTCGTCCGCCAGCGCCAGCATCGTGCCAAGCGGCGTGTCGATGCGCTGTGCGAGCAAACAGCGACCGGACTTGGCATCCCGCGGCGGTGCACCGAAAATTCGCGTGAACGCGTCCCGGAACCCGCTCGTGGATTCATACCCCTGCGCGAGTTGAACCTCGATGACCGGCCGGCCGACCTTCACGTCGCGCAACGCCAGGCCCATCCGTCGCGCGCGCTGGTACGCATGAAACGTCATACCGTGGTAAGACTTGAACTGCCGGCGGGCCGTCGATGGCTCCACGCCCATGGCCGCAAGGTCCTTGTCGCTGACGCGACCATCGGCCGCCGCTTCAACCGACCGGCGCAGTTTTTCCACCAGCGGAGGCACCGGCTTGCCCGAGTCCATCGGCCGGCACAGCCGGCAGGGGCGGTAGCCGCCGTGCAACGCCTCGGTGGTCGTCGGGAAAAACTCCACGTTCTCCGGCTTGGGCCGCTTGGCCCGGCAGGTCGGCCGGCAGAAGATGCCCGTGGTCTTCACCCCGGTAAAGAAGACGCCCTCGTAGCCGGAGTCCCGGCGGACCAGCGCCTGATACATCGTGCGGTGGGAAGGCAGGGAACTCATGGACGGCGGGACGACCGGGGCGGCATCGGGAACGGATTCAAAAATTGTCATGCTCCACTGTAGCAGCAAGGGCGAAGGAAAATCCGCCGATTTCCGGGCGACCTTTTCTGGCGCAACCCATGCGGTTTAACCACGAACTGACACGAATGGACCAAAACCCCAAACGGGTTGCCCACGGAATACACGGAAAGAGAATCTTCGAGTTTCTGATTCCATGCCTCGCTGCTTTTTTCTGTGTATTCCGTGGGTTCCGTGGGCAAAATAATTCTGTTACGTCAGGTCGAGAATTATCCTGTCGCCGGCAGATACTTGGTGACGTCCGGCAGTTCCTTCTCCCGCCGGCCGCTGCGGTCGCGGATGAAATAGGGCTCGGGCGGGAGGATGCCGGTGTCGTCCTCGTCCAATTCCTCCTCGTCATCGTCCGTCTCGAGGCCCTCGATCTCGTACACTTCGCCCTCCTCGAAATATTGTGAGACGCGCCGGGGTGTGGGATCAAGCAGCACGGGCGGATTGGCGAGATCACCCCGGCTCTTCACCTGGATGAAGTAGCAGGGGAAATATTGATCGGTGAACGCCTTGATGAAATCGCTCAGCCACTTGTTGGCGACGCCTTCGCGCTTGGTCAGGAAGACCACATCGGCAAAATGGATGCAGGCGGCGAACCATTGCGTCAGGATCGGCTGCTTCTCGGCCAGCTGGCAGTCCACCGTGCAGAAGATCCGCGCCAGCTCCGCGCCCTGTTGCTCCAGCCAGGGCTTCAGGGCCTCGATCTGGTCGATCGTGTTGGCGTGCGAGTCGGCCAGATAGAAGACGGTGGCACCGTCCGCGCCCTCGAGCGGCGGGAGCGCAGCGGGCTCGGGTGTTTCCGCTGGCGTCCAATGCCAGCGGCGAATCTCGACATTGGGCATCAAAGCCAGCTTGGCGTCGGTCGGGTCGGTGGCCTCGGAGTCCGCCACCAGCACGAGGGCCCGGTCCTTTTCGTCGAGCCCGTTGGCGATCAGGTCACGCACGATCCCGCGCCGGCCGGAGCCGGGAGTGCCGATGATGAAGTAGACGGAAATCATTTTGCCACGAACATCTTCAAGCGCGCCCAGAATGCAACCACCGGACGCGGGTTAAGTTTGATCCTGATCCATGCCTGGGCGCACCGCCAGATCGCCTGAACAAACCGACCAATCCGAACCACAGAGGCACAGAGACACAAAGGTCGGAAAATTCCTGATCTCTTTTCTCTGTGTCTCCGTGTCTCTGTGGTTCAATTCCGAAAATCAGGACTGGAATTTGAAGGTCTGGCTCTGCGCGTGGTGCCGCATCCAGTGATCGACGAGGACCAGCGCCGTCATCGCCTCCACGATCACGACCGCGCGGGGGACGACACAAGGATCGTGCCGACCGCGGGCCAGCAGTTCCGTCTCGGCCCCGTGGATGTCCACGGTCTTTTGCGGCTGCAGGATCGTGGCGGTCGGCTTGAACGCGACGCGGAAGACGATTTCCTCGCCGTTGCTGATGCCGCCCTGCACGCCGCCCGAGTGATTGGTCGCGGTGGCGATGTGGCCGTCGCGCTTGATGAAGACATCGTTGTGCTCCGAGCCCTTCAGCAGGGTACCGGCAAACCCGCTCCCGATCTCAAATCCCTTGGTCGCGGGCAGCGAGAGCATCGCCTTGGCCAGCTCGGCCTCCAGCCGGTCAAACACCGGTTCACCGAGCCCGACAGGCACGCGCCGGACGCGGCACTCAATGACGCCGCCAACGGAATCGCCGGTGCTGCGGGCCTGCTTGATCCGCTCGACCATGCGCGCGGCGGTGTCCGGATGCGGACAACGCACCGGCGAGGCCTCGACTTCGGCGAGCGTGGGGAAATTTTCAAAGCCCGGCGCGGCGATGTCGTGGATCCGCGTGACGAACGCCCGGACCTCCACGCCGCCGGCCAGCTGCAAGATCTTCCGGGCTACGGCGCCGGCGGCCACGCGGCCGACGGTTTCGCGGGCCGAGGAGCGGCCGCCGCCGCGGTGGTCGCGGTGGCCGTACTTGGCCTGGTAAGTGTAGTCCGCGTGCGAAGGACGGTATTTCTCCTTCATCTCATCGTAGGCCCCGGGCCGCTGGTCGGAGCTGCGCACGGCCAGGGATATCGGCACCCCGGTGGTCAGGCCCTCAAAAACGCCGGACAGGATCTCGACCTTGTCGTCCTCCTTGCGGGGGGTGGTGATGTCACTCTGGCCCGGGCGGCGGCGGTCGAGGTCGGCCTGGATCTCGACGGTGGACAGGGGCAGACGCGGCGGGCAGCCGTCGATAACCACGCCCACGGCCGGCCCGTGGCTTTCGCCCCAAGTCGTTATCCGGAAGAGTTTGCCGAAGGAATTTGGCACAGGCCGGAAAGATTTGAGTCAACCGTGCCGGCAGGCAAGCCCTACCCAAGGTTCAACCAAATCCCCAAATGGGAGCGGCCAAAACTCCAAAGGCCAAAAACTCCCCGGCTCATTGAGTGATACTTTCGGCAGCCGAAAGCGAAGGCTGGCTTGCCGAGCCATAGCCCATGAAGCGTGACAGAAAGTTGTTCGTAAAAATGCCAGAATGGTTGGCCAGAAGAAGCCCGGATTCCCATTCCGAGAATCGGGTCGTGACTGAAAGGTTGGCCATCCTAATAAGTCGTGCCAAAAAGATTGGCCACGATTTTCTGGATAAGACATAAACTACTACCGCTAGGTATTTTACGAAGTGCTCTGTGAGACGACGTTTCCGTTTCCATTTGAAACTACAGCACGCGAATTTTCGGCTCATAGGCCTCCCTGTTGATTCGTCTTCACGTATCCGGAGACGAGTTTGGCTGTCTTGCCTATACTTGTCGCCTGCCCTGAACACGCGCGGGGCATTCAGATTAATGCGAACGCACCGCTAGTAAGCCGAGTTTACCACGTGGTGAACTCAGTATATGTCCGCAAGGCGCTGGCCGCCCCGTCTCGCCATCTGTCAGGCTACCTATCCCACACTATTCTTTATCCGAGCGTCCGATTTGGCCGCTCGCTCAAACTTGAAAGCCGCAACCTAGAGTATCCGTATTGTATGACGATGGCCTACCGGGCCGACGTTTTGTGCGTACTTGAGCAGCCCCCATTAATTCAAATTGTCATCCCAGGCCACAAGGGCTGGCTGGAATATGTTCCGGATCTCTTGGTAATCACGGCGACCGGAATCGAGATCTGGGAAACGAAGCATAAAGCTGAGTTAGCCGAAAAATGCATTAAACACCCCAATCGCTACCAAGAACAGAAAGGGGTCTATCGCTCATCGCCGGTCGAAGCCTACTTTGCCAAGTGGGGATTCAAATATGCAATCGTCACTGAAGAAGGTCTGCACCCAGCATTTTGCCAAGCAACCAACTTTCTGCACGGATACGTCCAAGGGTACCCAAACAAGCCAATCACCGAACAGGAACGGGCCGATTTTGTTGGTTATGTAAGGAGCCATTCAGGTGTTCGGCTCGGCGACATCCCAGCGACTGATACTACACGCAGGAATGAGCTGGCTCTATATTTCCTGGCTCAAGCGGTAGTCTTCACCTCATTCAGCGAGGCCGATTTCAAACAGCCAACAGCCCTGCGTCTCTACGATACTGCGCAAGACGAGCAGGCATTCCACCAATATCTGAATCATGCCCGGCCGCGACCGGCGAATATCGAAGAGCTTGGCTATCGACTAAAGCAAGGCGTCCTCATCGAGATAGGGAAGACCGACTATATTCATCAGGCGCAACGCCAGGTCTGTGATCAAGCAGCTCGAAGAAGAAAGCGACCGCGGGCAGCTATTCGGAGGTTAAAACGAACCTGGGACCGCTTTAGCGGTGCACGTTGGTTGACGCCCGCGGCCCATGTATGTACATCCATACAAAGCCTGTCGCAAACGGCAGAACAGACGATTCGGGATCGCAGCGGATTCGCCAGTTACTATCGGTCACGGATCACGACCAGTCGGTCACAGAGGCCGATCTCTTCCACGAATTCAATATAACGATAGTCGCTGCCATACGGCTGGTCGAAGCACCACAGGATGACGCTGACGAAGTGTAGCGGCAGTCGCCAATCTACTTTGGAATATTCGCTCCGAGCTGAGATTTTGGTGGCCTATAGCCGACAGACGACGAGCGTTTTAATCACGCCATGAGGCATTTACGCGAAATGCTTTAAAGATTGGCCATAGCCCAATTGCTTTAAAGGTTGGCCAAACCCGGACAAACTTTCTGTCACGGTTCAGCCCAGCGCCATGCGCTGAGCGACGGCTGGTGCCCCCGCCCGGAATTGAACCGGGATCACACGTTTAGGAA
>CAIUGM010000002.1 GCA_903898675.1 uncultured Verrucomicrobiota bacterium
CTCCATCCCTGGCTCCGGTCAGGCCCGCCAAGCCGGGCCTTCCCTACGCCAGGGATGGACAACCAGCGTCAGTCATAGCAACATCAACCAACCATCCAGACCGACTCTAAGGGTGGCTCGAAAAGACGGAGCCGATCAGTGCTAAGAGGACTGGAATCGATCTGGAGGAGTGTAGGCATGGGAGGATTGGATAGACGACTTGTGATGCGTAACCGACAAGTGTCGTTTATTAGATAAACGTCAAGTGTTGTTTTTGTAGGCGTTTTTCTTTGCCTCTCATTAATAAACGGTTACCGGTCAAATTATGCCTGTTTCAGACTGTGAAGTGAAAGATCCGCGGATTCGGAGGACCCGGCAATTGCTGCAGGGAGCCTTGCGGACGCTCATGCAGGCGAAGAGTTTTGATGAGATTTCGGTTCAGGATATCGCCGATGCGGCCACGGTAAACCGCGCCACTTTCTACGATCACTACACCGACAAATTCGCCCTGCTTGATGCGTTGGTCGCGGGTGGATTTCACCAGATACTGCACGAACGGAGTGTGAGCTACGATGGCAGCTGTCCGTCGGCGGCGCGGCCGGTCATCCTGGCCGCCTGCGATTACCTGGCGCTGCATCAGGGCGGTTGCACGGAGGTGGCGCACAAGAGTGCGTTCGAGCCGCTGATCGAGGCGGCCATCACCAACGCGATCCGGCGCGTCCTGCTCCCGGGTCTGTCGCCGGCTGCCGTCACTGCCGGGCCGTCCGCCGAGATGGTCGCGACGACCGCCAGCTGGGCGATCTACGGCGCGGTCAAGGAGTGGTTGAAAACCCCGCAGCGCCCGCCCGCGGAGGAAATCGTTTCGGTCATTCTGCCGCTGATCGTCCCAATCCTGCAGGCGGTGCCGCTGGCGAAATGCCCCGAGGCCGGAGTCGTGCCGGGTGTCGTTTGATCGGGCTGCACTCCCCCGGGTGGCGTGGCTCCAGTCCAGGTGGGGCTCGCGAAGGATATAAAGGAACCGACTGGCACCTGCACGCGCCTGCCTTTGCTCCCTTCGTAACCGTCGCGAGAAAATGCCGCTGAGTTAACCGCCAGTCTGCACTGATGGACGTTAATGGCTGGTTTAGAAAATGGATTTGAGGTCTGATTTATTAGCGAATTCGCGGGCTCAAATGATGGGCAGATCGCGGTGGTGCAGGGAAGCACAACAACAGGGCGACACGAACCGGCGCGGAGGGTTAGGACATGGCCGGGAGGTGCGGGCGCCGGACACGCGTTCGTTAATCAGCCGCACTTCGGGCGACGGGTTTATTCCTTTCTGGCAAATCTATTCCCTCCGCAATACCCATGATCCAATCTGCTGGCGGTCGGCCGGACTCGCCGGTCGCCGCGCCTCGCGACCCGGCAATCATTAAAATTTCACTTCGCACCGGATGGATCGTTTTGACCACACTCGGTTTGAGCCTATCCGGGTCGGGCACTGAAGCGCCCGCCCAGACATCCACTGCGACTGAAAAGCAATCCGCGGTGAGTGTGCCGCCATTGCTGACGGAGTTTGTCTACGAAGCGGTGGTTGCCATCGACGCGCCGATCGACGTGGGCGCGACCCCGCTGGGCCGGCGCCGATATATTCCAATCACCGGCGGAACCCTTCAAGGGCCCCGGCTGCGCGGCGTCGTCCTGCCCGGCGGGGCCGACTGGCAGACCGACCGTTCCGACGGCGTGACGGAGGCGGACGCGCTTTACTCGATCCGCACGGACGATGGAACGGTGATCATTGTACGGAATCAGGGGGTCATCGCCGCGGGCGGGGCCTACATGCGCACTGCGTTGCGTTTCACGGCGCCGAACGGGCCGCACGAGTGGCTGAACCAGTCCCAGTTTGTCAGTTCCATCGCCGGGGGCCCGCGCCCCGGCACGGTCATTATCCGCGTCTTCCGGGTTTTGTGATGTTGATCGCAGGTTGCCGCGCCTGGGGCGCGCGCCCGGGAAAAGTGCTCAAACTGCCCCTCGTTGTGACGGCAGAGGGTCGCCATTGCGGGTCTACTTTACCGTTAGGGAGAAAACTACTCCCAACTCCCCGCCGGGTGTGTTTGAGTAGACCTCTCCCCATCCTGTCTGGGTCGACTTTGGTCGGCCATGTTCCCTGGCCGTGACCCGAGCCGTTCGATCTACCCCTCTACGATTCCCTTCCAGCGCATTCCTTCACACACATTGTGGTCGGCGTGATCTGGTAGGACCGCATTTAGGTCCGTTCTTCCATCCCCTCATTCAACGATGAAAATCTTTCACCCCAAAGCGGCGCTTTGCGCCATCACCTGGACCGGCCTTGCCGTCCTCGCCGGCTGGGCCGCGCCGGCCAAGCTCGAGATCGACCTCAGCCATCCCGGTCCTGCGATTCCCGCCAGTTTTTACGGCCTGATGACCGAGGAGATAAACTACAGCTACGATGGCGGCCTGTTCGCCGAACTGATTCGGAACCGCACATTCCAGGATCCGCCTGCCGGCCAGACCGGCCGGTCCGCGAAGCCGCCGATCGGAGTGGTCCCGCCGCATTGGTCGGTGGTCGGCGCCGCCAGCGCCGCGACGAATCAGTTCGATCCCGTGAATGCCGCGCTGCCGGTGAATCTCCGGCTCACGCTCTCCGGCGGCACGGGCGGCATCGCCAACAACGGCTACTGGGGCATCCCGGTTAAGCCGGACACCCGGTATACCGCCTCGTTTTACGCGCGGGGTATCGCCGGCTTCGCCGGGCCGGTCACCGCGGCGCTTGTCACGGCCGACGGCGAGCGCACGGTCGTCAAGGCCGCGACTGCCGCGCTCACCGGCGCGTGGAAAAAATACACACTCACCTTCACCACGCCCGCTGACGCGCCGGCGACCGCCGCCGCCCGTCTCGTGCTTTCGGCGACCGGCCTGGGCAGCATCGACTTCAGCTTCGTGTCACTCTTCCCGCCGACCTACCGTGACGTGCCCAACGGCCTGCGGCCCGACATCATGAAGCTGCTGGCGGACATGCATCCGGCCTTCATCCGCCTCCCCGGCGGCAATTATGTCGAGGGCAGCCGCTTTGCCGATCGTTTTGCGTGGAAGAAAATGATCGGGCCGGCCGACGAGCGGCCCGGCCACATGGGCTGCTGGAGTTACCGGAGTAGCGACGGCTTCGGCCTGCCGGAGTATCTGCTCTGGTGCAAGCAGCTCGGTGCCGAGCCGGTGCTCGCGCTCTTTGCCGGCTACACCCTGAATGGAGACTACGCCGCAGCGGGCAGCGCGGAGCTCGATCTGTACACGAAGGAGGCGCTCGAGGAGATCGAGTATGTCATGGGCCCGGCTGACAGCGAGTGGGGCAAGCGCCGCGCGACCGACGGTTTCCCCGAACCGTTCCAGCTGAAGTATGTGGAAATCGGCAACGAGGACTTCTTCGACCACTCGGGCAGCTACGAAGGCCGTTTTGCCCAGATGGCTAAGGCGATCCGGGAGAAATATCCGCAGCTCAAGATCATCGCCACGACGCCAGTCACAGGGACAAAAACCGACCTCGTCGACGACCACATCTATGCCACCGCGGGCACGATGATTCGTGAGGGGACCCGCTACGACCCGGGCTCGGGTCATCCGGAGGGCCGCAAGGCCGACGGTATCAAGGTGTTCATGGGTGAATGGGCCACGCAGGGTGGCTCACCTACGCCCAACCTGATGTCGGCCCTCGGTGATGCCGTTTTCGTCATGGGCCTCGAGCGCAATGCCGACGACGTCGTGATGCAATGTTACGCCCCGCTCTTCGCGAATGTGAATGTTGAGGATCAGGCGAAGGGGCACCCACGCGGCTGGCAGTGGAACACGAACCTGATCGGGTACGACGCCCTCCACGCCTTCGGTTCTCCGAGTTACCACGTCCTAGCCGTCTTCGGGCAGAACAAGGGCGACGTCGTTGTACCGGTCAGTCTCGATGTGCCCCAGGTCGCCGTGATCGAGGATCCACATCCGCGCGGCCGGGTGGGCGTGGGTTCGTATGGGACGCGGGTTGAATATTCCGACTTCGTCGTCACCAGTCCCGATGGCCGCACGCTCTCTTCCGACAACCTGACCAAGGATGCCGGCCAATGGCAGTTCACCCAGGGGCGCTGGTCTCTCGACGGCGGCGTCCTGCGTCCGCAAGGCAACGGTCCCCAGTCCTGGGCCCTCGCGGGCGATCCGGGCTGGACCAATTACACGGTCACACTGCGCGCGCGGAAGCTTGCCGGTGACGAAGGCTTCATCCTCCTCTGGCATGCGGCCGACGGGGACAACTACCGCTGGTGGAATCTCGGCGGTTGGGGCAACACGGTTTCCCGTTGTGAGGTGGCCGAAAATGGCGGCCGCGAGCCCTACGGGACGGGCGTACCCTTCTCGGTTGAAACCGGCCGGTGGTACGTGCTGAAACTTGAAGTGAACGGCCATTCCGCCCGCGGTTACGTTGACGGCAAACTGGTCATGGCGGAGAACGACGAGCCGCCCCGCCCAGCGGCGACCGCGTTTGCCTCCGCGTCCTACGTCAACGCCAGCGGCGAATTGATCGTAAAGGTCGTCAACACGGCGGCGGCCCCGCTGGCGGCCGAAATTCATCTCAAGGCTGCGCGCGAGGTCGGCGCCGGCAAGGCGATCGTCATCGCGGGCGATCCCGCGGCGACCAATTCAGTCGCGCAGCCGGCTAACGTCGCGCCCAGGGAAGAGCCGCTTACAAATGCCGCGGCGGTGTTCAGCCGCACCTTTGCGCCTTACTCGGTCACCCTGCTGCGGTTTCCCGCCAAAAAATAACCCGCCAACCCCCCTCGCTCCCCCTCCATGATCACGTCCGCCCGAATGTTTGCTTTGGCCGCCGTGCTGCTGGCGGTTCGCGCCGAAGCCCAGGACAGGAATTTTTATATTTTCCTGTGCCTGGGGCAGTCGAACATGGAGGGCTTTCCCGGAATTCCGGCCGAGGAAAAAACCTGGGCCGACCCGCGTTTCAAGGTGCTGGCGGCGGTGGATTTCCCCGCGCTGAATCGAACCCGGGGCAATTGGTACACCGCCGTCCCGCCGCTGTGCCGGCCCGATTCCGGGCTCAGTCCGTCCGACTATTTCGGACGCACGCTGGTCGCAAAACTCCCGGCGGCAATTTCGATCGGGGTCGTCAACGTCGCGGTCGCCGGCGCCAGGATCGAGGTGTTCAACCCGGCCACGCTCGAATCCTACGCGGCCACGGCCCCGTCCTGGATGAAGGGGATCATCGCCGCGTACGGCGGCAGTCCTTACCAGCGTCTGGTCGACCTCGGCCGGCAGGCCAAGCAAGCCGGCGTCATCCATGGGATTCTCCTGAATCAGGGCGAATCCAACACCAACGACCCGGAGTGGCCGGCCAAGGTCAAGGCCCTCTATGAAAACCTGCTCAGGGATCTCGACCTCAAGGCCGGTGATGTGCCGCTCCTCGTCGGCGAGGTCGTGGCCGCCGACCAGAAGGGCGCCTGTGCGAGCATGAACGACATCATCGCCACGCTGCCGAAAACCATTCCCAGCGCCCATGTCGTCTCCTCGGCCGGCTGCGCCTGCCGGCCCGACCACCTGCACTTCACGGCGGAAGGCTACCGCGAACTTGGCAAACGGTACGCCGAGGTGATGCTGCCGTTGCTCGGTCGCGGGCCTTCCGTCGCAAAGTGATTTCTCCCCATCGCCAGTTCCTTTCACCCCATATCCCCATGACCCTACCTGAAAAGTTGATGAACCTGACCAAGACGGCCGCCCTGGCCTCGCTGCTTGCCTGCGCCACGTCCGCCCTCGCGCAAGACGGCACGATCTATCCACTCGACGCCCCCGCCGAGCCCAACGCCATCGCGCTCGGCACCGGTGGCGTCGCGAACCAGCCCGCGAAGGAGAGCTGGTTCCGCCAGTGGGGCGAGCCCATGGTACGCAACGTCACTACCGCCACGCTGACGCCGTTCCTGCCCGACCCGGCCAAGGCCAACGGCACTGCGGTCATCGTGGCGCCCGGCGGTGGCTTTCGCTGGCTCTCGATCAACAACGAGGGCTGGAAAATCGCGAAGGCCCTCAACGATCGCGGCATTGCCGCCTTCGTGCTCAAGTACCGGCTGCAACCGACGCCCGATACGCTCGAGGGCCTGAAGCAGTCGATGAACCAGATGTTCGCGCCCCCGGCACCCGCACCCGCGGGTGCCCCGGCGGTCGAAGCCCCGCGTCCGCCGTCACCGGACCTGTCCAACCAGCTGCAGGACGCCGAGGCCGCCTACGCCATGATCGTCAGCCGGGCCAGGGAGTGGAACGTCGATCCAAAACGGATCGGCATGGTCGGCTTCTCGGCCGGCGCCGGCCTGACCATGCATTGCACGCTCCACTCCAAGACCATGAAGTTCGCCTTCATCGCCCCGATCTACGGTGGCATGGGACGGGTCGACGTGCCGAAGGATGCGCCGCCGCTCTTCGTGGCCATCGCCGCGAATGACTTCCTCTTCCGCGGCGAGTTCGGGTTGATCAGGTCGTGGTTCTTAGCCGGTCGGCCGGTCGAGTTTCACCTCTACCAGGACGGCGGCCACGGCTTTGGCATGGGCTACCCGGGCCACCCCACGTACTGGTGGTTCGAGCCCTTCACCCACTGGCTCGACGTGAACGGTTTTCTCAAGGCCAGGGCAGGGGAGTGAAATCCCTGCGGTTCTGGTTTCATTCCATCCCTGCGCCAGCCTGATTTGCTTTCGCTCCCTTGCTTCTGCCCCGCTTATGAAAACCAAACTGACCGTCTTTCTCGCCCTATTCGCCGTCGGGTTGGGCTATGCGCAATCGCCGGCCCCCGTCATGACCGAATACGGTCTCGTGCAGGGGGTCGCCGCGCCCGGCCTGAGTGTCTATAAAGGCATCCCGTTCGCCGCGCCGCCGGTCGGCGATCTCCGCTGGCGTCCGCCGCTGCCCGTCGCAAAATGGACCGGCGTGCGTGCGGCCACGGACTTCGCGCCCGATCCCTTTCAGGGTGACGGCAAGGGGAACGTGAGCGAGGACTGCCTTTACCTGAACATCTGGACGCCCGCGAAGTCCGCGGCCGAGAAGGTGCCGGTGCTCGTCTGGATCTACGGCGGCGGGTTCTCGTTTGGCTCCACGTCGACGCCGGTCCACAACGGCGAGCACCTGGCGCGGAAGGGTGTCGTGCTCGTCAGCATCAATTACCGCGTCGGCCCGCTGGGCTTTCTCGCGCATCCGGAATTGAGCGCCGAATCGCCGCACCATGTTTCCGGCAACTACGGCCTCCTGGACCAGATCGCGGGCCTGCGCTGGGTGAAGCGGAACATCGCGGCCTTCGGCGGCGACCCGGACAAGGTCACGATCTTTGGCGAGTCCGCGGGCGGCATCGCGGTCAGCATGCTGTGCGCCTCGCCCGAGGCCAAGGGACTCTTCCGTGGCGCCATCTCGCAAAGCGGTGGATCATTCGGCCCGACGCGTCCGACAACCTATCCCGGTGAGAACATGAAGCCGCTCGCCGAAGCCGAGCAGGCCGGCGTGGCCTTCGCCGCGAAAGCCGGCGCCGCGTCGGTCGCGGACCTCCGCAAGCTCGCCCCGGAAAAGCTCCCGCCGGGCTGGGGCAGCGGCGCGGCGTGGCCGATCGTCGATGGCTGGGTGGTTCCCGGCGACCAGCACGAGCTCTACGAAGCGGGAAATTACAACGATGTCGCGGTCCTGATCGGCTACAATTCCGACGAGGGCCTGAGTTTCCCTTCGGGCAAGACCCCGGCGGAATACGCCGCGAATACGCAGAAGCGCTACGGTCCGTTCGCGGACAAACTCCTGCAGGCCTATCCCGCCGGGACCGACTCTGTGCCCAGAACCGCGCGCGATCTCTCCCGCGACGCGGCCTTTGGCTGGCAGACGTGGAGTTGGGCCAACCTGCAGGTGCTCACCGGAAAATCCAAAGTCTTCTATTACCATTTCGACCAGCACCCGCCGCATCCGGCCGGCTCACCCGAGGCCGACCACGGCATGGCGCACGGCATGGACGTGCCCTATGTTTTCCAAACCCTCGACCCCAATGATACGAAGCTGACGCCGGGCGATCACGCGATCTCGGACACCGTGTCAACTTACTGGACGAACTTCGCCAAGCGGGGCGATCCCAACGGGCCGGGGGTCCCGGCGTGGCCGCAGTACACCGGCAAAAACAGCGGCGTGATGTATTTTCATGACGAGGCAACCCCCGGTCCGGTGCCTGGCGCCGCGGCGCTGGAGGTGCTCGATGCCTATTTTACCTGGCGCCGCACGCCAGAAGGCAAGGCTTGGGCCAAGTGACCGGATGGCTTTGCCGAAGCCTCAAGGATACGGCAGCTACCCCGGTGCTCATCCTTCGGCGCAGGAATCTACGGGATCGCGGTGACGAATGCCCTCCTGGATAGCCGTGCCCACCAAGGCGTAGTTGGCCGCGCGCGAGGCCTTGTCTCCGGATGCTATCGCTCAGGAAGCAAAAGACCCGGCCTTTTTGGACCGGGTCTCGAAAACAGAATTAACCTCTCGGACTAAACTGTGAGCGGGTAGAAATCATGAGGAGCGTAAAAAGGACTTTTCAGACGGGAGAGTTTCCGCTGATGCCCGGACGAGGCAGGAGAGTTCAGGAGTTGCGGGTAGATGACTACAGGACTGACTAAAGGAGAAAAGGGCATCTGGCAGAGCTGGCGTCAACGGGGATCACAGCGGTCACGGTTGTCGGTCTCGTTCGTTCAGGAATCGCTCCACTTCCTTGCGTGTGTATATCTTCGTCCGGAGATATCGCAGAGACTTAAGTAGGCCGCGAGCTTCAAGCCGATATATGCTCACCTTAGAAATCCCCAAGGCCATGCTCAGTTCCTTCAGGCTGTAGCTGAGTTTTTCTGGAATCTCTACCGGCACTGGCAGATGGGCGGGCGGCGGCGCTGGCTCAGCGAGGGGGGGCGGCGTTCGGAGCACGGCGCGGCTTAGCCGTTCTCCGATCATTTCGACTATCCGGCCAGCCAGGATCTCGATGTCGTCGTCGGTTAGTGTGCGGTTCATGGTAAGCAGGCGTGTCGAAGCCGACGGAGTCTTGCAGGACCAATTTTCCGAATCGCTCTTCAAAAGTTCCAACCCGACCGAGGGAGAATGGCCTACCTGCCGTTGCCGACTGATTGAAGCTAACGCACAAGAAATGGGCTCGCTCGATGAACTGCAGGGCGGTGAGCTGACGCTCTGGGCCGAAGAAAATGTCGAGCACCTGATTGATCTGCTGGACCATCATCTCCTTCAAGGCCACGAGCGTGGAGGCATCCTGGCTTTCTAGGACACGCCAATCGGCAAGATCGGCTTCGATCGCCTTACCGGCCATCGCCCGCGCCACTGCTGGCGGGCGCGAGCCTCCACCTCTTTCAGGCGGATATTGAGCTTTTTCGTGACCTCGACTTCGAGGTCCAAAGCCTGCTTGCGGATCAGCTCTTCCTTCGTGCGAAGCTCCTGGAGCTTCGATTCCAGCGACTGCTCGCGTTTGAGCACTTCGGCGGAAAGTTCCTTGCGGACCCCTTCCCGGACTGAACCGAGAACGGCTCCGCTGAGAGGAAACTCATGCGAGCAGCTCGGACAGGTGACGGTGATGATGTTGTGTGTGTTCATAAAGTTGCTCTTGGATAATAATTTAAAAGACCTCTTAGTTGCGCCCATACAAGCGGACGCCATGGCGAAGCCGGCTGGCGTCTGCCGGCGGGGCTTCTCCGCCGGCGCAAACGCCAACTGCCGCGAGTAAATCGAGGCGCTCATTGAGCTCCTGCCTCGTCATCTCTTCACTGACATACCGGCCGAGCATCGGCCCGATACTGCTCTTGGCACGCGCTTTTCCTCTGCAGATTTAGTTTCCAGAATGTTGACGCTGTGCAATTTTTATCCGGGTCTTGTGCAACAATTCTGTAGCCGCATGTGGCGGCGAATGATCGAACATCGCGTGGAAGGACCTCCTTTCCAGATAACCGAAGCGGAGTTGGATGAGGTCTATCAGGACCCGGCGTTTCGCGAAGACATTGTCGGCCGGTTTAAACTTACCCTACAACTCGATCCTCGTTATTGGTTGCTCGCATATATTGTGGCGCATCAGTTCTTGGAGGCGCCTGATGAGGCGGAGCAGGGGTACACCTCAACCGACCTGAGAAAAATGGCTCAGGACTGGTGGATGGACGGATTCGCACAGGGTTCCTCAGATGAATTCCGCTCGCTCTTGGATGAGATGTGTCAACTCGGAGTTTTCAGGAGGTCACAGGACCGCTATAGTTTCCGAAACGCAAACTTACTCTTGTTATTAGGTACTCGTGAAGAGATAGCGTCGCACTTGGTAGAAGGACCGCGCAAGATTGTTGACTATACGCCTCGGAGTTTCAGGGCCAGGAGGAAGACAGGCAAAGAATCGTCCCTCCGCCGTACAATGACATTAAGTGATGAATCGAAACTTTGTGCAAAAACAAACGGAGTTACGTTCGTCCTTGGCTCAAGAGCACTCGGCCTCGATTTGGCGGGAGCGTCTATGGCTGAAGTCGTACCTGTAGGACGGCAACATATCATTCGTTCAACTTCAATTACATCAGAACAATTCGAATTAGAGTTAGCAAAGATCGCTTCATCGACACTAGATGGCGAGGACGGATTGCATTTGGTGTGGGTGCCTGCGCAGGTGAAGTGGACTGAAGAGTGGGCATCCAGCGCTCGTAGTTTCTGTCAAAAACTTCGTTCCCCGATTCGCTATATTCGCGTTGTCTTCGAGGTCTCTCCTGAAGCTCTTTGGGACAAAAACGCTACTTGGATTCGAAAGATAACGACAGATGGAAGCGACCTTATCGTGCTAAAGAAATGGTCTGAAGACTTCTTGTTGCCCTTACTGAGTGAGATTGGGATTCCAATGAACGAAGGGGAGGTTGCAAAGCTTGTCGATGCAACCGGCGGTTGGCCGGAGTTTGTGCAAGAGTTTGCGCGGCAACAAAGCCACGCAGCAAACAAGGACATTGCCTATGCATCTCTACGAGAACACCCGCCCTTCGAAGGCGACGAAGCGCTGGTTCGCTTTACGGGAAACAGTGAAGCTGCGCGAACTGTCGCTAGCATCATGAAGAAGATGCGCGCGCAGCAAACCAAGGCCGATGAAGTGTTAGTAGACGGTGATCTACCAGCCTATGCCGAGATCTTGAACATCCCTGATGAAACCATCCGAGATATTTTGGTGGTGGCTGAGTTGCTTGGGCTAGTCGACATTGTCCAGCCCGGTTCAAGAAAGTGGGACCCCGTCTTCGAACGGCTCGTTCTGCGTGAATCCTGAAGAATTCTGGTCGTTGCCCGGCCCTCGACGGTTTGTTGCCGCCGCGGTTTCGGACGTTCTCGACGGGAAATGTGTCGTCGCGCGAGCCCCTCTCATTTTGCTCGATGATTTGGCATCCGAAATCAGGAGACATCTTCGCGAACGAGAATACTGGTTTGATACACTCACGCCCTCAACTGAACCACTCCAGGCGTTATCGTTAGCCTTACCCAAACAAGACGGCCCGCCCGTATTGCGGACAATTATAGACGCTTGCGGACCGACAAGGCGTATCATGCTTGTGACTGTGACCGATGCGAAGATTTGGCCCGAGTGGGCGTCGCTTTTGCTTAAATTTCACCAACAAATTGTTCGGCTAGATGAGCACACCCGGCCTATATTAGTCATTACCACCAGTTGTTCGGTTCGCAGCCTATGCGATGAGGTTGCATTGCGTATCCGAGCATGGGATGGCGCTTGGACCGAAACAGATTCTATTGCATTGGCACAGTCGTTCTCTCACGGGCTTTGGTCAGACTCGTTCGTCGAAAAGGTGGCGGTCCACACCGTCGCGTCACTGGCAATTTGGGATACGCAACTTTGCGCGCGTCTGACGGCCTCAACAAAAGAAATGTTTAGTGATCCTCTGAATTTACTTAAGGAAGTAGCGTCTTCGCGCGGTTGGACGGCAAGATCGCAAGAAGATGAGGATATGGGCACTGCGGGATATCTTGATGGAAGGCGCGTTATGCATTCAGCCCTTCTGGCGGTCCGAGCGGATGATTCGCCACAGGGAAGGCATGCAAGGGCAGAACTCGATCGGCGAACTTGGAAAGCGCAGGCGGCTGTACTATTGCCTTGGATTGAGGAGCAAAGACTGCGTTTGGTGCGTGATATTGCTCGGTTCCTTCCGATTCGAGACGAGGATCCGCCTGAGATCAGGGAAATTGGTTCAATTTGGTTTGAGTTACGGCGCACAAATGCACCTGCAAACCAAAAATGGAAAGTGAGCCTGCTGCGGGACGCCCGCAATACGCTCGCTCACCGGGACATACTGTCTGAAGCGCAACTGAAGATGCTGGAAACAACCTTCAAGTATTGAGTCACTCGACCCATTTTGGGTCGAGTATGCGGAGAGGACATTCTAGCTAGCCGAACTGTTGAACGATAACCGTGTGGTTCGCCACCATCCAAGGGGTGGGGAAACAAAAAGCCGCAGGCGAACCTGCGGCTTTGAATTGGGCGATGTATTTAACCTGCGACTCCTCGTGATTTCTACCTGCGACTCCTCGTGATTTCTACCCGAGAGTCCTCGTGATATCTACCCACTCCTCATGATTTCTACCCGCTCACATAAACTAACGATACTCCTCATTCGTCATCGCGTTGATGATTTTGAAGTTTTCGACGTGGTAATTCGGGTCGGCGCGGAAGGCCAGTTTCACGCCGTAGGTTTTCTCCACGCGGACAAGGAGCTCCGAATCCTCGGAGCGCAGGCGGTCGAGGATCGACGGGTGGACGTGGATGCGGAGGGCGTATTCCTTGCCGTCCTTGCGGGTCTGCAGGCGGCGGGCGACGGAGGACAGCTTGCGCTGCAGCTCCACCGACATCGTCGTCGCGGACTTCACGATGCCGCGGCCGCGGCAGTACGGGCAGGCCGTGTAGATGTTGGCCGAGAGCGACTCCTGCTGGCGCTGGCGGGTCATCTGCATGATGCCGAGCGTCGAGATGGGCAGGATGTGCGTCTTGGCCTTGTCCTCGGACATCAGCTCGACCATCTTGTCGTAAACCGAGTTGCGATGGCGGCGCTCCTTCATGTCGATGTAGTCCATGATCACGAGGCCGCCGATGTTGCGGAGCCGGATCTGGCGCGAGATCTCCACCGCGGCCTCCATGTTCACCTGGAAGATGGTGTTCTTCTCGTCGCCGGAGCGGGACTTGTGGGAGCCGGTGTTGACGTCGATGGAGATGAGGGCCTCCGTCTCGTCGATCACGATCTCGCCGCCGGACGGCAGCGGGACGCGGCGCTGGAAGGTCTGCTCGATCTGGCGCTCGATGTTGTAGCGCTCGAAGACCGGGATGGCCTCCTTGTAGTACGCGATCTTGCCGCGGGAGCGGGAGGAAATCTGCGAGACGAGCTCCTGGGTGCGCTTGAAGTCGGACTCGTTGTCGATGAGCACGCGGTCGATGTCCTCGGTGAGGAAGTCGCGGACGGTGCGCTCGACGATGTCGGGCTCCTGGTAGAGGCAGGCGGGGGCGCGGTCGTTCTCCATCTTGTGGACGATCTCCTGCCACTTGGTGAGGAGCAGGTGGAGGTCGCGGACGAAGTAGCGGGGTTTCTTGCCCTCGCCGGCGGTGCGGACGATGATGCCCATGCCCTCGGGGATGGTCAGCTCGTTGATGAGCGTCTTGAGGCGCTTGCGCTCCTGCGGGTCCTCGATCTTGCGGGAGATGCCGCAGCCGTCGGAAAACGGCGTGAGGATGAGGTAGCGGCCGGGCAGCGAGAGGTTGGTCGTCGTGCGCGGGCCCTTGGTGCCGATCGGGCCCTTGGTGACCTGGATGACGATGTCGGTGCCGGGCGGGTAGAGGCTCGGGATGTCCTTGACCGTGGGCTGGGCGGGGCGCTGGCCGCCGGCGTCCTTCTTCTTGTTGACGCGCACGACCTCGACGGAGGAGTCGGTGGCGGCGGGCAAAATGTCCCAGTAGTGGAGGAAGGCGTTCTTGTTGTAGCCGATGTCGACGAACGCGGCCTTGAGGCCCGGGTCGAGGTTCTTGATGCGGCCCTTGTAGATGCCGCCAACCATGCGGCTGTCGGATTCCCGCTCGATCTCGAAGCGGTCGAGGGTGCCGTCGACGAGGAGCGCGACGCGCTTCTCGAGGGGCTCGGAGTTGATGACGAGTTCGCGGAAGGAGCCCTTCTCCTTGCGGAAGACGCTCAGGATCTTCTGGAGGATGGGCCGGTTGGCGGCGCGTTCCTTGGATTCATTGCGGAGCTGTTCCGCGGTGAGAGGCTCGCTGTGCTTCTGCGGCGGGGGGTTGGCGAGTTCCTCTTCATAACGTGAGGCGGCGTCCGAGGGGACGCCGGAGTTTGTGGGTTGGTCGTTCATGGTGGGGGTGATCCCGGGTGGTTGTAGACACGGGGCATTCGCGAGCAGCGGGCTGTGCGCAGGAGATTCCGGCAGAGCGGTCCATATCGGGTGGGAGGAGACTCATGTTAGAAGTCCCTCCGGTAGCGATAGACGCTTTGAACCAGTCCTTGCAGCAAGCAGCAGCTGAGCACGAAGGTGCCGCCGTAGCTGATGAAGGGAAGCGGTATGCCTGTAACCGGCACAAGACCGACGGTCATGGCGATGTTCACGAAAACGTGCACGGCCATAAGCACCGTGACGCCCAGCGCTAATAGTGCGCCGAAACGGTCGCGGGCGAGCCCGGCGATCCGTATTCCGTTCCACAACACCACGCCAAACAGTCCAATGACGGTGATGCTTCCCAAAAATCCTTTTTCCTCCGCGATCACGGAGAAAATGAAGTCGTTGTGCGCGATGGCGCGCGGCAGGTAGCCCAGCTTGGCCTGCGTCCCCTCGGTCCAACCCTTGCCCGTGAAGCCGCCGGAGCCGACGGAGATGAGCGACTGGCGCTGGTTCCAGCCGATGCCCATGGGATCGATCTTGTCCGGGGCGACGAAGGCCAGGACGCGGTTGCGCTGGTAATCGTGCAAAATGGGCAGGAAAGAATGTGACTCGTAGGCCCCGCGGTCGCTGGTCGGCGACAGGTGGTTGGCCTCCAGGAAGCTCGCGTAGCGCCACGTATCGAGGGCAATGACACCGACCCCGAGGGCGAACACGCCAACCGCCACGCCAAAAAAGCGCGTGGAGAGGTTGGAAACGTAGAGCATGGCGAAGACCATCGGGGCGATGACCAGGGCGGTTCCGAGGTCGGGTTCTGCGATTATCAACAGCATGGGGATACCTGCCGCAAGAGCCAATTTTACAAGTGTCTGGAGCGAGTCGCGCACGGTGCCGATCTTGGCTCCCGTCAGGGTCGCGGCGGTCATGACCAGCACGGCCAGCTTGGCGCTCTCGGACGGTTGGAACGAGACCGCCCCGAAATCCAGCCAGCGTCGGGCGCCCATGCGAGTGCTCCCGAGGCCCGGGATCAGCACCAGGACAAGGAGCACCATGCTCGCCAGGTACACCCAATGCGACCAGCGCAGCCACAGTCGGTAGTCCAGGAGTGAAACCGCCAGGTAGATGCCCATCCCGCCGGCGATCCAGACCAGTTGCTGCTGCCACTGGCCGCGACCGGTCGCCATCTGGGCGCTATAGATGAAAAACACCCCGAAGGTCATCAGCATCAGCAGGCAGATCGGGGTGATCCGGTCGAAGCGTTCACGCGTCGTGACCTTGAACAAGCTGCGGATGTCGAGGGCTTGGGTGAACTTCACGGAAGGAGAGACCCGCCACTAAACACCCGGGAGCTCCGCTGGCAACGGCGCAATCGCCTCCCGCGTGGCCGCATGGTGCGCCAACCCCAGCATGATCCAGAACGGGATGGCAGCCATTGGGCCTTCTAGAACCACACCGAGGCAAGCGCTAATCATTACGACCCATACGGCGGCCTGCAGGGTCATGGCCATGTGTCTGCTGGGTTCACGGCGGGTCTCCCTGGCGGTCCGCGCAGTGATACGCCCCTGCACCCAATATATGGCAAGCAAAACTACGACCCCGGCCAAACCCATTCGACCGAGCGTGGTCACAAAGACATTGTGCGGGCTACGGGCTGAGAAATCTGCATCCGACGTTGGGTAATATTCGATCAGAAAGCCGTGAGCCAGGTCCGCGCCAAAACCCAAGCCCAATACCGGCGAGGTTGAAAGCGTCTCCTGGGCAACATTTCTCCACCAGACGATACGGAAGCGGTTATTGTCACCCTTGTTACTGCTATCTTCGTTTTGATAGTTTCGTGTGCCGCTATAGTCGGCGATGGAAGCAATTGCTTCATATAACGCATACGCTCTTGTCTGAGTGAAATCCTTCTTCTGCAGCAGCGAATAAATAGTTACGGCGAGCAACCCCGCTACACAGACAGTGATGAGCACCGTAGCCGGTCGCCAACGGCCCGAACAGCCAAGCCATGCAATCGCGACAATTAGCCCGAGTAGTGGCGCACGTGAAAGCAGGCTCAGACCCAGCACTAGGGAAGACACCGCTGCCAGCCAGCGCCACCAAGATTTTTGCCACCCGGAGTCATCATGGGGTAGTAAAATGATGTAACCAGTGAAGAGAAACGTAGCGAGTAGGTCGCCTTTGTAGAAAATTAGCGGAATTCCATCGACTAAGAAATGGCCGAGAAAAAAATCAGCAAAGAGGACAGCCAGCAGTCCTGTGACTGGTAACACTGCGAAGGTCACTAACAAGGCATTATATAGGAGGCGACGGGAGGGAGCATGGCGGGCAAGAGCCTGGGCTGCGAAAAAATAGAGCAGGTAGTAAACCAGGGCGAAGTCGCGCAGGGCGAGGAAGCCGTAGGTCCGGAAATCCCACGCCAGGCGGCCGCTCCCGAGGACCAGCCAGAGCAGCAGGAGGGCATTGAGCCAGTCCCGCCGGATGGGCAGGGTCCGGTGCAGCGCCCCGCGCAGGACCACGAGGGTGATCACGATGCCGAGGCCCAGTTCGCTGAAGAACAACGGCAGCCCCGACACCGGCGACATCTGGGCAAACCCCCGGTTGCCGATCACATAGCCGAAGATGAGAAATGAAAGCAGCCAGGCCTCCGCCAGCGGCCCGCGCGTCCAGGAAAGAATCGCCCAGAGGCAAATGCCCGCCGAGAGTGACGCGATGAAGTGCTCCTCCTGTGCGAGGGCGATGCCCACCCAGACGGCGATGGCCGAGCCGAGGAAGCCGACAAGCAGGGTGCGCAGGCGGGGACTCATTTTGTCCAAAGCAGAGCGTCGGCACCGGCCCGGCGCAACTCCGGAGCGGCCCGACCCCGGCCTTGCCAGCGAACGGGGCGGAACTACAAGGTGTGCGCATGCCCGCCGTCTCCGTGATCATGGTCTTCCATCGCGACACGCCCTTCCTGCGGCCGGCGATCGCGAGCATCCTCGGGCAGTCCTTCCGCGACTTTGAACTTCTGCTGGTGGACAACGGCACGGGCCTGACGGTCGCGGCGCTGGGACCGCTGGGCGGCGATCCACGGATCCGCTGGGTCCGGCTGGCCCGCAACGAGGGGATCGCGGGCGGCCACAACGCCGGGGTCGCGGCCGCGCAGGGGGAATTCATCGCGCTGCTCGATTACGATGACCTGGCGCTGCCGCAGCGACTGGAGAAGCAGGTCGCCGCCCTGCGCGCCGATCCCGGGCTGGGCCTCGTCTCGGCCCTGGCCGACCGCATTGATGCCGGCGGAAAAATCACCGGAAAGGTTTTCTGCATCCCCGATCCCGCCGGGCACCGGGCCTATGCCCAGTATGCGGCGCCGGTCGTCACGCCCGCCGCCACCGGCCGGCGCGAGTTGTTCGTGGCCACGCCCTACCGGCCCGAATTTCCCTACGCAGCCGACCTGGATTTCCAGTCGCGGGCGACGGAGCAGTGGCGCTTCGCGGTCCTGCCGGAGGTGCTGCTGCATTACCGCTGGTATGCCGATCAGACGACGCAGCAAAAACTGGCCGAGATTGAAAAAAGCCGATGCACCATCAGCTTGCTTACTGCCCGCCGACGCGCTGGTCGGCCGGAAGGATTGGAGGCGATTCAAAGACTACAAGTCGGGATGTCGCCTGCCGAATACAACCGCCGGGTTGCCCGAGTCTGTCTCGCAGAAAATTTTTGCGAGCTTGCAGCCTTTCGGGCCCGTTCCTCCCTGACCCTTGATCGATCAATCGCGTCAGTATGGGTGGCTGCGCGGTTAGTCCTGCAGGCATGGTGGCAGGCGGCTGCATCAGAGCGAGGCCGCGTCGCGCGGATGTTTTTCAAGGGTCATTTGTGAGCACGTGATCTGTCGCAGGCTTAAAAAAATAATAGCGCGATAGTGAGCGCGTCACTAGCCAGGGGATCAGAGGGCTGATGGTTAACCAGCGTGCCAGCCAGACGAGACCGCCGCTGGCGGAGAACAGACAGCCCGCGGCCAGGATCGCGGCGGTGGTCAGATCCACTGGTCCGCAGGCACGTTCCCTCCGTCCAGCTAGCAGCATGGTATGATAAAATCCCCCCAGACTCAGCGCTAGGCCGAAGCATCCGGCAGGGAAGAACCAGCCGATAGAGTCTCGATAAACCGGGCTGATGAGGGGCCCGACCAGCCACGGGGCTAGGAAATTCAGTGCGATCAATCCCGCGAGCCCTGCCGCCGTATAGAATAAAGCGATTTGATCAAAACGACGGGCCAGAACCGGACGGGATCCAGAGGAACCATCGCCCAGCGCGAAAAGGCCTGGCTGCAAATACTGCATTAGCACACCTGCCAGCATTGACGTCATAATCATGACGGCGCCGCCTGCTAGTGTGAAGTAACCGGCTTCCTTTTCCCCGAAAAAAAATGCCACGAGCCAACGGTTGATGCCGAGGAGCATCAAGTTCGCGACGGCCAAGGCCATGAACAACGGTCCCTCATAGACCTGCCGGGCGGTGGGCGTGATTATCGGGCTGACCGGCTGCATTGAAAAACTGGCACGCAGCGCCCATGCTCCGACTAGGGCTGCGAGTAGTGCGTGCGCACTGAAACCGACCCAGAGGGCGGCGCTGATGCCACCGGTCGCGGCGTAGAGCAACGGAGGCGCAAAGGAGCGTGTGAGTGAGGCGGTAGCCCCCACGAAGCAATCCCGCCAATGCGCTCGTTCGGCCTGCAGCGCAACCTGGGTAAAAGCGGTCAGCGTCAGTAGCGCGGCTGACACGAATAACACTAGCCACACAATAAACCGGTCGACAAAGCTTAACCCAGTCATGGCTGCTGCCGCCCCGCCGGTGAGCAGTGCGAGCCAGGGGAGCCGGCGTAGCCCCACGGCCATAACTTCGTGTCGCAATCCAGCCCGGTCTGGGGAAGCCGCCCAGTGCCGGGCGACATATTTAAGAAGGCCGACATAGAGCAGCCACATGCCCAAGGGGGTGAAAGTAAGGAACAGGCCGTAAAGGCCTAGCATGGCCGGTGGCACCAAATGCGAATTCAACCTGACGCTCGCAATGCCGCACGCGAGACCTATGGCTTGGGCCAGAATGATGGGGATGAGACGGAGATGGGAACTGGCAGGTACAGGCGACATGCGGGACGGGCACATCGAGGGTTGGAGCAACAACGGGTAGGCTGCAAGCCGCGCGTCTATTCCCGGCTCGCGTGAGTTTTCGAGCTTTCCCGCACCGGCATGTTGCGCTTTCGTCGCGGAATGTTGCCGTCGCCAGAAGTCCTGCAGTATACCGGGGGTGACAATGACCGGGGCGGGGTGATTTCTGTGGTGCGCAATCTGGCTTCGACGGGTCACTTTCGATGCGTGCTGGGGGTCAATCCTGGCTGCGTTCAGCATCGGGAGCCGGCGCTTGAAGTTTTGGAGCTGCCGCGGATCGCCGGAGAAGAAATCAGCCCGCTGACCTTCTGGCGCGCTCGTGTGGTGGCACTGGTCGTTCAGACATGGTTGCAGGCGGGTTCGAACCGCGTGTACCACGGTCACTCGCGCGCTGGTCTGCTCGTGGGACTCTGGTTGCACTGGCTTGGCGAACGGCGCGCGGTGGTGAGTGTGCATTGCTACGGCAGGCACCGCTGGTTCTACCGCTGGGCGGCGGACCGGTTGGGGAGCCGTTTGTATTGGTTGAGTCCTGCAATGAAAAAATACTACTCGGCAGGCGATCCCAACTGGACACATTGCATGCCGGAATGTGTGCCTCCTGTCGTTTCGGCCGGGTTGAGCCGCACCCGGGTGAGTGATTTGATCCGGCTGGGCGGAATCGGGGCACTGGTGCGCTGGAAAAACTGGCAACTCGTGCTCGACGCCCTCGCGTTGCTACCAGCGGAAATCCGTCAGCGTTTTCGTTTTCGGCACATTGGGACTGACGATGGCTCGGCCGACTCTCTCGCTTTGGCTACTGAACTCCGCACTCGGTCGGAAACCGCGGGCCTGCGCGGCATAGTGGAGTGGCATGGGCAGCAGGCTTCACCGGAGTTTTTTTTGAGTGAGACTGACTGTCTGGTGGTGGCTTCAAACAACGAACCATTTTCCGTTGCAATGCTTGAAGCGTTACGGGCTGGAGTGCCGGTATTGGCTGCTGACTCTGGTGGGGCGCAGGATATTGTGCGGCCCGGTAGCAACGGCTGGCTTTTCCGCACCGGTGACGCGGCAGGCCTTGCCCGTCAGCTTGAGTTGCTAGTGAATAGTGATGCGCTGGATTCGTTGAGGGTTGGGCAGACGGACTTGCGACAGTTCGATGCGACAATCGTGGCGGAGCGTTGGGCTAAAATCTATTTTGATCTGGGCGCAGTATGAGTGAACCGGTTCTTAAATTACTGCATGTCGCGCCGTGGGCGCGCACCATTGGCGGAATCGAAGCTGTGCTGGCACGGCATGCCGAAGTTGACGCAATTCTCGGCTTTGATTCTCACCAAGTGTCATTGTTCGACAAGGCTCCGTCTCTGCCTGAAGAGCCTTACTCGCCTCAGGCCTTCTCGTGGAGAACCACTCCTCGACAGATGCGCATGGCCATGGCCCGGACGTGTGCGAACCACGCCGGCAGCGTGGTAGTCTGGCAAGGTGCTTGGGGTTTACCTTGGTTCGCTGATAATGATGGATCGCGTCGCAGGATAATTTATCTGCACGATAATTTTGCACGTTACGCTCCCTTGTTGCCTCATCTAACTGGTCTAGTGGATGGCGTGTTTTGCTGTAGTAAAGCAACTGCCCAACAGGTTCTTCTGCAAATGCCGGGTATGACATCCGACCGAGTGGCGGTCCCGCCACTACCGATATTTCCTCCAGCAGAATTGGACTTTCGACGACCAGAAAAGCGGGAGTGGATCGTGGGTTATGTTGGTCGGGTTGAACGTACACATAAACGATTGGATCGGTTGATACCCTTCATGAGCGAAATTAACCGACTTGGGATAAACTGTCGTGTGGAGGTGATGGGCGGAGGTTCGCTACTGCCTTGGCTTATGCGTCGCCTTGGGGCTAATCCCTCAGTGCGATTTCTGGGTGTACAGAAGGGAGCCAATTATTGGCGGGTTCTCCAGTCTTGGGATGCAGTGGTGTCATTCAGTGACCACGAAGGCGGCCCAATTGCCCTGTTGGAAGCAATGTCGGCTGGTGCAATTCCCATTTATCCGACAATGATGGGCAGTCTTGGCGACGACTATACTCCGCAGGTTGATCCTCGCGGCTATTACGCTGCTGGTGACCCGCGGGCCGCGGCTCGGGCATTGCAATCCTTGAGTTCCTCACCACCGCAAGAAGTCGCTGAGATGCATCAGCGTGCCCACACGCTGGCGTGGCGACACGCCGTCGGGGATTACGAGCGGGTATTTTCCGACTTTGTCCACCGAGTAGCGAAGCTGCCGCGTATTTCCCGTGCGCCGCGCGGTGCACGACAGGCACGTTTAACCGATTGGCTGCCGCTTGGCTTGATAACGCGCTTGTTGCCTGGGGCGCTACTGCGCTGATTGGATTGCACTCAGGCGAGCCAGCGCGAGAGGCGGGTCCAGACCGCCCCGGTCGTGATGCTGGTGATGCAATGCGGCTCCGCGAAATGACAGTAATCACTGCACGGCTTGAACGGGCAGGGCGTGCCCTCGATCCACGCGGCCTGCGGATGCAGCGGATGAAAATGCTCCGGCGGATGGGAACCGATGATGGTGAAGGTCGGTACGCCGAGGAGGGCGGCGACGTGGCCGGGGCCGGAATCGTTGCCAATGAAGCGGTCGGCGGTGGCGAGGGTGGCGATCAGCTCGTCGAGCTGGCCCGCCCGCTCATCCAGCAGCGTGACTTGCCAGCCGGCGGTGCGCAGGTGCGCCGCGATTTCCTCGAAGCGTTCGCGCGGCCACCGGCGGGTCGGCTGGGCGGCGCCCGTATGGATGACGATCTGCCGGCCGGTGCGCGGTGCGGGTGCGGGTGCGGGCAAGGCCCAGCCCAGGGCGGCGGCCGCCGTCTGCCAATAGGCGAACCGATGCGGGGCCGCCGGCCGGGCCAGGGCGAGGTTGAGCAGCGCGCGGGAGCCGGCGCGGGGAAACCCGACGCGGAGTTTCCCGCCTGCCGCCGCCATCAAGGCGTGGTCGCGCGGATCCGGGCGGGCCGAGACCGCGGCGGCGAAACGGCGGCGGCGCAGGCCGCCGAGGAGCGCGGAAAGTTCGAGCCAGGGCCAGCGGTGCAGCCGGTACTTGCCGCGGAAGGCGGTCCACGGCGCGGTGAACGGGATCAGTTCAACCTCCGGACAGAAACGCTGGAGCAGCGGCGCGGCCGCCGGCTTGGCCACCAGCGTGACGCGGACGTGACGGGCGGCCAGGACGAGAAACGGAATCGCCAAAGCAACGTCGCCGAGGCCCCAGAGTTCCAGAACCAGCAGCCGGGGCCGGTGGTCGGGCGGGGGTGGCGAGAAACTTTGCATGGGACGGTTATCTTGTTTTTGTGGCGGACATGGCAAGCCCCGTGGCCAGTCCGACGCGTCCGGTTCTTCCGCATTACGCGGTGGTCGCATTGTGTGCGCTGGCGGGGCTGGCGGTGTTCCAGTTTTGGGGCAACCCGTCCCGTGGCTATATCGGGAGCGATTCGCTGTTTTATTGGTGGGGCTTCCAGTGGCTGGATCCCCGTTCCGAGAGCGAGCACGGGTGGCTGATCCTCGGGCTGAGTGGGTGGTTGTTCTGGAAGAACCTTGGAGCGGGGAGCAGGGGGAAGGGAGAAAGGAGCCGGAATTCGATCAAGCCCGTGGTTGCGATGGTTGTCGGGCTGGGGGTGCATCTATTGGGTTACACGATGCAGCAGGGCCGGCTTTCGATTGTCGGGTTGCTTTTGTTTGTCTGGGGACTCCTCGCGCTGGCGGGGGGGCGGAAGTGGGGGCGGGCGGCGGCGTTTCCGCTGGCGTTCATGGTCTTCGCCATCCCGCTCAATGTGCTCGATACGGTCGGATTTTATCTGCGGCTGTCGGTGATCGACGTGGCCTACCATCTCGCCCGCTTCGTCCATATCGATGTCATCCGCAACGGGACGCAGCTGCTGTCGCCCGACGGCCGCTACCAGTACGACGTGGCCGCGGCGTGCTCGGGCATGCGTTCGTTGATGGCGCTCGCCGCCCTCTCGCTGCTGCTCGGGTACCTGAATTTCCGGTCGTGGTGGACGCGCGCCTTCGTCGGCCTGCTGTGTTTCCCCTATGCCTTTGTCGGCAATGTCGTACGGATATTCTCCATCATTGTGGCGGCGGCGTGGCGCGGCCAGGCCGCGGGCGAGGCCACCCATGACATCATGGGTTTCGGGGTGTTTGTCATCGTGCTCGGGCTGGTGCAGCTGACGGTCTGGTGGCTGCAGAGCAGGAAGATTGGCGAGGGAAGACCGGCGGTGGCATCGACCGTCGCGCCAGAAGCGGGAAGTGGGGTCGGCGGGCCGACGGTTAGTAACGTAATACGTTACAAAGGGGCTTGGGTGGCATTGCTGGTGGGGCTGGCGGCTGGTTTGGTCATGCTCGCGGCGCACCGGGTGGATTCCATCCAGCTAAGTCCGCGCGTCGGGATCAGGCTGGCGGCGGACGGGATCAATCCCGTCGCACTGCCGGATTACCTCGGCACTGCGTGGGAGGGCCAGCCGGCGGACATCACGCCGATCGAGCGGGAGGTGCTACCGCCGGACACCGGATTCTCGCGCAAGAATTATGTCTCGCTACACAACCTCAACGACCGGGTTTACCTTTCGATCGTGCTGAGCGGGCGCGACCGCACGTCCATCCACCGGCCGGAGATCTGCCTGGTCGGCCAGGGCTGGACGATTCGCGACCGCACCGCGCATGCGTTTGCGTGGCCCGCCGCCGCCAAGCCTTCCGCCGTCGCTGAAGCTAAGGCGGACAAGACAGCGGGACTATTCACCAAGCCCTATGCTGCGATCCCGGCGACGGTGCTGCATATTGACCATGAGTTCACCACCAAGCAGGGGCAGAAGGTGAAGGTGCCGGCGCTGTTCGCCTACTGGTTTGTCGGGGCCGACCGGGTGGTGGCGACGCATTGGGAGCGTATCCTCTACACGTCGCTGGACCGGTTGCGCCACCTGCAGGCGCACCGCTGGGCCTATGTGGTCGTGCAGACCACGGCGCTGGATGGCGACGCGGCGGCGTTGAACCGCATCCAATCGATCCTGGACGGCACGCTGCCCCTGTTCCAGGAGCCGCCGGCCGCAGGCGGCAGATAATGCGCGTTGCGGTGTTGCCAAGCGGCCGGGCCGGGCTACGTTGGGACCCTTGATGATGACCGTCATCGCAGTCGCCAAGCTTCCCGTCCCGCCCGCCGCCGCGGAGCCGTACCTGCTTGCCCTGATCGGTGCCGGCGTCGTGGGCATCGTGGCGGGCTTTTTCGCGGTCTGGTTCATCATGCGCCAGTCGCGCCGGCTGTCCGAGCAGAGCGCCAAGTCCCACCTGGAGCTCGCCAAGCGCGAGGCCGCCGTCGCCTCGCAGGAACTGATCAGCCACGCCGAGGAGGAGATCCGCAACCGCGAGGCGGAACTCAACCGCGACCTCGACCGCCGCAAGATCGAGATCGAGATGATGCTCCGCGAAATCCGCTCCCACGAGGAGTCGCTCGCCCTGCTCGACTACCAGCTGGAGCAGCGCCAGGAGCGCCTCGCCCGCGAGGCCAACGCGATCACGGCCGCCCGCGACGCGATGCGCGACCTTTCCAAGAGCCTGCGCAAGCGCCTCGAGGGCGTGGCCTCGCTCGACGGCGAGGAGATCCGCAAGCAGCTCCGCGACGAGGTGATCTTCGAGTGCCAGGAAGAACTGCGCGCCCTGCGCAAGGAACTGCTGGAACGGTCCGAGCAGGACGTCGTGCAGGAGGGCAAGCGCATCCTCGTCGCGACCATGCAGCGGCTCGCGAGCAAGCCGAACAACGACCTGACCGCCACCATCGTCCAGCTGCCGAGCGAGGAGATGAAGGGCCGCATCATCGGCCGCGAGGGGCGCAACATCAAATCGTTCGAGGCCGCCACCGGCACCACGCTGCTGATCGACGAGTCGCCGCAGATGGTGCTGATCTCGTCGTTCGACCCGGTGCGCCGCGAGGTCGCCAAGCTGGCGCTCGAGAGCCTGGTCAAGGACGGCCGCATCCACCCGGCGAGCATCGAGGAATTCGTCAACCGCGCCCGGCAGGAAATGGACCTGCACGTCGCCCAGATCGGCGAGGAGGCCGTGGACCAGCTGAAGATTTCCGGCCTGCATCCCGAGATCATCAAGCTGCTCGGCCGGCTCCGCTTCCGCTTTTCCTACACGCAGAACGTGCTCGATCACTCCGTCGAGGTCGCGACGCTCTGCTCGATGCTCGCGTCGGAGCTCGGCCTCGAGCCCAACGTCGCGAAGCGCGCGGGCCTGCTCCACGACATCGGCAAGTCCATCGAGGGCGAGTACGAGGGGAGCCACGCGCTGATCGGCGCCGACTTCATCCGCCGGTACGGCGAGACCACCATCGTCGTCAACGCCGTCGCCGCCCACCACGCCGAGGTGAAGCCCGAGACGATCTACGCCGGGCTCGTGATTCTCGCCGACGCCATCTCGGCGTCGCGGCCGGGCGCGCGGGCCGAGTCCATGACCTCCTACATCGAGCGGCTCGGCCGGCTCGAGAAACTCGCGATGACCATGCCGGGCGTCCAGCAGGCCTTCGCCATCCAGGCGGGCCGCGAGGTGCGCGTCGTGGTCCAGCCGAGTGTCGTCACGGACGAGCAGGCGCACGCCCTGGCCAAGACGCTCCGCCTGAAGATCGAGCAGGAGCTCGATTATCCCAGCACGATCAAGATCACCGTGATCCGCGAGCAGCGGTACACCGAAACGGCGACCTAGTAAGGTTTAAGGGATAAGCTTTAGGGTGTAAGCCGTCAGGCCGGGCACCTTCTGACTTAAACCTTAAACCTGACGCTCTTAAAGCTTCACTCCCATGGCTGACAAAAAGATCCTCGAAACCTTTCCCAATCCCGCGCCCAAGCGCGACTTTCTGATCGAGCACACGCACCACGAGTTCACCTCGCTGTGTCCGATGACCGGTCACCCGGACTTTGCCGACATCACGGTGAGCTATGTGCCGGACAAGACCTGCGTCGAGCTGAAGTCGCTCAAGCTCTACTTCCACGCCTACCGCAACGAGGGCATTTTCTTCGAGGCGGCGACGAACAAGATCTGCGACGACCTTGGGGCCATCCTCAAGCCGCGCCGCCTCACCATCATCGCCGACTGGAAGGCGCGCGGCGGTTTCTCCTCGGTCGTCACGGCTGAGTGGAAGAAGCTGAAGAAGTGACCAGAAGTTGGCCCACGGAACGCACGGAAGCGGACCCAGATCTTTACCCGCTTATGCACATTAATAGGACACTAATTGAATACAGACAAACCGAGGCCCATAGTTTCCTGATAAGTGATCCAATAGTGTGGATTAGTGGTTAACTTTTTTTCTGTGTGTTCCGTGTCTTTCCTGGACCAATCTTGGACCGAGACCTCGATTCATTTCATCGACTTCGAGGGCAACGCCGTCTCGGGCATCATTGAGTTTGGGGTGGTGACTTTGCGCGGGAGCGAAATTACCGCCACGCGCACCCGGTTATGCGCCGCGGTGGGGAAGGTTCGGCCGGAGGAGACTGCGGTGCACGGGCTGGACGCGCCGACGCTGGCCGGGGCCGCGCCCTTCAAGGATGAATGGGACTATTTTGCCGACCTGCGGGCGACGGGGCCGCTCGCGGCGCATTTCGCGCAGGCGGAGAACCACCTGTTGAAGTCGGCCTGGGCCTACCCGCGCAATGCGCCGGACTTTGCGCGGCCGGGCAGGACCGCGACCGAGTGGGGGCCTTGGATCGATACCGGGCGGCTCTATCCGCAGTTTTTCCCGGGGCCGGCCGGCGCCAAACTCGCGGACCTGGTGCGCGAAGCCGGCCTGCAGGTCGCGCTCGATGATCAGGCGGAGCGGCATTGCCCGGCGGGCCGGCGGCAATACCACGCGGCACTCTACGATGCACTGGCGGGTGCGCTTTTGCTGCGGGCGCTGTTGCAGAGACCGGAGTTGGCGGCGGCGACGATTCCGTGGCTGCTGCAGATGAGCACGCTCGATGGGGACAAGCGCGACGCGCTGCAGCAGGGCGATCTATTCTGACCGGGACAATCGCGGAAGCGCTCGCCGTTGCCCGCCTCTGCGGGCCCGGTGTTTGTCCACGGTTCTCGCTTCGCGAAACCGAGGCAAAGAAGTGCGGAAGCACGGACCGGACGATTCCGTGTTTCAGCTCTTTCGCGTTTCCGCGATTTCCATGGGGTATTCTTTCAGCCCGGTCAGCTGGGCCAGGGTGCGCAGCACGAACAAGGGGTTTTGGACGAGGTAGCGCCGCCAGAGTCTCCGCGGCTCGGTGCCGAGACGGTGGAGCCACTCCAGCCCGGCGCGCTGCATCCAGCGCGGTGCCTGCGGCACGCGACCGGAGTGGAAATCAAACGCGGCCCCGACACCGATCAGCAGCCCGGCGTCCAGCGCCGGCCAGGCTGCCGCCATGAATTTTTCCTGCGTGGGTGAACTCAGGCCGACCCACACGATGTCCGGCTGGACGGCGGCGACGTCGGCCTGCAGGCGTCCGAACTCCTCGGCGGTCAGCGCCCGGAACGGCGGTGTCCAGGTCCCGACGACCGCCAGTCCGGGAAAGCGCGCGGTCAGTTGCGCCTTGAGCCGGTCCGCGACGCCGGGGGCTCCGCCGTAGAAAAAATGCTTCAGGTTCGTGGCCCGGCCCGCGGCGCAGACCGCGAGCATCAGGTCCGGGCCGTAGACGCGGGTGATCCGGTCGAACCCGTGGTGGCGGCCGAGCCAGACGAGCGGCATGCCGTCGGGATTGGTCAGCCAGGACTGGTTCAGGGCGGTGCGAAACGCCGGGTCGCTCCGCGCGGCGTTCACCCCGTAAGCCGTGGCGTGACAGATGTAGCCGAGGCGTTTTTGTCCCCGGGCCCCGAGCACCAGGTCGCGCGCCTCGTCCAGTGACAGTCCCGAGACACCGGTGCCGAGGACGTTGAAGCGAGCGGGCCCGCTCGACGGACTTCCGCCTTCGCCAAGGCTACGGCGGACAGGCAGGTCGGGTGGATGCACGGGGGAGATGTTGCCGGCAAATCCGCGGCCGCGCAATGCGCGATCACGCGGAAGCGCCGGCTTCCCGCACCGCTCCGCGCGTGGCCAGCGTGCCGGCGAAGGCGAGCAGCAGGACCACGAGCAGCAAGGCGAAGCCCAGGGCGGCGCCATGATGGGCGACGATCAGCGTGCAGCCAAACGTCAACACGGTGCGCAACAGGCGGTCGGCGGCATTGAAGAACATGCCGACGCGGCCCATGACCACGTTGGGCACGCGGTGCAGGACCAGGGCGTTGCGCGCGACGCGGGAGCCGGCGTTGCCGAGGCCGAAGAGCAGCAGCGCGGCGTAGTAGGCGGCCTCGGTGTGCCAGCCGACCAGCATGACCAGGCTCACCACGCCGATGGTCAGGGTGAACACAATCGTCCGGTCCGCGCCGTGCACGGAAGCCAGGCGCGGAATAAACAGGCCGGCCAGCAGGGCCCCGATCGAGAAGACGATTTCCCCGTAACCGAAAACCCGGGCGGAGGCGTGCAGCGTGCCGGTCACGTAAACGGGGAAGAGGTAGTTGCTGACCATCACGAGCACGAAGGGCACGAGCGTGCAGGCGAAAAACACCGAGAGGCGCGGGTGGGCGCGGAGCCAGCGCCAGCCTTCCGACATCGCCTGCCAGGCGCTGGGGACGGGCTTGGTGGCATCCGGTTCCAGATGCGTCGCCACGTAGGGAATGCTGGACTGGATGACGAAGCTGAACAGGTAGGTCGAGGCGTCGGCGAGGAGGATGGTGGCGAGCGGCACGCGGTCGATCAGCAGGCCGGCGAGTCCGCCCGCGAGCATGGAGGCGGTCTGGCCCTGGATTTCCATCAGGCCGGTCAGCGACTGGTAGTGGGCGCGGTCGATGATCTGCTGCAGGAAGGCGTACTTGGCGGGATAGTGCAGCGTGAAGTAGAGCATGCCGCAGAAATACGTGACCATGAGCTGCCAGGTCCCGACGTGGCCGCTGAACAGGGCCCCCAGGCCCATGACGAGGGTGGCAGTGAAGCCGAACAGCTCGCCGATCAGGAGCATCGTCTTGCGCGAGTACCGGTCGATCCAGGTGCCGTAGTACGGCATGAAGAGAAACAGCGCGAGCGTGGTGCCGAGGGTGATGTAGCCGTACAGCTGGTCGCCGTCCGGGCGGTGCACCAGCAGCCACGGCACGGCGATGATGGTGACGCCCGAGCCGATGGAGCCGGTGATGTTGGCCAGCAGCAAACGCTGCACGCGCGTGTCCTTGAGCAGGGCCTTCACGCGTCGTCTGCCTTGAATGTAGCAGCGGTGGTGACACTGCTGGCCAGTCGTGTCACCACGGCTGCTACACAGGGAGGCGTGGTAAGTTCCGAGCCGCCCTGATTACAGCCCATGTTGATCCACCAGGTACACCAATGCCGCCATGGTGGCGGCGCCGATTTCCAGCTCGCGCTTGTTCACCTTGTCGAGCGAGTCGATCGCGGTGTGGTGGTAGTCGAAGTAGCGCTGGGAGTCGGGGAGGATTTCGCCGACGGTGAAGCCCTTGGCCATGAGCGGGCTCACGTCCGCGCCGCCGCTGCCGTTCTCAAACCGCGTGATGCCGTACGGCTCGAGGAGCGGGAGCCAGCGGGCGGCGCGGGTGTGGGCCGTGCCCCGGGTGTTGCCGAGCTGGATGCCGTGGGGCTGGAAGCCGCCGCCGTCGGACTCGAGGGCCAGGAGATGCTCCTCGTGCTTTTCGCCGGCGATGCGGGCGTACTCGACGGCGCCGTTGAGGCTGTTCTCCTCGCTGGTGAACAGGACGCAGCGGACCGTGTGGCGCGGCTGGTAACCGGCCGCCTTCAGCAGGCGCAACACCTTGATCGACTGGACCACGCCGGCGCCGTCGTCGTGGGCGCCGGGGGCGATGTCCCAGGAGTCCAGATGTCCGCCGATGAGGATGATCTGCTCGGGGTGCTCGCTGCCCTTGATTTCGCCGATGACATTGGCGGACGGGGCGTCGTCGAACCATTGCGAATGAATCTGCATGGCCAGTTCCGTCGCGGGATCGGCCTTGAGGGCGGCGCTGAGCCGGGCGGCGGCGATGGTGCTGAGCGCGGCGGCGGGGATGCGCGGCGCGCCGGGCGGGTAGCCCGTGTTACCCGTGTGGGGCACGTCATCGAGGGACAGGGTGAGGGAACGCACGACGGCGCCGACCGCCCCGTATTTGGCGGCTTCGCCCGGGCCGCGGTTGCGCTGGTCGCCGGCCTCGCCGTAGGCGTGGAAGGTGGAAAGGTACACGGGGTTCATCGGCCGGTTGAAGAAGACGATCTTCCCCTTGACGTCGGTCGTCTTGAGTTCGTCGAGCGAGTGCAGCTCGACGACCGGGGCGTGCAATCCGCCGGCCGGCGTGGGCACCGAGCCGCCGAGGGCGACCGCGGTGAGATTGACGGCCGCGCTCCCGGCGGCGTGTGGCAGCAGCTGCACGCTTTCCGCCGCGCCGCGCTCCCAGTGCGGCACCATCACCGGCTGGACTTCAAGCCGGTCGACCCCGGTCTGCTCCAGGGTGGCCTTGGCCCAGAGGATGGCGCCCTCGAGATGCTTGGAACCGCTGAGCCGGCCGGGAAACTGCGTGGTGAGTTCGCGGAGGTGTTCATACGCCGGGCTCGTGGTGAGGGCGGCGGTGTAGATGCCCTGCAGCATCTTCCCGTCAGCCGAGGTGTCCTCGGTGGCGGCCAGGAGGGTGAGGCAGGCAGTCGCGCTGAGCGCGACGAGAGTGGCGTGGATCGACGGGCGCATGGGGAGCAGCGTTGCCGGGTGCAGTGGACTGGCAAGCGGGGACTTCCGGCCGGCCGGTGCAGCGTGAAGGGAAAGCTGGGGGCACACCCCGCCTTCGTCCCGCCGGGCGGGACTACGGCGCGGCGAGCCCGCCGGGTGCAGTCAATGCGGGGAATGGTTTCCGGGGCAGGCGCGCAGGCCCTTGGCGGGCCGTAGGCTGGGCGATGGCCGATGCTGCGCCCTTCCTGCACGGCATCACGTTCGAGGCGCAGGCGGGTCTGCGCCCCTGCCGGATCGCCGCGCTTACTTCGTTTCCGGTCCGAGGACCTTGTCCTCGAGGGCCTTGACGGTGGCGATGAACGCCTCGGGGGACGGCGCGGCGAGCAGGGCCTCGCGCTGCGGGGCTTCCTTGATCAGACGGCAGAGCGAACCGACCAGCATCAGGTAATCGCCGGGGTTAGACTTGGGCGTGCCCAGGACAAACATCAGGCGCACGTTTTGGTTGCTGTTCTCGAAAAGCACGCCGCCGTCGCTGCGGCCGACGGCGATCACGATCTTCTTCACGTGCTCGGTGCGCGCATGGGGCAGCGCGATCTCATTGCCGAGGCAGGTGGTGTCGAGCCGCTCCCGGGCCAGCAGCTCGTTGTAGAACCCGGGGAAATTCGCCACGTCGGGATGGGTCTCCAGCAGCCGCGCGACCTCGTTGATCGCACTTGTGCGGTTGGCGCTCTGCAGGTGGAGCGAGATGCGGTCGGGCGAGAGAAGACTGGAGAGACGGGCGGACATGCGCGGGCGTTACTGAAAAGAGATTCAGCCCCCGCCCCTTGGCAAGGCCGGAGTGGTAAATTTCCGTTCAGAAAAAAGGCGCACTGCAATGAGTGCGCCTTGGATTATCGGCAGGGTCGCTTGCCCACAAGCGACCGGGCCGGTGAGGGCAACGGCCCCTACCTCACGTCGCCGCCGCCGGCGGCTCCATCGGCGGGGTGGAGTTCGCGGCCTGTTCCTCGTCGGTCTCGACGATGCGGGCGATGCTGAGGAGCTTGTCGCCCTCGGCGAGCGTCACGAGGCGCACGCCCTTGCCGCCGCGGTTGACCTCGCGGATCGTGTTCACCGGGCAGCGCACGCTCTGGCCCTTGGCCGTGAGGAGCATGATCTCGTCGGTGTCCTTGATGCTGAGCGCGCCGGCGAGCTTGATGGAGCCGTCCTCGGGCAGGTCGATGGCCCAGACGCCGGAGCCGCCGCGGTTGATGAGGCGGTAGTCCTCGAAGCGGGTCCGGACGCCGAGGCCGGCCTCGCTGGCGACCAGGAATTTCGCGGCGTGGTCGACCACCTCGATGACATCGAGGTAATCGCTGGCGAGCTTGAAGCGCATACCCGTGACGCCGCCGGTGGCGCGGCCGGTGGGGCGGAAAAGTTCCTCGCCGGACTCGGCGTCGCGTTCGCGGAAGCGGACGGCGAGGCCCTGGTGCGAGACGAGGATGAGCTCGTTGTCGCCGGTGGTGAGGACGGTGCCGATGACGGTGTCGCCATCGGCCAGGTTGATGCCGATGAGGCCGCCGTCGCGGGTGCAGTTGGCGTAGTCGGCGAGGGAGCTCTTCTTGATGACGCCGCTCTTGGTGGCCATCACGAGGTAGCGGTCCGCGGCGAAGTCCTGCACGCAGATCATGGCGGCGATCTTCTCGCCTTCCGCCAGACGGAGGAAACTGGAGACGGACTTGCCCTTGGCGGTGCGGGTGCCCTCCGGCACATCGTAGACCTTCTTGGCATGGCACTGGCCGATGCTGGTGAGGAAAAGGATGTAGTCGTGGGTGCTGGCGGTGAAGAGGTGCTCGGCGAAATCCGCCTCGTAGGTCTCGGCGCCGATGACGCCCTTGCCGCCGCGCTTCTGGGAGCGGTATTCGGCGGCGGGGGTGCGCTTGATGAAGCCGAGGTGCGAGACGGTGATGACGCAGCCGATGTTGGGGATGACGTCCTCCATGCGCAGTTCGCCGGCGTCGTCGATGATCTGGGTGCGGCGGGGCGAGGCGTACTTGTCGCGCAGCTCCAGCAGTTCCTTTTTGATCAGCGCAAGCAGCTTGGCCTCGGAGCCGAGGATGCTGCGGAGTTCCTCGATGAGTTTCATGAGCTCGAGGTACTCGGCCTCGATCTTGCCGCGCTCGAGGCCGGTGAGCTGGTAGAGGCGGAGCTCGAGGATGGCGGTCGTCTGGCGATCGGAGAGCGGGTACTTGGCCATCAGCTTCACCTTGGCGTCGTCGCGGTTGGACGAGGCGCGGATGATCTTCACGAAGTCATCGAGGTTATCGAGGGCGATGATGTAGCCCTCGAGGATGTGGGCGCGCTCCTCGGCCTGGCGGAGGCGGAACTGGGTGCGGCGGGTGATGACATCGCGCCGGTGGTCGATGTAGCACTCGATGAGTTCCTTGATGTTCATCTGCTTCGGCCGCTTCTTGTCGAGGGCCAGCAGGATGACGCCGAAGGAGGACTCGAGGGCGGTCTTCTGGTAAAGCTGGTTGATGACGACCTGGGCCTGTTCACCGCGCTTGAGCTCGATGACGATGCGCGTGTTTTCGTCGGACTCGTCGCGCAGGTCGCGGATGCCCTCGATCTCCTTGTCGCGGACGAGGTCGGCGATGCGGAGGACGAGGGTGGCGCGGTTGACGTTGTAGGGGATCTCCGTGATGACGATCTGCTCCATGCCGCCCTTCATCTCCTCGGTGTGGGCCTTGCCGCGGGTGCGGACGATGCCGCGGCCGGTGGTGAGGTAGGACTTGATGCCCTCGCGGCCGTTGATGAAGCCGCCGGTCGGGAAGTCCGGGCCGGGAATGTAGCGGATGAGGTCGAGGACCGAGATGGCCGGCTGGTCGATGACGGCGCAGGTCGCGTCGATGATCTCGCTCAGGTTGTGCGGCGGGATGTTGGTCGTCATGCCGACCGCGATGCCGGTCGAGCCGTTCATCAGCAGGTTGGGCAGCGCGGCGGGGAGCACGGTGGGCTCGGTCGTCGACTCCTTGTAATTGGGCGCGAAGTCGACGGTCTCTTCCTCGATGTCCTTGAGCAGTTCCTCGGCGATGGCGTTGAGGCGCGCCTCGGTGTAACGGTAGGCGGCGGGCGGATCGCCGTCCACGGAGCCAAAGTTACCCTGCGGGTCGATCAGCGGGTAGCGCATGACCCATGGCTGGGCGAGGCGCACGAGGGTGTCATAGACGGAGGAGTCGCCGTGGGGGTGGTAATTCTTGAGCACCTCGCCGACAACGCCGGCGCACTTGTCGAACGGGCGGTTGTGGACCAGGCCCTCGCGCAACATCGCGTAGAGGATGCGGCGTTGCACGGGCTTGAGGCCGTCGCGGGCATCGGGCAGCGCGCGCGAGACGATGACCGACATCGAATACTCGATGTAGGCCGTCTGCATGATGTCGGTGATATTGGCCGAGGTAAGTTTTTCGTTGGCGGTGTACACGGAAAGGGAAGGTGTAAGCTTTAAGGTTTAAGCCGTAAGCGAAGCGGCAGCTCAGACGTCCAGGAACTGGACGTTTAACGCGTTGTCCTCGATGAACTGGCGGCGGGGCGGGACCTCGTCGCCCATGAGGAGGGTGAAGAGGGCGTCGGCCTTGGCGGCGTCGTTGATGCTGACCTTGAGGAGGCGGCGCTTGTCGGGATCCATCGTGGTCTCGTAAAGCTGCTTCGGGTTCATTTCACCGAGACCCTTGTAGCGCTGGATCGAAAGGCCCTTGCGGCCGTTGGCCCGGATCTGGGCGACGATGTCGAGCGAGGAGAAGAGGTCGGTCTTGTTCTCGGTCTTCTGGCCGGCGTTCTCGGTCATGGTGTAGCGCGGCTCGGTGGCCGGGGCGAAGGAGGTGACGTCCAGGCCGGCCTGCTCGATGGCCTTGAGGAGCTTGGTCATCTCGTTCGACTCGAAAATCTCGTGGATGGTGACGCGGCGCTGGGGCAGGCCGTCGCGGGAAGACTTGGCTTCGTCCAGCTCGGCGTTGATGCCGGCTTCCGCGTCAAACGCGGCGCGGGCCTTGTCGTCGGCGAGGAAGCGGTGCGACTCCTTGTTGCCCTCGCGGATGCGGGCGATGTAGCGCGGCAGCTCGTGGGAGCCGGGGCTGCGCTGGTCGAGGCACTCGGGGAGCGTGGCGCCGTAGCGCGTGATGCCGGCGCCGAGTTTTTCCAGCGTGGACAGCAGCTCGACGAACTGGTCGATGGCGGCGGGGGCGAAGACGTGGGCGTCGCTGGCGCGGGCCAGGATTATGTCCTCGGAGCCGAGCTCGAGGAGGATGCGGTTGAGCTGCTCGTCGTTGTCGACGTACTGCTCGCGCTTCTTGCGCTTGATTTTGTAAAGGGGCGGCTGGGCGATGTAGACGTAGCCGCGGTCGACAAGCCCGCGCATCTGGCGGTAAAGGAAGGTCAGCAGGAGGGTGCGGATGTGGGAGCCGTCCACGTCGGCGTCCGTCATGATGATGACCTTGTGGTAGCGGGCCTTCTCGACGTTGAAGGCGTGTTCATCCTCGCCGGTGCCGATGCCGGTGCCGATGGCGGTGATGAGGGTCCGGATTTCCTCGTTGTTGAGGACCTTGTCGAGCTGGGCCTTCTCGGAATTGATCAGCTTGCCGCGGAGCGGAAGGATGGCCTGGAAGAGGCGGTCGCGGCCCTGCTTGGCGGAGCCGCCGGCGGAGTCGCCCTCGACGATGTAGAGCTCGGTCAGCGCGGGGTCGCGTTCGGAGCAGTCGGCCAGCTTGCCGGGCAGGCCGCCGCTGGAGAGGGCGCCCTTGCGGATGGTCTCGCGGGCCTTGCGGGCGGCCTCGCGGGCGCGGGCGGCGGTGAGGGATTTCTCGACGATGCGCCGGGCGACCGGGGGATTGGTCTCGAAGAAGAACATCAGGCCCTCGTAGGAGACGGAGCCGACGATGCCCTCGACCTCGGGGGAGAGGAGCTTGACCTTGGTCTGCGACTCGAACTTCGGGTCGCTGTGCTTGATGGAGATGACCGCGGCGAGGCCCTCGCGGACGTCGTCACCGGTGATCTGGGGATCCTTGTCCTTGAGCAGGTTGTTCGCCTTGGCGTGCTGGTTGATGGCGCGCGTGAGGGCGCTGCGGAAGCCGGAAAGGTGCGTGCCGCCGTCGGGGTTGTGGATCGTGTTGGTGTAGCAGAGGACCAGGTCGTTGTAGCTGTCGTTATACTGGAGAACGACCTCGACGTGGATTTCGACGGCCTTGTCGTCGAGCATGCTGGTCGTTTCCTTGGTGATGCGGATGGGCTTCGGGTGCAGGGCGACCTTGCCGGTGTTGATCTGCTTCACGAACTCCTCGACGCCGTCCTTGTAGAAATACGTTTCCTTCTTCGGCACGGCCGGGCGCTCGTCGGTGAAGACGATCTCGAGGCCGGAGTTGAGGAACGCCAGCTCGCGCAGGCGCTGCGCGATGCGGTCGAACTGGAAGACCGTGGTCTCGCGGAAGATCTCGGCGTCGGGCTTGAAGGTGATGAAGGTGCCCGTGCTGGTCGCCTTGCCGATGACCTCGAGCTTCTGCACGGTCTTGCCGCGCGCGAACTTCATGTGGTGGACGTGACCGCCGCGCGACACCTCGACCTCAAACCACTCGGAGACCGCGTTCACGCACTTGGCGCCCACGCCGTGCGTGCCGCCGGAAAACTTGTAGCCGCCCTGGCCGTACTTGCCGCCGGAGTGGAGGGTGGTGAGCACCATCTCGACGCCGGGGATCTTGTACTGCGGGTGAATGTCGACCGGGATGCCGCGGCCGTTGTCACGGATGCTGATCGAGCCGTCGACGTGGATGTTGACCTCGATCCGGTTGCAGAAATTGGCGAGATGTTCGTCGACGGAATTGTCGAGCACCTCGGAAACGCAGTGGTGTAACGCGCGTTCATCGGTGCCGCCGATGTACATGCCCGGCTTTTTGCGGACCGCCTCGAGCCCCTCTAGTTTGCCGAGTTTGGACGCGTCGTAAGCGTCGGCGCCGGCTTGATTTTTAGCATCGCGAATGGCTTCTTCAGAGGTGGACATTTAGTAGGGAAAAGTTGACCAAAAACATCTGCGAAACCCCGTCGTTCGACAACGCTTATTTGAGTAAAAACCAGGGTATTTTCATCGTAAAAAACGATATTTTAAATATCTGCTGATCAATGGTTAACAATAGGAAAAAATCGGCGGTTTTTTTGGTCACCAAACCCCGCACTTTTCTGACTGATTTCAAGGGGCTAAACGCGGCCGATTTTCGCCCGGTTTTTGATCATTCGACAGTTTCGTTTGACCGCACCCGACTGCGCCGCACAGTGACCGTTACATGGCCGCATTCAGTCTGGAAAAACTGCTGGTGTTACAGGATCGCGACAGCAAACGACTGGCTTTCGAGCAGCAGCTCAAAGGGGTCCCGCGGGAAATCGCCGCCGTGGAGGCCAAGATCGCCGCCGAGAAGGCCGCAATTGAAACCGCCAAGGCCGAGTGGCACGGACTGGAGTCGAAAAAAAAGCTGCTCGAGATCGAGATCAAGAGCGCCGAGGAGAAAGTCGGCAAATACAAGACGCAGCAAAGCCAGGTGAAGAAAAACGACGAGTACCAGGCCTTGACCCATGAAATTGAGACGACCGAGACGACCATCGGCACCATGGAGGAGCAGGAGATTGGCGTGATGCTTTTGATCGACGAGGCGAAAAAGCGTTTTGCGGCCGCCGAGGGCGAGTTGAGGCAGAACATCAAGGGCCACGAGGCCCGGATCCAGACTCTCCGCGAGCGCGAGAAGCACCTCCAGGGCGATGTGAAGGCCGCCCAAGAGGCCGTTGAGGCGGTCCGGCCCGAGGTCGCCGAGCCCCAATTGCGTCTTTACGACCGCCTGGCCATCAAACCGGGCCATCCGGTATGTGTCACGGTGAACGGCGACCGCTGCGGCGGCTGCCACCTGAAGGTGCCGACCCACATCGTGGTGCAGGCCCGGAACGGGACGGAAATTGCGACTTGCGACCAGTGTGGCCGGATCGTCTACTGGCAGTCTTAGTTTTGGGGCCAGGTCTTCGCTCCGAAGTTCTTTGATCCCAAGGCGCGGGTAACGCCGCGCCCGCTAAAGACAGTTCGGAGAGGAAAGTCCGGACACCACAGGGCAGGATTCCCCGCGAAAGAGGGGGCACGGCGCTTCAAGGCGGCGTGACGGACAGTGTCACAGAGAATATACCGCCTCCCGGGCAACCGGGCGGTAAGGGTGAAAAGGTGGGGTAAGAGCCCACCGCGCCGAAGGCAACGACGGCGGCAGGAAAAACCCAATCCGGTGCAAGACTAAATAGGGGACTCGGCGGCCCGTCGGACAGTCCCGGGTTAGTCGCATCCCGTTGTGCCAAGCGCAAGTGCGGCAACAAGGGGACCGGCCGTCGCAAGGCGGCCGGAGAGAAATGAAGACCACGCGGCGGTTTACCGCCGTGGACAGAATTCGGCTTATCGGCCCCAAAACTAAGCATCTTTGACCAACGCGCAGCTCCAGCCGGGGCTGCGCGTTTTGCTGGGCGGTTCCCGCCGGCCGGCGGGGCCGACCAATTCTCCCTTGACTCACCGCCCCGGCTCTGAGTTTTAGCCCCTTCCAACCTATTTAAGACCCATGGCCAACACCAAGTCAGCGATCAAAGCCGCCCGCAAAGCCATCCGCAACTCTGCGCGCAACCAGACCACCAAGACCCGCCTGAAGACTCTCGGCAAGGCCGTCGCCAAGGCCGCCACCGGCACCGATGCCGAGGTCACCCGCGCCGCGGCCATCGCCTACAGCTCGGCCCTCGACCGCGCCGTCAAGAGCAACGTGATCCACCGCAACGCGGCCTCGAACCACAAGTCGCAGTACGCGAAATACATCTTCGCCCCGAAGAAGTAAGCGGATCACGGCAACCCTATCCACCCCGCGTGCCTTGCCGGCGGCGGGGTTTTTTATTGGCCGGCCTGAAACGGGAAAGGTTGAGTTTGGGCAGGTGATGGGCGTTCATGCCGCGACCGTGGAACCCAAGTGCGAACTCCATCTCGCCCGCGACTGGGATGCCGCCTGGCGCGAAATCGTGCGCCCCTGGCTGGCGTCGCCACCCGCGCTGCGCCGGGACTATGTGGTCGTGCCGACGCGAGGTCAGGCCCACGCGCTTAAACTCCGCTGCGTGCGCGAAGGCGTGCCGTTGCTGGGCATCGAGTTCCTGACCCCCGGCCTGGCCCGGCAGAAGTGGGCGGCACTGACTCCGCCGGCCAGACCGGCGCTCGGCCGCGAGCTGCTGCGGCTCAACCTCTGCGCCCTGATCGAGGAACGGCTGGCTCCGCTGACGCCGGAGGTGCCCGCGTGGGGTTTATGGAAAAGCCTGCAGAGTGATCCGGAGGGGGCACTGGAGGCGTTCGATGAGCTGATCCAAGCGGGGTTTTCGGCCCGGGATTTCCCCCTCGCGGCACTGCGCGAGATTTTTGGCGAACTGGAGCACCGCGTGGCAAAATCGGGCTATGATTTTGTCGCCCGCCAGAACATCGCGGCCGCGCTGCGGGAGCATCCGCCGGAACCGCGGCCGGCCGGCCGGTTGCTGCTCCACGGCTTCACGGTGGAACACTGGAAGGAATTTTTCTCCCTGGCGGCGCTCGCCCGGCAGGCGGCCGATGTCACCGTGCTCCTGCCCGAGCCGGAGTTCGGGCGGAAGGACGGCGATGAGCGCTGGATCGAGGCGTGGGAAAAAATGCTCGGCGCGCAGGCCGTGCCCCTGGACGCGCCCGAGCCGGCGCAGTCCGGCGCCCCCGTCGCGCAATTGTGGACCGGCGAAGGCGGCGATGCCGCCCGCGCCACGCTGCTGATCGGGCAGACGCGCGCGGACGAAATGCAGCTGGTGGCCGCCGAACTTGCGGAGCGGCTGGCGGCCGGGGCGGAGAACATCGCGGTGGTTTTCCCGCGGGCCGATGCCGCGCACCTGCGGCTCGCGCGGCTGCTGAGCGAGCGCGGCCTGCCGTTCAACGACCTGCTGGCCACGGCCGGCCCGGCGGCGGTGGATGGGCAGCTGCAGCGGGCGCTGCTCGCCTTTTACGAACGCGGGGCCCGGCTGGAGGAATTGCTCGCGCTCTGGCCGCTGCTGCACGCGCTGAGTTTCACGACCCTCGCGCCGGGGGAGGCGCGCGACGTGGGGGAACGCGCTTTCGACGCGCGCCAGACGCATTCATTGGCCGCCCTGCTGCCGGATCTGGCCGCGCGCGACCGGCCGGAGTGGCGGGAGGTTGCGCGCGTGGCCGCGCTGCTGCTGCCGGCGTGGCCGGACCAGCTGGCCTTGGGCGATGCGCTCGGACGTTTTGCGGCGGTGGGTGCGCATTTCCATTTGCCGGGAGCCGAGGCGTGGCCGGCGCTCGCCGCTTACGCGCAGCAGGACCGGCGCGAACTGCCCGCGAAGATCGTGTTCGCGGCGCTGGCGTCATTCCTGCCGGAAAAAAGCCCGGCGGTGGGTGTGCCGGGGCGCGGGCGGTTTGCGCCGATCACGCTCACCACCTGGCGGCGCGCCTCGGCGCTGGCCTGGTCGGACATCATCTTCGCCGAGAGCAACGCCGGCGTCTGGCCCGCGCGGGTTGACTCGGGCTGCTGGCTGACGGACGAGCAGCGCGAGGAGTTGAACCGGCGGAGCCGTTTCAGCGTCGGGCTGTTCACCAGCGACAGCCGGGCGTGGGTGGAAAAACAGGGCTATGCCGACCTCGCGCGCAACACCGCCGGTCGCGTGGTTTTCTCTGCGGCGCTTTTCGACGAGGAGGAGCCGGAACTGAAGCTGGCGCCCAACGCGTGGGTTGAGCGAGTCATGCTGGCGGGCAAAGCCGGGGAGGCGGCAAGGGGAGTGGAGGAACAGTTTTCCGGTTTGGCCCGGGAAGTGGCCGTGCCGTTGGCGCCGGCGGAAACGGAGACGGCGCCCTGGTTTGAAATCTGGCGTCGTCGTCGCGATCCGCTGGCGGTGTTTGACGATTATTTTCTCTGCGGTGATCCGGCGGTTACCCGGCCGACGGAACTGGCGGCGCGGCTGATCGAGCGCGCGGTGCAGGACCCGGCGGAATTGTGGTTTGAGGGCGTGCTGCGATTGCAGCGGGTCGGTTGGTCGCCGTTGGTGCGGGCGCGGAAGAAGTCCCTCGGCTCGCTGGTGCACCGGGTGCTGGCGACCGCATTGCGCGGGCGGCCGGTGGAGGGTGCGTTCACGGAGCTGCCCGCGCCGGAGCAGGCAAAGGCCAGGCTGGCGGCCGGGCTCGGTGAATTGCGCGGGCAGTGGCCGGCGGACCGCTATTGGGATTCGTTTCACGCCGAGCTCGGTGAGATGGCCGCGGTGCTGCTGGATAAAGTCTACCGCTTGCCGGCCGGCGGCTTTGTCGCGGTCGAAGCCAAGCTTCCGCCCGGCACGGTCATCTCGCTCGGCGCGGAGGGCGGCCCGGTGAAAATCGTGGGGCGGCTGGATCTCGCCCGCAGCGACCGGCCCGGGTGGGCGGGGGCGGAAGTCGATATCGTGGACTTCAAAACGGGCGCCGATGCGCGGCTGTCGGCCCGCGCGATGGCGCGCGGAGCTTCGCTGCAGCTCGGGGTTTACCTCGCGGCGGCGAATGCGCTCGGGGTGGCCGGCGGGCGGGTGTGGATGCTGAAGCCCGACGGAGCCAAGGCGGCCAGCATCGGGATGAGCGAGCTGCCGGAGGCGCTCACGGCGCTCGGCTTGCTCGGCCGGCAGCTCGCCAGCGGGCGTTACGGCGCGTTGACCGCGGACCGGACGGATTTCTCGCATGGCTACGAGTGGCCGCTGGCCTGCACGCCGATCCGGCAGGCGGTGTTGCAGAAGAAATTTGCGGCGACGTTTGGCGGCGCAACGGACGAAACAGCGGAGACCGCCGATGAATGAGGAGCTGAGTGACCAGCGCGCGCGCAGCCGTTTCCGCGACGAGTGGGTGCGGAATTTTGCCGTGAGCGCGAATGCCGGTTCCGGGAAAACGACCGCGATTTCCGAGCGGCTCGCGGCCCTGGCGCTGGCGGAAGGCGGAGCGCAGTTACTGAAAAAGACGGCGGTCGTCACCTTCACGAAAAAGGCGGCGGCGCAGATCGGCCATCGCGCGCGCGCGGTGCTGATGCGGCGGCTGGCGGCGGCGGGCCGGAGCGATCTCGCGCCGCTCGATCACCTGGAGCGCGCCTTTTTCGGGACGATCCACAGTTTCTGTCTGCTCCTGGCGCAGCGTTACGGGCAGGCACTGGGCCTGAACCTCAACCCGGCCGTCATCGAGGGCGCCGACATGGAGGAAGCGTTGTGGGAGGAATTTCTTGAGCAGGATCCGATGGAGTTTGCGGCCTTGCCCGCGGCGCAGGTGGACGCGTTTCTGCGGCATACGCCACTCGACTCGGTCTTCGAGCTCGCGCGCCAGCTTGATCGCGCCACGGCGGAACGGTTGCGGCAAACGCCGGTCAGTGCGCAGCCGCCGGAACCATCCAAGGCGGCGCTGGCGGCGATCAGGTCGGCCCAAACCAAGGGCCGGGCCGTGGAGGTGTTGAAACAGAACCAGAACCAGGCTGAGCTGTGGCTGAAGCGTTTCCGCACGGAACGGGGTTATCTGCCGATTCCAAAACCGCAGGGGACGGCGGCTGACATCGAGGCATTGTTTGCGGGTTATTTTGCGCCCGTGAAGACGTGGCTGGCGGAGGCCGGGGCGGCGCTGGCGGGCGAGTTGGCGCTCAGGTATCGCGCCTGGCGATTTGACCGCGGCGTCCAGACTTATGCTGACCAGGTGGAAGCGGCGCTCGCGGTGTTGCACGACCCGCCGACGCTCGAGCGGATTCGCGCGGAAGGCTGGCGGATCGTGCTCGATGAGGCGCAGGACACCGACCCGCAGCAATTCGCTGTCCTGGTGGAAATCGCACGGCCGCCGGGCGCGCCGCTCGGGACGTGGCCCACCGGTGGTGGACCCGGGCCGCGCGCGGGGCATTTCTGCCTGGTGGGCGACGGGCAGCAATCGATCTACAGTTCGCGCGCGGACGTGCGCAATTTCCAGAAACACCTGGCGGCCTTCGCCCGCGAAGACGGCGGGGAGCAGCTAAAGTTTGGTGTGACCTTCCGTGCGCCGCACGCGGCGATCGCGCTGCTGAACGAAACGCTTCCGCCGGCTTTCGGGCCGGGCCGGGGGCACAATTGCGGATTGCCGCCTTCCCCGGGGGCGCCGGTACCCCGCCTGCAGGTTGATTATGAGCCATTGGTCGCGGGTCCGCGCAACGAACCGGGGGCGGTCGCGGTGCTGCCGGTGCAACCCGCGGCGCCCAAGACCAAGGTGGAGGCCCGGCTGGCCGGCGAGGTGAGGCAGATCGCAGCCTGGCTGCGGGCGCACGGACCGGCGGGAGTGGGCGCGCGGCATTGGGGCGAGGTGTGCGTGCTTGCGCCCCGCAACGAATGGCTGGTCACGGCCCGCAAGGAGCTCGAGGCCGCCGGGCTGAAGACCGCGCTGCAGATGCGGAAAAACCGCAACGGGGACAACCCCGCCTACGCCTGGGTCACGGGTCTGTTGGCCGCCGTTTGCGCCCCGGAGAACACCTTTGAGTGGGTTGGCGTGCTGCGGGAGGTTTTTGCCGTGAGCGACGCGCAGATCGCAGCCGAGTTGGGGGTGGACCGCCGGTTCAATTGGGATGAGCCCGACCGCCACGCAGAACCGTTGCGCACCGCACTGACAGTGCTGAAGCCTTTCGTGGAACGGGTGGAAGCGGAGGGCGAGCCGCTGGAGCGGTTTGCTGACGACCTGGTGCGGGCGGCCAAGCTGACGGAAAAGGCGCGCCGGGTGGACCCAAGCGGCGCGTTGAACGGTGAGCTTGAGCGGCTCCTGGCGCAGGCGGCGGAACTCGGTTTGGAGGGCGCAAGCCCGCGGGTCTGGCTGGGTGGGTTGCTCGCGGGTTTGGCCAGCGGCCGGCCGGCGGGCAAACCCAGCAACCATGCAATCAACCTGCTCACCTCGTATTCCGCGAAGGGCTTGGAGTGGCCGGTGGTGATTCCAGTCGGGCTTTGGCGCGAAATCGGGAAGCGGGAGGAAATCGGCCTGCGCCTATTGTCGGATGAAGCGGGGACGGCGAAAGTCTTTTTCGACAGTGCCAGCCTGCCGGAAGCAGCCAGGGAATCGCGCGAGCGCGAGCGGCGCCGGGAACTGGTCCGGCTGCTTTATGTAACCCTGACGCGGGCGCGCCGGGTGCTGGTCCTGCCAGCGGGTGAGCCAGCAGCCGAGGGGAGTTTTCTTGATTTGTGGGGTGCGGATCTGAGCGGGATACCCGGGATAGCGCAGGTAAAATTTGAAATACCACCGGAAAGCCAGGAGGCGGCGGAAGGGCCCGTGGTGGTTGTGCCGGTGCCGCCGGCGTCTCGGGTGGATTTTCCGCAACGCCTGCTTCCCCACCAACTGGCGCACCAACCCGATGTGGTGCGTACCGTCAGGCATGAATCTGAACTGGACGAGCCGGCGCCGGCCGGGCGGGAGGATCCGATCGACTATGGGGTGTGGTGGCATGAAACCATGGAGTTCATGCCCTGGAGCGGATCTGAGCGGGAACGAGAGACCTGCTTGGAAAAGGCCTTGGTGGTTGCCGGCCAAAAAGGGTTTGCCGAGCGTGCGACACGTGAGTTCGCGTTACTGCGGCGCGGGGACTTGTGGCCGGAGTTGGCTTCCGGGCGCTGGAGCATTTTCGCCGAATTAAGTGTGGTTGCCCCTCTTGGCGCCCGCGGCTGGGTTGACGGGGTAATTGATTTGGTGGCGCAGGACGCAGTAGCCGGCGAACTGCTGGTGATCGATTGGAAGACCAACCGCCGCCGGCAAGGCGAATCCGATGCCGGTCTACTGGAGCGACTGCTGGTCGAATATAGGGCTCAATTGGAGGCTTATGGTGCCTGTTTGGCGCAGTTCTATCCGCAGCAACGGGTTCGGCTGGGTCTATATGCAAGCGGGGCCGGGCAGTGGCGGTGCCTTTGAAAGAGGCCGACGTCCGAGGGAAAATGCTTTACAGCTTTATAGGGAAACCGCACGTTTTGCCGCTAAACCTTTCATCCACACCTATGGGCAACCTGAAAAAGAAACGACGTCTGAAGATGTCGAAACACAAACGCCGCAAGCGCCTCAAAGCGAATCGTCACAAGAAGCGTACTTGGCAGAAGTAGTCCGCCGATAAATTTCGCGGAAATTTTTGATTAACCCGCCACCCTTTGGTGGCGGGTTTTTTTGTCGTACTTGGGTGCCGTTGTGCATGATGTAAAACATTAGGGAAACTGCTACGTACTGATGGAGTAGTAATGGTTCTCGTCTTGTCAGACATAGGGGAACCCCCTATCCAAACTGTCCCGCAAACGATTTTTACTTGGACTTTTGCATGGTTTTAGCTGGGACCTGCCGGTCGCAGATTAATCATCGAACCCCAAGTTACCACACACTTAGCTCAGCATGTTTTTCGCGACCAAATCGAAAGGTTTTTGTGTCGAGATCGGCGAACACACCACGCTGTTGGCTCGGCTTGCCCAAGCCGAGGCTTCCGTTGTCGTGGAAGAACTCAAGGAGTTGTCCTCCAGCGATCCGGCGGCGCTTTCCGAGTGGGTAAGGACCACGGAAGGAAAGGGTGCCACGGGTTACGCACATGCCACTTGCGGGGTCTATCCGGTCAAGCGATTGGTTCGCCGCCAGACTTTGGACCTGAAGCGTGTTAAGGACCCCGCGTACTTCAACGAAATCTACACCCAGCAATTTCGGATCGAACCCGATAAGTACACCATCAAGGCGCTTAACTTCAACGATGGCACGGACTACGATCCGGCCGCCAAGGTGGCGCAGAAAGAGGTTCTGTTTTGTGGCGTAGCCGGCGACGAGGTGATCGCGACCCAGGATAAATTGCTGGAGCACGGCATTTATCCCGAGCGGCTTGAACTTGGTACGCTCGCCACCCTCGGTGGCATGATAAACTACCTCAAATTCAAGGAAAGCCGGTCGCCCCTGCTGATTCTGGAGATGGGCGATGAGGTCACGCAAAGTTTCATTATCAGTGCCGACGGAGTCGATATTTCACGCCCAATTCAGAGTGGCGTGGCGGCGATGATTCCCGTTGTACAGAAAGAACTTGGCCTGAAGGACGAGGAGTCTGCGCGGAAGCTCTTTTACTCGAATACCTTCGATTTCACCAGCATGGGCGGGGCACTCGTGAAGAAACTGCTGAAGGACTTGCAGTCCTCCATCGGCTTTTATGAGGTCCAGACCGGACAGTCCATCGGCAACGTGTTGTGCACGCAATTGCCGGCCAACCTTGGCTGGCTCGGCAACACCATTGCCGGATCTTTGGGGGTTTCGCAGTTGAAAATTGATATGATGCCGTGGCTTGAGTCACTTAACATCAGGCTTGCCGACGGTGCCGCCCCGAATCCGCCGGACGAGCGTTGGGTCGGACTATTCTCCTTAATTGCCTCTTTCGAAAATGCTGTCCCTGACAAAAAAAAGTGAGACGCAGCCGGTTGCCGCGCAACTCTGGCACACGAACTTCCGCAACTTTGAACGGTTGCCGGATACGAAGGTCGTGCGCACGAATTTCTTCATCATCACGGTGGCGGTTGCGGTTACGCTCGGTCTCCTGCTTTGGCTCGGGTATCGCGAATACCACATCTTCAGTCTCGCTGAACAGATCGCTCAGGCCCAAAAAGTAATCGACGGTAATGCGAAGCAGAACAAAGAGGCGCTGCGACTTTCCAAGGTCTTCTCGGATGAGCAGAGAAAATTCAACGAGTCGCAGGCTTTTGTCAGCACGCCGATCACGCCCCTCGAGTTCCTCGTGCTCCTCGCGCGTACTTTGCCCAAGGAAGTCTCGGTCGAGTCCCTCGATGTCCGGATGGCGACAGCCGGCGGGCCAACCTTCGTGCTCAAGGGCCTGATGGCCGGCACACCGGACCAGGCGAGCGGCTTGGCTTCCAGTTACGTCGACATGCTGCTGCACGATTCAAATTGGAACAAGATCTTCGACCAGATCACGCTGACGAGCCTGACCCGTGATGCCCGCAGCGGCTTCCTTTCGTTCGAGATAAACTTCAAGGTAAAGGGGAGAAAATAAGATGAATGCCGCCAGCATTATCGCGATCGTCAAGAAACAGCCCGTTGGCTTTATCTGCGGGGCTCTCTCCTTGGTTTGTGCCGTCCTGCTTTACCTCAGAAGCGACAAGATCGAGGAATATCAGGCCGAGTACGATACCAAGTCGGCGGAAGCGGCCAAGATATTGACCAATGTCCGTAACGCCAAGGATCTGCCCGAGCAGGTTGCTGAAATCCAGGTGTTGGCCAAGGAACTGGACAGCCGGTTGGTGCGTGCGGGACAGCTGGCCATCAACCTGCAGTATTTTTATAAACTTGAAGCCGAAAATGAAGTGAAGCTGGTCGATATTCGGCAGAATAATCCATCCGGCCCGAAGGGGTCGTTTGTCTACGTCCCTTACAACCTGGGGGTGCAGGGTAACTTCAAGCAGCTGATGGCTTTTCTGGCGCACCTTGAAAACGGCCGGCATTTCTGCCGCTTCAGTTCCGCCACATTTACCAAAACCGGCGGCGAGGCGATGACCCTGACCCTCGTGATCGAACTTCTTGGCACCTCATGAAAACCGAGCGCCATCTTATTTTGAATTTCACGCGCCTGCTCTTCGTGTGCAGCCTTGCGCTCAGCCGATTGGGTGCAGCTGAGGTCAGTGATATCATGACCCCGCCAAATCGGCAGGAAGCGGTTGATCAGGCCAAAAAGTTACTGGCACAGCGCGAAGCGGCGGCCATCGCCGTCGATCCGTTTCATCCCGAGGCTTTCGCCGACGTGGCGGCCGCCACCGGCCATGTTCCCGGCTCGGCGGCGGCGACCGGACCTGAGACACCTGCGGCCCGGCAAGGTCCGCGCAATGGGCGTGAACTGCTGGAGGCGATCGCTGGTGGCCTCAAACCCAGCGGAAATTTTGTTATCAACGGCCAGCAGACTCTGCTGTTCGGTCAAAAGAGGGTCAAAGCCGGCGGTCTTCTGACAATAACCTTTGAAGGAAATGAATATACTTTAGAAGTCACTGCGATCCAACGCACGAATTTTACCCTCCGGTTGAACCGAGAGGAATTTACCAGGCCGATCAAATAAGGAACGAACTATGAGCACACGCACCCTCCTCACCGCGCTCTTTGCCACGGCACTGACCATGCCGATACTGGCGCAAGCAGCTGACACCCCAACAACTGACCAGCAGCCTCCCGGCAGCGTGCCATCGGCGGCTCCAGTTGCCCCCGCCACGCCGCCTGTGGCAACCCTCCCCGCCACGGCTACGCCGGCCGTCACCCCTGACCAGCCTGTGCCCGCGGCCACCCCCGCGGTGACAGTCGGGGGCTCGACCCCCACGGCGCCAGCAGTGACCCGGGACAAGGATACGCTCTCGGTCGATTTCCCCGACGAGGACATCAAGACCATTCTGCGCAACGTGGCCGACCTTTTCGAACTCAACCTCGTGGTGCCGGATACCTTGACCGGCAAGACGTCCATCAAGCTGCGCGACGTCTCCTGGCGGCAGATTTTTCATGTGGTGCTTTCGCCCGTCGGCTACACCTACATTGAGGAAGGTAATATCATCAAGATCGTCAGCAACGAGCTGCTGCAACAGGAACCAGGCGCCACCGAGGTGTTCATCCTTAACAACGCCAAGGCAGCGGATATCAAGCCTACGATTGATGGGCTCGTTGATTCAGCCACCGGCGGCAAGATCGTGATCGATGCCCGAAGCAATTCCCTCGTCATCACGGAGCGCCCGTCGCGCATGAGCCGGATTCGCAGCATTATTGACCAGCTGGACAAGGCTACGGACCAAGTGATGATCGAGTCGAAGTTTGTTGAAGTGACCGACCGCGACATTCGCAATATCGGTGTCAACTGGGCGTCCCTGCAGGGCATGCAGTTTGGGGTCGGTGGCATCAAGCAAACTTGGAACCACGGTGGCGGGCAGAGCTCGGGCGATAGCAATACCCTGACCTCTAACACCCAGAACGGATCGACCGGCACCACGAGTAACGGCACCACGACCACTAATGCCAACGGTACGACTGGCACCACGACCAGCGGCAACACCGGTGGCACCACCACCACCAACACCGGTGGTATCACCACCACCAGCACGCAGAGCAACACCGGTTCGCAATTGGCCACCAATATCATCACCGGTCTGCCGCAGACTGTGCCGGTGGCATCGAACGGCGTGACCACCACCTCGGCCTCGCCTACCTCCCAGACCAACACCACGAGCGGTACGACCAACAATTCGACCAGTGGGACCAGCAGCACCACGAATACTTCCGTTACGGATGCGATCACGAACGGCCTGACGAACACCGTCAGCAGTGCACTGCAATCCCTCACCGGCATCGTCAACAATCACGATACATCACGTCTCGCGACGGCAGTCTTTTCCGCCTCGGATTTTAACGTCATTGTTTCTGCGCTGAAAACGCAGAACAACACCAAGATCGTCTCGAATCCGACGATTGTGACCCTGAACAACACGGAAGGCCTGATCAAGATTGGCCAGGAATTCCCCGTGCCGAGCTACACGTACAACAGTGAGCGCGGATCGTTTGAGGTCTCGGGCTTCACGTACAAGCCCATTGGCATCATCCTGAAAGTCACTCCGCAGGTAAACGCGCGCGGCATCATCAAGCTCGCCCTGGAGCCCGAGGTCAGCCAGCAGAACGGCTCGACGTCGTTCGGCGGCGCCGGCGGCGCATCCATTCCGATTATCGCCACCCGTAGCGCCAAGACGCAGGTTTCGCTCAAGGATGGCTACACGATGGGCATCGGTGGCCTGATCACCGCCTCGCAGGACCATGGCGGCACCCAGGTGCCCGTCCTGGGCAGCATTCCCCTGCTCGGTCGCCTGTTCTCGTCCAAGAATGTGAACGATACGGCGACGAATCTGCTGATCTTTATCACGGCAAAGACGGTCAGTGCGGATGGCGCCTCCCCCGAAGAAGTGTTTGATCCTCGCGCCGTGCAGGCGGCCGGCATGACCCGGGAAGACCTGCCCGGGGTTCGCGCGGCCAAGGGCACGGACCTTTATGCTCAGCCGGCCAAGAAGAAGTAAGCTTGGCTGAACATTTGTTTCCAGGCCGGCGGATTTATTCCGCCGGCCTTTTTTATGCGAAGTCCGGGGGCGGGCCTACGGTGCCCCGGATCAAAAAGTATTTGTTAGCCATTTTGACCAACGCGCCTAGGTTTCCCGACTGATGGCCGGCCTCGCGAATCCCCCCATTGTTTCCAAACAGCCGCACGACTTCGGTGAGCTCTTCCACCGGGTTAAGCCGCAAATGGCGGCGCTTGATGTTTTCATGCGGAGCCAGGTGGAGTGCTTTGAGCCCGAGATCCGGGAGATGGCGGCTTACTGTCTCGACACAACCGGCAAGCGGCTGCGTCCGACCATGGTGTTTATTAGCGGCTGGCAGGGCGACGGGGTGGTGTCGGGCGACCTGGTCCGTGCCGCGGGGGTCGTGGAAATGGTGCATCTCGCCACACTGGTGCATGACGACATCATGGATCAGGCTGAGATCCGGCGCAATCGCCGCACGGCGGCGCGCGAGTTTGGGCCCGACGCGGCCGTGCTGCTGGGCGATGCGCTTTTTTCCCAGGCTTTGCATGTCGCGGCCCAGTTTCCCACTACGGAAGTCTGCCGGCTGGTTGCGGAATCCACCCGCAAGGTTTGCTCCGGTGAAATCATGCAGACCCTGCGTCGACGCGACAGTAACATCTCACTCGCGGAGTACCGCCGCATGATCGATCTCAAGACGGCGGAGCTTTTCCGGGTCTCATGTTTCCTGGGCGCCCGGCTTTCGGGGCACGCGGCAGGGTTTGCCGCAGCCGCCGACAGTTTCGGCCAGCGCCTGGGTATCGCGTATCAGATTTATGACGACTTGGTGGACTTTGTCGGGGAAGAAGAACGCATTGGGAAAACACTCGGGACTGATCTGGCCACGGGTAAACTTACGCTGCCTCTGATGCTGCTGCTGGAGCAGGTTTCCGCGGATGAGCGCGCCGATATCGTCGCGGCGGTGCGTGGCGGACAACCACTGGGCTTGGCGGCGAGCAAGCGACGCATGGCCGAACTGGGTATCGCCGCCGGGGTGGTGCGGGCGATTGACGAGGAGCTGGCTGCGGCCAACCAGGCGCTCGAGCCCTATGGCAGCCTGCCGCCCGTGCCGCTCATGCTCCAGTTAGGCACCATGCTTAAAATGCAGGTTGCGGCACTGCCGGCGGGTGTGGCCGCCGGATAATTTTCGTTTGCTAGGCTCAAACCTTACTGCAACCTGTCACTTTGTCCGATGAATCTGTCCAAGGTGTTTACCAAGGCCATCATCACCTCTCCCGAGCGGCAGCAGGAGGCGGATGTCGACTTATCTATCGTCAAGAAGGTGCAGGCTGGGGACGTCGCGGCCTTTGATCAACTCATCCGAAAGTACCGGGAAAGAGTCTTTGGGGTTGTTTACAACCTGACATCGAATCGTGAGGACGCCTCTGACCTGACCCAGGATGCCTTCATCAAGGCGTTTCAGTCGATTAACCGGTTTCAGGGGCATTGTTCGTTTTTCACCTGGCTCTACAAGATAGCGGTTAACACAACCCTAAGTCATCTCCGCAAGAATCGTTTGCGCAGTTTCTTTAGCTTGGAAAAGCTTCATGAGGATGGGACGAATGCCCAAATTCTTGAGCAATTGACGGATAAGAGGGGCGCTGATCGCGATACCTACCTGAAAGAGCTTCAGGAAAAATTGAACGAAGCACTGCAAAAATTGTCTATCCCACACCGAACAGTGATCACTCTTTTTGAAATAGACGGTCTTAGCCATTCCGAGATTGCCGAAGTCATGGGCTGCTCTGAAGGCACTGTTCGTTCCCGCCTCCACTACGCCAAGCAGTTCCTGCAGGGTGAAATGGGCAAGTATCTCAGTTCATAACCGCCCTATGCCCAATTCCGATCATCGCACCAAGGTAACCATTGAGGATCTGCTGCACCTCAAGCGCTCTGAGCGTCCCGATGCTGAATTTTGGTCCAATTTCGACCGGGAGTTGCGCCAGAAACAATTGTCCGCGCTCCTCGAAAAGCGCCCTTGGTGGCAGAGCATGCCGCAACTCCTGGCGCGGCGGGCTTACCTGCCGATTGGCGCCACGGCGGTCCTGGCCTTCACCTTGGTCTCGGTTAAATATTATTCCCCCCTGCAGGTTGTCCAGGTGGACGGACCTGCATCGGCCTCGACGCTCAATCGGTCGGGCGGCCCGGCTGCCCGTCAGGCTGTCTCGCCTGTCAGTTCACCGCTGGTCAATCGCGAGGACCTGCCGGCTCCGACCCTTGATGGTCGCGCCGCGTTGGTGGTCCGGAATGAGCCGGCGGCATCTGTGGGTTTGACCCCGGTGGCTTCGTCCCCAGTCGACTCTCCGTCCGCCCGTTCCATCGCGGCAAACTTGGCGCACTTGGAGCAGTCCGAGCCCGAGCTGGTCAACGCCGTGCTGGGTAATCGCCTGAGTGCGCCGCCACGTGCCGTAGCGGCCGCCGGCCCGACCACGGAACTTGCCTCGCTTTCGGCCAATAGTTCCAAGCGCAGCCGCTTGCTGGCCCACTACAATGACCGGCAGTCGGCCAATCCCGAGCCTACGGCGACGGATGCCGTGCGTGAGCGCATTGCCCGGCGCCTGGCCGATACGGACTACACCGAGCGTTTCAGCCGCATCGGGCTCAAGGGCGATCAGGTCTCGCTCAAGTTCTAGTCTTACCGCCCGTGCGAAAATCAGCCCCGCCACAACCGGCGGGGTTTTTTGTTGCCGGCGTCATTCCACCTCACTTCTCCGGCACGCAGATCCCGCACATGTTGACGAAGAAATCCGTGCCCTTGTCGTCGATCAGGATAAAGGCCGGGAAATCCTTCACCTCGATTTTCCACACCGCCTCCATGCCGAGCTCCGGGTAGTCCAGGACCTCGACCTTGGTGATATTGTCCTGGGCGAGGATGGCGGCCGGTCCGCCGATGCTGCCAAGATAAAATCCCCCGTGTTTCTTGCAGGCATCGGTCACGGCTTTGCCCCGGTTGCCCTTGGCGAGCATGATCATCGACCCACCGTGTGATTGGAAAAGATCCACATAGCTGTCCATTCGCCCGGCGGTGGTCGGGCCGAAGGAACCCGAAGCGTAACCGGTCGGGGTCTTGGCTGGTCCCGCATAATACACCGGATGCTGTTTGAGGTAGTCGGGCAGGCCCTGACCCGCATCCAGCCGCTCCTTCAGCTTGGCGTGGGCGCTGTCGCGGGCGACGATCATCGTGCCGGTCAGCGAAACCCGCGTGGTAACCGGGTATTTTGAGAGCTCGGCGAGGATGTCCTTCATGGGCCGGTTCAGGTCGATCCGGACGAAATTCTCATCCTTGAATGCGCGCATTTCCGGGGGGATGAAGCGGCCGGGATTGGGTTCCATCTTCTCCAGGAAAATTCCGTCCCTGGTGATCTTCGCCTTGATGTTACGGTCGGCACTGCACGATACGCCCATGCCGACGGGGCAGCTGGCCCCGTGCCGGGGCAGGCGGATCACCCGCACGTCGAGCGCGAAATACTTCCCGCCGAACTGGGCGCCCACGCCGCTTTGCTGGGCGAGCTTCAGGACGCTGGCCTCGAGCTCGAGGTCGCGGAAGGCCCGGCCGTGCTCGTTGCCACTGGTCGGCAGGTGGTCGAGGTATTTCGTGGTGCCGAGCTTCAGGGTCTTCATGCACATCTCCGCGCTCGTTCCGCCGATGACAAACACCAGGTGGTAGGGCGGGCACGCCGAGGTGCCGAGCAACGGCATCTTCTCGGTGAAGAATTTCTCCAGGCTTTTCGGGTTGAGCAGCGCCTTCGTCTCCTGGAAAAGGAAAAGCTTGTTGGCCGATCCGCCGCCCTTGGCGACAAACAGAAAATCATAGCTCGCGCCCTCGGTCGCGAGCAGATCGATCTGCGCCGGCAGGTTGGTGCCGGTGTTGACCTCCTGGTACATCGTCAGCGGTGCCACCTGCGAGTAGCGGAGATTCTCCCTCGTGTAACACTCATAGACGCCTTTCGCCAGCTGTTCGGCGTCGTTGCCGCCGGTCCAGACCTGCTGGCCCTTCTTGGCGAAAACCCCCGAGGTGCCGGTGTCCTGGCACATGGGCAAAATGCCGCGGGCCGCGATCTCGGCGTTCTTCAGCAGGGTGAGGGCGACGTAGCGGTCATTGGCCGAGGCCGCCGGATCCGTCAAAATGCCCGCGACCTGCGCCAGGTGCTTCGGGCGCAGGAAGAAATTCGTGTCATGAAACGCCTCGCGGGCGAGGTAGGTCAGGGCCTCGGGCGCAACTTTCAGGATCTCCCGGCCTTCGAACTGCGCGGTGGACACGCCGTCCTTTGAAAGCAGGCGGTATTCGGTGTCATCAGCACCGAGGGACAGGGGATCTTGGTAGACAAAAGGCGGGGTCGACATGGGGTTTTATTGTATGTCTGACCAGTACGCGGAAAGCAACGCGGCTGCAACTGCCGGCTCCACCTATTACTCCTTGCCGCGGGACTATAACCCCGGCTTTCGCCTACAGGATCTTCAGCTTCGGCAGATCCTGCACGTCGATGTACCCGACGGGCTTGCCCGCGGCGTCCAGTGCCATGAGGTCCGAGATCTTGTATTGCTGGAAAACCTTCAACGCCTCCACGGCCAGGACCTCGACCGGGATGCTCCGCGGATTGCGGGTCATGAAGCGCGCGACCGACTGTTGCAGGAAATCGGCCTCGCCACTCAACGCGCTGCGCCGGAAATCGCCGTCGGTGAAAATACCGGTCATCAGTCCCCGGGCATCCACCAGGGCCACCGCCCCGGCCTTGGCCTTGGTCATGGCGAAGATCGCCTCCTGCACCGTTGTGCCGGCCTCGGCGAGCACCGGGCAGGCGTCGCCGGTGCGCATGATGTCTTTGACGCGCAACAGCAGGGTCATGCCCAGGGTGCCGGCGGGGTGATACCGGGCAAAATCCTCCCGCGTGAGGCCGCGGCTCTCGAGCAACACCATCGCGAGCGCATCGCCGAGCGCCAGGGCCGCGGTCGTGCTCGCCGTGGGTGCGAGCGCCAGGGGGCACGCTTCGCGCGGGGCGGAATAGACCAGCCGGTAATTGGCACCACGCGCCAGCTCGCTGCCCGGTGCGCCAGTGAGGGCCACGGTTTTCAGCGCAAACTTTTCAAACAAGGGCAGCAGTCGCAGCATTTCCGCGGTGGAACCGCTGTTGCTCAGCAGAATGGCGAGGTCGCCCGCCGCGCAGAGTCCCAGGTCGCCGTGCAGGGCCTGGGTGGGATCGAGGAAGCATGAGGGCACGCCGATGCTGTTGAGGGTGCCGGTGAGCTTTTCCGCGATATGCGCGTTCTTGCCGACTCCGGAGAAAATGACCTTGTGGCCGGTCTGGACCGCGGTTTCCACCGCGCGAACCACCGCGACAAAATCCCCGTTCAGGATCCCGGCCGTGGCGTCCAGCGCCTCCCGCTCGATGGTGAGACAGTTGCGGGCTTGGGCGAGGATGGTCTTGTCGTCGAGCGGCATCTAAAACTTGTATTGGGGGAACGCTGGCGCAAACCTACCGGTCGTTTATCTCCGTTCAATTCATTTCCGTCCGTGCCGCGCTTCGTGAACTCCTGTTTCCGCCTGCTGCTCCCCCTGCTGGGTGGGCTGGCCTTCTGGCTGGCCGGCTGTTCGGACAATGACCGGCTTTCCTACGCCACCGAGCAGGACGAGCCCAATTACCGCGAGGGTGAGTCGCTGCTCAAGACCGGCCGGAAGCAGGAGGCGCTGACCGCTTTTCTCAAGGTCATCACCAAGCGCGGCGACGACGCGCCGGAATCGCACCTCGAGGTCGGATTGCTTTACCTGCAGCACATCAACGACCCGCTCTCCGCCATCTATCACTTCCGCAAGTACCTCGCCCTGCGCCCCAACAGTCCGCAGGCGCCGCTCGTCCGCCAGCGCATCGATGCCGCCACGCGCGAGTTCGCGCGCACCCTGCCTGCACAACCGATGGAAAACCAGCTGCAACGGGTCGATCTCGTCGCCGCCTTGGACCGGTTGAAGCAGGAAAACGATTCACTCAAGCAACAGCTGGCCGATGCGAAGGCCGGCCGGAACAATCCCGGCCCGACTTCTGACGACGCGGATTCGACGGCCCCGTCTTCCGCTCCCGCCGGGCTGAATTTTTCGGTCGATACCATTCCGACCGTGCGGACGCGTCCGGTCGCGGGCTCCGCGGCCCGCCCGGCGGCCAGTATCCCGGCACCCGCACCCACGCGCCCGGCGGTAGCGGCCACAACGCCGCAGCCGACACAGACGGCCGCACCGGCCCGGGCTGGCGCCGGGCGGAAATATGTCGTCAAACCCGGCGACACGCTCTCCAAGATCGCCCAGCAGGTGTACAGCAACCGCGGCAAATGGCATGATATCTACGCGGCCAATCGCACCGTGATGAAGAGCGAGACCGACCTGAAGGTCGGCATGGAGTTGAAGATCCCGTGAGGCGCCGCTCAGGGCGTGACGTCCGTGCGGAACGGTGATGCCGGCAAGCCGGCGGTGTTGAAGAGATTGCCGGCCGCCACATTGGCCCAACCGTAACGGACCGCGGCCGGCCGGGCGACTTCAGGGGAGGTCACCACGACGGTGGGACCTTTGATTTCCGCGCTCGCGGGATGGAATACGCCATCCATGCCGGCAAGGGTGAAGCCGGTAAGCGGCCCGTCCTTGGCGACCAGGCCGTCGCCGATATGCGTGAACTTCATGACCGCGCGATTTTCCTCGATCAGCAACGAAGCGAAAACCGGCCCGGAGTATTCGATGGACTCACCGTAGGCGAGGGCCCGGGCGGCGAGGGCGAGCCGGGCGCCGACCGGTTGCTTGTGCGGCGGATGGATATCCTGGGCGTCGCCGCAATCGATCGTCACGACCATGGCGGTGTTTTTGGTGGCCTGGAGTGCGAGCAGCTGGGCTTCCCTGATCTCCGGCGGCTGGTCCTTGAAGGGGGCGATCTGGACGTAGAGGAACGGGAATTCACCCTGGCCCCAGGCCTTCCGCCAGTCGGCGATGAGGGCCGGCAGGAGCGTGCGGTACTGGTGGGAGCGGTCGGCGTTGGCTTCGCCCTGGTAGAAAACGGCCCCGCGGATCGCATAGGGCACGAGGGGTGCGATCATGGCGTTGTAGAGCACGGTGGGCGCGGAGACGCTACTGGTGACATCCACGGGCGGTCCGTGCAGGGGATCCAAGGCCGCGGCAAAGCGGCAAAGCCACGGCCCCGCCAGTGAGACCGGGGTTTCGCTGCCGCCGGCGGGGGCGATCTCGAACGGAAGATGACGATCCCAGATGCCACCACCGCCGCCGGTATCAAGCACGCGCACGGCGATGACGTTGCCTTGCGGCTTCAGCAGCGCCGCGGACACGCGGTAGACCCGCGGTGTATTGTAACCTGAGGTGGCTCCGACCTCGGTGCCGTTGAGCCAGGTCGTGTCGACATCGTCGATGGCACTCAGCCGCAGTTCGATGTCGCGGCCGTTCCAGCCCGGCGGCAGGTCGAAGGTCTTGCGAAACCACACGACGCCGTCGAATCCCGGGTGGCCGGCGTCTTCCCAGAGGGTCGGCAGGTTCATGGTCTCCCAGGCGGTTGCATCCAGTGAGGACGCGTTCCACGGGCTGCTCCCGCTGCCCGGGTCGTTGTCCTGGTACCACCGGGCCAGGCGGCTGAGGTAATCCTGCTTGGCCTTGACCGCATCGGCCGCCACCCGGCCCATCTGGTCGATGGTCTCGTTGAATTCCGGAAACGCACCCAGCCCCGCGCGGCTGGTCCAGGCTTCCGCCGGCGTGCCGCCGATGGAGGAGTGGATGATGCCGACCGGCACGTGCAGCGCCTGCTGCAGATCACGGGCGAAAAAATAGCCAACGGCCGTGAAGTCGCCGGCCGTCGCCGGAGAGCAGACGGTCCACGATCCCCCGGTGGCGATTGGTTGCGGCGTGAACGCCGCGCGCTGCGGGACGTAGAACTCACGGATGAGTGGGTGATCGGCGGCTGCCACCTCCTGCTCCCATTGAAAGATGGGTTGCTGGGGCGGACGGGGTCCGAGCTGGCGCTCCATGTTGGACTGGCCGCCGCAGACCCAGACTTCACCGACCAGGACGTCGTTAAATTTGATCGGCTGGGCTGTCGCGCTGCCCCGAATGGTCAGCGACCGGCCTTTGGCGGAAACGCGCAGCGCGGCCAGGTCAAGCCGCCAGAGGCCGTCGGCCCCGGCCTTGGTGGATTTTTTCTGACCGGCAAATTCGACGGTCACGGTCTCGCCCGCATCAGCCGAGCCCCACACCGGCACTGGCCGGCCATGCTGCAGGACCATGTGGTCGCCAAGCGGACTCGCGGGGTGAACGGCGGCCTGGAGCGTGAGCGCGAGGAAGGTCAGGCCGACGGCCGTAAGCCGGAAACAGAAGGAGGGTATTTTCATGCGGGTAACAACAGGATGGGGAATTGACGGGATCGGGCCGGGGGCAAGGGCAGGCGAGGGGTACGCGCCGACCGGGAATATTATGAAGCCACACCGGCGCGGTTTGCCAAGCCTGATGAGGGCCAAGCCCGCCGTGGCTTGACCAGTCGGAGACAGGCGCGTTTTGTTTTGGCTTCATGCCGACGACCTCGCGCCGGACCAGCCGCTTTACGGAATCGCTCATCCGCGAAATGACGCGCGTGGCCCTGCGCCATGACGCCATCAACCTCTCGCAGGGATTCCCCGACCACAATCCCCCGCGCGAACTGCTCGAGGCGGCCAAGGCGGAGATGGATGGGGACAACCACCAATATGCCATCACCTGGGGCGCAGCGCCGCTGCGCGAGGCACTGGCGGAAAAAATCAGCCGCGACACGGGGCTGCCCTGCGACCCGGCGCAGAACCTCATCGTCACCTGCGGTGCGACCGAGGCGATGATGGTGGCGGTAATGACGGTGTGCGATCCGGGCGACAAGATCGGGATGTTCTCCCCGTTCTACGAGAATTACAGCGCCGATGCGATCCTCACCGGCTGCCAGCCGGTGCACGTGAGCCTGCAGCCGCCGGACTACACCTTTGATCCGGCCGAACTGCGCCGGGTCTTCGCGGATGGCCTCAAGGCATTTATTCTGTGCAACCCGTCCAACCCCTGCGGCAAGGTCTTCACGCGGCCGGAACTGCTCCAGATCGCCGCCTTGGCGGAGGAGTTTGATGTCTGGGTCATCACCGATGAGGTCTACGAGCACATCGTGTTCGCGCCGCACCGGCATGTGTATTTTTCCGCGCTGCCCGGCATGGCGGCGCGCACGATCATGTGCAGCTCGCTGTCGAAGACCTTTGCCATCACGGGCTGGCGGCTCGGCTATGTGTTTGCGGCACCGGCCGTGGTCAACCAGGCGCGCAAGGTGCATGACTTCCTCACCGTCGGTGCCGCCGCTCCGCTGCAGCACGCCGTGGTTGCCGGGTTGAAACTGCCGGCAACCTACTATGAGAAACTAGCGCGTGACTACACCGACCGGCGCGACCTCCTGCTGGGTTACCTCGACCGGACCGGGCTGGGCTACACCCGGCCACAGGGCGCGTACTTTGTGATGCTGGACATCTCACCGTTCGGTTACGCCAACGATGTCGAGTTCGCCCACTGGATGACGCGCGAGATCGGCGTCGCGCCGGTGCCGGGCTCGGTGTTTTTCGCCGTGCCGGAGCACAGGTACGTCCGGCTGAATTTCGCCAAGAAACACGAGACCCTGCACGCGGCCGGCGAGCGCTTGCTGAAACTGAAGCGCGGCTAGGCGCGGGCTTCAGCCCGCGAAGAACTTCTGGATCTTCTGCAGCGTCTGCACGAGGCGCTCGATCTCTTCCTCGGTGTTATAAAGGTAGAAGCTCGCGCGGGAGGTGGACGACAGGCCGAGCTTGCGCATCAGGGGCTGGTTGCAGTGGTGGCCGCCGCGCAGGGCGACGCCTTCCTGGTCGGCCATCGTGACCACGTCGTGGGCGTGCACGCCGGGCAGATCGAAGCTGATGACGCCGCTGCGGTGATGGGCCGGCCCGAGCATCCGGATGCCGGGAATCTCGGCGGCCAGCCGGGCGTAGGCGTGGGCGGCGAGTTTCTCGTCGTGCTGCGCGATCGCCTCGCGGCCGAGGTCGTCGAGGTAGTCCATGGCGCGGGCGAGCGCGATGACGTCCGCAATGTTGGGCGTGCCGGCCTCGAACTTCTGCGGGGCGGGCGCCCACTTGCTCTCAAAGTACTCCACGTTGGAGATCATGCTGCCGCCTCCGCGGTAGGGCGGCATGGCGTCGAGCAGCGCCTTGCGGCCGTAAAGGATGCCGACGCCGGTCGGGCCGCACATCTTGTGGCCGGACAGGGCGAGAAAATCGCAACCCATCGCGCGAACATCGAGCGGCATGTGGCCGGCGCTTTGCGCCGCGTCGACCACGGTGAGCGCGCCGACCCTGCGGGCTGCGGCGCAAAGTTCGGCAGCCGGATTGATGACGCCGAGCGTGTTGGAGACGTGCGTGAACGCGAAAATCTTCACGTCCGGCGTGAGCACCTTGGCCAGCTGCGCGAGGTCGAGCGCGCCGCTGTCGCCGGCGACGACGGGGAGGTAGCGCAGCTTGGCGCCGGTGCGGCGGGCGAGGAGCTGCCAGGGCACCAGGTTGGAGTGGTGCTCCATTTCGGTGAGCAAAATGACATCGCCGGCCTTCAGGTTCTCGTCACCCCATGCATTGGCGACAAGGTTGATGCTGTCGGTCGTGCCGGCGGTAAACACGATCTCGCCCGGCTCGGCGGCGTGCAGGAATTTCGCGCTGCGCTCGCGGGCCGCCTCGTAGGCAAACGTCGCGCGCATCGACAGCGTGTGGATGCCGCGGTGCACGTTGGCGTTGTCGTGCTCGTAGTAGTGGGTGAGCGCGTCGATGACGCACTGCGGCTTCTGTGACGTGGCGGCGTTGTCGAGGTAGACGAGCGGCCGGCCGTTGACCTGCTGGTCAAGGATCGGGAAATCGGCGCGGATGTTCTGCCAGGCTTTGTTCATCGCTGTGATCAATCCCCGGGCAGCTCGGTCGTGGCGGGCTTCTCGTCGCCCTTGGCGGCGTTAAGGGCGGCGTGCCAGCCGAGGGTGGCGCACTTGATGCGGGCGGGGAACTGGTAGACGCCGGCGAGGGCGGCGAGGTCGGACATGTTGTCGTCCTCGACCTTGCCGGTGGTCACCATCTTGTGGAGGTCGGCGTAGATCGCCTCGGCCTCGGGGATGGTCTTGCCCTTCAGGTTGACGGTCATAAGCGAGGCGCTCGCCTTCGAGATCGCGCAGCCGCTGCCTTGGAAGCTGACGTCGGCAATGCGATCGCCCTCGAGCTTCACATAGACCGTGATCTGGTCGCCGCACATCGGATTGTTGCCGCTGCCGACGCGGTTGGCGGTGGGCAACACCGAGTAATTCCGCGGGCGGCGGTTGTGGTCGAGGATGACGGACTGGTAGAGGTCGGTGAGATCTTGCATCGCCGGAAACGTGAAGGGCAGAGGCTACGCCGGGACGTGCATTTGGCAAACAGAGTTTCACGCCTGGGAGCAGGGCCGCGAACCCCCATTCGGTCTCATCGGTTGGGGTGGGGCGCAGTCTTGCTGCGCCCCTGCCGACTACGTTGTGGCAGTTGGGGCCGCGACCGGCGCCGAGGGCGGGCCGACCACCTGCATGATGCGGGCGATCATCTTGCGGGCGCGGATGACCCCGGCGATGCGGCGGCCAGTCACGTCCTCTACGACGGGCAGCCACTTATGCCCGTGCTCGCGAAACGTGGCGGCGGCGATCAGGGCGGTGTCATTCACCGTGATGATCGCCGGGTCCGCGATCATGAATTCGCTCAAGGGTGTTTCAGGTGCGATGCCACTGGCTTGCGCCCGGAGCAGATCCGTGAGCGTCACGAGTCCGTCCAGTCGTTGCCCGTCCGCCGAAACCAGAAAGAAGGGCGACTCGTTGTTCGCAAACAGACGGGTGACCTCGAGCAGGCTGGCGGCGGGCTTCAGCCGCGGGTCGGGCGCCGGCTCGATAAACTCGGCCAGCTTGAATTCCAGCAGGGCGGCGCGCACGCGCGGGCGCTCCTGCCACGTGTTGGGGGTGCGCCGCGCGATGGCTGCCATGAGCGCGGCGCGGAGCGGGGCAAGGGTCTTGGAGATGGAGGTGAAGACATTCCGGCCCATCACGATCACCTCCACCGTCGTGCGCGCCCGGACCGAGGCGCTGCGGGGCCGGTTGTCGATCAGGGCTTGTTCGCCGAAGAAACTGCCGGCGTTGAGCACGGCGATGATTTCACCGTCCGGGTGCTCCGGCGTGGGCCGGCACACTTCCACCTCACCCTGCTCGATCACATAGAAATTGGACGGGGATTCCCCCTGGCGGATGATGTAGTCGCCCGGCTCGTAGTGCGCGTGGGTCACGCGGTCGGTGACATCGGTCTTGATGAAGCTCAGGTCGCGCGGGAAAATCAGCAGCCACGCCCAGTCGAACCCGACCTGGATGCGGCGCGACCAGTCCGGCAGCTTGAAGAGGTACACCCCGCGCCAGGTGAACCACGCCCAGAAGCCCGAGAGCTTGAAGCCGAACATCTCGGCGACGGCGCTGTGCCCGCCGATGGAGCAGAGCTGGCCGAGCACCCGGAAGGAGAACGGCCGGGTCGGCTCGCCCGCGAGGGTGCGGATAATGTTGGCGGCGCACTGCCGGCCCTGGCGCTCAGCAAACTGGCCGGTGGGAGGGGAGGGCAGGCCGTCGACGGCATTGATGATCGAGGCGCAATCCCCGATGGCCCACGCGTTGGCCTGGCCGCGGAGGCGCATGTCGGGCTCGGTCAGGATCCGGCCCTTCTCCTTCGGGGTGTCGAGCCGCTCGATCACCGGCGCGGTCGTGCTGCCGATGGTGCAGACGATGGTGCCGCCGTGGACAAACTCGTCCTTCAGCCCCACGCCTTCGCCGGTGGCGAGCTGCACGCGGGCATTGAGCTTGATGGTGACCCCGGCCTTTTCCATCTTCCCGCGGGCGAACTCGCGCAGGGGCGGACTGATTTCCGGGAGCAACTGGTCGCGCGAGTGGATCAGCGTGACGCTGATGTCCTCCTCGCGGACGTTGCTGTAGAAACGCCGGCTGCTGCGGACGAGATCATTGATTTCGCCGGCGGTCTCGACCCCGCTGTAGCCGCCGCCGACCACGATGAAGGAGAGAAACCAGCGCCGGCGCTCCGGGTCGTCGCAGACCTCGGCCTTCTCCATCTGCGAGATGACATGCATGCGGAGGACCGCGGCGTCGCCGACCGTCTTCAGGGGGAAGGCGTGGTCCGCCATGCCGGGCACGACGTTGAGGTTCGAGATGTTGCCGCAGCCGATGACGATCTGGTCGTAGGGCAGCTGGCGCGGGAGGCCGTCATAGCCCTCGTACTCGAGCGTGCTGGTGACGAGGTTGATGTTTCGCACCTCCTCGGTGCGGCACATGACGTCGGGCAGCAACTGGCGGAGGGGCACGACGACATCCAGCAAGTTGAGCGAGGAGCCGACGGCGTCCGCCAGAAGCGGACTGAAGACCAGGTGGTTTTCCTTGTTGAAGAGAATCAGTTCCGCGTCGCGGTCGCGCAGCGAGGCGCGCAAGGTCCGGGCGCACATCACGCCGCCAAAACCGCCGCCGACAATGACAATCCGTTTCTTGGCCATAGGGAAGTCGGGCTACATTGGTGTCCGCAGGGCGGATTGCAAATGCCCTGATGGGTTGGCTGGCCGGCGGTGAAACGACCCGACCCCGGGCGTTCGGCTAGGTCGGTGCGGCGCCTTTGCTGTTGCCGGTTTTGGCTCAGCTGCTAGCCACATGAGCCGTCGACACCCCGCAAAGATTCCCAACCAGCTCTCCGCCGACCCATGAAAAAAATCGCCGTTCTCGCCCTCGCCACCCTGGCCCTGCTGTCCGCCCGCGCCGCCGACGCCGCGCCCGCCACCGGCGGCCTGCGCTACACGATCACCGTCACCAAGTTTGAAAACCACGCCGGCTATTCCGGCCAGTTCAACCTCAGCGACTCCTTCGGCGCGGTTCTCACCGATTCCCTGCAGAACACGGGCCGCTTTATTGTGATCGCGGAGTCCGACATGCGCGGCGCCGCGATGACCGAGCAGGATTTCGCCGCCAGCGGCCGCACGGCCGGCGGCGACAAGAAGCCGGTCACCGGTAACATGACCCCGGCGCAATTGCTGGTGAAAGGTGAGATCACCGGCTTTCAGGATGGCACCCAGGGCGGCGGCGGCGGGATCGGCTTCGGTGGAATCCGGGTCGGGGGCAGCGGCAGCCAGGCGGAGATCAACGCGTTGATCTATGTCGTCGATTCCACGACCGGCCAGGTGAAGGCCTCGAAGAAGGTCGTGGGTGTCGCCAAGAGTTCCGGGCTGAGCGTCGGTTTGACCCACGGCAACTTCAACGGTGACATTGGCGGCTTCAAGAAGACCAACGTCGGCAAGGCCGTCGAGGCCGCGATCGACCAGGCGGTGGCGTTCTGTATTTCCCAGCTCGATAGCATGCCCTGGACGGGGAACGTCATCCTCGTGAAGGGCAACCAGGTCTATTTCAACCGCGGCTCGCGCGAGGGCGTGGCGGTCGGACAGATTTTCAAGGTCGGCTCCTCCGAGATTTTGCGCGACCCGGGCACCGGCGAGGTCCTGGACAACAGCTTCACGGAAAAAGCCCAGATCAAGGTCGATACCGTCAAGGAGAAGGTTTCAATCTGCTCGATCATCTCCGGCACGGGCATCGAACAGGGCATGGCGGTGTCGCCGAAGGAGTAGGGGGTCTGGCACGGATCCCCTGCGACTGGCGCTAGGGCGGCTTCAGAAATACTGTAGCCGGGGTCGCTGACCCGGACGAAGGCGGAAGAGGCAACGAATCGGACCGGGGTCAGCGACCCCGGCTACATCTTTGTTTAAACCACTCTAGAGGAAATGACGTTTGGCGAATGTCCTGCCCGAACCGATTTTAAGTATTTCTCGAACTTGAGAGCCTTGCCTTCGTCGGGGAACGCGAAGTAACCCGCGTGTACCCACGGGCGATTTGGCGCCGTCGACGTATTTTGACCGGTATTGTGGCTGATGAGGCGGGACTTCAGATCAGCGGTAAATCCGACATAGTGCAGGCCCGTACTACCCAGGCTCGCCAAAATATAAACGTAGTGCATCCAGCAAAAACAAAAGGGAAGCCCTCCTTCGCCAAGCCTACGGCGGGCAGCCTTCGCTCACTCTGCGAAGCCTGGATTGAGTTGTACTAAAAACTGGCCTGCCAGCCGTAGGCTTGGCGAAGGCTGGCGGAGAGAGAGGGATTCGAACCCCCGGTAGGCTTGCGCCTACACGTGCTTTCCAAGCACGCGCATTCGACCACTCTGCCATCTCTCCGTGACTGGCCTAAGGGTCGAAGTTAAGGTAAAAGTCCCGGCTGCGGTCAACGGAAATTCCTCGCGACCCTGCGCCGCCCTTCTAAGGCCCAGATTGTAAACAAAACCTCCTTGCATGGAGGGGGTCCGGTGGTACGTTGAATCGATTTTTTATTTAAATGGTCACCGCTAATTCGGAACTAGCCTATAACAGCAAGATCGAGGGCGACGTCATTGTCACCCGGGCGGATGCGGCCATTAATTGGGTCCGGAATAACTCAATGTGGCCCATGCCCATGGGGCTGGCCTGCTGCGCCATCGAGCTGATGGCCACGGCCTCGAGCCGGTTCGACATCGCGCGCTTTGGCGCGGAGGTCATGCGTTTCTCGCCCCGTCAGTCCGACTGCATGATCGTGGCCGGCACCGTCACCTACAAGATGGCGACGGCCGTCCGCCGCATCTATGACCAGATGGCCGAGCCGAAGTGGGTCATTGCCATGGGCGCCTGCGCCTCCTCCGGCGGCATGTACCGCAGTTATGCCACCCTGCAGGGCGTGGACCGGATCATCCCGGTTGATGTTTATGTCAGTGGGTGTCCGCCCCGGCCCGAGGCCTTGCTGGACGCCCTCATGAAGCTCCAGACCAAGGTCAAACGCGAGCACTCGGCATCCAAGCTGCTCAGCGCTTAACGCCGTCCCGCCACGCATGACCACCGACGTCGAATTCACGACCGCCGTTAGCCAGCAATTTCCCTCGGCTGCGGCGCGGGCCAGCCTGGACTGCCCGGCCTTCAATGTTCCGGCCGCCGAGGCGATGCCGGTCCTGCAGTACCTGCGCGACACGCAGGGGTATGATTTTCTGATGGATGTGACCGCCGTCGACTGGAGCGCCGAGCAATCGCCGCGTTTCACCGTGGTCTGGCACCTCTATTCCAGCGTGAAGCACGCTTATGTGCGCGTGGCGGCCGATTGCCCCAGTGATGCGGAGCCGGCGATGGCCAGTGCCACCGGTCTGTGGGCCGGCGCGGACTGGCATGAGCGCGAGGCCTTCGACATGTTCGGCATCACGTTCACCGGGCACCCCGACCTGCGCCGCATTTTGATGTGGGACGGCTATCCTTATCATCCGCTGCGCAAGGAATTCCCCCTCGCGGGCCTGCCGGCGGATTTTCACGATCCCGTGATCACGGCCGAGACGAAGACCGGCCTGATCGCCGCGCCGATGGCCGGCGGGCCCTTCGTCGCCACTCCCGGCGAGCCGATGGGCGAGGCCGAGCCCCGCGCGAAGGACGAAGCCTGGAACGAACAGAGCCCGAAACCCGAATAACCCGCGATGGCCACCGATTTTTCATTTCCCGATGCCGCGGCCAAGGCGGCCCTGCCGAAGGAATTCGAGCCGGAGAAGATGTCGCTCTCAATGGGGCCGTCCCATCCGTCCACCCACGGCGTGCTGCGCATCCAGTTCGAACTCGACGGCGAGGTCGTGACGAAGGCCGACCCGGTGCTCGGCTACCTGCACCGCGGCGACGAGAAGATCGCCGAGAACATGACTTACAACCAGTTCGTGCCGTACACGGACCGGTTGGACTACCTCGCCCCCCTGGCCAACAACATGGCCTACGCGATCGCGGTCGAGCGGCTCGGGAATCTGCAGGTACCCGCCCGCTGCCAAGCCATCCGCGTCCTGACGGCGGAAATGGCCCGTGTCTCCGCGCATCTCATGGGTCTCGGGGCCTTCGGCATCGATGTTGGCGCCTGGTCGGTGTTCATGTATTGCTTCGAGGAGCGCGAAAAACTCTACACGCTCTTCGAGGAACTGACCGGGGCGCGCTTCACCACCAGCTACGCCCGCATTGGCGGCCTCTCGCGGGATCTGCCCGAGGGCTGGTTGCAGAAGGTGGACGCATTTTGCGACCAGTTCCTGCCCATCCTCGAGGAGATCCTGGGTCTGCTCTCGCGGAACAAGATCTTCCTCGATCGCACCGTCGGCGTCGGCGTGATTTCCCGGGCCGATGCCATTGCCTACGGCCTGTCCGGCCCGAACCTGCGGGGCTCCGGCGTGGCGAACGACCTGCGCAAGGACCGGCCGTATTCCGGTTACGAGCAGTATGAATTCGATGTCCCGGTCGGCTCCAAGGGCGACTGTTACGACCGCTACCTTTGCCGCGGCGAGGAGATGAAGCAGTCGATCCGCATCATCCGCCAGGCGGTGAAGACCATGCCGGGGGGCGACTGGTACGCGAAGGATGCGCGCAAGATTTTTGCCCCGCCGAAGGACAAGATCCTCACCTCGATGGAGGAGCTGATCAACAACTTCATGATCGTCACCGAGGGCCCGCAGATGCCGGCCGGCGAGGTCTACTTCGAGGCGGAGAACCCGAAGGGGGTGCTGGGCTTCTATATCGTGAGCAAGGGCGGCGGCGTGCCGTGGCGGCTGAAGATCCGCAGCCCCTCGTTCTGCAACCTCTCGATCCTGCCCAAGCTGTGCGTCGGCAACATGGTATCCGATGTCGTCTCCATCCTCGGCTCGCTCGACTTCGTCATGGGCGAATGCGACCGCTGATCGGAATTCCAGTTAACCACGAAATACACCAAATGAAGAACCAACCCAGAACACCGGATTCCTTTCGTGTGTTTAGTGTATTTCGTGGTGACCACTCTTCCCTGAGTTAATGAATCTCAAACCGGCCACCCTTTCGCAGATCGACGAAGTGATCACCCATTACCCGGTGAAGCGCAGCGCCACGCTGCCGCTGCTGCATTTGATCCAGGAGGATGCCGGCTGGATTTCCCCCGAGGCCATCGAGTGGATCGCGGCCAAGCTCGAGCTCCAGCCCATCAACGTGTACGAGGTCGTCACCTTCTACCCGATGTTCCGGCAGCAGCCGATCGGCCGCCGCCACATCAAGGTGTGCCGCACGCTCTCGTGCGCCCTGACCGGCGGCTACAAGGTGTGCGATGAATTTCAGAAACAGTTCGGCTGCCACCCCGGCGAGGTGTCGGCGGACGGCGAGGTCACGATCGATTTTGTCGAGTGCCTGGCCAGCTGCGGCACCGGCCCGGTCGTGCTGATCGACGACGACCTGCACGAGAAGGTCGATGTCACCAAGGCGAAGGCCCTGAGCGACCGGATCAAGGCGGAGGCCAAGGCCAAATGAAAAAGCACCGCATCAAGCAGATCGCGCCGGTGCGCTTCGGCATCATCTTCGGGTTCATCCTCGGGGTGGCCGGGCTGATCATGGTGCCGTTCATCCTGTTTGCCGGCGGTCTCTGGGCGACCAAGGAGCCGTCGCTCCTCGGCATCCCGTGGCTGTTCTTCGGCGCCGGCGCGGTGTTCATGCCGCTGATCTACGCCCTCGCCGGTTTCCTCTTCGGCGTCGTGCTCGCCATGGTCTACAACTTCGTGGCCCGCTGGACCGGCGGCATCGAGTACTACTCGGACGACACCAACTGATTTCCGCCATGCCCGCTCCCACCCAACGCCGCCTGATCTTCGCGCACATCGACGAGCCCGGCTACACCAACGACCTCGCCTGCTACCAGAAGCACGGCGGCTACGAGGTGATGAAGAAGGCCTTCGCCCGCCCCCCGGCGGAACTGATCGACGAGGTGAAGAAGTCCGGCCTGCGCGGCCGCGGCGGCGCGGGGTTCCCCTGCGGCGTCAAGTGGAGCCTGGTGGACCGCAAGAGCGGCAAACCCATCTACCTGATCGTCAATGCGGACGAATCCGAGCCCGGCACCTTCAAGGACCGCTACATCATCCACCAGGATCCGCACCAGCTGATCGAGGGGACGATGATCTCCTGTTTCGCGAACAACGTGAAGCAGGCCTACATCTACATCCGCGGCGAATTCCCGCACGGCGCCCGGATCCTGGAAAAGGCCATCGCCGAGGCCCGCGCCGCCAATCTCGTCGGCCCGAATGTGCTCGGGAGCGCCTACAGCTGCGAGATCTACGTCCACCGCGGCGCCGGCGCCTACATCTGCGGCGAGGAGACCGGCCTGATCGAGTCGCTCGAGGGCAAGCGCGCCAACCCGCGCATCAAGCCGCCGTATTTTCCCGCCGTCCTCGGCCTCTACCAGTGCCCGACGATCGTGAACAACGTCGAGACGCTCTGCCACGTGAAGCACATCGTGGACATGGGCGGCGAGGCCTACACCAAGATCGGCACCCCCAACAACACCGGCACCCGCATCTTCTGCGTCTCGGGTCACGTGCAGAAACCCGGCTATTACGAGTTTGAGGCCGGCAAGATCACCCTCGGCCAGCTGCTCCATGAAGTCTGCGGCGGCCCGCTCCCCGGGCGGACCCTGAAGGCCGTGATCCCCGGTGGTTCGTCGGCGAAGATCCTGCGTTTCGGCGAGCGCTTCAAGGGCAAGCGCAAGGTCGGCGCGGAGATGGTCGACTACGACTGGGGCGTCGAGGACGTCCCGATGGATTTCGATTCGCTCGGCATGATCGGCACGATGGGCGGCTCCGGCGGCGTCATCGTGATGGACGACTCGGTCAACATGGTGGAGGCGCTGGCCAACATCAACGCGTTCTACTCGCACGAGAGCTGCGGCCAGTGCACGCCGTGCCGCGAGGGCTCGCTGTGGATGAAGAAGATCACCACCCGCATGGTGCACGGCGCCGCGCGACCCGAGGACGCCGCCCTGCTCAAGGGCGTGGCCGACCAGATCCCCGGCCGCACGATCTGCGCCTTCGGCGAGGCCTGCTCGTGGCCGACCCAGAGCTTCCTCGCGAAGTTCGGCGACGAATTCAAAAACTACCACGAGACCAAGAAGGCCGCGAGGCCCGCCGATTCGCTCGAACTGGTCTGATTTTTTCCCACGAAACACACTGAATACACCGAAATGAGAACAAACCGGCATGATCCTTCCGTGTATTCGGTGTGTTCCGTGGACTAATCCTCTTCCGTAATGATCGCTCCGCCCAAACCCGACCTCGTGACCGTCAATGTTGACGGCAAGGACATCGCCGTGCCGAAGGGCACGAACATGATCGAGGCCGCCCGGCTGGCCAGTGTCGAGGTGCCGCATTATTGCTACCACCCGAAGCTGACCGTCGCGGGCAACTGCCGCATGTGCCTTGTCGAAATGGGCCTGCCGGCCGTCGATCCCGCCACCAAGACGCCGATCATGGACCCGGCCACGGGCAAGCAGAAGATCAACTGGATGCCGCGCCCGACGATCGCCTGCGCGACCAACGCGTCGCCCGGCCTGCATATCCGCACCAACACGCCGGCGGTCGTGGACTGCCGCAACAGCGTCACTGAATTCCTCCTCATCAACCACCCCCTGGACTGCCCGATCTGCGACCAGGCGGGCGAGTGCAAGCTCCAGGAGCACTCGACGGCGTACGGCCGCGGCTACTCGCGCTTCGTCGAGCAGAAGAACGTGAAGCCGAAGCGCACCCAGCTCGGGCCGCGCGTCACGCTGGACGACGAGCGCTGCATTCTCTGTTCGCGTTGCGTCCGTTTCAGCAAGGAGGTCGCGAAGGATGATGTCCTCGGTTTCATCGACCGCGGCAGCTACAGCACGCTGACGTGCTACCCCGGGAGGAAGCTCGAGAACAACTACTCGCTCAACACGGTCGACATCTGCCCGGTCGGCGCGCTGACCAGCACCGATTTCCGCTTCAAGATGCGCGTCTGGTTCCTCAAGCAGACGCCGAGCATCGACACCGAGTCCTCCGTCGGCGCCAACACCGAGGTGTGGAGCCGCGAGGGCAGCATCTACCGCATCACGCCGCGGCAGAACGACGCGGTGAACGACACCTGGATGGCCGATTCCGGCCGCATTCTCTACAAGCAGGTCAAGGCCGCCGACCGGCTCGTCGAGTATTCGATCGAGGGCACCGCGGCCCTCCCGGCCGTGGCCCTGGCGAAGGCCGGCGGCCTGCTCCGGGCGGGCTCCGTCGCGATTGTCGGCTCCGGCCGCAGCAGCGTGGAGGAGCAATTCCTGACGAGGAAGCTGGCCGAGTATCTCAAGGCGCCGGTCACGCTGGTGAGCCGGGTGGGGCCGGGGGACAAGATCCTCGTGTCGGCCGACCGCAACCCGAATGTCCGTGGGGCGCTGGTCACCGGCCTGGTCTCAAGCCTGCCCGCCCAGCAGCTCACCGAACTTGCGGCGGCGATCGACGCCGGCCAGGTGAAGTCGGTGCTTTCAATTGGCGAGGATCTCACCGCCGCCGGGCTGACCGCGGCGCAACTGGCCAAGGTTCCGGTCGTCTACCTCGGCACGCAGCGCAATGCGACGAGCGAGTCTGCGCAGGTGGTCATCCCGACGCTCACGGTTTTTGAAAAGGCCGGCACGTTCGTCAACCAGCAGTTCCGTCTCCAGAAGTTTGCGAAGGCGGTCCCGGGTCCGGCCGGGGTGGCCGACGACCTCGCCACGCTGGCCCAGTTGATCACGGCCGCCGGCGGCCCGACCCTGGCGTCCGACCTGGGCGCGCTTTGGGCTATTATCGCCGCCGAGGTGAAGCCGCTCGCGACTGTTACCTACGCGAATCTTACCGCCAGCGGCCTGTTGCTCGATGGCACGCCCTGGGCCGCACTGCCCTTCGTGGAAGGCGAGACGCTGCACTTCAAACCCGCTTCGCCGGTGGCCGCCAGCGCATGAACACGATCGTCCATCTCTGGAACAGCCTGCCGCTCGTGCCGCAGATGATCATCAAGGGCCTCGCCGTGATCGGCGTGATGTTCCCGATCGGCGGCGCGTGCTCGCTGATCGAGCGCAAGGTTTCCGCCAAGATGCAGGGCCGCCCGGGTCCGAACCGCGCGATGCCGTTCTGGTTTGCCTGGGTGCCCGTGCTCGGCCCGTTCCTGCAGCGGCTTGGGTTGTTCCACCTGATGGCGGACGGCGCCAAGATGTTCTTCAAGGAGGACTCGCTGCCCGGCCACGTGAACAAGTTTTATTTCCTGCTCGCCCCGGTCGTGGCGATGATCCCCGCCCTCACCACGGTCACGGTCGTGCCGTTCGGCGCCTACCTGGGCGACGGCGGCCAGCTCGTGCCGCTCGTGCTGGCGAATCTCGACGTGGGCATCCTGGCGGTGTTCGCCGTTTCCTCGCTCGGCGTCTACTCGCTGATCCTCGCCGGCTGGGCCTCGAATTCCAAATACCCGTTCCTCGGCGGCGTGCGCGCCTCGGCGCAGCTCATCTCCTATGAGCTGTCGATGACCCTCTCGGTCCTGCCGGTTTTCCTGTGGATCAACGCCCCGGGCGGCACGGGCAGCCTGAGTTTCTTCCACGTGGTGCAGGCCCAGTCGGGCACCGGGCTCTCGTGGGATGGCGCGTGGTTTATTTTTTATATGCCGGTCTCGGCCGTCGTGTTCCTCGTCTCGCTCTTTGCCGAGACCAACCGCCTGCCGTTCGACATGGCCGAGGGCGAGGCCGATCTCGTCGGCGGCTTCCACACGGAATACGGTTCGATGAAGTGGGGCCTGTTTTTTGTCGCGGAGTATTCGCACATGATGGTCGGTTCCGGCATGTTCATTTTGCTTTTCCTCGGCGGGTGGAACCCGCTCCCGTGGCTGCCGCTCGCCAGCCTGGTCGGCTGGCTGCACCACGTGACCGGCTGGGCCTTCACCGTGGCTCCGGTCTTTGTCGGGGTGCTCTCGATCGCCATCTTCCTCGGCAAGGTACTGGGCTTCATCTTCGGGTTCATGGTCGTGCGCTGGACCGTTCCCCGCTTCCGCTACGACCAGGTCATGAAACTGGGCTGGCAGAAGCTGCTGCCCCTCGCCATTGGCAACCTCATCTTCTACGCGCTGATGATCGCCGCCATCCAGCTGAACCTCGGCTGGCCCACCTACCTGGCCCTGACGGCCGGCGCGATTGCGGCCCTCGCGATCGGGTTGATCGTTCCCCGCCGGCAGCGCGCCCTCTAATCCTCCGCCCATGCCCTACGTCATCGAACGCAAACCCCTCACGCTCCTCGAGCGTCTGTACATTCCGCAGATCATCGCGGGCATGCGGGTGACGCTGAAGCATTTCGTTTCACCGAACGTCACGATGGAGTACCCGGAGCAGCGCCCGGCCATCCCGGCGGGCTACCGCGGCGTGCCGACGCTGGTGATGGACCCAAACGGCCGCGAGAAATGCGTCTCCTGCCAGCTGTGCGAGTTCGTCTGCCCGCCCAAGGCCATCCGCATCACGCCCGGCGAGATCCCGGCCGACCAGCCCGACCGCGCCCACGTTGAAAAGGGACCCAAGGCCTTCGACATCGACATGCTCCGCTGCATCTACTGCGGCCTGTGCCAGGAGGTCTGCCCCGAGGAGGCGATCTTCCTGCAGAATCAGTATTCGATGACCGGTTTCACCCGCGCCGAGATGGTCAACGACAAGGCCCGGCTCTACGAGCTGGGCGGCACGCTGCCCGACGAGCACTTCAAGTGGGACAAAAAGAAAGCCGCCGCCGAGCACGGCAACGCGCACTGAGCCATGGCCCATCATCTCCTCTTCTACACCTTATCCTTCCTCACCATCGCCTGTGCGGTGCTGGTGGTGGTGAGCAAGAACACGGTCAACGCCGCGATGTTCCTGCTGCTCGGCCTCGTGGGGGTGGCCGGGTTGTTCGTGATGCTCGACGCCGCGCTGCTGGCGTTCGTGCTGCTGCTGGTTTACGCGGGCGCCGTGGTGGCCCTTTTTCTATTTATCATCATGCTCCTCGACACGACGCCGGGGTCGATGAAGCCGTTCAAGACCTCGACCATCGTCGCCTCGGCCATCGGCGCGGCCTTGCTCATGCTCGGATTTGTTTCACTCCGCGAGCGCGCGGTGCTGCCCGCGGCCGCCCCGGGTGGCCTGGTCAATGTGACCCTCAAGGCCTATGCCGAGCAGCTGTTCACAACCTACCTGCTGCCGGTGCAGATCGTGGGCTTCATGCTGCTGATCGCCATGCTCGGTGTGATCGTGCTGAGCAAAAAGCTCCACACCCCGGAGGACGCATCATGAACATCGGCCTGCACGAATACCTGATGACGAGCGCGCTGTTGTTCGCGCTGGGCTTTTTCGGGGTGCTGTTCCGCAAGAACACGCTCGTCATCTACATGTGCCTTGAGCTGATGCTGATCGCCTCGACGCTCGCGCTGGTCGCCTTCTCGCGTTTCAACGGCACGCTCGACGGCAACGTCTTCGTTTTCTTCATCCTCACCATCGCCGCGGCCGAGGTGGCCGTCGGCCTCGCCATCATCGTCGCGCTGTTCCGCAAGCGCCACACGGTCCAGGTCGAGGAATTGAACCACCTGAAGAACTGAGTCATGAACACGACTAACCTTCAAACAGGCGCAACCTGTCATTCTAAGCGCAGCGAAGAATCCAGCACGGTGTCCGCCGGCGTGAATTATTCTGGATTCTTCACTGCGTTCAGAACGACAGAAGGGCGGGGCTTTCCCTGCTCCCTGCTCCCTGTTCCTTGCTCCTTGCCCTGATGCTTCCCGTCCAAATCGCCACCCTCATTCTTTTGCTGCCGCTCGCCTCGGCGGTCATGATTGCGCTGTCGCTGCGCCAGCAGGGCGCGCTGGCCTCCTGGGTTTCCACCGCGACGGCGGCGGTCGTGACGATCCTGTCACTCACGCTGATCTTCAGCGGCGCCCGCGATTTCCCCGCCTCGTGGGAATGGCTCCGTTTCGGCACCTTCACGGTTTCACTCGGCTTCAAGTTTGATGACCTCGCGGCGCTGATGCTGTTTGTCGTCAGCTTCGTCGGCTTCCTGATCCACGTCTTCTCGCTCGGCTACATGCACGACGACGCGGCCCGGGCGCGGTTCTTCGGCGGGCTCTCGATCTTCATGTTCTCGATGCTCGGCATCGTCCTCGCCGACAATCTGTTCATGATTTTCATCTTCTGGGAGCTGGTCGGCTTCAGCTCCTGGCTCCTGATCAACCACTATCACGAGAAACAGTCCGCGGCCGACGCCTCGAAGAAGGCATTCATCGTCAACCGTGTCGGCGACTTTGGTTTCCTGCTCGGCATCGTGATGTGCTACTGGAGCAACGGCACGGTCAACCTGACCGAGCTCGCTGATCACCACGTTTTCAGCACGGCCATCCCGCTGCTCCTGTTCTGCGGCGCGATGGGCAAGTCGGCCCAGATGCCGCTGCAGGTCTGGCTGCCTGACGCCATGGAGGGCCCGACGCCCGTGTCCGCCCTCATCCACGCCGCCACGATGGTCGCGGCCGGTATCTTCATGCTGTGCCGGATCGAGTCGCTGATGGTACCGCAGGCGCTTACCGTCATCATGTGGATCGGCACGATCACGGCGGTCTACGCCGCGCTCTGCGCCATCGTGCAGCGCGACATCAAGAAGGTGCTGGCCTACTCGACGCTTTCGCAGCTCGGCTATATGGTCGCGGCGTTTGGCTTGGGAAGCATCACCAATGGACATGGTGTCGGTGCCGCGATGTTCCACCTGACGACCCACGCGTTCTTCAAGGCATTGCTCTTCCTTGGTTCCGGCTCGGTCATCCTCGGCTGCCACCACGAGCAGGACATTTTCAAGATGGGCGGGCTCGCCAAGAAGATGCCGCTGACCTTCGTCACGTTCACGCTAGGTGTGCTCGCGATCATCGGTATGCCCGGGCTGGCCGGCTTCTTCTCGAAGGATGCCATCCTCTATCTGGCGATGGAGGAAAACACCGCGGTTTTTGCCGTGCTCGCGTTCACCGCCGTGCTGACCTCGTTCTACATGGTGCGCATGTGGAAACTCGTTTTCCTTGGCGCGAGTCGCTCGGACAGCGCCGGGCACGCCCATGAGAGCGGCCTGTCGATGACGGTGCCTTTGGTCATCCTCGCCGCGCTTTCCGTCGCGGGCGGTTATTCCGGTGTCTTCGGTAAGCTGGCCGGCTCGGTTGCTGAGCTGGTACCCGAGGCCCACGGCCCGGCGCATGTGACGATCCTGCTGGTTTCCCTGGCGGTCATGTTCGTCGGCGCCGGCTCCGCGTTTTTCTTCTACAAGTCGGCGGCGACCGATTCACTGGAAGAGAAGTCCCGCGCGGCTTTCGGGGCGCTGACCTGGCTCAAAGAATCCTTCGACCGGCTTTACGACTACTACGTCGCCAAGGTCCAGCAGCGCTTCGCCATGCTGCTCAACTTCCTCGAGCAAATCTTCCTCGCCGGCCTGATCGTCCGCGGGCTGGGCGGCTTCGTCGGCCTGGTTGGCTACGGCGCCCGGGCGCTTTTCACCGGCAGCCTGCACACCTACGTCTACTGGTTCCTCCTCGGGACGGTGCTCCTGTGGGCCTTTGCCACCGGCTTCCTTTAATCCGTGAATCCTTCCAACGCCCAACTTCTGCAGCTCGCCATCGCCACGCCGCTCGTGGCCGCGCTCATCATTGCGCTCGGGCTGCCCAAGCGGTTTTCGACCAAGCTGGCGGCCGTCGCCTTCGTGGTGCCGGCCCTGATCGGCCTCTGGCTGTGGAAGGAGTTCCCCGCCGCCGCCGGCTCGCGCTACGTTTTCCAAAGCAACGTCAACACGGGCCTGGAGATCTTCGGCATCAGCCTGAAGCTCGGGCTGAACGGCGTGTCGCTGCCGATGTTCCTCCTCGCGGCCATCGTCGGCCTGGCGGCCGGGCTTTACGCGCTGCGCTCGGGGGCGGAGCGGCTGAAGCTCTATCTGATGCTGCTGCTCGTGATGCACGGCGGGCTGCTGGGCGTCTTCGCCTCGGTGAACGTGTTCTTCTTCTACTTCTTCCACGAGCTGGCGCTCATCCCGACCTTCATCATGGTCGGCATCTGGGGCGGCCGCGACCGCAACTACGCGGCGATGAAGATGACGATCTACCTCACGATCGGCGCGATGCTTTCCCTGATCGGGCTGATCGCCATCTATGTGAAGAGCGGGGCGGGTTCCTTTGACCTGGTTTCCCTCCGGGAGGCGCTCGCCGCCGATCCCCTGCGGGTCAGCCTGCAAAAAAACATCTTCGGGCTGCTGATGTTCGGCTTCGGCATTCTGGTTTCACTGTGGCCGTTCCACACCTGGGCCCCGCTGGGCTACGGCGCGGCGCCGAGTTCCGCGGCGATGCTGCACGCGGGTGTGCTCAAGAAGTTCGGTCTCTACGGCCTGATCCAGATCGCCCTGCCGCTGCTCCCGGCCGGCGCGGCCTGGTGGGCGTGGAAACTCGCGCTGCTGGCCGGCATCGGCAACGTACTGGTGATCGGCTTCATCACCATGGCGCAGCGCGACCTGAAGCAGATGATCGGTTACAGCTCGGTCATGCACATGGGCTATTGCTTCCTCGGCATCGCGTGCCTCTCGACCGTGGGCGCGGGCGGCGTGGTGCTGCTCATGGTGGCGCACGGCCTGTCCGTGGCGCTGTTGTTTTTGCTGGCGACCAGCATTCATCACCGCACCCACACCTTTGACCTGAGCGAGATGGGCGGACTCGCCCAGAAGACCCCGGTCCTCGCCGCCTTTTTCGTGGCCGCGACCATGGCCAGCATCGGCCTGCCGGGCTTCGCCAATTTCTGGGGCGAGCTGACGGTCTTTGTCTCGCTCTGGCATTACTCCCCGAAGCTGACCGCGGTGGCCGTCGCCGGGGTGGTCATCTCGGCGATCTACGGCCTGCGCGCCGCCGCCCGGGTCTTCTTTGGGCCGCCGAGCGAGCACTGGCAGAAGGTCTCGGCCGCGCACCCGCCGGCGGACATGGGCTGGGGTGAGCGCATCCCGGCCATCATTCTCCTCGCGGCGCTGCTCATCCTCGGGTTCTACCCGCGCACGGTGACGGACGGGATTGATCATGCCCTCAGCCGGCCCGCCGGCCCGGTCACGGCGAACGTGTCCTTCCACCACTGATTTTCCCGCCATGACGACCGAATATCTCAAAGCCGTCGCCGAGACGAATGACTGGTGGGCCATCGCGCCGGAGCTGCTGCTGGGGTGCTGTGCCCTCGCGCTGCTGGCGATGGAGATCGTACTGCCCAAGCACGAACACCGGTTCATCCCGCGCGTCGCGATCGCGGCGCAGGCGATCATTTTGGGGTTCCTGCTGTACGGCACGTATTCGGGCTACGAGGGCGGCACAAGTTTTGGCGGGCTGCTGCAGCATACAGCCAGCGGCCATTATGGCCGGGTGTTTTTCCTGCTCTCATCGCTCCTGGTTTGTTTTCTCGGCACGATCTGCCTGCCCCGCACCCGCATGCCGCGGGTGGAGTTCTACCACATCGTGATGATCGTGACGGCGGCCATGATGCTGCTGGTCCAGAGCAATCACTTCGTGCTGTTCTTCGTCGCCCTCGAGACGGTCACCATCGGGTTTTATATCCTGGTCAGCTATTTCCGCGACAACGCCCTGACCCTCGAGGCCGGCCTGAAGTACCTCGTGCTCGGTGCGCTCAGTTCGGCGATCATGCTGTTCGGCATCGTCCTGCTCTACGGCGCGGTCGGAAAGGTCATGATCGGCGACGTGGTCCACACGGGTTTCGAATTCCCGGTCGTCGCTGATTTTCTCAAGCAGAATCCCGACAGTTTCCTGGGCGTGGTCGGCGCGCTGCTGGTCGTGGGCGGCATCGCCTTCAAGATCGGCGCGTTTCCGTTCCACATCTGGATCCCCGATGTGTATCAGGGGGCCCCGACGCCGGTCACCGCGTTTTTGGCCGTGGCATCCAAGGCCGCCGGTTTTGCCATGTTGCTGCTGCTGGTCGACGGTCCCTTCGCGCCGCTCGAGGGCGTGCTGATCCCGGTGCTTTCGCTGATGGCGGCGGCCACCATCATCGTCGGCAATCTCTCGGCGCTCACCCAGCGCAACACCAAGCGGCTGATGGGCCTCTCCGGCGTCTCGCACGCCGGCTACCTCCTCATCGGCGTCGTGGCCTCGTTCCGGGTGGAGTGGGCGGCCGGCGCGGTCTGGTTTTATCTTTTCACCTACCTACTGGCCTCGATGGCCGTCTTCGGGGTCATGGCCCATCTCGCCGGGACGGATGACACGGCGCAGGAGCTCGACGATTACGAACGCCTGGCCCGGGACCGGCCGCTGCTCGCCGGGGTGCTGGCGGTCGGGCTCGGGTCGCTCGCGGGCATTCCCCCGCTGGCCGGTTTCATGGGCAAGCTGATGCTCTTCATCGCCGCTTTCCAGGCGCATCTCACCTGGTTGCTGGCGGTCGCCATCCTCGGCGTGGTACTCTCGATTTACTATTACTTCGGCTGGATCAAGTCGGCCTTTTTCGAGACCTGGCGGCCGACGCCCGCCGCCGAGACCCCGGGTGGCCGGCTGGCTTCGCTCGCGCCTTCCTGGATCAGCGCCCTGATCCTTTCAGTGCTCGCGCTCGCAACAGTCCTGCTGGGTTTCTATCCGGGACCGCTATCGGGCTGGTTGGTGAAGTAAGGCGTTTCAGTCGGCCGGGGCGTGGCCTTCAGCCGCCCCGCTTCCGATGAGGCGGTTAAGGGCAACGGCCCCGGCCTTATTTCTGCGGAATCTCGTTCTCGTAGCGGGGCCAGTTCTGCACCAGTTCATGCACGACCTCGGAGCCGGCGCGGTAGGCGGCTTCCAGGGCCGGCTTGGTGCCGAGGGATTCGTCGCCGATCGTCTTGAGGAAGTCCTGTCCGGGCGGGGGCATGCAGTAATTGCTCGCGCTGCGCAGCATCAGCACCCGCTTGAAATCCAACCGGCCCTGGGCGGCCATCCGCTGCAGGGTACCCACGTAGGCCGCCTGTTCCATGGCGGTGGTGCTCAGCTCGCCTTCGCCATGCGTCCAGAGCTTGACCCAGTTGCGCGCCCAGATGGTGCGCTTCTCGCCATGCCAGTAGCGGGCGGAGGCGATGGTGTCACCCATCAGGATCTGCGGGGGCAGCTGGGCGCGCGGATATCCCGCGTATTGCTCACGGAAGGCTTTCAGGGCGGGTGAGTCGGGCAAGACGGCATGTTGCTTGGACACGGCAAAGGCCCAGCGGGTCAGGCCGGGATTGAGCGCGTAGTCCATGGTGTAGGCGAGGGTGGCGCCGCCCCAGCCGCCAGCGTCGGATTGCGCGGACGGCAGGGTGTCAGGCGCCGACGTCCCGATGGCGAACAACCCGTACGGCCAGGCCGCGGGCATCTCGGATTCGCCGACCTCGCGCATCTCGTCACCGTCCACCACATGGACGGCCCAGACCGCGCTGCCGATCGGCCCGTGCGCCGGGTCGATGCCGGAAATGCCGTTGATGATCCAATAGGTCTTGCTGAGGTCGAGCTGCGGGTCGAGGCAGAGTGCCATGATGAGCTCGCTGGCCGGGGCCATGGTGAGATTGCGGTCGCGGGTATTGGTGGCGACGCTCGCATACAGCCCCGCGGAGTTGTAGCGGAGCGGATGGGGCGCGCCGGGCACCTCGAGCGTGCCCGTAAGGTGCTCGCGCTCGACCCAGTATTGGAATTCACCGGGGGCATCGCCCGAGTCGTCGCCGACCTCGAAGCCGGAAAGGACGATCACCTTGGGCGCGATGCGGTCGGCGGCTTGGGCGCGGCCGGGGGCCAGCAAGACGAACAAGGGGAGCAGGGCGGCCAGCAAGGATCGAAAAAGGGAGGCGCGGAGCAGGGAAGTCATTGGCGCGGGAAACAGCACGAGATGTGCCATGGGAAGGCTGCTGCCGGGTAGGGGCGCAGGCTTGCCCATTCGACAGGCTCAGGGCCCAGAGCTTGTCGAGGGGCTGCGTCCTGCGTGCGCGGCTTCACGATCGAGGGCGCAGCAAGTCTGCGCCCCTACGCAAATCCTCGCATATTTTTCTTCGTGCCTCGCCCGCTTTGTGGTTCAACTTGGGGCTGCGCATGAAAGTTACCGGACTCGCCATTGTGCCGCCGCCCTCGGCCGCCGACCTACCCAAAGTGACCCCCGAGTTGCTTGCCTCCGTCCTCGCGCGGTACTCGCGCAGCAACGAGGGCATCGGCAAGATCCTGGAGAAGGTGGACATTGCGAACCCGGACGAGTCCATCGACCGCATCCTGAAGTTTGTCGACTACGGCCACGCCTCGATCGGCGGCCTGACCGGCGGGCTGGCCATCGCCCTCGACGATGTCTCGATGTGGCTCGCGTACAAAATTTTCGAGCTCGCCCAGATGGCCGACGGCCAGGAGTCGAGCACGCGCTACATCACGATGGCAGCCACCAATCTGCCGGCGGCGGACGAGCTGGGCCTGCCCGCGGACCTCGCGCCGCGCTGGTCCGCGCTGATGACGCGGTGCTTTGCCGCCTATCACGCGGAATACTCGCGGCTCGACCAGCAGGCGCTGGCGGACCCGGGCCTGGTGCGGCTCCCGAAGGATGCGAAGCCCGGCGTGGTCAACCGGCTGCGCAAGAACTACGCGCTGGACCGCGCCCGCTACTTCATCCCGCTCGCGACGCGGACCAACCTCGGCCTCGTCCAGAGTTCGCGCATGTGGGCCGCGACGGTGAAGCACCTGGATTCGCTGCCGATGCCGGAGGCGCAACTCGCGGCGAAATTGATCCGCGACGAACTCCTCAAGCAATCGCCGCGCCTGATGCGCCACAGCTTTGCCGAGAAATCCTTCCAGGCGCAGGCCCAGCAGGAGCTGGCGGCGAGTTTGCAGCTCGGCCTGGCGCGGCTCTCGACCAAGCCCCTGGCGGACCAGGTGTGGGTGAAGGTCGACCGCGACCTGCCGCCGTGGCTGGCCGAGGAGCAGCCGGTGCCGGAAGCCCTGAAGCACCGCGCCAACCGTTACGGCTACCAGGGCAAGGCCACGCGCCGCATGCGGGTGGCTTTTGCCTGGAATAACATGGCGATCGCCGAGCTGCGCGACCTGAACCGGCACCGGACCGGCCACCGCTACACGCCGCTGATCCAGGCGGGATTTTATCTGCCACCGGAAATCGCCCATGGTTTGCACCAGCCTTTGCTCGACGAGCAGGCGGCGCTGACGCGCGAGTTGATGGAGCGCGGTTCGCCGGCCTATGTCTACTCGCTGCTGCTCGGGGCGCAGACGCCGTTCGAGCACAGCACGCATGCGGACAAATTCATTTATGAAGCCGAGCTCCGCACCGGCATGGGCGCGCATTTCCGTTACGCCGAGCACCTCAGTGCGGCGCTCCGCGAATTCAACGCCCAGGTACCCGAGGCCAAGGACTGGGTCATAGAGGGCACGGCCGAGCCAGAATAGGCTTGCCGCTGATACGGCGCCCACGAGCATGCAAACAGCCTGCTGCGCCAATGTTCCTCCGAGCAAAAACCAGCACTTTTCCCGCCCCGTTTGGTCCCACGGCGAAGCAGAGTTGCGGACCGCTTCGAACCCCACTGCAGACCGGCGCCATGCGCTGAATATGAGCTCCCGCTTCAAAGTCCTGCAGTTTAACATGCAATACGGGCAGATCTGGGATGACGCCTACCCGGACCATGCCCCCATCAAGCTGGAGGCCACGCTGGAGGAAATCCGCTCGCACGATGCCGACATCGTGATGCTGCGGGAAGTGGAGCAAACCCTGCCCGGCGGCGTGCAGGCCAACCCGCCCCCGCATTACACCCGCCTGCGGGAGGAACTGAAGGGCTACGACAGCTACTTCTCCTATCCCCGGCCGGATCCGCGCGAACTGCCGTTCGGCATCGGCCTCGCGATTTTTTCCAAGACCCCCCTGCGCGAGCATGTCTGCATGAACCTGCCGTCGCCGCCGGTTGAATTCGATTTTTTCGGGGTGAAGAAAACCCCGACCGACCGGCTGCTGATCGGGGCGACCACGACCATCGCCGGCCATCCCGTGCGGCTGTTCAACACGCACCTGCTCGCGTTCTTCATGCTCAACTCCAGCAGCGAGGTGCATCTCAACCAGCGCAAGCTGGTCGAGGAGCAGCTGCGCAAATCGAGTGACGTGCCGACGCTGCTCACCGGCGACTTCAACGTCAGCAAGCACCAGTCGCTCATCCAGCAGTTTGCCGACGCCGGTTACCAGACCGTCCAGTCGACGGAGGGCACGTGGCGGCGCCGGCCGTACGTGCTCGACCATATTTTCTACAACCAGTGGCTGCGGCCGGACGGCTACGAGGTGAAGCCCACGCCCGCGTCGGATCACCACACGCTGGCCGCGGAGTTCGAGTTCACGAGGTAGGGTGAAAAAATGTCGGGCGGCCGCTGGTCGGCCCGCCCTGCCGCCTTACTTCCCCCGCCGAACGCGTTCTTTCTCCTCGTCGCGCTCCTCGGCGAGGCGGGTCTTTTCCCCGGCGATCTGCTGCCGGATCTTGTCGGCCTCGTCGAACTTTTGGCCGCCCAGCGCGGTGTCGAGCTGCTGCTTCAGGAAAATCTCCCGCTCCGCAATCTTGCCCTGATAGACGCGGTCAAGCTCGGCCAGCCGGGCCTTCTTTTCCGCCGTCAACGGGGCGGCGGCCGGCTCGGACTTGGCGAGGCGTTCCATGGCGAGTTCGTAGGCGCTTTTCATGCAGAACTTATAAACCACAGAACACACAGAATACACGGAAAACTTCCACCCGGGCAATTTCCTGCCTTTTCTGTGTATTCCGTGTGTTCTGTGGTGATTACCTCACCCGAATTTAACGCCGAGGATCAGGATCAGCGCGAGGAGCACGGCGGGCGGCCAGTAACCGCCGTAGCGGCGCGACCAGCGGCCGGCGACGCCGGCGAGCATGAGGGCGGTCATGGCGACAATGGCAGCCGGCGCCATCCAGGCGTGCCGGAAGTGCGCCGGGAAAAACATCGCGGGCACGGCGGTGCCATGTTGCACGAGCCAGTCCATGAGCTTGATGAGCAAAGCCGCGGCCAGATTGAAGGGAACACTCAGCAAGGAGAGCCCGCCGAGTCCGCACAGCAGGGAGAGGAATCCGCCGTAGATCGCGACCGTGGAGAGCGGAATGATGATGAGGTTTGCAAGGAGTGAGCTCGGGGAAAAGAGCTGGAAGTAACCGATGCCGGAGGCCGCGCTGGCGAGGAAGGCGACCCAGCTACCGGCCCCGCCGGCGAGCAACCAGTGACCGGCCTGATCCAGCCGGTGATGATACCACCGCCAGTCAGTTTTGGGCAGGAGGGCGAACGGCCGCCAGGCGGCGCGCCACTTTTCCGTCAGCGGCACGCCCATGACGACGAGGGCAATCACGACGGAATACGACATCTGAAAACCCGTGCTGAACAGTTGCCGCGGATCCAGCAGCAGGGTGGCAAGTGCCGACGCCACGAGGGCGGCCAGACGGTTGCCCGGTAACCGGAAGGCCTGCCTGCCCAGCAAAAAGGCGATCATGAGCAGGGAGCGCACCGCGGGCGAACTTCCGCCGGTTATCTGCACATAAAGCCAGAGGATCAACAGCGTGAGGATCGTGGCCGGACTGCGTGGCAGGCGCACCACCCGGAACAGGAGGTGCAGCGCCGCGGCAATCACGCCGACATGCAGGCCGCTGATGGAGAAGATGTGAAACGTGCCGCTGCGCATGAACGCGTTCTGCTGGTCGGTGGACAGGACGGCTTTGGCGCCCAGCACCATGCCGACGTACAGCGAGTCTTCCGCCGGGTGATCCTGCAGGCCGAGGTGCAGGATTTTTTCGAGCCGGGCTTCCGCGCGCGTGCAAAATTGTTGAAACCAGCCGGGTGACTCTTCCTCGCGGAGGATCTGGCCCCGCGCAAATTTCCGCCGGACGCCGAGGTTGTCCAGATAGTCGTTGAACCCCGCCGCCGGCCCGCCGGGCGGCAATGGCTCGACGACCCCGCGCATGAGGTAGCGCCCCCGACCGTTGCGGCGGCACGCTGACTTTTCGGATCGCGGAAAAATAGACCAGGCACCCGGCCAGTTCCGGGTCGTTCTCGCCCGAGGCGAGGATTTCGCCGAGCCCGGTGAAAGTGCGGGCCTGGGGCGAAGTCGGGAAAACCTGTCGCACCCGGAGGGTCACGGTGATTTCACGTGGCGGCCGGTTTACCAGGTCATGCAGGTGCGGTTCGCGCACATGGAGCATGACAAAACCGGCCAGGGTCGCCGCGACGATCATACCCAGCGCCCAAGTCACCGCTGCGAACCAGCCGGGGCGGCCGCCGGACCAAGTGGCCGCGAGGCTGGCGACGGTCGCGATCCTCGCCAGGGGGATCAGGCCAAGACCGTCCGGTGGCGGCCAGAATCTGGCGGCCGTGAGGCCGGCCATCAGCGGCAGCAGCAACCACAGGAGCGGGGCGCGAAGGTGGGTGGCGGGCGAGGGCATGGGTGGGAGCGCGCCCTGGCCCAAGCGATCTGCTGCCGGGCAAACGAACAGCTTTCCGCGCCGCCTTCAAACTTGTTTCTCCCGCCGGCCGGTTGCAATGTGACGCGCTTCATGGCCCGCCCCGCAGACGATCAAACTTCTTTCTTTGGTGACGAGGCTCCGCCCGCCGCGGAGGTCCCGTCCGGCCAGGTGCCGGCGAACCGTCCCCTGGCGGCCAGGATGCGGCCGCGCCGGCTCGGTGAAATCGCCGGCCAGCGCCACATCCTTAAGGAGGGCAACCTGCTGCCACGGCTGATTGCCAGCAACCGTTTCGGCAGCCTGCTGTTCTACGGCCCGCCCGGCTGCGGTAAGACGAGCCTCGCGGAGGTGATCGCGCGGGAGACCAAGAGCCGGTTTGTCCGCGTGAATGCGGTGATGTCGAACGTCGCCGAGTTGCGGGAGATCCTCGCGAGCGCCCGGCGCCAGCCCGTGGCTGGCACCATCCTGTTCATCGACGAGCTGCACCGGTTCAACAAATCGCAGCAGGACCTGCTGCTGCCGGACGTCGAGGAAGGCACCGTGCGCCTGATCGGCGCCACCACGCACAATCCCGGGTTTTACGTGAACCCGCCGCTGCTGAGCCGCAGCCACCTTTTCCGGCTGGAACCGCTCGCGACGGATGAAGTGGCCGGCGTGCTCCGGCAGGCGTTGACCGACGAAGAGCGCGGGCTGGGCACGCGCGGCCACACCGCGGAGGACAAGGTGCTGACCGCGCTGGCCGTTTTGTGCGACGGCGACCTGCGCCGGGCGCTCAATGCGCTCGAGGTCATCGCGCTCAGCCTGCCGGAGCGGGCGGCCATCACGGAGCAGGAGCTGGAGCTTTTCGCCCGCGAGCGGCGCATCCGGTATGATTCCGACGAGGACGAGCACTACGACACGATTTCGGCCTTCATCAAGAGTTGCCGCGGCAGCGATCCGGATGCGGCGATGTACTGGCTGGCCAAGATGCTGGCGGGCGGCGAGGACCCGCGCTTCATCGCGCGGCGCCTGGTGATCCTGGCGAGCGAGGATGTCGGCCTGGCCGACCCGCAGGCGCTGCCGCTGACCGTGGCGGCGCACCATGCGTGCGACTTCATCGGCCTGCCCGAGGCCGAGCTGACGCTCGGGCACGCGACCCTCTACATTGCGACCGCGCCGAAGAGCAATTCGGCGACCCTGGCGCTGGCGGAGGCCCACCGGGTGTTGAAGGAGCAGCCGGTCCAGCCGGTTCCGCTGCCGTTGCGCGACAAGAGCGGGGCGGCCAGCAAACAGGCCGGTCATGGCAAAGGCTACCTGTATGCCCATGATTTTCCGGAGAATATCTCCGGCCAGGCTTATCTGGAGAAACCGCTGACCCTCTACACGCCGAAGACGGCCGGCTGGGAAGCGAAGATCGCCGACCGGCTGGCCCGCTGGCAGGCCCTGCGGGCCAAGGAGCCGAAACTGTAGCCGGGGTCGTTGACCCCGGTCCGTGATTGTACCCCTGAACCCGGCCTCCGGGGTCAACGACCCCGGCTACAGCTGAGCCAACCGCAGGGCGGACGACAAGGGTCACGCCCCGTTGACCGCAGCCGGCAGCGCCTCGAGCTGCACCGGGTTGGCCAAGACCCCGAGGCCCTCGATGGCGATTTCCACCCGGTCGCCCGGTTGAAGAAAAACCGGCGGCTTGGCGGCAAACCCCACGCCTTGCGGCGTGCCGGTGAGGATCACCGTGCCCGGCAGCAGCCGCTTGCTGGCGCTGAGGAATTCGATGAGGGCCGGCACGTCAAAGATCAGGCTGGCCGTGCTGGAAGACTGGCGGACCTCGCCGTTGACGCGGGTGGTGAGCTGCAGCCGGCCCGGGTCGGGGATCTCATCGGCCGTCACCAGCACGGGCCCGAGCGGGCAGAACGTGTCGAAACTTTTTCCCTGGCAAAACTGGCCGCCGCCCAGCTTGAACTGCCAGTCGCGGGCGGTCACATCGTTGGCGATGGTGTAGCCCAGCACGTAGTCGAGGGCCCGGGCGCGCGGGACGTTCTTGCAGGAACGGCCGATGACCACGGCGAGTTCGCCCTCGTAATCCACCTCGTGGCTGGCGAGCGCCTGGGGAATCTCAATCGGGTCGTCGGGATTCTGCACGGTGTTGGTGCCCTTCATGAACAGCATCGGTCGCTCCGGCGGGGTGCGGTTGAGGTCGGTGGCATGACTCTGGTAGTTCAGGCCCACGCCGAAAATGTTGGAGGGCGCCACCGGGGCCAGCCGCTTGCCCTCCTTGAAAATGCGACCCGTCAGGCGGAATTTCCCGAAAATATCGCCCTCGATTTCCTGGATGGTCCCGTCGGGTTGCAGCGCGGCATAGGCCGGGACCCCGGCGAACAGGTGGCGGATGAGTTTCATGAGGCGAAGGAGGCGCGGTGACCGCCCGCGGGCAGGGGCGCAGACTTGCTGCGCCCTCTGCGGGCGGCATCACGTTCGAGGGCGCAGCCCCACGACAAGCTTGGGGCCCTGAGCCAGTCAAACGGGCTAGACTGCGCCCCTACGAATTGATCCGTGTTCATCAATGTAATCCGTGGTTAAAACCGTCTGTATCCGATCTCATGGCAGGTACTCGGTTGTCATGACCTGCTCGACCGTAAGCTTGCCCTTGGGCAGGATTCCGAGGTCTTCCAGCTGGTGCAGCTGGGTGGCGAATCGCCCGGGGCTGATGCGGCCGATCTGGTCCGGGCTGGGATTCTGCCGGCCCGTGACCAGATGCTCCTCGATGATCTTCTGCCGGGAGAAGGCCATGAACTCGTCGGTGTTGTTGGGGTTCACCTGCTTCATGAGGGTGTGGGCCGGCGTGGGGTCGCCTTCAGTGTAGTCGCGCCAGCCGCGGATGTAGGCCTTGAGGAAGGCGCGGACCTGGGCCGGATGCTGCGCGGCCCACGGGCGGTTGGCGACGAGCACGGTGTAGGCGTCAAAGCCGGCGTCCCAGGCGTACAGGAACTTCGGCGGTTTCGCGCCGCCCTTGATGATATGGTACGGCTCGGCGATGTAGAAGCCCTGCTGGATGAAATTCTTGTCGCCGATGAAATTGGCGACGGAGAAATTCTGCGGGATGATGGAGAAATCGATGCCGTATTTCTTGCGCAGGTAGGGCAGGAAGGCCCACTCGGGCCGGGCCATGATGGTCTTGCCGTTGAGGTCCTCGAAGCGGGTGACGGGATTCTCGGCGTGAAGCATCAGGACCGAAGGATCGTTCTGGAACACGGCGCCGATATGGATGAGCGGCAGGCCCTCGTTGACCGCCAGGAGGGTATTGGTGCTGTCCGACTGGCCGATGTCGGCCTGGCCGGTGGCGAGCTTCTGCATGACGAAGGCGTTGGGCCCGCCGGGGATCAGGGTCACCTCGAGCCCGGCCTCGCGGAAGAAGCCCTTGGCCTGGGCCTGGTAGAAACCGCCGTGCTCGGGCTCGGCCACCCAGTCGAGCTGGACGATGATCTTGAAGGGCGCGTTGTCGGCGGCCGCGCCGGGGGCGGCCGTCTTGCTGCAGCCACCGAAGAGGCCGGCCAGGGCGGCGAGCACAGTGAGGGGCAGGGCGTGGCGGGTAATTTTCATGCAGAGAATTGCCGGGCAGGCATTTTTCGTGCTAGTAAGCAGACGCTGCGCCAAAAGGTGTGGCGTTGCGGTGACCTTGCGCGGGTTGCACTGCAGCCGAGTTGCCTCCCGCGTCGTCTTCCTGCAACCCGATCCATGCATAAAGTCCAAAGTCCGGCGTGGCCTGTCACGCTGACCGTTTTCACCCTTCTCTCCCTCCTGGCTCCGGCCCGCCTGTCCGCGCTGGAGCTGCATCCGACGCGCACGTCACCGACCGATCTGGCCCTGCACGGCCGGCTGGCCGGCGTCCCGGCCGGCGAAACCCGGTTCGTGAGCTGGACCGACCTGCGGGCGCTGCCGACCAGCAAGCTCAAGCTGACCGGTGAATTCCTGCCCGGGGAGCAGGAGGTCACGATCTTGTTTCTGAGCGACCTCTGGGCGGCACTGCCGCGCGCCGCGGGTGTCGACACCCTGTTTGCGACCTGCAACGACGGCTATGCCTCGATTTACCGCGAGGCGTTCATTGCCGCCTGCCGGCCGTTCATGGTGCTCGAAATCAACGGCGCGGGTCCCGACCGCTGGCCGCCGCCCGGGCTGAAGTACAATCCCGGTCCGTATGTGATCACGGTTTCAAGCAGTGTCGCGCCCGCCGTGGCCGGCCTGCTCGATCCCAGCCACAAGCGGCCGTGGGGTGTGACTGAGCTGGAACTCGCCAACTTCGCGGAGCGGGACCAGGGCGCCTTCACCGGCAGGTGGGCGGCGCTCTCGCCCTCGGCCGAGGCGGGTCGGGAAATCTGGATCAATTCCTGCGCCTGCTGTCATCACGGCCCCGGGGCGATGTTCAGCGGCACGAAATCCGACCGGCCCTTCGGCGTGCTGACGGCCTACGCGGCCGAGGCCCCGGATTACTTTAAGAAATACGTGCGCAATCCCCAAGCCGTCATGCCCGGCGCCAAGATGGAGGCACATCCGCACTATTCGGATGAGAACCTGAAGGACCTGATCGCGTTCATCATCGCGGAGCCGAGGCAGCCTTGAACGGAGACTGAGACGGAGGAGGGCCCACGGAACACACGGAATACACGGAAACTGGAGACTGATTGGTCGGGAATATATTAAGGCAAAAATTCTGCGCCTTCCGCCTTCTGTGTATTCCGTGTGTTCCGTGGGCCCAAAGGTTTGATCCTATTCCGAGTTAGGGTCGGGCGCTGATCAGGTCGGGCCCCAGGAAATTTTCCACGGATTCGACGGTGGAGATGAAGCCGATCTCGACGCACGTCGCCTGCACCCGGGCCCACTTGGCCGGGTCCATTGGGGCGAGTGGGATGGTGTTGCGCGGCGCGACGAACGGCCGCAGCGCCTCCAGCGAGGCGAGCAGGAAAATACGGTCGCTGGCCGGGCCGCTGCGGCGGGCAACGGACTCGACAGCCGCATCCGGGTGGGCGAGGGCCTCGATCCAGCCGCGCCGGGTCGCCAGGAGGAAGAGGCGGAGGGTGTCGCGGTGACGGGCGAGCTGCGCCGGCGTGGTGAAGAGGATTTCCGAATAGGACTCAAAGCCGAGTTCGCGGAACGAAAGGAAACGCGCCCCGTCGCCCACGCGCTGGCGGAGCTGGACGAATTCCTCGCTGGCAAAGCCCTGCATGGCGTCGATCTGGCCGTTGGTCAGCAGCGCGAGGTCGTTGCCGACCGTCACCAGGCGGGAGCCGGATTCGGGCAGGCCGGCCGTCCGGAGCAGCCAATGATAGACCGGATCGGCAAACTTGTGCATGCCGATGGTCTTACCCGCAAAATCCTTCGCGCCGGTCAGGCCCGTGCGTTGCAGCGACATGATCCCGGCCGGGCTTTCCTGCAGGACGACCCCGAGCGCCTGCAGGTCGGCTCCCGCCGCGCGTTTTTGCAGGAAGATGTAGCCCTCCATTGAGCCCAGGCTGCAGACGTCCGTGGCGGCCGCGATCGTCTCATGGCTTTTCTGTCCGAAGGCGAACGGATGCAGGGTCACCTCCAGGCCGGCCTCCCGATAGTAGCCGCGGTCGATGGCCGTGTAGATCCCGGCGAACTCCGTCCCGGGAAACCAGTCCGGGTAGAAGGCCACGGGTTCGCTGGCGCAGGCGTTGCGGGTAATGGCCAGGCATGCGAGCAGCAATAACACCGGTTCAAAGGAGGCGTGGCGACGTGGTTGAACAGACATGCGGGAGTGCTAGGAATGAATGGGTAAAATGTAGAGGGGTTGCTGACCCCGTGCCGGCCTCAGCGAGGCCGGATACAACAAGACTCAAGCTCAGCCGGTGGTCAGCGCTAAAGTTTTCGAAGCGGTCTTCACTTTGCTTGGATCCCATGGATATCCGGGCTTGCCGGCTTGGGTTTCAACGCCGCCAGTTGTTGGCTGGCACATCCCGTGCTCCCAGCGGGGCATGATTCGCATTGAGGAAAAGGACGGCTGGACCCTCGTCGGGCATCAGGACCACGCGCGGCTGGCGGGGCAATTTGCGCGACACTGGGGCAATGCGGACTTCGTGCCGCCGGAGCCGCGGGCGGATATCCTGGTGGCGGTCGCGCGGCACGACGATGCCTGGGCGGAGCGCGATGCGCTGCCGATGCTCACGCGCGAGGGCCGGCCTGGCGCGTTTTCCCACGAGCTGGTTGGCCAATACAACGCCTTCGAGGAAATCGATTTTGCCGATTACCTGGCGGTGCGCGGGCGCGCGACCGAAGCCGTGGCGAAGGCCAACCCCTACGCGGCCGTGTTGATTTCCATGCACACGGTCAACCTGCTCACGGAGCATGCGGATGTGAGCAAGATGCCGCCGGCGCACCAGGAAATGCACCGCCAGTTTATCGAGGGCCAGCAGCGCCGCCAGGTGGCCCTGGCGGCCGTCGCGGGCGTGGGCCGGCCGGCGGATATTGCCCCTGACCGGCTGCAGCGGGCGTTCCAGTTCCTGCAGTTCTGCGATAGTCTTTCCCTGACGACCTGCGTGCGCTACCCGGGGCCGATTCCGCTGCGGCATACTCATCCGCACCGTGACGGCTCGCTGGTCCCGCTGGTCTGCACGCCGCTCTCCGCCACGCATTACCGGGTGGCGCCTTATCCGTTCGATGCGGATGAACTGCACCTGAGGGTACCCGCCCGGCGCATCGCCGGGGTCACTTTCAGCGACCAGGCGACCTTTCGCGCGGCTTATGCCGCGGCGCCGGTGGAAAACCTTGAGGTCGTGATTGTGCGATGAGCCAGGGCAAGGTGGTCGGATTGGCCGCTAAAATCACCATAAACACAAAAAGTATGAGATCAGCAGCTATCGTTGTCCTGAATGGAGCATTTATGTAAACGCGCTTGAGTCGCAGACGAAAGCGTAGTTCGGGCCTTCCAGTTGTCGCCAAGTTCCAGCGCGGCTACCCCTTATCTGAGGCTGCGCTAAATACCTTGGTTTCCTTTTGTGTTTCTCGTGTTTTTGGTGGCTAAGTTCTGATTTCGGTCCACGCGGGAAGCGGCGGGGGTACTTGGCCTTCTTTCTGCTTTATTCGGGGCATGCTCTTCCGGGTCTCCAAAATCGCACTGGCGGCGGCTATCTCGTTCTTCCTGCTGCTGGTGGTGTTCAACAATACCACCGACTACGGTTCCAACTACGGGTTCGTCCAGCACGTGCTCGCCATGGATACGACCTTTCCCGGCAATGCCGCCATGTGGCGCGCCATCAACTCGGTCCCGGTCTACCATGTTTTCTACGCCTCGATCATTCTCTGGGAATTTGTGGCGGCCGTGCTCATCGGCGCCGGGACCTGGAAGCTCTGGTGCGCGCGCAAGGCCGATGCCAAAACCTTCAACCGGGCCAAGGGCCTGCTGGTCGCCGGCCTGACCGTCAACCTGCTGCAGTGGCTGGTGGCCTTCCTCACCGTCGGCGCCGAATGGTTCCTCATGTGGCAGTCCAAGACCTGGAACGGTCAGGAGGCCGCCTTCCGGATGTTCGCGATCGTCTCCCTGGTCCTGCTGTTTGCGTCGCGGGACGACAAGGAGCTCGCCGACTCATGACCGCCCGGCCTCGCCCGATCGTCGTGGTGGCGGACTGATCCGGCCGGCACTGCTGTCATGCCCGAAATCCGCGACTGCATCGTGCTTCAGGGTCCGGCGCTCGCCCCGCACCGCTGTGGCCGCTTTGCCTGGCGCGACGACACAATCACGGCCCTCGAGGTGGGCGCACCGTGCGTGCGGCTCGAGGCCGGGGCGCTGGTGGTCATCCCCGGCCTCTACAACAGCCACACGCATATGGGCGACTCGTGCCTGCCGGACGGCGCGACTGGCCTGACGCTGGAGCAGGGATTCTTCCGGCCGCACGGGTTCAAGTACCGCGAACTCGCCAAGCTCACGCGGGAGGAACACCTGCCGCATGTAATCAACCACCTGCGTTACATGGCGCGCACCGGCACGGTGGCCCACCTGGATTTTCGCGAACAGGGGCCCTACGGCTCGGAGCTGCTCCGCGCCGCGGCGCAGGCGACGGGGGTGGATTCTGTCATCCTCGGCCAGTTCAACGGCGTGCCGTTCGACGACGCGGCCCTCGCGGCCAACCACACCCCGCTCCCGCCGGACTCCCGCCGCGAGCTCGAAGCCATCATGGACGTCGCCGACGGCTTCAGCGAAAGCACGATGAATGACCTCACTGATTCCGCGTGGCGGGAAATCCGGGAGCTCACCAAGCAGCGCGGCAAACTGCGGGCGATCCACTGCCTGGAAAATGCGGGCTATCGGGACGTCAGTCTCGCCCGTACCGGGCGCGGCGACCTCGTCCGCGCGCTCGAGTTGTTCGATCCGGATATCATCGTGCATCTCACCGTGGCGAATGCCGCGGAGATCGCGCTGCTCGCCGCGTCGGGCAAGACCGGGGTGCTGAATCCCCGCGCCAACGCCAACCTCGGGCTGCCGCTGCCGCCGGTGCGGGCGTTGCTCGAGGCCGGCATCAATCTCCTGCTCGGCACCGACAACGGCCTGCTCAACAGCCCGAACCTGCTGGCTGAACTCGATTTCACCTACAAGCTGGCGAAGAGCCAGTACGGCGATGCGCTCGCGCCCGATCCGCTGGCGATCCTGCGCATGGCCACCGTCAACATCCGGCCCGTGCTCGGCGGCGATCATCACGGCCAGCTGGCCACGGGATTGCCGGCGACCTTCGTGGTCCTCGATTTTCACCAGCCGCACCTGCGCGCGACGCGGCATCTGCCGGCCTCGGTGGTAACCCGCGTCACCCCGGAGGATGTCCTCGCCACTTACCGGCTTGGCCGCGAGCTGTACCGGGCGGAGAAGTTCGAGCCGGCGAATACCTGAACAGGATCTTTTTTTGACCACGGATTACACGAATGAACACGGATGGAGTAACCACAGAATACACAGTAAGTGAGCAACCCCATTTGGTGGAGGCGCATCGTCTGTCTTCGGTGTATTCCGTGTGTTCTGTGGTTACCCTGTCTGGGCATTTATCCGTGCTCATCCGCGTAATCCGTGGTTAAACACTTCGGCTCCTTCCGATCCAAATCTCATGGCGCACCACACCCTCGACCGCAGCCACACCGTCAACCGCTGGAACCGCGATTATCCGCCGGCACTGACCATCGCCCCGGGCGACACGGTTTCGCTCGTGATGCGCGACTCCAGCGACGGCCAGGTGCATCCGGGCATGACGATTCCCGAGTTCGCCGCCTTCGACAAGCTGCGCGTGCACGCGATCACCGGCCCGGTGGCGGTCGACGGGGCGGAGCCCGGCGATGCGCTCGAGATCGAGATTCTCGACTACCAGCACGAGGGCTGGGCGTGGACGAGCATCATTCCCGGGCTCGGGCTGCTGGGTGACGAGTTTACCGTCCCGGACCTGCACATCTGGAAACTGGAAGGAGCGCAGACGCGTTCCATGCCGGGAGTCACGCTGGACCTGCATCCATTCTGCGGGATCATCGGGGTACAGCGGGCCGAGTCGGGTGAGTTCCGGACGCGCGCGCCCGGACCTTTTGGCGGGAACATGGATGTCCGGCATCTCGGGGTGGGCGCGCGGCTGATGCTGCCGGTGTTCATCCCGGGGGCGAATCTTTGCGCCGGGGATGCCCACGCGGCACAGGGTGACGGCGAGGTCTGCATCAACGGCATGGAAGCACCGATGACGGCGACTTTCCGCATTCATCTCCGGAAAAAATACGCCCTGACCGGGCCCTATGTCCTGGCGGTGCCGACGCTGATTCCGCCGCGGTACCTGACGAAGCCGTTCCATGTGTTCATCGAATCGCACGAGGATCTCCGGGAGGCGAGTCGCGCCGCGGTCCGTCGCGCGATGGCGTATTTGCAGGCCCGGCTCGGGCTGACGCGGGAGCGGGCGCTGATCCTCTGCAGTGTCGTGCTCGACTTGAAAATCAGCCAGCTCGTCAACGCCCCGGTTTCCACCGTCTCGGCCTATCTGCCCGAGGCGATCTTCGATCAACCGCAAACCTGAGCCATGGACGATCCCATCGAGGCCAAGCTAACCGCGCTCGGACTGGCGCTGCCGCCGCCGCCGAGCCCGGGCGGCAATTACGTGCCGCACCGGATCAACGGCAACACGCTGGTGCTCGCCGGGGTGATTGCCATGCGCGATGGCGTCGTGACGCATGCCGGGCAGGTCGGCCGCGAGCAGACGGTCGAAAGCGGTCGTGCGGCCGCGCAGGTCTGCGCGCTCAACACCCTCGCCGCCATCAAGGGTGCGCTGGGCCGGCTGGATCGCGTGAAGGAATTCGTCTACCTCGGCGGTTACGTGAACGCGGTCGCCGGCTTTGGCGAAAGCCCGCAGGTGATCAACGGGGCGAGCGACCTCTTTGTCCGGCTCTATGGTGACGCCGGGAAGCATGCGCGGGCCGCGATCGCCGTCGCCGGGCTGCCGCGCAATGCGACGGTTGAAATTCAGGTCACGGTGACTTTCACCTGAGCCGGAAAAAGCGGCAGAGTTAACCACGGATGCCACGGATTGAGCCAATGCGATTGGTGAAACCGCGAAGCTCGCGAATGGACGCGAAAGACGGAAAAGGTATCAGGTTCGCTTGGCCTCTTCGCGGCACTTCGCGTATTTCGCGGTTAGAACGGTCTACTGTATTTATCCGTGTTCATTCGTGCGATCCGTGGTAAAACTTCCTTAATGTCCCGTGCGCCCATGACTTTTTCCGACTGGCAGCAGCTCGCGCCCGCCGTGGCGGCGCGCACGTTGCTGGAGCGCGTGGCCCGGCTCTCGGCGGCGCAGCGGCGGGCGGTCGTGGCGACCCTCGCGAGTGAGGAGCAACTCGCGGCGCAGTTTGCCTCAGCCGCCCGCACCGGGCCGCTCGGCGGCGTGCCTTATTTCCTGAAAGACCTATGGGATGTCGCCGGGCAATCGACCCTGGCCGGCTCCACGTTTTTGCCCGAGGTGCGGCCCACTCCTGTGCGCGACTCTGCAGTGTTCCAGGTGTTGCGCTCGGCCGGGGCGGTGCTGGCGGGCAAGACCCACCTGCATGAATTTGCCTATGGCTTGACGGGCGAGAACGCGCACTACGGCGATTGCGAGCATCCGAAGTTTCCCGGGCGGACGACGGGTGGATCCAGCAGCGGTTCCGCCGCGGTGGTGTCGGCCGGGATCGTGCCTTTCGCCATCGGCACCGATACCGGCGGATCGATCCGCGTCCCGGCGGCGTTTTGCGGTATCCACGGGTTTCGCATGACGCCGCATCACGCGTGGATTGCCGACGGATTTCCCCTTGCGGTCAGCTTTGACACCGCCGGCTGGTTCACCCGCACGGCGGGCGACATGCAATTGGCGCTCACCGCGCTGCTCGGCCCGGGAACCGGATCGGGGCCGGCCCGCGGCTGCTGGCTGGAGTTGCCCGGGCTGGATGCCGAGGTCGCGGCGGCCTTTCGCACGGCGGCCAGCCGGCTCGCCCCGCCGGCGGATGCCGCGACCGGGGCGGCGCTGCGGGACGGATTCGCGAACGCCACCGAGTCCTACGTGGTGCTGGGTGGGCGCGAGGCCTGGGCCGTCCATCAAGGTTGGTTCGACCGCTACGCCGAGCGTTACGATCCGTTGGTCCGCGGTCGCCTGGAGCAGGCCCGTAAACTTTCACCCGGGCAGATTACGGTCGCCGAGGCGCAGGTGGCACGCCTGCGCGAAACGTGGCGGGATTATTTCCAGGCGTATGATTTCCTGGTGTTGCCCGCGACGCCCTGCGCGGCGTTGACCAAGGCGGAGTGCACCCCCGCCAATCGGCGCCGGTTGTTGAGCATCACCGCGCCCGTTTCGCTGGCCGGCTGGCCGGCCCTGGTTGTGCCCGTCACGTTGTCCTCGGGCTTAAGCACCGGGCTCCAGATCGTGGTCCGGGATGCCAACAGTGTGATAGTGCGGGACCTGTTGGCGGCCTCCGCCTAGCGAATCTGTTAAAGGGCGGCGAAAGTGCCGGGGTGGTTGAGCAGGGGCTTGCGCGACGCGGAGGGGCGGTTAGATTCCCGGCATGAAGTCCCCCTTCGTTCTTGCCGCTGTCCTGCTGGCCGCCGGCCAGCTTTCCGCCCAAAACCAGCCGGTTCCCCCGCCGGCCGCCCCCCCGACCACGCCCAAAACGACGGTGGTGGCACCGGCGGTGGTCAAGCCGGTGGACCCCAAGGCCGTGCCGGGCAAGCCGGCGGTGAAAAAGCCCGAGGTGGTGCCCGTCATTCCCGGCCAGACCATCGCCCGCGGCAATGGCACCTACCTCGGCCTGCAGGTGGTCAACGGCAATTTCGTCCTCTCCTTTTACGACAAGAAAAAGAAACCCATGCTGCCTGACGTCACCCGGGTGACGGCGCGCTGGCCCAACCTCCGCTCCGCCACGACCGGCGACAATCGCGCCGTCCTGAACCGCGACGGCAATGTCCTGGTCGGAAACAAGTCCGTGGTGGCCCCGCTCACGTTCAATCTCCGCCTGGCGCTGTTGGTGGGCGATGGCGAGGAGGCGAAGGTGGTGGAGAGCTACGTCGTGCCGTTCAAGGGCTGAGACGCGGACGGATCTTTTCCCGGGTGGCTGCGCGGGCATTTGACAGCGCGGCCCAGGCGGGGAATCCTGTCCCTCCTTCTGCCATGTCCGCCCAGCTGAATTTTGACACCGTTGAGACTGCGATCCAGGCGATCGCGGCCGGCGGCTTGGTGATTGTGACGGATGACGAGGGCCGGGAGAACGAGGGTGACCTGGTGATGGCGGCCGAAAAGGCCACGCCCGAGCTGGTCAACATGATGATCCGTCATGCCCGCGGCCTGATCTGCGTGCCGATGACCGAGCCACATTTGAAACGGCTCGGGATCAACCCGATGGTGCAGCAAAACCGCGAGGCGCTGCGCACGGCCTTCACGGTGTCGGTGGACGCCGCGGCCGGCATCACGACCGGCATCAGTGCCTTCGACCGCGCCCGCACGATCCAGTTGCTGGCGAATCCGGCCACCGGTTCCGACGAGCTGGTGCAGCCCGGCCATATTTTCCCGCTGTGTGCGCGGCCGGGCGGCGTGCTGGAGCGCGCCGGGCATACCGAGGCGGCGGTCGACCTCGCGGCCCTGGCCGGCCTCAAGCCGGCGGCGGTGATCTGCGAAATCCTGAGCGACGACGGCACGATGGCGCGGCTGCCGGAGCTGGTTGAATTCAAGCGCCGTCACCAGCTGCCGCTGGTCTCGATCGCGGCGCTCATCGAATACCGCCACCACCGCGAGCAACTGGTTGAGCGCGTGGCGCAACGGCCGTTTCATTCGGAGTACGGTGAGTTCCAACTGCACGTTTTCCTGAGCAAGGTGGATGGCCGGCATCACCTGGCCTTCACCAAGGGTACGCTGGACGCCTCGCCCACGCTGGTGCGGGTCCATACCGAGAACCTGTTGAGTGACGTCTTTCACGCCAAGGACATGGACAGCCATCGCTCGCTGCTGGCCTCGCTCGAGCATGTGGCCCGGGCCGGTCACGGGGTCATTGTCTACATGGAGCAGACGGGCCGGATGCAGGAGACCCTGTTGAACGCGGACCAGCCGCCGGCCGGCGGACTGCGGCCGGCCAACCTGCGCGACTACGGCATCGGGGCCCAGATCCTGACCGCGCTCGGCTTGCGCAAAATCCGGCTCCTGGCCCACTCGCAACGGCGGGTTGTGGGCCTGGACGGCTACGGGATCGAGATCGTGGAGCAGATCCAGGTTTAAATTTGGTTTGCGGCCGGCGCCGTTCTTTCCTGCCCTGAACCCTCCATGAGTCTCAACGCTCCCTCGTCCCCCGCCATCAACGGTGCCCCGTTCTCCATCGGCATCGTGGCGGCGCGCTATAATTCCGACCTGGTGGACGCGTTGCTGCAGACCGTGCTGGCCGGGTTGACCGCGGCCGGGGTCCGGCCGAAACGCATCACGACGGTCCGCGTGCCGGGTTCGCATGAGGTGCCCTGGGCGGCGCAGGCGCTGGCCCGGCGGCGCGGCTGCGACTGTGTGATCGGCCTGGGCGTGCTGATCGCCGGCGATACCAATCACCACGAGATGGTCGGGCAGAGTGTTTCGCACGCCCTCCAGCAAGTGGCGCTCGCCACGCGCGTGCCGGTCATCAACGGTGTCATCGTGACGAACAATCTCAAACAGGCGAGGGCCCGGGCGCAGGGCGCCATCAACCGCGGGGCGGAGTTTGCCCACGCGGCCCTGGCAATGGCGGCGCTCAAGCGCGCGGTGGGGGGCCGGGCATGACCAGCCAGTTCACCCAGCGCCGGGAATGCCGGGCGGCCGCCTTCCAGTACCTCTACGCGTGGAGTGTCAACCAGCCCGCGAGCATGACCGAGGACCTGCGGTTGTTTTTCGAGCACCTGGAGCAGCCGCGCGACCACTACGCCTTTGCCGAGGAACTGATCCACGGGGCCATCGAGCACGTGGAGGAAATCGACGGGCACATCAAGTCGCTCGCCCACAACTGGGAGTTCGAGCGCGTCGCGAAGATCGACCTCGCCATCCTCCGGCTGGCGATGTTCGAGATGCTTTACCGCAAGGACATCCCGCCGGTCGTCTCGATCAACGAGGCCATCGACCTGAGCAAGCAATACTCCAGCGCCGACGCGAAGCGCTTCATCAACGGCATCCTCGACCGCATGAAGGACAAGCTTGGCCGGGATTCCCGCAAGCCGACGACGGAGTAAGGCAATCGCGGAAGCACGGCAGAACGGAGACACGGCACCAATTTCAGCGCTATCGCTCTTCAGCGTTTCCGCGGTTTCCCCATGTTTTCCCTCTTCAAGAAGTTCAAGGACGGGCTGACCAAGACGGTCTCGGCGATCGCGGCCAAGACGCAGGGCATGTTCGGCGGGCGCAAGATCGACGCGGCGTCGCTCGAGGCGCTGGAGGAGGCGCTGTACACGGCTGACTTCGGGGTCGAGACGACCACCGAGATCCTGGCCGAGATCAAGGCGGCCTACCGCCAGGACGCCGAGCTCAAGGGGCAGCAGGCGGCGGCGATCGGGGCGGCCGTGCTGCGGCGCGTGCTCGAGGGCGCGGAGGGCAAGCTGGAGCTGGGCGCCAAGCCGACCGTCATCTGCATGATCGGGGTCAACGGCTCGGGCAAGACGACCACGACGGCCAAGCTGGCGTACAAATTCAAGAACGATGGGCAGTCGGTGATCGTGGCGGCCTGCGACACCTTCCGGGCGGCGGCCGTCGAGCAACTGAAGACCTGGACCGACCGGCTGGGCGTGGAGATCGTCGCGAGCCACGCCGGCGCCGATTCGGCGGCGGTCGCCTACGATGCGTGGCAGGCGGCCAAGGCGCGCGGCAAGGACTGGCTGATCGTCGACACGGCCGGCCGGCTGCACACCAAGGGCAACCTGATGGAGGAACTCGCGAAGATCCGCCGGGTGCTGCAGAAAAATGACCCGACGGCCCCGCAGCACCGCTGGCTGGTCGTGGACGGCAGCCTGGGCGCCAACTCGATCGAGCAGGCCAAGGTGTTTCACAAAAGCTTTGGCCTGACCGGCCTGATCGTGACCAAGCTCGACGGCACGAGCCGCGGCGGGGCGCTGGTCGGGATCTACCGCCAGTTGAAGATCCCGATCTACTTCATCGGGCTCGGCGAACAGGCGGACGACCTGCAGCCATTCTCGGCCGAGAACTATGCGCGGGCGGTGTTCGGGCTCGAGGCGGAGTAGTTGCAGGATTTCCGGGGATGCTTCTTATCGGACTTTTGAGTCCTATCGGTCCCATGGGACGTATATTAAATCTCCCGAGATGAATAAAACACTGCTTACAACCATGCTTTTCGCCATCGCCATGCTGGCCGCCGGTGCGGCCGAGCCGGTAATGCGCCTGAGCCCGAAGCAGGTCCGCGAGGAAGTCCGCACGGTGGTGCAGGGTCAGCTGGCCGCCCTGCGCGCGGGGGATTTTGCGACGGCTTACGGCTATGCGGCGGCGGGCCTCAAGGCCCGGTTCGACGACCAGGTGTTCGCGGCCATGATCCGCCGCGGTTATCCCTTGCTCCTGCAAGCCAAGGAGGCCGAACTCGGCGTGGTGCACGACCGGGACGGCGAACTGGCCGAGGTTACTGTGAGCGTACGGGACCGCCAGAAACACCCGGTGGTCTACCGCTACGTGCTCGTGCACGAGCCCGAAGGCTGGCGCATCACGGCGGTCACGCTGGAGCAACGGCCGGCGCGCGGTGATATTTGAAGCGGGGGCCGGGCCGGCGGCAGGTGTTTCGGCAACCTGAATTCAGGCCATTTGCCTGATCAACGAATTGCCGTCGCTGTGGTTAGATGACCGCGCAGTTCTCGTCGCCACTCCTGGGGACGAGAGCCGCGAAAAGGGCTCGCGTGTACTTGACTGGCCCGTTGTGTCACGCGAGCCCTGATTATCTTAGCCGGGGATCGAGAGAGAAGGCAGGCGCGGTGGTGTTTACCGCGCCTGCTCTTGATCAGGAAAATTCGTTCTCAGCGGACGCCGCCCATCAGGCGCTTGACCCATGGAACCAGGGCGAACAGCACCAGCGTGCAGGCGCCGACGGCCAAGGCCTGGTGCCAGAAGAACGTCGCAAGCTGGTCGGCGCTGTCGCTGTGGAACTCCCCGGCCAAGACTCCGGCGAGTTTGTTGCCGAGGGCGGCGGCGAGAAACCAGATGCCCATGACCAGCCCGACGAGGCGCCGGGGAGCCAGCTTCGTCATGGTGCTGAGCCCGACGGGACTGAGCAGCATCTCGCCGACGGTCTGCAGAAAGAAAAGACCCACAAGCCAGAGCGGCCCGACCTTCCCCTCGGCGGTCAGCCGGGCGGCCGGCACCATCAGGACAAACGACAGCGCGACAAAAAGCAGGCCGAGGACGAACTTGACCGGACTGGACGGCTGCTTCGGCCCAAGCTTGATCCAGAGAAAGGCGAAAACCGGGGCGAGGAGGATCACCCAGACCGAGTTGACCGACTGCCACCACGAGGAGGGGAAGGCATGGCCGAAAAATTCATTGCGGGTCAGCCGGTCGGCAAACAGCGAGATGCTGGAGCCGGTCTGCTCGAAGATCGCCCAGAATATTTCCGCGGCGAAAAAGAAGACTAGAATGGCCGCGAGGCGCTTGCTGTCGGTGTCCGGCTTGAAGGCGAAAAAGAGAATGGCGGCAATCTGGGAGGCGAACAGCAGGTACACCAGCGCGGGGTAGCTGTCGCTGGCCTTCATCACCAAAATCAGGACCAGCGAACTGAGGGCCACGAGCGCAAGCTTCCCCCAGGGACGTGAGCCGCCGGGTTCCAGCGCGGGAGCCTGGCCGACGTGGGCCAGCCGCTTTTGCTGCAGCACATACATGATGAGCCCGCAGGTCATCCCAACGCCCGCGGCCGCGAAGCCCCAATGCCAGCAATGCAGCGGATCCAGGCCCCAGCCGGTGAGCCGGGCCTTCCAATCGTCGCTCTGCGCGAGGTAGCCCGTGATGAGCGGCGAGATGAAGGCCCCGATGTTGATGCCCATGTAGAAAATCGAAAAACCGGCGTCGCGGCGCTCATCGGCCGGCCGGTACAGCGCGCCCACCATCGAGCTGATGTTGGGCTTGAGCAGGCCGGTGCCGATGGCCACGAGGGCGAGGCCGGAGAAAAAGGTGAGTTGCGAGTTGAAGGCCATCGCGAAGTGCCCGGACGCAATGATGATGCCACCGACCAGGACCGCCGGGCGTGCGCCGATGAAATTATCCGCGATGAAACCACCGAGGATGCAAAGCAGGTAGCCGCTCATCGTGTAGGTGCCGTAAATGGCGGCGGCCTGCTTGTCCGGAAACCCCAGGCCGCCCTCGGCCGCGGTTTTGGTCATGAAGTAGATCAGCAGCGCCCGCATGCCGTAGAAGCTGAAACGCTCCCACATCTCGGTGAAGAAGAGGGTGGTGAGGCCGCGCGGGTGACCGCCGAGCCCGCCGGTATCCATCTCGGTCGGCACCGGCAGCTCGGCGACCGGGGAAGTCTTGGAATTCATTGCGGCGCATTCCGGCGGGGAAAAGGTCGGAGGGCAAGAGTGGAGCCAGCCGGCCGGGTGCGTGAATCCGGGTTTCGTGCCGCGGGGTGTCGACAAGCCGGCGCGAAGCCACTCATATCGGGGGCGTGTCCGGCTCCCTTGTCATTCTCTACGCCACGGTCTCGGGCAACGCCGAGGCACTGGCGGAGCTGGCGGCGGCAAGGCTGCAGGCGGTACTGGCGATCGAGGTGCACAATGTGGCGGATTTCCCCGTTGGCCGCCTCGGTGACTTCGGCACGGCGCTGATTGTGGCGAGCACGTGGGGCGAAGGCGCCCCGCCACCGGAGGCGGTGGAGTTCTGCACGGCTCTGCACGACCACGCGACCCATCGTTTGCCCCGGTTGCGTTATGCGGTGTTTGCCCTCGGGTCGTCGAATTACACGGTTTTTTGCGGCTGCGGCCGGCGCCTGGACGAGGACCTGGCGGCCTGTGGGGCGCAACGGCTGCTTCCCCGGGTGGAGAGTGATCTCAAATTCAAGCAGGCCTTCGAACAGTGGCTGGACCGTTTGGCGGCGGTGCTGTTGCCGCAGGGAGTCCAGGCATGAGCGGGGCGCGCCGATGGTGGTCGCGCCGGCCCGTTGGCCAGGTGGCGGTCGAGGAAACGGTGACCTTGGCCGTGCGCGGGGTGACGCCGCGCCGATCGCAGATTTACCTGCCGCCGGGCTACGATCCGGACCGCACGCAACCGTATCCCCTGCTGGTCGCCCTGGATGGACAGACCATGCCGCAGTGGCGCCTGGTGGAAACCATGCAGGAGTTGGTGGAGACAGGGCGGATTGAGCCCGTGGTCGTGGTCGCGGTGCCCGCGTCGCCCGAACGCATCGAGGAGTACGGCACGGCGGGCGAGGTCGATTTCGCGGGGCGGGGTCGGAAAGCCGCCGCCTTTCAGGACCTGGTGGGCGGGTTGATCATCCCGTGGATGCGCGAGCGCTACCGGGTGGCGGCCGCGCCGGCGCGCACGGGGATCTTTGGCGCGTCGATGGGGGGCCTGTGTGCCTTTGATTCCGCCTGGCGCCGGCCGCAGATTTTCGGCCTGGCCGGGGTTTTCTCCGGCTCGCTCTGGTGGCGGGCGGACAACGCCAGCGTCGGCGTCCAGCAGGCGAGCCGGATCGCCCACCGCAAGGTGCGCGAAGCCGCGGCCAAGCCCGCCTTGCGGCTCTGGTTTGAGGCCGGCACGCGCGACGAAACCGCGGACCGCGACGGCAACGGAGTGATCGACGCCATCCAGGACACCGTCGAGTTGATCGACGCCCTTGAAGCGAAAGGTTTCAAGCGCGGGACCGACATAGCCTACGAACAGATCGAGGGTGGCGAACACCACGAGGCAACCTGGGCGCGGGCCCTGCCGGATTTTCTCCGCTGGGCCGTGCCGCCCCGCTAAGTCTGCGCGTCTACGACGGGAAATTAGCAGGCGGATGACGTCGGTTAGAACGCCGTGCGCAGCATCACGCGGAGGGCAATCGGCGAGCCCGGCGAGATGTTGGTGTTACTGTCGGCGTTCACGTAGTATTTCCGGTTCAGCAGGTTTTCGACGTTGGCCTGCAGGCGCCACTTGGGGTTGATCGCGTAGTAGACGGCCGCGTCGAACCGGGTGTAGCCCGGGAGTGTGACGGTGTTGTCCACGTTCGTGAACATGCCGGAGCGGTAAATCACGCCGAGGCCGGCCCCAAATTTACGGCTGAACTGATATTTGTTCCAGAGGGAGAAGTTGTGGTGTGGCACCTGCGCGACCTGCGCGCCGGCCACCGCGGCCGTGGTGGCGCTGCGGATCACGGCATCCTGATAGGCATAGCCGCCGGCAATGCTCCAGGCCTTGGTGACGCTACCGTTCACCCCGATTTCGAGTCCATCGGTGCGCGTGCGGCCCGTCTGGATGATGCGCGTCGGATCGTTCGGATCGGTCGCCCGCGTGTTGGTCCGGTCCAGTTCATAGACCGCCGTGGTCAGCGCGAAGCGGCTGGTGAGGTCCCACTTTAGGCCGAGCTCGTGATTGGTGAATTTCTCCGGCTTCACCTGCTGCGTGATCGTGGTGAGCGAGGAGAACTGGTCGCCGGAACTGGGCAGATAGGACACGCTGTAGTTGGCGTACACGGAGGCCTGCGGGACCGGCTTGTAGATCAGGCCGACGCGCGGCGAGACGAGATTGTCCTTCCGGCCCAGGGTGTCGCCGGTGCGGTTGTTGTGATATTGCAGGTCGAAGGAATCAAAACGAAGGCCGGCGATGCCCTGGAAGTGCGGCGAGAACTCCACCTGGTCCTGCGCGTAGATCGCGGCGAGGTTGGTGATGAGGTGATTGTTCGCGTCGGTCGCGCTCTGGCGGAAACTGGCCGGCGTGGTCAGCAACGGGTTGTCGCACGGCACCAGCAGGGAAGTGGCGGTGCTGTTGAAATAGCCGGTGTTGCGGAAATTGTCGGTCAGCTGCCGGCCCAGTTCCAGGCCCCCGAGGACGGTGTGGCGGACCGCCCCGGTCTGAGCCGCGTAGGTCAGATCGGTCTGGTTGAAGAGATTGCGGCGCTTGGTGTCGTTGTTGTAGGCCGTCAGGACAACCTGGGTCGCGGCGGCGTTCACCGCGCCGGGCACATAGTTTTGGTAGAACCGGTCGTAGTCGCCGTACAAGGTGCGGTTCCGGATGTTCAGTTCACCGGCCTGATGCTCAATGGTACCGGAGAGCAGGCTCACGTTCGCGCGCACCTGACTGTTGTCCGGGTCGCCGTAGTAGGTGCTGATCGGGACGTCAGCCGGCCGGCCGAGGAACGAGGTCACACCGCGATCCGCGACGCGGGTGTCATGGAGGTATTCGTAGCCCAGCGTGACCTTGGTGTCCTTGGTGGAGCCAAAGGTGAACGTGGGGTTGATCGCGGAGCGTTTGAGTGTGACATAGTGCCGGAAGCTGCCGGAGTCCTCGGCCAGGGCGTTGAGCCGGAAGGCCGCCCGCTCACTGAGCGGTTCGTTGAAGTCGAGGGTCGCGCGGGCAGTGCCGTAGGAGCCGGCTTCCAGCGTGATTTCGCGCACCGGGGTAAACCCGGCTTCCTTGCTCACGCGATTGATCAGGCCGCCGCCGCCGCCGCGGCCAAAGAGCATCGCATTGGGGCCGCGCAGGACTTCGACGCGGCTCAGGTTGTAGAGGTCGCGGTAGTACTGCACGTCATCGCGCACGCCGTTCAGGAAGAAGTCGGCGGAGGAGCTGTTGCCGCGGAACACGATTTGATCGCGATTATTTTCGCCTTGGATGGAGGTGATGCCGGGCACGTACCGCACGACGTCGCCCAGGCTCAACATCTGTTGATCCTTGATCTGTTCCTCCGAGACGATCGTCAGGGACTGGGGCACATTGACCAGCGCGGTGTTGGTCTTGGTGGCGGTGAGGGCTTGTTCCACCCGGTAGATTTTCGACTCCGCCCGCTGGCCGGTGACTTCAACGTTATCGAGCTGGATCGGCTGGTCATCGGCCTCGCCGGCGGCCTGTACTCCATCCCCGGGACTTGCTTGGGCGGTTAAGGCCACCGTGAGCGAAACGATCGCGATCGCGGCAAGGCGGTTCACACGGGTTAATATGCGAGACTCAGTCTCAGCGGGTGAGTGGGTTGATTTCATGGGTGGTAAATGGGTTCAGTCCGCCGCCGGCCTGGGTGAATTTGAATCGCTCGAACCGTGAGCTGGGCCAGGGAACGTGACGGCGGCGGACTAAATTGGTCCAAATGCGTGCAGGCAGAGAACGAAAGCCAGCAAGACTCCCACCGCTGCCACTGCGCCCAGCGCGAACCGGAGATCGGCGCGGCTAATCGAAGACTGGCGATACGAAGTTTTCATTTGGAATATCTAGATATGAGTATGAGACACATTCTCATGTCAACTATTCATTTGAGACACTGTCTCATAAACGATAAATAACAGGCATTGACCTGTGCAAGTAGCTGGTTTTAAAGGTATCTATGACACAGGGGCTGACAGTTGAATTGGGAGACAGAAGTTACCCGATTCATTTTTCCAACGATGCGAGTGGGACCATTATCGGAGCGTTGGCTGAATTCACGCGCTCGGCCAAGGAAGCCGCTCTGTTGACAGATGAGGGAGTTGCGCGCGCTCAGGCTGGCTTCATCGCGAAGACCTTCGGTGGTGTTCCACGCATTACGGTGGGTGAAGGCGAGGCGGCGAAGTCGCTGCCGGTTTTTGGTCATGTGCAGGATTTCCTGGCTGGCAGCAAAGTCAGCCGGCAGGGAGTGCTTTGGGTGCTGGGTGGAGGGGTTCCAGGCGATCTCGGCGGCTTTGCCGCGGCAAGTTACCTGCGTGGGATCGATTACGTACAAGTGCCCACCACGCTGCTGGCGATGGTGGACAGTTCGGTCGGTGGGAAAACGGGCCTGAATCTTGCGGCGGGAAAAAACCTGGTGGGCGCCTTTCATCATCCGCGGGCCGTTTATATCGCCACGGAATTCCTGCAGACTTTGCCGGCCCGCGAATTTGCCGCCGGCATGGCCGAGGTGATCAAGTACGGTTTGCTCGGCGATGCCGACCTGTATGCCCGGCTGGAGCGGCAGGTCATGACCGCTGCTAGCCCGGAGCTTCCGGCGGTTATTCGTCGGTGCTGTGAAATGAAGGCGGCGATCGTCCGGGCGGACGAACGCGAGACGGCGGCCGAGGGCGGCCGGGCGCTGCTTAATCTCGGGCACACTTTCGGTCACGCCATCGAGCAGGTAACGGGTTTCGGGGTTTACCTCCATGGGGAAGCCGTCGCGATCGGCCTTGCCGCCGCGGCGCGGCTTTCGCGCGAGTTGGGTTACCTCAGCGCCGTCGAGGTGCAGGGCATCGAGCGGGCCGTCGCCGCCCACGCACTGCCGGTGCGTTTGCGCCAGCCGCTGCCGCTGGCCGCGCTGATGGCTTCGATGCAGCACGACAAGAAGGTGCGCGCGGGCCGCCTGCGCTTCGTGGTGCTCAAGCGGCCCGGCGAGGCGGCCACGCAGTCGGACATTGATCCGGCGCGGGTCGAAACCGTCTGGCGCGAACTGGGGGCCGGCTAAAATTTGAGGTGCTATCGCGGCCCCGCCGGCTAGATTAACGATCCCATGTCAGCCATCGACGAAGGCATTGTCCGCGAGTATTTCGAGCAGAACGGATTTCTGGTCCGGCAGGTGCGCAAATACCAGGTGCAGGCGCGCCGGAAAACGGGGGACGAGGAGATCGACCTGGTGGTCTACAACCCGGCCTACGCCCGCAGTTCGCGCCGGCCCGATTTTTTCCTCTTCGCGAACGAATTGTCCTACATCCACCGGGCCATCGTGGTGGTCAAGGGCTGGCACACCGGCCGGTTCACGCCGAACATGCTCAAGAGCAGCCCGGAGATTTTCCGGTTCCTTGAGCAGAACGTGCTCAAGGAAGTCACGCGCTTCTTCCCGGTGGACGCCGACGAGCCGGGCAATGCCCCCGATGTGACCAAGATCCTCGTGCTGCCCAGCCTGCCCATTGCCGAGCCCTTCCGCTCCCAGAGCGTGGCCATGCTCAAGGAGCACGGGGTCGACGGCATCATTTCCTTCCGTTCCATGCTGCTCGACATCATCGAGCGCGTGGAAATCAACAAGAGCTACGGCAAGTCCGACACGCTGCAGGTCATCCGCATCCTCAAGAACTACGACCTGCTGAAGGACGCCCAGCTCGACCTGATGGCGGAGCGGTACTCCGCCCCGCGCAAGAAGCCGTCCGGATCATGAGCATCCATCCGACCGCGATTGTGGAAGACGGCGTCCAGCTGGGCGCGGGTTGCGTCATCCACGCCTACGCCATCGTGAAAAAGCACTCGGTCCTCGCGGACGGGGTGGTGGTTCACCCGTTCGCCGTGATCGGCGGGGACCCGCAGTACCTCAAGTTCGATCCCGCCACGGTTTCGGGCGTGCGCCTCGGTCCGGGCACCATCGTGCGCGAGCATGTCACCATCAGCCGCTCCATTCATCCGGGCCAGGCCACCACGGTCGGCGCCGGCTGCTTCCTGATGGCCAATGTCCACGTGGGCCACGACAGCCTGGTGGCCGACGACGTGGTGCTGGCGAACAACGTGATGCTCGCGGGCCACGTCACCGTGGGCGCGCACACCTTCCTCGGCGGCGGCGCGGGTTTCCACCAGTTTTGCCGCATCGGCGAGGGCTCCATTGTCAGCGGGCTGTCCCGGATTGCGCAGGACATTCCACCGTTCGCGATGGCGGCGGAACGCAACGAGGTCATCGGGCTCAACCTGATCGGCCTCAAGCGCCGCGGGGTTAGCCGCGCGGCGATCGCCGAGATCAAGGATGCGTTCCGAGTCGTTTACTTCAGCCCGGGCAACATTCGCGAGATCGCCGGTCAGGCGCTGGCGGGCGGGCGTTTCCAGACGCCCGAGGCGCGGCAGTTCCTGGCGTTTTTCAGCGAAGGCAAGCGGGGCTTCGCCCGCGCGCGCCGCGAGGAACTGGCCGGGGAGGGTGAAGGCGATGGCGGGTAAGCTGGCATTCACCTGCGGGGATCCGGCCGGGGTCGGTCCCGAAATCATTGCGGCGTGGCTGGCGGCCCACCCGGTGGAAGCCGGCGCGGTCGCGGTCATCGGTCCCGCCGCCTGGCTCGGCTCGCTCGTGACGGATGCGGCAAAAATCCCGGTGGGACTGGAGGAATATTCCGCGATCCCCGGGGAGCCGACCGGGGAGGGTGCGTTGGTGGCCTGGGCCGCGATGGAGCGGGCGGCGACCGGCTGCCAGCAGGGGGAATTTTCCGGCGTGGTCACCGGCCCGGTCAGCAAGGGTGCGCTGGCCCGGATCGGCTACGCGTTTCCCGGGCAGACGGAATTTTTCGCGGCCCGCTGGGGCGGCGACCCGGTCATGGCCTTTTGCGGCGGAAAACTGCGCGTGGTGCTGGCGACCTGGCACGTCCCGCTCCACCAGGTGGCGCGGGCCCTCGGGCCTCATTTGCTCCGGCGCACCGTGGCCGCGGCCGACCTGCTGGCGCGATCGGAGGGCATCGCCGCGCCCCGCATCGGGGTGTGCGGACTCAACCCGCATGCGGGCGAGGACGGCCTGCTGGGTTACGAGGAAAAGGACCTGCTGGATCCCGTGCTCCGGGAGCTCCAAAAGGAATTTCCCGGGCTCTCGCTCTGCCAGCCGGGCGACACGCTCTTTGCGCGGGCCCTCGCCGGCGAGTTCGACGTCGTGGTGGCGCTGTACCATGACCAGGGCCTGGCCCCCTTGAAGGTGATCGATTTCGACGTGGCAGTGAACGTGACACTCGGCCTCCCGTTCGTCCGGACCAGTCCCGACCACGGGACCGCGTTTGCCCTGGCCGGGAAGGGGCGGGCGAGGGCGCGCAGCTTCACCAACGCGGTCACAGTCGCACGACGCTTGATAAATTCACGGACCGGCCATTAATTGCCTGCTGTGTCCGTCTCCCCTCCATCCATCAGCCTGCCCGAGGGTGTGCGCGAAGGTAACGAAAACCTCGTCCAGCTCACCGCCGAGGCGGGCACCAAGGTCGCCGCGCTCATCGCGCGCGAGCAGCAGGGCGATCTCCTACGCATTGCGATCACGGGGGGCGGCTGCAACGGCCTGAGTTACAAGCTCAAGTTCGTGCCCGAGGCCCGCAAGGGTGACATTCTGGTCCGCACCGCCGGCGTGCCGGTCGTGGTCGACCCCAAAACCGCCCTCTACCTCAAGGGAACCAAGCTGGACTACTCGGCCAAGATGGTCGCCGGTGGCTTCAAGTTTTCAAATCCCAACGCCAAGGCGAGCTGTTCGTGCGGCGAGAGCTTCAGCGTCTGAAACGGCTGATTTCCCTCTAAATAGGTGTTGTCTTCACCCGGGTAAGACGCAAAAAACTCCTCCACTGACCTCTCCTGCAATCCTTCCTTACTGAATGGCACTTCCTTCCTCTTCGCCCGGCGGCCGCACTCCCTACAATCGCGATAATCGTCGCAACAATGATCCGTTTGCCGCCATCCGCCGGAACATGCGGATCAAGTCGCCCCAGGTCCGCGTCATCAGTCCCGAAGGCCGCCAGTTGGGGGTCATGGACACCCCGAAGGCCATCGCGCTTGCGCTGCAGTTCAACCTCGACCTCGTCGAGGTCGCCGCGGCCGCGACCCCGCCCGTCTGCCGCATCATGGATTTTGGCAAGTACGTCTACGAGGAGCAGAAGAAGACCTCGCACGTGAAGTCGACGGCGAGCAAGATCAAGGAGATCGAGTTCACCGTCCGCATCGAGAAGGGTGATTTCAACACCAAGGTGCGCCATGCCGAGGAGTTCCTCGACCACGGCAACAAGGTGAAGCTCCGCCTCAAGTTCCGCGGCCGCGAAATGGCCCACACCGAGATGGGTTTCGAGGTGATGCAGCGCGCGCTGACGGACCTCGACGGCATGGGCCATCCGGATTCGCCGCCCAAGCTGACGGGCAAGCAGATCAACGTCATGCTCTCGCCGCTGCCGGTCAACAAGCGCAAGCCGAAGTTTCACGTCCGCGAAACGGCCCCGGCCCAGCCGCCGCCGCCCGAGGCGACCTGAACGGGGCCGATGCCATGGCGCGGCCCTTTGCACGCGGCCTGATTGCGGCCGCTGCCGTCTGGCTCACCGGCTGCGTTTCCGCCCAGCCACCCGCGGCCGCCGTCCGGCCCGAGGCCGTCCCTCCTGTGTCCGCTGCGCCCGCCGCCCCGGCCCGGGTGGCGCCCACCCGCCCCGCGCCCGCCCGTCCGCCCCAGCTCTGGGCGTTCACCCGGCTGCGCGGCACCGATTATGTCAGCGTCCGCGAGGTCGCGGCGCGGTTCAACCTCAAGGCCGCCTGGACGAAGCCGGAAACCATCATGACGCTCAGCGACAGCCGGGGCGTCCGCTTCACGTTCGAGGCCAACCAGCGGGATTTTTATTTTGACGGCCTGCGGGTCCTGCTGGGCGAGGGCGTGCTCAATGACCGGGACAGTCTCTGGGTCAGCAAGCTCGACGTGATCAAGCTCGTCGCGCCCCTCTTCAGCCCGGCCGACCACCTGGCGTTCCTGCCCGTCACGGCGCCCCGGACAATCGTACTCGATCCCGGCCACGGCGGGAGTGATCCCGGCAAGGAGAACAAGCTGCTCGGGGTGAATGAAAAGACTCTCACCCTCGATGTCGCCCTGCGCGTGAGGAAGATCCTGGAGGCCCGCGGTTGGCGGGTACTGATGACGCGCAGCGACGACCGCGAGCTTTCGCCAATCAAGAAAAAGGACCTGCAGATGCGCGACGATTACGCCAACAGCAATCAGGCTGACCTTTACCTGAGCATTCATTTCAACTCGGTCGAAAAGGACTCGGAGCGGGTCACGGGGGTCGAGACCTACACCATGACGCCGCAGTTCATGCTTTCCGCGGCGAACCTGGAGAAGGATAAGTTGACCGATACGGCGTTCCCGGGAAACAAGCTCGATTACGCCAATCTGCTTTTTGGTGAGCAGATTCACCGCGCGATGTTGGGTGGGCTCAAGACGCCCGATCGCGGCTTCAAGCGTGGGCGCCTCGCCGTGTTGCAATTCCTCGATTGCCCCGGCGCCCTCGTCGAGTGCGGCTATCTGTCCAGCATCGTCGAGGCCCGCCGCATCGCCACCGCGGAGTTCCGGCAGAAGATCGCCGAGGCGATCGCCAGCGGCGTGCAAGGTTATGCCGAGACACTGGCGGCGTTGCGGGCCACACCCGGGTCCGCGGCGAAATAATTCTAATCATGAAGATCAATCAAATCGTCCGCGGCTTTCTTCCTTTCATTGTCCTGCTGGGCGCGGTCAGCGTCCGGGCCTGGGACTACACGGGTCATCGCATCGTCAACCAGCTGGCCCTGGCCGCCCTGCCGGCGGATTTCCCGGCCTTTGTCCATGAACCGGCCGCGGAGGAACGCATTGCCTTTCTCGCCGGTGAACCCGACCGCTGGCGCAACGTGCCTGACCTGATCATGCGCCAGTCGGGCGGCAGCTGGGCCGATCATTATTGGGACATGGAGCAGGTGCCGAATGCGGGGCTCGATTTTGCCACCGTATCGTCCTTCCGCTACGATTTCATCGTCGCCTTCGCCGCCGGCCGCGCCGCACATGCGGATAAGTTTCCGGCGATCGATCCGGCCAAGAACTCCGATCACACGCGCGAATGGCCGGGCTTCCTGCCTTGGGCGGCCACCGAATATTACACCCGGCTCCGCTCCGCCTTCATGTATCTCAAGGTATTCGAGGAACTCGGCACGCCCGAGGAAATCGCCAATGCCCGGGCGGACGCCATCTACGTCATGGGCGTGATGGGCCACTACGTGGGCGACGGCGCCCAGCCCTTGCACACGACGATTCACCATGACGGCTGGGTGGGGGCGAACCCCGGCGGCTACACCACGACGCCCGGCATCCACTCCTGGGTCGACGGCGGCATCATCGGGAAGGCGCACATCACCACGGCCTCGATCGCGGCGCGGGTTGTCCCGGCCCAGCCGATTTCACTGGCGGCCCGCCCGGATGGCCGCGAACCCGTTTTTGTGGCGCTGACCGACTACCTCATTGGCCAGAACAAGCTGGTCGAGCCGCTCTATCAGCTCGAGAAAGCGGGCAAGCTCGGCAACGACAAGGTCACCGTGGGGGCGGACGGCAAGAACGTCCGCGAGAGCCGGCCCATGACCGCCGAGGCGCGCAGTTTCGTCGAGGACCAGTTGCTGAAAGGCGGGGAAATGCTGGCCTCGATCTGGGTCACGGCCTGGCGCAACGCCGGACCTGACACCTACCTGCGGGCCCAGTTGTTGAAGCGGCAGGCCGCCGCCGCGCCCGCGGCGAAGTAAGGGTCAGCGCTTCCAGGCGAGCACGATCGCGCCCGCGACAATCAGCAGGCCGCCGAGTCCGCTCCGCAGCGTGAGCGGCTCGCGCAGGAACAGCGCGGCAAAGAGCAGCACAAACACCACGCTGAGCTTGTCGATCGGCGCGACCTGCGACGCCTGGCCAAGCTGCAGCGCCCGGAAATAGCAGAGCCACGACAGCCCGGTGGCGAGGCCCGAAAGGGCGAGGAACAGCCACGTGCGGCCGCCCAGCGTCGTGAGCTCAGCGGGCCGGGACGTCACGAGGGCGATCGCCCAGGCGAAGACGAGGATCACCGTGGTGCGGATCGCGGTGGCGAGATTGGAATCCACGCCGGCGACACCGACCTTGGCGAGCACGGCGGTGAGCCCGGCAAAAAGCGCGGACAGGAGTGACCAGGTGAGCCAGTTCATCGGGATTAGTTGGCCGCGGCGCCCACGGAATTCTTGGGCACACCCGGGCGCTGGGCGCTGTAGATGCCGGAGTGCCCGCTGAACAGGTAGGCGATAAAGCACGCCACCGCGAAATAGACGGTGTAGTGTCCGCCGAACAGCTCGATGCCCATCATGGTGCAGGCGAGGGGGGTGTTGGTCGCGCCTGCGAAGACGGCGATGAAGCCGAGGCCGGCGAACAAATCCACCGGCGCGCCGAGCGCGTGTCCGAGCACATGTCCGAGCGTGGCACCAATGAAGAACAGCGGCGTGACCTCGCCGCCCTTGAATCCGCTGCCGAGCGTGACGGCGGTGAACAGCAGCTTCCACCACCAGCTCCACGGGGTCGCCCCGCCGGCGGTGAAGGCGGACAGGATGGTCGTGGCCCCGGGATCAGGCGAGGTCACGCCGATGCCAAGGTAGTCCCGCGTTGCCACCGCGTAGACGAGCCCGATGACGAGGAGGCCGCCCACAAGCGGACGAAAGGGCGCGTAGGGAATGAACCGGGTGAATTGTCTCTTAACCGCGTGGGTGAGCTCGGCGAAAAACTGGCTCACCAGCCCGAACACGATCGCGGCGAGTACGACTTTGGCCAGCAGCGCGCCGTCGAAGAAACGGGCCGCTCCGGCGGATTCATCGAAACCGATGTGATAGATCGCGTGGTGGATGCCCCAAGCCGAGCACGTCAGGTCGCCGACGACGCTGGCGACCAGCACCGGGATCAAGGCGTCGTATTGCATCCGGCCGACCACGAGCACCTCCATCGCAAAGAGGGCGCCGGTCAGCGGCGTGCCAAACACGGAGCCGAAACCGGCGGCGATACCAGCCATCAGCAGCACCCGCCGGTTTTCCGGCGCGATCCGGCACAGGCGGGCGTAGACGCTGGCCAGGCTGCCGCCCATCTGCACGGCCGTGCCCTCGCGTCCCGCAGATCCGCCGCAGAGGTGGGTCAGCAACGTGCCCACTAGCACCAGCGGCGCCATGCGGCCCGGCACCCCGCCGCCCGGCTGGTGGATTTCCTCCATGATGAGATTGTTCCCGGCCTCGGCCTCCCGGCCGAAAACGTGATACAGCCAGCCGACCGCCACGCCGGCGACCGGCAGCAGGAACAACAGCCAGCCGTGTTCCCAGCGCAGCCGGGTCACCGCTTCCAGCGCCCAGAGAAAACCGGCGCTGGCCGTGCCGGAAAGAACCGCCACCGGCAGCACGAGGCCTGTCCAGACGAGCAGATGCCGGAGGTTGGCGAGATGACCCGGCAGGTGAAACAAACGGTTCATGCGCGGGCATCCTCCCGCAGCGGATTCCAAGCGATTGACGATAAGTAAGCTGACATGCCTGTTAGGGATTGAGTTTAACAGGAGTCATCAGCCTGCGAGGTGCAGGCGGTTTACCCTTGCGGGAGGGCGGAATCCATCGCCGGAGGCAGCTAAGGGGGTCGCTCCCGGCTTGGCAAGCGCGGCCTGTCGGCGCCGCGCGAAACGGTGCTCGAAAAGCCGGTGCACTCCGGGCAGCTTCAGCCCGCGTGATTCTTCACCCGATGATCCGATGGAGCGTGGCGGCGCTGGCGTTGACGGGGGCCCGTCTCTGGGCGGCGGATGATCTGGCGGCGCGCGTCGTGATCCTCGCCAATTCGCGAAATCCTGAATCGGTCCGGCTCGCGGAATTCTATGCCGACCGGCGCAGCGTGCCGCCGGGCAACATCGTGGCCCTGCCGTTGCCGGAGGGTGAGAGCATCACCTGGCGCGAGTTCATCGACCAGGTTTACCAACCGCTACAGGATGAGCTCTACCGGCGGGGCTGGCTCACGGGCACGGCGACCAACCTGTTCGACCGCTGGGGGCGGCGGCGGTACGCGCCGAGCGGCCACCGCCTGTCCTACCTGGTGGTTTGCCGCGGGGTGCCACTGCGCATCGCCAACGACCCGGCCATGATCGAGGAAAAGACCGCGGGGAAAATTCCGGCGCAGTTCAACAAGAACGAGGCGGCAGTCGATTCCGAGCTGAGCCTGCTGGCCCAGAGCGGATATGAACTCACCGGCTTCCTGCCCAATCCGCTGTTTGCGAACGAACACCCGGCGGCGCTCGATGCCGAGACGGTGGTGAAGGTGTCGCGCCTGGACGGGCCGACTTTCGAAAGCGCGCGGCAACTTGTCCTCTCCGCGCTCGAGGGAGAGAAACGGGGGCTGCTGGGCCGCTATTACATCGACCTTCGCGGGCCGCATCCCGATGGCGACCGGTGGCTCGCGTCGGCCGGCCGGCAGCTGGACGAACTGGGTTTTGACGGTGACGTCGAGAACACGGGGGCCACGTTCGAGGCGGCGGCGCGTTTTGATGCGCCCGTGTTCTATTTCGGCTGGTACACCGACAGCCTGGACGGGCCCTTCGCCCTGCCGGGATTCGTCTTTCCCGCCGGCGCGGTGGCGCTCCACATCCACAGTTACTCGGCGCGGACGCTGCGCTCCGCATCGGTCGGGTGGAGCGGCCCGTTTGTGGCGCGGGGCGTGGCCGCGACCGTGGGCAATGTGGCCGAGCCCTACCTGCAGCTGACGCACCGGCCCGATCTACTCCTGCACGCCCTGATCCAAGGACACACCTTTGGCGACGCCGCCTACTTCGCCCTGCCCGCGCTGAGCTGGCAGGCGATCGCCATCGGCGATCCGCTTTACCGGCCCTTCAAGGTTTCACTGGAGGACCAGGAGCAGCACGCCGACCGGCTGCCGCCGGCGCTGGCGGCGTATGCCGTGATCCGTCGCGCGAACCTGCTGGGCCGCCTCCATCAACCGGCCGCCGCGCGGGCGCTGCTGGGTGCGGAACTCAGCCGCGAGCCCGGCCTGCCGCCCGGGCTCGCGCTGGCGAAACTGGCGCTGGCGGACAACGACGCCGCCGGCGCGGTCCGGGCGCTGGGCTTCGTGATTTCAGCCCCGCAATTCGACCTGGGGGAATGGCCGCTGGCGCGCACCGCGGCCGGTTTGCTGATGGAACACGGGGCCCGCCACCAGGCCTTGCAGGTTTACGCCACGCTGGTCCGGTCCGGGGCGCCCACGCCGTCCGCGCGCCAGGCCGTGCTGTCCGAGGCGCGGGCGGCCGCGGAGGCCGCCGGTGAAAGCGGAATGGCTCGGGAATTTGCCGAGCAGATCGAGGCGCTGGCGCCGCCGGCGGCCAAGTGAGGCCAGCCTGGTGATTCCCGCAGGAAATTAAAATCGACGGGCACAAAAAAGGCGGGATCAGCGATCCCGCCCGGGAACGAGCCGGCAGGGTCAGAGCTTGTCGACGATCCGGTCGGCCAGGCCGTAGGCGATGGCTTCCTGGGCGTTCAGGTAGAAGTCGCGGTCGGAATCCTTGGCGACCTTTTCCAGCGACTGGCCCGAGGCCGTGGCGAGAATCTCGTTCAGCTCGCTGCGGAGCTTTTCCATTTCCTTCGCCTGAATGTTGATGTCCGAGGCGGGACCAACCATGCGGCCGGTGATCAGCGGCTGGTGGATCAGCACGCGGGCGTGCGGGTAGATGAGCCGGTTGCCCTTCTTAGCGGCGCTGAGCAAAATCGAACCCATCGACGCGGCCATGCCGGTGACCACGATGATCACGGGCGACGTGATGATCTTGATGGTATCGTACACCGCCATGCCGGCGGTGATGGAGCCGCCGGGGGTGTTCATATAGAAGATGATTTCCTTTCCCGGACCCGTGGTCTCGAGATACAGCAGCTTCTCCGTCAGGTCCTTGGCGGTCTCATCGGTCACCGCGCCCCACAGGAAAATCTTCCGCTGTTCCAGGAACTTCTTCTGGATCAGCGCGCCGACCGGGGCGGCAGTGGGCTTGGGCGTGGCGTCCTCGCCCTCGTCGTCGTCGTCAAGGCGGGGTGTGACCGGGCTCTGGTAATCGCGGGAAAGATTGTGGGCGGACATGGCCTTGAAACGTGCACCGCTTGTTCGGTTTTGCGAGTGGATTTTTGCCCGGGTGGTTCCGGCAAAGGGTAGCCGCGTTGGAGTGGAGCGACAACGTGGTAGCCCGCCCGAACCACCCTTTCGTCTTCGACTCAAGCGCGGCTACACAAGCACTTTAATGGGGCTAAAGTGGTCGTTTCCTGACTCAATACTTCACCTTGTCCGTCTTGGCGGCCCAGCCCTTGAAACTGGCGAGGGCCTCGCTGCGCAGGAGCGGGGACATCTTGATCGCCTGCTGCTCGGGCGGCAGTGGCATCTGCCGGTAGATGAAATCGTCGTCGAACCCGATGTCGGCGGCATCCTGCCGCGTGTTGCCATAATACAAGACCGGGATCCGCGCCCAGTACGCGGAGGCCAGGCACATCGGGCACGGTTCGCAGCTGGTGTAAAGTTCGCAGTCGGTGAGCTGGAAGGTCTTCAGCCGCGCGCAGGCGTCGCGGATGGCGGTCACTTCCGCATGGGCGGTCGGGTCGTTGGTGGAGGTGACGCGGTTGTTGCCGCGGCCGATGATCTCGCCGTTGCGCACAATGACGCACCCGAAGGGGCCGCCCTGACCCGACTGCATGCCGGCATCGGCGAGCTTGATGGCTTCGCGCATGAATTGGTCCTGCTTCATAGGTGGCGCATAGAAAGCAAGGACCGGGCCACTGGCGAGCCAGATGCGGCGGTCCGTGCCGGCCGTCGTTTCGGTCGCCGGTCATGGCATTTTGTCGCCGCCGGATCGGGGCGGCGGCGGGCCGAAAAATGCAATCTGGAGCTGACAGTTGGCGCGCATCCGGCTTTATTCGCGCGCTACCAACCATGAGTTCCTCCACGTTTATCTCCGGCCTGGAAATCCGCGGGCCCCTGCACCCCGGCTACGCTGAAATCCTGACGCCCGAGGCCTGCCGGTTTCTCGCCGGGATCCTGCAAAAGTTCCAGCCCCGCCGCACCGAGCTGCTGGCTCGGCGCGTGGACCGCCAGCGCGAGATCGATGCCGGCCAGATGCCCGACTTCCTCCCGGAAACCGCCGCCATCCGCGGCGGCGACTGGCGCGTGCCGCCGCCGCCCGCCGACCTGCTCGACCGCCGCGCCGAGATCACCGGCCCGGTGGACCGCAAGATGGCGATCAACGCCCTCAATTCCGGCGCCCAGTGCTGGATGGCCGATTTTGAGGATGCCAACTCGCCGACCTGGGAGAATGTCATGGACGGCCAGATCAACATGCGCGACGCCGCCCGCCTGACGCTCGCCTACACCAGCCCCGAGGGAAAGAAATACGCGCTCAAGGACAAGATCGCCACGATCATCGCCCGCCCGCGCGGCTGGCACATGGAGGAGAAGCATGTGCTCTTCAACGGCCAGCGGATCTCCGCCTCACTGTTCGACTGGAGCCTGTATTTTTTCCACAACGCCAGGGCCCTGCTCGCGCGCGGCTCCGGGCCGTATTTCTACCTGCCGAAGCTGGAGAGCCACCTCGAGGCCCGGTTGTGGAACGATGTGTTCCTCCACGCCCAGGCCGAGCTCGGCCTGCCGCGCAGCACGGTGCGCGTCACGGTCCTGATCGAGACCATCCTCGGCGCCTTCGAGGCGGAGGAAATCCTGTACGAGCTGCGCGAGCACATCTCCGGCCTGAACTGCGGCCGCTGGGATTACATGTTCAGCATGGTGAAAAAATTCCGCAACCGCCCGGATTACATGTTCCCGGACCGCACGCTGATCACGATGACGGTGCCGTTCCTGCGCTCCTACTGCCTGCATGTGATCAATGTCTGCCACCGGCACGGCGCGTACGCCATGGGCGGCATGGCCGCGCAGATCCCGATCAAGAACAACCCGGCGGCCAACGACGCCGCCCTCGCCAAGGTTCGCGCCGACAAGGAGCGCGAGGCATCCGACGGCCACGACGGCACCTGGGTCGCGCACCCCGGCCTCGTGTCGACCGCGCTCGAGGCTTTCGCCAAGTACATGAAGGGCCCGAACCAGCTGCACGTAATTCACGACGTGAAGATCACCGCCGCCGACCTGCTCGCCCCGCTGCACGGCCCGATCACGGAAAACGGCGTGCGCTGGAACATCCACGTCGGGGTCCGCTACCTCGAGGCCTGGCTCGGTGGTTCCGGCGCCGAGCCGATCCACAACCTGATGGAGGACCTGGCGACGTCGGAAATTTCCCGCTCCCAGCTCTGGCAGTGGCTCAAGTTCGGCGCGAAACTCGACGACGGCCGCCCGATCACGGTGGAGCTTTACGACCAGCTGCTCGCGGCCGAGCTTGCCACGATCCGCGCCGAATACGGGGCCGAGCGCTACGACTCGGGCCATTTCCCCGCGGCCACCGACCTCTTCATGCGGATGTCGAAGAGCGCGCAATTCGACGAGTTCCTGTCGCTCCCGGCCTATGAGCTGCTGCCGTGACAAACCCGGATGGCCACAAAAAACACAAAGAACGCAAAAACTGAACGGGTCTTACTTTTTGTGTTTCTCGTGTTTTTCGTGGCCAATGCCTTTGTCTGATGTCCTCTCTTGCTGAACTAAACCAAGCTGACCAGGCGGCCTTCACCGCTGCACTCGGTCATTTGTTCGAGCATTCGCCGTGGGTGGCGGCTGGGACCTGGTCGAAACGCCCGTTTCGCGACGCCGCCCACCTGCACGCGGAGCTCTGTGCCACCATGCAGCACGCTGCACCGGAACGGCAGCTGGCACTCATCCAGGCGCACCCGGATCTCGCCGGCCGGCTCGCACGGCAGAACCAATTGACCCGGGAGTCCACGAATGAGCAGGCCACGGCGGGCCTCAACCGGCTCAGCGACGCGGAACTCGCCGAGTTTCAAACGCTGAACGACCGCTACCGCGCCAAATTCGGTTTCCCCTTCATCATCTGCGCCCGGCTCAATGCCAAGGACGCCATCCTCGCCGCGATGCGTGCGCGGCTGCCAAACCCGCCGGCCGCTGAGCGCGCCGCTGCGCTCGCCGAAATCGAAAAAATCGCGTGGCTCCGCCTTAATGATATTCTAACTCCTGATTAGCCCGCGGAACACACAGAACACGTGGAATTCCCTGAAATTATTCCGTGTCTTCCGTGTGTTCCGTGGGCAACATTCTCCCATGCCCGGTAAACTCAGCACCCACGTCCTCGACCTCACCTCCGGCAAGCCCGCCGCCGGGATGCGGATCGAACTCTGGCAACTCGACGGCAAGCATGTCCTGCTCAAGGCCGTCACGACCAACGCCGACGGTCGCACCGACGCCCCGTTGCTCGCCTCCGCCACCATGATCGTGGGCAGTTACGAACTGGTGTTCTTCGTGAAGGATTACTTCGTCACGCACGGCGTCGACAGCCCGTTCCTGGATCGCGTGCCGGTCCGCTTCGCGATCGCCGATGCCCTGGGCGGCTATCATGTCCCGCTCCTCGTGACACCCTGGGCCTACAGCACGTACCGCGGGAGCTGACCGAACATGATCGATCCGCACCGGTTCTATCTTTTTCTCGTTGCCGCGTTTCTCCTGAGCATTTCTCCCGGGCCGGGCATGCTCTATGTGCTGGCGCGGACCTTGCATGGTGGCCGGGCCGAGGGCCTGGCTTCAACCCTGGGCACGGCGGTGGGTGGATTGGTGCATGTGCTGGCGGCGACCCTGGGCCTTTCCGCGATTTTGATGAGTTCGGCGCTGGCCTACGGCATCTTGAAATACGCCGGCGCGGCCTATCTGGTTTTCCTGGGCTGCAAAACGATCCTGGCCAGCCGTCAGCCGTTGGAACTTGCCGCCGCTCCCGCGGCGGCAAGCGGCAACCCGTTCCGCCAGGGAATCCTGACCGAGGCATTGAATCCCAAGACGGCAGTCTTCTTTTTCACTTTCCTCCCGCAGTTTGTGAACCCGGTTGGGCCGGTGGCCTGGCAGTTTTTCCTTCTCGGGTGCATTTCCGTCACGATGAATTCCCTGGCCGATCTGGCCGTGGCTTATTTTTCGGCTCCCTTGGCGCGCAGTCTCGCCACCAACCCGCGGTTGCGCCGGACGCAGCAGGGCTTTTGTGGCAGCGCGCTCATCGGTCTCGGCGCCTATGTCGCCGTCTCGGGGGAGAAGTGAAGCCGGGCATAATTTCAGGCATGAACCAAACAGCATTAACCGCGGCCGCCCGCTTACTGGATAAACGACTCGACGAGCTCGGCCGGGTGACCGACGAGCCGGGCCGGCTGACGCGGACTTTTCTTTCCCCCGCGATGGAGCGGGCAAATTCCCTCATCGGCGGCTGGATGCGCGAGGCGGGCCTGACGGTGCGGGAGGACGAGACCGGTAATCTGATCGGCCGCCTCGAATCGCCCGCGCCCGGGGCCAGGACGCTGCTCCTCGGCTCCCACCTCGATACCGTGCGTAACGCCGGCCGGTTCGACGGCGCGCTCGGCGTGCTGCTGCCGATTGTGGCCCTGGCGGAACTGAAGGAGCGGGGAGTCACGCTGCCGTATCACGTGGAGATCCTGGGTTTTTCCGAGGAGGAGGCGGTCCGTTTCACCGGCGCGTACATTGGCAGCAAGGCCTACACCGGCCGGCTGCGGCAGTCCGATCTCAAGCTGAAGGACGCGCGGAATCACACCCTCCTCGAGGTGATCGAGGCCCACGCGGGCCAGCGCTACTCGCCACCCAAGGCGGCGCATCGTTCCAGTGAGCTGCTGGGTTATCTCGAGGTGCACATCGAGCAGGGCCCGGTCCTCGAGGCAAAGAAGCTCGCGGTCGGGGTGGTCTCGGCCATCGCCAGCCAGACGCGCGGGCGGCTGACCTTCCGGGGCAAGGCCGGCCATGCGGGCACGACGCCCATGGACCTGCGGCGTGACGCCCTCGCCGGGGCCGCGGAATTCATCCTTTTTGCCGAGGCGTTTGCCGGCGCCCGGCCTCCGTTGGTCGCCACCGTCGGCACGATCAATGTGCCGGGCAGTGCGGCCAATGTCATTCCCGGTGAAGTCGTGGTCTCGCTGGATGTGCGCCACCCCAGCGACGCCACCTGCGCCGCGGCGGTGGCCGAACTGGTCCGGCAGGCCCAGCGGACGGCGCGCCGCCGGCAACTGGCGTGCGAATGGCATCCGACCATGCAGCACGAGGCGACGCCCTGCTCGGTTCCGCTTACCACCCAGCTGGCGCGCAGTGTCCGGGCGGTCCAGGGCACCAGCCTGCCTCTGGTCAGCGGCGCCGGACACGATGCGGTCATCATGGCCAAGCTCACCCCGGTCGCCATGCTGTTCGTCCGCTGTCGGAACGGGCTCAGCCATCATCCCGATGAATACGCGTCGCCGAAGGATCTGGAGGTGGCCCTGCAGGTGGTGGTCGATTTCCTGCTGCGGCTATCAACCAAAAGCTGATGGCCACGAAAAACACGAGAAACACGAAAAGAGGGATTCCGAAAATCGGATCTTTTTGTGTTTCTCGTGTTTTTTGTGGCCAATCCTCCCATGGCTGAACGCTTCGAGCTTTTGATTCGCAACGGCTCCGTGGTAACACCCGAAGGTGTGCAACGGGTGGATCTCGGTGTTGCCGCCGGACGCATCGTCCGGGTGGCCGCGGCCATCACGGATTCCGCCGCCGAGGAAATCGATGCGACCGGCCTGCACGTTTTCCCCGGCATCCTCGACGCGCACGTGCACTTCAACGAGCCGGGCCGGACGGAGTGGGAGGGGCTGACCAGCGGACCGGCCGCGCTGGCGGCGGGCGGCGGCACCTGGTTTTGCGATATGCCGCTCAATTCCAATCCCCCGGTCATTGATGCGGCCAATTTCGCCGCGAAACGCCGGCTGGCGGAGCAGAAGTCGGTGGTGGATTTTTCCCTCTGGGGCGGGCTCGTGCCGGGCAACCTCGACCAGCTGGCGGGCCTGCGCGACGCCGGGGCGATCGGCCTGAAGGCCTTCATGTGCGGCAGCGGCATCGAGGAGTTTCCCGGCGTGACCGATGCGGCCACGCTGCGCGCGGGCATGAAACGTGCAGCAGCGCTCGGCATGCTGGTTGCAGTACACGCCGAGGATGATGCCATGGCCAACACCCTCACCGCCGCCGCGCGCGCCGGTGGGGCGACGGATCCGCGGGCGTGGCTGGCCACGCGGCCCGTGGAGGTCGAGCTGGCCGCCATCCGCACGGCGACGGATCTCGCCGGCGAAACCGGCTGCGCGCTGCATATTGTCCACGTGAGTTCCCCGGAAGGTATCGCCCTGATCACCGCGGCAAAAAAACGCGGGGTCGACGTGACGGCGGAAACCTGCCCGCACTATTTGCTGCTGAACGAGGAGGACGTGGTCCGGCAGGGTGCGGTCGCGAAATGCACGCCCCCGCTGAGGCCCGGGGCCGCCCGCACCGGCTTGTGGCGCGCCGCGGAGGCAGGGCAGATCGACACGATCGGCTCGGATCATTCGCCGGCGCCGCCGGCGATGAAGACGGCTGCGGATTTTTTCGCGATCTGGGGCGGCATCTCGGGCTGTCAACACGGCTTCCCGCTTTTGCTCAGCGAGGCCGTCGCCCGCGACGCCGGTGCGCTGCCGCGCCTGGCCGGTCTACTGGCGGCGAATGTGGCGCGGCGTTTCAAGCTGGCTCACAAGGGCCGGCTCGCCGAGGGCTACGACGCGGATTTCGCCCTGCTTGAACTCGGCCGGGCGCAGCCGCTCGACAACGGCGAGCTGCTTTACCGTCACCGGCAGGGACCGTATCACGGCCGGAGCTCCACGGTGCGGGTGCGCCGCACAGTGGTCCGGGGCCGGACGGTGTACAGTGAAGGACGGATTGCATCCGGGACCGCGCGGGGTAGCTTCATCCAACCTCAAAACTGACCTCCATGCCTGAACTTTTCGGATCCACCCGCGCCCGCATTGCCCCCCGGCACGCGCTCATCACGCCGGGCAACCACGTCAACAGTGCCGTCCCCGGCATCACCGGCGCCACGACCGTCGTGCTGATCAACGAGGCGATGGGCGCAAAATTCGCGCAGACGCTCGTGACCTTTCAGGAAGGCGGCCAGGCCACCCGCGGCGCCAGTGATGTGCAGACCTTCGGTTACTTCATGGACGGAAGCGCCACCGCCACGGTCGGCCGCGACAAGAAGAAATGCAGCGCCGGGCATTATTTCTATGCGCCGCCCGGGCAGGCCTGGTCACTGACTTCGGTCAAGCCCGGCACCCAGGTGACCCTGTTCCAGAAAAAATACGTTCCGCTCGCCGGTACCGCCGTGCCCAAGGCCATTTTCGGTGACGCGGCCAAGGTGACGGGCACGCCCTTCCTGGGCGATCCGGCGGCCAACCTCCAGGTGCTGCTGCCCGACGAGCCGGGCTTCGACATGGCCGTGAATCTTTTTGCCTACGAACCGGGCGGCCATCTGCCGTTCGTCGAGGTGCACGTGATGGAGCACGGGCTCGTGATGCTCGATGGCCAGGGGGTTTACCGGATGGAGGATTCCTGGTATCCGGTGCAGGCGGGCGATGTCATCTGGATGGCGCCGTATTGCGCGCAGTGGTTTGTGGCGATGGGCAAGAAGCCGGCGAGTTACCTCTATTACAAGGATGTCAACCGTCCGGCTCTTTGATGCACCCACGGCGGGTCCCGCCAGCTTCGACCTGATCGTCAACGGCCGCGTGGTGACGGCCCACGGCGTGGGCACGAACACGACGCTGCTCGACTGGCTCCGGAGCACGGGGCTGACCGGCAGCAAACAGGGCTGCGCCGAGGGCGATTGCGGCGCGTGCTCCGTCGCGCTGGTGGATCGCGATGCGGCAGGCCAGCCGACCTACCGGGCTTTCAACAGTTGCATCGCGCTGCTGCCGATGTTCGCCGGCCGCGAGATCGTCACGGTCGAGGGCCTGGCGCACGGCACCGGCCCGGCCGGCCTGCACCCGGTGCAGGCGAAGATGGTCGAGCAATACGGCTCGCAATGCGGTTACTGCACGCCCGGCTTTGTGGTGTCCATGTTCGAGGCCTACTACCGCGACAGCTGCCGGGCCCCGTGGCAGATCAGCGACCAGCTGTGCGGCAACCTCTGCCGGTGTACGGGCTACCGGCCGATCCGGGACGCGGCCACGGCGGCGTTGGATGAACGTAGCAGCCGTCTGACGACCGCTACAACGCCCGATCCCTTTGCCGCGCGGTTGAAGGAACCGGTCCGTCCACCCGGTGCGCTGAACTACACCGCCGGCGAGGCTAAATTCTTCCGTCCTTCCTCGCTGCCCGGCCTGTTCATGCTGCTTGAGGCGCACCCCGCGGCGAAGCTCGTCGGCGGCGCGACCGAGATCGGTGTCGAGATCAACAAGAAGTTCAAGGCGTTCCCCGTGCTCGTTTCCACCGAGGCGGTGCCGGAGCTGACCCGCATCACGTCAACCGACAAGGCCTGGCACCTCGGCGCGGCCGCCACGCTGACCTGTGTGGAGGAGGCGCTGGCCGGGGAGTTTCCTTCCGTGGCGAAAATGCTCCGGGTCTTTGCGGCCCGGCAGATCCGCAATCGCGCGACGCTCGGGGGCAACCTCGTGACCGCGTCACCCATCGGGGACAGTGCCCCGGTGCTGCTGACCCTCGACGCGAGTGTCGTGCTCACCTCGGCCACGGGCGAGCGGACGGTGGCGCTGGCGGATTTTTTCACCGGCTACCGCAAGACCGTGCTGAAGGCCGGCGAGATCATGCGCGAGGTCATTGTGCCGCGCGCGGGCCCGGGCCCGGGCCTGACGCGCCGGGTGGATTTCCTCAAGGTTTCCAAGCGCCGGGAGCTGGACATCAGCATCGTCGCCGGGGCGTTCCTCGTGGATTGCGACGCCGCCGGCGTGGTGCGCAAGGCGCGCCTGGCCTACGGCGGCGTGGCGGCCGTCTCGAGCCGCGCGCGGAAGGCCGAGGCGGCGCTGGTCGGCCGGAACCTCGCGGAGACCGCGGGGGCCGTGGCGCAGGTGCTGCACGAAGAATTCCAGCCGATCGACGACGCGCGCAGCGGGGCCGATTACCGGCGCGGACTGGTGGCCGGCCTCTGGGAGAAATTTGTCTCGGGTGAGCAGAGCGAGGCGCAGGATGCGGACCTGGGTTATGCCAGTGACCGCAAATGGACGATCCCCGATCCATCCCGCGACCTGCACCATGAGAGCGCCATCGGCCACGTGACGGGCCGCGCGATCTACGTGGATGACACCGCGCAGCGCCGCCGGATGCTCGAGTCGTGGCCGGTTTGCGCCCCGCACGCCCGCGCGAAGATCCTGCGGCGCGATGCCACCGCGGCGCGCAGCGTCCCGGGGATTGTCTGCGTGCTGCTGGCGGAGGATATTCCCGGCCTCAACAACACGGGACCGGTGCGGCACGACGAGCCGCTGCTGGCGGAGACGGAAATTTCCTATCACGGGCAGATTGTCGCGTGGGTGGTGGGCGAGACGCCCGCGGCGTGCCGCGCGGCCGCGGCGCTGGTGGAGGTGGATTACGAGCCGTTGCCGGCCATCATCGGCCTGTCGGCGGCCATCGCGCAGAACAGCTATCACACCGAGCCGCACACGCTCGCCCGGGGCGACGCCGCCACGGCGCTGTCGGCCGCGCCGTTGAAAATCACGGGGGAGTTTGAGTTTGGCGGACAGGAACATTTTTATCTGGAGACGCAGGCGGCCTGGGCCGAGGCCGGCGAGGACGGCACCGTGCTGGTGAATTCCTCAACCCAGCATCCGTCCGAGATCCAGGCGATCGTGGCCGAGGTGCTGCACCAGCCGCGGCACAAGGTCGTCGTGCAGGCGCCGCGGATGGGCGGCGGTTTCGGCGGCAAGGAGACCCAAGGCAACGCCTTTGCCGCGCTCGTGGCGCTCGCCGCCGTCAAGGCCGGCCGGCCGGTGCGGGTGCAGCTCGACCGCGACCTCGACATGAAGCTGACCGGGAAGCGGCATCCGTTCCATGCCCGTTTCACCGTCGGCCACGATGCCGAGGGCCGGTTGCTGGCGGCGCACGTCGAGCTGGTTTCCGACGGCGGCTGGTCGCTGGACCTGTCGACGCCGATCAACGACCGGGCGCTCTTCCACCTCGACAACGCCTACTACATCCCGGCCGTGTATTTCACCGGCCGCGTGGCGAAGACCAACGTGACCTCGCACACCGCGTTCCGCGGCTTCGGCGGCCCGCAGGGCATGCTTGTCATCGAGGAGATCGTGGACCGCATTGCCCGCCGGCTGGGGCTGCCGCCCGAAGTGGTCCGCGAGCGCAACCTGTACCACGGCACGGGCGAGACCAACCGGACGCATTACAACGAGGACATCGGCGACAACCGCATCCAGGACATCTGGCGGCAGGCACTGGACAAGGCCGGGTTTGCCGAACGCCGCGCCACGATCGAGGCTTGGAACCGCCTGCACCCGCACATGAAACGCGGGCTCGCGGTCACGCCGGTGAAGTTCGGCATTTCCTTCACGCTGTCCCAGTACAACCAGGCTGGCGCCTACGTGGTGATCTACACCGACGGCACCGTGCAGGTGAACCATGGCGGCACCGAGATGGGCCAGGGCCTGCACACCAAGATCCTCGGCATTGCAATGCGTGAGCTGGGTCTCCCCGCGGCGAACATCCGCCTGATGACCACGAGCACCGACAAGGTGCCGAACACCTCGGCGACGGCGGCCTCTTCCGGCGCCGACCTCAACGGTGCGGCGGTGGCCGCGGCCTGCGTCACCCTGCGGGAGCGCCTGGCCGGGGTCGCGGGCGGGCTGCTGGGCATCGCGCCGGCGTCGGTGGAATTCATCCACGGCTGCGCGCTGGAGCGCGGCCGGCAGGAGAACAAGGTGCCATTTGCCAAAGTCTGTGCGCATGCGCATGCCACGCGCGTCAGCCTGGCGGCCACGGGTTACTACAAGACACCGGACGTGAAGTGGGACTGGGCCACCGCGACGGGCCGCCCCTTTCATTATTTTGCCTGCGGTGCGGCCGTGGCCGAGGTCGAGGTCGATGGATTCAACGGCATGCACCGCGTGCGGCGGGTGGACATTGTCCACGATGTTGGCGACTCGCTGAATCCCAGCGTGGACCGCGGGCAGATCGAGGGCGGCTTTGTGCAGGGCATGGGCTGGCTGACGCGCGAGGAACTCAAGTGGGACAAGGAAGGCCGGTTGCTGACACACAGCGCGAGCACCTACCAGATCCCGGCCTTTAGCGACGCACCGGTGGAGTTCAATGTCACGCTGCTGCCGAAGGCCGCCCAGCCGAACACGATTCACGGCAGCAAGGCCGTGGGCGAACCGCCGCTGATGCTGGCGTTCAGCGTGCGCGAGGCGCTCCGCGACGCCGTGGCGGCGTTTGGCCCGCCCGGGGGCGAGGTTCCCCTCGCGTCTCCGGCGACGGGTGAGGCGATTTATCAGGCGATACAACAGCGGCTCAAGCCGTGAAAATATTCCCGCCCATCCTCGCGGTTGCGATGTTGGTCCTCACGGGCTGCCAGGGCCGGTTGGAAAACGCGCAGGTCAGGACCCGTGCTGAGATTGAGGCGGCCATGCATGACTACGCCGCGGCCCTCGTGAAAAGCCCGGCGGCGGCGGCCGCGTTCTATGCGGCTGACGGTGAATTGATCGACGGCACGACGAGCCACCGCGGCCCGCAGGGAGTAAAGGATTTCCTGGAGCCGATCTGGGTCAAGGTCGACCTGGCGGAAGCACGGATGGACTCCGAGTCAGTGGAAATGTCGGCGGATGGCGCCTACCAGTGGGGTACTTATTTTCAGCGGGCGGCGCTGAAGGGGCAGCCGCTCAAGGAGTACCGTGGACGTTTTGTCGCCCGCTGGCGGCGCGGCCCGGGCGGCCGCTGGCTGATTAGCCGGATGATGACAAATCCTTGAGCCGGTCCCGCTCGGACAACAACTGGGCGGCAATGCTAAGGGCGATTTCAGGCGGGTTGTTTTTACCAAACGGCAGGCCGATGGGGCAGTGGAATTGTTCGGCCCGCCCGGGCGGCAGGCCGGCGGCGATCAGCTCGCGGCGCAGCACGGTGGCCTTGGCGGCACTGCCGATCACCCCGACAAAGGGAAAACTTCTTTCCGCGAGCGCGCGTTGCAGCACCGGCCGGTCGCTCGCGTGGCCCTTGGTCAGGCAGAGCAGGAAGGCGCGGTCGGGCATGGAGGGAACGAGATCGGCGGGACTGGCGTGCTCGAGGAAGCGGATGTTGCGGGCCCGGGGCAGCCGGTCGAGCCACTCCCGGCGCGGGTCGACGACCGTGATCTGGCAGTCGAGCGGGGCGAGCACCGGGACCAGGGCCTGGACCACATGGCCGGCCCCGAAGATCCACACGGGCCAGGCGGCGCCGGCGCCCCCGGCGAGGTAGGGCTCGAAATAGAGTTTCACCGAGCCGCCGCAGGTCATGCCGACATCGGTCTTGAGCGTCCAGTTGACCAGGCGCGGGCTCGTCTCGCCGGTCGCGAGCATTGCCGTGGCGACCTCGATGGCCTTGGCCTCGACCTTGCCGCCGCCGATCGTGCCGGTGTGCAACCCGGCGGCGGTCACGAGCATCTTCGCCCCGCTGTCCTGCGGCGTGCTGCCGAGTGCCTCAGCCAGGACGACGAGCACAAACGCCGTACCCTCGTGCTGCAGGGCGACCAGGTGTTCGTAGAGCGTGGCGTTGGGCATGTGGGCGGCCCGTTCTCCCCGGGCGGGCGACATGTTCGCCGCCGGCGCGCGCGGTGCAAGCGCGTTGACGGTCCGGCGCGGCGTCAGGCCGGGTTGACCGGGCTGTCGTAGGATGTCCGGTGCCACTCCTGCCAGCGTTCGCGCCCGGCAAAGACGGGCAGCGAGTCGGCCACGGGCGTGTCCTTGCCGAGCAAAAAGTAGCGCGCGAAAAGATCGTCGGCCGTGCCCCACGCGAAGCCGAAGGGCGGACCGTCCGCGATCACCGGCTTGTTGTAGTAAAAATAACCGAGGAGGGCGCCGCGGTATTTCAAGAGCTGCGCAACCCGGTCGCGATAGGCCTCCCGGCGCTCGGGCATGATCGCGCAGAGGAAGTTCCGCTCGTAGATGATATCGAAGGCGGCATTGCCGAAATCGTACTGGAAGAAGTCCCCGCTGACGATGTTGGAGGCCAGGGCGGGCCCGACGATCTTGCGCGCGCGTTCGACGGCGGCAGGGGCGAGGTCGAGCCCGGTGACATCAAAGCCGGCGTCGGCAAACGCCTTGATCTCGTAACCCGCCCCGCAGCCGGGCACCAGCACGCGGCCCCGGGCGCCGGGGTTGGAACCCTTGACCTTGCGCCGGAGAAACTCCTGCAGGGCCGCCGGCACCCCGCCGAAATCCCACGGCGTCTGCCCGCTCAGGTAGCGGGAGTTCCAGAAGTCGGGGTGGCTGGGGTGGGTTTTGTCCATGGCAGCGGTGATCGCGGAAAGAGTAGACCGTAGCTTTGCCCGCGGTTAGTCAAGTCGGACCACAAGGGCGGGGCGAAGTTCAAAGGAAGTGCCCGCCAGCCGGCGGCCGGTCCGGCCGGCGACGCTGGGCCAAGCGCCGGCGGCGAGGGCGGACAGCAGGGGATGCATGCCGGAAAGCCTAGCAGGTTTGTCCGGCAGGGGGAGCGTATTTTCCCGGGCGCCCCGTTGCGGGCGGATCCGGGATTTTTTATTCGATGTCCGGGGGGCTAACTGGTTTGGCTTGGTGATGCCCTGGCCTTTCTCCTCCCCGCAAGCCACCGGCCCGGCCGGCCGGCCGGGCCGGGACCGGTCGCGGGCGCAGCTGGGCTGGCTGGTGAACGCGGCCGGCATTGTCATCGCCGCCGGGTGGTTCATTGCCCTCCTGGTGCTGCACCTCAAGGTGATCATGCAGCCCGGCCCGCAGGAGTTCAATGAACCGACGATCTGGCGGGCGACCTGGCTGCTCGATCACGGCCGGAATCCCTACGCCCTGAAGGAATTGCCGGCGGCGGCGTACTGCTTCGACCCGCTCTACAACTATGCGATGCGGGCGCTCAAGCCCGTGTTCGGCATCGACTACACCGGCCACCGGCTTTTCAACCTGATGCTCCTGCTGGCTTCCCTCGGCCTGCTGGTGCGGCTGATGTGCCGGGCCGGGGCGGGGCTCGGCATCGCGCTGCTCTCGGCCGTGCTCTACTACGGGATGTGCCTGGGGAATATCATGATCACGGCCCGGCCCGACCTGCTCGGCCTGTTTTTTTTCCTGCTCGGCCTGCTGGTGCCGTGGGAAAAAAACTATGACCGCTGGCCCACGGCGTTCGGCCTCGGGTGTGCGCTGATCGCCTTTCACTGCAAATTCTACTTTGCCCTCGCCGGGTGCGCGACGCTGCTCGGCATGTTCCTGTTGCGCTCCCGGCGCGAAGCCTGGTGGTGGGGCGTGGGTTTCTTCGCCGCGCTCGGGCTTTCCCTCGCCGGGTGCAACCTGCTTTTTCCCTACTACTACATTGAGACCGTGCTGGTGCAGCAGGGTGGGGCCGCCCTCAACTCGAACGATGCCACCTCGGTGATGCATACCCGGATGTTCTTCGACCGCGGCTGGCCGTTTCTGCTCTGCATCGGGCTCGGGGCGGGAACCTGGCTCTGGCGGCGGGAGCGGGCCAGACGCCAGGGCGGGACGGTGGCGCCGCCCGGTGCCGGGTCCGCCGGGCTGGAGCGCCGCCTGCTGGTGCTGGGTGGGATCTTCCTGATTTTCGTCGTGCTCGTGTATTTCTACATGGGGCGCAATGCCGGCGCCTACTTCACCTACCACCTGCACCTGCTTTTGCCCCTGATGCTGGTCCTGGCCGCCCACGCCGCCGCGCGACCCTGGCTGCGGCTCGGTTTCGGCCTGCTGCTGGCGGGGTTCGTCCTCACCCGCCTGACCATTCCGCCGATGTCCGATTCCGCGCCAGCCTACCGCCGGATGGAGCAGCTCATCCTCAATTGCCCGGGGGAGATTCTCGGTATTGCCGCGGTGACGGACATCTTCGACCGGACGGGCCGCCGGGTCCTGCACGACGGCAACACCATGTTCATTCCCTTTGCCTACGCGCACAACGGTGACAAGGACGACCCCATGGTCGCCGTGCTCCATGAACGCATGGACCAGCTGGATGCCGAGGTGACACGCAAGGTCGCGGCCCGCGCCTACGCGCTCGTGTTCACGGAGTTTGACCAGCCTTACTTCTGTAAGACGGAGGTGCTGAAGGCGAATTACGACCGGGTCGAGCAGATCGACTATTTCACCTACTTCGGGCACAGCCCGGTGCGGGTCTGGCGGCCCAAGCCGCGGTAGAAGGCGGCGGTCAATCCCGCCAGAATTCCAGGTACCCGGCGAGCTCGGTGCGGAGCAGGGCGATCAGCTCCGGGTCCATGGCCTGGTAGTCATCGGGAATCCGCAGCGTGATGACCGTCTTGCCGGCCAGGTCGCCGGGAAACCGTTCCCGCAGGCGGTCGGCATGCCGGCGTTCCATGCAGAAGATAAGGTCCGCCCAGCCGAGATGTCCGGCGGTGACCCGGACCCGTGCGCTATTTTCCGTCCCGGCGCTTCGCGCCGTGTAATGCGGATGATCCTTGAAGAGCGCTTCCGCCGTCGGGCTGCGCCACCGGTTGCGCGAACAAACGAAAAGGAGTTTGGTCTTCAGGCGGTGCAGCTGGTCCTTAGATGAGGCCGAGCTTCATCTTTCCTTCCTCGGAGATCATCGACTGGTTCCAGGTCGGTTCCCAGGTGATGCGGACGTCCGCCGTGCTGACGCCGGGTACGAGCAGGATCTTGCCCTTGGCGTCCTCGGCGATCGCCGGGCCCATGCCGCAGCCGGGCGCGGTCAGGGTCATGGCCACGTCCACCTTGAAGCCGCCCTCGTCGAGCTTGCTGACGTCCATGCTGTAGACGAGGCCGAGGTCGACGATGTTGACCGGGATCTCGGGGTCGAAAACCTTGCGCAGCTGGTCCCAGATGGCGGCCGGGTCCGGCGCGCCGTCCGCGAGCGTGGCGGCGGTCACCGTGTGGACGGCGACCGTTTCGCCGATGGCGTCGGCGTCCTTGCCATCCATGCGGAAAAGGCCGGTCGAGGTCTGGACCGTGTAGCTGCCGCCGAGCACCTGGTGGATGAAGACGGAGTCGCCGGCAAACAGCGTGTGCTTGTCGCCGCTGGGGATCAGCGTGACGGTGATTTCACGGGTGAGGATGCGGTCGCGTTGGTCGGTCATGGGAGGAGTAATTTTTGGCCCACGGAACACACCGAATACACGGAAGCGAATGAAATCATTCAGTGTGTTCCGTGTATTCCGTGGGCAAGCTCAGCTCTTGAATTTCTCGCGGATGATATTGGCCAGGGTGTCGTGGAGCTGGGCGTTCTCGATCTTGCCGAGGACTTCCTCGAAGAATCCGAAGACGAGCAGCTCCTGCGCCTGGGCCGGGCGGATGCCGCGGGACTCCAGGTAGAATTCCTGTTCGGCATCGATGCGGGCCGAGGTGGCGCCGTGCGTGCAGCGCACGTCGTTGGCCTGGATCTCGAGGCCGGGCAGCGAGTTGGCCTCGGCCTCGTCGCTGAGCATCAGGTTGCGGTTGCTCTGGTAGGCGTCGGTCTTCTGCGCGTCGGGGTCGACGACGATCAGCCCGGAGAAGATGGTCTTCGCCGCGTCGAGGAGCGCGTTCTTGTAGAGGAGATTCGAGCTCGTGTTCGGGGCCTGGTGGATCTGCAGCGTGCGCTGGTCGAACTCCTGCGTGCCGTGGGCGATCGTGAGCGCGAGCATCTCCGAGTGCGCGCCCGGCGCCGCCAGCTGGGAAAAGCTCTCATGCCGCGCCTGCCGCGCCCCGGCGTGGAGATTGAGGGAGAGCACCTTGGCGTCGCGCCGGGCGACGATGGCGTTGAACTGGAACGAAAGGGTGTCGCGGCTCCAGTCCTGCATGGCGACGTACGTGACCTGTGCGCCGTGGCCGGCGTAGAGGTCGTTGCCGCCGCAGGCGAACTGGGCGGCCTGGGCGCCGGAAGCGGAATCCGAGCGGAAAAAGTCGGCGACGGTGACCTTCGCGTTTTCCTCCGCGATGACGAGGGTGTGTGGGAACACCGCGGCGCCGTCGCCGCAGGCATAATGGAACACGCCCAGCGGCAGCTCCGCATCGACGCCCTTGGGCACGTAGATGAACGCGCCGTCCTCGAGGAACGCCTCGTGCAACGCGGCGAACTTGTCCGAGCCGAACTTGGAGGGCTGCGCGAGCAGGTGGGACCGCACGAGGTCGCCGTGGTAGAGCAGCGCGTGCTGCAGCGAGGCAAAGATGACGCCCTGCTGCGCCAAGGCGGGGGCGAGCGGCACGTGCTGGGCCAGCCGGTTGTTGGCGAGCAGCAGCGTGCCGGCGCCGGTCACGCCGATCTCGCGGTGGGCGATCTGCTCGGCCTTGACCGCCGGCGGCAGCTGGAAGCCGTCGAGGGTGAGCGCGGTGTAATTCGAAAAGCGCCAGCCCTCATCGGTGCGCTTCGGCATCGGGAGCTCGACAAAGCGCGCGTAGGCGGCGCGCTGGCGGTCGAGCCACCAAGACGGCAGATGCGCGACGCGCGCGAGGTGCGCGGCGAAGGCCTCGGCGGTGAAGGAGCCGGTGAGCTTGCTGAGGGTGGAAACAGGAGAGGACATTTTGATGAAACGCAAAGAGGCGAAGGAGCGAAGGGAAGCGAGGACGGTGGTTTGGGTTCTTGGCGTCTTGGCGCCTTCGCGTTTAAAAGGCTCAGCCGACGCTGCCTTCCATTTCCAGGTCGATGAGCCGTTTCAGCTCGACGGAGTATTCCATCGGGAACTGGCGGGCGAGGTCGTTGATGAAGCCGTTGACGGCGAGGCTCATGGCCTGCGCCTCGGTGAGGCCGCGCGACTGCATGTAGAAGATCATGTCCTCGCTGACCTTGGACACGCTCGCCTCGTGCTGCGTCGCGTTCTTGTCGCCGCGGACGGAGATCGCCGGGTAGGTGTCGGTGCGGCTGTTGGTGTTGATCAGCAGCGCATCGCACTCGGTGTTGTTCTTGCAGCCCTTGAGGTGCTTCGGGATGTGGACGACGCCCCGGTAGGTGGAGCGGCCCTGGCCGACTGAGATGGACTTCGCGATGATGTTGGACGTCGTGTTGTTCGCGGCGTGGATCATCTTGGCGCCGGTGTCCTGGTGCTGGCCGTCGTTGGCCAGCGCGATGGAGAGCACCTCGCCGCGGGCGCGCTCGCCCTTCAGGACGACGCCCGGGTACTTCATGGTGAGCCGGCTGCCGATGTTGCAGTCGATCCACTTGATCTCGGCGTCCTCGTGCGCGACGCCGCGCTTGGTGACGAGGTTGAACACGTTGTTCGCCCAGTTCTGCACGGTGATGTACTGGATCTTGGCGCCCTTGAGCGCGACGAGCTCGACGACCGCGCTGTGCAGCGTGGAGGTGGAGAACTTCGGCGCGGTGCAGCCTTCCATGTAGACGACCTCGGCGCCCTCGTCGGCGATGATGAGGGTGCGCTCGAACTGGCCGAAGTTTTCCGCGTTGATGCGGAAGTAGGCCTGGAGCGGCTGCGCGACCTTGACGCCAGGCGGCACGTAGATGAACGAGCCGCCGGAGAACACGGCGCTGTTGAGCGCGGAGAACTTGTTGTCGCCGGTCGGGATGACCTTGCCGAAGAATTTCTTGAAGATCTCCGGGTGTTCGCGGAGGCCCTCGGTGGAGTTGACGAAGATGACGCCCTGCTTGGCGACGATGTCCTTGATGTTCGAGTAGGCGGCCTCGGAGTCGAACTGGGCCTCGACGCCGGCGAGGAACTTGCGCTCCTGCTCGGGAATGCCGAGGCGCTCGAAGGTCTTCTTGATGTCGTCCGGCACCTCGTCCCACGTGCGCTTGGGCTTCTGGCCCTGCGAGAGGTAGTACCGGATCTTGTCGAAATTGATATTTTCGAGGTCCTTGGTGGCCCAGTGCGTCGGCATGGGCATGGACTGGAATTTCTTCAGCGCGGCCAGGCGGAACTCGAGGATCCATGGCGCCTCCTTCTTGACGGAGCTGATGTAACGGACGGTGTCCTCGTTCAGGCCGGTGCCGGCGTCGAAGGCGTAGTCGACCTTGTAGCTGAAGTTGCCGGCGGTCTGATCGATGCCGACGACCGGATTTTCCGTCGCGGCGGTCTCGATTTCGGTGGGTGGTTTCACAGGGAAGTAGAGCGTTGGGAGTTGGGAGGCCGGATCAGGCGGTGGCGGCGGCGAATTCCTGCTTCACCCAGTCGTAGCCCTTGGCCTCGAGTTCGAGGGCGAGGGTCTTGTCGCCGCTCTTCACGATGCGGCCGTCATACATGACGTGGACGAAGTCGGGCACGATGTAGTCGAGGAGGCGCTGGTAGTGGGTGATGAGGAGGATGCCGGGGGCGGACGGGCCGTTCCGCTGGGCATTGACGCCTTCGGCGACGATGCGGAGGGCGTCGATGTCGAGGCCGGAGTCGGTCTCGTCCATGAGGGCGATCTTGGGCTCGAGCATGGCCATCTGGAGGATCTCGCAGCGCTTCTTCTCGCCGCCGGAGAATCCGTCGTTGACCGCGCGGGAGGTGAACTTCCGGTCGATCTTGAGGAGGTCCATCTTGGCGTAGAGGCGCTTGTAGTAGCCGGAGGCATCGAGTTCCTCGCCCTCCGCCATGCGGGCCTGGACGGCGGCGCGCAGGAAGTTGGCGATGGAGACGCCGGGAATCTCGCTCGGGTACTGGAAGGCAAGGAACAGGCCGCTGCGGGCGCGCTCGTCGGGCTCCATGGCGAGGACGGACTGGCCGTCGAGGAGGACATCACCGCCGGTGATCGTGTAGTCCGGGTGGCCGGCGATGGCCTTGGCGAGGGTGCTCTTGCCCGTGCCGTTCGGCCCCATGATGGCGTGCACTTCGCCGCGCTTGATCGTCAGGTTCAGGCCCTTGACGATGGGTTTGTCACCGATGCTGATGTGCAGGTCTTTGATTTCGAGTTGGCTCATGAGAAATTGGGTCGGAAGAGGGGATGGGAAAGGGAGTTCAGTTGGCGCCGGACCGGGCGGCAGCCCGACCCTCGGCGAGTTTCGCGCGGGCCGAACCCTTTGAACCGCGGAACGCGAGTTCAACCGTGCTGGCGTCGAAGCCCGGCGGCAGCAGGCTGCGCAACTGCTTCAGGGTGTCGGCGGGCAGATTGATGTCATGGACCTGCCCGGTGGCGTCATCGTGGAAATGGGCATGCTCATGCAGATTCGGGCAGTAGCGGGTCGGCGCCCGCTCCAGGTTCACCTGGCGGACGAGGCCGCATTGCACGAGGGTCTCGAGGCAGTTGTAGACCGTGGCCAGCGAGATGGTGGGCATCTGCGACTTGACCCGGGCAAAAATCTCATCGGCCGTCGGGTGGTCGCGCTTTTCGAGGATCACCTTGAAAACCACCTCGCGCTGCGGCGTCGGCCGAAGGCCGCTGTCGGTCAGCCTCTTGGCCAGGGCGGCGCAATTTTTGGCGGTGGAATTCATCGGATGGTTGCCCCCAACGAATTAGAATAAGACCGGATTGCAACAAGGATTTAGAATTATTCTAAATAGAACAATTCATAGGCATAACATTAACCAGGCAAGTGACTTGCCTGACGGCTTCTCGCCCGTACCCAGCGGCGCTGATTCGGCCGGGACGAGCGGGCGTTACCCGAATCGACCCGTTTCTCAGGCCACGGCCAGGGCGGATTCCTTGCGCGATCTGCCGCGGGTTGCGGTAGGCGACTTGGCCGCGGCGGAGGGGCTGGTCGACGGTCTTGGCGTGCCGCCGACGAGCAGTGCCAGATCCACCACGCTTTGCTGCAAGGCGGTCGATTGGGCGATGAGTTCCTGGGCGACCCCGGCGCCTTCCTCGGCGCGGGCGGCACTGGCCTGGACCACCTTGTCCATCTGGCTCACGGCCTGGTTGACCTGGTCGATGCCCTGGGTCTGCTCGGTCGAGGCTTGCGCAATTTCGCCCACGAGTTCGTCAACCTGCCGTGATTTCGTCGCGATCTCATGCAGGCCCGCGGCCACCTTGCTGCAGACGTCGGCGCCGTGCCGGCTCTTGGCGACGGAGTCGTCAATCTTGTCGGCGGTTTCCTTGGCGGCGGTGGCGCTGCGCTGGGCGAGGGCCCGGACTTCCTCGGCGACGACGGCGAAACCGGCGCCGGCCTCACCGGCGCGGGCGGCCTCGACGGCGGCGTTCAGGGCGAGAATGTTGGTCTGAAAGGCGATCTCGTCGATCGTCTTGATGATTTTGGCGATGCCGTCGCTCGACGCCTTGATGGCGTCCATGGCGGCGTTCATGGCCTGCACGTCGCGGGTGCCGGCATCCGCGGCCGTGCGGGTCTGCCGGGTCAGCTCGTTCGCGCGCTGGGCGCCCTCGCTGTTGCGCCGGGCCATGCTGGAAATTTCCTCGAGCGACGCGCTGGTTTCTTCCAGCGAGGCCGCCTGCTCGGAGGCACCTTCCGCGAGCGTCGTGCTGTTTTGCGAGATCAGGGCGGACGAGCCGGTGTTGGCGTCGGCGGCCTCGCTCAAGCGGTGGATGATCGCGGCGAACGGCCGCGGGATGCTGCGCGCCACCACGAGGGACAAGGCGGCGAGCAGGGCGAGCCCAATGGCGGCAGTGGTGCCGACGGTGACATTGAAGCGGTGGAAATCGCGGGCGGCGTTATCGTTGGTCAGCTTCGCCTCGGCCTCGATGGCGTCGCTCAGGGCGGCCATCGCGTCTTCCATCTGGTGGAAAGATTCCTGCACGGCGGTGAAATTGGCCTCGGCCGCAACGACATCCTTTTGGGTGAGGGCGATGGAATCGCCCGTTACCTTGAAATAGTGTTCCAGCGGTCCGGCGATTTCCCTGAGCTTGGCCTGGGCGGCGGCCCCGAGGTCACGGCGTCCGTTTTCCTCCATTTGGGCGCGGAAAGTGTCGGAGTGGTCCTTGTAATCCTTCACGACGTCCGCGAGCTGCGCACTGTTCTTTGTCCGGGCCGCCAGCATCGCCGCGATCGCGTCGCCGCGCAGGGCGTCGTGCATCATGTCGGCCGTCTGCTGGGCCTGCAGGGCCACGGCGAGCAGCAGGACGCGGTCGTTGTTGGCGCGGATCACGCCAAACTGCCGGAACACGCTGGTCAGGACCAGGGCGAGCACGAGCGTGGCGGCGAGGGTGATGCTGAAGACTTTCTGGCTGACGGATAATTTCATGACGAAGGCGGTTAGAAGCGGACGCTGAGGCCGGCGAAGACGTTGAGGTCGTCGGCCGCGTGGGTGAGGCCGACGTTGGCCCCGAGGTCGAGTTGCAGGTTTTTCCCGATGGTGTAGGTGACACCAAAGTCAAAGGTGGCGATGTCGGCCCCGTGCGTGAGGGTGGTGGCGAGCTCGACGTAGCAGCCGGTGTTCCCGGTCAGCGCATGGCCGGCGGTGACGGTGTTGACCCACTCGAACAGGTAGCCGTTGTCCGTGTCATTCCGCACCACGTCGAACTCGGTCATGGTGCCGAGGTCCCAGCCGTGGGGCAGGCTGTGGGCGTAGGGCACGATGAGTCCGCCCTCGAGGGAGTTGTTGCCGAGGCCGTGCTGGCTGGTGGGCCACTTAACGAACGGCATGAGGCCGAAGGCGCTCTCGCCGCCGTCATTGCCCCAGAAGTTGATTTTCAGGCGGGAGGTGACATCGCCGAAGCCGGAGGAATCCTGCCGCGTGCCGGCGACGCGGTCGCGGACGCTGAGCCGGTTGTAGGTGGCGAAGACCGTCTGCAGGTCGATGCGGCTGGTCAGGCCGACCTTCAGGTTGACCGTGGCGAACGAGAGTGCGGAGCTCTTGATATCGGCGCCATCGGACAGGTTGTGGTCGCGCGTGTGGGCGACGAGGTCCATCTCGAGCTGCCACCAGCCTGCGTCGACGGTGTACGGGCTTTCGGTCACATCGGGCCGGTCCGTGGTCAGCTCGCGCAATTGCGACTCGGGCGTGCGATTGAAGAGCGTGTACGCAGACTTATCAACCGCGGCGGCTGGGTCGGCGGCGAGGCTCCAAAGGGGCAGCAAAGCGAGCGCTGCTGCCGAAAGCGTGGAATTTCGGGACATGAGGTAGACTGTCAGGCCCCTATCGTCCCGCGAGCGCAGAGCTTGAGCGGATTTGCCCGCTAGAAGATGCCCTTCATTTGCGTTCCGCGTTCCGCCCGCCGGCTTGTCGTTGGGCCCAAAACGCTTGTGGCACGGCTGAACCCGATCGCCGATCGGGTGATTTCTTCCGCATCCTACACGGTCGATTCCCGCTCCGGCCCGCGGCCGCAGCCAGGGTTTGGTCGGCCTGCGCCTGGCTGGTGGCTCAATTCTTGACCGGCCCCTTCAGGTATTCCTGGAAAGCCTGCTGCAGGCTTTCCAACGAGGCCATCGCCTCGCCCTTGGCGTTTTTCCAGGTGGCATCGTCCGCAGTGGAGAGGGCGCTGATCTTCTGCGCAAAATCGGTCCGGGCCAGGGCGAGATTCGCCTCGGCTTTGCTGGTGCTGGTGGCACCGGTCGATTTCCAGGCGTCGATCCGGGCGTTGAGGGCGCGCTCCAGGTTTTGCTGCGGGAGGGCCAGCGCGGCGGTCTGATCCTTGGTGGTCTTGATCAGCACGGCGGAGATTTCCGCAAACGGATCGGCCGGCGGGGTGGCGGGAGCGGCGGTCGCGCCCAGCGAGGCGAGGCCGAGGAGCAGGAGGAGGGTGATGGAATTTTTCATGGGAGGAATCGATTGACGGGTTGGGATGGTGAATGGCGCGTTCCAGCGGGTGGTGGGCGGCGCCAGCGCCGTTCGCGCCGGTTGTCATTCATTTGGACCACGAAAGGCGGGCTTGGGTTGCATCCCATCGTGCCGGTCGGCGGACCAAACTGAGCGGAATTGACCGAACCCGGGCCTTCCAGTCTTGTCTGCACTTGGGCGGGAGGCATCGTAACTGTGGCCGGCGGTGCACCGCCGCCGCCCTGGTCCTCCGGGCCCTTGTTTCCATTATGCGCATCCTTATCGTCGACGACCAACGCAGCATCCGGCTGACCACGGCCCAGGCCGTGCGCGCCGAGGGCCATGAGGCGGACACGGCGGACAGCGGCCGGATTGCGCTCCTGAAGCTGCAGGAGGAGCGGTTCGACCTCGTCCTGCTCGACCTGCGGATGGAGAGCGAATCCGACGGGCTCGATTATCTCGCCCGCCTGCAGAAAATCTCCCCGCAGCTGCCGGTGGTGATCTGCACCGCCCACGCCAGCATCGAGACGGCCGTCGAGGCGATGCGCCGCGGCGCCCAGGATTACCTGGAGAAACCCTTTACGCCCGAGCAGCTGCGCCAGCTGCTGGCCCGCATCGACAAGGCCCGCCGGCTCCGCCAGCGGGTGGATGAGCTGGAGGAGCAGGTCGCACAGACCCAGCCGGCGCTGGACTTCACGTCGGAGGATCCCGAGGTGGCCACGGTGATGTCCGTCGTCGAGCGCGCTGCAACGTCCCGCGCCACCATTCTCATCCTCGGCGAGAACGGCACCGGCAAGAGCGCCCTCGCGCGCCATATCCACCAGTGCAGCCAGCTCGCCACCGGGCCGTTTGTCACGGTCAGCTGCCCGAGCCTCTCGCGCGAGCTGCTGGAGAGCGAACTGTTCGGCCACGTGAAGGGGGCGTTCACCGGCGCGCTGAAGGATACGTGGGGCAAGGTCGACGCGGCGCGCGGCGGCACGCTGTTCCTCGACGAGATCGGCGAGTTGCCGGCGGAACTCCAGCCCAAGCTGCTCCGCCTCCTGCAGGAGCGGGCCTACGAGCGCGTGGGCGACACGAAGACCCGCACGGCCGATGTGCGCGTGATCGCCGCCACCAACCGCGACCTCGCCGCCGCGGTCAAGGGCGGCGCCTTTCGCGAGGATCTTTTTTACCGGCTGAACGTCATCAGCGTCACGATGCCGCCGCTGCGGGCCCGGCCGCGCGACCTGGAGCGGCACGCCCGTGACTTCCTGCGTTTCTTCGCCGAGGAATCCGGCGGGGTGGTGAAGGATTTTTCCGCCGAGGCCTGGGCCGCCGTGCGGCGCCATCCCTGGCCGGGCAATTTGCGCGAGCTGCGCAATTCCGTCGAGCGGGCGGTGATCCTTGCCCGCGGCCCGGCGGTCGAGGTGGCGGACCTGCCCGCCGAGCTGGCCGTCCCCGCCGCCGGCAGGGACGAGGTGGCGCTCGGTGCACTCGTGCCGCTCGACGCCATCGAGCAGGCCCACGTCCGGCTCGTCACGGCGCGCACCGCGACGCTGGAGGAGGCCGCCCGCGTCCTCGGCATCGACGCCGCCACGATTTACCGCAAGCGCAAGCGCTGGGCCGCCGGCCCGGCGGACGAGCCCGCGTCATGAACCGCTGGTCCTTCATCAGCGGCCTCACGGTCATCTTGCTGCTCCTGCTCGTGCTCAGCGGATTCTGCGTGTGGGCGACGCGCGGCCTCACCGATGAGATGGGCACCATCATCAACCAGAATTACGACAGCATCCGCGCGTTGCGCGAGCTGCGCTCCGCCCTCACGCGCATCAACGCCCAGTGCCTCGCGCTCCCCGAGGGCACCAGCATCGCCGCCACCGGCCCGGCGTTCCGGAAGGAACGCGACGTGGCGGAAAAACGGCTCGGCCAGGTGGAGCGCAACGCGGGCAGCGCCGCCGAGCACGACATGGTCGCCCGCCTGACCACGCTCGGGCAGTCCTACTTTGCGGCCTACGACGAACTGTTTGCCCTGAAGGCCTCCGCCAACGAACGGCGGGACGAGCTCAACCACGTCATCACCGGCCTGACCGGCGATATCAGCGATGTGGCGGACCAGATCGTGACGCTCAACGAGAACGCCATCATGGCGCGGCGGGACGATGCCGTGCTCAAGGGCCGGCGGGTGACGGTCATCGCCATGGGTTTCGCCATTGTTTCCCTCGGCATCTACATCCTCACGTCGATGCGGCTGACCCGCGCGGTGTTTGAACCGCTGCGCCGGCTGCGCGATTCCATCCAGCTGGTCAGCGCGCGGCGCTTCGATACGGTGGTCCCGATCGGGGGCGGCGAGGAACTCGGGCAGATCGCCGCCAGTTTCAACGAGATGGCGCGCGAGCTGCAGCGCTACGTCGGCGAGACGGACGAGCGCGTCGTGGCGGCCAACCGCATCAGCCGCGCCATCCTCGAGGCGCTGCCGTATCCCGTCTACATCGTGGATCGCGATTTTGCCGTGCGCCAGGCCAACCCGCGGGCGGAGTCGCTGAGCCGCGCGCTCGGCATTCCCGGCCTCCTGCCGGGGGAGGTCCGCCGCCAGATCGACTCGGCGGCGGCCGAGTCCCGCGATGTGGTGGGCGACGACATCCGGCGCGCCGTGCGACTGGAGCCCGCCGGTGCGGGCGCGGCGGCCGGTGGCGATTATCTGCCGCAGATCTTCCGGATGGCCGGGGCGTTTGGCGCGGAGGACGGCTGGGCGGTGCTGCTGGTGGACGTCACGCGCCTGCGCCGCAACGACGAGGCCAAGACGAAGGCGCTGGCCACGCTCAGCCACGAGGTGAAGACGCCCGTGGCGGGCATCCGCATGTCCCTGCACCTGCTCCTCGAGGAGAAGCTGGGTGCGATCAATCCCGACCAGCGCGAGTTGCTGGAAATCGGGCGCGATGACTGTGAGCGCCTGCTGGTCGTGCTCCAGGCCCTGCTTGAGCTGGCGCGGCTCGAGAGCGGGCGGACGGCGCTGCGGCCGGTGCCCACCGCCCCGGCGGACCTGTTGAACGAGGCCATGGCCGCGCACGGCGACCGGGTGCGGCGCGCCGGGGGAGTGATCAGCCTGGAGCTGGCGGAGAACCTGCCCGCCGTGCTGGCCGACCCGCTCCACGCGAACCGGGTGCTGGGCAATTTCCTGTCGAACGCCGGCAAATACGGTGCGCCCGGCCGGCCGGTCGTGCTGCGGGCGAAGCCGCGCGGCGACGGCTACGTGCGCTTTACCGTGGTGAATCACGGCCGGCCGTTCAGCGAGGCCGAGCAGGCCCTGGTGTTTGATCCCTTTTTCCGGCGGGCGGGCGAGGAGGCCGACGGCACCGGCCTGGGGCTCGCCATCTGCCGCGAGATCGCCGCGTTGCACGGCGGCCGCGTGGGCGTGTACAGTCCCGCCGGTTCTGACCTGGTGGAATTCTTCCTCGATCTCCGTCGCGCGGAGTGAGGCGGGTTCAGGCGACCGCGTAGTTGGCCGGGACCTCGTGGGTCCGGACTGTGAAGCGCGTCAGCTGGTGCGGGCCGAAGCTGGTCGTGAGCGCCACGTCGGCGGCATCGCGGCCAAAGGCCATGGGGAGATAACCGATCCGGCGGGCGTTGTGCCGCACGTCGAACGTGTGCCACTCGCCCCCGAGGTAAACCTGCATGCACGCACTGAAGTCCATCGGGGCGGGATCAGGCGGCACCCCGATGTCCCCGAGGTAACCGCTGGCGTAGCGGGCGGGCAGGTTGAGGCAGCGGCAAAAGGTGATGGCGAGGTGCGTGAAGTCGCGGCAGACGCCCACCCGTTCCTCGCACGCCTGGCGGGCGGTGCGGGTCGCGCTGGCCAGGCCGTAGTCGAAGCGCAGGTGCGTGAAGACCCAGTCGCAGACGGCTTGCACGCGGCTCCAGCCGGGACTGATCCGGCCGAACAGGCTCCAGGCCAGCGGGCCCATCAGGTCCACCTCGCAATAGCGGCTCGGCAGCAGGTAACGCAGGACATCGGACGGCAGCTCCGCGACCGGATGCTCGCGCGCCGACTCGACGATCGGGGCGGGCCAGCCACTGTCATCGACCAGGACTTCGCCGCTCAGCTCCAGCGAGCCGGCCGGCGCGGTCAGGCGCGTGCAGCGGTTGCCGAAGGTGTCCAGGTAGTTTTCGTACGGGCCGCCCGGCGTGATATTGAATCTCTCCGCCGAGCGCAGCCGCTGGGCGAGTTCGGGCCGCAGGTGGAGCATCAGCACCAGGGCGGTGGGCGCACTCAGCGTGTAGGAAATATTATAGCCGCATTGGATAAGCATGGGAGGAGCCGGGGAGGTTTGGTTAAAGTCGGAGCCAGCCGAGCTGCCGGACGAGACCGGTCACGAGGCTGGCGCCGCGCAGCCAGCGGCCGAGGCGGCCGGGCAGAAATGAACTGAAGGTCTCAAGGTGGCCGAGGAGGTCGCGGGCGAATTGCGCGCCCGGGCTGCGGGTGGGCCGGCAGGCGCGGCGCCACGCGCAACGGTCAACCTCGCAGGCGAGGATGAGCAGTTCCTTGTGCTCGCGGGGCGAGGTCAGGACGCGGCGGATTTGATCAGGGTGCTCAGGCATTGGTAGTCCTGTTGAAGTTGCTGCTGGATTTCACCGAGCGGGCGCCAGGTGCGCAGCCGCTGCCTGAGCAGGCAGCCGGTGCCCAGGGTGGCCGCGAGGTAGCCGGCGCACAGGCCGCCGAGCCACCAGCCGCGGTGCGGTCCGTCCCACACCAGGCCCGCCACGAAAAAAGTGAACGCAAAGCCGGTCAGCAGCCCGAGCGCCGCCGCCGTCCCGGCCAGGAGGGCCGAGCCGCCGGCGTGGTCGCGGGCCTCCGCGAGTTCCAGCCCGGCGAGCTCGGCGCGGTGGGCGACCGACTCGGTGAGCAGCGCCAGGGCCACGCCCGGCGGCGGGAGTTGCGGGCGCGGGGCGGGCGCGGGCCTGGTGACGGGAGACGACACGGGAGAAATGATCCGCAGTAGGGCGGGTCGGGGCCCACCGTCAGTCAGTGGGTCCCGACGCTGCCAGTTGCAGCGCGTTTAACTTAGCGCGAACTGTTGCAGCTGCGGGAAACTAGGATGCCGATGACCGCGCCCACACCCGCGGCGATGCCGATGGCGTAGTACGGGTTGTCGCGCACAATCTGGTCGGCCTGCTTGGCGCGGCGCGTGGCCTCGGTGCGCAGGCGGTCGAAGGAATACTTGCCGCTGTCGAGGGCGGTCCGGAGCCGCTCGCGCAGTTCGTCAAACTTGCCGTCGGCTTCGCCCGCGGTGTGGCTGAGGGCCTGCTCGGCCTCGTGCAGGAGGGCCTTCAGGTCGTCGGCGGTGTGGGACTCGGTGGTGGCGGTGATTGATTTGGACATGTTAGTTGTGGGTTGAGGTTGTAGTAATCTACCGGGGAAAGGCAGTGCCCGCGGCTCAGTTGCTGCTGCCGCGGGAAAGGGCGCCGAAGCCGCCCACAATGATACCCGCGATGCCACCGACGATGAGCCACAGGCTCTTGTCGGTCGGCGTGCCCGTGACCGCTTCCTTGGCGCTGGAGACCAGGGAATCATGGGCGCTGATCCCGTAGATCAGGAGGATGACACCGATGATGAGGATGGCGAAGGACAGGGGACGATTCATGGGAGCGAGGGTTGGATGATTTGGTTTTCGGAAATGACGGTGGGCTTAGGCGACCGGGCGGTTGCCGCGGATGACGCGGACCAGCATAGTGATCACCGCGAGCACCAGGAGTACATGGATGAACCCGCCCATCGTGTAGGAGGACACGAGGCCGAGCAGCCAGAGGATGACGAGGATGATGGCGGTGGTTTCAAGCATGGGCGGTGGAGGTTGCCGTACAGAATTGCACAGCCCATGCCACCACGATCCGCCCCACTCTAAACCCTTGGGCGAAAAAGGATATGGGGTTTCGCCCTACCGACGGTCCGGGCGCAGCGGGTGCAAAAGGCCAGAAGCCGCGGTGGGACGGCTTGCATTTTGCGGGAAGGCGCCGGTCAGGCGTGCCGCCGGGACCGCCAGCACCAATGCCAGGGCTCGTAACCGATGCCGTGGGGGTTGACGCGCGGGTAAGAGAGGTGGAATCCGAATCGGGCCGCGTTCCGCTTCAACCAGCGAAAGGCCGCGGTCCGGGCAAAGCGTTCCTCGAGTTCCGGATCGGCCGGCGTTCCGAGATCGAGCGCGCGTCCGGTGTGGTGCTCGCTGCAACCAGGCGCAGCAACGAAGCGCAGGATTACCCCGATGGGTTTGCCGGCGGCGAGTTGCCGGCGGATGTTCGCGGTCTGCCGGGCCACGCTGCGAAAACCGGACAGGGGCTGCAGGGCGATGCCGTCGCGCGTCGCGGCGGATTGCAGGCGCCGCCACGCGGCGGCGGCCGGCGGCGAGAGCCGGATCTGGCGCCGGTCAGCCGTGCGGCCGATGACCGCGAGTGTGCGCGCCTCACGCTGCACCGGCAGACCGCGTGCGGCCGGGTAGTCCACCGGGATTCCCAGCCGGATCCAGAGCGGGCGTAATTTTTTCGGGATGGGCCGCACCTTACTGGTCGTAGCTGTGGAAATACGGTTGAAAGATTTTTGCCGGCGCAGTCGCCGGGCCAAACCACGCGGCCAGTTGCGCCGGCCACTTCGACTCCACGGTAATCAGGGTGAATTTGCCGGCGACATGCGTCGTGGTCTCGGCCTTGATGGCGGTGTCCGGGAGCGCGAACTTCGTGCCGCGCCCCGAGAGCACGGCATTGTGGGCGAAGATCGTGCCCTCGTCGACGCGCTCGACCGCGACATCCATCCCCGCCCCACCAAGCGCGAGGCCGGCACCGGCGGCATCGGTCAGCAGTGCAAGCTCCACGCCGCGGCGGTTGCCCTGGAAATTCAGGTCGGCCCGGTTGAGGTGATACGCGCCGAATTCATTCAGCGCATCCTTGCCCGGATAGCCGGCATAAGGCCCGGCGCCCAGCCAGCGGAATTCGGCGGCGTCCGGCGGCACGAGCATTGCGACCCCCGCCTCGAGCAGCAGGCCTTTCCCGTTGACGGGCGCGTAGTCATAGTCGACGTCGATCGATCCATTGGCCCGCACGAGGAGGCGCAGGTCGCCCTCCAAGGCCTGATCCTTGGCGTCGGGCCGGGCGTACCGGCCGTGAATCTGCAGCAGGACTCCGTCGGCGGTGCGGGTCGCAGTGGTCGTGAGGCCGGTTGCCTCGCGCAGCACGGCGCCAGTCCAGGTCAGCTCGCGCTTCGACCGCATCAACTCGCCCTCCGTGAGCCGCCGGCCGATGTGGGGCAACAGCGCCGCGGCCAAAACCCGGCCCGCGGGATCGTGCAGTGCGATGGCGCCGGTCGCGCGCTCTACCACCAGATCGAAGCGCCTGTGCGTGACGCGGAATTCCGCAGCCGACTCGGTGAGCGTCACGGGCGTCGCCGGCCACCCGGCGGTGAGCCCGGCCGCGCGGGTCAGGCCGGCCGGCAGCGTATCGAGCTTCACGGTGCGCTCATAAAAACCTTTCCCGGAGCCTTCGGCACACTGCAGGGCGAGGGTGAAGACGTCGGTGCCCGGTGCCGCCGGCAAGGTGAAGGAGACGGGAATCTCCACCGTTGTGTGGGCGGCCGCCTGCAGCGGGCTGCTGCCCGCCTGCACGGTGGCCCCGTTTTTCTGCAAGACCCACGCGAGGGTCACGCCGGTGAGGGCACGGAAATCAAAACGGTTCTCGACGTGCAGGGTAAGCTGGTTGACGCCGGGCCGGCCCGGCCCGGTGACTTCCGCAATCTGCACGGGCGAATAAACCTTCCGCACCTGCCAGTAGTCCACCTGCGGCGTGCGGTCGGAATAAACGATGCCGTCCATGCCCTGGTTGCCGGCGGAGTCGTAGTAATGCCTTTCATCGGGCCAGACCGCGAGGCCGAGGTTGTGTGTGCTCGCCGGCGTCTGGCCGGCGGTGGCCGTCCGGAAAATGCCCTGGTCCTGGAACATCCAGATCGAGCCGCCGGCGATGCGCGGGCTGGCCTGCATGATGGCCCATTGCGCCTGGATCTGGTCGCTCGCGAGGCCAAGGGCGTGGGCGTACTCGGTGAAGATGATCGGCCGGGTCAGGGTGGCGGCGTATTCGCTTACCCGTGCCGTGCTCGGGTAGTGCGGCGCGTAGATGTCGATGTCCGGCGGCAGCTCGTTGTAGTGGGGCGCGAAATACCCGCCCTCCTGCGGAAAACAGACGGGGCGCGTGGGATCGAGTTCCTTCACCCGGCGCGCGGTGGCGATCGTGAGCGGCGTGTTGGGGTTTTCGTTGCCCACGCTCCAGACGATGATGGACGCATGATCGCGGTCGCGCCGGACGGTCGCGCGCGCGCGGGTGTAGAGGTCGTCCTGATAGGTGGGATCGGTGAGATGGTTTTCCCCGAAACCGAACGGGACCTCGTCCATCACGTAGAAGCCCAGCTCGTCGCAGAGCCCGAGGAAGCGCGGGTGCGGCGGGTAGTGCGAGGTGCGGATGAAATTGATGTTGGCGGCGCGCATCAGTTCCAGGTCGTGGCGCATCAATTCCTCGGTGGCGACGCGGCCGTTGGCGGGCCAGATGTCGTGGTGGTCCACGCCGCGGAGCTTGATCGGGGTGCCGTTCAACTTGAGCACGCCGTCCGCAATGGTGACTTCCCGCAGGCCGATTTTTTCCGTGAGCTGCTGGCCGGAAGAGAGGGTCAGCTCCAGCGTGTAGAGTGCGGGAGTTTCGGCGGTCCAAAGCTGCGGATGGGCCAGGTGCAGGGTGGCCGCCGCGAAGGTGGCCTTGTCCGACTCAAACGAAAGCGCAGCCACCGGACGGCCGTCCGGCGCCAGGAGCCGGCCGCTGACCGCGGCGGTCGGGGCACTGGTGTGGGTCGTGATGCTGAGCGTGGCACTGCCGTCGGCGTTGAGCTTCGTGTGTGCGGTGCAGTCGGTGAAATGGGCCGCGGGCACGGCAAACAGCGTGACGTCGCGGTAGATGCCCGAAAGTCCCCAGCAGTCGTTCACATCGAATTCCCAGCCGTGGCTGCGCGTGCTCACTTGCACGGCGAGCACGTTTTCACCGGGTTGCAGTTTGTCCGTGATATCGAACGCCACCGGGTTGTACGCGCTGGCCCACGAGCCGATCTTCGTGCCGTTGACCCAGGCGTCGAAGCCGTAGAGCACGCCGTCGAAATGGAGGAAGACGCGCTGGCCGTTCCACGCGGCGGGCACGGTGAAGGTCCGGCGATAAAGGCCGAGCCCGGCGACGAGCTCCATACCGTACTTTGGCTCGGCGAAACCCTGCAGCTCCCAATGGCCGGGGACCGCGATGGATTTCCAGGCGGTGGCGGGCGCAAAGACCGGCGCGCTGAAGGCCGAGTCGGCGCCGGCGTCGGAACCGGCGAGGTACTTGAACTGCCACTGGCCGTTGAGCGTCTGCGTCGCCGGACCGGAGCGGACGGGGTAGACTTCGGTCGGTTGGGCGGAGGCGGCGGGGATGGCAAGACCGGCACCCAGTGCAAGCATTACCCATGATGGAAAGCGGAGGGAACGGGGCATGATGCCAGTTCAACGCTTCGACCGCCTCCGGGCAAGTCTTGCGGCGGACGTCTGACAGCGCGTTGCGGTCAACGCGCTCCACCGGCAAACGCCTGATTCGCCTCAGGCTTCCTGACCCGCCAGCCAGCGCTCGGCCTCGATCGCGGCCTGGCAGCCCATGCCCGCGGCGGTGATCGCCTGGCGGTAATGGTGGTCGGCGCAGTCGCCCGCGACGTACACGCCGGGGGTCCTGGTCTTCACCTGGCTGTGGCCCGTCGGCACAAAGTAACCCTGGTCGTCCGTGTCCACTGCGCCCTTGAACGGCTCCGTGTTCGGCACGTGGCCGATCGCGACGAAAATGCCCTTTACCGGCAGCACGGATTCCGCGCCGGTCTTGACGTGCCTGATCTTCAGGCCGCTGACGGCGCCCGCGGCGACGCCCTCGATCGCGACGGGCAGGCTGTCCCACACGCACTCGATCTTCGGGTGCGAGGTGGCGCGGTCGGCCATGATCTTCGAGGCGCGCAGCGAATCCCGGCGGTGCACGAGGTAAACCTTGCTGGCGAAACGGGTGAGGAACAGCGCCTCCTCGGCCGCGCTGTCGCCGCCGCCGATGACCGCCACGTCCATCTTGCGGTAGAACGCGCCGTCGCACGTCGCGCAGGTGGTCACGCCCTTGCCGCCGTAAAGTTCCTTCTCGCCCGGGACGCCGGTCAGCCGCGGCGAGGCGCCGGTGGCGACGATGACGGTCTTGGCCAGGATCTCCCGGTCGGCGAGCTTGAGGGTGTAGGGCCACTTCGAGGTGTCGAGACCTTGGACCGAGCCGCTCTCGTAGCGGGTCCCGAATTTCTCGGCCTGCTTGCGCAGGTTCTGCATGAGCTGGTAGCCGTCGATGCCCTCGGGGAACCCGGGGAAGTTTTCGACCTCGGAGGTCGTGGTGAGCTGGCCGCCGGGCAGTACACCCTCGAGGACGAGGGGCTGCAGGTTGGCCCGGCCGGTGTAGATGGCGGCGGTGAGACCGGCGCAGCCGGTGCCGACGATGACGACGTTTTCAACTTTGGCGGACATAAGAAATGGGACGCCCAACTGAGCCCAACATTCCGGTCAGCGCAACTCCGGAGATGCGAATGGGCCTTAAGGCCCGGGTGGGGAATCCGGGAGATGAGAGACGGCAGATGGAAGTTGGGAGATCTGAGACAGGAGCGTCATCAGTAATAGGTAGCCGCACTTGAGTCTGCGAAAGGGTGGTCTCGGCCTTCCGGCCGGCCACCGTTTCCTCCGTTGCCTCCGGCGCCCGATCTGGGCTTGGTGGTCTGACGATGGCCCATCCCGACCCCGGGGCGCTGCACCGGCGCCTGTTCACGATCGACACCCATATCGATACGCCGACCGCGAGCCTGGTCCGGCCGGGCTGGGATTTTGCGGCCCGGCACGATCTCGCCGCCGACGGCTCCCAGTGCGATCTTCCCCGGATGGAGGGGAGCATCGATGCCTTGGTGTTCGCGGTTTTCTCGACCCAGGGGGCGCGGACGCCCGCCGGGTTTGCGTGCAGTCACGAACGGGCGGTCCAGGTTTTCGAGCGCACCCATGAAGTCATCCGGCAGAACGCCGCGCACTGCGGCCTCGCCCTGAATGCGGCCGACGGGCGGCGGCTGAAGGCGGAAGGCCGGCGCGCCCTTTATCTCAGCATTGAGAACAGCTACTCGCTGGGCCTGGACGCGGCCAACGTGGCGCGGTTTCATGCGCTGGGCATGCGGATGCTCGGGCTTACGCACATGCTGAACAACGACGTGGCGGATTCCTCCACCGACCCGCGCGGACCGGAGTGGGGCGGGCTGAGTCCGCTGGGCCGGGAGCTGGTGGCCGAGTGCAACCGGCTCGGCGTCCTGCTGGACGCATCCCATGCGTCCGACGCGGCGTTGTGGGAACTGCTCGAGCTGGCGCGGCGCCCGGTGATTCTTTCGCATTCGGGCTGCCGGGCGGTCTGCGATCATCCCCGCAACATCGGCGATGAACTGCTGCGCGCCGTCGCGGCACGGGGTGGCGTCATCCAGCTGAATGCCCTCCCGGTCGCCGTGGTGCCCGCGGCGGAGGACGGCCGGACTGCCGCCCTGGCCGACCTGCTGCTCGGGCTGGCTGACACGGTGCTGACGCCGGCCGCGCTCGCCGCGACGGGCGAGGGCTGGCACCGGATCGAGACGACTTACCCCAATCCGGCCGTGACCCTCGACGACTACCTGAAGCACATCGAGCACGCCGTGGCGGTGGCGGGCATCAACCACGTTGGCATTGGCTGTGACTTTGACGGTGGCGGCGGTTTTCCGGGGCTCAATAGCGTGGCCGATTATCCGCGGATCACGGCGGCCCTGCTTGCCCGCGGCTGGTCAGAGTCCGACCTCGGCAAACTCTGGGGCGGCAATACGCTGCGGTTGCTGGGCTGAGCCTGACTCAGCCGCCGCGGCGGGAAATTCAAACCGCCGGGGCGCGCGTCTTTTCGAGCGCGAGCCTCAGTTCGCTGAGCGTGAATGGCTTGGCGAGCAGGGCGGAAACGCCGGCCGCGCGCAGGTCGGCCCGGATCTGCGAGTCAAACCGGCCGCTCATGGCGGCCATGCGGGGCGGCTTGGGCGAGGCGGCCAGCGCCCGGGCCAGGGTGAGTCCATCCATCTCCGGCATATTGATGTCGGTCAGTACCAGCTCGACCGCCGCCGGATCGCTTTCCACCAGGCTCAGGGCCTCAACGCCGTTCGCGGCCGCGGTCACCGCATAGCCCAGCTGGCGCGTGGCGGTGCAGACAAACTCGCGCACGGCGGCGTCATCATCGACGACCAGCAGGCGCTCGCCGCGGACCGCCGGTTTCCTGTCCTCGGGAAAGGGCGGGAACGACGCGGCCTGGATGCGCCGCGAGCGGTGCTGCTCGAGCAGCTCGACGGTCCGTTCGGCGAGGACCTGTAACGCCTGCAGCTGCGACTCCGTCGGCTGGCGCGGCAGGTGGTCGAGCACGCAGATCGTCCCGACCGAGTGTCCGCTGTGCACGCGCAGCGGCGCGCCGGCGTAGAAATAAAAACCTTTTTCCTGGTTCACCATCGGCAGCGCGGCAAAGCGCCCGTCCGCCCGCGCATCGGGCACCACGAAAACCCCGCTGCTGCTGAAGCCGTACTGGCAGAACGTGAGTGGCCGGGGCAGATCGGCCACCGCGGGCAGCCCGACCTGGGCCTTGAACCAGACCCGGTCTGCGGCCACGAGTGAGATGGCGGCCACGGGCACCCCGAACTCCATGGCGGCCTGGCGGACGAGGGCGTCGAATTCCTTCTCGGGCGGCGTGTCCAGGATGCCGTACTCTGCGAGTACAGCCAGCCGGGCTTTTTCAGCCTCTTCGTTGATAGCGGGGGCGGGGGACACGGGGACTAATTTTTGGTCGGAAGGTATCCCCGGCGCCTTCGGTCACAATCACTAAATCTATAATTATCAGAGGAGAAAGACCGGGCGCTGGCATGAATCCGGCAACCCCGTGGCGCCTGGGTTTTTCGCTTGGCTTGGCCTGCCCTGCCTAGATCACCGGAGGCCGGTAGATGACCCCATCCGGCAGCTCGTTTTTGTCGTCCGGCTGCCGGGGGAACTCCCGGGCCAGCAACCGGCCGGCGCGCTCAATGCCGTGGACCAGCCCGGCGGTGAACTGCCCCCGCTGGAAGTGGACGGCCATGGTGGCCGCCAGCTCGGTCCAGAAGGGTTCGCCGCATTTCCGGTGCACGGCTTCATCCCCCACGACGGCGAAGGTTTGGGAGAGCGGGGCCACGAAGATCAGCACGGCATTGCGGTGCCGGGTTTTGGCCATGCCGAGCCGGATGAATTCCGCCCGGGCAACCGCCATGGCATCCGGGGTCGCCTGGTCGTGAATCACGACGCAGATCTCCCCGGAGGTCTTGAGCTCGGCGTCATGGATGGCCGCCTCCACGCGGTCGCGGTCGATCTGGCTGATAAGGTCACGGGTTTTCATGGTTACCAGCTCCCTCCCGCGCCACCGCCGCCGAAGCTACCCCCGCCGCCGGAGAAGCTGCCGCTGCTGCTCCCGCTGTCGCCGCCGGACCAGCCGCCGCTGTTACCGCCGCCACCCCAGAAAATTCCGCCGCCGGTGCGGCGCTGGTTGGTGAAGAGGGTGGCGCCACCGGAGCGGCGGATGGAAAGGATGACATACCCGCCAATGACGCAAATCGCGATGATCACCCAGAACGGCGGGGGGCCGCTGCGGGAGGAATTTCCCTCCGCATGCGTCCGCCCGGTTCCCTTGTACTCGCCCTTGGTCGCGGCGATCATCGACCGCACCGCGGCGCGCAGCCCGGCGTCGTAGTCGCCGCTGCGGAACGCCGGCTTGAGTTCGTTCTCGATGATCTGGCTCGAGATGGCGTCGGTCAGCGTGGCCTCGAGGCCGTAGCCGACCTGGATGTAGAGCTTGTGCTCCTGCATGAAGGCGAACAGCACCGCGCCGTTGTTCCGGCCGCGCTGGCCGATTTTCCAGGCCTCCGCGATGCGGATCGTGAAGTCCTCCACCGAGGAGCCGGATTCCATCCGCGGAAAGATCGCGACGAGCAGCTGGTTCGAGGATTCCCGCTCATACTGTTCCAGCTGGCGGTTCAGGGCCTCGCGGGTTTCCGGGGAAACCACGCCGGCGTAGTCGTTGAAAAACCTGGTCGGGACCGGCGGGATCCGCTCGGCGGCCGGCAGGGCCGCGCCCCAGAGGAGCGTGGCGACCAGGGCCAGCCGGTGCAGGAAGGACTTCAAGGCGGGGGTCAGGGCTTGGCCGGCTCTTTCTTGCCAAAGTCAAACGACACCTGCGGCACCTTCTCCGCGCCCGGGGCGGCGGCGAAGTAGGCCTTGTCCTTGAAGCCGAGAATGCCGGCGAAAAAGACCGCGGGCACGCGCTTGATGGCCGAGTTGTAGTCCCGCGCGAGTTCGTTGAACCGGCCGCGTTCGACCGTGATGCGGTTCTCCGCGCCCTCGAGCTGGGACTGCAGGGTCTGGAAATTTTCCGTGGCCTTGAGGCTGGGATAATTTTCCGCCACGACGAGCAGCCGGGAAAGGGCGGAGCCGAGCTGGCCCTGCGCCTTCTCGAATTCGGCGAGCTGGGCCGGGGTGGGCGAAGTGCCCGGGTTGAACTGGACCTTGCCGACGGAGGCGCGGGCCTCGGTGATCTCGGTGAGGGTGGTCTTCTCGAAGTTGGCGGCGCCGGAGACGGTGGCGACGAGGTTCGGGATGAGGTCGGCCCGGCGCTGGTAGACGTTCTCCACCTGCGCCCACTGTGCGTCGACCGCCTGGCCGCGGTTCACGAGGCCGTTGTAGATGCCGGTCACAAAGAGGACTCCGGCCACCACCAGGGCGGCGAGGACTCCAAGGATGATGAGGAAGGTTTTCATTGGTCGCGGCAAGAGATGACGCCTATCATACGACAACGCAAGCGGCCGGGGGTTACAGAACGGCGGCCAGTTTCAAGTGGCGGCATGCATGGAGCCGGGCCTTCCGTCTTCGCCAAGGCTACGGTGGACAGGCCGGAGGGGTTCCACCGCTCAAGCCCCTATGGCTTGCGCAGTACCGCCACGGCGGAGTCCGGCAGCTTGTCGGCGTGGAGCAGGAGCAGGCTGACCTGCCACATTTCGTTATCTGAAAGACACGAGCCATAGCCGGGCATGCCGGTGAGGCGGATGCCGTTTTTCACCTTCCAGTAGGTCTCGCCCACGTCGTCGTCCGTCACGCCCTTCTTTGGCGGCAGCAACTGCGGCGGGTGCGGGAACATGCCGGCGGCGATGGCCGACTCGGTCTGGCCGAGGTGGCCGTGGCATACGGCGCACTGGGCCTGGTACACGTGCGCGCCGGCGAGCAGGTTGGGTTCATCCGCCGGCAGCGGGGATGGCTTGCTCGCCTCGGTGCCGATCGCGGCGGCGAGCGCCTTGTGGGCGAGGAATTTCTCCAGCGGCAGGGGCGGGCCCTTGGTCGCGACAGGCATGCCGCCGGAAACCACAAACAGATAACCCGCGAGCAGGGGCAGACAGATGCCGACGACGACGCCAAAAAGGATTTTTTTCATGGAGGGGTGGGTGGCGGAGGATCGATTGAGAACATTAAGCCGGCCTGAAGCGAAACTGTATTCGGATTAAGGCGGCCGGCAAGCCGGCGGATCAGCCGATCCACCGAGAACCATGGCTTCATCCGGGGATTTCTCCAGCCGAGTTTGTCACTTAATAAGTGACAAACTCTTTCCGGCTGGCCGGGCGGTGGGTGGCGCGGATTACTGCTTCTCTGTGGGAACGGCGGGAATCTTCGGGTGCTGGATGCGCAGGGCGCATTCCGGGCAGATGCCGTGGGAGGTCTCGGTGGAGAATTTCGAGCCGAAATACTGTTCCATCGTCAGCCACTCGCCCTCATGGCCGACCTTGCGGCACCAGCTGCAGATCAGCAGGTATTCCTCAAGGTGATGCAGGCGCCGGAGCACCCGTTTGGTCGCGACGTGCACCCACAGCCAGACGCCCACGATGACCACGGTCCGGAGCAAGGCCCGGTGCCAGTTGATGACATGCGGCTCGCTGAACAGTAGGTTGGGGATGTGCAGTAACTCCGTGACCCAGCTGAGCACGATGATGAGCGAGAAGCCGATGGCTTCCTTGGTCAGGATGGATTCCGAACTGGTCTTGGTTTTTGGCATGCTTGCTGGGACCACATTACGCATCGACCGCGGATCGGCAAGCCGGCTTCTGGTGCGTGGGATTGCATTTCCGGCGGGGGGTGGGATAGTGCCCGCAACCAACGGAAAACATGGGTCTCCTTAAACTGGTCCTGAAGGTGTCGGTGTTCGGCGTCGTCGCGATCGCGGCCCTCGCGATCGTGGGTCAGGTCCGCCAGCACCTCGCGAGTATCGGCGGCGCCCCCGCCCGGACGGCGTCCGGCGACCAGGCCAGCGCGGCGGGATTCGTTTTGCTGAGCAAGGACGATGCGGCCAACCAGAAGGTGATCGTCATGTGCGCGCCCAACTGCCCGCGCGCCGAGTCGGTTCGGGCCCGCGATCTCGGCCAGGCGCTGGCGGTCATCGGCATTCCCTACGAGCTGAAGTCCGACATCAGTTTCAGCTTTCACCGCCCCGAGGAGATGGCCCGCGTCCAGCAATTCATGGCGAACGTCACGAACCCGCTCGTCCTCATCCGCGGCCGCGCCAAGGGCAACCCGACGTTCGAGGAAGTCGTGGCGGAGTACCGGTCGGGGAAGTAACCCGCCCTAGCGAATCCGCAGCGGGGCCTGCGCCCGGAGGGTGATTTTTTGCGTGCGGCGCATGACGACCTCGAGCCGGAGCGCATCGCCGGGGTGGCGGTTCAGGAAGATCTGGCCAATCTGGCTGTTGAGATCGACCTTGGAGTCCATGCCGTCGACGGGGATGCCGTCGATCTGTACGATTTCATCGCCCGCCTGCAGGCCCAGGTCGGAGGCGTCGGTGTCCTCGTAGACGTGGGTGATCTTGATCTGCGCGACTTTCTTCGTCGCGGCGTTGACGATCACCTGGATATCGATCGCAAAATTGCTCGAGGCGTTGCCCTTCACCTTGAAGGGATCGAGCACGAGGACCTCGCCGTCCTCGGGCGGCTTGTCCCTGGCGACCACCGGTGAGAGCAAGGCGAGAGAAAGCAAGAGGGGCGCGAGCTTCATGGGTTCAGGCTGGCCGAAGGGCGCGGGCTTTCGAGATCAATGTGGACGGGGGACCCGCTTCGATCCCGCAGGGATTGAACCACGAAGGACGCGAAGTGATACGACGGACCTCCCGGCGGGGTGAATGGGCTAAGCGCCGGTCAGCCGTTTCTCGTAGCACCGGCTCAGCGGGTCGTAGTGGTACGGGCCGAAGGGCGGGATCTCGGTGAACCCGGCTTGCTCGTACATGCTGATGGCGGCCTGCTGGTGGATGCCGGTCTCGAGGCGGAGGAGGGTGACGCCGTGGGCGAGCGCGTGGCGGGCGAGGTGGTTGACCAGCATTTTCCCAAAGCCGGCGCCGCGAAACTCGGGGCGCACGTACATCCGCTTGAGTTCCCCGTATTCGCGGCCGACGAGCATGACGCCGCCGCAGCCCGCCGGTTGGCCGTCGGCGCGCAACACGAAGAACGCGACCTGCTGGTCGATCAGCTTCTGCACGCTGAAGCCGTGCCGGCTCTCCGGCGGATAGAACGACTCCAGGTGGGTCTGGAGTTCATCGATCAGCGCGGTGGCGTCCGGGGTGTCGGGTCGTTCGGCAGTGATGACGGCGGGCATGGGGGTTCAGATAAATAAAACCGGGGCGCATGCAAAGCCGCAAAGTCGCGGAGGCAACCGGACTTAACGGCGAGTTAGCCGGCAAGGTTACCACCCGTAGCTGCGCTTAATCCGAAGCTCTTCGTAGAGCTCCTCGGGGAGTTCTTGGAGGAATCGTGACGGACTGAGCATCATGCCGCCGGGGCCGGCGCGGCTCGCGACCTTGGGGTAGCTGATGTAGAGTTCGTTTTTGGCTCTCGTGACGGCGACGTAGAATAACCGGCGCTCTTCCTCGACGTCGCCGCTCTCGATCGAGCGGCGGGTGGGGAACTGGCCGTCGGCGGCGCCGATCAGGAAGACGACGTCGTACTCGAGCCCCTTCGCCTGGTGGATGGTGGTGAGTTTGATCGCCTCCTCGTTGGCGTCGACGTGCTTGTCGCTCGTCTCACCGTTCAGCAGCACGATCTGCGCAAGGAGATCCTGCATCTCCCCGAAGCGGGCGGCGAAGCCGACGAGGGCCTTCAACTCCTCGAGCCGGTCCATGTAGTCGGCGTACGCGCCCTTCAGGTAGTCGCCATACCAGCCTTCGAGCGCGACCGTCACCGTGTCGGCCGGCTTCTGGGTGCTCATGGCGTCGGCGACCTGGCGCAGCGACGCGCAGAAGTTGCTCCAGTCGTCCTTGGCGTCCTTCGCGACCTTGCTCTTCACGTCGTCGGTATCGAGGGCGTCGATGAAGTTGCGCTGCATCAGCCGCGCGTGGTCGAGCGCGGCGGCGTGGATTTTCTGCGCACCCTTCTCGCCGACCTTGGGCAGGAGGATCGCGATGCGCTGCCAGGCCTGGGCGTCGCTGGGGTTGTAGACGAAGCGCAGGAGTGCGACCAAGTCGCGGACGTGCTGGCGCTCGAAAAACTTCACGCCGCTCGTGATCTGGTAGGGAATGCCGGCGCGGGAGAGCGCGAGCTGCACCTCGAGGGCGAGGAAATGCGAGCGGTAGAGAATGGCGATCTCCTTGGCCGAGACGCCGTCGTCGTTGATCAGCGAGTGGATGCGCTTGAGGATGAACTCGGCCTGCTCGCGGTCGTCCATCGTCTGCACGACGTAGGGTTTCACGGAGTGGGCGCGGGCGGCGCGGAGTTCCTTGTCGAAGTGGCGGCCCTTCGGCTGGGCGTTGAGCACGCCGTTCGCGAAGTCGAGGATCTCGGGCGTCGAGCGGTAGTTGACCTCGATGCGGTGGATGACGGTGCCGGGATGCCGCTCCGGGAATGACATGATGTTCTCAAAGTCGGCGCCGCGCCACGAGTAGATGCACTGTGCGTCGTCGCCCACGGCCATCACGCAGTGGTGCGCGCCGAGCTTGTCGACGATCTGCGCCTGGATCGTGTTGGTGTCCTGGTACTCGTCGACGAGCACGTAGCGGAAGCGGTTGGCGAAATACGCGCCGACCTCGGGCGCGTCGGTGAGGAGCTTGAGCCAGAGTTCGAGGAGGTCGTCGTAATCCACAACCGACTGCTCGCGCTTGGCCTTTTCGTAGGCGGCGGCGAACTTGGGGAAGAGGTGGGCGATGTCCTGGTATTGCGGAAAGTTTTTCGAAACGGTGTCGGCGAGTGACAGCTGGGTGTTGCGCGCGAGGGAGAGCACGCTGAAGAGCGGGCCGGGGCGCGGGTTGGTCTTGTCCTTGAAGAAGAGCTTGTCGCCCGCCTCGACAGTCTGCTTGAGGAGCGACTCGGACTCGTCGGCGTCGAGGATGGTGAAGTTCTTCGGCAGCTTGATGGCCTCGCCGTACATGCGCAGGGCGCGGTTGCCGAGGGAGTGGAAGGTGCCGCCCCAGAAGCGGGCGGGCTCGATGCCGGTGAGGTCGTGCACGCGGTGGAGCATTTCCTTGGCGGCCTTGTTGGTGAACGTGAGGAGGAGGATCTCGCCCGGCTTCACGCCCTGGGACAGGAGGTAGGCGACGCGGTAGGTCAGCGTGCGCGTCTTGCCCGACCCGGCGCCGGCGAGCACGAGCAACGGGCCGGCCGGCGCGGTGACGGCGGCGAACTGCTCGGCGTTGAGCAGCGCCTTGAAGTCGATGGGCGGGACGGTGGGAGCACCGCCGGCAAAGTTACTGGGGAGCACGAAATCCATCTGGAGGAGGGAGCAAGGAGCAAGGAGCAGGAAGGGGGAAGGCAAAAGAAAAGCGCGCCGAGTGGCGCGCTTCTGGATGACCCTGTCGCCTTCAGCTCGGTAACTTCACTCCGTTCAGAATGACAGGCTTAACTGGCTCAGACTGTGACCAGGTCCTTCTCCTTGTGGGCGAGGTGGGCGTCGACGTCCTTGATGACCTTGTCGGTGTGGGCCTGGATTTCTTTTTCCAGGCGCTTCTCCTCGTCCTCGGAAATCTTACCGTCCTTTTTGGCCTTCTTGACCGCCTCCATGGCGTCGCGGCGGGCGTGGCGGATGTTGACGCGACCCTCCTCGGCGAGCCGGTTGGCGATCTTGACGAACTCGAGGCGGCGTTCCTTGGAAAGGTCGGGCAGCGGCAGCCGGATCAGGCCGCCGTCAACGATGGGGTTGATGCCGAGGTTGGCCTGTTGCAGCGCCTTCTCGGCGGCGCGGATCAGGCCCTTGTCCCAGGGCTGGACCTGGATCATGCGCGGGTCGGGCGTGCTGATGGCGGCGCACTCCTTGAGGCGCATCATCGAGCCGTAGGCCTCGACCATCACACCCTCGACCATGGAGGGGGACGCCTTGCCGGTGTGGATGGAGCTGAACTCGTGCAGCGTGAAGTCGACCGCCTTCTTCATGCGGGCCTGGACGTCGGTGAGGATGGGATGGCTCATAAGGGGGTAAGGTTTAAGCGGGGTAAGGTTTAAGGACTAGACAAAACAGGCAGCGAATGGGCCGGGGCGTCGGGAATTGCGGCTTACCCCTTAAAACTTATCCCTTACAACTTGCTCAGTTACTGACCAGGGTGCCGATCTTTTCACCCATGACGGCCTTCCGGATCGCGTGGGCGTCGTCGAGGTTGAAGACGAGGATCGGGACGTTGTTGTCGAGGCAGAGGGAGAACGCGGTGGAGTCCATGACGTTGAGCCGCTGGCGGAGGGCGTCGACGAAGGAGAGTTCCTCGTACTTGACGGCGTCGGCGTGCTTCTTCGGGTCCTTGTCGTAGATGCCGTCGACCTTGGTGGCCTTCATGATGATGTCGGCGTGCAGTTCCGAGGCGCGGAGGGCGGCGGTGGTGTCGGTGGAGAAGTAGGGGTTGCCGGTGCCGGCGACGAAGATGACGACGCGCTTCTTCTCCAGGTGGCGCATGGCGCGGCGCATGATGAACGGCTCGGCGATCTGGTTCATCGGGATGGCGGACTGGACGCGGGTCTTGACGCCCATTTTCTCCAGGCAGTCCATGATGGCCAGGCCGTTGATGACGGTGGCGAGCATGCCCATGTAGTCGCCGGTGGTGCGGTCGACGCCCCGCTTGGCGCCCTGCAGGCCGCGGAAGATGTTGCCGCCGCCGATCACGACGCAGACCTGCACGCCGAGGTCGTGGATTTCCTTCACCTGCTCGCACATGCGCTCGAGCGTCACGGCGTCGATCGGCTCGGTGCCCTTGCCGCGCAGGACCTCGCCGCTGAGCTTCAGGACGATGCGCTTGTACTTGATACTCGGGGCAACGGACTTCGTGGGCATGAGCGGGGATAAAACCGGCGCTTAAAACGGGCGTCAATGCCTGAGATGGCGGGTCGTGCCACCGGTTGGCGCCAAAACGTTAACCACCATCGCCGCCGGGTGGCCCAAGCGCTTGATCGGGCTGGGTTTTTGCAGGCGGCGGCGCTAGATCATTTCCACCCTTGACCCTCAGAGGGCAGGGGGCTTCTTTCGCCCACTCTTTGCCTGATGGTGTAATGGTAGCACAGGTGACTTTGACTCACCTAGTCATGGTTCGAATCCATGTCGGGCAGCCATCGAAAAAATTCCGAGAACTTTTTTCGAGGTAAGGCAAAAGAGGGGCTAAGTGCCGATAAATCCGTAACAACCGGAATTTCGGTTTTTGCCTCACTTTTCAAAAGTTCTTCGTTTGCTCCACGGCGGCCCCCATTTTCTCCCTTGCACCCCCTTTTTCCGCAAAGTGAGGCAAAATGAATTCGACCCAAAATCATGTCGATTCTTGCCGTAATTTGGCACCCAGAAAACTTCCACGCGTAAGACTCGCGACCGAGGAATTCAGCCTGCTGATGCTCGAAAAGACGGACCGCCGGATGGCTTCGTAGACGCCGTAAGCGCGACAATGTTTTGCCTCGCACGGTTGGTTTGTTGTTCCTGCTCGTATTCAGCGCGCAATTTCGCGAACGCGGCGCGTTGCTGGTTGAAGGGCAACTCGGCTAATTTGCCAATCGGCTTGTAGCCGAAGTGCCAGACGGCATTCGCCGTCGTAAGTGAGGCCAAATACGCCTGTATGTCGGGAGCAAGTTCGATCAGTTTCATGATCCGCGTGATCGCGCTTGGGGTAAGCCGAACCCTCTTGGCTAGCGCCATCCTCGTCCCGACCTCGCCGCTTTGGAGCATCTGCTGCCATTTTTGGGCGCGCAGGACAGGATGCTCGACCTTGGGTTTGGCCGTCCGAACCGTTCGCATCCGCTTATCCAACCGAACGGTTCGCTGGAACGGTGCGATGATGGCGACTTCGCCGCGCTGCGCATTGGAGAAATCAACCCGTCCGTCCAAGCTGAGACCACGGAGCCGGATGTTCTGATTGGAGCCAGTAATTCCCGCCCGCTGTTCCATGCCGCGAACCAGGTCCGGCAAATGGAGCTTGATGCGAACTTCCATCAGCCGCGCGGTCGGCGACATCGATTGCTCGACCGACTCGGAGGCCTTCCGGCGACCGCTTGGCACAAGTCGTTGAACGTCCACCCTTTCGACAAAGAGCCGGATCAGTTCCTTGCGTTCCGTGGGTGGCAGTTTTGGGAGCAATTCACCCATCCGCTCCAGGTTCTCGGAAATCCGGCGCTCTTCCAACGCGGTCGCGTCGCTGGCAGCCAACGCTTGGCGGATTCGCTCCTGCTGGAGCAGCAGGCGCCGGCGCTCATTTCGCAGCTCTGTGGCACGTTTCACCAACGCGTCACCCAGGGCATCAGTTCCGCCCTGCGCGACGGCATCGACACAATTGTTCAATTGCCTGTCGACGGTCGCAAATGCCCCTTTGTTCGTCTCGAGTTCCGTTCGCAGCGATTCGCGGTCGCCCCTGCGCATCTTGCGGGAAGTCTCGACCATTTCCTTAATAACCACCGGATGTTTACTCGCCTCGCCGAGCAACGCGACAACGGCTTTTTCAAGTGCGTCCGCGGACAATCGCCCCACCGCACAGCCCGGGGCCGCCGGCTGGCGCATGACTAGGCTGCAGGTGTAATAGCGATATTTTACCCCGCTGAGACTCTTTTTGCCGCTATCGTTGGGCACCAAGGCGCGCCCGCACGAGCCGCACCAAGCCAATCCTTTCAACAAGTGGTTCTGCGTATCGCGGTCCTGAAAAAGATGCTGGGGCCGCGCTTTCGTCTCGGCCGTGGCTGCATTGGCTTTCTCCCAAACGTCATGCTTTACCAATGGTTCGTGCTTCGCGGCAAATTCCTGTCCCTCAAACTTGACCGCCCCGCGGTAGAGGGGGTTGCGAATCAAGAGGCGGAGTCCGTCGGAGCGGAATGGTCCGCCGCCGATGTTTTCGGCACGTCCATCGCGCCGCTGCAACGTCCGCACCCGGGTGCGGAGGCCGGCAGCGTTCAGTTCGTTCGCCACGTCGGTGGCGGAGTGCGAAGGCCGGAGCGCCGTGGTGCTGCGGCTCTGGGGCCTGGAGTGGACTCGTGACGAGACGTGCTGCCATTTCTTCATCACCGGGGCCACGGGAACGGGCAAGACGGCGCGAGCGGTCGTGCCGATCGTGCACGGCCTGCGCTCAACCCTCCCGGAAACCGGCGTGCTGGCGGTCGACTCCAAGGGGGCCTTATGGAAGCCGCTGGCGGCGATGGCGGCCAAACTTGGGCAGGAGAAGAGCCTGCGGCTGATCCGGGTGCGGCCGACTCACGTCATGCCGGCCAATTGGACACCGCCTTTGCGGCTCAATCTTCTCGGCGATCCCTCGGTGCCGTGGAGCACCTATGCCAAGATCATCGTCGATACCGCTACCGCCGCCGGGCAGCGCGGCGGCCAAGCGTTCTTCAAGGAGACCGCGCGCGATGTCATCACCCACGCAATGCACGCCCTGGAAGCCGCGGATTTGCCCGTGACGCTCGCCAACGTCCATGACGCCATCTGCATCTCCACCCAGACGGCCCTCCTGCTGGCCCGCCTCGGCGAGAAGCCGGGTCCCGAGGCCGAGGTGGAAAGGCAGTATTTCAAGGACTTCGCCGAGCAGCCGCCCGAGCAGAAGAGCGGCACCGTATACACGGTCGCCAACTTCCTGCGACCCTACACGCCGCCAGACATCCGCGAAGTTGTCTGCTCGGTGATCCCCAACTTTACGCTGGCCGAGGTCGATGCCGGTCGGCTCATCTGCCTGTCCGTGCCCCAGAAGCAGTCGCTGGCGGCGTGGATTAAGCCGGGAGCCGAGGTGATTTCCCTGACCCGAAAAGAGGTTTGGAATCATGGCGATCTAACGGCGGAAAAACCCAAACCGTTGCCGGCCAAGTTTGGCAAAGGCAGGCCGCCTCCGGAGCTAGGCCGGGAGAACCTGAAGCATACGGAGATGGAAACGATCTCAGTGGTTCGCAAAGCACTTTGGGATCAAGCCAAGTGGCGCGGGGTGGCCTTTTTTCTCGGGGCCGAGATGGAGCAACCGCCAATTCTTGCGCTGGCGTTTTTGGAGCGCGAGGCCCCGGGAAAAATCTTTGCCGGTTGGGAAAAAGAAGTCGGCCGCCGCGATGTTCGGGAAAAAATCCGCATCACCATCGTGCGAGGCTTCAAGCGAAGCCGGCCCAACTGGTATCGGGTCATGATTAGCCCCAATTTGGAGAGCGATCCCACGGCGACCAAGCCGCGGTATGTGTTTTTGTCAGGCCGGAAGCTGGTCATGGAAGCCACCACGAGCGTCAACCTGGACAACTTCCTCCGGCATTTTAAGAAGTTCGGCGGATATTTCCTTTGTCGGGCTTCGCTAAAAAATCTGTCGACTCCGCCGGAATTGGTTCGTGAGCCGGCTATCGTCAAAACGCAGCTGATTGTGCGCGATGCCTGGGAGATTGGTCCGGACGATCCTGATTTCACAGCGCTGGAGCCCAGTGACGATCCCGTGATTCCTGAGGGAGAATCGTCTCCACCGGTGAAGGCGGCATTGGAGCGTTTACGCGAGATGGATAAGCCAGGTGGGGAATAAGGCCACAGTTGCGCAGTGAGCTCGATCCGCTTACCGCATTGCTTATGCGGAGCATCGAAATCGACGACCGGAGCAGCTGGGAGCCCGAGTATGCACCGTATTTCGCCACTCTCGCGCCGCCCGACGCATGGTCGGGTTGGTTGGATCCGGAGGACTACTCCAGCGCGGACTCGAATACCTCTGGCGGCAGTGAATACCTCCGGGTGGTCGCGGATGCTTTGGGCGACGGGCAACGTGCACCTGTTGAGGCGCGTGGTCGCCCCGCGTTGATTAAGTGCATCGTGCCTAATGTGGAACTACATCCCGAAGTGCGGCGCAGCTGCACCTCTCTGCCGCTGCGGTGGAAGCTGACGCGGCGCGACCCTGAGGCCCCGCCGAACTTCTATGTGCTGGACTGGGGGTTCATGCACCCACACCCGGTGCCGCCCGATAGAATCTCGATCGAATACCTCGCGGCTGAGGCATAAGCGCTGGCCCCAGAGCGCATATTCGCGATCATTGACCAGCTATATGCACCTAAAGCCCACAGCGTGGCGTCTTGGAATCAATTTTCTATACTGGCTACTATACTGCAGCGTAAATAATGAGGACACTTGAGAGTATTTTGCTAAAATTGATTCCGATCTATTTCTGAGCTTTCCCGAATGAAAAGATGTTTCTGGTTAAGTCGAAGAAGGTCTGGGCAGGTGGGAGAAATTGTCGGATTCGACCTTAGAAGCCGTTGCCGCAAGGCGTGCAGGTTCGAGTCCTGTCCTGGGCACCACGCGGCGCACACGCCGCCTCTCGCCGCTTTTATCCGGCGTTCGGTCGCGCGCAAATCCGCGGGCGCGGCTTTTTTTGTTTGCGCGGGCCCGGACATTCGGACCTATCGCGAGGCGAGTATCATGCCTACCCCAAAACTTACCGCCGCCGACGTCGGGGCCCCGCGCCTTGCAGGAACCACCACGCAGAACGCCAACCGGCTCGAAATCACCGCGGGTGGGGAGGACATTTGGGGCACGCGCGACGAGTTTCATTTCGCCCACTTTCCGGTCGCGGGCGATTTCTCCCTCACGACCCGCGTTGAATCGCTCGTCATGGCGGACGTCTACACGAAGGCCGGCATCATGTTTCGCGCTTCGCTCGCCGCCGGCGCGCCGCACGCGCTGCTGCTGGCGTTCGGCGACAATCAGCCGCGCAATAACAACAATGGCGGCCTCGAGTTCCAGTCCCGCCTCCAGCCGGACGCCGCCTGCACGGGTATATATCCGCCGCAGCCCCTGCCGGCTCTTCCGGATTTTCCGGCGAGCTTCCCGAACGTCTGGCTCCGCCTCCAGCGCACCGGCAATTCCTTCACCGGCCGCTACAGCCAAGACGGCGTGCAGTGGAAGACCTTCTGCACCGCCGAACTGGCGTTGCCCGCCGGCGGTCTGCTGGGCTTTGCCGTGACCTCGCACAATCCCACCCGGTCCGTGCAGGCGGTCTTCACCGCCTGGGATTTTTCCGGCCAACCCTGAGTCCGACCGGTTCCGGCGGAACGCTCCTCACCCTCCAACCCATTTCTGCCCATGTCCTCCTCCCTTTCCCTGCAAGGTAAATGGTCCCTCGTCACCGGCGCGAGCCGCGGCGTCGGCCTGCACGTCAGCGAGGGCCTCGCCCGGCTCGGCTCCAATGTCGTGCTCCACAGCCGCGACGCCGCGCACACCCGGGCGCTGGCCGCGACGCTTACCGGCCTCGGCGTCAAGGTGGTCACCGTCGCCGGCGAATTGTCCGACCAGGCCCAGGTCGATGCACTGCTCTCCGCCGCGCTCCAGCAGGCCGGGCAGATCGACGTCGTCTACAACAATGCCGCGATCATGACGCCCTACCGGGAAAACGTCTGGGAAATCCCGGCCGACGATTTCCGAAAGAGTTTCGAGGTGAATGTCATCAGCCTCGCGCGCATCTGCCACCGGCTGGTGCCGCTGATGCTGCAGCGCCGGTGGGGTCGCGTCATCAACCTGACGTCGGGCATCCAGGAACAGCCGGAGCTGACGGCGTATTCCATTTCCAAGGCGGCGGTCGACAAGCTGGTCCGCGACTTCGTGCCGCGGCTCGCCGGAACCGGCGTGCAGATGAACCTGCTTGATCCCGGCTGGCTGCGCACCGACCTCGGCGGGCCGAAGGCGCCCAACGACCCGTCCTCCGTGCTGCCCGGCGCGCTCGTGCCGGCGCTGCTGGACGACGGCCGCAGCGGGCGCTTCTTCCGCGCCCAGGATTACGCCGGCCTCACGCTTGAGCAGGCCGTGGCCCGCGCCTGCACCGAAAATCCCGCCTGAATCTCCCCATGATCACCCGCTGCCAGTTTGCCCCGAACAGTCCTGAATTTTCCCGTCTGGTGTACGGCACCTGGCGCATCCTGGACGATCAGCCGTCCGCCCAGGACATCAACCGCCGGCTTCACCGCTGCGTCGAGCTCGGCATTACGACGATCGACACGGCCGAGATCTACGGCCTGTACCAGGTCGAGGCGGCGCTTGGCCGCGCGCTCGCGTTGTCGCCGGCGCTGCGGGACCGGCTCGAGATCGTGACGAAGGCCGGCATCTACATCCCAAATCCGGCGAACCCGGAGCGCAAGGTGGGTTTCTACGACGCCTCCGCGGCGCAATTGACCCGCAGCGTCGACACGGCGCTCCGCCTCCTCGGCACCGACCGGCTGGATCTTTTCCTCGTGCACCGGCCGGACTGGCTCACGGGCTTGGACGATACCGCGGCGGGGCTCAACCAGCTCCTACGGGCGGGCAAGATCCGCAGCGCGGGCGTGTCCAATTACAGCGCGTCGCAGTTCGCCGCGCTCAACAGCCGGATGGAGCAGCCGCTGGTGACGAACCAGATCGAGTTCCACCTGCTGCGCATGGCGCCGATCGACGACGGCGTGCTCGACCAGTGCCAGCAGGTACGGGTCAAGCCGATGGCGTGGAGTCCGCTGGCCGGCGGCAAGCTGTTCGACGCGGCCAACCCGGCGGCCTCCCGCCTCGCGGCCCTCGCCGCGACTTTGGCGAAAAAATACGCCGGCGCGACGCTCGAGCAGCTCGCATACGCTTGGATCCTCGCGCATCCGAGCCAGCCGGTGCCCGTCATTGGCACGAACAAAGTCGCCCGCATCGAGAGCGCGGCCGCCGCCGCCGGTATCACCCTCGAGCGCGAGGACTGGTACGCGCTCTGGGTCGCCGCCCAAGGTCACGGTGTGCCGTAAACGCCGGGCGCGGCCGGACGACGCGCCCAGCCTTCTCAACGATGCCGGTCGCGATGGCGCTTGAGGTTCGCGGCCGAGCCGAATTTTCCCACCGATGCGTGTTGCAAGAATCCTGCTGCTGGTCGGCGCCGTGCTGTGCGCCGTCGCCTTGCGCGGAGGCGGGGCCGGACCGGAGCAAGCTGTTGCCCCGGCGCGAACGTTCATCCATCCCGGCCTGCTGAACAGCCAGGCGGAGTTGGAGATCGTGCGCGCTCGCATCCGGGCCGGGGCGGAGCCGTGGCGCACGCAGTTTGAGCGGATGGCCGGGTCGCGGTTTGCCGTCCGCTCCTGGGCGCCGCGGCCGCGCGCGGTGGTGGACGCGCGCAGCGACGATGCTGGCATCGAGAACGACGATGCCACCGCCGCGTACACGCAGGCGTTGATGGGCTATTTCACCGGTGATCAAACGTACTCACGGAATGCCGCGGCGATCCTGAACGCCTGGTCGGCGACGCTGCAGCGTCACACCAGTCGTGACCGCCAGGAAGAGATCGTGGCCGGCTGGTGCGGGGCGGTGTTTCCGCTTGCGGCGGAAATCCTCCGGGCGAACTACCCGGCGTGGACGGCGGCGGACCGCGGGCGCTTCGCCGCGATGCTGGATCGCGCGTTCGTGCCGCTGCTGTGGAACGGCAACCCCAAGTACAACGGCAACTGGGAGCTGGCGATGATCAACGCGCTGCTCTGCATCGGCGTGGCCAACGACGACGCGGCGACGTTTGAGCGCGGCCTCATGCTCTGGCGGCGCCGGGTGCCGGCGTTTCTTTATCTGCGCTCGGACGGCCCGACGCCCCGGCGCCCGGTGGGCGCGCCGGATCTCGCGACCGACGCGGCGATCGCCGCCTACTGGTTTCACCCGGGGCGGTATTTCGACGGCCTGTGCCAGGAGACCGGCCGCGATTACGGGCATCACGTGCAGGAAGGCATGGCCACGCTGGTGAACGGCGCTGAGATTGCCTTCCATCAGGGGGTCGACCTCTACGGCGAAAATGAGGCGCGCATCACCGCAGCCCTGGAGTTCCACGCCGGCGCGTTGCTCGGCCGCCCGGTGCCGGCGGAATATTTTCCCGCGGGCTTCATCCCGGCGGACCTCTTGCCGACCTGGGCGATTGCCTACCACCATTTTCACGGCCGCCGGGGCCTCGCGCTGCCGAACACCGGCGAGCTGCTGCGCGCCAAGATCGACGCCTTGCCGGCACCGGCGATCCATCTCGACATGGCGTGGGAATCCCTGACCCACGCTGTGTCCGATTCGCCGCCGGTTGAAGTGCTGCAACGGTGAGACGCTGGCGGGCGGCCGCGGATCGGTGGCCGGGGTTCCCTCGCTCAGCCAACACTCATGCAGTTGAAGGCATATTTATCTCGATAGGCCGACAAACTGAAAGGTGGTCGTCGATTTCCACATCGACGACCAGCGTCGGTACGGAGACCGACGCCCACCCAACTGCATGGTTCCGGCTCAGGCAATTCGTCCGCCGGGCCAGGCCTTGGCGTAGGCGGTGAGCACGTTCTCGATGAAGGCGTCCTCATCCGGCGGGAGCAGGCGGCGTGCGGGGTCGGCGTCAAACCACTCGATCGTCCGGCGCACCCCGTCGCGAAACGCGATGCGCGGCCGGAAGTCCGGCACGGCGCGGCGCAGCTTGGTGTTGTCGAAGAGCGCGGTGTGGGATTTGTCGCCGAGCAGCGTGCCTTCACAGCCGGGATCCCACGCGACGAGCAGGTCGGAGGGCACATGCACGAATTTTGGCGCGGCGACACCGGCGGCGAGGGCGGTCAGGCGGTGAATCTCGTTCCAGGTGAGCGCCTCATCGGACGTGATCTGGAAATCTTCCCCGCGGGCGAGCGGGTTGCCGAGCAGTCCGACCAAGCCCGGAGCGAAATCATCGGAGTGGGTGACGGTCCACAGGCTGGTGCCGTCGCCCGGCACGATGATGGGCAGGCCGCGGCGCATCCGGTCGACCGCGGTGAAGTCCCGCCAGCCGCCGATCGGGATCAGGATAACGGTGTCGTAGGTGTGCGACGGGCGGATGATCGTGAACGGAAACCCGGTGGCGCCCGCGGCGCGCAGCACCTGCTCGGCGGCGATCTTGTCGCGGGAGTACTGCCACCGTGGGTTCTCGAGCGGCGTGCGCTCCGTGGTGGGGGCGAACCCGCTCGGCTTGGCATACGCCGAGGCGGAGCTGAGGAACACGTACTGCCCGCAGCGGCCGCGGAACAGCCGGATGTCGCGCTCGACCTGCGCCGGGGTGAAGCCGATGAACTGCACCACGGCGTCAAAGCGGTGCGGCGCAAGCGCGGCCGCGGCCGCGGCCTCGTCGTTGATGTCGCACGGCAGGTCGCGGGCGCCGGGGATGCCCGGCCGGCCCGGGCGGTGCAGCAGCCAAAGCTCGTGGCCCAGCGCCAGCGCGAGCCGGCTGCACGCCGTGCTGATGTTGCCGGTGCCGCCGATAAAAAGGATTTTCATTTGAGGAAAGGGGATGGGAACGACAGCAGCGGCGGCCGGGCGCTCATTTGACCGGCACGAACTCCATATAGTCGAAATTCATCACGGGCTGGTCGAGAAAGTGCAGGGTCAGAACGTGGACACCTTTTTTTAGGTGGAGCTGGCCGAGGCCGAAGATCTTGTTCCAGTGGTGCGCCTGCCGCCACTCGATCGGGTCGGCGGCGTTGAAGGTCGTCGGGATGGCGAGCGGGCCGGAGACATCGCTTCCGTCGCAGTCAAAGGCGATGTGCCCGCCGAACTTCGAGGTGTACATCGTGTTGATCGTGTAGACGCGGTCGGCGAGGACGTTGACGGTGTAGCGGACCCATTCGCCGGGCGCGATCCAGCCCAGGTAGAGGCCCTCGGGATCGGGTGGTACGAGGTTGAACGGCGTGTCGTCCACCGGTGTGCCCGGATTGTGGAGCTTGATGTAGGAGATGTCGGGACTCTCGAATCGGCGGAATTCCTTTTTGTAGCTGCCGAGGCCGTTCAGGCTGCCGCTCCCGCTGTTCTTGTTGTCGGTGTCATGGTACGTGATCCCTTCCTCGGCGCCGGCGGCTTTCTCGGCGTCGGAAATGTCCATGGTGTCGTAATACTCGTTCTGCAGGGTTCCCGGGATCACCTGCGGGCCGGCGTGGTAGACGGTGTCGTGGAACGGCACGCCGGCATACGCCTTCGCCGGGGTGGGCGAGGCTGCGGGCTCGGCGGCCGGCAGCGGCACAGCGAGGCCGGTGGTCAGGGCAAGGGAGAGGACGCGCCACGGCAAACACCGGGGCAGCGGACGGGAGCAGGGCAGGAGGTGCATGGGGAGACCGCGGGAGTGGCGGTGAAACTTGGTACGGTCAATGCCCGCGGGCTGACGAGATTTTTCTGTCGGCGCGCTCCCAATGTGCTCGCACCCGGCGGTCGGAGGATTTTCTCTCCGGGCGTGGTTCCGATCGCCCATTCCCCGCGCCGTTCCGCCGTGGCCGCCCCCTTCCGCCATGCGTGAAGTCGCCGCCATTCTGACCCTGCTGGAGCGGCATGCCGGGACGCCGGCGGTGCTCGCGACGCTGGTGCAGGTGGAAGGCTCGTCCTACCGGCTGCCGGGCGCGCGGCTGCTGTGGTTGCCCGACGGAACCCACACGGGCTCGATCAGCGGCGGGTGCCTCGAGGCGGATGTCATCGCCCGCGCGGAGGTCGTGCTGGCGTCTGGCAGGGCGGAGCGCGTGGCGTACGACATGGCGGCGGAGAACGATCTTGTGTGGGGCACCGGCAGCGGATGCGCGGGCCGCGTAGATGTGCTGCTCGAAGTCATCCCCGCGGAACCCCCGGCCTGGGTTGCCGCGGTTCGCCGGAACCTGGCGTCTCGCGCCACAACGCGGCTGCTGGTCGCGCATGCGGGCGCGGGCGCGCTGGGCACCCGGCTTGCGGCGGCCGGGGAAACGGCGGGCCCGGGTGATTTTTTGGATGAGATCCCGCCGCCGCCGCACATCGTGGTGTTCGGCGCCGGCGACGACGCGCAGCCGCTGGCCCGGCTGGCGCACGAACTCGGCTGGCAGGTGACGGTGGTCGACTCGCGGGCGGCTTCCGCCACCGCCGGGCGTTTCCCCGGGGCGACGGTGATCGTGGCGCCGCCGGAGTCGGCGGTCGCGGCGCTGACGATCGACCCGCGCACGCTGGTGGTGGTGATGACCCACCGGTTTCGCGAGGACGCGGTGCTGCTGCGCGACCTGCTCGCGGCCCCGCTGGTGTATCTCGGGGTGCTCGGGCCGCGGCGCCGGACCGAACGCCTTTGCGCCGAAATCGGCGGAGCGGCCGCGCCGGCGCAGCTCCACGCCCCGGTCGGGCTCGACCTCGGCGGTGACACGCCGGAGACCGTCGCGCTGGCGATCCTGGCCGAGATGCAGTGCCTGCTCGCCGGCCGCGCTCCGATTCACCTGCGCGATCGCGCGGCGCCCATCCATGGCTGAACCCTTTCGCTGCGGCCTGGTCCTGCTCGCCGCCGGCGCCTCGACGCGGATGGGGCGGCCGAAGCAGTTGCTGCCGGTCGGTGGCCGCCCGCTGCTGCGGGTCGTGGCCGAGGCGGCGCTGGCGGCGCCGGTCGCACCGGTGATCGTAGTGCTCGGCGCGCACGCCGCCGAGATCGCGCCCTGCCTCGATGGACTTGCCGTCCGGGTCCTGGCGCATGACGGCTGGGCCGAGGGCATGGGTTCCTCCCTGCGCGCAGGCATGGCGGCGCTGTTGGCCGGCGGCGAAACCTTCGACGGGGTCGTCGTGGCGCTGGCGGACCAACCGGAACTTTCCGCGGCTCACCTCGCGCGTTTGGTCGCGACCCACCGGGAGACCGGGCGCTCCATCGTGGCGTCGCGGCGCGCCGGCGTGTGGCAACCACCCGCTTTTTTTGCCGCCGGACATTTCGCCGAGCTGCAGGCCTCGGCCGGCGACGCGGGCGCGCGCCGGCTCCTGCAGGCGCACCGGGCCGACCTCATCGCGGTCGATTGGGCGGGCCAAGACCTCGATACGCCCGGCGACTACGAGAATTTCCAAGCCGGTGGCGGGTCGTGAAGGTGATATTCACCGGTGAATTTTCACCGGTGAACTACCGTTACGGGAAGTTCACACTCTCCATCGCATCGGCATTGACCGCGGCGCGCGCCGCGGGGTAATGCTAGCTCCATGCCTCACTATACCCTGAAAGTGAACGGGCAGGTCCGCGCGGTGGATGTCCCGGAGGACACGCCACTGCTCTGGGTGCTGCGGGATAACCTGCAACTGGTCGGTACGAAGTACGGCTGCGGCCAGGGGCTCTGCGGCGCCTGCACGGTCCACCTGGACGGCACGGCGATCCGCTCCTGCCAGCTGCCGGTCAACGCGGTGGGCAACATGGCGGTCACCACGATCGAGGGGCTTTCGGCAACCGCGGCGCACCCGCTGCAGCACGCGTGGTGCGAGCACGACGTGCCGCAGTGCGGCTACTGCCAGGCGGGCCAGATCATGACGGCGGCCGCCCTCTTGAAAACCAATCCCCATCCGTCCGACGAGGATATCGACGGCACGATGGCCGGCAACCTGTGCCGCTGCGGCACCTACCTGCGCATCCGCGCCGCGATCAAGGATGCGGCGGCGGCGCCCCAAGGAGCGAAATGAACACGCCCACTCTCAACCGTCGCGATTTCCTCCGCGTTTCCGCGCTCGCTGGCGGCGGCTTTGCCCTCGGTCTTTATCTGCGGTCGGGTCCCGCGGCGTTCGCCGAGTCGGCTGCAAGCGCCGGTTCGGGGGCTGCCGCCCCGTTCGCGCCGAACGCCTTCATCAAGATCGCGCCGGACGGCCTCGTCACGCTCATCGCCAAAAACCCGGAGGTCGGGCAGGGGGTGAAGACCTCGCTGCCGATGATCCTCGCCGAGGAGCTCGGCGCGGACTTTGCGAAGGTGCGCATCGAGACCGGCGAACTTGACCCGCGACTCGGGCCGCAGTTCGCCGGCGGCAGCCTGTCGACGCCGATGAATTACCAAACCCTGCGCAAGGCCGGTGCGACGGCGCGCACGATGCTGGTCCGCGCCGCCGCGGATACCTGGGGTGTGCCCGCGGCCGAGTGCGCGGCGGCGGCCAGCGTGGTCACCCATGTGCCGAGCGGTCGCCGGCTCACGTACGGCGAGCTCGCGGCCAAGGCGGCATTGTTGCCGGTGCCTGACGAGAATTTGCTCGTGCTCACCCGGCCCGGGGACAGCAAGCTCCTCGGTCGCCGCGTGGCCGGCGTGGACAACCCCGCGATCGTCTCCGGCCAGCCGCTCTTCGGTCTCGACCAGACGATGCCCGGCATGGCCCATGCGATCTACATCAAGTGCCCGGTCTTCGGCGGCAAGGCGAAGTCCGCCAATCTCGAGGCGATCAAGAAAATGCCCGGCGTGCAGGACGCATTCATTCTTAACGGCACGGACGACTACCACGGGTTGATGCCGGGCGTCGCCATCGTGGCGGATTCCACCTGGGCGACGTTCAAGGCGCGCGCCGCGCTGAAGGTGGACTGGGACGAGGGCGCGGCGGCCGCGCACAGCACGGCCGCCTACAACGCCGCGGCAGCCGCGCTCGCGGCCAGCCCGGGCCAGGTGCGGCGGAACGACGGCGATACGGCGGCGGCGCTCGCCGCGGCAGCCAAGGTGGTCGAAGCGAATTATTCCTATCCATATCTGCATCACTCGACCCTCGAGCCGATGAACGCCTGTGCGGCGCCGACGGCCGATGGCGGGATGGCCATCGTCGCGCCCACCCAGACGCCGGGTGACGCCCAGGAACTCGTGGCGAAGGTGCTCAACGTGCCCAAGGAGAAGGTCAGCGTCCGGTTCACCCGGATCGGCGGCGGCTTTGGCCGGCGGTTGTCCAACGACTACGTCATTGAGGCGGCGGCCGTCGCGCAGCGCGCGGGCAAGCCCATCAAGCTCACCTCGACCCGCGAGGATGACATGGCGCACGGTCACTACCGGGCGACCGGCTGGCATTTTCTCAAGGGTGGGGTCGACGCTGCGGGCAATCTCACCGCGTGGCAGAATCACTTTGTTGTGCCGGGGCTCAACAGCACGGAGAAACCCGGGCGGTCGGCGGACATGGGCGACGCGGAGTTTCCGGGCCGGTTCGTCCCGAATTTCCGGCTCGAGCAATCCGTCCTCAGCACCAATGTGCCGACGAGCTGGATGCGCGCGCCCGGGAGCAACGCGCTGGCGTTTGTCTTCCAGAGTTTCCTCGACGAGCTCGCGCATGCGGCGGGCCGGGATCCACTCGCGTTCAAACTGGCCGTGCTCGGCGACGACCGGAAGATCCCGGGCACCGGCCAGTGGGATCCGCCCTACAACACCGGCCGGATGAAGGGCGTCCTGAAGCTCGCGGCGGAAAAGGCGGGCTGGGGGAAGCCGCTGCCGCGCGGTTCCGGCATGGGGATCGCGTTTCATTTCAGCCACCAGGGCTACGTGGCGGAAGTGGTCGAGGTCCGCGTGGCGCGCGACGGCACGCTCACGGTGCCCCGCGTGGTCGCCGCGGTGGATGTCGGCCCGATCATCAACCTGAGTGGCGCCGAACAACAGGTGCAGGGCTCGGTCATCGACGGACTCAGCTGTGCCTGGCTGCAGGAGATCACGCTCGGACAGGGACGGGTCGCGCAATCGAACTTCAACGATTATCCCCTGATCCGGATGAACGCGGTGCCGGTTGCGATCGAGGTCCACTTCATCGAGAGCGACAATCCCCCGACGGGTCTCGGCGAACCGGCGCTCCCGCCGCTGCCGCCGGCACTCTGCAACGCGATCTTCGCGGCGACGGGGCACCGGTTGCGGGAACTGCCCGTCACGAAGGCCAACCTCAGCTGGAGCTGAGCGGGAAACGGTGGAGCGGGGCGTCCCGACCCGCCGGGCTGGGCGGGTGGAAGACAGTTTGCCGCCAACGATGGTTTCGCGGAGCGGCCGGCTCCGCCGCGGCGCACCGGGCCGGCGCGCCCTATCGGAACCAAGTGGGGCAGCATGCGCGTCCGGAGGCCGCGCACCACCTTCATCAGGCCTTTGCCGCCGCCGCCACGAACTCCCGGGCGCGGGCGGTGATCGCGGGCCAGTCCTTGGCCTTGAGGGCCGCGGCGGAGACGAGCGCGCTGCCCGCGGCGGTCGCGAAGGCGCCGGCCTTGAGGAATTCCCCGACGGTCTCGGGGGTGACGCCGCCGGTGGGCAGGAATTCGAGCTGCGGAAACGGCGCCTTGAGCGACTTGATGTAGGCCGGACCGAAGAATTCGGCGGGGAAGATTTTGATGACGTCCGCCCCGAGCTCCCACGCGTTGTACGCCTCGGTGGGGGTGAGCGCGCCGGACAACACGGGCACGCCGGCGTCACGGCACGTGGCGATGACCGTTGGCCGCAGCGCCGGGGTGACAATGAATTTCGCCCCGGCCGCGATGCCGGCACGGGCGGTGTCGGCGTCGAGCACGGTACCCAACCCGAGCAATATTCCGGGCAGCTCACGCGCGACCTGGGCGCAGAGCTCGATCGCGCCGGGTGTGGTCATCGTCAGCTCGATGCAGGTGAGCCCGCCGGCCGAAAGCGCGCGGGCGCAATCGAGCAAGCTGGCGGACGAGTCGGCGCGGATGAGCGCGATGACCTTCTCGGACTTGATGCGGTGCAGGACGTCGGATTTGGGCATGGGGCGGGGGAGGGAGATTCGATGGAGCCAGAGTTTCAGCGTGGCGCCGGATGGTGGCCGAGGAGACGGGACAATTCCGCGGCGGCGTCCTTCACGGCCGCGGCCATTTCGGGAATGCGGTCCTTGGTGAATCGTACGGTCGCGGCGGTGATGCCGAGCGCGGCGACCACGGTGCCGTCGGAGCCGTAGACCGGTGCGGCGAGGCAGCGGACGCCGCTGAAGAATTCCTCGTCATCGAGGCTGCAGCCGGCTTTGCGGGTGCGGTCGCACTCCCGGCGGATTTCGGCCAGCGTGGTCTGGGTGCGGGGGGTGCGCTTGGTCGGCCGAACGCCGGCATAGAGCTCGGCGAGGCGGTCGGCGTGGACAAACGCGAGGAAGGTCTTGCCGGTGGCCGAGCAGTGGAGTTCAGCCAGAAAGCCGGGCGTCGAGGCGGCGCGCAGCGGATGCGGGCTTGGTTGCACCGCGACGATCAGCGCGCGGTCGTCGCACGGAATTGCCAGGTGGCTGGTCTCGACCGTCCGCGCGGTGAGTTTCTCGAGGACGGGGAGGGCGGCGGTGCGCAGCTCGATGCCGGCCAGCGAGGCATGGCCCAACTGGATCAGCACGGGCCCGAGACCGTGGAGCGCGCCCTGTTTCCGCACCAGGCCCTCGAGCGTCAGCGTGGTCATGATGCGGAGGGTGGTCGTGACCGGGAGGCCGAGCCGGCGGCCGATGTCCGCCGCCTTCAGCCCTTCCGGCTCGCCGCCGAGGAGCTTCAGGATCCGGCAGGCGTTGCGCAGGTTGGGAATCACATAACGCTCCCGACCGGGCGCGACGGCGGCGCGGACGGATGGCGGGGAAGTTTGGGCTTTGACCACGGGAATGGGCGGGCGCCGGGGCACCCGCGGATTTTGGGATTGCCGGCAAACTGCCAATATTCTTATATGGATAGCAAGTTCATTAGTGAACATTAGTGACCCCACCCCTGCCACCCGCCATGGAACAGATCCCCGCCGCCGACGTCCGCACCTACTCCCGCCTGAGCCCGGAGGAGCTGCGGCAGTCGTTCCTGGTCGGCGGACTTTTTGTCCCCGGTGCGCTGACGCTCAAGCATTGGGAAACGGACCGCACGGTGGTCGGCGGCGCCGTGCCGACGTCCGCGCCCCTCACGCTGGCGGCGCCCCGCGAGCTGGCGGCCGCGAGCTTCTGCGAACGGCGGGAACTGGGCATCGTCAACACCGGCGGCGCGGGCTCCGTGGTGGTGGACGGCCAGTCCTTCGCGCTCGGCCGGCTCGACTGCCTGTATGTCGGCCGCGGCGCGAGCGAGGTCCGTTTCCTTTCGGCGAATGCCAGCCAGCCGGCGCAGTTCTACCTCCTGAGCTACCCGGCGCACACCGGTTACCCGACCACCTACGCGCCCTTCAGCGAAGCAAATGGGATCGCCCTCGGCGCGCCGGCCACGGCAAACGAGCGGGTCCTGCACAAGCTCATCCATCCCGCCGGCGTCAAGAGTTGCCAGCTGGTGCTGGGTTACACCCTGCTGCGGCCCGGCGCGGTCTGGAACACCATGCCGCCCCACACGCACTTGCGGCGGTCGGAGGTGTACCTCTATTTTGACATCCCGGCGGACGCGGCCGTGTTTCATTTCCTCGGCCAGCCGCGGGCGACGCGTCATCTGCTTGTGCACGACCGCGAGGTCGCGCTTTCGCCGCCGTGGTCGATCCACAGCGGGGTCGGGACGACGAACTACGCGTTCATCTGGGGCATGGGCGGCGAGAACCAGGAATTTGCCGACATGGACCTGCTGGCGGCGGCCGACCTGCGCTGAAATAGCCATGGCGTCCATCCTCGACAGTTTTCGCCTCGATGGGAAAGTGGCCATCGTGACGGGCGCATCCCGCGGCCTCGGTGCCGCGATGGCGGAGGCGCTCGCCGGGGCGGGCGCCGACGTCGTGCTGGTGGCGCGGGGCGACCTGACGAAGGTAGAGCAGGCGATCGCGGCGGCGGGCCGCCGGAGCGCGGTGGTCACCGCCGATGTCGGCGTACCCGCCGCGGCCCGGGAGATTGTCGCGGCGGCATACGGCGCGTTCGGGCGGGCAGATATCCTCGTGAACAACGCCGGCATCATCCGACGCGCGCCCGTCCTGGAGCTTTCCGCAAAGGACTGGTCCGAGGTGCTGGATGTCAATCTCAGCGCCGCCTTCCGGCTCAGCCAGCGCTTCGCGCAGGAGTTGGTCGCGCACCGGTCGCCCGGCAAGATCATCAACATTGCCTCGATGCTTTCGTTCCAAGGCGGTGTGCGGGTGGCGTCCTATGCCGCGGCCAAAAGCGCGCTGGCCGGCGTGACGCGCGCGATGGCCAATGAACTCGCGGCGCACCGCATCAACGTCAACGCCCTCGCGCCCGGTTACATGGCGACGGACAACACCGCGGCGATCCGCGCCGACGCCGCGCGGAACCAGTCCATCCTTGAGCGCATCCCCGCCGGCCGCTGGGGCACGCCGGCGGACCTGCAGGGCGCCGCCGTCTTCCTCGCGTCCGCTGCGTCCGATTACATGCACGGCCACATTCTCGCCGTGGATGGCGGTTGGCTGGCGCGTTAATCCTCCGACTCCCCATGAACGCCCTCCACCGGCTCGCCGTGCCATTTTTCTCTATCGCGATGATCCTCGCTGGTGGCGCTCGCGGCGCAATCGTGACCGTCACTCACGACCTGGCGGCCGCGCGTCCGGCCGAGACGATCGCGATCCCGTGGGCGGAAATCGTGCAGACGCTGCCGGGTGCGTTGCTGCAGCACCTGGAGGTGAAGGACGCCGCCGGGCGGGTCCTGCCGTATCAGGTAACCAACGTCGATCCCGGCGCCGGTGATCCATCGGGTGTCGGAGCGGCGTACGGCGAACTCCTGTTCCAGCACGATTTCGCCGCCGGCGAGCAATCGGCCGCATTTACCGTCGAGAAAATCGCGGCGGTCGCGCCGGTGTTTCCGACCAAGGTGTTTGCGCGGTACGTCCCGGAACGGCTCGACGACTTCGCGTGGGAAAACGACAGGATCGCGCACCGCACCTACGGGCCCGCGCTCGCCGCGCCCGCTCCGCCCGGCTCCCGCAAGGAGGTGCTCGTGACGAGCGGCGTCGACGTCTGGTGCAAGCGCGTGAGCTACCCGATCGTCGACCGCTGGTACAACAAGGGCGGCGATCACTACCACCACGACGAGGGCGAGGGCATGGACATGTATGGCGTCCACACCTCGCGCGGCTGCGGCGGCACGGGCGTGTGGGTGGACGGAAAACTTTTCACCGGCCGAAATTACCAAACCTGGAAGGTCATTGCCAACGGCCCGATCCGGGCAATTTTTGAGCTGACCTACGAAGCGTGGGAGGCTGCCGGCCTGAAGGTGGCGGAGACAAAACGTTTCACGGTTGATGCCGGTCACAACCTCGACGAGATCGAAAGCACCTTCACGGTTGTCGCCGGCATGTCGAAGGAAATCACGGTCGCAATCGGTCTGAACAAGACGCCCGCGGACAAGGGGCAGGAGCCGGTGCTCGAGCTGACGCCCACCGCCGCCGACGGCTCGCTGACGCAGTGGATCGCGCAGAAGACCAACGGCGCGCTCGGCACGGCGATCATTGTGCCGGCGGCGAGCCAGGGTTTTGCCGAGGACACGAGCAATCACCTCGTCCTCGCCCGGGTGGTTTCCGGTCAGCCGCTGCGCTATTTCGCCGGCGCCGGCTGGTCGAAGGCAGGCGAGTTCACGACGAAGGAAGCGTGGAACGCCTATGTCGCCGCCGAAGCCAGGCGGGTTCATTCTCCTCTGAAAATCACCCTTACCCCATGATCATCCCTCGCTCTTGGTTGAGTTTCGCAATGTTGGCCGTGGTCCCGCTATCCGCCTCGACGCCGGATGAGGACAACGTGGTGCCGCTCATGGAGCGGGTGGCTGACTGGCAGCTCGCGCACCCGAAGGCGAAGGAGACGCCCGACGGCTGGGTCAACGGCGCGCTCTACACGGGCATCATGGCGCTGGCCCGGGATTCGGCCAGCCCGCGATTCCACAATGCCATGATGAAAATGGCCGACGCCAACCAGTGGCAGCTCGCTGCGCGGCCTTACCACGCCGACGACCACGTGGTGGGCCAGACGTACCTCGACCTTTACCTGCAACACCGCGAACCGCGCATGCTGGCGCCGACGCAGCAGCGCTGCGACTTCATCCTGGCGCACCCGAAGGACGATAACCTCAATTTCGACGAGAAGCTGAATCCCGACCGGCTCGACCGCTGGTCGTGGTGCGATGCGCTGTTCATGGCGCCGCCGACCTGGGCGCGGCTGGCGAAGGCGACCGGCAACCCGGCCTACCTCGAGTTTGCCGTGCGGAACTGGTGGGTTACCTCGGAATACCTCTACGACAAGGAGGATCACCTGTACCGGCGGGACAGCTCGCTGTTTGGCAAGAACGAGCGGAACGGCCGCAGGATTTTCTGGAGCCGGGGCAACGGGTGGGTGATGGCCGGTCTCGTGCGTATGCTGGAATTGCTGCCGGCCGACCACCCGGCGCGAGCGCGGTTTGAGCAGCAATACCGCGAGATGGCCGTGGCCGTGCTGGCCTGTCAGCAGGAGGACGGCTTCTGGCGCTCGAGCCTGCTCGACCCGGCGAGCTACAAGATGCAGGAGACGAGCGGCACCGGATTTTACTGCTACGCGTTCGCCTGGGGCCTCAACCACGGGCTGCTGGACCGCGCCCGCTTCGAGCCCGCCGTGCGCCGGGCGTGGGCGGCGCTGGCGAGCTGTGTGACCGCGGAGGGGAAGCTCACCCACGTCCAGCCGATCGGCTTCACGCCGGTGACCTTTGATCCGGAGTCGACCGAGCCATTCGGCGTCGGCGCGTTCCTGCTCGCCGGCAGCGAAGTCCGGCGGCTCGGCCGTTAACAGTACAGCAGAATCCGCGCGCGCGGAGCTTGAGTCCGCGGGGAGCCGGGACAGTCTTCCCCATTCGGTCTCCCGCGCTTTACCCCATGAGCCCGCCAGATTCCTCCGCCTCCGGCCGCAGCGGCTCGTACCGCTGGGTGGTCTGCGCCCTGCTCTTTTTCGCGACGACGATCAACTATATCGACCGGCAGATCCTGGCGCTGATCAAGCCGATCCTTGATGAGCAGCTGCATTGGACGAACGAACAGTTCGGCTACACCAACGCCTTCTTCCAGCTTTCGTATGCGGTCAGCCTGCTGTTTTTCGGGTGGTTCGTCGACCGGTTTGGCACGCGGATCGGCTACGCGGTGTCGATCGCGGCGTGGAGCCTGGCCGCGATCGGCCACGCGTTGGTGGGCAGCATCGGGGGATTCTATGCGGCCCGCACCGCGCTCGGGCTGGGCGAGGGCGGCAATTTTCCCTCGGCGATCAAGGCGGTTGCGCTGTGGTTCCCGCGCAAGGAGCGCGCCCTGGCGACCGCCATTTTCAATGCCGGCACCAACGCTGGGGCGATCGTCGCCCCCTTGCTCGTCCCGGCCATCGCTCTGTCGCTCGGCTGGCATTGGGCGTTCGTCTTTGCGGGCATCGCCGGCTTTCTCTGGCTGCTCCTCTGGCTGCCGTTCTACAACGTGCCGGAAAAAATCCGTTCGCTGCAGGCCGCGGAGCTCGCGCACATCCGCAGCGACCACGAGGACACCAGCCGCGACGGGGAGAAAATCTCGTGGCGCGGCCTGCTCGGGTACCGGCAGACGTGGTCCTTCGTCGTCGCCAAGGCGCTGACCGACCCGGTGTGGTGGTTTTTTCTCACGTGGCTGCCGGACTTCTTCAAGCAGACGCGTCACCTGGATATCAAGCAGAGCGGCTACATGCTCGCGACCATCTATGGGCTGGCCACGGTGCTCAGTGTCTTCGGTGGCTGGCTGGTGGGCTTTATGGTCAAGGCGGGCTGGTCGGTCACGCGTGCCCGCAAGACCGGCATGCTGATCTTCGCGTGCGGCGTGCTGCCAATCGTGTTCGTGAAGAACGTGGGCGACTGGCCGGCCGTGCTGCTGATCGGGCTGGCGTGCGCCGCGCACCAGGCGTGGTCGGCGAATCTCTTTTCGACTGCCTCCGACCTGTTCCCGAAGCGCGCCTTGGCGTCCGTGGTCGGTCTCGGCGGCATGGCCGGGTCAGGGCTCGGGTTCTGCTTCCCCATCCTTGCGGGTCAGCTGCTCGACCGGTTCAAGGCGCAGGACAACATCACCGGCGGCTACGCGGTGCTGTTTGCCGGCTGCGCCGGGGCCTACCTGCTGGCTTTTTTCCTGCAGCATTTGCTGGCACCGAAGTTTGAGATGGTGGAACTCCGGGCCGAGTGATTATCACCCCTATGCCGTTATCCATGAAACCTGAGGAATACCTGAAAGCCTGCTTCGGTCTCGAGGGCAAAGTCGCCGTCGTGATCGGCGGCACCGGCGAACTGTGCGGCGCGATGGCCGAGGGCCTCGCGGGCGCCGGGGCGGAGGTCGTGCTCGTCGGCCGCAGCCGCGAAAAGGCGGACGCCCGGCTGGCGCGGATCGCGGCGGCGGGTGGACGCGGGTGGTTTCATTCGGCGGACGCGGGCAGCCGGGCGGAGCTGGAAGCCCTGCGCGACGCGGTGCTGCAGCGCAGCGGACGGATTGACATCGTCGTCAATGGCGCCGGCATCAACTCGGCCACGCCTTTCGTCCGGAGTCACTATCCAGTGGACGATGGCAGGCAGGCGATTTTTGGGATGTCGAACGGCGGTGTGGCCGTCCTCCGGCTCCTTTTCCGCCATCCGGAGGCCTTTCAAACTTACATCGCCGGTAGCCCGGCCATCTACCATAACGACCGGGCGGTGCTGGCAGACGAGGCTGCTTTTTCCGCGCAGATCCGAACCGGGAACCTGCAGTTGAAACTGCTCATCACGACTGCGGCCAATGAGCAATATCGGGGCAACGATCCCAAACTCTTGGCGGCAGACGGTCGGTTCGTCGACAACGCCGCCGAACTGGCCGCCCGCCTGGCGCCACTGAATCCCGCCACCTTCAAGGTGGTCTATACCTCCTTTGCCGACGAGACCCATAAGTCAGCCTCGCTGCCCGCGCTCAGCCGCGCCCTAACGTTTGCGTTGAAGCCTGATTGATTGGGATGAAGTGAGCAGGTTGACGTCGGCTAGCCACGCGGAAAAATTTAAGTCCCTAAAGGGGCCGCAATACATGATGACTTCTCGGCGTCTGAGCCTGAAATGAAGCAAATGGAGCGAATCAGGAGTTCGCTTCAGTCAGATTCCCGGGCTTGTTGAGGGGTGATTAACACTGCAATGAAGCGAATCGAACGTCCATTTCCCCTCTGAAGTCCGCCGATTTGCTTCACTTTTGTTTCGTGTTAACAAACGCGCCGGGCAGCCATTCGACGCGCTTCGCTTGCTCATGGCCTGCGGCCGGCAATGCAAAAACCGATACCATCCGGATCACCGAATCACTCCAAACCGCGCGTCGAATGGCCCTGAGCAAGCGCAGCGCGTCGAACGGGCTCCGGGGCTTGCTCGATCCCTAACATCGTGAAAGCCAATTTTCTCATCATCGAGGCCCATCGCTTGGTCCCAAGTATTGGCAAAGGCCAATCAGTGGTCTATTTCCTGAAACTTAGCTCAGGTGTGATCTACGTAGGTTGCTCAGCCGACCTAGACCAGAGACTCGACGATCACTTATCCGGCCGGGCCTGCCGAACAACCCAAGTCGATCCGCCAGTTGCGGTGCTGCGGATCGAATGCTATCCTGCCTTCTCCGATGCTCGGCGCCGCGAAGCCCAGCTCAAGCGCTGGTCCCGTGCCAAGAAGGAAGCGCTCATTCGCGGTGAAACTGCCCGCCTCCGCGACCTCAGCCAGTCTCGCGATTGATGGGACAGCCGTCGACAAACCTTAGCCCGCCCAAGGGTAAGGAGTTTGCTCATTCGCCCCGCGGTAATCCCATGAAACGCGCAATCCCGACCAACGCCATGATTCGCGACTGGCACCCGGCGGATTGACGGGCGCCATGATCATTGTGATCATCCCGGTCCTCCGCTCACCGGACCCTTCCCATGTTCAAACCCCTGCTTGCTTCCCTGCTCCTTGCATTGCCCTTCTCGCTCAGCGCGGCGGCGCCGACCCCGGTCCCGCGGGTGATCGGGGCCGACCTGTCGGCCCCGCGCGGCCCGATGAACCGGATGTATAATTTTTGCGTCGGCGCCGGCCGGGCCAACGAGGGGTTGCGCGCCGACTGGCAGCGCCAGCTCCGCCGCGCCCGCGCCGAGTGCGGGTTCCGCTACATCCGGTTTCACGGGCTCTTCGACGACGACATGGGCGTTTACCAGGAGGACAAGCAGGGGCACGCGATCTACAACTGGCAGTACGTCGACGAGCTCTTTGATTTTTTCGAGAGCATCGGGATGAAGCCGTTCGTCGAGCTCGGCTTCATGCCCGGCGCCCTGGCGAGCGGGCCGCAAACCATTTTCTGGTACAAGGCGAACGTCACCCCGCCGAAGGATTATGCGAAATGGGAGGCGTTCATCGCCGCGTTTGTCCGCCACAACACCGAGCGCTACGGCGCCGCCGAGGTGCGCTCGTGGTATTTCGAGGTCTGGAACGAGCCGAATCTGACCGGGTTCTGGATGGGCACCACCGGGGGCAAGACCGAGGAAGAGTTCACCCCGATCGCCCGCGCCGAATACTACAAGCTTTACGAAGTCACCGCCCGGGCGGTGAAGTCCGTCGATGTCACCTACCGCGTGGGCGGACCGGCGACCGCCGGCAGCGGCTGGATTGACGAGACGCTGGCCTATTGCACCACGCACGCCCTGCCGCTCGATTTCATCAGCACGCACAGCTACGCCACCAACAGCGGTTACCTCGATGAGAACGGCAGCGCCGGCACGGTGTTCTCCCCCGACCGCAACGCCATCACCGGCGAGGTACGCAGCGTCCGGGCGCGGATGGACCGCTCCCGCTTCGCCGCGGCGGAACTGCATTACACCGAGTGGAGCAGCTCCTACACGCCGTTCGACCCGATCCACGACAGCTATCACAGCGCCGCGTTCATCCTCGACAAGATCCGTCACATCGGGGCCACCGCCAACTCGATGTCTTACTGGACATTCACCGACATCTTCGAGGAAGCCGGTCCGCGCACGACGCCGTTCCACGGTGGTTTCGGGTTGTTCAACTACCAGGACCTCCCCAAGCCGTCCTACTACGCCTACCAGTTCCTGCACCGGCTCGGCGACACGGAGCTCGCCTGTGCCGATCCTGATGCCTTTGTCTGCCGGGACGGCGCGGGCGCCGTGCAGGCGCTCTTCTGGGATTTCACAATCACGCATCCCGGCCCGGCGATCATCAACCAGGAATATTACAAGGCGGAACATCCTACCAATCCGAAGGGTGCGGCCGAACTTCGTCTCACCGGTCTCAAGGCCGGCACGTATCGCCTGGTCGCCACGAAAGTCGGTTACCGGGCCAACGATGTGCAGTCCGCCTGGCGCGACCTCGGCTCACCCGCGCAGCTCAGCCGCGCCCAAGTCGGGACCTTACGCCAGGCCTCTTCCGGTGCCCCGGTCATCGACGAGAAGGTCGAGGTGCGCGCCGACGGCATTTTCTCGCGCCAATTCGAACTGCGCGAGAATGACGTCTGGCTGGCGGAGCTGCGGCCGCTCTGAGGCGCGACAGGATCCTCGCACCCAAACCGGCGTGTTGCGGTTAACCCACTCCACCTCCGATTGCATTGTTCAGACTCAGGACTTGCCGACGTCCTCCGGGTGCACCGGCCAGTAGTCTTCGTGGATCTTGAGGCCCTCGGCTTCCATCAGGGGGCCGAGGACCTTGGTCTTGGGGGCGATGCGGCGAAGGATTTCGTGGCTGGCGAGCGGATTCGGATCGGGTGGCAGGCCCATGACCTGGATGAACGGCGCTTCCGACGCGCCGTAAACCACCCGGCCGATCCCGGAGAAGCAGACTGCGCCACAGCACATGGCGCAGGGCTCAGTGCTCGTGTAGAGCGTCGCCTTCGCAAAGGTCTCCCGGTCGATCTTGGGGCTGAACGTCGAGATCAACCCGGTCTCGGCGTGCTTGGTGATGTCGCCGGTCGAGTGCACGCAGTTCGAGAACTCGGCGAGGATCTTGCCGTCCTTCACGAGCAGCGCGCCAAACGGGCCGCCGCCATGCGTGACGGCGTAGCGCGCCAGCTCGTAGGCCCGCGCCATGTAGATGCGGTCCTCGGCGGTGCACTGCGGGTCATCGGGCCCGGGCGCGGGAAACGCGGCGTACGTGGTTGAAACCGGGAGCAGAATCGCTCCGAAAATGAACGCGCGCAATGAGGCGGAAGTCATGGGCACAGAAGAGCACTAGATATGCCATCCCGGGTTGGGTTTCCATTTAACCCGAGGACGATTATTGACCGGGCGGGTGGATCGTGGCTTCTTGGCTGTCCCGTACCCCCTTAGCTTCGTATGAAACTCCGTTACCTCCGGCTCGTGGTCCAGTTGATCGGATTAACCGTGGGTGGCGCGGCGGTTGCCGGCGTGGCGGATGCCAAATTGGACTTCTACTGGATCGACACGGAGGGCGGGGGAGCGACCCTGATCGTGACTCCCGCAGGCGAGTCCGTGCTCATTGACTCCGGCAACCCGGGTGGCCGGGATGCCCCGCGGATTTACCGGGTCGCAGCCGGCGTCGCCGGCCTGAAGAAGATCGACCATTACGTTACCACCCACTTTCACCTGGATCACTATGGTGGTGCGGCCGAACTCGCGGCCCTGATGCCCATCGGGCAGGTTTACGACAATGGCCTGCCACAGGCCGATCCTGACCACAACTCCTCCGACACGCGCTGGGTCATGCTGCTCAAGCCCTATCGGGAGTTCGCGGCCGACCGGCGCAACATGCTCCGGGCCGGCGATCTCATCCCGCTGAAACCCGCCGGCGGGAGTCCGCGGCTCACGTTGCGTTGCGTGGCGGCCCGGCAGCAGTTTGCCCCTGCGCCCGCCGGAACCGGGCCCAACCCGCTTGCCGCCCAGGCCGCCACCCGGCCCACGGACACGAGCGATAACGCCAACAGCATTGCGCTCGTGCTCGACTTCGGGCCCTTCCGTTTTTTCGACGGCGGTGACCTGACCTGGAATACCGAGGGCGCGCTGGTGACTCCCGTCAACCGCGTCGGTCAGGTGGATGTGTACCAGGTCGACCACCATGGGCTCGACCTCAGCAACAATCCGGTGCTCATCCACAGTCTCGCGCCCGCGGTCTCCGTCATGAACAACGGCCCGCGCAAGGGCACCGGTGCGGCCACCCTTGCCGCGCTCCGCAGCTCGCCGGGCCTCCAGGCCATGTATCAGGTGCACAAAAATGTCCGCACCGACGACCAGGACAACACGGCCGACGAGTTCATCGCCAACCTGCCGGAGAAATGCGACGGCAACTATCTGCACCTCGCGGTCGATGCCGCCGGCGGCAGTTACACGGTTTCCATTCCCGCCACTGGCCACATCCGGACCTTTGCCACGCGCAAGCCCGTCGGGCCGTAAACCAATCCTGTTATGATCAATCGCCTGCCGTTCACCTCATTCCTTCCGGCGCTCACGCTCGGTGCCTTGCTCAGCTTCGCCCCGGCTGTCCTGGCCGCCGCCGAGCCGGCCCCCAGCCCGCGGGAGATAATTCCCCTCGATCAAGCCTGGCGTTTCCACCTCGGCGATGATCCCGCGGCCCGGCAGCCCAATTTCGACGACGCGGGTTGGCGGACGCTCGACGTTCCGCATGACTGGAGCATCGAGAGTCCGCTCACCCCGCCGCCGGAGGGCGAGAAGAACGGCGGCTTTTTTGCGCATGGCATCGGCTGGTACCGCAAAGCCTTCACGCTTCCGCCCGGCGCCGGCCGGAAGGTGGTCGTCGAGTTCGACGGCGTTTACATGAACAGCGAGGTCTGGATCAACGGCCAGTTCCTCGGTCGCCGGCCCTATGGCTTCGTCGGCTTTCGCTATGATCTCTCCGAATTCCTAAAAACCGACGGCTCGGCCAACGTCCTCGCCGTGCGCGTGGACGATTCATTGGAGCCTGCGGTCCGCTGGTACGCCGGCGCCGGCATTTACCGGCACGTGCGCCTGATCACCACTGGTTACACGCATTTCCGGCTCGATGGCGGGGTCAGCATCACCACGCCGGAAATCAATGCCGCGCAGGCCGTCGTCCAGGCCAATCTGATTATCGACGCGCATTTCTTCACCGAGGAAGAACGGTTGGCCTGGGTCAAGGACGCCTGGCACGTCAAGCCGGTGAAGCGCGAGGCCGTCCTCCGCAGCAGCGTGCTCGCGCCGGATGGCACGGTCGTGGCGAGCACCGAGTCCAGGCTCACGCTGGAAAGCATGCGCGCGGGCCAGCGCTCCACCCAATATGTCACTGTGCCGACCCCGCGCCTCTGGTCCGAGCACACCCCGGTGCTATACCAGCTGCGCAACACCCTGCTGCTCGACGGCCGCACGCTCGACGAAACGACCACGACGTTCGGCTTCCGCCGGCTGGAATTCGATCCCGAGCGCGGCCTGCTCGTCAATGGCCAGCCGACCAAGCTCAAGGGCGTCTGCCTGCACCAGGACGCGGGCTCGTTTGGCAATGCCGTGCCGATCGCGGTCTGGGCCGCACGCCTTGCCTTCCTGAAAGAGATGGGCTGCAATGCCATTCGCACGAGCCATCACCCGTTTGCGCCGGAGTTCTACGACCTGTGCGACCGGCTCGGCTTTTATGTCTTCGATGAGGCGTTCGATGAGTGGACGCGGGACTGGACCTACAACCCGACGGAAAACACCCGGGGCAAGTCGCAATATGGCTACCACCTCTACTTCAACCAGTGGCACGACGCGGACCTCCGCGCCATGTTGCGCCGGGACCGCAACCACCCGAGCGTGGTGCTCTATAGCATCGGCAACGAAATCCCCGACCAGTTCAACGACGACGGCTGGAAGCTCGCCAAGGAACTGGTCGCCATCTGCCACGAGGAAGACCCGACCCGGCCGGTGACTTCCGCCTGCGACCAGTCCTTCGTCTCGTCGCGCAACGGGTTCATGGACGTCCTCGACATCTATGGTTACAATTACATCGACCGCCTTTACCAGGAGCGCACCTACGCGCCCGATCACGAGCGCTTCCCCCACCGGCTCTTCGTCGGCACGGAGACGTCCCATCATCTGCACAACTGGCTCGGGGTCCGCGATAATGCCTACGTCATCGGCGACTTCATCTGGACCGGCATCGACTACCTCGGGGAGTCCTTCGCCTTCCCGTTCCGGGGCAACCCGTCCGGGTTCATCGATCTCGCGGGCGGCCGGAAGCCCGGGTTTTATCAGCGCGCCGCCTACTGGCGCGAGGACCCGGTGTTGCATCTTTCCGTTTTGACCGGGGAAAAAGCCGTGAACGCCTGGCGCGATGCCCCTGCGCTCAGCAAATGGAACTGGCCCGCCGGAGCCCAGCTGGACGTGCAGGCTGCCACCAACTGTGACGAAGTTGAACTCTTCCTCAACGATCGCTCCCTCGGCCGCCATGCCGTTTCCCACGAGGTTTATGCCAGCAAGTGGACCGTACCCTACGCCAGCGGCGTGCTGTCGGCGGTGGGTTATCGCGGCGGCCAACCGGTGCTCAAGGATGAATTGCGCACGGTGGGTGCACCGGCGCGGTTCCAAACAACGTTGCTGCCTGGATCCATCCCCGGCGGGATGTCGCTCTACGAAATCACCGTGGTGGATGACGCCGGCCGGTTGGTGGTCGACGCGACTCCCGTCGTGACCGTGCACGTGGAGGGTTCCGGGCAACTCAGCGGGCTCGACACGGGCGATCTCCGTTATGGCGGCCTGTTCAAGGTCGACACCCGCACCGCCTATCAGGGCCGGCTCCTCGCCGTGGTGCAACGGACCGCCCCGGCCGGTGAGATTCGTGTCTCTGTGACCGCCCCGGGTTTGCCTGCCGCCACCTTGGTCTTGCCGGCGAATTCCACTGGCGGGCCCTGAGGTTTCCAGTTGCGGGGCCGTTTTCCGATCCCTCGGAATGCGCCAAAAGAGGATTGGAAACTGGCCGGCACCCCACTCAAGTGGTCCAATGCAAAGATTCATCACCAGTGTATTCATCGCCGCGCTGGCCTCGGCCGCGCACGGCGCAACCCCGGCAGCCAGTGACGTGCTCGTCGACCGCGTCGGCAACACGGGCTTCATCCAGCTCCGCGCCGAAAGCTTCCGGGCCCTCGACGCCCGCCAGCAGGAACTCGCGTACTGGCTGACCCAGGCGTCGATCGCCATCGATCCGGTCTGCTACGACCAGTTTTCCGCCTACGGGCTGAGGCAGAAGCGCGTGCTGGAGGAAATCATCGCCCACGCCGCGGTGATCGATCCCGCGGTCCGGCCCGGGCTCGAGGCCTACGCGAAGCTCTTCTGGGGCAACCGCGGCAACCACAACCTGTACACGACGAAGAAATTTGTACCCGCTATCACGGCCGCCGACCTGCGCGTTGCCGCCCACGCGGCCCAGAAGGCCGGGGCGTTCCAGACGACTTGCGGCGATCTCCCGGCGCTGGCCACGCCGACGGCGCTCGACGCCGAACTGACGGCGCTGGACGCGGCGTTTTTCGACGCAGCCTTCGAACCGATGCTCACGGCCAAGAGCCCGCAGGGGGGCAAGGACATCATCCAGTCGAGCAGCAACACCTTCTATGGTCCGGGCGTGACCCTGGCCGACCTGAAGGATTTTCCAGCCAGGTACCCGCTCAATTCCCGGGTCATCAAGGATGCCGGCGGCAAGTTGCACGAACTCGTCTGTCGCGCGGGCACCCCCGATGGGAAAGTCGCTCCCGGACTGTATGCGACCTATCTGAACCGTACCATCGCCTGCCTGACGAAGGCGCAGGCGGTCGCGGAACCGGGGCAGGCCGCCGTCATCGGCCACCTGATCCGCTACTACCAGACCGGCGAATACGCCGACCTGCTCACCTTCGACACTGCGTGGGTGCAGGACGGCGCCACCGTCGACTTCCTCAACGGCTTCATCGAGATCTACCGCGATGCGAACGGCGCCAAGGGCAGCTCGCAGGCCTTTGTCTCGATCACGGACGCGCCGCTGACCCATGCGATGTCCAGTCTCGCCGAGAACTCGGCCTACTTCGAGGCCCGGGCCCCGTGGGCCGACGCCTACAAGAAGAAGGACTTTCATCCGCCCGTCGTAAAGGCGGTCGAGGTGCTGGTCGAGACCGGTGACTTCGGCGTCGTGACCATCGGCGACAATTTGCCGAACGAAAACGAGATCCACGAAAAGTATGGGACGAAGAATTTCCTCTTCACCGCCTCGAGCCGCGCGCTGAAGGCCGCCGCCGGGCAGAAATCGAACGGCGAGTTCTGCGTGAACGCGGAGGTCCGTGCCCGGCAGGAACAGTATGGTGATTCCTCGGACGAACTGCTGACCGCCCTCCACGAGGTGATCGGTCACGGCTCCGGCAAGATGAGCGACCGGCTGAAGGGCGGGTCCGAGTCCTATCTCAAGGAATACTATTCCACGATGGAGGAAGCGCGCGCCGACCTCATGGCCCTGTGGAACATCTGGGATCCAAAGCTGAAGGAATTGGGGCTGGTGACCAACCAGGAGGAGCAGGCCAAGGCCATGTACGATCACGCGGCGATGGCCGTGCTCATCCAGCTCCGTTCCATTCCCAAGGGTGACTCGATCGAGGAGGATCACCAGCGGGACCGCGCGCTCATCGCCAACTACATCATGGATCGTACCGGCGCGATCCAATGGGTGGTCCGCGACGGCAAGACCTACATTGAGGTGAAAGACTACCAGAAGATGCGGGCGGGAGTGGGGCAGCTCCTCGCCGAGCTGATGCGCTGCAAGGCCGAGGGCGACTACCCCGGGATCCAGTCCCTCGTGGAAAAATACGGCGTGCACTTCGACCCGGCGCTGCGCGACCAGGTGCTGGCGCGGTACAAGCAACTCGACCTGCCGACGTACTGGGCCGGCATCAATCCCGAGCTCACGGCAGAAACCGCGGCGGACGGAAAGGTGACCCGGGTCAACTTGAGTTATCCCGCCGATGCGATCCACCAGTACCTCGGCTACGGCGCGATGTACGACGCCGGCCTGACCCGGCCCTGACGCGTCAGCGGTGCAGTGCCGTGACCTGGCGCGCGAGCGCCACCACGGTCTCATCGTCGAGGTACTCGTGTCCCGCCATGGCGGAGCCCGGCAGGCCGAACTTGATGATCCGCGCCGCCGCGACCAGCGGCGCGGGTTCATCGGCGCGGAGGTGCCGCCACTCCTTGAGTGCGAAATCCGGCGGCTTGACGGTCAGCTTCGCCGCGAGCGGACCGTCGCCCCGGCCCGTGGGGCCGTGGCACGACGCGCAGAGTTGCACGAACAGCCCGCGGGTTTTCGTTTCGTCGAAATTGGCCTGCAGGGCCGCCCCGGTCGGCGTCCACGCGGCGGCCAGCTCCAGCCGCGCCGGCAAGGTTCCGGCCCCGAGGCTCGCGAGGTAGGCCACCAGGGCGTCGCCCCGTTCGTCGCCCGGGGCGAACAAGTGGGCGTAGCCCGGCATCCGTGACCCCGGCGACACGCTACCCGGCGCGATCAGGTGCAGCCGCTGCCACTCGGGCGTGCGGCGGTTGCCGACGTTGGTCAGATCCGGTCCCTGCCGGCGCAGGCCGAGGAGCGGCGGGTTCTCCGCGAGACTTTCCGCCAGCGCTCGCGCCGGTCCCCACCAGAGGATTTCCTGCGTCACGCCGGGCCGGAGAAACTGGGAGTGGCAGTTGATGCAGCCCTCGGCGACGTAGACCTCGCGGCCCTGCGCGACGAGCGCCTCATCCGCCCGGGCGGCGCGCGGTGAAAACCACAGCGCGGTCAAAAAGATGAGCACGACCGGCGTGGCCCGGTGCAGCCGGCGCCGGCGTACGAGCAGCGCCGCGCCGACCACGGCGCCGGCCAGACCGCTAAACGAAAGGGGAATCACGTGCAGATCCTGTACCATCCCGATGCCGAGCGCGGAGCCGGCCCAGCCGGCCACGGCGAAGAGTCCGGCCGCCACCCAGGGCCGCGCGCCGAAGGCCGGATAATAAACCAGCGCCACCGAGTAGGCCGAGACGCCCAGGGTGTAGCACACCCGCGCACCGGCGAACGTCCCGCCGGCCCGCAGCAGCAGATCCGCCCCGACGAGGAAAACCACCGCCAGCAACGCCGTGACGCCCAGCCGCCGCGCATCGAGCGCCCAGCCCGCGAGCAGGGCGCCCAGCAGGTGCGTGAACGCGTTGCCGAACAGCGTCCACCCACCGCTCCAGGTCTGCTCCCGCAGTTCGGGCGTGTGTTGCAGGATGTAGAAACCCGCCGAGTCGAGCCACACGAGCGCGAGAAAAATGACGCCCCAGCTGAACCAGCCGCGCGGGGTGTGATCCGGTTCGTTCGCCGCGACCAGTGCGCCGGGCTGCATCAGGCCGGCGGCGAGCGCCCCGCCGGCGGCCAGGACCAGGGCGATCACCGTCTGAACCTGTGGCGGGGCCGCGAAGACCAGGGGAATATTGCAGGCCGCATAGGCCAGCCCGGTGCCCAGGCCGCAGCAAAGTCCCAGCCGTCGTCCACCGACAGTCGCGCGCAGGCCCGACGACAGGACCACGGTCGTCCAACCGAGGCTCAGCCCGACCACCGCGCCCGCGAGCCAGAGTCCCGTCTGGCCCGCCCCGAGGGCGAGCGCGGCGCCCAGGGCGCAGCCGACGAATCCCCCCGCCAGCGCGCCGCGGAACCGGCGCAGCGTGAAACCCTGCGCGGCCAGCAGGCTGCCGATCACCCCGCCCGCGCCCAGTACGGCGAGCAGGGGCCGCAGCGCCAGTTCGCCGCCGAACAGCGGCTTCGCGAGTTCGAGGAACGCGAACTCGGCGAAAAGAAGAAAATAACCGTAAGTGGCCACGATGGCCGCAACCGCCGCTGCCATCGAACCGGGGGGCACGGAATTTCCGCCGGTCTTCATGGCGCGGTCCCCTCCCTCGCCGCATCCCGCCACCACCACACCGACGCGACGAGCATCGCGGCACCGGCCAGCAGGCGGACACCGTAGACCGCCTGCGTCCACGGTGCTGAGAAAAACAAATCGGCCTCGTGCCCGGCCTCGTGCCAGCCCAGCCCGAGCAGCACCGCCACGTGCACGGCACACGCGACCTGCCACAGCCAGAAGCCGCGCCGGCCGTTCAGTGCGCGCAGTTCGATGAGCACCGCCAGGTTCGCGCTGGTGACGAGCCCGGCCATCGCCAGATGGGCGTGCCCGACCATGCCGTTGGTGAATTTCATCCGCTCGGAGACCCCGGGCAAAAACGTCCAGAGGCCCGAGCCCACCAGGGCGGACCACCAGACAAACGCCGCGCCCCACCACCGCCGGGCCGCCGGCACGCCGGGACCGCCGCGAAAATAAAACCACGCGAGCGGCAACCAGCCGAGCAGGGTGGCCAGGCCCAGGACCTGCGCCGGCTCATGATGCGAGGCGTGGCCGTGTTCGATGCCGGCGCAGACCGCCGCGGAGAAAACAAAATAACCCCAGTACCAGCCGCGCCGCGCCGGTCGCCCGAGGCCCAGCACCTCGGCGAGGAATCCGTAGATCGCCACGATACCGAGCGTCGACGCCAGCAGCCGCGCGCCGGTGGCGCCACCGCTGTCGGGATTCACGCTTGGATAGAATTCGCGGCCGGCTGACAGGTAGAGCGCACCCGGCACGACCAGCAGCGCGAGGAGGGCCAGGATTCTTCCGGTCCGGCCGCCGCGGCCAAGCTCGTCACGCCGCCACCAGGCGTGGGCGGCGAGCAAGGTCCAAAGCAGCCCCATCGCCGCCGGCAGCAGCGGCCGGGCCCAGCCGTGCCATTCGAGAAACAGCTTGCCGCTCGTCACGCCGGCCAGCCACGCCAGCCCGCCGAGCGCGAGCGCGAGCGACCACGCGGCCAGCGCAACTCGCGCGTGCGTGACCGCGTGCGGATGACGCAGGTCGAGGCACCACGCCAGCAGCGCGCCGACCAGCGGCAGCGCACACCAGCCGTACAGTTGCCAGTCGAGATGCAGCGGCAGCCAGCGCCCGTAGGTCAGGGGCGCCAGCGGCTCGTTCCAGCCCGGCCAGAGGAGCAGCGCCGCGAGGAGCAGGCCGATCATGTTGGCGGCGACGAGCCAGCCCAGCGCATGTCGCGCCATCGTGCGTGCGACTTGCGTCCGCCCCGGGGTGGATCGTCCGGGGTTCACGTCTCGGAAATCTTCCCGTCCCGCACCCGCAGGCGCCGGTCGCAGGCCTCGGCGAACCGCCGCTCGTGCGTCGCCAGCACGACCGCGATGCCGTGGCGGGCCGCCAGTTCCTTGAGCAGGCTGAATACGAGGTCGCCTGTGGTTTCATCAAGCGAGCCGGTCGGCTCGTCGGCCAGCAGCAGGCGCGGCGAATTCATCAGTGCCCGGCAAATCGCGACGCGCTGCCGTTCGCCGCCGGACAGGTCCTGGATGCGGTGCGTGAGCCGGTGGCCGATCCCGACTTGCTCCGCCAGCTCGCGCAGTCTGCGGTCGGTCGCCGCGGCCGGCTGGTTCACGGCGAGCGCGGGTACGCGCAGGTTCTCCGCCACGGTCAGGTCGGGGATGAGGTTGTGGAGCTGAAAAACAAACCCGAGGTGCCGGCGGCGGAGTTCGAGCCGGTCCGATTCGATCACCGGGTTGCGTCCGCAGACCTGCAGCGTCCCCCGGTCCGGCGCGTCGAGTCCGCCCAGCAGGTGGAGCAGCGTGCTCTTGCCCGAGCCGGACGCGCCCCACAACGCGACCACCTCGCCGGCGTGGACGTCGAGCGAGACGCCCTGCAGCACCGGCACGCGGCCGCCGTCGTAGGCCTTCCACAGGTCGCGGGCCGTCACGAGGATTTCCCGGGCGTCACTCATAGCGCAGGGCCTCCGCCGGTTGAACCCGGGACGCAAACCAGGCCGGATAAATCGCGCCGGCCACGGCGGTCACCAGGGCGGTGACGACGATCCCCGCGACGACCAGGGGGCGCACATCCGCCTGCACATAGCCCTGGAACTGCGGGACGTGCGGAAGGACAGCGAGCACCGCCGCCCCGAGGGCGAAACCCACCGCGAGCCCGCCGAGGGCCACCGCCACGGCCTCGCCGAGAATCAGCGCCGCGACCTGCCGCTCGGAAAAGCCGCAGACGCGGAGCACGGCGATCTCGCGGATGCGGCTGAACACCGAGAGCAGCATGGTGTTGGCGACCCCGAGCCCGCCGAGGAGAAACGCGCACAGGCCCACGGCCCAGGCGGTCATCTTCAGGATGCGGAACGACTGGTAGCTCTGGTTGAATTCCCGGTTCTCGAGCGCGATCAGGCCGGGGTGGGCCGCCTCGACCGCGCGCCTGAATTCCGCGCCCGCCGCCTGGTCACGGAGTTTCACCGCCAGCACCGAGCAGACGCCGGGGCGGTGGAAAAATTCCTGCGCCGCCGCCAGCGGCAGGAAAACCCCGCCGTCCTCGAAACCGTTTTCCAGCTTCAGCACGCCCGCCACGCGCAGCGTGACCGGCCCGATGGGCAGCCGGTCGCCCGGCTTGGCGTGCAGGAACTCCGCCGCCCGGGCGCCGAGGAAAATCTCGCCGGGGTTCCGGCCGAAATCCGCGCGGGCCCCGGCGCGCCATTCCGCCTGCGCCAGCCGCGGGTCGTCGGCCTCGACGCCGAAGCAGGTGATGACCGGGTAGCCGGGGGAGGAGACAATGCCGAAGAGCAGCGGATGCGCGGCGGCTACCTGCGGCAGCGCGCGGATCGCGGCGCTGTCCTCCTCGCGCACGGCGCTGAAGAACAGGTCCGAGACATTTTTCTCCAGCACGAGGTAGTGGCTGTCGGTGGAGAGGATGTGCTCGAACATCCCGATGGCGCCGTTGACGATGCCGAGGATCGTGAGCATCGCGGCCACGCCGAACCCGATCCCGGCGACGCCGATGAGCGCGCGCAGCCGGTGGCGGCGCAGGTTGACGGGGATCAGCGACAGGAAGCGCATGTCAGGCCGCACTCAGCGGGGGAGTGCCGGGGGGTTGGGCCGGGAACAAGCGATGGCTGAACATGCGAAGGCAAAGGGTTGGTCTTTAGTGGTGGTCAAACAAGCGCAAAGGGCAAATCAGCCGTCCTGCCCGGATCGGACGCTGGGACTGAAGCGCCGGCCGGTTTGTTCCCGCCGGTCCCGCGCTATTGCCGGCCAGCATCGCATTCAGCCCGCGACCCATACTTCGGCTTGAGTCGTCGTGTCGGCGAACCCACCCTGCTCGGGTGAACATACCCCGTTGCGTGAGTGGTGGCCTGGCTTGGTTGGCGGTAATGGCAGCGAGCGTGTCCGGGGCGGACGCGCCCAGGCTCTGCACGCCGGGAGCCTCGGCTGAGGCGGTCGGGCTGTATCAGTTTCTGCAGGATGTTTCCGGCAAGCACACCCTGACCGGCCAGCATTCGGTGCCGTTGCTCGGCTCCACGCGGCTGCCGGGCGCGTACAAGGCGACCGGGCGCTATCCCGCCGTCTTCAGCCAGGACTTCGGTTTCAGCGAACCCGGCACCTGGGACGGCATCAACTTCCGGCAGCAAATCGTCGACGAGGCGATCCGGCGGCACGAGGAAGGTTTCGTGATCAACCTGATGTGGCACGCCGTGCGGCCGGTCGACGACGAACCGGTCGACTTCAAGCAATCCATCCAGGGCAAGCTCACCGACGAGCAGTGGGCGCAGCTCCTCACGCCCGGCTCGGCGCTCAACGAGCGCTGGAAGTCGCAAGTGGACGTCATCGCATTTTTCCTGCGCCAGCTCCGCGACGCCCGCGTGCCGGTGTTGTGGCGGCCGTACCACGAGATGAACGGCGACTGGTTCTGGTGGGGCGGCCGGCCCGGTGACGCCGGCTACCGGAAGCTTTACCGGATGCTCTACGACCGTTTGGTGAACTTTCACCACCTGGACAACCTGATCTGGGTTTTCGGGGGCAACGAGGTGCGCGAGAAGGTCGGGCCGTACGCGGATTATTTTCCCGGCCAGGACGAGGTCGATGTGCTGGCGACGGACGTGTATTCGTCCAACTTCGCGGGCCACGATTACGACGACCTGCTGGCGCTCGCGGGCGGCAAGCCGATCGCGTTGGCCGAGGTCGGTCCGCTGCCGACCGTCGAGGTGCTGCAGCGCCAGCCCCGCTGGGCGTGGTTCACCGTCTGGGGCGAGATGGGCGGGATGCGGACGGACCGCGCCGCGATGATGAAGCTGCTCGGGAGCGACACGGTCATGACCTGGGAAAGACTGCCCTGGGTGAAGGTCACCAAGCCCACGGTGCATTACCCGGTGATCAAGTGAGCGGCCTGGATAAAATTGAGTGTCATCCTGAGCCGGGCGAAGGATCCACGGCCTCGAACATGATATCATCCTTGCGCACTTGGATCCTTCACAGCGTTCAGGATGACAGCTTTCCAGTATTTATCCGTGTCCATCCGTGTAATCCGTGGTTAACTAACCGGGCTCTCTCATGAAAAATACCCTCCTCCCTGTTCTCTTTCTTGCCCTCGCCGGGTTGCTCTCCGCGGCGGAGACGACCGCGCCGTCCGCCGCCAAGCGCTGGTGGCAGGAAGGCGACGGCTCCGAACGCCACCAAGGGGAAAATCCCAAGGCCAAGGCGCTGCCGCTGATTGCCGTGAAGGGCAACCGCTTCGTCAACCCGGCCGGCGAGCCGATGTTGTTTCGCGGCATGTCTGTCGCCGACCCGGACAAGCTGGCGGGGCAGGGGCGTTGGAATCGCGAGCTCTTCGTCGCCGTGAAGGCCATGGGTGCGAACCTCGTGCGGCTGCCGGTGCATCCGGTCGCGTGGCGCGAGCGCACGCCTGCCGCGTACCTGGCGCTGCTCGACCAGGCGGTGGACTGGTGCACCGACCTCGGCATCTATGTGATCATCGACTGGCATTCCATCGGCAACCTGAAGGCCGGGATGTTCCAGGCGCCGATGTATGAGACGTCAGTCCCCGAGACGATGGCTTTCTGGCGGACGATCGCGCAGCACTACCGCGGCCACCACACCGTGGCGTTCTACGAGCTCTTCAACGAACCGGCCCATTACAGCGGCATGCTCGGCACGATGAGCTGGACCGAGTGGCGGCAGCTGAACGAGGAGATGATCGGCGTCATCCGCTTCTGGGACAAGGAGCGCATCCCGCTCGTGGCCGGTTTCGACTGGGCCTACGACCTGAACTACCTGCACTACGAGCCGGTCCGCGCCGAGGGCATCGGCTACGTGACGCACCCCTACGCCAACAAGCGCGGGCAGCCCTGGGAGCCGCGCTGGGAGGAGAATTTCGCGTTCGCGGCGGAGCACTACCCGATCATCGCGACCGAGATCGGCTTTGAGTCCAAGCCCGGCGAGGCGATCGATGACAACCATTACGGCAACCGGATCACGCGTTTCCTCGAGCAGCGCGGCATCAGCTGGATGGCCTGGGTGTTCGATGCCGACTGGTGGCCGAAAATGATCGAGAGCGTCGACGGCTACAAGCTGACGCCCCCCGGCGAGTTCTTCAAACAGGCGATGCACCGGCCCCCGGCGGTGAGGGAGCAGCTGAAGGCGGAGAAGTAAGGGCGGGGTGTGTTCCTACGCAGTTTCAGTTTCCGACTGCGCTCATGCCTTCGCCCGTATCTTTGTCGTTGAGACCGCCGCCTGCTTGGCCTCCCTTGGTGGCATGAAGCAAAAGCTTACCCCCGTTGTGCTGGCTTTGCTGAGTGCGGTTGCGTCGACCGCGGCGGCCGGCTCTACTCCCCTCATGTCCGCGAACGATTCACCTGTTACTTTCGAAGGCCGGCATGCCACCGACGCATCCGGTGCCGTTCGCCTCGGGTTTCCCGGGGTGACGGCGCATCTTCGTTTTCGCGGGACGACGCTGACCATGCGCGCAGAGGCCTCCGCGGCCGACCTTTACTTCGATGTCAGCATCGACCGGGCCGCGCCCACCCAGGTGCGCCTCCACCAAGGCGGCGGCGAATACGTCATCTACCGGAGCGACAGCGCCGCGGAGCACACGGTCTCCGTCCTGCGCTGCAATGAGAGCTGGCAGGGCACCTGCACGATCCTCGGCTTTGCCACCGATCCGGCCGGCACGTTGCTGCCGGCGCCGCCGTTGCCGGCCCGCAAGCTGATGTTCATCGGCGACTCGGTGACCTGCGGCGAGATGACCGCCTATGCTGCGGGCCGTGACATGAACGACAAGATCAACTGCAACGCCCGTCTCTCCTACGGCATGACGCTCGCCCGCCGGCTGGGTGCGCAATGCCACCTGGTGAGCTACGGGGGCCGCGGGATCATCCGCGACTGGCAGGGGATCCGCGACACGGGCAATGCGCCGCAATTCTATGAGCTGGCTCTGCCGGACGATCCGGCCGTGCGCTGGGACCCCGCGCGTTACGTGCCCGACGCGATCGGAATCCAGCTGGGGACAAACGATTTTAACCAGGGCGTGCCCGACCAGAATGAGTTCGTGAACGCCTACGTGCAGTTCATCCAGAAGGTCCGGCGCGATGCACCGGGCGCTTTGATCTTCATCATGGATTCGCCGATCGTGGACAACGATGCTGCCAAGGGTCCGCGCCGCACCATCCTGCATTTCTACCTCGAGCAGATCGTGGCCCGGGTGCGGGATCCCAAGGTCGTGCTCGCCCCGCTCCCGCGTTATCCCGGCGTCCCGGGCAACGGCCACCCGACCGGCGCGGAACACGTGGCGATGGCGGACGAACTGGAGCCGCTGCTGCGCAAGGCGCTGGGGTGGTGAGGGCGGTGCCGAACGTGCGTCACTCCGACCAGGCTTTCGACCCAGGTGCGGCGTAATTCTTCGCGGCATCGTCCAACACCAGCACCCAATCGGGACCGTAGCCCGGGCTGGTGAACTCGCGCTTGCCGCCGCCGGCGATCTCACCGAGTGGGTGGGCGAACCCCGTGCGCGGGTCATACCACCAGCCGTGCAACTTTGCGCCGGTGAGTTTGCCCAGATCGATCGTGGCCGGCTGGTCGCTGGTGGGGAAATAAATGAAGGCGTAGCTGCCATTGCGGTCGCGGCTCGCCGTCATGTGCAGCGCATGGCTGGGCGACGGATTGTCGATCATCGTCAGGTCAGGCACCCGCGTGAAGAACGGCCGGGACTCGATCAGTTGCCGGAGGTAGATCATCTGGCTGCCTCCCGGGCGGTGCAGCGCGTCGATCCAGTCGCGGTCGGCGTGGTTGATCACATCGTTGCGGTCGCCGACAAAACCCCAGATGGCATGGTGGCCGTAGGTGACGCCGCACGCACCGGCCAGCACGGAGCGGTAGCATTGCTTGCGGACATCGTGATCCCGGAAATACCCGAGCGCCGGATCCCAGCGCGGCCACGGGCTGACCGGGTGGTCCTCATAGTTGGGCTCGAGGTCCAGGGTGGGCTTGGCCGGTGTGAGGGCGTAGTCCCGGGCGATGAGATCCCAGACGGGGACGTCGTGGCCCCCGCCATGCCCGCTCTGCATGCCGTTGATCGAGAGCCAGGCCTCGTGCGGCATCATCACCGAGGTGGTGAGGTCACCGCCGGAAGGATGATAGAGGCAGACGGGCGTCGTGCCCGTGCCCTCGGCGAGCCCCGCCGCCATTTCCCGCCAGATCGGCCGCCAGTCCGTGTTCACGGCAAATCCGGTGGCTCTCGCCTGGTTCTGCGGCCACTCGTCGGGCTTGGCGGGATCCAGCACGGCCGGCCGGTCGCCGCCGAGCATCCACACCACGTTGGTCCGGCCCTTGAGCTTGCCGCCGAGGTAGCGGGCGTAGGCCCGGACTACCGGTAGCTTGTCCAGGTTGAAGATCCGCGGACCCTCACCCCAAGGGGCCACGAGCTTGTCGCCCCAGGCGGGCAGCAGCGCGACGTACAGCCCGTCAGCCGCGGCTTCGTCAACGATCTGCGCCACCCGGTCGAAATATGCCGCGTTGGGCTGCGTGGGATCGTTGTCCTTGAACGGACGCAACCCGTCCGGCGTGGGTTTGTTCAACCCGTTCATCTCGGCGAGCACGTTGGTCTGGATGACCGTGAAGCCCTGCCGCGCGCGGGTCTTGAGATAATAGCTGCATTCTTCGCGGGTCGTGGAGTGGATGAGTTCCCAGGCGGTGTCGCCAAGCCAGAAGAAAGGTTTTCCATCGGAGGTTTCCAGATAGTGGCCCTCGGCGTTGACGCGGATGGATTGGAGTGACTGGCGGTCGATTGCGGAACTTGAAACGGCGAGGGTCGCGAGGATGAGAACAAGCAATCGCCGGAACGCGGACGGGGCGCGCAGTTGGGTGGAGTGAGTCATGGGGAATGATTGATTGGGGGTAGGGGCGCGTGGATCGCAGTCGGATCCCAGGTTTGTTTCCATTCAAGGAAGGGGACTCCATCGAGCTGGAAGCGAACCGGCACCCAGACATAGCGTCCGTCCTGAGCATCGTCGGGCCGCCAGCGGTCGGCCATGAAGATGAAAGCATCAGGTGCGCCGGCGATCGGGAGCACAAAGGTGGATTGCGAATCGTAGCTGGTGGCGGTCTGTGCGCCGGGTCCGTTCCAAGGATTGCCGAGGGTGGTCCACGGGCCCCAGATGCTATCGGCCACGGCGAGCCGCGCGGGATTGGGCGCCCAGCCGGTGCAACCGGAGGTGATCAGCCAGTATTTGCCGCCGTGCTTGAACAGCGCGGGGGCTTCGTTGAATCCACCCGGCAGGATCCGCGCGTAATCGCCGGCCGGCCGGAGGTAGTCGGCGCTCAGCCGGGAGATTTGCAGCGTGCCGTTGTCCTCCGACGCGTAGATCTGGTAGGCCTGCCCGTCGTCATCCACGAAGAGGTTCATGTCCCGTGCCATCTGCCCGCCGGCAAAGTCCCGGCGGAAAATCAGGTCGACCGGAAAGCCAGGCACGGGACCACCCTTGAGGTCGAGGCTGGCCACCAGCGCGGATTCGGCGGGGCTGAGCGGCCTCTGCTGGTCGGGCGGGGCGTTCCGTGGCCAGGCTCCGGCGTTCGGCCGGATGCTGGCCAGAAACCGGAATGGACCGGTGGGCTGGTCGGCGATGGCCACGCCACTGCGGGCGCCGCGATAGCCCCCGCCCTTGGGCTCGAGGTGAAACCACATCACGAACTTTCCGGTCGCCGCATTGAAGATCACCTTGGGCCGCTCCAAAATGCAGCCCCGGGTGAGGTCGCTGCCGGGATCGTCCGACACCGGGAGCGCGATGCCTTCGTCGCGCCAGTGGATCAGGTCGGTGGAGGCATAGACCCCGACCCCGACGTTCGCCAGATTGCCCGATGGGCCGGCGGTCTTGTGTTCGCCAAACCAATAATAGGTGCCGGCGTGATAAAGTACCCCGCCGCCGTGGGCGTTGATGTGGACACCGTGGTTGTCCGGCCAGGGCTCGCCCGGCCGGATTACATTATTTTCCGCGGCCCCGGCCGACAGCCCGGCGATACAGCCCAGCGTGAGGGCGGCCGCGATGCCCCAAAGGTACGGACTGCGCTGCATGGCAAAAGGCGGGTTCAGTAACCGGGAGTTGCGACAGAAGCGGTACCCGGCTGTCCAAGGCCGGCCGGCCGGGGGCCGGGGAATCCGCGCTTCACGGCCTCGTTGAGCATCACCTCGGTGGCGGTCGCACCGACGCGGGTGACGCCGAACGAACGGACCTTTAGGAGATCGTCGAGCGTGCGCACGCCGCCGGCGGCCTTGATCTGGATACTCGCCGGGCAATGGGCGCGCATGAGCTTCAGGTGGGCGTCCGTCGCGCCCTTGTAATTGTAGTCGCCGTTCGGCTGCTTGACGAAACCGTAGCCGGTGGAGGTCTTGACGAAGGCCACGCCGATGTCCGAACAGATTTTGCAGAGCTGGATGATGTGCGCGTCCTGCAGGTAGTCGTTCTCGAAAATCACCTTGAGGATCGCGCCGCGGGCGATGCAGGCGTCGTTCACCGCCTTGATGTCGCCGGCGACGTAGGCGAGGTCGCCCCCGAGCACGCGGCCGGCATTCGCGACCATGTCGATTTCCGTCGCGCCCTCGCGGATCGCGAGCTCGGCCTCGAGGACCTTGATTGAGGTGTGGCTGTTGCCGTGGGGGAAACCGATGACGGAGCAGACCAAGACGTCGGTCCCCTTGAGCAACGCGGTTGCGCGGGGCACATAGTACGGTTTCACACAGACGGTCGCCACGTCGTAGCGGGCGGCGAGGGCGCAGCCGGCATCGAGCTGCGTGTCGGTCATGGTCGGATGCAGGAGCGAGTGATCAATCATCTTGGCGAGATCGAGCACGGAGGGAGTGGGGGAAGCGGTCATGATTTGGGGGCGGGCGGCGCTTTCACGCGCAGGCGGCTGATAAAGCTCCATTCGCCGGTGGCGTTCTGGATTTTAATGAGCAGGCGGTTTTTGCCCGCCTCAAGGTGCAAGGGAACAATGTCGTCGTCGATCCGGCTGTCGCGGCGTACCCAGCGGTCGTGGACCAGCTTGCCGTTCAGCCAGATCTTCAGGCCGTCATCGCTGCCGATCCCCAGCCAGCCGTCGAGGGCCTGCGGGGAGTCGAGCTCGGCCCAGGCATAGCCGACGCAATAGTCTTGGTTGGCGCCGGTCTGCATGTTGACGTAACCGTCCTCCGATTTCACCCGTTCCCACTTGAGCCGGGCCTCATCCACGACTTGCCCGTCGCCCTCCGCGGGCAGCACGGCGGCGGGATCCGTGAAGAAATCGGAGTTGAAGGCGTTCATCTGGGAGCTGCGGCTGACCTTTTCCTGGCTGACGCTGACCGCGGTGAAGACGGTGACGCCGTTGGCGTCGACGTGGTCCACGCTGGAGAATACGGCCGCGGGCACCGGGATCGGCCGGAGCACGAGCCAGGAGCCGATGGCGATTTCAATGCGTCCGTCGCCGCGCAGCCAGGCGATGTCGGCGGGCTTGGCCGCGCTGGGGGGCGGCGTGTCGTAGACGTAATCGTAGGGGCCGGCGACCGGCTGGCCCTGTTCGATCGCGGGGCTGAAAAGCGTGCCCTTGCGCAGGGCGTCGGCGAGCGGCGCGGTCATCGCCGGCGTCACGCCGCCTTCCGGCTCGACCGTCGCGGCGGTCGCATGGCCGTCGGGGCCGACGTCGAGGCGGGCCTTCACCCGGGTGACGCCCCGCTGGCGGAGTCCGTCGCCGCGCAGCGGGCTGCCGATGAGCAGGGGGGCGGCGTGGGCGTGGGCGAACTGCTCGGGCCGCACCGCGTCGAGGTAGTGCTGCCGCTCGCGCCATGTGGCCGGGTTGGCGGGATCGATCGCCCGCAGCACGTCGGACAGCGCGTCGATGAACTGCTTGATCGCCTCGACATTTTCGGCGCGGGACGAGGCCAGCGGCACGCCGTCGCGGGAGATGGCCATCATAAGGATGCCCTCGGCGGGCGCGAAGCGGTTGATGTGGTCCATGCCCCGCTGGGCGGAGAAGTCGGTCACCAGCCACGGCATGTAGGTCTGGGTCGCGATCGACTGGTGCTCGTCGGCCTTGTCGCGCACGCCGAAGAACACGGCCTCGCAACGGCCCGGGTAGACCTGCTGGATGCGCTGGTAGGTGGGGACGAAGCTGCGCACCATGCCCCAGGACTCGCCGTCATTGTAGGAGCCGAACAGGAGCACGATCACGTCCGGCTCGGGGCGCCCCGTGAGATCGACGGGCACCAGCTTCTGCTCGGTCACGCGCATCACATTCCCCAGCAGATCCCCGGTGATCCGGCCCTTGGCCTGGCCCCACTGGGCCGCAGCGGGCGGGCGGGCGGCGGATTCGCGGAAGAAACGCCGGCACTCATCCGGGCCCAGACTCCGCAGCAGGACCCGCCGGCCGCTGATTTCGCTGGTATTAAACAGGGCGAACGGCCCGAGGATCTCGGTCGGGTCGGCGCGGAACGTCGCGCCTGAGAGATCGGTCCAGGTGGAGGGCTTCGCCGCGAGGGGCCGCGGGGCGAGGGCAAGAGTGACGGCAAAAGTCAGCGCGAGAAAGAAGGACGGGCGCATCGGGAGGCGGTGGAATTCAATGGGGTTGAAGCTCTGGTTGGGCGGCCGGAGTGGGGCGGGCCGCACTCTGAGAAAAGCCCCCCGCGCCCGTGGGTGGCAAATGTAATTGGAGCGGCTCGGTTGTAGCCGGGGTCGATGACCCCGGATCTGATGAAGGCGTCTCTGGCGTGGACAGCGGCGTTCTCCGCGACATCATGACAGCCGATGAACTCGCTACCCCGCTCTTGGTTCCTCTGCCTCGCCCTGCTTTCGTTCCTCGCCGGCCCGGCCTGCGCCCAGCCCGCCTTCCGCTCGCCGGAGGTTTCCGCCGACGGTCACATCACCTTCCGCCTGCTCGCGCCCAAGGCGCAGGCGGTCGCGGTCAAGGGCCTGCGCCACCTGCCGCCGCAGGCCATGACCAAGGATGCCAAGGGCGTCTGGAGCGTCACGGTCGGCCCGCTCACTCCCGATCTCTACAGCTACACCTTTGATGTCGACGGCGCCACGTTCACCGACCCGCTGAACCGCCGGACCAAGGAATGGCTGGCCAACGAAAGCCTGGTCGACGTCCCCGGCAACCCGCCGCTGCCGCTCGAGTTGACGGCGGTGCCGCACGGCACGATCCACCGGCATGTCTTCACTTCCCGGGCCCGCGGCGGCGAGGTTGCACTGCAGGTTTACACCCCGCCGGGCTTCGACCCCCGGGCGGCCACCACCTATCCGGTGCTTTACCTCCTGCACGGCTATGGCGACGAGGAGACGGCTTGGGTCGCCGCCGGGCATGCGAATTTCATCGCGGACAACCTGCTCGCGAAAAAACTCATCGTCCCGGCGATCATCGTCATGACCAACGGCCACCCGGTGCCGATCCCGGCGGGCGACTCGCGCCATGATAATTACGGCGAGAAGAACCAGGCGGCGATGGAGCAGGAGCTCCTGCACGACGTCATGCCGATGATCGAGGCCAGCTACCCGGTGCGGACCGGCGCGACGGACCGCGCCATTGTAGGCCTGTCGATGGGCGGCGGACAGTCGCTGACCATCGGCCTCGGTCACCCGGAACTTTTCGGCTGGGTGGGCGGTTTCAGTTCCGGGGTGCCCACGGGTGACCTCGACCAGCGTTTCGCCACGCTGCTCGCCACGGAACAGGCCAAGACCGGTGCGCCGCACCTGATCTGGGTTGGCGTGGGCAAGGACGATTTCCTCCTCGAGCAGAACACGAAGTTCAACGCCTGGCTGGAGGCGAAGCAAGTGCCGCACGAATGGCATCTCACGGCCGGCGCGCATGAGTGGCCGGTGTGGCGGGCCTACCTGGAAGAGTATTTGCAGAAGATTTTCCGCTGAACCCCGCTTTCCCCCATGCGCCTTATCCTTGGTCTGGTCACGTTTTGCTTCCTGGGTACGCTGGCCCGGCCGGCCGGCTTGTCGGCCAGCGGCCAACCCGCGCCGGCGGAGCGGCTGCTGACCTATCGCTGGCCGGCCAGCTGGATCACGCACCCCGCCGCGCCGAAAAACGAATACGGCGTCTACCTCTTCCGCAAGTCGCTCGACCTCGCACAGGCCCCGGCGCACTTTGTGGTGCACGTGACGGCCGACTCGCGCTACCGGCTCTTCGTCAACGGGCAGTCGGTCAGCTTCGGCCCGCAGCGGAGCGATCCACTGCTCTGGCATTACGACAGCATCGACCTCGCACCCTGGCTGCAGGCCGGCGCCAATGTCATCACGGCGCGGGTCTGGAGCTACGGCGAGGACGCGCCTTATGCCATCATGAGCCTGCGCACGGGTTTCCTCCTGCAAGGTGACACCGCGGCCGAGGAAATTGCCGACACCAATGCGACCTGGAAGGTTTACCGCGATGAGGCCCACCGGCCGTTCCCGCACGACCGGGCGCGGTTGAGAACGTTCATCGTGGTCGGCCCCGGCGACCGCGTGGATGCGGCGCTGCACCCGTGGGGCTGGGAACGGCCTGACTTCAACGACCGGGCCTGGCCGGCCGCACGGTTGATCACGAACGGCGTGCCCTACGGCTGGGGCACGGACGTCAGCTGGTGGCTGCAGCCGCGGACGATCCCGGCCGTGGAGGAAACGGCGCAACGGATCGGCCGGGTGCGCCGGACGACAGGGGTCGAGGTGCCCGCGGCATTCCTGGAGGGTAAGGCGCCGGTCACCGTGCCCGCGCATACGCACGCGACCGCGCTGCTGGACCAGGGCTTTGAGACCAGTGCGTTTCCGCAGCTCACCGTCAGCGGGGGTAAAGGCGCCCGCATCACGCTGACCTATGCCGAGGCGTTGTTCGACCAGAACGGGCAGAAGGGCAACCGCGACGAGATCGAGGGCCGGGAAATCGTCGGGATTAACGATGAATTCGTGACCGACGGTGGCGCGCACCGGCATTTCGCCCCGCTGGATTTTCGCACCTATCGCTACCTGCAGGTCGAGGTGACAACCGGCGATGAGCCGCTCGTGCTCGAAGACCTCCTCGGCAATTTCACCGGCTACCCCTTCAAGGAGCGCGGCGCGTTCACGAGCGATGACACGGCGCTGGCGCGCATCTGGCAGGTCGGCTGGCGGACGGCGCGGCTGTGCGCGTTCGAGACTTACGTGGACTGTCCCTATTATGAGCAGCTCCAATACGTGGGCGACACGCGGATCCAGAGTTTGATTTCCCTCTACGTGTCGGGCGACGACCGGCTGATGCGGAACGCGATCGAGTTGTTCGACCGCTCGCGGATCCCAGACGGGCTGACGCAGAGCCGGTATCCGTCGCTCAGTCCGCAGATCATCAATACTTTTTCCTTGTTCTGGGTCGACATGGTCCACGACTACTGGCGGCACCGCGAGGACGCGGCGTTCCTGCAGGCGCGGTTGCCCGGCATGGAAGCGGTGCTCGGCTGGTTCGAGCGCCGGGTGGATCCGTCGACCGGCCTGCTGGGCGCGCTGCCCTACTGGACCTTTGTCGACTGGACCAAGGAATGGCCGTGGGACGGCGACCTCGGCTATGGCGGCACTCCGGCCGGGGCCCATGAGGGCGGCTCGAGCATCGTCTCGCTGCAGTATGCGATGACGCTGCAGCACGCTGCGGACCTGTTTCGCGCCTTCGGTCGCGAGGAGCGTGCCACGCACTATGAAAAACTCGCCGCCGGCCTGCGCGCGAGCGTGACCCGGCTCTGTTGGGATGAGAAACGCCGGCTCTTTTCCGATACGCCGGACAGGAAGATCTTCAGCCAGCACGCCAACGTGCTGGCAGTGCTGGCCGGGGCCATCACGGGTGACGCGGCGCACGAGCTGATCGGGCGTGTCGCGTCTGACTCGTCGTTGATCCAGGCGTCCACGTATTTCCGGTTTTATCTCCTGCGGGCGATGAAGCAGGCCGGGCGGGGTGACGAATACCTTGAGCAGCTCGGGCCGTGGCAGGGCATGCTGGCGAAGGGCCTGACGACGTTCGCCGAGCAGCCCGACCCGACGCGGTCGGACTGTCACGCGTGGAGCGCCTCGCCCATCTATGAATTCCTCGCGACCGTCTGCGGCATCGAGCCCGGTTCCCCCGGCTTTGCCACGGTGCGGATCGAGCCGCACCTCGGCCGCCTGCAGCACGTGGAAGGCACGGTGCCGCATCCCAAGGGCGATATCCGGGTCGAGCTGGTGCGGGAGCAAGCCGGGCTGAAGGCGAAGGTTTCACTGCCCGCGGGCGTGACCGGGGTGTTTGTCTGGAAAGGCCGCGACACCACGCTGCACGCCGGCGAGCAGACACTGGTGCTGCCCTGAATTTTTTTAACCACGGATTGCACGCATCAACACGGATGGCTGAGGCAATCCCAGGCATTCAGGGGAAGCAAAGTAACCGAGTTAGAGGCGATAGGTTATGCATATGATTTACTGCGGCCGTCATGCCGCTGGAATCTTCGCTGTACTCAGGATTGCCGGTTCGTTCGGTTAGTTTCTATCCGTGATCGTCCGTGTAATCCATGGTCAAAAACCCTGGGCTTGATACCCGGCTTGCACATCGCCGGGGCCCGCTCTATCGGTTTGGGCGATGCCCCTCCTGCGAAAGCTTCTCCTGCCCCTTCTTGTCTTGTCCGCGGCGCTGGACGCCCGCGCCGGCTCGCCCAAGCTGGCGACGTCCGCCTCGGCGTTCATCCGGGAGCAGGCGGGCAGCCCGGTGGACTGGCAGCCATGGGATGAGGCGGTGCTGCGCTCGGCCAAGGACGGCGGCAAGCCGGTGTACATCTTCGTCGGCTCGATGGTCAATGAACTAAGCCGCGCGACCTGCCGGCAGTCGTTCGCCAACGCCGACACCGCGGCCTTCCTGAACAAGAACTTCCTCTGCGTGATCGTCGACCGCGAGGAGCAGCCCGATGTTGCGGCCCTCGCGCAGCACTACCTGCGGACGGTCAAGCAGCTCAACAACTGGCCTGCCCACCTCTGGCTCACGCCGGACCTGAAGCCCTTCGACGGCGCCGGGTATCTCCCGCCCACCGAGGAGTGGGGCAAGTCGAGTCTCCTGAAGATTGCGCAGCAGGTCCAGGCAGCGTGGGCCGCCGACGCCGCCGGCTGCCGCAGCCGCGCCGGCGAGGCGATCGCGCAGCTGGCGCCCGCCGCCCCGGCCTTGGTGCCGGGAGCCGCGGCCCCGGAAAAGACCAGGGCCCGGCTGACCGCCGCGGCCGACCTCTGGCGCACCGGCTTTGACGCCGCCCGCGGCGGGTTCAGCGAGCCGCCCAAGGCGCCGGAGCCCGAGTTGCTGCGCTTCCTGCTGCGCCAGTCGCCGGCCGACCGCGCCGCCGCGCTGACCACGCTGCGCGCCATGGCCGCGAGCGCGCTGCGCGATCCGCTCGACGGCGGTTTTTTTCACTACGTCACGGACGGCGGCTGGCGCGTGCCCTACCTCCAGAAGATGCTCGCGGACCAGGCGCGGGTCGCACTCGCGTATTTCGACGCCGCGCAGGGCGACGATACGCAGGCCTTCCAGGCCGCGGGACGGGGCGCGCTGGATTATGCGCTCACGCGGCTGGCCCAACCGGACGGCACGTTTGCGGCCGCCGAGGATGCGACCGCGGATGAAGTCGCCGGGTACTTCGTGTGGACCGACGCCGAGATCGATGCCGCGCTCGGGGCGGAGGCCGCCGCGTTCAAGACCGCCCACGGCGTCGAGGCCGCCGGTAACGTGGCCACCGACGACGACCTTTCCGGCAAATGGAAGGGAAAGAATTTTCTCCGCGCCACTTTGAACCCGGACGCCAAGGACACCGCCGCCGCGGCCCGCCTGCTGGCGGTGCGGGCGACGCGGCCGGCGCTGCCCCGGGATGATCGCGGCACCGCCGGTGCGCACGGCCTGTTGCTCACCGCGCTCTCGCGGGCGGGTGAGCCGAAGTATCTGGAGGCGGCGGGCCGGCTGTTCGCGGCGGTGCAAAAACAATTCCTGCTCTCGCCCGACGGCGATCTCAGTCACCAGCGCGGCTCGGCCGTCGCGGGAGTTCCGGCCGATTATGCCGCCCTGGCCCTCGGTTGCCGCGAGTTTGCCCGCGCCGCCCACCGGCCGGAGGCGGATGCACTGGCCACCAAGCTACTCGCCCGGCTCGGCGCCAAGTTTTTCGACAAGGCCAGCGGACATTACTACGCGGTGGCGGCGGAGCTGCCGGTCGGAATTTTCGCTCGCCCGCCCGCCATCGGCGAGGCCCCGGCCGCCGAGTCGCTGTCCGTGCTGGCCGGAGCACCGGCGGATCAAGTTCCGCTGCTGGTCGCCGGCCTGTGGGCCACGGTGGATGAAGTCGCCGCGCCCGCCGCCGGTGATGCGCTGCTGGCGCTGACACCGCAGCCCTGAGGTGGAGAGCGTGAGACGTTGGTCGAACGACTGGATCCTTCGCTTCGCTCGGGATGACAATTCACCTTGAAAAAGCCGGCTAACCAAAAACCTAGGACTGCGGCCAAGGCCTTCGTCTACATCCTGCGCTGCGCGGACGGCACCTTCTACATCGGCACGGCCCGGGATATTGCCAAGCGGGTGGGGGTGCACAATGCGGGCAAGGGGGCGAAGTACACGAAGCCGCGTTTGCCGGTGAAGGTGATTTACCGCGAGGGCCCGATGACCGTGGGCAAGGCCCTGCGCCGCGAGTATCAACTAAAACAACTGACGCGACTGCAGAAACAGGCGTTCATCAAGGGCAAGCTGGTGGTCAAGCCTCCACGGTAAAATCTCTCAATCCGAGTCAGGCTGGGTGCTCACGGAATACACTGAATACACGGATGGAAGATTTCAGACGGTGTAATTCAAGAAAACGCACCGAGGTAACCGTGATTCTTACCACAGAGACACATATGCCCCGAAACTTCCGACCTTTGTGACTCTGTGGTTCAATAAATCAGGATTTTTATTCCGTGTCTTCTGTGTGTTCCGTGGGCAATACATCGGGTGAATTGATCGCTGTTCATTGGACAGTATTCAAACTCATCACTTTAATGTTTTTTCTGAGCAAGCTCCTGCCGGTTTTCGTCCTCCCCCTCGGGGTGGTCGCGCTGCTGTTGCTCTTCGCGCTTTGGCGGAAGAAGCGCTGGCCGGTGGTGGCGGCGATTGTCCTGCTCTATGTTTCCAGCATTCCCGCCGTCGGCAACCGGCTGCTCGGCTGGCTGGAGTCGCGCTACCCGGCCATCCCGGTGGCGCAGGCCGGTCCCGCGGACGCCGTCGTGGTGCTCGGGGGCATTGTGGGGCCGCACACGGAGCCCGGTTACCTGCCCAACTGGGACGAGGCGGTGGAACGCTTTGAGGGCGGGGTGGCGCTGCTGCAGGCGGGGCGGGTAGAGCACCTGGTGTTCACGGGCGCCCGGATATCCTGGCAGGGCCGGGCGACGACCGAGGGCGCAGACCTGCGTCTCCTCGCCATGGCGCGCGGTGTTCCGGCGGAGAAAATCATCGTCACCCGCGAGATCAACAACACCGCCACCGAGGCCGCGGCGGTGGCCGACCTCGTGCAGACCCAAGGCTGGCACCGGGTGATCGTGGTCACGTCCGGCTGGCACATGCCCCGCGCCGCCCGGCTGTTCCGGCGCGCCGGCGTTGAGTTCATCGCCTTCCCGGTGGATTTCCGCCGCGACCCCAACCGCCCGCTGACGCTCCTGGAGTTCCTCCCCAACGCCGACGCCCTGGGCAACACCGAGACCGCGCTGCGCGAGTGTTACGGCTACTTGTTCTCTCTTTTAACGGGGCACTGACGAGCCGGCCCTGGCCGCGACTACGGCCGGGGTGGTTCGCTGGGTGCGGCGGCTTCGGCCACGGCTGACGGCTCGGTCTGCGCGTCCGCTGGCTTTGGCTCGGCGATCACGATGGTCTCGGCGATCCGGTCGTGGACGGTCTGGCGGTTCGGGTGGATGAAATACTGGAGGAAACCAAACCCGCCCTCCAGGGCGGACGCACCGTAGCCGAGGGAGCGCTCGATCGAATGCCAAAGGGAAAAATGCTCGTGGGAAAGAGAGACGACACGGATGCGGACCAGGCGCTTGCCGATACTCCGGCCCTTGCCCCAATACGTGACCAGGCCGAAGTAGAGCGGCAGGCTTAAAAGAGCCCAACCGTGAAAGGGATTGATATGGAGGTCGTAGTGCCCGGTCTTCGCCCCCTCTGTAATTACTGACGGGATGGAAGCCACCCCCACCAGCAGTGCGATGAAAACAAAATCGATCAGGAACGCCGCCAACCGCTGCGAGAACGACGCCAGCACCACTCCTTCAAGCGCGTGCCGGCGTGCCGTGTCGGTCGGGCGAAAGACTTTGGTTTTAATCGGCGCGGCACACATTTTCCAATTGCCTGCTATGTAGCGGTCACCGCCGGCGGGCTCAATCGAATTGATTATACATTCATGGCGGGCTTTTCGAATCCATCGGGCCAAAACCTCGTCAATCGACAGGGCTCGCCTCACTTGAAATCCCCCGGGTCGGATCCTTCGCGGACCACAGGGCGACCTGATAGGGAAACAGCTCCGCCTTCATGACACCTTGCTTCACGGCCGGATCATTCTGCACCACCAGCGTCGCATCCGCCTCCGAGGCCGCGACGAAGATGACGATTCCGAAGGCATGTTCATCCGCGGTTTGGGTGCGTCCGGCCATCAGTACCACGCCCTGGGCCACGAGTCCCTTCAGGTATTCGAAGTGCGCGCCGACGGCCGCGGCTTCCCGCTCCGTCAAACCGTCCCGAAGCATCGTGGGACGCGTGGGCTGGATGCGGTAGAGGAATTGCTTCATCAGCCGGCCCTCACGGTCGCCTCATACAACTCCAGCGGCAACCCATCCGGATCCGCAAAGAACACGAAAAGCTTGTTGGTGTGTTCATCGACTCGGATTGGTTCAACCGCGATACCCTTTGCCTCGAGCTCAGCCTTGCACTGGGCGACGTCGGCTACCTCGAAGGCCAGATGCCGCAGTCCCCGAGCCTCAGGATAAGAAGGCCGGACTGGCGGATTCGGAAATGAGAAAAGTTCGAGCTGCGACCCATCCGGCAGCTCCAGGTCGAGTTTGTATGATTGCCGATCCCGGCGGAAGTTCTCCGCCACCACCTTCAGGCCCAGCGCTTCCACATAGAAACGTTTCGAGCGCCCGTAGTCAGAGCAGATGATCGCGGCGTGGTGAATCCGGCGGAGCATGGTGGTTTGTATCTAGCGCCAAGCGTCGAATCAAACCCTGCTTGAGCCGATTGCGGCTGAGCTGCCGGCCATGGCATAGATGCCGGTCGCGCCCTCGAGCCGCAGTAGTCGGGCTATGGCCGCGCTGCGGACGCCATGGCGGCAGGTGAGGATGACAGGTCCAAGTGCGGCCAGCTCACGCAGGCGGGCGATGTCTCCGACTGGTACCGGAAGCGTGCCGGTTGCACTGCGCGCCGGGTCCAGTGACTCGCCGGGTTCGAGGAGGGCGACCATTTGCACTTTACCCAACGCGGCCATTTCATCCAACGAGAGCAGTACCGCATCGGTAGGCTGATTACTGAAAACCGCCGGCTGAAAACTTTCCTCTTGGCCGCACACCGGACACGCCGGGTCCGCCTCGCGGGCGATGGAGAGGACCGAACAGTCGAGCTGGTTGACGAGGTGCGTGCGGCGGTGGGTTTCCGCGGTTTCCAGGCCAAGGATGATTTTGATCGCCTCGCCGGCTTGCATGACGCCGAGAAGGCCGACGGCAGGACCGAAGACAGGGGCGCCGGCGCAGTTGCCGGCGGCGGTGTCCAGTTCGGCGATGGGGCGGCTTTTCCACTGGCAGTGGAGACAGCCGCCGTCGCCGCGGCGGAACACATCGAGGGTGCCCTCGAAGCGGTGGACGGCCGCCTGCACCAGCGGCACGCCGGCGGCGAGGCAGGCGTCGTGGAGAATGAAGCGCGTGGCGAAGTTGTCGGTGCAATCGAGCACCACCGTGTGCCCGGCGACGAGCGCGCGGGCGTTCGAGGCGCTGAGTTCCGTGGCCAGACCTTCCAGCTGGATGAAGGGATTGCGCGCGCGCAGGGCGGTGACGGCTGCCGCGGTCTTGGGCGCGCCGAGGTCGTCGGTGGTGAACAGGACCTGGCGATGGAGATTGGAAAGCTCAACCCGCCCCGCATCCACGAGCGTGAGGTGACCGGCGCCGGCGCCGGTCAGGTAGAGCGCGGCCGGACACCCGAGTCCGCCGATGCCGACCACGAGGACGCGCGCCTTGGCCAGCTGCTCTTGTCCGCTGGCGCTGACTTCCGGCAAGGACGATTGCCTGGCGTAGTAGTCCGCCGGTTGCGGGCCTTTCGCGGCGGCCTCCGTCGTGCAGTTCACCCACTCGGCGGCGCCGTCGAGATGATGCTCTTTTTTCCAGACGGGGAGCCGGCGCTTGATTTCCTCAATCGTCTCCCGGCAGGCGAGAAACGCCGCCGCGCGATGCGCCGACACCACGCCGATCCAGACCGCGAGTTCGCCGACGCGCAGCGTGCCGGTGCGATGGACGCAGAGGATGGTGCAGCCCGGATGGTGTTGCTCGGTCTCCGTGACGATTGCATCGCCCTCGATCCGGGCCATGTCGTCGAAGGCTTCGTACTCCAGTTGAGTGACCGGCTTGCCCAGGTGATGATTGCGCACCCAGCCCTCGAACACCACGCAAGCGCCGGCGTCCGGCCGTTCGAGGCGGGCGCGGAGTGCGGCACTGTCGATGGGTTGGGTGGTTAGTTCGAACAAGGTGGAAAAGAGAGCAGACAGGGAGGAGAGCCCACGGAACACACGGAATACACAGAAAAGGGAGAATCGGACGGAAATTGTTCAACGTTCATTGCTCATTATTTATCGATTCCGAGCAATGAACATTGAACGGTGAACAATGAGCATTGGAAAATCTCTGCCTCGTCGTGCCTTTGTGGTTCAATAAATCAGGAATTTTCTTCCGTGTATTCAGTGTGTTCCGTGGGCGAAAACGTATTCTCTGATTCAGCCCCCGGCCACCGGCGGGATGAAAACCACCCGGTCGCCTGGTTGTAGCGGACTTTCCATCGTGACGTAGCGTTCGTTGATCGAGACGCGCAGCAGGGTGGCGGGGAAGGTGAGGGCGTGGCTCGCTTGCAGCTCGCGATAAAGTTCGGCGGGCGTGGCGGCGGTGGTGGTGAGGTCGAGCACGCTTTTCCCGGCTTGTTCGCGGAGCACGGCGAAGAAACGGACTTGGATCGGGCGTGGTGCCGCGGAGGACGGCGGGCTGGATCCTTCACCAGGTTCAGGATGACAATCCATGGTAAGCAGTCCTACCCGCCGATCTCGGACATGCCGCGCGAGACGGACATGACCTGGTCAGCCAGCCCGTGGCCCCAGGGTTTGACGTGCACGGCTTTCCGGATGAAGGCGGTGATCTCATCGTCGCTCGCGCCGCCGCGCAGCAGCGGGCGGAGGTCGGCTTCGTTGTCGCGCAGGAGGCAAAGGCGCAGGATGCCGTCGGCGGTCAGGCGCAGGCGGTTGCAGTCGGCGCAGAAGGGTTTGCTGACCGGGCTGATGAAACCGATGTGACCGGCGGCGCCGGGGATCCGGTACAGGCGCGCCTCGCCATCGAGCTTGCCGCCGTTCTCCAGCTCGAGCGGGCCGAACTCCTTCGTCAGGACGGCGAGCAACTCGTCCTCGTCCACGATGCTCTTCTTCTGGAACTCGGCGTTGTTGCCGAAGGGCATCTGCTCGATGAACCGGACCTGCCAGGGCTGCGCGACGGTGAAGCGGGCGAGGGCGATGACATCGTCGTGGTCGTTCGTCCCGCGGCTGACGACCGCGTTGAGCTTGATCCGCAGGCCGGCGCGGGCCGCGGCGTTCAACCCGGCGAGCACGTCGGGGAGGTTGCCCCAGCGCGTGATCTGGCGGAATTTGTCAGCGTCGAGCGTATCGAGGGAGAGGTTCACCGAGCGCAGCCCGGCGGCGTAAAGCGGCGCGGCGAGGCCGGCGAGCAGCACGCCGTTGGTGGTCAGGCCGACGGAATCGATGCCGGAAGTCCGCGTGGCGTGGGCGACCAGGTCGACGAGCGCCGGCCGCAGCGTCGGCTCGCCGCCGGTGAAGCGGATCTTTCGGAAGCCGGTGGCAGCGAAGAGCGTGATGAGCCGGCGCAGCTCGGCATCGGAGAGAAGTTCGTCGCGCGGCCGGAAGGTCATCTGCTCCGGCATGCAATAGACACACCGCAGGTTGCACGCATCGGTCAGCGAGATGCGGAGGTAGTTGATGTCGCGATTATAGCGGTCGAGCGGCATGGGTCGGGCGTGGCAAGCTAGCCGGGCGAGGCCTTGGCGCTAGTTAAATCCAGCCCGACGGGCGTGCGCCGCAGCCCATAGTACAAGGCCGTGCCGGCAACCATGGCGGTCAGGTAACCCTGCGGGGCGAAGACGCAGAGCAAGGCCACGCCGGCAGCGAGCACGAGCCGGGTGGAGGAGAGGCCAAGTTCGCGCAGGAGTAGAATGAGCGCGCCCGCTTCGACCAGCAGCACGGCGCCGAGCACGGGCAGGGGAAAGACCTGCACGACTTCCCGGAATGCTCCACTGAACAACGCGCCGATCACCACATAGATGCCGCCATAGATGACCACCGCACCGCCGGTGCGGGCGCCGAGGGCATAGTAGCCGGCGAGTCCGCCGCAGCCATGGCAGACGGGTATGCCGCCGAGCAGGGGAACGATCAGGTTCATCGCGCCGTACGTGAGCCCGATGGCGCGCAAGGTAAGCGATTTCTCGGGGAAGAAATCCTTCACGGTGCGCTGCGTGGCGATGACGGAGTTGGACAAAGACAACGGCAGCTGGGGCAGCACCAGCAGGGTCAGGGCGGAGACCCATTGGTCCCAGGGCAAGCGCGCCGGTTGCGGCGAGACCCAGCCGAAGCCATGGGCCACGGTGGGCCAGTTGATGCGGTAGCACGCGGCCCAAAGGGCGCCAGCCCCGATCACGATCAGCGCTCCGGGAATGCGCCGGTGTCCGCGCAGGGTCACAAGCAGGGCTACCGCCACAACGGCGACGAGCCAGCCCCATGTTCCTTCACGGCCGGTGAGGCCGAAGGCGGTCTTGGCGAGGTTTAGCCCTAGCCCGGCCTGCACGCCGCGCACGACGACCAAGGGGATGAGCTGTTGCAGGCGGTCGAGGAGGCCGCTGCCGGCCAGGACGAGCATGAGCACGCCAATCATGAGGCCGGCGAGCTGCAGTTGCCCGCCAGTCGCCTGGCCGGCGATCACGACCACGGCCATCGCCTTGAGCGGCTGAACCGGCATCGGCAGGCCGTAGAGTACGCCCGTGCCGATCTGCAGCAGGCCGTAGGCGAGGAAGACCCCGGCCGGGTCCAGTCTGGTCGCCAGCAGGATGCTGATGATCAGCGGCAGGTCGGTGCCGATGTCGCCAAAGGCGCCGGCGAGTTCGCGACGGTTGAACTGGAGCCGGGTGGTCATGGGTGGACTGTTCGAGAAGAAGCGGACGAACCGGACAGGAGCCCTGGGTGGCAGACGACAGTCACCCGGCGAGCCAAACAAAGCGTTATCTTCTGTCAAATATATCGGTGAGCAGAAGCGCATTATCCGGGGTCGGGGCGCAGGCTTGCCCATTCGACAGGCTCAGGGCCCAGGGCTTGTCGAGGGGCTGCGCCCTGCGCAGGTGGCATCACGCCCGGGGGCGCAGCAAGTCTGCGCCCCTACCAAATGCGCCTCACTTCATCAGCTTCCGCAGCGCCGCCCATTGCGGCCTGGTCGCGGTGAGGCAGGACTGCTCCATGGCGGTGTAGAGCGAGAGCACTTCCTGCCCCGTGGCGGTCAGGGACGCCCCGCCGCCGGCGCCGCCGCCGCGCGCCATGACGACCAGCGGTGCCGAGAAAAGGTCGTTCATCTGCTGCACCAGGCTCCACGCCCGCTGGTACGACATTTCCATTTCCTGCGCGGCGACGCGGATGGATCCCGTGGCCGCGATGTAGTGCAGGAGCTCCGCCTTGCCGGGACCGAAGAACTGGGTCTCGTTCCGGTGGAATCGCAGGCGCGGCAGGAGCTTGGCGGCGGCGGGTTTCACCTTAGACAGTGTTGTTCAAACAGAGTTGACCACGGATTACACGGATGATCACGGATGAATCATGACCGTTGTCATCCTGAACGCAGTGAAGGATCCAGTAGCACAACCGACCGCGGAAATCGCGCTGGATCCTTCGCTCGGCTCAGGATGACAAACCAAGGGAATCCAATTCGTGTCCATTCGTGCAATTCGTGGTTAACCTGCCGGCTCCGATGTTTATAACTGGGCCAGCCTCGGCCGGAAGCCCGCGATGTGGTCGAGCGCCTCGGCGATGGCGGGCATGAGCAGGGGCAGGCATTCGCCAATGGCACTGGGCCGGCCGGGGAGATTGATGATGAGCGAACGGCCGCGGACGCCGGCGGTGGCGCGGGAGAGGATCGCCGTCTTCACCTGCGCGTAGCTTTGCTGGCGCATGACCTCGCCGAAGCCGGGGAGCTCTTTTTCGAGGACGGCCCGGGTGGCCTCGGGGGTGACATCCCGCGGGCCGGGGCCCGTGCCGCCCGTGGTGATGATCAGCGGGCACTTTTCGTCGTCGGCGAGGCGGCGCAGGGCGGCCTCCAGCTGGGCGCGGTCGTCGGGCAGGAGGACCCGGATCCATTCCAGCGTCTCTGCGAAATGCCGGCCCGTGATCCGCTCGATCTCCGGTCCGCTGGCGTCGGCATAGACGCCGTTCGCCGCGCGGTCGCTGAGGGTCACGCGGGCGATCTTCATGTAAGAATGAGCGGATAATCCGCAGCGGATGCCTGTGATTTGAATGTAGCAGCGGTGGTAACACCGCTGGCCAGCCGTCTTACGACGGCTGCTACACGCTGAGCCTGCGCTGAAATTCTCATTGCTTGATTTTCTCAACGACCCGGATGCCGCCAATCGACATGCCTTTGTCCACCGCCTTGCACATGTCGTAGATCGTGAGGGCGGCGACGGACACGGCGGTCAAGGCTTCCATCTCGACGCCGGTCTTGTCCGTGGTGCGGACCGTCGCGCGGATGACGATGCCGTCGGCCTCGACGCTGAATTCCACCTCGGCGCCGGTCAGCGCGAGCGGGTGGCAGAGCGGGATGAGCGTGCTGGTGGCCTTGGCGGCCTGCAACCCGGCGATCTTGGCGACGGTGAGCACGTCACCCTTGGGCAGGGCCTGGGCGCGGAGCAGATCGATGGTCGCGGGCGAGCAAGTCAGCCGGCCCTCGGCGACGGCCCGGCGCAGCGAGTCGGGTTTGTCGCTGACGTCGACCATGCGGGCGTGTCCGGCGGAATCCAGATGCGAGAGGGTGGGTGCGGGGGAGGCGGGCTTCATGGACAAAGGATGAATTCGACGGATTGACCGGCCGCGAGGCTGGCCGGCGGCGGTGGCACGGGCAAGAGTGCGTTTGCGCCGACCAGGCCGCTGCTGTCGCCGGAGCTGGCCAGGGGCAGCGGGGTCAGCTCGTAAGCGCCGCCGCTCAGCGCCGCGCGGCAGGGCCAGAACGTGTGCCGGGAATCGGGCGGCGGCAACCGGCAACCCGCGGCGAGCCGGCCAGTGAGGAGTTCGGGCGCGGCGGCGCGGCCGGTTTGGAGATGTCGCAGCAGCGGGCCGATGAACAATTGGAACACGACCCAGTGCGACACGGGATTGCCGGGAATGGCGAAAGCGAGTTGGTGGCCGCGGCTGGCGAACACGAGCGGTTTGCCGGGACGGAGATTCACGGCTTGGAAGTGCAGGGTGTAGCCCAGCGCTGCAAGCAGAGGGCGCGCAATGTCGTGGTCGCCGACACTCGCGCCGCCGGAGATCAGCAAGATATCATGGGGCGGCAGCGCCTCGGCCACGATCCGGGCGCCGGCGAGATCGTCCCGGGCGTGGGCCAGTCCGGCCAGTTCGGCCCCGGTTTGCTGGAGCAGGGCGGCGATCAAGGTTGAATTGCTGTCCCGGATCTGGGCGCCGATGGGGGTTTGGTCCGGGGAGACGAGTTCGGTGCCCGTGACCAGATGGGCGCAAAGCGGCGTGCGCGCGACTTCCGGCCGCGTGAGGCCAGCCGAGGCGAGCGCGGCGAGTTCCGGCGGGCCCAGTCGCGTTCCGGCCGGGACGATGACTTCGCCCGCGCGGCGGTTTTCCCCACGGCGGCGGATGTAGTCCGGCACGCCGGTGCGCTGGACGCGGATGAGGTCCTGCTCCCGGCTGGCATCTTCCTGTTTCACCACGCAGTCGGCGCCGGCCGGGATCGGGGCACCGGTGAAAATCCGGACGCATTCACCGGGGCCGACCGTGCCCGGGAAGTGTCGTCCGGCCTGGGACTCGCCCACCACGCGGAGTGACGCGGCCAGCGACGCGCGTTGCAGCGCGTAGCCGTCCATTGCTGAAGCGTCAAAGGGCGGCGAGTCCAGGTCGGCGCGGGCGTCGACCCGCAGGGTCCGGCCGAGGGCGGCCACCAGCGGCACAGGGATGGTCTCAAGCCGCGGGGCGTGGGCCAGAATCGCCTGCCAGGCTTCAGCGGTGGAGAACATGGGCGGTAGTATCGGGGGGATACGAGTGCGACTTTCTACTTCGTCCCTACACACCCCGCCCTGTCGGGCACCCCTCTTCATAGAGGGGATTCCAATCTGGGTCGCCTCTTGAGAGGGGTGGCGCGAAGCGACGGGGTGTGTTGTTCAGCATAAACGAAATAACCTTTAGCCTCTACGATTCAAGCCACTGGCAGCTTACGCTTCTTCCCGGCGGCTTTCTTTTTGACGACCGGCACCGGGGCCAGGAACGGCTCGAAGAACTTCCGCTGCTTGGTCGGGAAGCGGCCGGAGAGCCGGACGCCTTCGTCCACCGATTCCTGCTTCCGCACCTGGCCCATGGTGTGGAGCTTGCCGACCACGTCGTAGCGGCTGTGCGGGATCAGGAGCTCCGCGGACTCGTAGTCGTCGATGGCCAGTTCCTCGCACTGGCGCAGCAGGACATCGAGGCCCGCGCCGGTGTGGGCGCTGATGAACAGCGCGCCGGGATGCTTGGCGCGCATGTGGGCGAGCGTCTTGGCGTCGGCCGCGTCCATCTTGTTGAAGACGGTCAGCGTCGGCTTGTCGGCGGCGCCGAGTTCGCCGAGCACGGCGAGCGTGGTGGCGTGGTGCTGCTCGACGTTCGGGTTGGTGACGTCAAGCACGTGGATCAGGAAATCCGAGAAGACCACTTCCTCCAGCGTCGCCTTGAAGGCCTCGACGAGCCGGTGCGGCAGCCGCCGGATGAAGCCGACGGTATCGGTCACCAGCAGGGTGCGGCCGTCGGGCAGGGCGAACTGGCGCGTCGTCGGGTCGAGCGTGGCGAAGAGTTTGTCGACGGCGAGGACGTGCGCGCCCGTGAGCTTGTTGAGCAGGGAGGATTTACCGGCGTTGGTGTAGCCCACGATCGCGGCGCCCGGCACGGGTTTGCGGAGGCGCTTGCGGCGCTGTGTCGCGCGTTGGGAGATGACCTGCTCCAGCTCTTCCTTCAGGTGCGCGATGCGGTCGCGCACGACGCGCCGGTCCTGCTCGAGCTGCGTCTCGCCCTCGCCCCCCATCGAGCCCTTGCCGCGCTGGCGGGACAAGTGCGTCCAGGCCCGGGTGAGGCGGGGCAGGGAATACTCCATGCGGGCCAGGGCGACCTGCAGCACGGCCTCGCGGGTCTGGGCGCGGTCGGCGAAAATTTCCAGGATGACCTCCTGGCGGTCGATGACGGCGAGGCCCGATTCCTTCTCCCAGTTGCGCTGCTGGCTGGGCGAGAGTTCGCCATCGATCACGATCAGCCCGGCGCCGTCGGCCTTGGCGAGTTCCATCAGCTCGGTGGCCTTGCCGCTGCCGACAAGAAACTTCGGCTGGGGCTGGCGGAGGTTGATGAAGGTGGTGCGGGTGATGGTGAGGTTGAGGTTCTCGACCAGTTCCTTCAATTCACCCAGCAGCTCCTCGCCCTCGCCGGCGGCCATGTCGGGGGTCTGCAGCCCGACCAACAGGGCACGTTGCACGGGTTTGTCTTCGAGGGGAAAGTCAGCCATTGATGGTTCATAGGTAGCCGCTTGACGGTGCTAGTCAACTGAAGGCCGAGTGGCCACGGGAGAGGATTCACCACAGAGGCACGGAGACACAGAGATCGATATAGTCCGAATCTCATTTCTCTGTGAGTCTGTGTCTCTGTGGTTCAAAATCGGAAGACCTGTTTTTGGACCATTTTCCGGTCTGTAGAGGGAGTGCGACACGACCGCCAGATTGGCGTCCCGGTGTGCCACTATGCACCGGATTGTCGCAGTGAGATCGGGCGGGGCGCGGTTGCTCCGAGGGTGATTCAGGCCAGTTACTTGGAACGGTCCATGCGAAGGATGGGTCTTACTATTATGGATGCCCAAAAAATGACCGTCATGTCCCGCCAGGCTGTGCAGGAAGCACAGAACGAGGCGCGCCGCCGCTCGCACAATGAGGTGGAGACGTGGCACCTGCTCACCGCCCTGCTCGCGCAGGAAGGCGGCATCATTCCCGCCCTGGTCGAGAAACTCGGCCTGACGGTCAGCGCCCTGCAGCTGGCCGCCAACCGCGAACTGGACCGCCTGCCCAAGGTTTCCGGCGCGGTGGATGTCTCGAAGATTTATGTGACCCAGTCGCTCAACGAGGTCCTGACCCAGGCCGAGCAGGAAGCGGAGCAGCTGAAGGACGAGTATGTCAGCGTCGAGCACCTGTTCCTCGCCCTGATCAAGGTCGGCAAGCCGGCCGGCCTGAAGAAATATTTCGAGAGCTTCGGCCTCGACCGGGCCAAGGTCCTCAAGGAACTCCAGCAGATGCGCGGCAGCCAGCGCGTGACGACCGACAACCCCGAGACGACGTACAACGCCCTGGAGAAGTACGGCATCGATCTCGTCGCGCAGGCGCGCAAGGGCAAGCTCGACCCCGTGATCGGCCGCGACGCCGAGATCCGCCGGACCATCCGCATCCTCTCCCGCAAGACAAAGAACAACCCCGTGCTCATCGGCGAACCCGGCGTCGGCAAGACCGCGATCGTCGAGGGCCTCGCGCAGCGCATCTTGCGCGGCGACGTGCCCGAGGGCCTGAAGGACAAGACCGTCTTCGCCCTCGACATGGGCGCGCTCGTCGCCGGCGCGAAGTACCGCGGCGAATTCGAGGAGCGGCTGAAGGCCGTGCTCAACGAGGTCAAGTCGGCCGAGGGCCGCATCATCCTGTTCATCGACGAGCTCCACACCATCGTCGGCGCCGGCAAGAGCGAGGGCGCCATGGACGCGGGCAACCTGCTCAAGCCGATGCTGGCCCGCGGCGAGCTGCATTGCATCGGCGCGACGACGCTCGACGAGTACCGCAAGCACATCGAGAAGGACCCGGCGCTGGAACGCCGCTTCCAGCCGGTGGTGGTCGCCGAGCCCACGGTCGAGGACGCCATTTCCATTTTGCGCGGCCTGCGCGAGCGCTACGAGCTGCATCACGGCGTGCGCATCCAGGACAACGCCCTGGTGTCCGCCGCCGTGCTGTCGCACCGCTACATCCCCGACCGCTTCCTGCCGGACAAGGCCATCGACCTCGTGGACGAGGCGTGCGCCATGATCCGCACCGAGATCGACAGCCTGCCCACCGAGCTGGACGAACTCCAGCGCCGCGTGATGCAGCTGGAGATCGAGGAAACTGCGCTGGTGAAGGACAAGGACGACGCCTCCAAGCGCCGGCTTGGTGAACTCCGCAAGGAACTGGCCAACGACAAGGAGAAGGCCACGGCGCTCCGGACCACCTGGCTGAAGGAGAAGGAGTCACTCGGCCGCGTGCAGAAGGTGCGCCAGGAACTCGAGGCGGCCCGGCTCGAGATGGCCAAGGCCGAGCGCAACTACGACCTGAACAAGATCGCCGAGCTCAAGCACGGCCTCATTCCCCAGCTGGAGAAGGAACTGACCAAGGCCGAAAAAACCAGCAACGCCAAGGCCACGCTGGTGAAGGAGGAGGTGTCCTCCGAGGAGATCGCCGAGATCATCTCGAAGTGGACGCACATCCCCGTCACCAAGCTGATGGAAGGCGACAAGGAGAAGCTGCTGCGGCTCGAGGACGAGTTGCACAAGCATGTCATCGGGCAGGACGAGGGTGTCCGTCTGGTGAGCGAGGCCATTTTGCGCGCCCGCGCCGGCATCAAGGACCCGCGCCGGCCGATCGGCAGCTTCCTGTTCCTCGGTCCGACGGGCGTCGGCAAGACCGAGCTCGCCAAGACCCTGGCCGAGCAGCTCTTCGACTCCGAGAACAACCTCATCCGGCTCGACATGTCCGAGTACATGGAGAAGCACTCCGTTTCCCGCATGATCGGCGCGCCTCCGGGCTACGTCGGCTATGACGAGGGCGGCCAGCTGTCCGAGGCCGTGCGGCGGAAGCCGTACTCGGTCGTCCTTTTCGATGAAATCGAGAAGGCGCATCCCGACGTGTTCAACGTCCTGCTGCAGGTGCTCGACGACGGCCACATCACGGACAGCCAGGGCCGGACCGTCGATTTCAAGAACACGGTCATCATCATGACCTCGAACATCGGCAGCCGCCATTTGCTCGAGGGGGTGAAGGGGGACGAAATCCCGGAGAGCGTCCGCGAGGCGGTCATGGCCGACTTGCGCCAGTCGTTCCGGCCGGAGTTCCTGAACCGCATCGACGAGACCGTGCTCTTCAAGCCGCTTACGCTGGAGGAGATCGAGAAGATCGTCGACCTGCTCATTGCCGACATCAACCAGCGCCTCGCCGACCGGCATGTCGTCGTGGTCCTCGAGCCCAAGGCGAAAGTCTGGGTGGCGGAGAAGGGCTACGACCCGGTCTTCGGGGCGCGGCCGCTGAAGCGCTTCCTGCAGCGCCACCTTGAGACACGGCTCGCCCGCGGGCTCATCGCCGGCGAGGTCACCGAGGATTCCACCGTCACCTTCAAGGTGAAGGGAGATGAGCTGGTGCTGGGGTGATGCAGGTGGTCTCGACCGGATGATTCAACGCGAAGGCGCCAAGTCGCAAAGCGCTGATTTTTAACCACAGAGTCACGGAGACACAGGCCAGGGGGCACTGGAATTAGCCCCTTCTCCTGATTTCTGTATCTGCGTGGCTCTGTGCCTCAGTGGTTAACTCCCGTGATGCATTTTCTTCCTTTGCGTCTTCGCGTCTTTGCGTGAGATTCTCCCCCATGTCCGCCGCGCCCATCCGCTATTTTGACCGCTACAAGCAGACCGTCGAGACCGAGCAGGTCTACGGCGAGAAGTGGCTGCGCTGGACCTACGAGACCACCCTCGGCCGCCTGGCCCTCGGGCTGCTGGTGAAGCGGGCGCTGCTGTCGCGCTACTACGGGTGGAAGATGTCGCAGCGGGCCAGTGCCAACCGGGTCCTGCCCTTCGTCGCCGAATATGACCTCAACGTCGACGAGTTCGCCAAAAAGGTTTTTTCCTACAAGACCTTCAACGAGTTTTTCTACCGGGCCCTGAAGGACGGGGCGCGGCCGGTTGTGCCGGGTGATCGCGTGGCGGCGCTCCCGGCGGATGGGCGTCACCTGGCGTTCCAGAACGTGGATCAGGCGGCCGGATTTTATGCGAAGGGCCAGAAATTCTCGCTGGAGTCCTTCCTCGGTGATCCCGCCCTGGCAGCTGAATTCGCCGGTGGGTCGCTGTTGATTTCCCGGCTCTGCCCGGTGGATTACCACCGGTTTCATTTTCCGGTCGGTGGCCTGCCGGCCGAGCCGCGGCTGATCAACGGCTGGCTGTACTCGGTCAGCCCCGTTGCGCTGCGGCAGAACCTCGCCTATCTCTGGGAGAACAAGCGGATGGTGACGCTGGTCGATTCGCCGGTGTTTGGCCGCGTGGCGGTGTGCGAGATCGGGGCCACGATGGTCGGCAGTATTTTCCAGACCTTCACGCCGGGGCGGGTCGCGGTGAAGGGCGAGGAGAAGGGCCTCTTCAAGTTCGGCGGCTCGTGCGTGATCACGCTCTTCCAGCCCGGCCGGATCAAGCTCGACACCGACCTCGTCACGCACACGGCCGAGGGACTGGAAGTTTACGCCAGGATGGGCGACCGGCTCGGCGAGGCGGTTTGAGCAAGAGTGTAGCCGCGCTTGAGTCGAAGACGAAAGGGTGGTTCCGGGGACCACGTTGTCGCTTCAGTTTTCGTCAAGCCTACGGCTGACAAGGCGCTCCAATGCGCCTGCTCTTTTGCGGATACTATTCTGTCATTCTGAGCGTAGCGAAGAATCCAGACGGCCACGTGTGTGATGTCGCGCACGAACGCGTGGATCCTTCGCGTTGCTCAGGATGACAAACTGGCTTTGGAAATACTTCAGGCCTGCGCACCGGTCAAGTCAGTTTGATCCCCTCAGAATGTCCCGAGCTGGACGTGCAGGACCGTCGGCGCGGTCCCGAAGTTCAGGCCCCAGTCGGTCTGGTCGCCGTTCAGGATGCGGGTGCGGTGAAAGACACCATTCTGGTAGCGACCTTCCTCCACCCGCAGAAAGCTGCGCTGGGCGGTGGCGGCCGGGTCGCTGAGCTTGAAGTCCACGCGGCCGAGGTAGGCGGTGACGACGAATTCGTTTTCGCCCAGCTGGACGATCAAGGCGCGGCCGACCGGTTCGGGGTTGCCCTTGGGGGTGCGGCCGTAGCCGAAGGTCGGCGGCCCGAAGTTGACGACGGCCTGCCAGCGGCCAAGGGCGATCGTTTGCTGCGGCTGGTCCTTCTCCTCGATGGCAGCCTGCAAGCGGCCCTCGACACTCCACTGCGCCAGCTCGCGCATCATCGGGCCGAGCAACCGGTAGTTGATGGCCAGGCCGTCCGTTTCCGACTCGGCCGCATGCTGGGTCGTGGTCGGCCGCGGCTCGCGGTCAATGCCGAAGGGCGACCAGCCGATCGCGCCGCGCGCGAGCGCGGCGAAGCAGTAGCGGGACACTGCGGGCGAGCCGATGGTCTCGGGGATGAAGAGCGCGTTGTCCGGCCGGCTATAGAGCTCGAGCACCTTCAGGTAGTGGGCGCTGTCGGCCATGTAGATGTCGGGGGCCAGCACATCGATGGCGGGCGCGGCGACCTTCCAGATCCCGAGCACATTATCGGTTGGGCCGCCGCTCTCATACGTGGTGGCAGCGGGATTGGTCAGCGGGTCCCGCAACGCGGCGTTGCAATAAAGCGGCAGCGGGTACTCCGCCTTGCCCGCGGCGGCCACCTGCCCGATGAAGTGGGCGACCGACCAGGCATGGAAGTACTCGTCCGCGTCGGGTCCGAAAACCGCCGGCCAGTCGCTCCCGGCCGGCGCGGTTTTGCCGAGCGCCTTGAGCAGCTCCGCGGGCACGGGCGCCGCGAAAAGTTTTTGTGCGACGGGCGAGTGATCGCGGACCGAGTTCCAGGCGCCGGCCTCGTTTTCCACCTGCACCATGATCGTCGTGTGCTGCGGGTCGGCCTCCTTGAGGTGACGCATGAGGGCGCGGAAAGCCCGGGTGTCGGCCTCGAGCAGCGCGGGCGTGTGCGGCGACGGCGAGTCGACCGGCTTGCCGTCCTTGCCCAGGACGAGCGGGCAGAGTTCCGGCTGCTGCTTCAGCCACATCGGCAGGTAGTGGGAACTGCCGTTTTTCCAGGTCGCGAACCAGAGGAGCACGAGCCGCACCTGATGCTCGCGGGCGCCGGCGAGGAGCTGGTCGACCATGGTGTAGTCAAATTTGCCCGGCTCGGGCTCGAACTGTTCCCAATAGACCGGAACCTCGAGGGTGTTGGCGTGGGCCGCCTCGATGGCGGTCCAAACGGCGGGCATCGTGGCCGGCCAGGCGCTGGAATTGTGGCTCTGGCCGCCCAAAATCAGGAAGGGCGCGCCGTCCACGATCAAGGCGTGGTGTCCGTCCTTTTGCACGAGGTGCGGCAGCGGGTTCTCGGCGCCGCGGGCGGCGAGCCCTCCGGCCAGCCCGGCGACGGCGGCGAACACCATGCCACTCAAAATGAAACGGGGTAGTCTCTTCATAGGAGGGAAAAAGTACCGCGCCCGACCGAAGAACGCCATGGGAAAAAAGCCCGCGGGGCCACGGGATTCTCCGCTTGCCCCGGGTGCCGGCGGAGACACGATGCGCCCTCAATCCCACTCCCGCTCGGGTGATGGAATGGCAGACATGCGGGTCTTAGAA
>CAIUGM010000003.1 GCA_903898675.1 uncultured Verrucomicrobiota bacterium
CGGGACAACGGCAGTCCGCTGAACGATCGGTCGGTTGATGCGGTGCTGGCCCAGTACGGCGTCATCCCGCTGAACAGCCCCGCGCATTACCCGCGCTACAACGGCGCGATTGAACGGGGCATCCGCGAGGTCCAGGAGGCATTGGGCGAGTGCCTCGCCCGGCCCGTGCGGTGGCAGCCTGCGGCGTTGATGCCGTACGTGGTCGCCGTGCAGCATGCCCTAAACTGCAAGCCTCGCCGGGTGCTGCACCAGCACACCGCCTGCGAGGCTTATCATCACCAGCCGCACGCGAAGTACAGCAAGCGCGAGCGGCTGGCTATTTTTGAATGGATACGGATCCACTCAAACGACAGGATACAAAAACTGGAGAGGGTTGATCACCGCAGCGTGCGCGCCGCTTGGCGCCAGGCTGCGGAAACCTGGCTTCGCTGCCAGGGCCTGATCACCGTCTCCCTCAACCAAAAAGTGTTACCCAATTTACCGCGAAAATATGTCCGTGATTAGGAAGTACGCACATCTGTTTTGGACGGTTCGCAGAGCCTGCCCTTAGGCGAATGTCTTCCCAAGCCTGGCGTTGAGCTTCAGCTTCTTGGTAATCGGGAGTGATCAACTTTTGTTGCTTACCGCCCGGGAAGAGTGTTCCGGTGACTCTATAAACCGGTTTCCCCGATCCATTTTGGACCGTAGCGATGGAAATTGGTTTGGAGCGGAGAGCCACCTCCCTCCATTGAAAGCCTTTCAGTTTTGCGCTAGGAAAACTTTGGTTTTTCTCTGCGGAATCATTCGGACGAAGGGAGCGAGCATAGTTGAGGTATGCTCGATCAGTTACGGCGGAAGAAGAACGGCTGTTGCTATCATCATTAACTTCGTTCCCAACAGGCACTTGCAGGCCTGTGCTAGTTGGCGTCCCCACGGGGATTCGAACCCCGGTTCTCTCCGTGAAAGGGAGGCGTCCTAACCGGGCTAGACGATGGGGACCCAGCGCGGAACGGGGACCCTACGGGGCACACCCCCTCGCGCAAGGATTTTTTCGATCGGGTAAAAACCGGTCTGGAAAGGCTGATTCAGGCTAAAACGGACCCGGGTTCTGCGGGGATACCACAGGTCGAGCTCAGCAACGGCAGCACCCCCGGCCTCCACCTTCCGGTCTCTCAACTTTCAACTCTCAACTGCGGCCGCCGTCACTTCCGACTTTCAAAGGAACCTCCTCCTGCTACCTGTCGTCCGTGCAGGAGACCAACCCGGCTTCGACCCCCGCCTTGGAATCGGCCTGGCTCGAATTGCCCGACGGCCGGCTCTTCTGGCTGCCGGGCCGCTGCGCCATCGGCCGGCAGGAGGACAACGACCTCGTGCTGCCGACGAGCGCCCTCTCGCGCCACCACGCCCTGCTGACCGCCGGTCCCGCCGGCCACACCCTCACCGACCTTCACAGCAGCAACGGCACTTACGTGAACGGCGAACTCGCGAAGCGCCCGGTGCCGCTGCGCGACGGGGACGAGATCAAGACCGGCGACCTGGTGCTGCGTTACCGCCGCACGCGCCAGCCCGGGGCCTTGGCGGCACCCGAGGCCGCCCCGGGAGTGACGCGACTCCTGCATGACGTCCGGCCCCGCCTCTGCTGGCTGCTCGTGACCGACATCGCGGGTTTCTCGACCCTGAATGAACAGATCGGCAGCGAGGCCGCCCTGGACCGGCTCCGCGCCTGGATCACGGAGGTCCGGCCGCTGCTGGAGGGTAACGGGGCGCGGATCAACGGCTACATCGGCGACGCAATCTTCGCCTACTGGCCCTGCGATCTTGCTCCGCCCGCGCAGGTGCTGGCCGCCCTCGAAGAGATGTTCCATGCCGCTGTGCAGAGCCGTACCGCTCAGGCGGGCCTGCAGCCAGGGGCAGGCTGGCGTGCCGGCGAAGCCGAGAAGCACGGCGCACACGGCGAGGATGACCAGCGGGACGGTCATGACCGCAGAATTTTCGTGCGCGTGTTCGGCCCCGGCGGAGCGGGGTTGGCCAAAGAAAGTCTCGGCGACGAGGCGGGTCATGTAGAAGGCGGTGAGCACGACGGCGGCGAGGCCGGCGAGCAGCGGCAGGTGGGAGACATCCCACTCGTGCGCCGCGTGGAGGATCGCCTCCTTGCTCCAGAAACCGGAGAAGAGGAACGGCACGCCCGACAGGGCCATCATGCCGATGGCGAAGGTGACGAAGGTGACTTTCATCTTGGGACCCAAGCCGCCGAGCTGACGGATGTCCTGTTCGTGGTGCGCCGCATGGATGACCGAACCGGCGCCGAGGAAGAGCAGGGCCTTGAAGAAGGCGTGCGTCAGCAGGTGGAAGATTGCGGCGGTCCACGAGCCGACGCCAAGGGCCAGCATCATGTAGCCGAGCTGTGAGACGGTGGAGAAGGCGAGGACGCGCTTGATGTCGTTCTGGCCGCAGGCGATGAGCGCACCCATCAGGGCGGTGATGGCGCCGATGAAGGCGACGACTGTCAGGGCGTGCACCGGGACGGCGGCCAGCAGGGCGTCGGCGGACATCAGCGGATAGACGCGGGCGACGAGGAACACGCCGGCGGCCACCATCGTGGCGGCGTGGATCAGCGCGCTGACCGGGGTCGGGCCCTCCATGGCGTCGGGGAGCCAGACGTGCAGGGGGAACTGGCCGGACTTGCCGACGGCGCCGCAGAAGATGAGCAGGCCGATGGCGGTCGAGACCGCGAGGCCGCAGGAGAGCGTCTGGCCGGCGAGCGAGGCGAGATGGGCGGCCTCCAGCACGCCGTGCCCGCCATCAAAGAAGAGCAGCGAGCCGGTCGAGTTGTAGAGCCACAGCATGCCGAGCAGCAGGCCGAGGTCGCCGATGCGGGTCGTGATGAAGGCCTTTTTGGCCGCAGCGGCGGCGGACGGTTTGTGGAACCAGAAGCCGATGAGCAGGTACGAGGCGAGGCCGACGAGTTCCCAGCAGATGAAGAGGAGGAGCAGGCTGTTGGCGACGAGGAGCCCGAGCATCGCCGCGGCGAACAGGCTCAGGAAGCAGAAGAAACGGGAGAAGTTCGCATCCGCCTTCATGTAGCCGAGGCTGAAGATGAAGATCAGGGTGCCGACGAAGGTGACCATCACGCACATGAACGCCGTGAGCGGGTCGAGCAGGAAGCCGAGCTGCACGGCGCCGGTGCCGAGGTCGAACCAGGCGAAGTTGTAGGCGGTATGCGCGGCGGGGTCGCTCAGCGCGCTGTTGAGCGCCAGACAGGACAACACAAACGAGGCGGCCATGGCCAGGATGGCCGCGAACGCCACCGCGCGGTGCCGGGTGATGGTGCCGATGCCGGCCACGAGCAGCGGCAGCGCGGGGATGAGCCAGAGGGATTCCGCGGTGGAGGTCATGGGAGGGAACGAACGACGAGAACGCGCGGGGAAAGATCCAAAGGCCAGGCGCCAAGGCCCAAAGCCGTTCCGGGCACCGGAATGGAGCAGCTGGCTGAACTTGGAGTTGGAACTTTCATTGAAATTTGGCCCTTGGGATTTGCGATTTTACCCCCGGAGGGTGTTGGCGTCCTGCAGCCGGATATTCTTCTGGTGGCGGTAGACCGCGATGATCAGGGCGAGGCCGACGGCGGCCTCCGCGGCCGCGACGGCGATGGAGAAGAGGACAAAGATCATCCCGTTGGCGGGCGTGGTCGAGGGACCGAAGCGCCAGAAGGCGATGAAGTTCAGGTTGGCGGCGTTGAGCATCAGCTCGATGCCGAGCAGCACGAGGATGGTGTTGCTCCGGGCGAGGGCGCCGGCAAGGCCGATGCAGAACAGCCCGCTCGAGATCAGGAGGCAAAGGTGCAGCGGGCTCATGGGGCGTCCTCCGGTTTGCGCTTCGGGTCGGTGGCGGCGAGGATCGTGGCGCCAAGCAGGGCGACGGTCAGGATCACGCCCACGATCAGCAGGGCGGCGCCCTGCCGGTGCATGAGTTCCAGGCCGATCTGCCGCACCGAGGTGGCGGGCGCCTCGGCGGCCGTGTGGTGGAAGCTGGTGGAAAGAATCGCGGCGGCCAGGATGGCACCCAGGCAGGCGGCGGAGAGGATCGCGGTGGCGGCGCGCGCCTTGGTGGCGGGTTCCACCGGCAGTTCGGCGGAGTGGTTCTGGCGCGTCAGCAGCACGGCGAACAGCACGACCATCGAGATGGCGCCCACGTAGACGAGCACCTGGGCGAAGGCGACGAACTCGGCGCCGGCCCAGAGGTAGAACGCCGCGACGCCGGCCCAGCTGACAATCAGCAGCAGGGCGCTGTAGATCAGGTTGCGCAGCAGCATGGCGAGGGCGGCGGAGCCCAGCATCAGGACGGCGATGAAAATGAGCGCAAGGGTCATGGCGCGTAGCGGTAGGTGCGCGGGGCGTAGCCGGCGCTGAGGGAGCGACCCAGGAAGAAGAAGGGCAGGATCACGATCACGAGGGAGACGCCCCAGCGGACCAGCTGCAGCGGGCCGGCCCAGTGGGTCGTCAACACCCAGAATGCGGCGTTACCGACATTGAGCAGCGCGAGCGGGACGAGAAATTGCCAGGCCAGCCGGGTGAGCTGGTCGATCCGCAGGCGGAGCAGCGTGCCGCGGACCCAGATGAAGAACATGATCATGCCGATCAGCTTCATCATGAACCACAGGTACGACGGGATGAATTCCAGGAAGGGGAACGGGGCCTGCCAGCCACCGAGGAAGAGCGTGACCCCCAGGCCGCTGAGGGCGGTGAGCCCGAAGTACTCGGCCATGAAGAACAGCGCGTACTTGAAGCCCGAGTATTCCGTGAGGTGGCCGGCGACCAGTTCGCTCTCGGCCTCGGGCAGATCGAACGGCGAGCGGTTGGATTCGGCCAGCGCGGCGATCAGGAAGATGATGAACCCCGCGAAGCCCCACGGCGTGAAGACAAACCAGTGCGGGAGGAACCCGAAGATCCAGTAGCCCTGGGACAGCACGATGGCCTTGGTGGAAAGCGTGCCCGTCACGAGGACGACCGGCACGACGGAGAGGATCAACGGCAGCTCGTAGCTGATGAGCTGGGCGAGGGCGCGCATGGCGGCGAGCAGCGAGTATTTGTTCCGGCTCGACCAGCCGGCCATGAAGATCGCGAGCTCGGTGGCGGCGCCGGCCGCGAAAAAGTAGAGCAGGGCCGCATCGAGGTCGACCGGGAGGTACTCGCGGCCGAAGGGCAGTACGGCGAACGTCATCAGCGAGAAGGCGACCACGATGACCGGGGCAAGAAAGTGGAGGAAGTGGTCGGCGGCGGCCGGGACGATATCCTCCTTGGTGAGCGCCTTGACGGCATCGGCGAACGGCTGGCTGAGGCCGAAGAGCGTGTGCTTGAGGTGCCAGGGCAAGATCGAGAATTTCGGCAGGCCGGTGCGGTTCGGCCCGAGGCGGTTTTGCAGGCGGGCGAGCAGTTTCCGCTCGGCGATGGTCGTGAAGGCGAAGAACAGGCCGAACACGGCGAGGATCGCCACGACGGTGATCAGGTGGTGCGCCAGCCATTGCAGCGGCCCAGGCAGCAGCTGCACGGCCCAGTCGCGCAGTTCGAGGGGCGCGCGCTCCAGGAACGAGTCGGGGGCGGTGGTCATGATGCTGGGTTGGCGGGCCCGCCTTCGCCCGCCGGGCTACTGCGCGGTTCGTCCTGTGGCTTGGGCACAGGCGAAGTGGCCGGCGCCGCGGGCGCGCTGGCGGGTTGGATCGGTGTAGCCGGCCTCGGTGAGGCCGGTCCGGGGTCAGCGACCCCGGCTACTGGAACAGATTTTGCCGCAGCGGCGGCGGCCTTGGCGGCCGCGGCGGCTTTCGCCTTTTCCTCGGCCGCCTTGCGCTCGGTGTTCAGCCGGCCGTCGACCTCGGCGGCCTCGGTCGGGTGGATCTGGTGGTAATAGCTGTTGGGCTTCGCGAGTTTCTCGCGGGTGAGGAAGAGGTCGTGGAAGCGGTCGGTCGCGGCGATCTCGAACACCTGGTCCATCTTGATCGCGTCGAACGGGCAGACCTCGACGCAGATCTGGCAGCTCATGCAGACGGAGGTGTCGATGCCGAAGACCGCGGGGTAGAGCTGGGGCTTGCCGCTGGCGTCGGGCTTCTTGTCCTTGCTCTTCTCGATGATGATGCACTGCGGCGGGCATTCCTTCTCGCAAATCTGGCAGGCGACGCAGCGCAGCGTGCCCATCGGGTCCGTGGCGTTCTCGCTGATCAGGAAGGGAAAGTTGCGGTAGTTCTCCGGCAGCACGGTCCGCTGCTCGGGATACTCGACGGTGACCATCCGCTTCGGGTCATGGTAGCTCCCCACGAAATTCTTCGCGGTGACGATGAGACCATTGATGATGCCGGAGCCGAGCATGTTCAGGATTTTTGAATTTCGATTCTCGAATTTCGATTTGCCGGATTGCGGGGCGGAAGGGTCGGGCTGATTCGCGGTCTGGACGCGGCGGCCCGGATTGCGGGGGCGGGGCCGGCAATCAAAAATCCAGAATCGAAAATCGAAAATGTATTCATCGGTCCACTTCGCCGAGGACGATGTCGATGCTGCCGAGGATGACGACGGCGTCGGCGATCGTGTGCCCGAGGCACATTTCCTCGAGCAGGGTGAGGTTGATGAGGGAAGGCGGGCGGACCCGGTAGCGGTACGGGTTGGGCGTGCCGTCGCTGATGAGGTAGAAGCCGAGTTCGCCCTTCGGGCCCTCGAGGCGGCCGTAGGCTTCGCCGGCCTTGGGCCGGAAGCTGCGGAGCTTCGCCTTCGGGTCCATGATGGGTCCGCCGGGCAGGTCGCGGAAGGCCTGCACCAGGATCTTCACCGACTCGCGCATTTCCAGAATGCGGAGCATGTAGCGGTCGTAGGTGTCGCCCTGCGCGCCGAGCGGCACGCGGAAGTCGAAGCGCGGGTAGAAGCCGTAGCCGTCGACCTTGCGGAGATCGTAGTCGACGCCGCTGGCGCGGAGCACGGGGCCGGTGAGGCCGGCGTTGACCGCGTGGGCGGGGTCGAGGCGGCCGATGCCCTGGGTGCGGGCGAGCATGATCTCGTTGCCGGTCAGCATCCGCTCGTACTCGTCGAGGAAGCGCGGGAAATTCTCCACCAGCGTGCGGGCGGCGGCGAGCCACTCGGGGGTGGGGTCGACGCGGCAGCCGCCGAAGCGCTGGTAGTTGCACATCATGCGCGAGCCGCTGAGCGCCTCGAAGAGGTCGATGATCTTCTCGCGCTCGCGGAAGGCGTAGAGCAGCGGCGTGAACGAGGTGCCGAGGTCGTTGAAGAGGAATCCGACCAGGCAAGCGTGGTTCACGAGCCGCGTGAGTTCCGCCATGATGATGCGCAGATACTGGGCGCGGTCGGGCACGGCCTGACCGGAAAGTTTCTCCACCGCGAGGGCGTAGGCCCAGTTGGTGGACATGGAGCACAGGTAGTCGAGCCGGTCGGTGTAGGGCATCGACCCGAGGTAGGTCGTGTTCTCCGCGATCTTCTCGTGGTTGCGGTGCAGGTAGCCGAAGACCGGCTTGAGCTTCACGATCTGCTCGCCGTCCAGCGTCGCCACCATGCGGAAGACGCCGTGGGTCGACGGATGTTGCGGCCCCATCGAGACCTCGAGCAGGTCGCCGTGGAACTGGTCGTGCACGGCGCGGACCGACGAGCCGCCGGGGTGGCCGAAGGCGGTGAGCTCGGCGTCGAGATCGTTGAAGTCGGAGCAGCTCATGGCTTGGCCTCCTTCACCGGGGCTGTTGTAGCCGGGGTCGTTGAGCCCGGTGCAGCTTTCGGCGGGTTGGCGGACGATTGACCGGGGTCAACGACCCCGGCTACAGCAGCCAGTTGGTGCGCCTTGGCGCGCTCCAGCACGGCGCCGTGGGCGGTCGGCTCCCACTCGTAATCGTCGGGTTCGACGTAGTCCTTGCGCATCGGGTGATCCTTGAACTCGTCCCACATCAGCAGGCGGCGCAGGTCGGGGTGGCCGGCAAAGACGATCCCGAAGAGGTCGAAGATCTCGCGCTCCTGGAAGTCGCACGAGCGCCAGACGGGCGTGAGCGACGGCAGGGTGACGGCATCGGCGCGGTTGCCGGTGCGCAGCCGGATGACGACCGGGCCGTGCTTCAGGCTCATCGAGTAGAGGTGGTAGACGGCCTCGAGGCAGCCGGGCTGCACGTGCACGGACTTCTCCTCGACGATCTTGGGCGGGCCGCCGGCGGGATCGGGCACGGTGGTCTTGACGACGTCGGTGATTTCCTTGTCCGGCCAGTCGACGCCGGTGACGTTGGAACAGTAGTCAAGCCGCAGGGCGGGGTCGTCGCGGAGAAAAAGGGCAATGTCGCGGCCAAGCGCGGCGTCGAGCCGCAGCGAGTGTTCGGCCGCCACGCCCGGATTCAGCACGAGCTCGACGCGGGCCGCGGGGAAGCGGGCGGCGAGCCGGTCGCGAAGCTGTTGGACGGTTTCCATGTCAGGCGGAAGGCGGCGCGGGCGGGGTCCAGACGGCCGGGTTCTTGGCCGGCTCGAGGTCATGGGCGCCGTACGCGGGGATGGGGTATTCGCTCGGCAGGTCGGCGCGGGTGTGGCGGGCGGCGTCGGGGCCGGTGAGCTTCTCGCCCTTGATCTGCTTCTGGAGCTGGATGAGGCCGTTGAGGAGCGCCTCGGGCCGCGGCGGGCAGCCCGGTATATAGATGTCGACGGGGATGAGGCGGTCGATGCCCTTGAGGACATTATAACCCTGCTTGAACGGTCCGCCGGAAATGGCGCAGGCGCCCATCGCGATGCAATACTTCGGCTCGGGCATCTGGTTCCAGAGGCGGACGACCAGCGGGGCCATCTTCTTGGTGACGGTGCCGGAGACGATCATGAGGTCGGCCTGGCGGGGGGACGGGCGGAAAATCTCGGCGCCGAAGCGGGCGATATCGAAGCGGGCGGTGGCGGCAGCGATCATCTCGATCGCACAGCAGGCGAGGCCGAACTGCAGCGGCCAGATGGAGTTGCTGCGGCCCCAGTTGTAGAGTTCCTCGAGGCTGGTCAGCAGGATGCCGTGGCGGCGGAGCTCCTCGCGGTCGGCGTCCGAGATGTTGCCCGCGGCGGGAAACCCTTCGGCCGGCGCAGGGCGAGGGGAGGCGGGGGTGCTTTGTGGGGCGTCGCTCATTTCCACTCGAGGTAGCCGCGGTGCCAGGACCAGACGAGGCCCTCCGCGAGCAGGAGGATGAAGGCCAGCATGGCGAACAGGGCGCCGGCGGACAGGCTGGTGAAAGCGACGGCGAAGGGGAGGAGGAACAGCACCTCGACGTCGAAGATCAGGAAGAGGATCGCATACAGGTAGTAATGGGCCTTGAACTGGATCCACGAGTCGCCGGTGGCGGCGAGGCCGCACTCATAGGTGGCGTTTTTCAGGAGGCCCGGCTTGGCCGGCTGGAAGAATTTCACCCAGAGTTGCGCGACTCCGAGCATGACCAGGGGGAAGGCAATCGCGACCCCGAGAAACAGGGCGAGGAAGGCGTAGGGGTGGTCATTCATCGTGGATTTGACGAAATCTCAAGCTACTGGCCCGGGCTTTTGACTCAATCGTGGAACCGGGGTGTTTCTTGGCAGAGGCTGCGCACTATTTGCCATTGGGCGAGGCGGAATGTTTTACCTGCAGCCGATGCCCGGTTGATTCCGCATCCACCTTTGTCCAACCTGCAAGGGTTGCTTACCCCTTTTACCCATGAAGAGATCAACCTGTCCCCTGTTGCTCGGCTTGTTCGTGTTGCTGTCGCCGTTCTGCCGGGCGGCCGGGCCCTATGAGGCCAGCTGGGCCTCGCTCGACCAGCGGCCGATGCCCGCGTGGTACCAGGACGCGAAGTTCGGCGTGTTCATCCACTGGGGCGTCTATTCGGTGCCGGCCTGGGGCAAGGTGGGGGAATATGCGGAATGGTACTGGAACCACGTCGCGAGCACGAAGCCCGAGGACGCGGGGTGGCGCGACTTCCATGCGCGGAACTACGGCGCCGATTTCAAGTACGCGGACTTTGCCCCGCAGTTCACCGCGGAGCTCTTCGACGCCCGGCAATGGGCCGACCTTTTCGCCCGCGCCGGCGTCAAGTATGTCGTGCCGACCTCGAAGCACCACGAGGGCTTCGCGCTGTGGCCGAGCGCCGAGGCGAGCCGCACCTGGGGCCGGCCGTGGAACGCCATGGAGATCGGGCCCAAGCGCGACCTGCTGGGCGAACTCGCCGAGGCGACCCGCGCCCGCGGCCTGAAGTTTGGTTTTTATTACTCCCTCTACGAGTGGTTCAATCCGCTGTGGCTGAAGGACCGCGCGCGTTACGTCAGCGAGCACATGATGCCGCAGTTCAAGGACGTCGTCACCCGCTACCACCCCGCGATCATCTTCAGCGACGGCGAGTGGGAGATGACCTCCAAGGAATGGCGCAGCGAGGAACTGCTGGCGTGGCTCTTCAACGAATCGCCCTCGAAGGACGAGGTGGTGGTCGACGACCGCTGGGGCAGCGACACGCGGCACAAGCACGGCGGTTACTGGACGACCGAGTATGCCGCCGGGATGCAGGACGGCTCGCACGCGTGGGAGGAAAGCCGCGGCATGGCGTATTCCTACGGCCTGAACCGCGCGGAGCGGGTCGATGACTACAAGACCGGCCGCGAGTTCATCCTGGTGCTGGTCGACCTCGTCAGCCGCGGCGGCAACCTGCTCCTCGACATCGGGCCGGCCCGCGACGGCACCATTCCCCCGCTCATGGAGCAGCGGCTGCTGGAGATCGGCGACTGGCTGAAGGTCAACGGCGAGGCGATCTACGGGACGCGCACCGCGGGCCGCTCCTGCCAGTGGACAGAGGGCAGCCGGCCGAAGCAGGAGTACGGCGAGTTCATGGTGAAGTACAATTTGATGGACCAGGTGGGCCAGGGCCCGCGCAACGGCGTGGCCGTGAAGCAGGTGTTCTTCACGAAGAAGCCCGACGCGCTCTATGCGATTTCCGCCGGCTGGCCCGGCCGGCAGCTCGTGCTGCACGGCGTGAAGGTTCCCGCCGGCGCCACCGTGACGATGCTCGGGGTCGCGGGCCCGCTGCCGTATACCGTCGCAGGCGACGCGCTCACGATCACCACGCCCGACCTCGGCCCCGACAACGCGCCGTGCCGCCACGCGTTCGCGTTCAAGGTCACGGGCGCGGAGCTGTTGCCAGGAGACTGACCCGCGGCCGGCCCCAACTGGTCAAGCGAATGTGAAAGAGCCGCGGGAACTGAACCCGGGTTTGACAGGTCGGTGTCGGTTGAGCGGTAGCTTTAAACCGGATGACGACCCAGCAATCACCCTTGGTGCCCGCCAGCTTTCTCGCCTGCGCGAGCTGTCTGCTCCCGCCGCATCCGTCGCATCGGGTCAAGCCGGCCGGCGCCGGCCTGACTCAGTTTGCGAGCCCGTCCCGCCCTGAGCCCCCCTTGCGCCAGCCCTTGACGCCGGCCGAGCAGCGGGTGCTCGGATTGGTGCTGGCCGGTCTCGCCGACAAGGAAATCGCCACGGTGCTGGATCGCGCGGTGCCGACGATCAAGCACCAGGTCAGCTCCGTGCTGCAAAAACACGGCGTGTCCTCCCGGGCGCGCTTGCTGGCCGTGCTCCACGGCGGCGTCGCGGATGCCGAGCCGGGATTGTTGCAGCGGCTCGGCAGCTGAAGGCGCTTCGCCCGCGGGTGGGCGCAATCTTGCTGGCGCCGGCTGGGATAGCCGCTCCCACAATAAACGAGGCGATGCGAGGCGCATCGAATTACGGACGGTGTGGTTGAATGCAACAGTGCTTGCCCCGGAAATCTTTACTCGGTCGGGACCAGGCTGCGCTTCCTTGTATCGGGTGGAATTTACTGGCGAGCTTAGGGGATTTTGTTCCGGAATCATGGCGCGTCAGCGCAACAAAACAGCATTTAGCAGTATTTTTGTTAACGTTGTGTAATCCTGTTTTGCCGGCGCGTTTTTGAGGAGCAAAACTTTCTCGAATTGTTCTCTGTGCGTAACACATGCACACGACACTCGGGAAAAAACCGTCCCCCACGGCGGTTTTGATTCGCCGCGGCTCCCTCGCGGCCGCCCTGTGGGTCTCCTCGCCGCGCGCCGCGCGCGCGGAAGACTCGCTCACCTATAAATTCCAGTCCTGGCAGGAGGACAGCTCGCGCGTCCGCGTCGACTCGCACTACGCCCTGGCCGAAAAGGATCTCGGCCCGGACATGCACTTCAAGCTGATGGGCCTGATCGACTCGATCGCCGGCGCCACGCCGACCGGCGAGGTGGCGCAAACCCCGGGCGGCATGGTCCCAATGGCCCATATGGAGGACCTGCGCCACGCGTGGTCGGCCGACTTGAGCCGGCAGTTTCATCGCGTGAGCGTCTCCGCGGGCTATGCCGTCAGCCGGGAAAGCGACTACGTCTCCAAGGGCTGGTCACTCAATACCGTCACCGATTTCAACCAGAAGAACACGAACCTGCTCCTCGGCTACGGGCGGACGGACGACACGATCATGGAGCGGAAGCTCGGGTGGACGGTCGACCGGTACAAGACGGGCAACGATTTCCTCGTCGGGTTGAACCAGCTGCTCGACGCCAACACCTCCGTCAGCGCCAATGTTTCCTACGGCAAGTCGCACGGTTTCATGAGCGATCCGTACAAGATCGTCTCGACCCACCTGCTGGCGCTTGATCCGGGCACCTACTACACGCCGCCGGAAAACCGCCCGCGGGAGAAAAACAAGACCACGCTCTTTCTGGGACTGAACCGGAACTTTGAGCGCGTGAACGGCGCCCTCGACCTGTCGTACCGTTATTACCGCGACACCTTCGGCATCGCCAGCCATACGGTGGACGCGCGCTGGCTGCAGTCGCTGGGCGAGCACTTCATCCTTGAGCCGTCGGTCCGGTTTTACCGGCAGGGCGCGGCGGATTTCTACTACTACGACCTGGACCGCGCCGGGATTGTGACCGCCTACGAGCCGGTGCTCGGTGAAACGGGCACGGGTCGCGCGCCGTTTTATTCCTCGGACTACCGCCTGTCCAAGATGGCCACCATCGATTGGGGCCTCAAGGTCACGTGGAAGGTCAGGTCCTGGCTGTCCGTCGACGCGGCATACGACCGCTATATTTCCCGCGGGCTGGACCGGATCACGCCCGCGGCCGCCTACGGCAAGGCGCACGTCTTCACCCTCGGTTTCAAGCTGACCCGCTGAGCCTGCCGCCATGGCCGCCCTGATTTCATCTGCCGGATCGGTCCCGATCGTCGCGCCGCGCGGTGACGAGACCCCGCTGCGCCGGCTGCGCTGGGCCGCGCTCGGCACGCAGTGCGAGGTGCAGTACGTCTGCGCCGACGCCGGGCGGGCGGGGGCGTTTGAGGCCGAGGCCATCGCCTGGGTGGCCCGCTTCGAGGCGAAGTATTCGCGCTTCCGGCCGGACAGCCTGTTGAGCCGGATCAATGCCGCGGCCGGCGCGGGCTGGGTCGAGGTCGATGCGGAGACGGATACTTTTCTCGACCTCTGCGGATCGCTGCTGTCGCTTTCCGGCGGGGTCCTCGATGTGACGGCGCTGCCGCTGATGCGACTGTGGGATTACCGGGCGGCCGTGCCCCGCATCCCGACGGCGGAGGAAATTGCCGCGACGCGACGGCTCGTGGGCTGGGCCAAGGTGGAGCGCGCGCCGGGCCGGGTCCGTCTGCCGCTGGCGGGCATGGCGCTGGATTTCGGCGGCTGGGGCAAGGAGTACGCCGTGGACATGGTCGCGCAGATCGCGCGGCGCCACGGGCTCGGGCAGGTGCTCGTCGATTTCGGCCATGACCTCTGTGCGATCGGCTGCGCGCCGGGCAAACCCGGCTGGCATGTGGGCCTGGAGGATCCGACGAGTCCGGGCGTGGCGTGCTGGGGCAGCATCGCCGCCCGGGATTGCGGCGTGGCCTGTTCGGGGGACTACATCCGCAGCTTCACGCGCGACGGCCGCCGCTACAGCCACATCATTGATCCGCGCACGGGCCGGCCCGTGGCCAATGGCTGCCGCCAGGTCACCGTGGTGGCGCCAAGTTGCCTGCAGGCGGGTGTCCTTTCCACCACCGTTTTCATCCTCGGTCCGGTCGCCGGCCTGAGGCTTGTCGAGGAAATCATGGGCGCGGAGGCGGCGATCGTCGCCGACTTCACCCGCCATCAAACAAAGGGGTTCATGCGTTATGTGGTCACCAAATGAAAAATCATGCCTGGCCGCGGCGATCCTGCTCGCCAGCTCCGTCTTCGCCGCCGCCGAGGTCAAGGTCGGCCAGCCGTTCCCGGCGCTGGCCTCGTTCAGCCTCGAGGGCACCCTGCCCGAATCCGCGGGCCGGGTGGTCCTCGTGGACTTCTGGGCGACCTGGTGCGCGCCGTGCCGGGCGTCGTTCCCCGCCTACAGCGCGCTGCAGCGTGAGCTCGGCGACCGCGGCTTCACGCTGGTCGCCGTCAGCGTCGACAAGCAGAAGGGGGCGTACGACGAGTTCCTCGCGCGGTTTGCGCCGGCCTTCACCACCGTGCGCGACGGCAAGCAGAGCCTGGTGGGCGAGGTGCGCGTCCCGGCCATGCCGACCAGCTACCTCATCGACCGCCACGGCGTGCTGCGCGCCGTGCACAGCGGATTTTACGGGGACAAGACCGTGCAGGAACTGCGGACCCAGATCATCGCCTTGCTGGAGGAAAAACCATGAAACCAAGACAACTCACCGCCCTGCTGTTGCTGGGCACCCTCGCGCTGCTGAGCGGCTGCACCACCGTGCAGCCGTGGGAGCGCGCCGCCCTGGCCGACGCCAAGATGCGGCCCGACCGCGACCCGCTCCTCACGGCCATGATGGAGCACATCTATTTCTCCCGCGAAGCCTCCTCGGGCGGCCGCGGCGTCGGTGGCAGCGGCTGCGGCTGCAATTAATCCGGAGGACTTCCCATGCCCACGCTTCCCGTTCGAGACACGGCGCTCCAATTCATGAGTCGCCTCGCCCTGCGCTGCCGGTGGCTGCATGCCCCGGCCGGCCTGCTCATCGTGCTGCTCCAGCGCACGCCGGTCCTGCGGGTGGCGGCCCAGGTCGAGTTCGCGGTCGGCAACCCGGGGGGCGAGGGCTTGAAATACCTCTTCGGCCTGGCGGCGCTCGGCGCGTATAACTCGCTGGCGGGGGCGACGACCTTCTCGGTGTCGACGGCGACGCCGGCCAGCGGCGCGGCGGGGGCGACCTTCACCATTCCCGGCACCACCGGCACGGCGATGAGCATCGCCTTCACCGTGACGGGCGCGCCGGGCAACCCCAAGTCGTGGAGTGTGACGGGCACGCTGCCGGCCGGCCTGTCGGTCACGGGGGGCAACCCGGTCAATGTGACCGCGCCCTACAAGATGACGATCGCCGGCACGCCGACCGCGGCGGGAAGCTCGGCGGTGACGGTGACCGCCTGGGACACCAACGGAGCCAAGGGCAATCACGCGACGATCAACTGCACCTTTAACATCACCGGCGGCGTGGTGACGGTCGCGCCGTCGTTCAGCGTGCAGCCGGCGGGTGCCACGGTCACGGCGGGAGCGGCGGTGACCTTCGCGGCGACGGCCGGCGGCGCGCCGCCGCCGACCTACCAATGGTTGAAGGACGGCACGGCGATTGCCGGCGCCACGAGTGCCAGTTACTCGATTGCGAGTGCGGCGGCGGCCGATGCAGGAAATTACACCGTGGTGGCGACCAACAGCGCCGGGTCGGCCACGAGTACCGCGGCGGCCCTCACCGTGAATCCCGCGGCCACGGCGCCCAGTATTACGGCCCAGCCGCAACCCGTGACCATCACGGCCGGATCGAGCGCCAGCTTCTCCGTGACCGCGACCGGCACCGCCACCCTCGCGTATCAGTGGCAGAAGGGCGGGGTGAATATCGCCGGGGCCACCGCGGCCACCTACTCGATCGCCAGTGCGCAAGCCACCGATGCCGGCAACTACACCGTGGTGGTGACGAACGGGGCCGGGTCCGTGACCTCGGGTGCGGCGACCCTGACCGTCAATGTTCCCGCCGTGGCTCCCGGCATTTCCGCGCAGCCACAGAACGTGACGGTCTCCGCCGGGTCCGGGGCCAGCTTCAGCGTGACGGCCACGGGCACGGCTCCGCTGACCTATCAATGGAAGAAGGGCACGGCGAACATCAGCGGCGCAACGGCCGCGACCTATTCGATTGCGAGCGCGCAAAGCACCGACGCCGGCAGCTACACCGTGGTGGTGACGAACAGCGTCGGTTCGGTCACGTCCACCGCGGCGACCCTCACCCTCAGTGTCACTGCGGTCGCCCCGGCGGTTTCCGCGCAGCCGCAGAGTGTGACCGTCCCGGCCGGTTCCAGTGCGAGCTTTTCCGTCACGGCGAACGGCACCGGGCCGCTCACGTACCAATGGCAGAAAGGCGGGGCGAATATCGCCGGGGCGACCGCGGCGACCTATTCGATTGCCAGCGCCCAGAGCGGCGACGCCGGCAATTACACCGTGGTGGTGACGAATAGCGTGGGCTTGGCCACTTCGGCGGCCGCGACACTTACGGTCAGCGCGGCGGCGTCTGCACCATCGATCAGCACCCAACCGCAACCGGTGACGGTCACGGTTGGCGCAAGCGCCAGTTTCTCCGTCACCGCCAGCGGCACGGCTCCGCTTACCTATCAGTGGCAGAAGGGGGGCGCGGCGATTGCCGGAGGCACGGCCGCGACGTATTCGATCGCGAGCGCGCAGGCCACCGATGCCGGCAACTACTCGGTCGTGGTGAGCAACGGCTCCGGCTCGGTCACCAGTGCGGCGGTGGCGCTGACGGTCAATGCGCTCGGCAGCAACACCCCGGCGCCGGTGATTTCAGCGAATCCGCTCAGCCAATCCGTCGCGACGGGCCGCGGCGTGAGCTTCTCGGTCACCGCGGCCGGCACGAACACCTATCAGTGGCAGGTCTCGACGGATGGCGGAGTCACCTGGGGCGCCCTCGCGGACAGTTCCATCTACAGCGGCTCGACCACCTCGCGCCTCACGATCACCAATGCCGGTTCGGCCATGAACGGGTATCTCTACCGGGCGACCGTGACGAATGCCGGCGGCTCAACCTCGAGCGGCAGTGTCACGCTGACCGTGGCCGCGGCGGTCCTGCCCGGTCCGGCCAGCGTGCTGGCGGGCAGCAGTGGCAGCCTCTTGGTGAGCGACAGCAACACCAACCTGGTGGTCACGGTGACCAGTGCCGGGCAGGCGGCCACGCTCGCCGGGGTTTCGGGCCAGCAGGGTGCCACCGATGGCACCGGCAGCGGCGCCTTGTTCCGCGCGCCCGGCGGACTAGCCCGTGACGCCGCAGGCAACGCCTACCTCGCTGACGCGGGCAATTCCCTCATCCGGAAAATATCGGCGACCGGCGCCGTCACCACGCTGGCCGGTTCTTCGAGCAACCAGGGCTATCGCGATGCGACGGGCACCAGCGCGTGGTTCAACACGCCGGCGGACCTCGCGGTCGACAGCCAGGGCGTCGTCTATGTCGCCGACACGGGCAACTCGGTCATCAGGCGGATCGCCCCGGACGGCACGGTCACCACTTTCGCCGGCGCCGCGGGCCAGCGGGGCAGTGCGGATGGCGCGGCGGGTGTGGCGCGTTTCAACCAGCCCGGCGGTATCGTGGTGGATGCAAGCGGGACGCTTTACGTGGCTGACACCTTCAACCACACGATCCGCAAGATCAGCGCCGGCGGCGCGGTCTCGACCTATGCCGGCGTGCCGGGGGTGAGCGGGATCGACGACGGCGTGGGGACGGCGGCGCTGTTCAACCAGCCCGGCGGGCTCGCCCTGGATTCGGCGGGGAAACTTTACGTCGCCGACACGGGCAATAATTCCATCCGGGTGATCTCAACTGCCGGCGCGGTTTCCACGCTGGCCGGTCTGCCCACGGTGGCCGGACTCGAGGACGGGGTCGGAACGGCGGCGCTGTTCAACCAGCCCAAGGACCTCAGCCTGGATGCGGCTGGCAACATTTATGTCGCCGACTTTGGCAACGCCGCGATCCGCGTGATCACCGCGGCCGGCGCGGTGAGCACCCTCAATGTGACGCTGACAACTACGCCTGCGCCCACGCCGCCATCCAATCCCACGCCGGCGCCGTCGACCGGCGGATCGACTCCGACCGCGTCCGGCTCCAGCGGCGCCAATTCCGGCGGCGGTGGCGCGGTCAGCCCCTGGTTCCTGCTCCTGCTCGCGGGCGCTGCGGGTTTGCGGCGCCGGGTCAGAAAGTAGCGGCGCTCCAAGCCTACGGGCGCGGAGTTGCGGCCGGCGGACTGATGATCGCGGCCACGCCCGCGAGGGCGACCTGCACGTCGTCCTCGGACTTGCCGCCGCTGAACGCGGCGATCAGGTAGCCGCCGTTCCATTCCCGGATGACGCCGCCCTGCCAGCCGGTTTCGCCCGTCATGAGCGGCCGGCCGGCGTGGCCGCTGTCCTTCAGGGTGAGCGCCATCTCCGCGCTCTTGGCGTAGGCGATGGCGAGCAGGTTGGCTCCGGCGTCCTTGGCGGAAGGTGCATCCTGATCGCGTCCCACCACGACCATTTTTGATGTCCAGCCAAGCAGCGAAGGTCCGTCGGAGAACGAGAGCACCGCCACGCCACTGATCTTCAGTTGTCCGGCCCGGGCCCGCATCGCCTGCAGGGCCGGCGCCGAACGGGCTTCAAACGGGTTGGTGGGGCCGGCTGCTTCGGCGCCGGCGAGCGGCCGGGCCAGGCCGAGGGCCAGCACCGAGCCGGCGAGGAGCTTGAGGAGGGTGAACGAGGTTTTGGTTTTCATGGGGTAAGAAATCCGGGACCACAGCCTTATCATGAAAGCGGTAGCGGGGTCGTCGATCGGGTGCCTGGAAATCAGGAATGCCGATTGCGCGAACCGGGGTCAACCACCCCGGCGGTAGCACGGCCGAAAGGGCGCTATTTTGCCGGGCTCACGACGTAGTCCTCGCGGCTGTAGGCCGGGACGGAGATGGCGTAGAAGGAAAGCGATCCGCCGGGTGCGGCCTTGATCGTGTGGCGGACCTTGGGCTTGATGACCACGGTGGCGCCGGCGGTCACGGAAGTCGTCTGGCCGTCGAGGGTGACCTCGCCGGCACCACTCGAGATGAGGAACACCTCCTCCGACACCTGGTTGTAGCTCATGGGCATGCCCGTCCCCGGGGCGAGGGTGAAGAGGGCGACGCTGTACGCGTCGCTCTTCGCCTTGGCTTCCCGGCCGGCGAGCTCGTGCAGGGCGATGCCGGGGCCGACGTCGATCTGCCTGACGTCGGCCGGCAGGAACACGGTCGGGCCGGGCGGGGTGGTCGCGGCCTTGGCTTCGGGCGCGGCGGGCGGGCGGGTGGCGAATTCGGCGCGGGTGAGGCTGGCAATCTTGCCGGCAAATTGTGGATAGGCTTTTTGCAGCTCGTCGCGGTAGCCGATGGCGAAGTCGCCATAGTCAAAGCCGGGCCCGAGCGTCGTGCCGAAGAAGGTGTAGGTGTCGGCTCCGGCGCCGATGGGGCGCGAGCCCTGCCAGACGCCGCGCGGGGCCACGAACTGCGGGTGCTGGCCGTGGAGCACGTCGGGCCCGATGACGGCCGTCTCGCCGTGCCCGTCGGGGTAGAGCAGTAAAATCTCCAGCGGGTCGCCACCGTAGTAATGCCAGATCTCGTCCGTCTGGAGGATATGCAGCGCCGAGAAGTCCTCCTTGGTCTCGAGGCAATAAATCGCGCTGCCCGCAAGGTGGGGCGCGCCGTGGTAGCGCTCCGGCAGGCTCGCCGCCGGCCACACGTCGGAGCTCTGGTACGTGACCGTGAACCACGGTCCTTCCGCGGGGATCTTCTGCATCTTGAGCTGGGCGATGATCTGCGCCGCCATGCCCGTGGGTTCGGCGGCGACTTTCGCGACGAAGGCGAGAGACAGCAGGAGAAGGAAGGCAGGCGACAGGAAGCGAGGGGAGCGGAGCGACATGAGGGCGGTGGTTATGCTGACTGCATGATTTGTGCCGGAGGCTGGCCACAAATAAACGAAGAATCCAAAAGGAGGACCGGAGTTTTTGACCACGGATTTCCCGGATGTGCACGGATAAAAACCTCAGCACCAAATTCACGCAGTGGTGTTCTGGATCTATTCTCCGGCCGAAGTTTCTCCGGTCATCCGTGTCAATCCGTGTGATCCGTGGTTAAAAAATCGGGGGTCGGGCTCACGCAGACCGGGCTTTCCTTTCGATTGATTGCCGTCAATTATCCGCGTCCACCCAGCCCGCCTCGCGGGCCCGCAACCCCAATCCATCCCGTCCCATGAAAAAGCTGCTCATCACCCTTTTTACCGCCACCCTGCTCACCCTCGGTGCGGTCAACGCCCCGGCGCAAACCGCCCCGACCACCGTCCTCCATGTGGTCACCGTCAAGTGGAAGGCCGGCACCACGCCGGAGCAGATCAAGGCGGCGCTCGAGGGCGTGGCGGCCCTGCCGGCCGCCTACAAGGGCATCGTCCACGTGTGGATCCGCTCCATCAAGGTCCAGGGCGGCAAGGCCAACGCCTTTGTCATGGAGTTCGCCGATGAGGCCGCGCTCAAGGATTACACCGGCAGTGCCGCGCAGAAGGAATGGTACAAGACGTACCTCCCGATCCGCGAGGAGAGCACGACGTTCGACATCACGAACTGAGCGGGGCCGAATTCTGCTGTCGGGGCGCAGACGCTTGTCAGCCATAGGCCCGGCGCCGGCTGATGCTGCGCCCTTCGTGCGCGACACCACGTTCGAAGGCGCAGCAAGACTGCGCCCCTGCTTTCGGGAAGTCACTTGGCCGGGATCGATTGCGTCCGGTTGATGGGCCTTCACTCCTCCAGCGGCGGCGGTGCGGCACCTTGCAGCAGCGATTCTTCGTAGTCGAGCAGCTGCTGCAGGGGGCGGTGCACTTCGTCGATGATGTGACCTTGGCGCCAGAGGTCGTCGAGCGCACTGCGCTCGGCCTTCAGCGCGGTGGTGCGGTAATGGTGGTTCGCGTGCCGGCGGCGATGGGCGCTCCGGCGGGTCTCCCCGCCGGAGGCGAGCACCGCGAGGCGCTGCTCGTACTCGGCGATGACCAGGCCGAGGGCGGCGTTTTGCTCGGGCGTCGCCGCGGCCGCCTCGAGTGCGCGCAGCGACTTCAGGCCGGCTTCCACCGCGGTCATGCGGGCGAGCTTGTCCTCGCGGGGCCGGCTCTCGTCCTCGCGCAGCCCCAGGCGGCGGATCAGCGGCTCCAGCGTGGTGCCCTGGAGCAGCAGCGTCGTGGCGATCACCCCGAAGGCCAGGAAGATCACGAGGTCACGCCCGGGAAACGGGGCGCCGTCGGGCATGAACAGCGGAATGGAAAGCGCGGCGGCGAGCGTCACCGTGCCCCGCATCCCGGCCCACCCGGTCACCAGCACCGCGGCCACAGGTGACCGGGTTTCGCGGCGGCGGACCGACGGCAGCAGGAAGGGCAGGTAGGTGCCGGGAAAAACCCAGACGAGCCGCGCGACGATGGCCGTGCCCGCGATGGCCGCCGTGAAACCGAGCAGCTCGGCGATCGTGTAGTGCCCGCTGACCGCGGCGAGCAGCGTCGGAAATTGCAGGCCGAGCAGGACGAACGCGATGCCGTTGAGCCAGAAGAGCAGCAGGCCCCAGACGCCAAAGGCCGTCTGGCGGGTGGTCGCGTCCATCCGCACCGGATCGCGCCAGCCGGAGTAGAGGCCGGCCGCCACGACCGCGAGCACGCCGGAGAAACCGAAGAGCTCGGCCGCGAGGTAGGCGGCGTAGGGCGTCATCAGGGACAGCGTCACCTCGATCATCGTGTCACTGGCCGCCAGGTGCACGAGCAGGTCGCGCAGCTTGCCGACGGCATAGCCGACCACGAGCCCGGTGGCGAAGCCGCCGAGGGCCACGAGGGAAAATTCCCACGCCGCCGAGCGCAGGGAAAAACTGCCCGCCACGACGGCCGCCAGCGCGAACTTGAACGCGACCAGCCCGGTGGCGTCGTTCATGAGGCTCTCGCCGTTCAGGATCGTGGTCAGGCGGGCGGGAACCCGCAGGCGCTCGGTGACGGCGCTGACCGCCACGGCATCGGTCGGCGACACGATGGCCCCGAGCGCAAAGGCCATGGCCAGCGGCAGTCCGGGCACGAGCCAGTGGGCGACCAGCCCGACGGTCAGGGTGGTGAACGTCACGAGTCCGATCGCCAGCAGCAAAATGGGCCGGCGGGCCTTGAACAATTCCCGGAGCGGCATGAGCCAGCCGTCGGAAAAGAGCAGGGGCGGCAAAAAGCAGAGGAAGAAAAATCCCGGGTCGAGGGTGAGGCGCGGGAACACCGGCATCAGCGCCGCGACCACGCCGCCGGCCAGGTAGGTGATCAGCTGCGGCCACGGCAGCCAGCGGCCCACGACGCTCAGGCTGGCGACGAGCAGGAGCAAAATCAGGGCGTGTTCGAAGGCGGCCATGGAGCTGGCGGGGAGGTTTGCGGGCGGCTCAGCGGCTGACAAGCCTTAGGCGTGACGATGTGGTTGGCCGGCTTCGCGGGCAGCGATTTGCGCCCCACCTGGCAATCGTCACCTATTTCCTAAAAAATTTCTGCAGCTCCTCGTCGGTCCACGGTTCCTCGCGGTTGCCGATCTCCCGGCGCACCGCGGTGACCACCTGGGGCGAGACCGGCGGCGCATCGTGGCCCCAGGATTGGCGGACAAAGGTGAGGGCGGCCGCGATGGACTCGTCATCGAGCGTCCGCAGCGCGGGCATCACCACCCCGTCGTTTTCCTTGCCGCAAAGCACGATGCGGACAACGGCCTGCTCGGGGCCGAGCACATAGCGGGAATACAGCAACTGGGGCGCGAGGCCGCTGAGGCCCTCACCGTGCGGCTGGTGGCAGGCGGCGCAGATGCTGGCGAACAGCTCGCGGCCCTTTTCAAACCGGGCCTTCTCTTCCGGGGTCAGCCGGGCGGCGACGGCCGCGGATTCGTTTTCCAGGCCGGGCTTGCCGGGCCATTTCAGCAGCGTGACCAGCCGCGCCGCCTGCGCACCGGCGGGCGTGGCGGGTTGCGCCGCGAGCAGCAGCAGCGCGCGCGGCTCGACCGGCAGCACGCCGGGCACGGATTTGCCCTCGGGGGTTTTGGGCAGGAAACGCTCCACGCCGTCGAGCAACGCGGGCCGCGCCCAGTTCGCCGTGGACGTGGCGGGGGCCAGGCAGTCGAGCAGACCGGCGCTGCGCGCCGCGTCGCCGGCCTTGAGCACGGCACTGGCGGCGAGGGTGACGACCCGGTCGGCCTGGGAGACGTGCGGGTTGACCATCACCACCTTGAGGAATTCGAGCTCGCGCCCCGCGAGACCGCTGACGATCGCGTCGGCCACGTAGGGCTGGTGACCATGGGCCTCCGCCAGCCCGGCGAGGGCGATGAGTGCGTCCGGCCCCGTGGCTTCACCCAGCGAAAGGGCGAGCTGCAAAATCACGCGCGGCGTGGGATCAGCCACGGTCGTCACGCGGCGGAACATTTCCCGGTCAGCGGGTTGCGCCAGCCATTTTTCCGCGAGGCGGATGGCGGCGAGGGTGACGCGTTCATCCGGGCTGCCGACGGCGGCCAGCACGGTTTCACGATCCAGCTGGTCGATGCCCTGCAGGGTCCAGAGCGCGTGCAGCCGGCCCAGGGGCGGGGCATCAGCCGACCGCGCGAGCGCGCGCAAGAGGGGGATCGAGGCGGGATCACGCCGCTCCACCAGCAGCCGCTGGGCGGTGTCGCGCCACCAGCTGTTGGCCGCCGGCAGGTGGGAGACCAGTTGGGCCGTCGTTTCGACGGCCAGATCGAACCGGGCCATCCGGCGGGGCGCGCCGTCGGGCACGATCCGGTAAATGCGGCCCATGCCGATGCCGTTCGCGAGGCCGCGCTCCTCGACTTGTTTGCGCAGGAAGGTCGTCAGGTAGACCCGGTGCTGGATGAGGCCGCGGTACATGTCGACGAGGTAGAGCGCGCCGTCGGGCCCGTTCGCGAGGTTGACGGGACGGAAGCGCTCGTCGGTCGAGGTGAGGAACTCGCTGCCCTCGGTGACATTGCGACCGGTGACGGTGCCGTCGTGCTCGGTGAGCGCGATGCGCTTCACGAGGTTGCCCGCCGGCTCGCAGATGAACGCGTTGCCGGCGTACGCCGCCGGGAACAGGCCGCCGCGGTAGACGACCGGGCCGCAGGCCGCCGTGACCGCGGTGATTTTTCCCTCGGCGTTGAGCGAGTTGTAACCGCGGTTGACGCCCGGTGTCGGCCGGTCCGGCCAGATCGGGAGGTTGGCCGGCACGAGCTGCACGTTGCCGCCCTCCGGTTTGTTCAGGTACGGGTTGCGGCGGAAATATTCCGACGGCACAAGGTCGGCGCGCAGCGGATCGCTGTTGCTGTCGTGGAACAGCCGGCCGGTGTCGTCCTGGGAAAGACCCCACTGGCCGCGGGTGGCCGTCGGTTCGCGGCTGAAGCGCCCGGCGCCGTCGTAGTGGAACCGGGTCGTGAAGTTCGCGCTGTAGATCCAGTTGTCGAGCGCCCACATCAGGCCGTTGGCCGTGTGCTCCGGATTGCTGGTGCCGCCGTAATCCGCCGCGACCTCGGTCTTCTGGTCCGCCACGCCGTCGCCGTTGGTGTCGCGGAGATACCACAGGTGCGGCGGCTCGGCCACCAGCACGCCGTCGCCGACGAGGGCCAGCGCGCGCGGCAGGACCAGGCCGCTGGCGAACACGGTCCGCTTGTCCATCCGGCCGTTGCCGTCGGTATCCTCCAGCACCACGACGGAACCGATGCGCGCCTCCTCGCCCCGGCCGTCGGGATCGGGCATGTAGCCGCTCATCTCCACCACCCAGAGCCGGCCGTCGGGTCCGAAGGCCATCGCCACCGGATCGTGCACGAGCGGATCGGCGGCGACGAGTTCCACGCGGAAACCCGGCGCGATCCGGAAGGTGGTGAGCTCCTCCTCGGCGGACAGCACGGGCGAGGGCGGCACCTTGAGGTGGGCGGGCAGGGGATGCTGCTCCTCACCGGGGTGGTCGCCATTCTGCGCGAGCAGGCGCGTCGCGACGGCGAAGCCAAGCACAAGGGCGGGAAAGCGCATGGGGAGGGACACCATCGAGGGAAAATTCCGCGGGATTACAACCCGGAAGCCCGCCCGGGCGGCCCGCCGGTTGGAAACGCGGGGCCATTCTGGAAGGACGCGGGGCTGCTTTGCGGTTGCCCCGGAAACGGTGTGCCCCGAAATTACCCGTCACCGCGTGGTCCTGCGCACGCGCCATCCACCCCTCCGTCATGATTATCTACTCTTTGTTGGGACTCGTCCTCGGTTGCGGCCTCGCCGCCCTCCTCACGCTGCTCTTCGGCGTCTATTCCATCGGGCCCACCGAGCGCGGCGTCCTCACGACCTTTGGGCGCGTGCAGCGCACGCCCGGCAGCACCGCGGACGATCCGCAGCTCGGCGCGCTGCTCACCGCCGAGGAAAAACTCCGCTACAACTACCCGAACGTGCGCGTCATCCCGCAGGGCGGCCCCTACTTCAAGTGGCCCTGGCAGCGGCTCTACAAGGTGGACATGACGATCCAGACGATCGACATCACCTGGGACCCGGACATCACGCAGGAATCGATCGAGGCGGTCACCAAGGACAACCTCACGGTGCAGATCTCCGGCCAGATCCGCTGGAAGCCCTGCGAGCGCAACCTGTACGCCTACCTTTTCGGCATCGCGCATCCCGCGGCGCATGTCGTGGGGTATTTCATCTCGGTGCTGCGCGATCGCATCGCGACCTTTCACGGCGAACAGCACGAGGGCGCGGTCGAGGGCGTCTCCATCAACGATCTCCGCCGGAACCTTTCCCTCATCAACAGCTTCATGGAGGAAAGCTGCCGCAAGACCGCCGCGCGCTACGGCATCGACCTCGATGCCGCCCTGATCACCAACATCGACCCGCCGGCCGATGTCGACGAGGCGCTCGCCTCGATCAACACCACGCAGAACCAGGTGGCCGCCTCGATCTCCCAGGCCAAGGCTGACGCCGACCAGAAGCTCAAGATGGCGGAACAGGCCGTCCAGATCGCCGAGAACCGCGCCGAGGCCGAGGCCGCGCCGCTGCTCGAGCTCGGCAAGACCCTCGGGGCCATGCACGCCCAGGGCGGGAAGGCCGCCCTCGACAGCTACCTCCGCAACGCCTCCCTGCCGCTCCGCGAAAAGGCCGCGCAGACCATCCTCAAAGTTTAACGCCCCGCTCCCATGCAATTCCTCATCTCCATTTTCATCGGCGTGCTGCTCACGTTTTTTGCGGCCTCCATTTTGATCACGATCGGCCGCATCTTCCAACTCTGGCGCGTGCTGCCCGAGCGCACGGTGCTGGTCTACACGTTTTTCGGCAAGGTCGTCGGCCAGGTCGAGGAACCCGGGCTGTTCCTCCCCATCATGCACTTCGGCCCGAAGGCGCTGCTCTTCCCGTTCTTCGGCAAGGCCTACACGGTGCGGACCCAGATCCACCAGGCCTACCTGCGCAACCAGCTCGTCAATTCCGAGGAAGGCGCGCCCATGGGCGTCGGCATCTGGTTCGAGATGTACGTCAACAACCCCAAGGCGTTCCTGTTCCAGAACTCGGACCCGATGGGCTCGCTCAAGGCGAATGTCGCGACGGCCGTCGTCAAGCAGCTCTCCAACCTCAAGCTCGACGTCCTGCTCGAGAACCGCGACGCCCTCTCGCGCAAGGTGCGCGAGGAGGTTTCGCCGACGTCGTCGCAGTGGGGCTTCAACCTCGGCTCGACCTACATCCGCAAGGTGGCGTTCCGCGACAAGGGCATGATCGGCGAGATCCAGCGCAAGGTCGTCAACCGCCTGCGCCAGGTCACCGCCGCCATGCGCCAGGCCGGCGAGAACGAGGTCGCGATCATCCACTCCGAGGCCGACAAGAAGGCTTCCCAGCGTCTCGGCCAGGCCCAGGCGGTTCGGCCGTCGGTCATCGGCGGAGCGCTGGCCGAGATCCAGCGCGAGCCCGAGGTTGCCGTGGCGCTCTTCGCGTTGCTCGACATCCAGTCCACGCTGAAGAGTCCGGGCAAGATCACGCTGTCGACGGGTAATCTGCCAGGCGTGTTGCTCAGTAGCTGAGTGGTTTCTAAAAAAACGTAGCCGCGTTGGAGCGTAGCGACAACGTGGCCGGCGGCGCGGCCGGAACCACGCTTTCGCGCAGGCTCAAGCGCGGCTACCACCACCACGCTACCGTCTCACTCCTCCGGCAGCGGCTGCCCTCTCGTCTCCGGCAGGAACGGCAGGACCAGCAGCCCGAGGAGCAGCACGAAGCTGACCGCGAGCCCGGCGGTGCGGAAGGCCTCGAGGTCGCCGCCCAAATTCTGCGTGATCCGGCCGATGGTGAACGGCGCGGTCGCGGCGACGAGCCGGCCGAAGTTGTAGCAGAAGCTCGTGCCGGTGCTGCGCAGGCTCGTCGGGAAAAGCTCCGGCAGGTAGATCGCATACACCGCGAAGACCGAGAACTGGCCGAAGCCCATCATGGGCAGCATCCAGAACATCTGGCCGAATTCCCGCAGCCCGCGGAACACCAGGACGGTCGAGAGAAACGACAGCACCAAGGCCAGGCCGCAGGCGAAGCGGCGGCCCTTTTTCGCGGCGACGGACGCGAGGGCCAGCATGCCGGCAAAACCGCCGGCGGCCTGCAACAGTACGCCGACGGAGCTCCAGTAAGCCTTGGCGCTGGCTACGGCATCCGGCGTGAGGTGCGCGGCGGCCAGGTGGGCGTCGATAATGCCGCGGACAATCCGCGGGTGAAAATTACCGATGCCCCAGAGGCCGACGATGCCCGCGCTGCACATCAGCAGGCCGAGCCAGGCGTGTCGCGACCACGTGGGATGACGGAGCAAGGTGGAGTAGGAGCCGAACTTGACGCCGGCCAGCGCACCCGCGGCGCGCGCCTTCACCCATTTCTCCGGTTCCTTGACCCGGTGCATGATGAACGCGCACAGGATGGCGGGTGCGGCACCGAGCAGGAAAAGCGTCTGCCACGCCTTCAACCCGAACGGCAGCAGGTGGCGCGCGGCGAGGGCGCCGATGCCCATCCCGGCGAGACCCGCGGCGATGTTGCCCCAGGTGGAAAGCGATTGCAGGAGTCCGAGCGCCGGCGCTCGGGTGTGATCGGGCACCGAGTCCGCCACCAGCGCCACGGCCAGGCCGAAGACCCCGCCGACGCCCAGGCCGGTCAGGAAACGGTAAACGCAGAAATCGAAAAACCCGGTGGAGAAGGAACTCAGCCCGGTGCAGACCGAGTAGATCAGGACGGAAAGGGTGAGGATTTTTGCCCGCCCGAACCGGTCCCCCAGCGAGCCGAAGATCAGCCCGCCGATCGCCCAGCCGACCAGGAAGACGGACGTGGTGTAGGAGGCGAACTCCGCCAGGCGGCTCTTGTCGGGGAGGAGGTCGTCCATCGCCGCGTCGCGCGCGAGGTTGAAGAACTGCTGGTCCAGGCAGTCAAACAGCCAGGCCAGCGAGGCGACGGAAAAGACCAGCCAGTGCCCGCGGTTGAACGAGCGCCACCAGGGCTGGGCGGGTGCGGGGGCAGTCACGGGATTAAAAGTAGACCTTGGTTTCGGTCGTTCTGAACGGAGTGCATGACCTCACAGCTTCACCGGCACCCCGCGCTCCGCGGACTGGTAAAGTGCATGCACCAGCGCGACGGCCTTGCGGCCCTCGCGGCCGTCGACCGCGAGCGGGCGGTTTTCGCGCAGGGCGGCGCACAAATCCCGGTATTGCCGCACGTGGCCCTCGATTGCGATCGCGCCGGGCGCGGCGGCGCCGGAGCCCAGTGCATCCGCGGGTTTTGCCGCCCTGATCGCCTCATCGCCGGGCTCGGCCCGGGCGAAATCCCAGCGCACAATGCGGTCGTCCTCGAGCGTGACGGAACCGTGTTCGCCGCAGAGCTCGATGCGCCGCGCCCAGCCGGGCCAGGCGGCGGTGGTGGCCTCGATCGTGCCGAGGGCGCCGCCCGGGAAGCGCAGCGTCGCGCAGGCGGTGTCCTCGCCCTCGATGCCGGTGTGCACCCGCCGGGTGCTCCACGCAAAAACCTCCTCCGGCATCCCGGCGAACCACTGCAGCAGGTCGAGGCCGTGGATCGCCTGGTTCATCAGCACCGCCCCGCCGTCGAGGGCGAGCGTGCCTTTCCAGCCGGTGTAGTAAGACGCCGGGCGGTGCCACTTCACCTGGGCGCTGGCGAGCACGAGCCGGCCGAACCGCCCGGCGTCGAGCGCGGCCTTCAAGGTGCGGGCGCCGGTGCCGAAGCGCGCCTGGAAAATTGCCGCCACCCGCACGCCGGCCCGGTCGGCGGCGGCGAGGATCTGGTCCACGCGCTCCGGGGTGATCTCGACCGGCTTCTCGATCAGGACGTGCTTGCCCGCCCGGATGGCCGCCAGCGCCGGCTCGAGGTGGGCGCCGCTGGGCGTGGTGATGCAGACGACATCGACGTCGGCCCGCGCGATCAGTTCCGCGCCGTGGGTGGTCGAGAACCCGGCGCCGTGCTTCCGGGCAAAGGCGGCGGTCTTCGCCGCCTCGCGCCCGGCCACCGCGGTGAGCTGGGCGCCCCCGGCCTGCGCCATCGCCTGGGCGTGGAATTCCGCAATCATCCCGGTTCCGACCAAGCCAAAACGAACGGGTGCTGCAGCCATGGGGATTGCGGGTGGGTGGGACCGGATCAGGGCCCAAGCTTTTGCGGGAGGCGGTGCGATGTCGAGCGCGCGGTCAGGCCGGGAAAGGTTTGCCGTCCACGGGCCCGGCCCCGCCCGCCAATGGGATTGACTTGCCGCGCGGGCCCGGCCTTTTGCCAGCATGGTCCAAAAGGCGGACGGCATGAATTACGCACCCCAAGGCAAACCGCGTCCGGTCGTGCAGCCGGGGGAATTCGTCTTTGCGGCCGCCTACCTCGACCACGGCCACATCTACGGCCAGTGCAACGGACTGCTGGAGGCGGGCGCGACGCTCAAATGGGTCTACGAGCCCGACGGAAAAAGGCTCGAGGCCTTCCGCACCAAGTTTCCGCAGGCGCAGGTGGCGCGCTCCTTCGACGAGATCCTGGCCGACCCCGCAGTGAAGCTGGTGGCCGCCGCGGCGGTGCCCAGCGAGCGCGGGGCGATCGGCTGCCGGGTCATGCTGGCGGACAAGGACTACTTCACTGACAAGACGCCCTTCACGGCGTTGCACCAGCTGGCCGAGGCCCGCGAGGTGGCGCGCGGGACCGGCCGCAAGTACATGGTTTATTTCAGCGAGCGCCTCCATGTGGAGTGCGCTTTGCACGCCGGCGACCTGGTCCACGGCGGCGCCATCGGGCAGGTGGTCCAGGTGCTCGGCCTCGGCCCGCACCGGCTCGGCACCAACCGCCCGGCGTGGTTCTACGAGCGCGCGAAGTACGGCGGCATCCTCTGCGACATCGGCAGCCACCAGTTTGAGCAGTTCCTGTTTTTCTCGGGCACGAAGGACGCCACGGTGACACAGGCCGCGGTGGGCAACTTCGCCAACCCGACCACCCCCGAGTTCGAGGATTTCGGCGAGGCCTCGCTCGTCGGGGACAACGGCACGAGCAATTACGTCCGCGTGGACTGGTTCACCCCGCCCGGCCTCAGCACCTGGGGCGACGGCCGCCTGGTCATCCTCGGCACCAAGGGTTATATTGAACTGCGCAAGTACGTGGACGTCGCGCGGGAAAAGCAGGGCGACCAGCTCTACCTCGTGGACGACAAGGGCGAGCATCACCTGAATGTGGCCGGCCAGGTCGGTTTCCGGTTCTTTGGCGAGCTGATCCTCGACTGCCTGAACCGCACGGAGAAGGCCATGACCCAGGCCCACGCCTTCAAGGCCGCCGAGCTCTGCCTCCGCGCCCAGGCCGCGGCGCGCTGGCTCACGCCCTGAGCCGGGCCCGAGCTTTTACCGGGTCCCACCGTTTTGGCCGGGCCGGATTGCCGCCCGGCCCCAGAACAGGCTTGGCTAAAGGCCCAATCAGTTAGACGCTTCACCCGTTCATTTATTGCCGTTCAGCCCCTTCACTTATGCCCCGTCCAGTCACCCTGTTCACCGGCCAATGGGCCGATCTCCCGCTCGAAAAACTCGCGCCGCTCGTCAAGCAGATGGGCTATGATGGCGTCGAACTCGCCTGCTGGGGCGATCACTTCGACGTCGATGCCGCGGCGAGTTCCAAGAAGTACGTCCACGACAAGTGGGACCTGCTCAAGGCGCACGGCCTCACCTGCTACGCGGTGTCGAACCACCTCGTCGGCCAGGCGGTGTGCGATGTCATCGACGAGCGCCACCGGGCCATCCTCGCGCCCGACGTGTGGGGCGACGGCAAGCCCGAGGGCGTGCGCCAGCGCGCCGCGCGGAAACTGGCGCTGACCGCGAAGGCCGCCCGCGCCTTCTTCGACGCCCAGCCCGGCCGCAAGACCGGCGACCGGACCCCGGCCATCGTCAACGGCTTCACCGGCTCCAGCATCTGGCACTCGCTCTACGCCTTCCCGCCGACCTCCCAGGCCTACTGGGAGGCCGGCTTCGCCGATTTCGGCAAGCGGTTCGGCCCGATCCTCGAGGCCTTCGACAAGGTGAACGTGAACTTCGCCCTCGAGGTCCACCCGACCGAGATCGCCTTCGACATCGCCTCCGCGCAGCGCGCCGTCGCCGCCGTGAAGGGCCACAAGCGCTTCGGGTTCAATTACGACCCGTCCCACCTCGGCTACCAGGGCGTGGACTACGTGAAGTTCATCCGCCTGCTCGGCGACCGCATCTTCCACGCCCACATGAAGGACGTCTGGTGGGGCCACGGCGACGGCACGGTGGGCGTGTTCGGCGGCCACGTGGGCTTCGGCGACGCGCGCCGCTTCTGGGATTTCCGCTCGCTCGGCCACGGCGACATCCGGTTCGAGGACATCATCGTGGCCCTGAACGATGTCGGCTACCGCGGCCCGCTCAGCGTCGAGTGGGAAGACATCCGCATGGACCGCGTGCACGGCGGCACCGAGGCCGCGGCCTTCGTGCGCAAGATTGATTTTCCGTCGAGCGCCCTGGCGTTTGACGCGGCCTTCGACAAAAAGAACCAGTAGGAATCCGCCCACGGAACACACGGAATACACGGAAGGAAAAAACGACCGGCTCGGTTTTTCGGTGTATTCCGTGTGGTCCGTGGGCCCCCAAAACCCATGAGCATCAAAGTTGGCATTATCGGCGCGGGCGGCATGTTGCGCTATCACGCCGCGGGCTTCAAATCAGCGGGCGCGGAAATTGTCGCCGTTGCCGACGTCAACGCCGCCGCGGCACAGAAGGTCGCGGCCCGCGAGGGCATCGCCCGGTCCTTCGGCGACGTCGGCCAGATGCTGCGCGAGTGCCCGGAGCTCGACGCCGTCTCGGTCATCGTGCCGAACAAGTACCACGCGGCGGTCGCCCTGCAGGCCCTGGCCGCGGGCAAGCACGTGTTCTGCGAAAAGCCGCCGGCGCTCAACGCGAAGGAAATGGCGCGCATGCAGGCCGCCGCCGCCAAGGCGAAGCGGACGCTGATGTTCAACTTCAACAACCGCGCGCGCCCGGAGAGCTATGCGATGATGGAATACATCGCCGCCGGCACCGTCGGCACCATCAACACCTGCCAGGCAAAGTGGATCCGCCGCGCCGGCATTCCCGGCTTCGGCGGCTGGTTCACGACCAAGGCCATGTCCGGGGGCGGCCCGCTGATCGATCTGCTGCACATGGTCGACCTCGGGCTCTACTTCATGGGCTATCCCGAGCCGGCGCATATCCTGGCCCGCACCTACCGCGACCACATCGCCGACAAGGCCTTCAAGGGCCCGTGGGGCATCCCGGACGTCGCCAAGGGCACGACCGATGTCGAGGCGGCCGCGCACGGCTTCATCACCTTCAAGACCGGCCAGTCGATGTCGCTCGCCGTCTCGTGGGCGGAGATGAACCAGCGCGAGGAAGTGTCGGTCACCTTCCAGGGCGCGAAGGCCGGCGGCCTCGTCCGCCGCCTTTTCGGCACGGACGGCCTGGACAACACCGCCATCGATGCGTGCCAGCTCTACACGGTCGAAAACGGCCGCCAGGTTAACCGCGACATCATCGTCCCGTCGGACGAGACGATGGGCCGCACGCGCTCCGCGGCAAATTTCATCCACGCGCTCGAGGGCCGCGAGGCCCCGCTGAACACGCCCGACCAGGCGCTCTCGCTCATGAAGATCATCGACGGCGCCTACAAATCCGCCGCCACCGGCCGGCCGGTGAAACTGTGAAATTGAAAGCAGCGAGCATTTCACCGCCCCGTTTCTTGCTCCGCACTCCTACTCTCCTATGAAACTCAATCGCAAGCTTCGCATGGGCATGGTCGGCGGCGGCCGCGGTGCCTTCATCGGGTCGGTCCACCGCATGGCCACGCGCCTCGACGGCGAGATCGACCTCGTGGCCGGGTGCTTCTCCGCCGATCCGGCCAAGTCCCGGCTCTCCGGCGCCGATCTTTTTCTGGCGCCGGGCCGCGTCTACGCCACTTACCAGGACATGGTGCGCGGGGAGCTCGCGCTGCCCGCGGACCAGCGCATCGACTTCGTGTCGATCGTGACGCGCAACAATATGCACTATGCCGTGGCCAAGGCGTTCCTCGAGGCCGGCATCCACGTGATCTGCGACAAGCCGCTGTGCTTCACGCTCGCCGAGGGCCGGAAGCTCCGTGCCATCGTGCGCAAGAGCGGCCTGGTTTTCGCGCTCACCCACAACTACACCGGCTACCCGATGGTGAAGGAGGCGCGGGCCTGGGTGCGCGGCGGCAAGCTCGGCCGTTTGCTGAAGGTCGTCGTCGAGTACCCGCAGGGCTACGCCATCACGGCGCTCGAGCAAAAGGCCGACGGGGCGATTTCCAACTGGCGCATGGACCCGTCCATCGCCGGCGTGTCCAACTGCATGGGCGACATCGGCACGCACGCGCACAACCTGGCGCGGTACATCACCGGTTTGGAGATCGAGGAGATCTGCGCCGAGCTCTCGACGTTCATTCCCGGCCGGCCGCTCGATGACGACGGCAACTGCCTGCTGCGGTTTGCGGGCGGCGCGAAGGGCATCCTGTTTGCGTCGCAGGTTTCCAGCGGCGACGAAAACAACCTGAACATCCGCGTCTATGGCACCAAGGGCTCGCTCGAGTGGCACCAGGAGGATCCCAACGAGCTCGTCTTCAAGCGCGCCGACGCGCCGCCCGTGGTTTCCCGCCGCGGCAACAGTTACCTTTCGCCGGCGGCGCAGGACGCCACCCGCACGCCCTTCGCGCACCCCGAGGGCTTCATCGAGGCGTTTGCCAACGTCTACCGCGCGGCGGCCACCGCGATCGCCGATGCCGCCGCCGGGCGCAAGGCGCCCAAGGGGGGTTATGATTTCCCCACGGTTGACGACGGCATCGCCGGCATGGCGTTCATCGAGTCGGCCGTGAAAAGCAGCCAGCGCGGCGCCCGGTGGGTGAAGGTACCGAAGGCATGAACTGATTTTCCCCGTCAGGATTCCGACCCCCGGCCCGCCGCCCCAACCCCCGCAAACCCCCGCCATGAAACCACGCTTTTGGTTCCGTGCCATGCTTTGGACCCTCGTCAGCGCGGCCGGCGTCGGCGCGATCGCCGTGCTCGCCCTGTCGCGCGGCGAGCCGGTGAGTGCGCTGTGGATGGTGGTGGCGGCGGTGTGCGTGTTCGCCGTGTCCTACCGGTTCCACTCGGCGTGGCTGATGGCGAAGGTGCTGACGCTCGATGAGCTGCGCGCGACGCCCGCCATGGTCCATGAAGACGGCCGGGATTTTGTGCAGACGAACAAGTGGGTCGTCTTTGGCCACCACTTCGCGGCCATCGCGGGACCGGGACCGCTGGTCGGGCCGGTGCTGGCGGCGCAGTTCGGTTTTCTGCCCGGGATGCTGTGGATGCTGGTCGGCGCCACGCTCGGCGGGGCGGTGCACGACTGTGTGATCATGTTCTGCTCGGTGCGCCGGCGGGGGAAATCCCTGGCCCAGATGGTGCGGGAGGAGGTCGGGCCCTTCGCGGGGCTGGCGGCGCTCGTGAGCATCATCGCCATCATGGTGATTTTGCTCGCCGTGCTCGGCCTCGTGGTGGTGAACGCCCTCGCCGAGAGTCCGTGGGGTCTTTTCACGATTGCGGCGACCATGCCCATTGCCGTGGTCATGGGCTGCGCGATGCGCTTCGGCGGGGCCGGCGGCAAGTGGCTCGCGGTCAGCAGCGTCCTCGGCGTCGCGGCGCTGCTGGCCGCCGTCTGGGCCGGGCAGTTTGTGCGCGGCACCGCGCTCGAGGGCTGGTTCACGCTGCCGGGCCCGACGCTGGCGTGGTGGATCATCGGCTACGGCGTGCTGGCCTCGGTGCTGCCCGTCTGGCTGGTGCTCGCGCCGCGCGACTACCTCAGCACGTTCATGAAGATCGGCACCGTGGCCGCGCTCGGCCTCGCGATCGTGGCCATCGGCCCGATGCTCCGCATGCCCGCGCTGACCAGGTTCATCGACGGCACCGGCCCGGTCGTCGCGGGCCCGGTGTTTCCCTTCTGCTTCATCACGATCGCCTGTGCCGCCATCTCGGGCTTTCACGCGCTCATCGCCTCGGGCACGACGCCGAAGCTGCTGACGCGTGAGAGCCACATCCGGATCGTGGGCTACGGTGCGATGGTCACGGAGATGGTCGTGGGCATCATGGCGCTCATTGCCGCCTGCGCGATGCAGCCGGGGGAATATTTCGCCATCAACCTGAAGGGCGAGCCGGCGGCCGTCGTCGCGAAGGTCAGCGCCCTCGGCTTTCCCGTCACCACGACCGAGATGTCCGCGCTTGCCGCCAGTGTGGGCGAGAAAACCATGATCGGGCGCACGGGCGGCGCCCCGACGTTCGCCGTGGGCATGGCGCAGATGTTTGCCGGGGTGCTGGGCAGCCCTTCGACAGGCTCAGGGCCCGGGGCCGGGCTGGGAGGCCGAGCCGGCCTCGCGGTCTGGTACCACTTCGCGATCATGTTCGAGGCCCTGTTCATCCTGACGACCATCGACGCCGGCACGCGGGTGGGGCGGTTCCTGGTGCAGGATCTGCTCGGGCTTTTTTCCCCGGCGCTCGGCGACACCAAGTCGTGGGTGGGCAACGCCGGCGCCACGCTGCTGTTTGCCGGGGCCTGGGGCTGGTTCCTGTATCAGGGCGTGATCGATCCACTCGGCGGCATCAACTCGCTCTGGCCCATCTTTGGCGTGGCGAACCAGCTGCTGGGTGTCATCGCGTTTGCCCTCGGCACGACCGTCCTGATCAAGATGAACCGGGTCCGCTACCTGTGGGTCACGCTCGCGCCGCTTGCGTGGCTGCTCGCGGTGACGATGACGGCGGGCTGGCTGAAGATCTTCAGCGCGGATCCGCGGCTCGGTTTCCTCAGCGCCGCCGCCGGGTTCCGCCGGAAGCTGGCGGAGGATGCCGGCACGCCAGCGGCGCAGGTCGCGGCCTGGCAGCACCAGCTGATGAACAATTACATCAACGCAGCCGTCACCGGAATCTTTCTCCTGCTGGTGCTCGTCGTGGTGACCGCCAGTGCCCGGGGGTGGTGGCAGCTGCTCGCCGGCCGGCGGCCGGCCGTGCTGCACGAGGAAACCTACGTGCCGCTCGCGGTCACGGCCAAGTGATGCGCATCGCCGTCATCGCCGACACGCACGACCGGTTTCCGCCGGGGCTTCCGGCCCGGTTGCAATCCGCCGACGAGATCTGGCATCTCGGGGATGTGTGCGAGCCGGAGACCCTCGCGGCGTTCAGCGACCTGGGCAAACCGCTGTTCGTCGTGCTGGGGAACAATGAGACCCATGACCTGTGGCCGCGGGAACTGGCGCTGGAGCGGGCCGGGCTGCAGTTTTTCCTGACACACATCCCGCCCGGCCGCGTGCCGCCCGGCACCCACGTGGTGCTGCACGGCCACACCCATGTGCCGCGGGACGAAACCGATGAGCACGGCCTGCGCTGGCTCAACCCCGGCTGCATTACGCGGCCCAACCGCGGCGCCCGGGCCAGCTTTGCGTGGCTGACCCTCAAGGCGGGCCGGTCACCGGACTGGCGGCTGGAAATGCTCTGAGCGGGAGGCGCTTTGGCGGGGGCGCAGACTTGCTGCGCCCCGTGTGTGCACGGCATCACGGTCGCGGGCGCAGCAAGACTGCGCCCCTACTAATGTATCTGAGCCTCCCGGCTCAGTTCGTCATCAGCTTCCGCCACGAGTAGCTGGCGACGCTGTTGCCGACGCTCACTGCGTCAGGCGGGGACTCGGCGATGGTCCCGAGGGAGGTCAGGATGACGGCCTGGTTGCCCTTGCGGGCGGCCCGGGCCTGTTCCTCGCCCTGGCTGGGGGTGGGTTTGCCGTCCTTGCCAATGCGGCTGAAGGTGACGCGGCCTTCCGGCGTGATGGTCACAACCCGGTCGCCCGGTTTCCGGCCCGTGACGTAGCTGCCGGAGACGGCGGAGAAGACGGAGGCCCGCTCGCTGTCGGCGGTGACGAGCACCAGGTCGGCCGGCAGGTCGCTGAGTTTTCTCTGCGGCAGGCCGAACTTGAAGCCGATGATGATGAAGGCCAGGGCGAGGACAAAGAGTCCGGCGACTTCACCCACTGTGCGCAGGATGCCATGGCGCTGGGTGGAGGCGGCTTGTTTCCGGGCGGCCTTGGCCGCCGGTGCGCCGGCGACATTGAACGGCGGCAACTGCGCGAGCCCCTCCGGCGACTCGACCGTCCAGAATTCATCGAACAGCGAGGTGCTCTTGTGCACGCACAGCCGGCCGTGATGCACCGCGATGCGCCAGCCCTTGTCGTCGCGGTGCACAAGGATGCCCGCTTCCGTCTTGGGGTTGGCGGAGACATCCAGCCGCAGGAGATTGCCCGCGAGCCGGATGACCTCCTCCAGGGGGATCTGGCCGAGCTCGACCTTGTCGGCCGCGCCCGCGAGCGCCGTGGCACCGGGGGTCAGCTGAACCAGGGTTACGCGGTAGGTCGGGCTCATAGTTCGATGATCAACACCAGGGTGTTGCCCGAGCCCAACCGGACGTTGCCGGTGTTGAGATTGCCGTCGTCGAGTTGATCATCGATCATCTGCAGCTGATCGAGATCCTCGCTCATCGGATTGTTGGCGGCGCTTTCGATGGTGATCGCCGCCTTGGTATAAAAGCCGTTGGAGGACACATCGGCGTCCCACTCATACACGCCGCCGATCGGCGTCGGGAGCACGAAGCCCTCCGGCAGGGCCCCGACCATCTCGGGCGGGATCACCTGGGGGCCGGTGTCCGCCGGCCAGTGGCCGTTCTGCAGGTTGTAGGTCACGAAGGCCGTGGAAAAGGCCCGGAAGTCATTGATCACGGCGGTGGTCTTGGACCGCATCGTGATGTGCCGGTAAGCCGGCAGCGTCATGGCGGCGAGCAGGCCGATGATGACCACCACCACCATGATCTCCACCAAGGTGAACGCGCGGCTGCGATGCGGCGGAGGCGTGGTGGTGATGATTGGACTGAACGGCACTGGATCAAAACGTATTAATATTGGATGGCGGTGCAAGCATTCTGAAAGAAAAGCCGGCCCGCGCACGGATTCTCCCCGGTGGTTTTTCCCAGGAAAATAACCGCCCGGGCGGATGCAAGTGCGGGGTGCAAGTACCGGGAAAAATTCACGGCTGGCTTCGGCGGCGAAGCCGGTTAACAAGGCCCCATTGAGCGGCACCCAGCAGGAATTTTTTGAAACCCGGGCCCCCGAGGCCCCGCCGGACATAATCTATGTCCGCAGTTACCGTGCCCGCCAATACCGGCTGACCCTGCGGCGCGACGGCGTCGGCGTGGTGACGGTGCCCGGGCGGGGCTCGGAGCGCGAGGCGCAGCGTTTTGCCGGGCAGCACCGCGCCTGGCTGGAACGCGCGCGGGTCCGGCAGGCGCGCAAGCCGCGCGGGGCGGAGATCTGGACCCTGGGCACCCACCTGCTCTGGCGCGGGGAGATGACGGAGCTGCGGCCCGCGACGACGGGCGGGCGACCGACCGTCTGCCTCGCCGCCGATACCTTCCGCGTGCCGGCGCTGGAGGGCGACCTGCGGGCGACCCTCGAGGCGCACTTTGCCCGGCGGGGCAAGATCGAGCTGCCGGCCCGCACCTGGCAGCTGGCGGCCGAGACCAATGTCGACGTGAAGCAGGTGACGGTGCGCAACCAGCGCTCCCGCTGGGGCTCCTGCTCGGCGGCGGGCACGATTTCCCTCAACTGGCGGCTGGTGCAGACGCCGGATTCGGTGCGCGACTACATCATCCTCCATGAACTGATGCACCTGCGGGAGATGAACCACTCGGAGCGCTTCTGGGCGCGGGTCGAGGAGGTCTGCCCGTGGTGGCGCGACGCCGAGCGCTGGCTCAAGCGCAACGGCAGCCTGCTGGGCTTGTGAGGGTGGTGGGGCCTTGGATTTTGTAGGGGCGCAGACTGGCTGCGCCCTCGATCGGGATGGCGCGGGTGGAGGGCGCACGCCCTTCGACAAGCTCTGGGCCCCCGAGCCCGCCGGATGGGCAAGTCTGCGCGCCGACCAAGCTAGAATTCACTCCGCCAGCCCGGCGCCTTCCAGTACGCGGCGGAGTTCCGCGGTGAGCGTGGCAACCTCGAACGGTTTCTGCACAAACCCGGCGAGGCCCTTGCCGACGAAGCGGTTCATGGCATCCACCTTGTTAAACCCGCTCATCAGCACGACACGGACGTCGGGTTGCAGCGCGCGGAGCCGGCGGAAGGTTTCCTCACCGTCGAGCCGGGGCATCGTGAGGTCGAGCAGGACGAGCGCGTAACTGGCCGGCTGCCGGGTGAAACATTCCAGGCCCTCGAGGCCGTCGACGGCCGTATCGACCGTGAAGCCCAGCATCTGCCCGATGCGGGTCGCGACCTGGCGCACGGATTCCTCGTCATCCACCACCAGCAGCCGGCCGGAGCTGCGCCAGCTGGGCGCCAGGGGCGCCGGTGCGGTGAGGGTCTCGGCCGAGCCCGCGGCGGCGGGGAAGAAGAGCTTGAAGGTCGTCCCGCGATCCGGCTCGCTGTAGACCTTGATGGCGCCCTCGTGACCGCGGACGATGCCGTGGACCGCGGCCAGGCCGAGCCCGCGGCCGGTGAATTTCGTGGTGAAGAACGGGTCGAAGATCCGGGCGAGGGTTTCCGGCGGCATGCCGGCGCCGTTGTCGCCCACCTCAAGGTAGACGTAGTGGCCCGGCCTCAGCTCGGTGCCGAGCTGGGCCTGGGCGAGGTAGCGCTCGTCGACGTTCAGGTGGCCCGTGCTCAGGGTGATCAGGCCGTCGCGTTCGCCGATCGCCTCGGAGGCATTGATGACCAGGTTCATCACGATCTGGCGGAGCTGGGTCGCATCGGCCTCGATGGCGGACAGGGTGGGGGCGAGGTTGTAGCGGAGGGCGGCCTTCTTGTTGATGGAAATGGTGAGCAACTGCGTGGTGTCGCGCAGGAGCTCGTTGAGGTCGATGCGCTGCACCACGAAGCGGCCCTTGCCGGAATAGGCCAGCATCTGCTTGCAGAGATCGGCGGCGCGGTGCGCGGTCTTCTCGATATCTGCGAGTGATTCAAGGCCGCGCCAGTGGGGCGGCGCCTCGTGGCGCGCGAGGCCGGCGTTGCCGAGGATGCCGGTCAGCAGGTTGTTGAAATCGTGGGCGATGCCGCCGGCCAGCACGCCGAGACTCTCCAGCCGCTGCGTCTCAAGCAGCTTTTTCTCGATCTGCTGGCGCTCCCGCTCGGCCAGCTTGAGCTCCGTGATGTCCACGGACACGCCGAGCACCGCGGGCCGGTCCGCCGCGACGAAGTTGAACGGGATCTTGACCGTGGTCAGGTAACGGGTCTGCCCGCTGTGGTCCACGATGGTCTCCAGCGGGATGTCGAGCCGCTGTCCGCTTTCGAGCACGGCCCGGTCTGAAGCCAGGAAACGAGCGGCATCCTCCGGGTTGCGGGCGAAGTCCGCATCGGTTTTGCCCACGAGTTCCGCCGGGGTGATCCCGTAGACCCGGGCGCCGGTCTCGTTGACCAGTAGGAAGCGTCCGTCGGCGTCCTTCGCATAAATGAAGTGCGGCACCAGGTCGATGATCTGCCGGAGCGTCTCGGCCGCGCGCTTGCGCTCCGTGATGTCGCTCATCCGGCCGAGCATGCGGTGGGGCCGGCCCGTCGGGCCGCACAGAAAGACGCCGTGGTCCTCGACGCTGCGGTAGGATCCGTCCTTTTGCCGGAACCGGTACTCAATGTGATAGGGTTCCCCCGTGGCCCGGCACTGTTCGAAACGGGCGGCCGCGCCGGCGCGGTCGTCGGGGTGCGTGAATTCCTCGCATTCGTCCAGGGTGGTGACGGGGAACTCCGCCAGGGTGTAGCCGGTGGTCCGCTCCACCGCGTGGGCCCCGAACCAGGCGATGCGGCCGCTGGCGAGGTCGACGTCGTAGATCATCTGGCTGGTCTGGTCGACAACCGTGCGGTAGCGGTGCTCGTTTTCCAGGAGCAGGGACTCGGCCTGCCGGCGGGCGGTGATCATCTCGTTGAAGGCGCGCGCCGTGTCCGCGATCTCGGCGGGGCCGGCCTCGATCGCCAGCGGGCCGTCGCGGCCCTGCATCTGCGCGCGGGCGGCCAGCGCCAGCGAGCTGATGGGCCGGTTGAGGTTCCGCGCCAGCAGGGCGACCACCACCGCGAGGAGGCCGGCGAGGCCCGCCAGCAGGAACAGGCTGCGGTGCAGGTTGGCGTCGGCGGAGGCGAAAATAATCTCGCGCGGCAGCGAGGTGACGATCGACCACGTCGTGCCGGTGACCCCGGCGACGGTGTAGATGCGCAGCCGGCCATCCCGGCCGACGATCTCGCCGGTCTGCTGGCCGTTCGCGATGCGGGTCAGCAGCGTGTGGATCTGCTCGGTGGTGGTGCCGATCGACTTGTCCGCATCGAACGAGCGCATGAGCAGGATCCCGCCGCCGTCGAGGACCGACGTGATCAGGTCGGGGTCCGGGATTTCCTGGAAAAACCTGCGCGAAAGCTCGGGCAGGTTCAGCGGCGCGACCACGGTGCCGATCCGCCGCCCGGCCGGGTCCAGCACCGGGTAGCTGGCGGCGCAGGTCCACAGCTTGGTGAACCGGCCCACGTAGGGCTGGCTGACGTGAAAACCCGCCGCATCGAGTCCCTCGCGGAATTCCGGGAACTGGCGCAGGCTGAAGTCCGGGGCGGGCGGGGCGTAAAACACCTGCGCGAGGATGTGCCCCGGTTGGTCAAGCACGGCCAGGTTCGCGAGATCGGGGCGCGGGGCCTGGTTCTGTTTCAAGACCTCGACCTGCCGGGCGTGGTCCGCGGTCTGCAGGGCGGGATGGTTGGCGACCTGCGCCAAAATCAGCTGGATGTCCCGCAGGTAGTTTCGGATCTGGAGGTCGGTGGCCTGCCCGAGGATCCGGAGGTGATCAATGGCACTGGCCCGGTCCGTCTGGTATTGGGCGGAGATATTGTAGCCCAACAGCCCCATCAACGGAACCGTCGCCACCAACCCGAGGGCGATGAAATGGGCGAGGATCGGAGGGCGCTTGATCATGAAGTCGCGACAGTCTTGTCGCTCTGCTGCTGACCCCTTGCGCCCTCAAAGGCATCAGTGGTAGTCGAGCAACTCAACCTCAAACACCAGCGTCCCGCGGGCCGGGATGGGGCCCTTGCTCTCCTCGCCGTAGGCCAGCCACCACGGAATGATCAGCGTGCGCTTCTCGCCTTTCTTCATCATGGCGACGGCCTCGTCCATCCCCTTGATGACTCCCCCGGTGCCGATGCGGAAATCCAGGTGCGCGCCCTTGTCCCGGGAACTGTCGATCTTCGTGCCGTCGAGCAGGTAGGCGTCGTAGTCAACGGTGACCTTCGCGCCCAGCGGGGGCGGCGCGCCCGTCCCGGGGTTGCGCTCAAGGTAGCGCAGGCCGGAGGGATTGAGGTGCGCCGTGCCGTACTTTTCCCGCATGATCGCCGCGTCGGCCTCACTGAGCTGCGGGTTCTCCATCATCTGCCGCATGTACTTGTTCGCGGGCTCGCCGGAGTGTTTGAGCCGGAAGATGCCGGTCCGGGCCTGGAACGCGATGAAGGCGAGGAACAGACCGAGGATGAGCAGGATTCCGTAGCGGCGCATGGGGAGGGAGATGATCTTTAATGCATCCAGATTGCCGGGAAAGGGAAGGCGATTTGCCGGGTATTCACGGGAATTATCGGGCGGCTGCGCCGCGCTCATGGTTCATCGTGCTGCAGTGATCGGCATGTAGCCGCGTTGGAGCGACCTGTCAGCCGTAGGCTAGGCGAAGGCTGAAGCGACAAGGTGAACGCCCAGAACCACGCTTGGTCCGGTTGCCTGCAGCCCCGGTCATGTCGCGCCTTCGTTGCTCGGAACGTCTCCGACTCTAGCGCGGCTACAAATACACGTAATCGCTCACTTTTCCGCGCTCGAGGAAGTGTGATCCTGGAAAACCCGCCAGCCGGCCGGGGTCTGCTTCAGCGTGAGCGTGAAGAGGCCCCACGGTTGGTCCTTGGCGCGCGTCAGGGCCCATTTCCCGAAGACCAGCGCGGCGTCGGGCGCGAGCACGGTGACCACGAGATCGCTGAAGGCGAGTGTGCCCATCGTCGCCTTGTCGGGGTAGTGTTGCTTGTAGCGTTCGAGCGTGGTTTTCCAGCCGTAGGTGATCGTGCCGCCGGAGGCGAAGCGCAGGTCGTCCGATTGCACGTAGCCGGCCATGAAGCCGTCAATGTCGCCGCGATTCCACGCGGCCTGCTGGGTGAGCAGCACGGCCTTGATGTCGTCGGTGGCGTCGGCCGCGCGCAGGGCCAACGGGACGCATAAGAGGAGGAGAAGAAGATTTTTTTTCATGAGATTATCCGGGAATTCACCGAAATTCCGTGGTTGGAATGTAGCAGCGCTCGTGAGAGCGCTGGCGCCAGCCGTCTGACGACGGCAGCGACACGGAGCGCAGGGGATTTCTTTATGGCCTCACTTCTTCGCCAGCAGGTCCAGCACCGCGGCGCTCATCGCCGTGATGCCGGCCTTGATGGTCGGCTCGGGCACCGGCGCGAAGAACGCGGAGTGATTGGACGGCACCGGCACGCCGCGCTTGTGCGCGTCGGCGATCACCTTCGGGTCGGTGCCGCCGACCGAGAAGATGCAGATCGGCACGTGATGCGTGGTGCGGCCGTATTCGGCGAAGTCCTCGCCGTAGGTGAACGGCTCCTGGGCGAAGACATGATCTGCGGGGAACCACGCGCGGAAAACCCCGCCGAGGCGCTGGGTGAGGACCGGGTCGTTGTACGTGACCGGATTGCGCTGCTCCGCCACGGTGACGACGGGCATGAGATCGGCCGGCACGCCGGCCGCGGACGCGATGCCGGCGCAAATGCGCCGGATGGAATTGATGATCTGGTCCGCGGTTTCCTCGCTGTAGCAGCGGATCGTCAGCTCAAGTTTCACGTCGGCCGGGATGATGTTGCGGCGCGTGCCGCCGTGGATGGTGCCGACCGTGACGACGGCCGGCGTGCCGGGCCGCAGCTCGCGGCTGACGATGGTTTGCAAGGCGCCGATGATTTCCGCGGCCAGCACGATCGGGTCGCGCGTCGTGTGCGGCGCGGCTCCGTGGCCGCCGATGCCGCGCACGAGGATGTCGACCGAGTCGACGTTCGCGTAGCTGGGCCCGACGACATAGCCGATGTCCCCGGCCGGCAGGTCGCTCACCGTGTGGAGGGCGATGACGAAATTGGGGGTGGGGAACCGGGTGAAGAGTCCGTCCGTCAGCATGGCGCGCGCGCCGCCGATCGATTCCTCGGCGGGCTGGCCGATCATGATGAGGGTGCCTGACCAGTGGTCCTTCAGGGAGGTCAGGACGCGGGCCGTGCCGATCAGGTCGGTCACATGCGAGTCATGGGCGCAGGCATGCATCGCCGGCTGCTCCTTGCCGGTGAAGTCGTTCATCACGACGGTGCTGGCGTAGGGCAGGCCGGTCAGCTCCTTCACCGGCAACGCATCCATGTCGGCGCGGACCATGACGGTCGGCCCCGCGCCGTTCTTCAGCACGGCGACGACGCCGAGGCCGCCGACTTTTTCGGTCACGGTGAAGCCCAGTGCGGTCAGTTCGCGCGCCACGAGCGCCGAGGTGCGGACTTCCATGAAGGACAGTTCCGGGTGCGCATGGACATCCTTGTAGATGGCCTCGAGTGCGGGGTATTCCGCGTTTACCTTGCCGGCGACGAGTTCGTGCAGGTCGGCGGCGCGCGCCAGCGAGGTGGCGAGAAGGGCGGTCAGGGCGAGATAACGGAGGTTCATGGATCAGGGTTTGGGTTCGAGTTTGAAAATCAGGCCGTCGATCATCGCATCCATTTCCAGTTTGATCTTCTGGCCGGGCGCGACGGGTTTCTCCGGGGTGGCGGCTTTTTGCTGCTGGGCGAAGGCGGCATCGCCCGCGGCCTGGGCGGCGGTCAGGAAGGCATCCTTCACCTTGTGGAACGCGCCGTCGGTGACGAGGTCGGCCGGTGCGCTGGTGCGGCCGAGGAAGGCGGACGTCATTTCGTCGCCGACCCAGACGCGCCAGTCATCCTCGGCGGCAAAGTAGCAGAGCAGGGCGCCGTGCTTGATCGTGCCCAGCTTGGTGGCGAGCGCCCGCATGTATGCGCCGGGCTTGTCGTCCTCGGCGGCCGGCGGCTCCTTGGCGAAGACGCGGGCCACGATCCGGACGCCGGTCGTGCGCTCGAAGTTCGCGAGCTTGAAGTTGAAGTTCCTGGCGCGCGGCGGATCGACCGGCAGCAGTTTGTCGGGGTCGTCGAAATGCGCGGTCGGGCCGATGTCGGGTTCGCCCTGGTATTTCGGGGTCTTCGCCAGCAGCGCCTGAAAGGCGGTGGCATCGGCCTTGAACGCCTGCGCCGCGGGTCCGATGCGCAGGATTTTGATGGTGAAAGGCTCGTCTGGCTTGATCTGCGGCAGCACGTCCAGCCCGCGCACCACGCGGCCAAAGACGCTGTGCAGGTAGTTGAGGCGGGTGTCGTCGCCCAGCGTGAGGAAAAACTCGGCGCTGTTGGTGTCGGGCCCGCCATTGGCCATCGAGAGGATCCCGGCGGTGCCGTGTCGCAGGCCCGGGGCGAATTCATCGGGGAACGTGTAGCCGGCGTCCCCGTCCGCCGGCGCGAGGGGATTGCCGCTCTGGATGACGAAGCCGGGCACGACGCGGTACCACTTGAGGCCCGAGTAGTAGGGCTTGGCCTGCTTCGGGCCGAGGGTGCCCTCGGTCAGGCCGACGAAGTTGGTGACCGTGAGTGGCACCTTGTCCGCCAGGAGCTCGGCCACCACGGCGCCGTGCGGCGTGGTGAACTCGGCGTAAATCCCGTCAGCCAACTTTTCAGTGGCCAGCAATCCGGTCCCCAGCGCGAGCCCGGCCAATAAAACCACCCACTTCGGTAAACGCATCCGGTGAACATAGCGGTCGCGCGTCGTCCCGCCAGCCTAGTTTCTGCACCTCGATTCAATAGGAGTGTAGCAGCGGTGGTCACACCGCTGGCGAGCCGTGTGACCACGGCTGGTACATTCAGGGAATGTCCCGCGACTTTTTCCCGCTCAGTGGAACGAGCAGATATACTCGCAGATGCCGCCCGGGGCCTCGATCGTGAATCCGCAGTTGCCGGCCACGTCGAAATGGGTGCCGGCGGCGTATTCCTGGGCGGCGGTCTGGCCGTCGATGGTGACGCGGCAGCTGCCGGTGGTGATTTCCATCCGCTCCGGGGCGCCGGTCTTGAAATGGTAGCTGCCGGGATAGATCAATCCCAGCGTCTTCTTGGCGCCGTCGGGCATCAGCAAGGTGCGGCTGATGACGCGACCGTCGAAATAGATGTTGGCCTTGGTGTGAACCGTGACACCGGCAAAAGTGTGGGGCAGGGACATAGTGCGGTTATTCGTGGCCCGCCCGGCGATGGAGTCAACCGGGGGATTTGTCATGATTGGGTGGTCGAATGAGTCCGGATTTAACCACGAAAAACACGAAGCACTCGAAAAGGAATCCCGGCACGAGAGTCGACCCAAGGCAGATGACACAATCAGTAGTCTGCCAGAGTCCGCGCCGGGCGGTTCATCAACCGTTTCATTTTCGTGTATTTGGTGTATTTCGTGGTGACCTCTCCGGAGATTTTCCGCCCCGTCGATCGCTCCCAGACTGGCCTTTTTCGGGGCGGCCGCCATTCTTCCGGCCATGTCCCTCCCCGCGCTTTCCATCCAAAAGATCGGCCAGATCGCCCTGAACTCGAAGAATATCCCGGCGGCCACCGCCTTCTATCGCGATGTCCTCGGGCTGAAGCATCTCTTCAGTGTGGGTGACCGCATGGCCTTCTTCGACTGCAACGGCGTGCGCCTCATGATCAGCCTGCCGTCGTCGCCGGAACTCGACCACCCGTCGTCGATCCTCTACTTCCAGGTGGCCGACATCACCGCCGCTTTCGCCCTCCTCCAGCAGCACGGGGAGAAGATCGAGCAGGCGCCCGCGATGGTGGCCAAGATGCCGGACCACGAGCTCTGGCTCTGCGGCTTCCGCGACCCGGATGGCAACATCCTCGAACTGATGTGCGAGAAGCGGTGAGCGGGCTTGAAGCGGTCCCTGGTCCGCAATCCGGCCCCAAGAAATCGCTTGGCCGGAAATCGCAAAGAGGGTTTGCTGCGCCGTGTCCGATCTCCTCACCGCATTTTCCCGGCGACCGGCGCAGGCCGGCGGGATCAGGCGCGCGGCCTGGCTGCTCGCCGCGGGCTGGGCCGGCTGGATCGTCCTGGCGATCGCCTCGGCCGCCGAGGCGCCGGGGCCGCTGCCGGCCAACCGGCCGGTTGAGCAGCTGACGGCCGGCTATGTTTCCTCGGCGACCTGCCGCTCGTGTCATCCGGGCAACTACGCCAGCTGGCACGCCTCGTTTCACCGGACGATGACGCAGCCCGGCGCGGCGCCGAAGTTTCCCGCCGCACTGGACGGGCTGGAGCTGACCCATGACGGCCGCGACTACCGCGTGGAGCGCGTGGGGCCGGCGTATCAGGTGCGGCAGCGGGTCCACGGCAGTGCGACCACGGCGTACTCCGCGCCGCAGCAGATCGTGCTCACGACCGGTTCGCACCACCTGCAGATTTTCTGGCTCGAGACCGGCGAGGGCCGGACGTTGGTGCAGTTTCCCTTCGCCTACATCCTGGCGGAGAAGATGTGGGTGCCGGTCATCCAGACCTTCATGGCGCCGCCGGAGTTCAAGAACATCTACTCCGCCGGCGAGTGGAACGCGGCGTGCATCAACTGCCACACGACCCAGGGCCGCGGGCGTTTCGTGAACGGCAACACGTTCGACTCGCAGGTGGCGGAGTTCGGCATCAGCTGTGAATCCTGCCACGCCGAGGGTGCGGACCACATCGCGCAGAACCGCAATCCGCTGCGCCGGTTTACCCTGCATCTCGGCGATCAGCGCGACCCGACGATCGTCAACCCCGCGCGGCTCAAGGCGCAGGCGTCCACCCTGGCCTGCGGCCAGTGCCACAGCATCGCGGCGTTCAAGGGCATGGAGGAGAAGATCGACCTGAGCCAGAACGGGAGCAGGTTCCGCCCGGGCCAGACGGAGATGCCGCAGAAATTCGTCCTGCAGCCCGCGACCGACGACCACGCCGCGCAAAAGCGGGAGATTCTGCAGCGCAACCCGCATTACTACTCCGACCGCTTCTGGGGCGACGGCATGACGCGCGTGACGGGTCGCGAAATGAACGGCGTGCTGGCGTCGCCCTGTTTCAAGGGCGGCGAGTTCAGCTGCGTCAGCTGCCACGAGATGCACCCGAAGGCCGGCGACACCGCCGCACTCGCGGCCTGGGCCGACGGGCACCAGATGACCGAGCCGGCGGAGTCGAGCACCTCCTGCCTGCAGTGTCACCCGAAGATCGCGGCGACGCTGACCAGCCACACGCATCACCCGGCGGAATCCGCCGGCAGCTCGTGCTACAACTGCCACATGCCGCACACGGCCTTTGGCCTGATGGGCGCGCTGCGCAGCCATCAGGTTTCGTCGCCGTCGGTGCGCGAGACGCTCGAGTACCGCCGGCCGAACGCCTGCAACCTTTGTCACCTCGACAAGCCGCTCGGCTGGACGGCGGAGAAACTGACTGCGTGGTACGGCCAGCCCACGCCGGCGCTTTCCGCCGATGACCGCGAACTCGCCACCGGAACCCGTTGGCTGCTGCAGGGCGACGCCGGGCTGCGCGCGCTCACCGCTTGGAGTATGGGCTGGGCCCCGGCCCAGCAGGCGTCGGGCCGCGACTGGTTATACCCGTATCTTTTCACCGGCCTGGACGATCCCTACGCGGTGGTGCGCTTTGTCTCGTGGAAGTCGCTGCAATCGCTGCCCGGCCTGGGCGATTTCAAGTTCACCTACACGATCGAGGGCGCGCCGCTGCACTCCGCGGTACAGGCCGGTTACCAGAACTGGTGGCGGACGCTGCGCGCGCCCGGCGCCACGTTCCCGGCGGGCGCGGGGCTGCTGCCCGACGGTCATTTCCAGCAGGACATCTTTGTGCGCCTGCTCCGCGCCCGCGACCAGACCCCGATTTTCATCGTCGAGTAATAATCCTCGAAGCATTTGCTCAGATCCAGTCATGGCCCAAGAAACACCAAAAGCCTTCCATGTAGCAGCCGTCGTGAGACGGCTGGCCAGCGGTGTTACCACCGCTGCTACATCCAGGCAAAATCAAGTTCCACGGGGCCGGCCCCTAAGCGAATAACCCAACCCCCCATGTCCGCATCCAACCGTCATCTCCGCTTTGGCTGGTGGTCGCTGCTCGCCTACCTCTCCCTCGGCCTCGTCCTTGAGGTCCTGCACGGCTTCAAGCTCGGCTGGTACCTCGACGTCGGCAACGAGATGCGCCGCCTGATGTTCACCCTCGCGCACGCCCACGGTACGCTCCTTGCGCTCGTCAACCTCGCCGCCGGCCTGACGCTGCGCTCCGTCCCAAACCTCGTGCTGCCGAAGTACGCCTCGTTCTCCCTCATCGCGGCCGGCGTGCTGCTGCCGCTCGGCTTCCTGCTCGGGGGCATCCAGATCTATGGCGGCGATCCCGGCGTCGGCATCGTCCTCGTGCCCCTCGGCGGGCTGCTCCTGCTCTACGGCGTCGGCGCCACGGCGCGCGCGGTGAGCCGCGCTACGGCAGTTTAAGATCAGCGGCGCCCAAGTTTACAATAAACCGCTTGGGCTGGGCAAGTGTAGTCCCGTCGGGTTTGTTTCTTTATTTCAACCCAAAATCCTTTCGCTCCGCTTCGAGAGAAATGCTCACGTCAAAATAGAACGTCTTTTCAGTTCCGCGCATATCTACAACCATCTCATCATAGTGGCCAATAAGGCTCTGCTTTTTCAGCTTCGCGCCGATGTCACGCAAAAGAAAATACTCTTCTGATACAGATATTACCTTGAATGCCGTTTTGGTAGAAAGCCCGTCGCCCGTAGATGTAATCGAGGCCAACAGTCCATAGTGACTGGCCATATATGAAGTGTAGCCCGTGATCGGCTCCGTCTTTTCGAGCCACCCTTAGAGTCGGTCTGGATGGTTGGTTGATGTTGCTATGACTGACGCTGGTTGTCCATCCCTGGCGTAGGGAAGGCCCGGCTTGGCGGGCCTGACCGGAGCCAGGGATGGAGAG
>CAIUGM010000004.1 GCA_903898675.1 uncultured Verrucomicrobiota bacterium
CGCACTACTTCCTGCTGTCCCGACTCCGGTCGGCCTACGGCCTCCCTCCGTCGGGACAGCGCTAACGACAACCGATAGATCAACCCATAACAACATCCCGGACTAACACACGGGGTGGCTCGAAAACTTGAGTCCGGTCACCATCTTATCTTAATGCATGAGCGAATCCTTCCCTGTCCCCGACAAGTTGCGCGAGATCCTGCGGGGATTTCCGGAGGAAACAGTGCGGGATTGCGCCGAGTTCAAGGCCACCGGGGACAAGTCCGCTTTTGACCGGGCGCTTCTGGGCCTGCTCTATTACCACCTGAGCCCCAGGCCGCCGCGGCCCCTCTCCACTTACCCCGGCACCACCGCCCTGGTCGCCGAACTCGGCCTGGACTCCATCACCATGGTGGAACTCGTGTTCATCTTCGAGGACCTCTTCCAGGCCAAACTGCCCCAGGAAAAACTCGTCGGCATCGTCACGATCGACGACCTGCGGGCCCTGCTCCACAGTTCGTTGCCCGCGGCTCCGGCCGGATGAGCGCGCCCGCCGCCAACACGAATCGGGTGGTGATCAGCGGACTCGGCTTTGTCTCGAGCATCGGCAACGACGCCGCCGAGGTGACCCGCAACCTGCGCGAACTCCGGCACGGCCTCGCGCCCCACCCGTTCCTGCCCGGGATCGACCTCCCGGTCAAGGTTGCGGGCACGATCAAGGGCTTCGACACGCGGTCCACGCACCACGCCGAATGGCGCTGGCCCGAGCGGTACACCTTTACCCGCGACATGCTGCGCAGCCTGCCGCCGCACGGCCTGCACGCCTTCTGCGCCGTCGAGCAACTGTTGGCCGACGCCCGGCTGACGCCGGAGTTGCTCGCCGACGGTGCGACCGGGCTGTTCACCGCCTCGGCCGGCTCCCCGTTCCTGCAGCGCCATTACCTCAATCAGTTGCATGAATCCGCCGGCGGCCGCATCCATCCCATGGGGGTGGTCAGCACGATCCCGGGCACGCTGAACTTCAACCTCGCGCCGCACTACCACATCCAGGGCGCGGTCTGCGGCTTTGTCTCCGCCTGCGCCTCCACCGCCCACGCAATCGGCTACGCCAGCGACGATATCCGTCGCGGCCGCCAGCAACGCATCCTCATCGTGGGCGCCGAAGATCTCACCAGCGAGTCCACCTATTCGTTCCACGGCATGCGGGCCCTTTCGCGCAACGCCGATCCGGCCACGGCCTCGCGGCCCTTCGACCGCGACCGCGACGGCTTCGTGGGCACGGGCGGCGCCGCCGCGCTCCTGCTCGAGGAGGCCGGCAGCGCCGCGGCCCGCGGCGCGCCGGTCTACGGCGAAGTGCTCGGCTGGGGCCAGGCGTCCGACGGCTACAACATGGCGATCGCCGAGCCGGAAGGCCGCGGTCTGGCCGAAGCCATGCGCCGGGCCCTCGCCGACGCCGGGGTCGCGCCGTCCGCAGTGGATTACCTCAACGCCCACGCCACCTCAACGCCCGGCGGCGATCTCGCGGAGCTGCGCGCCATCAAGACCGTCTTCACCGCCGCCGGCGCCCGCCCCGCGATCAGCAGCACCAAGGCCCTGACCGGCCACGCCCTCTCGATGGCGGCGGCGCTCGAGACCGGCTTCTGCGCCCTGGCCTTGCGCGAGGGATTCACCCCCGGTCAGGCGCACCTCGTGAACCCCGATCCGGAATGCGCGGGCCTGCACCTGCCGAGCGCGACCCTCCCCGCCGCCCCGGACATCATCTTGAAAAACAGCAGCGGCTTCGGCGGCAGCAACGTGGCGCTCGTCCTGCGGCGCTGGCGCGAGTAAGCGGCGCGACCGCGGTTTAGAAAACATGTCGCAGGCGCGTTGGAGCGCAACGACAACGTGGACGGCCGCAGGCCGGTCATGAGGCGCGGGGCGGGACAAGACACCACGCTTTCGCTGCTGCTCAAGCGCGGCTGCACAAACACATCCGCCCTAGCCGCGGCGGCGCCACACGGCCCGCCCGAAACGCGGCAGCCACAGCGTGAAGACACTCACCTGATAGACCGCGAGCCCGCCCAGGAAAAACCCGGTCCAGCCCCGGGCCCCGGCCAGCGCCAGACCGCCAAAGGCCAGGAGCTGCTCCGCGAGTTTCGCCACCTGCCGCAGTTCGAAGCCCGCGACCGCGGGCAGGGTCGGTTCCGTCCGCACGCGCTCGCCGAAGCAGTTATCGAAGGTGTCTTCCATCTCCCGCTGGGCGAGCAGCAGCGCCGCCAGGCCCAGCCCGATTTCCCGGCCGTGCCGGGCCACCCAGCCGGAGCCCTCGTGCTGCGCCAGGATGCCCACGGTGAAAAAAAACAGCGCCCAGAACAGCATGGTGCACAGGCCGTCGAGCATGCCGCCCACCGGGCTGAAACGCCGCGTCACCCGCGCGATGTTACCGTCGACGCAATCGAGCACCTGCAGCCCCAGCGCGATCGCCACCACGCCCAGATAAGCGTGCGCCCCACCCCACCAAGCGACCACCGGCAGGGCCGCGGCACCGGCGAACATCGCCAGAGTCACGGCGTCCGCCGAAAGTCCCGCCGCCAAAAACAACGGCGTGAGGAAAAACGACAACGGCCGGTAGATCAGGTAGGCGAGAAACTCGGAGCGCTTTTCCTCCGCCGCCTTCTCCGGGGAATAGGAGGCGCGGACTTCGGCGAGGAGGCGGCGGTAGCGGGCGATCATGGCGTAAATCTTTCAGTGCCGCTCCGCCGACCGCGCGGCCTGCTGGATTTTGGCGACCCAGTAGCCGAGGCTCAGCTGCGCGTCGATCGCCGGGCCGAGCCGCGGCTGCAGCGCGGTGCGCCACCGGGCGAGGTTGCCCGGCGTGATTTCCGTCCAGTCCCGCACCACGACCACGGGCAGCGCCTCGTCCTCGAACAGCGGATCGAGCGTCGAGGTGCGCACGATGGGAATCGTGCCGAGCAGCAGCGCCTCCCAGGTGCGAAAGCAGTCGAGGCCGTTGCCCCGGGGCGAAACCTCGAAGGCAAAGGCCGCGTGCCGCGCCCAGCACTCGCGCTGCCGCAGCCGCCGCGTCACGAAATGACAGCCGGGATTGCCCGCCAGTTCGCGCTGAGCCCGGGCGCGGTCCGGGAGTTCCTGCAGGTCGGGCGCCACCAGTTTCTGGTTCTGATGAAACGTGCAGAGCGCCTGCACCGGCCGCTCCGCCGGTGCCGGCAATCCGGCGCGCACCCGCTGGAGGACCGCCTGGTCGCCCATGTCGTTGCGCCGGACCGAGGCATCGAGCGGGGTGCGCCCGAGGGCCATCGTCAGGGCGAACCCGAGCCGCTTCTCCAGCTTGGTGTAGACGGGATTGTCGAGTCCGATGGGCATCCGCGTCAGCCGCGGATGCCGTTCCGGGATATCGCAATTCTGGGCGAACCAGTGCGCCACGCGCGGATCGTCCAGCAGGGCGCGGTGCCGCGCGACCCCACCGGCGTCGGAATCCCCTGTCACCAGCACCACCGGGTGCCGCAAGGCCGGCAGCAGGTGGGTGACGAAATCGTCGAGCAGGTCCGTCTTCACGTGCACCGTCGCGCCCGGCCCCAGTTCCGCCAGGGCCGGCACCAGTCGCGCCGGCGGGACCGCCGGCCGGTGCGCACTGCGTACGTTGGTGCCGAAATCGACCACGAAGTCGCACGCCTCGCGCAGTCCTTCGCTGTGTAGGAAGTGCACCGGAGCGCCGGGGTCGCAATGGCAGGTACCGCCGCGGAAGTCCGCCGCCCGGAAGATCCGGCGGTCGTGCCGCCACGCCGCCCAGCGTTCCCGCCCGGCCTGCACGCCCGCCTGCACGGCCGATTCGAGCCGGAAGACGAACCGGCGGCGCGCGGTCGAAGCGGGGGAGGTCGGCGGCATGGGTGGACCGCAACCTTGCCCGCCGCCCGCGGCCTGTCAACGCGCCCACCGCCGACGAAAATCCGCTCGCCTCCGGGCGCGTCGGCCCGCCACGCTGCGGAGATGCAGGTATGGCGCGTCCTCCTTCGTTACGCGGGCTGGCGCCTCGCGATCTCGGTCGGCGGGGGAGTCGCGGCCGGCGCGGCGCTGGCCGCGCTGATGCGGCTGATCCACCGCGCCCTGACGATCCCCGCGGCCGCCACGGGGGGCGCCGCCCTCCAGTTCGGGCTGCTGCTGGCGGTCTATTTCCTCGGCAACGTCGCCGCCCAGCACGCCCTCAGTGAGGCCGCCGAGCGGCTCCAGTGGCAGCTGCGGCTGAAACTGCTCCGGCAGGTGCTGGCCACGCCGCTGCGCCAGCTCGAGCGCACGGGTCAGCCGCGCCTGTTCAACCTGCTCGGCGCCGACGTGCGCGTCCTGTCCGACTATTTTTGCGACCTGCCGGACGCGATCGTCAACCTGACGATCGCGCTGGGTTGTTTCGGCTACATGGCCTGGCTTTCGCCCGCGGCCATGTTCTTCAACGTGCTGTTTGTCGCCCTGGCCGCGGCCTGTTACCTCGGGCCGGAGCGGCTGGCGCAGCGCCTGGGCCACGCGGCGGCCGCGGCGCAAGACCGGCACACCGGCCAGCTGCAATACGCGCTGCAGGCGGCCAAGGGACTGATCCTCAGCCGGCCGCGGCGCGCCGACTTTATCGACGGCCATTTCGCCGCCACCGGCACGACCGTGCGCGCGCTCACGGTCCGCAGCCGCCTGATCCACCTGCTGGCGGAGCGCTTCGCGGAAGTGATGGTGCTCGGCAACGTCGCCTGCCTGCTTTTCGTGCTCCCGCACTTCATCGACCTGCCGGCCGCCACCGCCACGGGCGTGCTGCTCGCGGCCATCTTTGTCCGGCAGCCGCTCAAGGATTCGCTGGCCATCTTGCCCCGGACCCAGCGCGCCCGCGTGGCGCTCCAGCGGATGGAGGCCGCCGGACTCGACCCCTTTGCCCCCGACGATCCGCCGCCCGCGGCGGCCCCGGCGGCGCCCGGCGGATTCCGCGAACTCAGCTTCCAGGACGTGCGCTTCCAGTATGAGCCCGACCACGACCAACCCGGATTTTCCAGCGGGCCGTTCTCCCTCCGGGTGCAGGCCGGCGAAATCGTCTTCATCGTCGGTGGCAACGGCGCCGGGAAGACGACGCTCGCGAAGCTGCTCTGCGGACTTTATCCGCCGCACTCGGGCCGGGTCATGCTGGACGGCGGGCCCGTCACCGACGAGGCCGGACGCACCGCCCAGCGCGACCGGTTCACCGCGGTGTTCATGGAGGATCCGCTTTTCGGGCACGTGCTCGGCCTGCCCGCCGCCGCCGCCGAGGAGCGCGGACGCGAACTGCTGGCCCTGCTCCAGCTCGACCGCAAGGTGAGCCTGGACGGCACCGCCTTCACGACAACCGATCTCTCCCAAGGCCAGCGCCGTCGTCTCATCCTGCTCGCCGCGCTCCTGGATGAGCGGCCCGTCGTGCTGCTGGACGAGTGGGCCGCCGACCAAGATCCGCCGTTCCGCGAGTTCTTCTACTGCGAGCTCCTCCCGCGGCTCAGGGCGCAGGGTAAGACCGTCATCGTGATCACCCACGACGACCGCTATTTCGACCGGGCGGACCGCGTCTTGAAAATCGAGAGCGGTTGCCTGGTCGGCCCGGCCGCCGGCGGCAGCGCGCACCGCCCGCGGCCGGTCGAGACATGATCCAGCCCGCCACGGCCGCCGCCGCCGCTCCGGCCGAACCGCTCTGCGTCGTGACCGCCGCGAACGAAGCGTACTCGCGGTGCCTCTGGCAGTTTCTGCGCGGGCTGGAACGCGTGGGCTGGGACGCCACGGTGCTGGTTTACGACCTGGGCCTGGGCGAACGCCGCGCCGGACTGGAGCGACGTTTTCCCCGCGCGGTTTTCCGGACCTTTGACTTCGCGCGCCACCCGCCCCACGTCGCCCGGATCGGCAACTACGCCTGGAAACCCATATTGATCGCCGAGGTGGTGGGCGAACGGACGGGGGACGTGCTCTGGCTCGACAGCGCCACGTTGCTCCGCGAATCCCCCGGCGCCATTCATCGCCGCCTCCGGCGCCGGCCGATCTTCACGCTCTCGGGGCAGTCGACCCTGGCCCAGCATTGCGCCCCGCAGGTCCTCGCGGCCCTGGCCGTGCCCGCCCCGGCCCGCGACCGCCGCGAACAGGTCAGCGGCGTGGTCGGGGTGTGCGGGGATTCGCCGCTCGCCCGGGAGCTGATCGCCGAATGGTGCGCCCTGGCGTTGCGGCCGGAGCTCATCGACCCCGCGCCGGCCTTCCCCGACCACAAATTCGACCAGGCCCTGCTCTCCATCGTGCTGCACCCGCGGGTGCTGGCGGGCGAACTCGCGCTGTCCGGCGAGGACATTGACCTCAGCTGCCCGGATCCGGCGCGCTGGTTCTCCTCGCGGAACAAGGTGAATCCGGCGGTGCCCGGCTGGGCCGACCCGCTTGTGCGCACCGGGTATTGGCTCGGCAAAACCTTCGACCAGGCGCTGTGGCGGGTGAAGCGGTTCAAGGCCACCCGGGTGAACGGCCTGCACCGCTGGCCGAAGGAGAAGTTCCAGGTCTTCGTGCAACGCGCCGAGGAAAATCCTGTCGCGCTTCCGGCGCCCCGCTGGAGCTACTACGCCGACCCCTTCCTGGCGGAGCGTGACAGCCGGCGCGTGGTGTTCGTCGAGGAATTTCAGTATCTGGAACACCGCGGCCGGCTGGTCGCCGTGCCGCTCGACGCGGGGCTTCGCGCCGGAACGCCGCAGCCGCTCGAACTGCGCGGCGGGCCGCCGGGCCACCTCTCGTATCCGTTCGTCTTCCCGCACGCCGGCGCCCTGTATCTCCTGCCCGAGTCCTCGGCCAACCGGGCGGTCGATTTGTTCGTCTGCGAGGAATTTCCGCTGCGCTGGCGCTGGGTGCGCCGACTGTTGGAGAACATCGACGCGGTCGACTCAAACCTGCTGCACCATGACGGCCGCTGGTGGCTGTTCACCTTCGCCCGCCCGGCCGCCGCAGACGCGCGCGCCCTGCTGATTTTCCATACCGACGAGCTGGAGCACGGGCGCTGGGAACCGCACCCGGTCAACCGCGAGCGTCGTCACGCCGCAGCGCCGTTCGGCTCCGGCCGCGGAGCGGGTGCCTTTCTCCCGCTGCCCGACGGCACCTGGCTGCGCCCGATCCAGGCCAGCACCCGCTACTATGGCGAAGGCGTCCGGTTCATGCGCATCGACACGCTCACGCCCGATCTTTTCAGCGAAAGCGAATTTACCGGCACGCATCCCGCCGCCGACCTCGCCCGCAAATTTCCGCTGCACCACCTCGCCGCCCATGGGGACGTGACGGCCTATGATGCCCGGCTGCGCGTGAGCTACGGCCAGCATGTCCCGTGGCCCCGCCGCTGGGCCACGGTGCCCGATGCCCGGATCGCGCAGCTGCCCGCGCCGCCGCGCTAGTCGCGCGCCGGCCGCCACCGGTCCGCAAAGAAACGCAGCGCCACCGAGTTGCCCCGCGCCTCGTCGCGGGCGGCGCGATTCACGTTGGCGCCCAGGCTGGTGCGGTCGTACCGCCGCCGGTGCTCCCAGGGTTTGTAGTCCGTGAAGGCGAGCGGCAGGGGGAAAATCCATTTCCCGGTGCGACAATGCGCACTCAGCCACACGTCGTCGACAAACCGCACCGCGGGCGGCGCGCCCGAAAAATCCCCGAGCGCCGCGAGATCGAAAAACCGCGGCCGCACCAGGTAGGAATGAACCCCCTGCACAATGTCCGTGCGTTCGGGCCGGCGCACCCGGTTCGCCCGCCGCGGCACATACGCGGCGCCGGCCAACCGCGCGCGCAGCGTCGTCGGACGGTCCACCAAGTCGGCGGGCACGCGCCAGCCCGCCGCCGCGATCACCCCGTCCGGGCGGCGCGACGCCAGCGCCGCGTAGTTTTCCAGCAGCCGCGGATGATAGATGCGGTCATCATCGACCACCACGACCGCCTGGTCCGGCCCAACCGCCGCGAGCGTGGAGAGAAACTTGGTCGCCGGGCCCTCGTCGGCCACCTGCACCACCGTCACGCACCGCAGGGCGGTGATCCAAGCCGGCACCGGACAATCCCGCCGTTCGCGCTCGCTCCACGCCGGCACGCAAAGGCGGATTTGTTCCGGCGCCGCCGTCTGCCGCAGCAGGCTTTTCAAGGTTGGCGCGACGGCCTCGATCCGGCTCGGGATCGTCGTCAGCGTCACCACCAGGCCGGAGCGTCGCGGATTCGCGGCGCAAAATTCGTCCAGCCGGGCGGGCGATGTCCGGCGCAGGCACCACTCGTCCCACCACGTCGCGAGGAGGTTTTCGCCGGTGAAATAACACGCCAGGGCGTAACCGCCCGCCCCCACTCCCACGAGACACACCAGGGCAATCATGCGAGGGACCGCGCCATTGCGGCCGACAAACCCAACCCCCGGAGAAATCCCGGACGACTTGAGGCTGGGCCGGCGATGAACATCAAGGGACAATATCGGCGGGGCCGGCCGCGGTCGGCAAGTGCCAAGCGTCACCGCCCGGCCGCAGCGGCCCGGCTGGCGCCAACGACGGCACCCGCGGGATTCCGCCAACGCCAGCAGCCGCCAAATACAGTCAGAAATCCGGCAACCAGGCTCACATTGCGCGCCAGCAGGTAGACCGCGGCGACGCCCCCGGCCCACCGGAAGGGCAGGCCGGCGATGGCCGCGCCCGCCATGAGGGCCGGCGCCACCCAGTCGGGCTGCGGGCGCGGTTTGCCCCGCAGGTGCGACGCGATCACCCGCCCCGTGTAATCGGCGGCGTGCAAGGTGAGCAGCGGCGCGGTCTCCCACCAAAACGATCCGCGACACAAGCCCGGCCCGGCCAACCCGGCCCCGGCGAGGGCAAACCACGCCAAGCCCGCGGGCACCCGCCCGATGCGGCGCACACATGACACTGCGGTCCACAAGCTGCCGGCGGCCGCGGCGATCATCACCGCCTCGAACACCGAGCAGCCCCCGGCCAGGGGGGCGTGCCACCAGGCGGCATCGTGGCGGCACCAACTCGCGAAATACGCGATCGTCAGCAGCATGCCCTCCAGCGGCCCGATGAACCCGAAGTAAAGTTCCTTGCGCTCCCGCTCCTCCACCATGGTGGCCGCGCCCGCCAGCGCCACCACCCACAGCACCGGCACGAGCAGCGCCGAATCCCCGCGGCCCGCGACCAGAAACATCACCACGACCGCAATCGACCCGTGGAACACATCCGTGAAATGATCCAGGAATTCCCCCAGCGGGCTGCTCGTGCCCGTGCGGCGGGAGTGCAGGCCGTCCGCGTGGTCGTAGATCACATACCCGGCCATCAGGGCCAGGCACCACGGGGCGAGCGCCGTCGCGTTGGCCGCGGTGGTCGCGAGGCCCAGCATCACCCACATGCAGGCGGACGAGCCCAGCGTCAGCAGGTTCGCGGGCACGGCCGGCGGCATCCACCACACAAACCAGCGCACCACATGGCGGCAGAACGGCCCCACCAGCGGCGAGCGATCCACACAGACATAGGTGTAGGCCGGAACTTCGGGGAGCATGCCGGCCAGTGGAATGACCGCGCCGCCGCGTGTCGCCACAAAACTGCGCCACCGGCCCGCGAAGAATACGCTGGAGCGTCGCGCCGATTTGTGCCGGCCTTGGCCCGACCCCCATGCCCGCCCCCTCCCCCGAAATCGACGCGGTCTACACTTGGGTCGACGGCGCCCACCCGGGTTACCTGGAAAAGCTCGGCCGTTATGCCCAGGGCGCGCGCGATCTCAATCCCGAGCGCTACCGCGACGCCTACGACTGCCTCCGCTACAGCCTGCGCTCGCTCGAGCAGCACGCACCCTGGGTGCGCAACGTTTACCTCGTCACCAGCCGGCCGCAGGTTCCGGCCTGGCTCCGGCGCGATCACCCGCGCCTGCGCCTCGTGCATCACGACGAGATCATGCCGGCGGCGGTGGCCCAGCCCACGTTCAACAGCAACGTCATCGAGAGCTGCCTGCACCGGCTGCCGGGGGTTTCGCGGCGGTTTGTCTATTTCAACGACGACTATTTCCTGGGCGCCCCCGCCTCGCCCGCGGACTTCGTTACTCCCGCCGGCCACATCAGAGTTTTCGGCACCCTCGTGGGCGAGCGCGCCCGCTGGCTCGTGCGCGAACGGCAACCCGTCTACTACGGCCTCGTCGAGCACGGCCCCATCCTCATCGACTGCGACGAGTGGGCCGAGATGCCGCGCCGCTTTGCGGAGGAGTGGGAGGATTTCCTGCAGCACCGTTTCCGCCAGCCCGACGACTTCCGGCCGGAGCGGCTCTACCGCTGGCACCTGCTCACCCACCGCCGCGCCCGCACGCAGCTCGTGCCGTTCTGGGAATACCTGCGCCACGCCGTCTTCCACAAGATCAAGCCCGGCCCCGCCGCGCGCCAGCGTGCGCAGCTCGACCGCATCGCGCGCCGCCGGCCGCGCTTTATCTGCCTGAACGACGACCTCGGTTTCCCGGCCGATCCTGCGGTGATCGCCGAGGTGCGCGCCTTCCTTTCCCGGATGTTTCCTCAGCCTTCGTCATTCGAGACCGGCGCGCCCTCGTAGATCCGGCGCAGCCGGCCGACCGTGCGCTCCCAGTCGTAACGCGCCGCCACCTCCCGCGCGCGCCGCGCGCACTGCGCATGACCGGCGGCGTCGCCCGTCAGCCGTTGGATCGCCGCCGCCAGCGCCGCGGCGTCGCCCGGGGCCGTCAGCTCGCCCGCGCCCGTGCCGTCGAGCCAGTCCGCGTGGCCGCGGATGCGCGACGCCACGACCGGCACGCCGTGCGCCAGCGCCTCCAGCGCAACCAGGCCGAAACTTTCCCCGCCCAGCGACGGCACCACGCACACATCCGCCGCCGCGTAAGCGGCGGACAATTCCGCCGCACTCACCGCGCCGCGGGTCGTCGCCGGCCCCACCGCGTCGAAGGCAAAGGCCCCGGGGGCCGCCGTCTCCAGCCGGTGCAGCGCCCGGCGCAGCACGGCGAAACCCTTCCGGGGCTCATCGGCCCGCCCCACAAAGAGCACCCGCACGGGCCGGCCGACCGGCCGAGCCGACCGCCCCGCCCCGGCCGGCGGCAGGCGCACGCCGTTCGGCACCACGGTGAAATCCGCCGGATGGTAGCGCGTCGCGAAGTCGCGCGCCGCGGCCGACACGGCCACGCGCCGGTCCAGCTGCGCGTTGATCCAGCGGCACCACGGCCAGGTCCACAGGTAGCCGCGGCTGGTTTCCGAGTAGGTGTGGAACGTGCCGACCTTCAGCGCCCCGCCCGCATGCCGGAGCACGAAGGTGTTGAGCGTGGGCAGAAAGGGTTCCTGCAAGTGAATGACCGCGGGACGGAACTCCTCGATCAACCGCCGCACCGCACCGCCGAGGCCCAGGTCCAGGGTCACGCGGCTGCGCGCCCCGTTGAGCGAGCCCACCTTGACCCCGCCGAGGCAAATGATGCGCGCATCGCCCGGGTGCACCGGGACCGAAGCCGGGCCGACCAGCCGCGCCTCCACGCCGCACCGCGTCAGGGTCTCGAGCAGGTCGAGTGCGTGGCGGTTCACGCCGCCGGGCACGGCGAGATCGTAGGGCGTCGTGAGCAGGACGCGCATGGTCACGACTGCGCGAGCCAGTGCTGGAGCCGGACAAACACTTCCGCCGGCGTCACCTTGGGCCGCGGGAGTTTCTCCGGTGCGCCCGGCCGCAGCCGGAAATGCACAAAGCGCGGTCCGGCCGCCGCCGGGGCGCGCAGGGCGGCGGCCAGGGTGTCCGGCTCGTCCGTCGAGACCGCGTCGGCATAGCCGCAGGCCCGCGCCACCGCGGCGAGCATCACGCCGCGGCTCACGGTCGCCTGCCCGCCGGTCGAGTCGTGCGCCTCGTTGTCGAGGACCACGTGGGTCAGTTCCGCGGGGCCGTAGGCGCCGAGCGTGGCGAGATTACCCAGGCGCATGAGCACCGCGCCGTCCCCCTCGATCACGGTCACGGGCCGGCCCGGCGAGGTGAGCGCCAGGCCCAGCCCGAAGGCGCTGGCCGAACCCATCGAGCCCACGAGGTAGAGGTTCCAGGGATCGTCCCCCAGCGCGTAAAGCTCGCGGCCGGTATGGCCGGTCGTCGCGACCAGCACGCCCCGCGGCGCGCGGGCCGCCCGGATCAGTTGCAGCGCCGCGGTGCGCGTGGCGCGCGCGGGCGTGGGCCGCGTCAGGTTTTCCGTGAAACTGAATTCCCGCCGCCCGAGCGGCGCCAGGCTGCGCGGTTGCGCGAGCGCGTGCGGCGCCACGGCGCCCTGGCGCATGACCAGCGCGTACGGCCGTCCGGTCGAGGTCATGTGGGCGAGAGCCGCCGCCACCGCCGGCTCCGCGGCCCCGGCCTCCGCGGGAAAATGCGCCCAGGCCACGCCCATCGTCTCGAGGAGGGCGGTCGTGATCCGGCCCATCAGCTCGTGCTGCGGCTCGTCGGCCGCGCCGCCCGGCTCGCCCCGGTGCGTGACGACCAGCAGCACCGGCACGCGGAAAGGATGACAAAGCGACGTGAGGGCGTTGACCGCGTTACCGAGGCCGGAGTTCTGGAACATCACCAGGCTGCGCGTGCCGGTGAGCGCGGCGCCGGCGGCCAGCGCCACGGCGTCGCCCTCGTTGACCGCATCGCGGAACAGGAAGCGGGCGTCGCCGATCGCCGCGTTGATCAGCGGCTGCAGGTAGGAGCAAGGCGTCCCGGTGACGAGCCGGAAGCCCTGGGCGTGGCACGCGTCGAGAAAACCGGCGGCGGGAATCATGGGCTCAGAGGTTGCTGGCCCCGGCGAGATCGTAGGCGGACTCGATCGTGGTCCAGTCGCCGGAGAACAGGTGCACCTTCACGCGCTGGCCGCGGGCGACCAGATCGGCCAGCAGGTCGACCATCGCCAGCCGGTTGAAATCCGGTCGCGCCCGGGCCTCCTCCAGCCACGCCCGCACGAGCTGCGTCCCGCGGGCCGAGCACTGCAGCAGGCCGATCCACTCGGCGTCGTAGCCCGCGAAGTCGGCGGAATTGGCTGCGCCAACGAGCGCGGTCTCCGCATCCAGGAAGTCATGGGCCGGCGCCGCGGTGAGGCGCAGCAGATCGCGCGGCTGGGCCGCCGTCCCCACCGGCGTCCCGCGGATGCGGCGGTCCGCCGCAATCGCGAAGTCGGCCTCGTCGTCGAGCAGCACCTGCAGGAGGTGGCGCCGGCAGAGGATGTCACCAAAGGCAATCAGGCACGGCCCCTCCAGCGCCTCGGCCGCGCAGGCGAGCGAAGCGACCTCCCCGGTGGCGGCCCACGCCAGGTTGTCGAAGCGGCGCAGGCCCGTACGCGTGATCGTTTCGGCCCGGTAGCCCGCGACCGCGTTGAGCTGGCGCACGTTCAGGGCGGCCAGGTTGTCGCACAGCCGGTCCAGCAGCGTCACCCCGTCCACGCGCAGCAGGGTCTTGGGCACCTCGGTGGTCAGCGGGTGCAGCGCGCCGCTGCCCCGGGTCGCGGCGAGGATGATCGCGCTGCGCTGCGGAGCCGCCGCGAGGTAGCGGGCCTCGGCCGCGTGCAGTTCTTCGTCCCCCTGCAGCCGGAACACTTCCGCCAGCGGCGCCAGCGTTTCCTCGACGCCCGCCACGCTGCGTTCGCGGGCGATGCGCGCGGCGGCCTGCTGCATGGCCGGCAGCGCCGCCCGCAGCAGGTGGTTGCCCCAGATCAGCGCGGCCACCCGGCGCTGCGCGAAAACCTCCGCCGGCGTCGTGTAGTACTTGGTGGGAATGAGCAGGACCGGATGGCGGTTGGCCCAGGCGTCGAGAAACGCGAGCACCTCGTCGGGCCGGGATTTTGCGCTGTGCACGATGATCGCATCCGCGCCGGCGGCCCGGTAGGCCTCCGCCCGCCGCAGCGCCTCCGCCAGCCCCCACCCGGCGATCAGCGCCTCGGTGCGCGCCACGATCACGAAGTCGCCGTCGCGCTGCGCATCCTTGCCCGCCTTGAGCTTGCCGCAGAACTCGTCCACCGCGGCCAGCGGTTGCGCCGCGCCGCGCAGGAAGCTGTTGGTCTTCGGGAAAATCTTGTCCTCGATGCACACGCCCGCGATGCCGCGGGTCTCCAGCTTGCGCACGAAGCGCCGGAAATTGTTGAAGTTGCCGTGGCCGGTGTCGCCGTCGAGCAGGATGGGCGCCGGCGCGGCGTCGGCCATGAACTCCACCACCTCGAGCACCTGCGTCCAGCTGGCCTCGTTGTTGTCGCGCACCCCGAGCGCCGCGGCGATCGAGAGGCCGCTGGCCCAGAGCGCGGGAAAACCCGCCTCGCTGGCGATGCGGGCCGAGAGGCCGTCGTGGGCCTCCATGATGAAGTCGAGTTGCTCCGTGCCGAGCAGGGCGCGGAGCCGCGTGGTCGGGCGGAGCGTGGAATCAGAGGCCATCGAGATAATCCTGCACGGCGGCAAGGAAGGTCCGCAAGTCCTCCGGGGTCAGCGCCCCGAGGTTGGCCACGCGAAAGGTGTCGGTGCCGGGGAGTTTGCCGGGGTAGAGCGTGATGCCGCGGGCGTAAAGGTGGTCATGCAGTCCGGAGAAGGAGAAACCCGGCCAGTCGGGCGTAAGGAAGGCGGTGAGCAAGCCCGAATGCAGCTCCCGCGGCAGGAGGGGCACGAAGCCCTGCGCCTCCAGGCCGGCCAGCATCACCTCGTAGCACTGCCGGTAGCGGGCGGCGCGCACCGGCACCGTCTCGGCCAGCGTTTCCCGGAGGGCCGCGGCCAGGGCATAGACCACCGGCACCGGCGGGGTGAACGGAAACTGCCCGGTCGCCTGGCTCCGTTCATGCGTGTGGAGGTTCAGCGCCACGCTCCGGGCCACGCCCGCACTCGCGGCCAGCGCGGCGCGCCGGGCCAGCACAAAGCTGATCCCCGGCTGGCCCTCCAGGCATTTGTTGGCGCTGCTGATCAGGACATCGACCGGGGTCGTCCCGAGATGCAGCGGCCGGCCCGCGAACGAGGACATCGCATCGACGATGGAGGTCACGCCCCAGGCCCGGCAAACCGCGCCGAATTCCTCCAGCGGATTCAACAGCCCCGTCGTGGTCTCGTGATGAACCCAAAACGCATGCGTGCAGGGTTCGCCGCCGGCCAGCTGCGCGGCGAATTCCGCCGCGGCCGGCCGCGCGGTCCAGGCGCAACGCCAGATGCGCGCCGGCACGCCGAGCGCCGCGGCGATCGCGCCGGCGCGTTCCCCGTAGGCGCCGTTGTCGAGAATCAGGACGCGGCCGGCCGGCGGCACGAGCGAACCCAGCGCCGCTTCCATCGCGGCCGTGCCCGGACCCGCGACCAAAATGGCCGTGTGCGTGGCCGGATCGGCCCCGGCCACCGCCAGCAGGTCGCGACGGATGCCGGCGACCACGGCGGCAAACTCCGCCTCCCGCGGACAGATGTCCGACACGAGCATCGCCGCCTTCACGCCCTCGGTCGTGGTGGCCGGACCGGGGTTGAGCAGGATCTTGCGCGGGGGAAACGTCATGGCTGCGGGTCCGGAGTCTGATCCCGAACCTGGATGCGGGGCCAGACTTGTTCGCGCGCCCGCCGCAAATGCTCCGGCGTATCGATCTCGCACCACTGCAAATCCTCGACCAGGCACACGTCGATCGGGTGCGCGTCGCAGATGGCGTTGAGTCCGTCCTCGTAATGCGCGCCGGGCGGCAGCGTCGCTTCGACCGCCAGCAGGCGGGTCAGCGCCGGCCGGGACAGGCGGGTGAGCCCGACGAGTTCGCCGCAACGCGGCGCGCCCGTCCAGGGACGCTTGCTGAGGTGCGCGAGCCTGCTGCCCCGGGCGTGCACCCACACCTCGTCGTCGCTGGCGGTGAACCCGCTCGCCAGCAGCGTGTCGCGCCCCGGCGCGGCGAGGAGCCGGGCGGGCGCGCGCCTCTCATAGAGCAAATCGGATTCAACCACCAGGACGTCGCCCGCCGTCGCCCGGGCCGCGATCAGCAACGAGGCCAGGCTGCCCGTGCCGGAAAAGTCGGGATTTTCCAGCACCCGCACGGCCGGGAATTGCGCCGCGAGATAGGCCCGGTAGGCTTCCTGCCGCCAGCCGACCACGATGACGATCTCGGTCACGCCCGCGGCGTGCAGCAGCGCCAGCGAGCGACCGAGGATGGGGCGGTCGCCGATCTCGACGAGGCCCTTGGGGCGGTCGGCCTGCAGTCGCGACCCCAGGCCCGCGGCCAGAATCACAGCGCATGGAGGGAGGGAGACGACCGGAGACATCGGAAGAAACGGGTGCAGCCACTTAAAAACCCGCCGGCCCGCAGGTCAATGTCATTGACTCCACAAGTCGTCTCTTAGGTGATGCTCCTAGGCTCTTATGCTCTCTCCGACGCAGCACCACGATTTCGAACGGGATGGCTTTCTCATCCTCCGCGGGTTTTTCCCTCCAGCCCGCATGGCCGCCGTGGGCGAGGCGGTCGCCGCCCTGGCCGCCCGGCCGGCCCGGATCGGCCATGAAATGGCTTACTATGAGAACAGCGTGACCGCGCCGGAGCAACGGGTGCTCTCGCGCATCGAGCGGTTCATTGAAGAGGATGCGACGCTCGCGGATTTCATCCTGCGCTCCGGCCTCACCGAACTCGCCGCCGAGGTGCTGCAGGCGCCCGCGGTGTTGTTCAAGGAGAAGATAAATTTCAAGCTCCCCAACGGCCAGGGCTTCACGCCGCATCAGGACATCCAGCCGGGCTGGGACACTTACGCCGGCTACTTCATTTCGGTCCTCGTCACCATCGACCCGAGCACCGAGGAGAACGGCTGCATCGAGCTCGCCGCCGGCCACCACCAGCGCGGCTGGCTGGGCGAGCGCATGAAGCCGCTCACGCCGGAGCAGTTGGTCGGGGTCAAATTCACCAAGTATCCCACCGCGCCCGGCGACATTGTGATCTTCGACTGTTTCGCCCCGCACCAGTCCGCGCCGAACCTGACGACCAGCGCGCGGCGCAATCTTTACCTGACTTACAACCGGGCGGCCGAGGGTGATTTTCGCGCCCGTTACTTTGCCGACAAGCGGGCGGCGTTTCCGCCCGACGCCGAGCGCAAGCCCGGCCAGCGCCTTGAATTCAAAGTCTGATCCCACCGTGACCACATTCGCCGCCGGCCTCCGCCGCCCGGCCCGCCGCTGGTTGCGCGGGCTGGGCAGCAGCACCCTCCTCCTGTCCGCCCGCCTCGCCTGGGGCGGCGAATCCCCGGCCGCCACGATTTCCCTGCGCGACGCCCTGGGCTCCACCCTCGAACACAGCCCCGCGCTGCGCGTGCAAAAGTCCGTCATCGAGCAGAAGTCCGGCCTGCTCGACCAGGCCAGCGGGGCCTTTGACTGGACGGGCACCGGCGGGGTCAGCTTTAACCGCGACCGCACGCCCGTGCCCGGCCTGCCCGGCACGGAGCCGGTCAACCGCACGAACAGCACCGCCTACAACGTGGGGGTCGACCATCTCTTCCGGAACGGCGTCTCGGTGCGCCCCTCCGTTAACATCGGCGTGGATGAAAACCTCTTCCCGGCCAGCCCGACCTACGGGGCCTCGCAACTGAGCGTGGAAATCATTGTCCCGCTGCTGCGCGGACTCGGTCACGACAGCACGGGGGCGGCCGAGGCCGCGGCCCGCGGCGACATCGCGGTGGCGCGCCTGCTTTACCAGCACGCCCTCTCCGCGCAGGCCTTCGCCACCGCCGCCAACTACTGGACCTGCCGCCGGGCCGACGACACGCTCGTGGTGCAGCGCGATGTCGAGCAGGCGGCCGGACGCCTCGTCGAATCCACCAAGGTCCTGGTGAAGAGCGGCGTTTTCCCGCCGGCCTACCTCCTGCAGGCCGAGGCCAATCTCCGCGACAAGCGCACCGTGCGCATCAATGCCGAACTCGACGCCCTCAACGCCCGCTTCACCCTCGGCCAGTCGCTGGGCCTGGCGCCCGAAGCCATCGCCGCCACGCCGGCCCCCGTGGATCCCTTTCCCCGCCTCGCGAGCGCCATCGCGCCGTTCGATGCCGCGACCCGCAGCGCGCTGATCGTGCGCGCCCTGCATCATCGCGCCGACTATCGCGCCTCCCAGCAAAGCCTCGTGCCGCTGAACATTCTCGCCCGGCAGGCCGAGCTCAACCTCAAGCCCGAGGTCAACCTCTCCGCCTCGACCGGCTACAAGGGCCTCGGCGCCGGCAGTTCGCCCCTCACGGCACTGGACCAGCGCGTGACCGGACTCAACGGCCAGTTGGGCGTCTCCTTCGCCTGGCCGTTCCACAACAGCTACCAGCGCGGGCTCCTGCGCGAGCGCCGGGCCAACCAGGACCAGGCCGAGGCCGAGACCGTGCAACTCGCCCAGGGCGTCGCCGGCGAGGTGCTCATCGCCCTGGAGCAACTGCGCCTGCGCGCCGATACCGTGCGCTCCGCGGCGGAGACGGTCGACATCGCCAAGCGGGCCGTCGCCGCCCAATACGACCAGCTCAAGACCGGCGACGGCACGATCCTCGACGTGATCACGCTGGAGAACCTCTATTCGTCCGCCCGCATCAGCTATATCGGGGCCGACGCCTCGTATGCGATCGCCGTCGCCCAGTTGCGCTATGCGCTCGGGGACGTTTTCGACGACACCGCCCCGAGCCTCACCCTGACCGACCTCACCACCGCGCCGGCCCTTTGACCCGTCCGGCCCAGTTATCTCGTCCGATGAAATCCCGCCCATTCCTCCGCCTCGCGTTCCTGAGCCTCCTGCTCCTGCCCCTCGGCGCCACCGCCGACACGCTCTCGGCCCTCGGCCGCGTGCTGCCCCGCTCCGGCATTGTCGAACTCTACGGCCCGGCGGCCGACACCGTGCAGTCCGTCAACGCCCGGGAGGGCGACTGGGTGGAGCCCGGCCAATCGCTGGCCACCCTCAGCTCGGCCCCCGCCGCCCGGACGCGCCTGCAGCAAGCCGAGGCCGAGCTCGCGGCGACCCGGGTCAGCAACGACCGGGACCTGGAGATCGCCCGGTCCCAGATCGCCACGGCCGAACTGGAAATGAAGTATGCGCTCAACCGCTTCGACCGCATCATGGCCGCCGGCAACAGCGAGTTCATCTCCCCCGACCAGATCGAGTCGCGCACGCTCGGCAAGCAGCAGGCCGAGCTGAAGCTCGCCCAGGCCACGCAAAACCTGGCCCGCCTCAAGTCCGACGCCGGCCGCAGCCTGCGCGCGGCCGAGGCCGAGGTCGAGGCCGCCCGCGCCGTCGTCGCCACCGCCGAGGTGCGGGCGCCGCTCAAGGCCCAGCTGCTGAAGGTCCGCGCCCGCCCCGGCGCGCCGGCCGGCCGCGGGAGCCTCTTCCAACTCGGCGACACCGCCGGGATGATCGTGGTCGCCGAGGTTTACGAGGCCGACGTCCTGAAGGTAAAGGCCGGCCAGAAGGTGACCGTCAGCTCGGCCGCGCTCCCGAAGAAAATGACCGGGATCGTCACCAGCGTCAGCAGCATGATCGCCCGCAATGCCCTCGAGAGCATCGATCCCAACGAGAACAGCCAGAGCCGCATCGTCGAGGTCACCGTGCAAATGGATGAGACGGCCCCCCTCGACCGGCTCGTGCTGCTGCAGGTCGACGTGACGATCACGCTGTAGCCGCCCCACCCGACCCGCTTTCCCGCAGATGCGAACGCCCCTGGCTTGGTGCAACTCGATCGAGCAGCCGCGGCGCACCGCCGCCGCCGTCGGCGGCATCAGCTTCGCCCTGCTGCTCATCTTCATGCAGGCCGGTTTCCTCGGGGCGGCCCGGGTCAACGTTTCCATCATCTACCAAGCCCTCGATTTCGACCTCGTCATCCACTCGCGCGCCTACCTGACGCTCCCGCGCAGCGATCCGTTTGACCGCCTGCGCCTGCTCCAGGCGGTGTCGGTCCCGGGCGTCGGCCGCGTCACGCGCCTGCTGACCGATTCCTACGGCTGGCGCAACCCGCGCACCGGGCAGACCGCGGGGGGCATGATGATCGGCGTGCCGGCCGATTCGTCCGCCTTCGTCGACGGGGAGATCAACCGCCAGCTCGTCACCGTCCGGCCGACGCTGACGGCCTTGATCGACCGCCGGTCGCGCCCGAGCTACGGGCCGTGGGCGGTCGGGGAGAAATGCCTGATCAACGACCAGCCGACGCTCATCACGGGTTCGTTCGCGCTCGGCATGGGCCTGCTGTCCGACGGTTGCGCCATCGTCAGTGACGAGACCTACGAGCGGCTCATGGGGCCGGGAAACACCCGCTTCGCCAATCTCGGCCTGGTCAAGGTCGCCCCCGGCGCCGATCCCGCGCAAGTCGCCGCGGCGCTGCGGCAGCGGTTGCCCGGCGATGTGGTGATCGCGACCAAGGCGGACATCATCCGGCGCGAGCAAAACTATTTCATCAGCGTCAAGCCCGTCGGGATCATGTTCCAGGTCGGCGTGATCGTCGCCTTTGCCGCCGGCGCCGCGATTCTCTACCAGATCCTCGCCAGCGAAATGAACAACCGCCTGGGCGAGTTCGCCACCCTCAAGGCACTCGGCTATCCGTCCGCCACGATCTACGGCGTCGGCATCCAGCAGGGCCTCATCTACGCGCTGCTCGCCTACGGGCCCGCCCTCGGGCTCGCCACGCTTCTCTACCGGCTGGCGCGGCATCTCTCCGGCTTCCCCCTCTACATGGACCTGGCGCGGGCCGGCTTCGTGCTCGGGCTCGCCCTCGCCATGTGCGCCTTCGCCGCCGTGCTCTCGCTGGGGAAGATCCGCCGCGCGGACCCGGCCGCCCTTTTCTGAGCGCCATGTGGTTCTGCCGCCAATTCCTGCTCGCCTGGCGCCTCCTCGCCGACCGCCCCGGCCGCTTCGTGCTCTCGATGACCGGCGTCGCCTTCGCCGTCGTGATCATGTTCACGGAACTCGGCTTCCTCAACGGCGTCACCGACAGCTCGATCAACTTTGCCCTGCGCCTCGACGGCGACCTCGTGATCGTGCATCCGCAGCAGGAGCACCTGAAGTCCGGCGTCGAGTTTCCCCTGTTCTACCTGCAGCAGATCCGCGACGTGCCCGGGGTCGCGCTGGCTCTGCCCGTCTATACTAGCGCCAACTACTGGGCGAATCCCCAGGACGGCAGCCGCAACCGCGTGCTCATCATTGGCGCCGACCTCGACCAGCCCATGCTGCGTTTCCCCGAGATCGCCGCCTACCGGGAGGAGCTGCGCGGCACCGACACCATGCTGTTCGACCGGCGCGCCCGCGCGGAACTCGGCCAGGTCGCCCCCGGGGTGCGGTCGCGGCTGGCCGGTCACCCCGAGCGCGTCGTGGGGCTGTTTGCCCTCGGGCCCAACTTCGCCTACGAGGGGCACGTGTTCATGAGCACGCGCAACTTCCTGCGCCTGCCCGACCAGCGGCCGGAAGACGTGGATATCGGACTGGTGCGCGTCGCCCCCGGCGAAAACATCGAGGCCGTCCGCCAGCGGATCCAGGCCCGGCTGCCGACCCAGGTCACCGTGCTGACCGCCCGGGAGATCGCGCAGCGCGAGCGCGACGTCACCACGCGCAAGGCGCCGGTCGGCATCGTCTTCGGCCTCGGGTTGATCGTGGGCTTCGCCATCGGGACCGTCGTGTGCTACCAGATTCTGTTCAACGAGGTCAGCGACCACCTGCCCCAGTTCGCGATGCTCAAGGCGATCGGGCATCCGCCGCGCACCCTCACCGCGCTCGTGCTGCACGAGGCGCTCATCCTCTCGCTCGGCGGTTTCGCGGTCGGCCTGGCCGCCGGCGCCCTGCTCTACGCGCTGCTGGAGCACCAGACGGCGCTGCAGATGGACCTGACCCCGCCGCGCGCCCTCCTCGTCCTCGTCCTCACCAGCGGCATGTGTCTGCTCGCCGGCCGCTTTGCCCTGAAAAAAGTCCAGGCCGCCGATCCGGCGGACCTGTTCTGAAGCCGGCCCTTTTCCTCCCCTTTCATCATGAGCCTTCCTCCTCCCCGCGAAGTCGCGATCCAAGTCTCCGGCCTGAACCATCACTTCGGCAAGGGCGAAGCCCGCAAGCAGGTGCTCTTCGACAACAACCTCGTGGTCCGGCGCGGCGAGATTGTCATCATGACCGGCCCTTCCGGCTCGGGCAAAACCACCCTGCTCACCCTGATCGGCACGCTCCGCGCCATCCAGGAGGGCAGCATCCGCATCAACGGGCAGGAACTCGCGGGTCTGCCGCCCCCCGCGCAGGTGCTGATGCGGCGCGACATCGGGTTCATCTTTCAGGCGCACAATCTCCTCAACGCCCTGAGCGCACGGCAGAACGTCCGGATGGCCGTTGAGCTCACCGCCACGCCCCGGGGCGACTACGACCGGGTCGCCGACGCCATGCTGGACGCGGTGGGGCTGTCTGATCGCGCCGCCTACAAGCCGCGCAACCTCTCCGGCGGCCAGCGCCAGCGCGTCGCCATTGCGCGCGCCCTCGTCAACCGGCCGCGCCTCGTGCTCGCCGACGAGCCCACCGCGGCCCTCGACAAGGACTCCGGCGCCAACGTCGTGCACCTGCTCCGCGAACTCGCGAACAACCACGGCACCACGGTCATGATCGTCACGCACGACAGCCGCATCATCAGCGTGGCCGACCGGATCGTGAACATGGTCGACGGCCAGATCGTCTCCGACGTGCGCATCAAGGAAACGATGGTGATCTGCGCCATCCTCAGGAAATGCTCCGTGTTCAAGGAAATGAGCCCGTCGGACCTGACCGACATCGCCCAGAAGATGACGGAGGAGCATTTCGCGGAAAACGAGGACATCGTCCGCGCCGGCGACACCGGCGACAAGTTCTACGTCATCGCCCGCGGCACCACCAACATCATCATCGAGTCCGCCGGCACCACCCGGGCCGTGGCCAAGCTCGGGGAGGGGGATTTCTTCGGCGAAGTCGCCCTCCTGCGCGACCAGCCCCGCAACGCCACCGTCACCTGCCGCGAGCCGGTCGTCGTCTATTCGCTTTCCAAGGAAAATTTCCTCGCCGCGATGAAAAGCCACAAGACCTTCGATGACCAGATGTCGAACATGCTCTTCACCCGCGGGGGCTGATTCGCCGGTTAGTCACGCGGACTCCCGCCTGACTCCCTGGGAGTGGCCGGCGGCGCTGTTTCGCGTGGCGCGCGACCGCGCCTACGAGTCGTTCGGCACCCTGCCGGCGGCGCGCGACACGCCGGCGGGCCGTTATTTTTCCAGCAAGCTGCTCGGGCTGGGCTGCCGCCACAACGGAAGCCGCGGGTATGTCCTGTATCACGGCAATTTCTTCGACCCCCGCACTTACGCCGGCTTGGAGCAGGGCGGCATCGCGTGGATTCGCGCTGACGAACTCGCCCGCTTCAACCGCGAGATCCTGCCGCGCCTCGAGCGCCCCATCGTGCTCGTCACCGCCGAGTGCGACTGGTCGGTGCCGCGCGACACGCCGGCCGAGTGCGAGACGCTGGCGCGCAGCGGCCGGATCCGCCGGTGGTTTGCGAACAACCCCAGCGACGACACCTACGGCGACCTGCTCACCCCGCTGCCGATCGGCGTGAACTACAGCCTCAAGCACACGCTCTCGCGAACCGGCGACCGGCCGGACGACCACTATTACCGGGACGACGCCATCGCTCCCGTGGCGCAGGACGCGATCTGGGCCGCCGCGGCCGCCGTGCCGCTCGCCGCGCGCCGGCCGCTCGCCTTCGGGGATTTCTGCCTGAACAATTCCTCCCGGAGCCGGCGTTTCGGCGAGTCCCGCGCCGATATCCACGCCGCGCTCCGGCCGAGCGGCTGCGTCGTGTTTCCCGAGCGGCGGCTGCCGCCCGGCCAGCTGGTCGCCGCCTACGGCCGCCACGCCTTTGTCGTCAGCCCGCATGGCAACGGGCTCGACTGTTACCGCACGTGGCTGGCACTGATCTGCGGGTGCATCGTCATCGTCAAGCGCTCGCCCCTTGACCGGCTCTACGCCAACCTGCCGGTCGTCATCGTCGAGCGCTGGGACGAGGTCACCCCCGCGAACCTCGGCCACTGGCTCGGGCGTTTTGGCCCGCAGTTTGACCGCACCCGCCTGCAGCAGGTGCTGTCGCTCGCCTATTGGCAGGCGGAGCTGGCGCGCGTGGCCGCCGGTCCCTGACGCCCAACCGGCCGGCGCAAGACCGCCCACACCCCGAGCGCCAGGGCCATGCCCGCCAGTCCGTCGACCACGTAATGGTGGTTGAGGTAGACCGAGGAGAAAAACACCAGCAGCCAGAAACCGGTGGCAAAGCCGCGCAGCGAGCGGAACTGCCAGGCATAGAGGACCGCGAGAAAGGTCTGCCCCACATGCAGCGAGGGAATGGCGCCGAAGACATTGGCGTTTCGCCCGTAATAACCGGCAAACCAGTGCACCCCCAGGAGCGCGTCGAAGCGGGCCGCGCCCGCCGCCTCCGGTGCGGCCGAGAGGACCGCCGGCCCCAGTCCGTAGTGGTCCACATACCAGGGGGGCGCCGCCGGATAGGCGAGATACACCGCGTAGGCGATCAGGTTGAGCCAGAGCATCGCCCACATCACCAGGTCGGACCCGGGGAGCTTCGCCTTGAAGCACCACCAGCCGGACACGGCAAAGAAGACCGGGATGAAAAGCAGGTAGGCCGCCCCGCACACGAGGTCCAACCCCGCGTACGTGTGACCCTGCAGCCACCGGGCGGGCGTCACCAGATGATCGCCCGCGAAAATACCGAACCAGCTCAGTTCCCAGCGGTACGGCTCCGCCACCCGCACGCCGGCCCGCAGGGCCCCGGCCCAATACCGCTGCGCATCATAGACCGAGCCCACGATGAGGATCGGGAGGAAAAAAAGAAACAGCGGGCGGGCGCGCGGTCCGGCATAGTAGCCCGCCAACACCACCCCGGCCAGCCAGCCGTGGTCCGGGCGCAAGCCGCCGAGAACGGCGTGCGCCGTCAAAAAGCCCAGCGCGCCCAGGCCCGGCCACCAGCGCGCCGCCGCGCCCAGACCGTGCCACCAATCCCGCCACTCCCTGCCCAGCGCCGCTCCCGTGGTGGTCATAGCGCCTTTTCGTAGAGCCGCAGGGTTTGCGCGCGCCAGCCCCCGATCCGCTCGATCAGCGCGATGGTCTCGTGATTGTCCTCCAGGATCCACGAGAACTCCATCTGCCGCAGGTGGGGCGCCCGGATTAGCAGCTGATGATAGCGCCGGATGAAAAGGATCGGCAGCCCCATGCGCCGCGATTCCTTGCGCACGCCCAGCAGGAAGAGCCGCAGGCCGGTCACGCGCTTGCGCTGCGTGAGCAGCGCCCACCAGCCCAGGGGCCACAACCGGCCGCCGATGCGCTGGATGATCTCGTTCATGTTGGGAATCGCCACCATCATGCCGAGGGGTTCCCCGTCGCGTTCCGCGAACAGGATGAGCTCGGGATCGATGAACAGCCGGTAAGCCGAGGCATACTTCAGGAATTCCGCCTGCGTGATCGGCTGTGCGCCCCAGTTGTCCCGCCAGGCCTCGGCAAAGATCCGCGCCATCCGGCCCGCCTCGGCGGGCAGGTCGCGCATGTTAAGCGGGCGCACCGTCACCCCCTGGGCCGCCCGGTCCGCCACGGCACACATGCGGTCGAACGGCTCGGACTTGAAATCGGCGGCGCCGAGCCGGAAGACGAACAGGTCCTTCGCCTTGCCGTAGGCCGCCGCCTCCAGCAGGCCCCGGTAGTACGGCGGCGTGTAGCCCATGCCCGCCATCGGGGCATGCTCAAAGCCGTCGAGCAAAATGCCGGCCTCGTCCTGCACGCTGAAATTGGCCGGACCCCGCGCCACCTTGAGGCCCTGGTCCCGCAGCCAGACCTCCGCCGCACCCAGGAGCGCGGCGGCCGTGGCCGGATCGTTCTCGCATTCAAAGAAACCAAAAAAGCCCGCGCCGTCCGCGTGCGCGGCGAGATGACGCCGGTTGTGCAGGGCGGCGATCCGCCCCACCGGCTCGGCCCCGCGGTAGGCGAGGAAGAACTCGCCGGTGGAGTGCTGGAAAAAATCGCCCTTCGCCGGATCCAGTTGCGGCCGCACGTCCTCCAGGAGCGGCGGCACCCAGGCCGGCAGCCCGCGGTAGAACCGCGCCGGCAGCCGCAAAAAAACCTCCCGCGCCGACCGGTCCCGCACCGGCACAATCCGCACCGGCCCGCTCATACGCGCGCCTCCCGCCCCTGGGCCATGATCTCGGCCAGGGCGTCGGCCGTCGCCCGCAATTGCCCCTCGGTGTGTTCCGCCGTGACGAAGAAACGCAGGCGGGCCTTCCCCTCCTCCACCGCGGGATGGAAGATCGGTTGCACGTTGATGCCGCGCCGGCCGAGGGCCTGGCTCACATGCAGGGCCAGATCGGACGAACCCGTCACGCAGGGCACCACGGCAGAGTGCCGGCTCAAGCCGGTGTCGAGGCCGCGCGCCCGGCACAGCTCGCGAAAATAATCGCTGCGTGCCTGCAGGCGTTGCGGCAGCTCCGGGTGGGCCGCGAGGAGCCTGAGCGCGGCCAGGGCCGCGGCCGCATTGGCCGGCGGCAGGCCCACGCTGTAAATGAAACCGGGCAGCGTGTAGCGCAGGTAATCGATCAGCGCCCCCTCGCCCGCCACGTAGCCGCCGCAACTCGCCAGGGTTTTCGAGAGCGTCCCCATCCACAGGTCCACGGCCGCGCGCGGCGTGCGAAAATGCTCCCCGGCTCCGCGCCCGGCCGCCCCGAGCACCCCCAGCGAGTGCGCCTCGTCGACGAGGAGCATCGCGTCATGCCGCTCCTTCAGCGCAATCAACTCGTCCAAGGGCGCGAGGTCGCCGTCCATGCTGTAGACGCCCTCGATGGCGATCAGCACCCGGCGCGCCTTCCATCGCTCGGCTTCGAGCAGCCGGGCGAGCGCCGCGACATCGTTGTGCGGAAAGGACAACCGGCGCGCCCCCGAAAGACGCGCCCCGCTCACGATGCAGTCATGCGCGAGGCTGTCGTGGATGACGAGGTCCTCCGGCCCGAACAGGTGACCGATCAGGGTGACGTTGGTCGCGTGCCCGCTGACCAGGGTGAGGGCGTCGTCACAGCCGAGGAAATCCGCGAGCGCGCGTTCCAACTCGCCGTGCAACGGCCGCTCGCCCGACGCCACCCGGCTCGCCGAGGCCGAGGTGCCGTAGGACTGCACCGCGTCCGCCGCCGCCCGGTTGACCGCCGGATGACCCGCGAGACCGAGGTAATTGTAGGAGGAGAAATTGATAAACTCCCGGCCCGCCATCCGTGTGGTCGCGCCCGCCACACCCTCATGCTGCTGAAAATACGGCATCGTGAAACCCGCCGCCGTCAGGGCGGCCTTGCGGGCGGCGAGCTCCTTCACTTCGGGCCAGGCCGCCGCGCCCGGCCGGGCCTCGGCCACGGCGCCCAGCACCCGCGCCGCCACGCCCCGCCATTGCGCCACGAGCGCGCCTTGCGCATCGCGCAGGTCGAAATCCCCCCGCAACCGGTCCGCCGTGGTTTCGCTGAGACGGCCCGTGCAGGACAAATCCCCCGCCGTCGGCCACGGTGCCAACTGACGGAATTCGGCAAAACCCGTCGCAATCGCCGACTCGCCGCGCGTTACCGCCAGCCAGTAAAGCGCCAGTTGCAGCATCCCGTCGATCAGCACCACGGGATCAGCCCGGCCCGCAATCCGCCCGCTCACCTGGGTCGCGCCCACGTCGGGAACCTCCGCCAGCGCCTGCAGCGAGGGTCCGTGAAAACCAAATTCGTCGTAGAATTGCCCGAGCGTGAGCCGGCCGCGCACCAGCGGTTCCCCGGCGAGGATCGCCAAAGGCCCGGTGGCGGCTTCCACCGCCCCGCTGGCGAGCACGGCTCCCCCGGTGCGCAAAACAAATCCGCCCGCGGCGTCGTCCACGCGCTCCACGGTGACGCCAACGGCCGGCACTTCACCCGGCGCCAACACCTGGCCGCGCACCAGACGCACCGGCACGGGCCGTTCCATCAGCGCCACGGTGACCAGCGCCGCGAGCGGCAGCAGGGCGCGCCCACCGGGGCGGTGTTCCGGCAGCCAGGCATGCGTGGGGGCCGCAAACGTATGGCTGACCACGGGGGCCGGGGCGGGGGGCGCGGCCTGCTCCAGGAACGCCGCAAGTTCCCGCACGGTCAGGGCGGGGGTAAAAAGCGAACGGGGCGGAGTGAGGCCAGGCAATTTGTGGCCGAGCACGGTGATCAGCTCCAGGGTGGTCAGTGAATCGAAGCCCAGGTCAGCGAAAAATCGCTGGCCGGGTCGCACTTCCGTGGCCTCTCGCGCCGTAACTTCCGCGATGGCCGCGATCAGGAAATCCATGCGGCGCGACGAACCCGGAGCGGCGACCGCCGGTGGCAGCCCGGGCCGCGGCGCCGCGGGAACCGCCCGCCGCGTCAGGCTCTCGTCGATCAGCCAGAAGGGCCGGGTCACCAGCGGCGAAGGCGGCAGCGTGACGAGCCGGCCCCCGGTCGTCCCGCCGCCCGCCGGCACCGGGGGGATTTCGCCCCGACCCAAGGCTTCGCGGGCGACGGCGAGGCGCGTGAGCAAGTCTGCGGTGGAAGCCCCCAGCACGACCACTTGCACCGGCTCGCGCCGCCGTTGCGCGAGCGTGAAAGCCACGTCCTCAACCGGGGCCGGGGTCGCCCGCAGGGCCGCGACCAGTTCCCCGCAATAGGCCGCGAGCAATTCGACGTTCGGCGCCGAGAGTTCGCAACGCCAGGGGCCGGCGGACGGCGCCGCGGGGCGCCCGGCCGCCGGGGGCGCCTCTTCCAGGACCACATGCACATTGGTGCCGCCAAAACCAAAGGCGCTGACGCCCGCGCGCCGCAACGTTCCCGCCGGACTCGTCCACGCTTCGGCTTGGGTCGGCACGCGCAACCAGGCCGCGGCACCGGCAAACTCCGCGCGCAGCCCGCCGGCCAGCGGCTGCGGCGGAATGACGCCGTCGCGCACGGCCAGCACCGCCTTGAGGAGCGAGGCCATGCCCGCCGACGCGAGCCCGTGGCCGATGTTGGCCTTGATGGAGGTGACGGGCACCGGCTCACGCACATGCGGGCCGAAGACCTTCGTCAGCGCCTCAAGCTCGATGCGGTCGCCGGCCTGCGTCGCGGTGGCATGCGCCTCAAGCAGGCCGACCGTGCCGGGGTCGAACCCGGCCGCCTGCCAGGCCTGCGCGATCGCCGCACCCTGCCCGGCGGCCTGCGGCGTCAACGGACCCGCCCCGCCGCCGTCGTTGTTCATCGCGATGCCGCGGATCACCGCGACGATGCGATCACCGTCGCGCTGCGCGTCGGCCAGCCGCTTGAGCACGACCGCGCCGACGCCCTCGCCGAGGACAAAGCCGTCCGCCTCCGCCTGGAACGGCCGGCATGAGTCGGTGAAAGACAGCGCGCCGATCCGGCTGAAACACACCATCATGATCGGATCAAGCTGCACATAGACGCCGCCCACGAGCGCCGCGTCCACGGTGCCGGCGCGCAGGTGCAGGACGGCCTCGTGCAGGGCCGCCAGCGCGGAGCTGCAAGCGGTGTCGAGCGCGAAGGCCGGCCCCGTGAAATCGAAGGCCTGGCTCACGTTGGCCGCGATCATGTTGAGCTGCTGGCCGACGATCGAATAGGCCTGGATAGGCGCGAGGGCCGCCGTGAGCTCCGCAAGCTGCGCCGCAGTCAGCGGGGGCGCGATCCCGCTGCGACCCTGGGCGTCCAGGGGGATGTTCACCGCCCCCGCCACCAGCGTGCGGTGGTCCGAACTGCTCGCGCCCACATATACGCCGACGCGCCCGCCGGCGAGGCGGCGGCTCGCGTAGCCCGCGTCCTCCAGCGCCTGCCGGGAGATTTCCAGCATCAGCCGCTGCTGCGGATCCATGACCTTCGCGCGCTTGGGGGATAAGCCGAAGAACTCCGGGGCAAACCGGTCGATGTCATCCATGAACGCCGCGGCTTGCGCCGGCGTGCGGTTGGCCAGGCGCAGGTTTGGACTGTAAACCAGCGAGTGATCCCAACGCCGGCCGGGCACCGGCCCCGCCTGCACCGCCCCGGCCAGGATCATTCGCTGAAAAGCCGGGGCGTCGGCCGCGCCGGGAAAACGGGCTCCCACGCCGAGAATTGCCACCGGTTCATGCATGAATATTGAAACTAATAACCGGGGCGAAGGCCCACCACGGCAAGCGATTTCCAACAGCCGCGGGGAACACCGCCAGTTGACGCGGCGCCTTTCTTTGTGCCACGCTCGCCCGCACGGACGCTCCGCCGCGTTTCCCCGATGACTTTACAAGATCAACACGTGCTCATTACCGGCGGATCCAGCGGCATCGGCTTGGAATTGGGCCGGCAAGCCGCGGCCGCCGGGGCCCGGGTGAGCCTCGTCGCCCGTGATTCGGCCAAGCTCGCCGCGGCGCGCGCCGCCATCCACGCGGCTCAGCCCGCGGCCGCCGACGTGGTGATCGTGTCCGCTGATGTCGCGATCGAGGCGGAAATTCTGGCCGCGCTGCAGGCGGCGGAGCGGGTGCACGGCCCGGTGGACGTCCTCATCACCTCGGCCGGCATCGCCCGCCCGGGTTATTTCGAGGAAGTTCCCGTGGCCGTCTTCGAGCGCACAATGGCGGTGAACTATTTTGGGACCCTGTATCCCCTCAAGGCCGTCGTGCCGGGCATGCGCCGGCGCGGCCGCGGTGCCGTGGTGCTCATTTCCTCCGGGGCCGGCCTGGTCGGGCTCTTCGGCTACACGCCCTACGCCCCGAGCAAGTTCGCCCTCCGCGGCCTCGCCGAGGCCCTGCGCGGCGAGCTGAAGTCAACCGGCGTGAGCGTGACGATTGTCTATCCGCCGGACACCGACACTCCGCAGCTCGTCGAGGAGAATCTTACCAAGCCGGTGGAGACCAAGGCCCTCACCGCGGGCGGCGGCCTCTGGACCGCCGAGGCGGTGGCCCGGGTGACGCTCGCCGGCGTGCAGCGCGGCCGATTTGCCATTACTCCGGGGTTCCAGCTCACCGCCCTCGCCTGGCTGCACAGTGTGATCGCGCCGGTGCTCAACTGGAGTTTCGACCGCATCGCCCGCAAGGCGCGGCGCGGCGCGGCGACCGGATCCCCATGAGCGCTTTCGATGCGTGGGCCGGGCTGGCCCTGCCGGTCGTCTGCGCCCTGCTGGTGATGGTGGCGGCGCTCTCGGCTCCGCACGAACGCCACGCCCGCGTCACCCGCGAGGGCGGCACGGCGTTTCTGGGCGAAAATATCATGCACCGGGGCTACGCCTGGGTGGACCGGCTGGCGCGCCTCGCCCTGCGCCTCGGGCTGGGACCGAATACCGTCTCCTGGCTTTCCCTTCTCCTGGGACTGGCGGCGGGGTTCGGACTCGCGGGCGGACACTTCGGCCTGGCCGCCTGGCTGCTGGCCCTGAGCGGCCTGGGCGACGGCATGGACGGGGCGATGGCCCGGCGGCAGGGCGGCGGCTCCCGCGGGGGTGCCGTCCTCGACTCGGCGCTCGACCGCTACGTGGAATTTTTCTGCTTCGCCGGCCTGGTCTGGTTTTTTCGTGGAACGGCCGCGCTGCAACTGCTCACGCTGGCCGCGCTCCTCGGCAGTTTCATGATCACCTACTCGACGGCGAAGGCCGAGGCCCTGCAGGTCACCCCGCCCCGCGGCTGGATGAAGCGCGCCGAGCGGATCGTCTGGCTCGTCGCGGGCACCGCCCTCGCGGCGGCCCTGCCGCTGGGCGGATATCCGGGTCACCTCGTGCTCGTCGGGGTGCTGGCCGTGATCGCCCTCTTCGCCAACCTGTCGGCCATCCTGCGGCTGCACGCGCTGAGCCGGGCGGCGTGATTGACCCGGAGCCCGCCCGCATGTCGCTCGTCCACACCTGGGATTATTGCCGCCGCCAGGGCCGCGTGCTGGTGCGTCACCTGCGCTACGCCGACGCCGCCTGGAGCGAGTCCGGCCGGCGCGCGCGCGCCGAGGCGCTGGCCACGCTGTTCCGCACGGTCAACGCCTGGCTGCGCGAGAGCGGCGCCGAGCATTGGATCTGCTACGGCACCCTCCTCGGCTGGTGGCGGGAAAAACAAATCCTGCCGCATGACCGGGACGTGGATTTTGCCGCGCCTGGCCCTGCCTTTGCCCAGTTGAAGGCCGCCGCCGGGCGGCTGCCCCGGGGCTTTGTGCTGCACGACACCTCGCACCGGCACGGCGGCCCCAAGCTCTATGTCAGTTTCCGGGGCTGGGAAGCGGACATCTACTTTCTGGCGGAACACGAGGGTAAGCTCAGCACAATCCTACGCAGCCCCAATCCCGGCGACACCGCCCCGTTTCCCCGCGAGTGGTTTTACCCGGCGCGCACGGTGGATTTCCTCGGCGAACCAACGCAGGTGCCGGCCGAGCCGGAATCGTACCTGAAGCACACCTACGGCTACACGGGACCGGACGCGGAGCTGGACCCGGTCACGCGTTATTTCCGCCCGGTCAGGCGCCGCGAATGAAAGCCCCCATGCGTTCCCGCGCCTCGTGGTCGGGGTACTGGACCGGCGGCGACTTCATCAAATAACTCGAGGGACCGTCAAGCTGGCCGGCCAGCCCGCGGTCCAGTGCGAGCTTGATGCAGCGGACCGCATCGATCACCACCCCGGCTGAGTTGGGCGAGTCCCAGACCTCGAGCTTCACCTCGCACTTCAGGGGCACGTTGCCGAAGGTCGTTCCCTCCATGTAAATGTGGCACCACTTGCGGTCCTGCAGCCAGGGCACGTAATCGCTCGGGCCCACGTGCACGTTCTCGGCCGGCAGCGGCGCGCCGAGCTGGCTGGTCACGGCGTTGGTCTTGGAGATTTTCTTGGATTCAAGCCGCTCGCGCTCGAGCATGTTGAGGAAGTCGGTGTTGCCGCCGAAATTGAGCTGGTAGGTCTTGTCGAGGCGCACGCCGCGCTCGTGAAACAGGTTCACCAGCGCCCGGTGCGTGATGGTGGCGCCGACCTGGGACTTGATGTCATCGCCGATGATCGGGAGCCCGCGGTCCTTGAAGCGCTGCTGCCACTGCGGCTGGGAGGCAATGAACACCGGGATGCAATTGACCAGGCCGCAGCCGGCCGCCAGCACCTGCTCGACATACCACCGGCTCGCTTGCTCCGAACCCACCGGCAGGTAATTCACCACGACGTCCGTGCCGGTCTCCCGGAGAATGCGCGCCACGTCGACGGCCGGACCGGAGTCCTCAGTGATCCGCTCGCGCAGGTATTTGCCGAGCCCGTCGAGCGTGGGGCCGCGCTGCACGGTGACGCCGGTGGCGGGGACCGTTGCAAACTGGATCGTGTTGTTCGGGGCGGCGACAATGGCCTCGGCCAGGTCCTTGCCGACCTTGTTCGCGTCTACGTCAAAGGCCGCGCTGAACTCGACGTCGCCGACATGGTAGCCGCCCAGGTTGACGTGCATGAGTCCGGGCACCGCCTCCCCCTCGGGAGCCGCGCGGTAAAAGTGGACGCCCTGCACCAGGGCAGAGGCGCAATTGCCCACGCCGATCAGGGCGACCCGGATTTTGCGCCGTCCGGAGGGGGACGGCACAGGTGAGGAAACAGAAGCCATGGGTGAAGGGGGAAAGATCCCGGTGAGCGTGCTGGCCACCCGCTCGCCCATCAAGCGCCTAATGGTCCATTATGTAGCGCTCCCTCACAACCTGTGCGGCGAGTTCGTCGCCCCGTCCGTGGGTGGCGGCTTCGGGCCGACCCAACGCGGATCTCTCAATCTAGAACTTACGCCTGTCGGCCCAAGGCTTATCGCCCGACAGTCGTCGTCGTGAGCTGGTAGTTGGCCTCGAGGCGCAGGTCGCGGGAGGAGCCGCCGACTTGGATCGTGTAGGCACCGGCTTCGGCGCTCCACGCGGACTGGGCCGGGTCGTAGAACGCGAAGGCGCGTGAGGTGAGCGGGATCGTAACCGTCTTGGTTTCACCGGGCTTCAGGGCAACCTTGGCGAAACCCTTCAGCTCCTTCTCGGGCCGGGCGAGGCGCGGGTGGGCGGAATGGACGTAAACCTGCGCAACCTCCGCTCCTTCGCGAGTGCCGGTGTTGGTGAGGTCGAACTGCACGGTGGCCGTGGCCGCCGCGGTCCCGGACACAACCTTCAGGTTCGTGTAGGCAAACTGGGTGTACGACAGACCGTAGCCGAACGGAAACAGCGGCTCGATCTGCTTGGTGTCGAACCAGCGGTAGCCGACGAGCAGGCCCTCGTCGTAGTGCTCGGTGCCGTTTTCGCCGGGGAACTGACGCGCCAGACCGGCCGCGTGCGCGGGTGAATCCTTGAGCGACTTCGGGAAGGTGCACGGGAGCTTGCCCGAGGGGTTGACGTCACCGAACAGCACGGCCGCGAGCGCGGTGCCGGCCTCGGAGCCACCGTACCACGCCTGCAAGACCGCGGGAACCTTCGCGAGCCAGGGATCCATGACGACCGGCGAACCGGTGATGAGTGCGACCACGGTGCGGGGATTCACCGCCACAATCCGGGCGATGAGCTCGTCCTGGTGTGCCGTCAGCGACAGGTCGCGGCGGTCCGTGCCCTCGTCGTCGCCGAAGGTCTGGTGCGACAATCCGCCGACAAAGATGACCACGTCGGCCTCCTGCGCCGCGCGCACGGCGCGGACCGCGAGGGACTCGATCTCCTCGGGCTTGGCCGGCGACAGCTCGCTGCCGCGCACGCCGGCGGCGTCAACCTGGTAGACCGAGCGGCGGACCGGCTGGCGGTAGCCGGTCGAGAAAGTGACGTTCGCCTGCGCGCCGGCGCGGGCGACGATGCCCTCGAAGGCGGTGATTTCGCGGAACGCCTTCACGCCCGCGGAATTCCCGCCCGCGGCGAACTTGCGGACGGCATTTTCGCCGATGACGGCGATGGTCGTCACCTTCGCCGGGTCGAGCGGCAGCAGGCCACCGGTGTTCTTGAGCAGCACGATCCCCTCCTCCGCCACGCGCCGGGCCGTGGCGAGGTGCTCGGCCGTGTTGATCGAGCCGGGCCGGCGCTGGTCGAGCGCACCGGTCGCGATCAGCATGCGCAGGTTGCGCCGCACCTTGTCGTCGAGCAGCGCCACGGGGTACGTGCCGGCCTTGATCCCCTCGCGGAACGGCTTCGCCAGAAAGAAATCATCGTAGGCGCCGTTGGTTCCCATCTCGAGGTCGAGACCGTTGAGCACGGCCTGCCGGGTGTCGTGCGTGCCGCTCCAGTCGGAGATCACCGCGCCGGTGAAGCCCCATTCCTTTTTCAAAATCTGGTTCAGCAGGTAGTCGTTGTGGCAGCAGTGCTCGCCGCGGAACTGGTTGTACGCGCCCATGACCGCCAGTGCGCCGCCCTCCTTCACGCCGGCCTCGAAGGCCGGGAGATAGATCTCGCGCAGCGTGCGCTCGTCCATCTCCACGTTGATCCGGCCGCGCTCCTGCTCCTGGTTGTTCGCCGCGAAATGCTTGATGCAGGCGATGACCTGCTCGGCTTGCATGCCGCGGACGTAGCCGACCGTCATGCGGCCCGCGAGCCAGGGATCCTCGCCAAAGTAGTCGTAGTTCCGGCCGCCGAGGGGCGTCCGCATGATGTTCAGCCCGGGCCCGAGCATCACCTGTTTGTTGCGCATGCGCGCCTCCTCGCCGATCACACGCCCGGTGGCGACGGCGAGTTCGGGGTTCCAGGTAGCGGCGAGCCCGATGCCCGGCGGCATGGCCGTGGCAAAGTCATTCGTCCAGCCGGCCGAGGCCCAGGTGTCGGGACCGATTTCCTCGCGCACGCCCTGCGGACCGTCGGCGAGCCAGAGGCGCGGAATCCCGAGGCGCTCGACGCCCCCGGCGGAGAACTTCGAGTTCGCGTGCACGAAACCGAGTTTTTCCTCGAGGGTCAGGCGCGGGAGCAGATCGTCGATGCGGGCCTCGATCGATTGCGTCGCGTCAAGGTAGAGCGGTCGCGGGGCGACGTCGGCGCGCAGGGCACCGACGAACATGGCGCCGGCCAGAGCCGCCGCGGCGAGAAGGCGGGCGTCACGTAGCCACAAGACTCCGTGCCTGTGGGATTGTGTAGGGGCGCAGACTTGCTGCGCCCTCGGAGGTGATGGAATGTTCGCAGGGCGCAGCAAGTCTGCGCCCCTACGGGCTGAAGCAATGCGGGCGCTCATTTGACCACGAGCTCCGCCGGGCTGCCGTTGTAGCTCAGGCGCGTTTGCGGGATGGGCGTGAAGGAGAAGCCAACGGGGTTAACCGCGGACACCACGATCACGTCAAAGAGGCGCTCCTTCAGCATCCCGGGGAACGAGCCCGCGCGCGCCCCGAGGGTAAGCGTGTGGGTGGCGTCATTCCAATGGAGGGGAATCTTGGTGAAGGCACCCTGCTCATAGCCGTAGGTCGCGCCGTCATCCTCGTAGAGGCTGAAGTCCCCGTCAGCACCGGCGTAAACATAGAGCGTGATCTTGTCGGCCGGTTTTTCGCCAACGTACTGCAGCTCGGGTCCGACCGGGATGATCGAGCCGGCCCTAACGAAGATCGGGATCTGGTCGAACGGCGCCGCTGCCTCAATGGTCTGGCCGCCCTTGCGAACGGCACCAGTCGAGAAATCATACCACGTGCCGGGGCCAGGCAGGTAGACGTTACGGCTGCGCGCCTGATAAGCTGTAACCGGGTTCACGAGCAGCGCCGGGCCGAACATATACTGATCGCGGACATCGCGGGCCTGCGGGTCGGCCGGGAAGTCCATCACGAGCGGACGCATGAACACCCCGTTCTCCTGGTGCACGGCGCCGGCGAGCGAGTAGATGTAGGGCAGCAGGCGGTAGCGGAGGCGGTCGTACTTCAGCTCGGCCTGATAGGCGGGGCTGGTCTCGCCGCCGAGTTCCCACATCTCGCGGAAGGGAAACTGGCCATGCGCGCGCAGGAGCGGGACAAAGGTGGCGAACTCGAACCAGCGCGTGTTGAGCTCGCGCCATTCCGCGGTGTCCGCGGGCGCGGGTTCCTTGAGCGAGAAGCGCGTCGGCACCGAGAAGCCGCCCGAATCCATCGTCCAGTACGGCAGGCCGGAGATGCTGAAGCCGAGGCCGGCGGTGATCTGCTTCTTCATGGCGGTCCAGGTCGTCGAGATGTCACCCGACCACGTTGTCGCGCCGTAGCGCTGCTGGCCGGCGAAGCCCGAGCGCGTCAGGACAAACACGCGCTGGTCCGGTTCTGAGCCGCGCTGGCCCTCGTAGATCGCGGCGCTGTTCACCAGCGGGTAGGCGTTGAGTACGCGCGAGCCCGGCCCGAGTGCGGTTGGGTTCACGTAGTCGCGCTGGCCGTCGAGCGTGGGCGTGGGCCGGAGGTCGGGCTCGGTGGCGTCCATCCACCAGGCGTCGATGCCGCGGCGGAACAGCTGCTGATCCATCTGCGCCCAGAGCATCTTCCGCGCGCCGGGGTTGAAGGCGTCGTAGAACGTGTACGGCTGGTCGAGCCAGTCGCGCGTGTCCTCCTTGAGGTTGCGCTCGTAGAGATAGCCGGCGTCGTGCAGCGCCTTGAAGTTCTTCGTGCCGGGGTTGAACTTGCCCCAGACGGAAATCATGAGGTGCGCGTGCTGCTCGTGGATCGCCTTGATCCAGCCTTCCGGATCGGGGAAGCGCACGGGGTCGAAGTCATGCGAACCCCAGGTGCCCTCGGGCCAGTAGCGCCAGTCCTGGACGATGTTGTCGAACGGGATGTGGCGGCTGCGGAAGCCTTTTACCACGTCGAGGCTGGCCTGCGCGGTCTCGTAGCGCTCGCGCGACTGCCAGAAACCGAACGCCCACGCGGGCAGCATCGGGGCGGCGCCGGTCAGTCGCCGGTAGCCGTCGATCACGCGGTCGAGCTTCGGACCGTAGACAAAGTAGTAGTCGGTCCCCTCGCCCACCTCGGACCAGAGCGACGTCGCAGTTTCCTTGGTCGGCGTCTTCCAGCGCAGGCGCACGGTCGGCATGGATTCATCGCGGGACCACTCGAGCTTCAGCTTGTGGCGGCGGCCGGCCTCGAGCGGGACCTTCGCGACCTCGAACCACGGCAGCCAGCCCTGGCGCCAGTGGTTCATGACGAGATGGTCGTCGACCCAGAGCTTGATGTCGTTGTTGGAGTAGGTCTCGAAGGTGTGGATGCCGCTCTCGGCGGGCTCGACGGAGCCTTCCCAGCGGACGCTGATGCCGCCCTCGGCCGGGAGCGCGGGGTCGATGGTGTGATTCGGGAACTTGACGGAATCGGGAATCGCGATGTCGACCTTCGCCTCAACGCGTTGCGCGACGAGTTGGCCGAACGCGGGGTCGCCAAAATAGGAGGCGGTCAGGCCGCCGGCCTTGCCGCTCGCATCGAACAACCGGGCGGGGGGCATCGGCTCGGTGAGGCGCAGGTCGCCAAAGCGGGTGTAGGAGTTGTTGTCCCAGAGGACGCCGTAGCCGCGGCTCGAGACGAGGAAGGGCACGGCCACCGAGGTGTTGTGCTGCCAGAGGTCGAGGTCGTAGCCCTTGATGTCGAGCAGGCCGAGCTGCTGCTGGCCGAGGCCGTAGAGGGATTCGTCGGCGTTGGCGTTCCAAGCCTGGCGCACGTGAAAGGTTTTAACGCCCTGGACTTCGACCGGCTCGAGCGTGCGTGCGCCGGCCTGCTCGGCCAAAATCGGCTGGCCCTGCAGGTCGAGGAAGGCGACCTGGCCCGTCGCGAGATCGAGGCGCGCCTGGAGCTTCGCGGTGCGAATCGTGGCGGACTTCTCGTCGGTCGTAAGCGCCCACGCGGCGGTGGCCGGGGCGCGGTGCGGATCCAGCATCAGGCTCGCGTGGGTGAAGAAGCGGCGATCATGCGAGGTGGCGACGCGGATGATGTCATCGGCGCACACCTCGACCTTGAAGAAGGTGTCACCGCGGGTGAGCACGATGCCGTCCGACTGTTTCTCCAAGCCGGGCGGCAGGCCGGCGGCGCGGAGCGACGGAGCCGTCGCGCAAAGCAGTGAAACCAAGAACAGGGAGGCAGAGACGAGGTGTTTCATGGGAGGAACGCGATCAGGGGCCGGGCCGGCGGCGGGGGAAGATGCCGCCGGTTCAATCCCAGAGGGTGGCCACGGACATTGCGGTGGCAAGTTTTTGGTGGGGCGGAGGGGACAGTTCGGGCAGGGGCGCAGACTTGCTGCGCCCCTACCAATGGAACAGACACGGAACGGCACGTCGACAAGCGACGGCCCTACATTTCGACCCTACGGTTTTGGCGGGGAGGCCAGTTTCGGGATGAGCGCCTCAATCCGTTCGGCCAGCAGGATGTCGTAGCTGGAAATGCGCTGGCCGGCGGCGAACGTGGTCAGCGTGAGGTTAACCTTGTTATAGACGGTGAAGATCTCCGCATGGTGGTCGAGCCGCTCGCATTCCGGGGCGAAGGCATTGATGAACGCGATCGCGCCGGCAAAATCCTTGAACGCATAGCTCTTCATGATCCGGCCTTCTTCCGCCTTCCAGCCGGGCAACCGGGTCAGTGCCGCGGCGATTTCCGCCGGGCTAAGCAGCACGCGCACCGGATTGCCCGGGTCAGAGCGCGGCCCCGTCGATCCGTCGGCCGCAGCGCCATCCGCACCCGTCGTGGCGGCTTCGTCCGCAACGGTGAAATCCACCCATTCCTCCAGCGGCGGCAACTGCACGCCGGGCCGCGTGTGCCGGAACGCCCGGGCGTTCTCCTCCCAGGTCGCGCGCTTCATGGTGCCCATCAGCAGACTTTCCCTGGTGAGAAACGGCGCGATCTGCCGGAGCGACTCCGTCTGGTAGGCCAGGCCGAGCGACGGCTCGTAGCGCGCGATGATCATCTTCGCCGTGGCGGCGGGATCGGCCACGGCCGTGCGCCAGCCGCGGTTGCTCACCGCGAGGAATTTCACCAGCGCCGCCCGGTTTTTCGCGAGAAAGGCCTGCGACACAAACATGACCTGGGAGTAAGCCACGTTGCCGTAGTCGCTGAGCAGGATGGCGCTCACGTCGTGGCCGGCGGTGCGCAACGCGACATACTCGTCGATCAGATAACCCTGCTTGGAATCGTAGCGGCCATCGAGCAGGGGCGCGTTGTCGTAGTCGGCATCGAGCAGGGTGAGCTGGGCGTGGGTCAGCCCGGCTTTCGCCAGCACGGCGTCGATCGCCTCGTGGCCGTCGGCCCCGACCGCGATTTTTTTGCCGACCCAGTCGGCGGGTGTCCGGATGCCTTTCGCCGTCAGGCTGATCTGGCTGAGGGGCGACGCCTGAAACATCGTGCCGATCGCCACGATCGGCAGGTGGCGCGCCCGGCCCGCCAGAAAAAGCCCGCTCTCGATCGAGCCGAGCGTGTGGTCCGACGCGGCCACCACGGCGGCGACATCGGTCGTGTCGGCCGCCTTGACCAGGGCCACGTCGAGGCCGGCCTCGCGATACCAGCCGCGCTGTTCCGCCACGAGCAGGCCGGCGAACTGGGCGTTCTTCACGCCGAGGTCCATCTGCACGACCAGCTGAACGGGCGATGGGCCGGGAGCGATCTCGGCCCCGACGCGCCCGGCCACGGCGAGGAACAGGCCGGCCAACAGCAGTAAAGATCCCCGGGGCAAGCTCCGGGACATTTGAGCAAGAGCACTGGCGCAGATCGCGTATTTCTTTGTAGCAGCCGTCGTCAGACGGCTGGCGCCAGCGGCCTCACGGCCGCTGCTACATCCGGGCCGGAACAGGCCATAGGGTGGCAGACCCAAGGTGAATGAAACCGCCTTCATCGGCTGGCGGTGCAGTGCGAGGTCTGCGCGTAGGGCACCGTCATGGTCGGATACACCCGGATGTCCACCGCCACGGCGCCGAGCACCGGGTAGCGTTTCAGAATCTCAAGGCAGAGGTTTTTGTTCACGACCTCCAGGTAGTCCTGCTTGTTGGGATAGGTGGCGAGGTACGCCTTGATCTCCCGCTGGATCACCTCGAAATCGGGGATGTCCTTTTGCGCGATACCCTCGGCGTAGGTCATCCGGTAAAGCACGTCGATCACCTGCGGCCCCTGGTGATCGAAGGGCAGGCCGATGATTTCCAGGCTGAGTGCCTCCACCACTTTCGGCTCGGCGGCGGTCAGCGCGGCCGGCGACATCGCGGCGAGCGCACCGGCGACGAGCAGGAACCGCAGGAAATTCAAGGGAGACGAATGGCTTTGAGGTGATGATTTCATGGCAAAGGGTGACCCGGGGGCGAGGTTCCCCAGCACTTCGGGTGCCACGGCCATTATCCCGGGCTTGATTTCCAAGGCTTCTGCGCGCTCCTTAGGGAAAGCTCCTGCGTGTTCCCGGCGCAAGAACCCGACCCCGGCCCCACGGCCAACCCCCATGAGTAAATCCCCCTGGCTGCTGCTTCCCCTGTTGCTCTCCGTCACGCTGGCGGCCGAACCGGACGTCCTCCCGCCCCTGCAGGTGCCCGCCAATCCCCCCGCGCGACCGGGCGTGGCTCCCGCCCGGCTGCAGGAATATGCCCAGCAGGCCGAGCAGGAATTGCGCGGCAACATCCTGCCCTTCTGGCTGAACAATGCGCGCGACCGGGAACGCGGCGGGTTTCACTCGTACATCGGCGAGGACCTGAGCGTGCGTGACGACCTGCCGCGCGGCGCGCTGCTCACCAGCCGGATCCTGTGGACGTTCTCTTCCGCCTACCGGCACTACCCGCAGCCGGAATACCTCGAGATGGCGCGCTGGGCGTACCGCGACCTGATGGAGCATTTCGTGGACAAGCAGTCCGGCGGGATTTTCTGGAGCGTCAGCGCCGACGGCACGCCGGTCGACGCCCACAAGCAGGTCTACGGACAGGTCTTCGGCATCTACGCGCTGACCGAGTACTACCGGGTGACCAAGGAGCAGGGCGCGCTCGACGAGGCGATCGCGATCTACCGGCTGCTCGAGTCGCACGCGTACGACCCGAAGAACGGCGGTTACTACGACGCGCTCAACCGCGAGTGGCAGCTCGAGAGCGGCGCGAAGGCCAACCTGCTCGGCGCGGCGCCCAAGTCCCAGAATTCACACATCCACATCCTCGAGGGCTTCACGAACCTGCTGCGGGTCTGGCCCGACGCGGGCCTGCACCAGCGGCAGCGCGAGCTGATCGAGCTGACGATGACGCACATCATCGACCAGCGGACGCACCACCTGGTGCTCTTCATGAAGAACGACTGGACGCCGATCGGCGACGAGATCTCCTACGGCCACGACATCGAGCTCAGCTGGCTGCTGGTCGAGGCCGCGGAGGTGCTCGGCGATCCGGCGATCCTCGCCCGGGCGAAGACGGAGGCCCTGGCGATCGCGCTGGCCACCAACGCCGAGGGCGTGGACACCGACGGCGGCGTGTACAACGAGGGCAACCCCAAGGGCCCGACCAACACGAACAAGGAATGGTGGGAGCAGGCCGAGGCGACGGTCGGGTTCCTCAACGCCTACCAGATTTCCGGCGACCCGAGGTATTTTGCGTGGTCGCGGCGCAGCTGGGCTTTCATCCAGGACAAGTTCGTCGACCGGCAGCACGGCGACTGGCACAACACGCTGCTACGCGACGGCACGCCGATTTTGGTGCTGAAGGGCCGCTTCGGCCGCGCGATGCCCAACGCAAAACTCAGCATCTGGAAATGCCCCTACCACAACAGCCGCGCGTGCCTGGAGGTGATTGATCGGGCTAAGGAACTGGGGAAGGAGTGAACCGCTGATTTGCGCTAATCCGGAAAAGGCGGTCGGAGTTTTTTGACCACGGATTACGCGGATGAACACGGATGAAGGCATTTGCTTTGCAGGTAGGGGCGCAGACTTGCTGCGGCCCTACCACCAGAAGAAAACGGCCCTTCAGAACATCCGTGATAATCCGTGTGATCCGTGGTCAAACCGTCTGCTGCTGGGCTTCGGCGATTTCCCATCAGCAAGGATTAGCGGTTTAAAAATTCCGTCCCTCAATTCGCCAGCAGCAGCTCGAGCATCTGGCGGTCGAGCTTGTGGCCGCGGAAGTCCTCGTACTTCACGTCGGCGCGGCCGCTGTCGACGATGCCGAAGCCGCCGCGGAGGTTCCACATCGACCAGCCCCAGCCGGCTTCCTTCCACAGGCTCATCATGTCGGTCATCCACGCGAGGCAGACCGCGTGGGGCGTCTGCGGGACGCAGCCCCACTCGCCGACATGCACCGGGGCGCCGCGGGCGGTCAGCGGCTGCCACTTCGCGATGAGCTCGGTGCGGAGCTTCTCCTTGTTCCAGGTGATGCCGTGCTTGTCGACCATCGGCCAGGTGGGTTTCTCCAACGACTCGAATTCGGCCGGCGGGACCCACTTGGCGGTGTAATGGCTGACCATCTTCGGCTGGTAGCCGCGGGTACTCTGCACGATGCCCTCGTCAATCAGCCCGAGCACGGGTGTCTGGCCGATGTCGGCACCGTCAGCGGTGATCAGGCGGTCGGGGCTGACCTCGCGAATCGCGGCGATCAACGCCTTGGCGACCTCCACGTAGCGCGACTGGTCGGGCATGAAGGGCGGCTCGTTGAAGAGATCAAAGCTGAGCCGTGACGCCGGCACATCCTTGAACCGACGGGCCAGGTAGCTCCAGTGATGGACCGCGGCCTCGAGGGCGCGCTGCATGGAGTCGCGCGGGCTGTCGAACAGCAGGTACGGCTCGAGCTCGCGGCCGTTGACGCAGTAGCCGGGGATGCGGTGCAGGCCGAGGTTGATGTGGGTGCCGTGGGCCTGGCCGAACGCGAGGGCCTGGTCGATCGGGTTGATCGCGGCGTCGTCGATCTTCAGCCAGTCCTTCGGGCTGGACCACGCCCAGTAGGAGCAAGGGAGGCGGGCGAAGTCGAAGCCCCATTCCTGCATCCAGGCGAAATCGGATTCCTTGTAGGTGTTGCCGCGCCGGCCGCCGGTCAGCTCGGTGAGGTTGAAGCCGCGCCAGCGCGGGATCTTCGGTTGCGGCCGCGCCGTGACGGGTGACTGGGCGCGGAGCTTGGAAGAAAGGAGCAGGCCGGCGGTCGCGGCGGAGGAGACACCGATAAATTGACGACGATTCATGGGGGATGGGGGTGGGAAGCTGAGCGATGATCGGACAAACAGAGGTCACCACTAAACACACAAAACACACGAAAGAAATAAAACGGACTCCGGAAAGGAGTTAACCGCTCATCTGCGCTGATAAACGCTAATGGGAAATCCCCGAAGCCCGGAAGCAGAAGGTTTGACCACGGATTAAACGGATTATCACGGATAAAGGCATTTGGTTTGTCGGTAGGGGCGCAGAATTGCTGTGCCCTCGAGCGTGACGCCGCCCACGAAGGGCGCAGCAAGTCTGCGCCCCTACCACCGAAAAGAAAACCGGCCTTCAGAACATCTGTGATAATCCGTTTAATCTGTGGTCAAAAACTCCGACCGCCTTTTCCTTGGATTAGCTCAGATCAGCGAAGATGAGCGGTTTTTCATTCCGTGGTTTAAAACTTCTCCCGCTCGACGGCGGCTTCGCGTTTCGTGTCGGGGATGAAGCGGCTGGCGGTCACGGAAAAATCCGTCACCTGCCGCAGGTCGAAGAGCGGGGCGTGGTCCGTGCCGCGCATCACATTGAGGTGGTCGAAGTACGCGTCCGACACATCGTCGAGCACGAAGGCGGGGCGGGCCTCGGGCTTGGCGTAGTCGAGCTTGATGTGGCTGAGCTCGATGCCGGTCACATGGCGGAAGAAGAATCCATAAGACGGCATCGAGCCGAACATGCCGGGCTCGGGGTATTTGTTCTCTTCCTCGGGCGGCACGCGGTCACCGAGTTCCCTGGTCCCCCCGCCCTGCTGGACGAGGCGGACGTTGCTGATGCGGATATCCTCGACCGGGTGGCCGGGGATGCCGCTGATGACGTTGCCGAGCGTCCAGTTCACATCCGAGGCGACCAGATTGTCGATGGAGATGCGGCGGATCGTGCCGACCACCGTGCCGGCGGGTCCGCGCAGGCGGCGGCCGAGGCGGATGAAGATCGGGGCGTTCTGGACGTGCCGCATCGTGATGTTTGAGATGGCGATATCCTCGATGTGCGAACCGTCCACGCTCTCGATGGCGATGCCGCGCGAGCCGTCGAAGACGCAGTTGGTGATCGCGATGTTCCTGAAGTCGCCGTTCGACTCCGTACCGAGCTTGATCCGGCCGACGCCATCGGATTTGTACGCCGGCTCGCTTCGCTGGAACGTGCCGTCGAGCAGCGTGCCCTCGTCGAAGCCGCCGGCGAGGAAGCAGTCCGAGATCGTGAGGTTTTCGCAGTGGCGCAGCGCACCAAGGCCGTACGAGGCCTTGAGGCAGATGCCGTCGTCCCAGGGCGAATTAACGCTGCAGCGGGTGATGCGGACGTTCTGGCACGCGTCGATGTCCATGCCGTCGCGGTTGGTGTCGATCCGGAGGTTGTCGACGACGAGGTTGTTGACGCCGGTGGCGAGAATCCCGAACCAGCCGCCGTGCAAAATGGCGAAGTCGCGGAGGACGACGTTGCGGCAGTCGCGCAGGGCAATCGCCTTGTTGCCGCTGCCCGGCGGGTTGGCGTGGTAGCGCTTGTCCCACTCCGCGAAGCGGTCGAAGCCGTTGTCGAGTCCCTTGCCATGGATGAGGCCGGAGCCGAGAATCGAGACATCGTGGAGGCCGATGCCCCAGATGAGGCTGTTCTGCCAGTGGCTGTGGCCGAAGTCCTGGTAGTGGAGCTTGTCGCCCCAGTCATTGGGTTCGGGCGCATCGAACTGTGCGGTCTTCTCATCCGCCGCCTCGATCGTGGAGCCGGCCTCCAGGTAAAGTGTAATGTTGCTCTTCAGCCGGATGGACGCGGACAGGTAAGTGCCGGGCGAAAACAACACGGTGCCGCCGCCCGCGGCCTCGGCCGCGAGGATGGCGCGGTTGATCGCGTCGGTGTCGAGGGCATGACCGTCGCCCTTCGCGCCGTACGAGCGGACGTCGAAGCTGCGGGCGGTGACGGGCGCGGGCTGCGCCGCCAGGGAGGCGGCCGCGAACAAGGCGCCAAGGATGACGGGAAAGCGTAAGTTCATTCGGGGTGGAAGCAGACTGGGGGTTTCGAGGCAGCGGGGCGGGCGGTCCCGGTCAAACCATAATCGGGGCGACACCGGAGGATGGACGCAACGATTTGGATTGGAATTTACTTTATTCGTTACCAGTAACCGTCGCACGGCATGGGGATCAAAAAACAGCACCACACCATGCGGACGCTGGCCGCGAAGCTGGGCCTGAGCACCATGACGGTTTCCCGGGCCCTGCGCAACGCACCTGGCGTCAGTGCCACCACCCGCAAGCTGGTCACCGCCGCCGCCCGAAACCTGGGCTACCGGCCGGATCCCGCGCTGGCGGTGCTGAATGCGTACCGTCACCGCCGCCGCCTGCGCACACCGGCGGAGCGAATCGCGTTCATCACGAATTTCGCCACGCCGGACGGCTGGAAGGATTCCTTCACCTTCGTCCGGTATTTCACCGGGGTCCAGCGCCGGGCGCAGCAGCTCGGCTACGAGGTGGAGCATTTCTGGGTGGGCGATCCCGCGGCCACCCCGCGCCGCAACTCGCAGATTCTCCGCAGCCGGGGCATCCAGGGCCTCATCGTCGGCCCGCTCGTGGCGGGCCGCACCACCCTCGAACTGGATTGGGATTTGTTCAGCACCGTCGCGGTCGGGCGCAGCCTCGTCGCACCCGAGCTGACGACGGTGTCGACCAACCACGCCCAGGCCGTGGAGCTGGCCTGGCGGCAGGCCCGCGGGCGCGAGCGCAGGCGCATCGGCCTGGTGCTGACGGAGGGCGAGGACGGGCGCACCCTGGGCATGCTCCGGGCCTCGCATCTGCTCCAGCAACTGCAGGGCCGGGAGGAAGCCCTGCCCATCCTGCTCGTCCCCAATTTCTCGGCCGCCGCGCTGGCGGCCTGGACCCGGGCGCACCGCCCGGACCTGATCCTCAGCAGCGAGCAGGCGCACTACGACCTGCTGTTGAAAAGCAAGGCGGTCGACCGCCGCCAAACCGGCTTTCTTCATCTCAACGTCCACCCGGCCACCGGGCTGGGGGGCATCGACCAGGGCCATGACCAGGTGGGGGAACACGCCGCCGTCCAACTGCACCTCAAGCTGAGCCAGCGCGAAACCGGGATTCCGCGACCGCGGGAGCTGCTGTTGATCGACGGACGCTGGCAGGAAGGCCGCGGCGTCTGGCGCCTGGTTCCCCGCCCGGTCGCACCAACCGGGCGTTGAGCCCGCGGCCTGCCTGTTACTGATAACGAGAATCACTGGTTTCAAAGCCGCGTGATTTCTTACACCCTCGTTGCGTTCTACCCCTGAGTGCAACCCCGCCACCTCCCGGCGACTTATCACCACCCCGATCATGCATCTACCCCGCCTTTGTTTTTGCTCCGTTGCCCTGGCCGCAATCCTCGCCGGCCCGGCGCCCGCCGCCCGCGGCGCACCCGCCCCGCTGCTCCGGGTACTGCCGCGATTCACCGCCGCCGCCGTGCCCGCCTGGGGCCCCTCCGAGGTTGCAGTCGATCCACCAACCTGGACCGACGTACCCACGGCAGCCGACGCCCACCTGCCGGGCGCCGGGATCCGGCAGCACCCGATGCTCTACATCGGGGAAGGCTGCAACACGATGTTCGTCGTCCAGGACGGCAAGGTAATCTGGACCTACTCCACCGGCAAAGGCTGGGAGTTCGACGACATCTGGATGCTGACCAACGGAAACATTCTCTTTTCCCGCATGAGCTATGCCGAAGAGGTCACGCCGGAGAAAAAGGTCGTCTGGCACCTCGACGCGCCCAAGGGCACCGAGATCCATACCTTGCAGCCGCTCGGCCTGGACAAGGTCATGCTGGTCCGGAACGGCCTGCCGGCGCATCTCATGATCATCGACAAGCGGACCGGTGCGGTCGAAGCCGACCACGTCCTCCCGGATACCAGCCTGACCGACCCGAAGACCGTGCACGGGCAATTCCGCCGGACCCGCGTGACCGCGCAGGGCACCTACCTCGTCCCGTACCTGACGATGAACAAGGTGGTCGAGTACGACAAGGACCTCAAAGAGGTCTGGTCCTACAAGGTCCGCTCGCCCTGGGCCGCGGTGCGGCTCCACAACGGCAACACCCTGATCACCGACGAGCACGACAACCTGACGCTGGAGGTGAACCCGAAGGGCGAGACGGTGTGGCAGTTCAACCTGGCCGAGCTGCCGCCGGAAATCGTTTTCCCCGGTTCGCAGAGCTGTGTGCGCCTCGCGAACGGCAACACCATCCTCTGCTCGCGCGGCGACGGCGGGAAAGGCTGCCAGTTGGTCGAGATCACGCCCGACAAGAAACTCGCGTGGGCGCTCAAGGACTGGAAAACCTTCGGCCCCGCCACGGCGGTGCAGATTCTCGATGAACCCGGTGTGCCGGAAATCCCGGGCGATTTGCAGCGCTGAACCCGGCGCCTCCCCCGCGATGAACCCGCCTGCCGCCCGCTTGCCCCGCCTGACCGTCGTGATCATTTGCGCCTGGTTGCCCGCCTGGTCCGCCCTGCTGGCGGCCGCTGCCGAGACTGCCGTGACGGAGGCGAAGGCCATCGTGGCGCCGACGGTGAAGGTGCCGGCCTACCATCCTCCCTTTGATGCGGCGGCGGCCGGGCTGACGCCCCTGTTCGACGGCCGCACGCTGACCGGCTGGGTGGGTGATCCCGATGGCTGGAAAGTGGTCGACGGTGCGATCGTCGGGGTGAAGGGCGGCCAGAACCTGATGACCGAGGGCTACTATGACGACTTCCGGCTGATCGTCTCGACCATCCAGGTCGACTCGCCTACCAACCACCAGGGAATCGGCTTCTGGGGCGAGGCCATGCCCCCCGGAAAATACGGCTACGGCGGGTGCATCGATATCATGCCGCCGATGAACTGGACCTGGGACTATACCATCAACCGCGGCGCCCCGGGGGATTTGAGTGTCAGCCGCGACCTGGACAAGGAACTCGGTCTCAAGCGATCCGAGTGGACCCAGGCGGAGATCCTGGTGAACCGCACCAAGGGGACGATCCGCATGGCGGTGAACGGCATCGAGGTGCTGGCGTACACGGACCGCAACCCGGCGCGCCTCAAGCGCGGCCCGATCGGCCTGCAGGCCCACGGCGGCAATCATGACGTCCGCTACAAGGACATCTTCATCGAGGTGGCCCCGAAAAATGACCGCCTGATTACAACCAAATAAGCCACCGGGACCGGCCGGACTGGAGCGCTTTAGGCAAAAGTGTAGCCGGGGTCGCCGACCTCGGGCTTGGCGACTACGAATCAAGAAAGGCGGAACCGGGGTCAACGACCCCGGCTACAGTATGTTTGAAAGCGCGCTAGGGAACAGTCGGCTCCGGCAGCAGCCCATAAACGTACAGCGCGCCGGTACCGACGGGCAGCGCCCCGAAGCTCGCCAGGTAGACCTTGCCGTTTGCCACCGTGGGCGCGGCATTCTTGGAGACGCGGCCGGGCGTGTCCCGCTCCGGCGCCAGGTTGGAGTTCCACAGCTCGTGGGTGATGTCGTTGGCATCGTACGCGCGGAGGACGCCGGGGCCGTTGATGTGGTCGTTGCCGTGTTCCGACAGCGCGGCGTTGGCCCAGAGGATCCCGTTGGAGTCACCGTGAGCCGAAAGGGAAAGAATCCCGCCCGGATACGCGCTCGTCTGCCCGCCAACTGCAAGCGGCTCGGGATTGAAGCGACCGTCCTTGAAGGCATAGACGTGCAGCGCGTCGTCCTGCCCCCAGAGATAAACCAGGCCGCCGCGCGCCGCACTTTGCCAAAACACGGCACCGACATTGACCTCCCCCTTGGCCGCGGGGAAATGCTGGACCGCATGCTCGTCGCCCAGGTGCCCGAAATGGTCGGTGTCGACCAGGTAGACCACGCCCTGCTTGCCCGCGCCCATGACCCGATGGGCCCCGGGCAGCAGCATGGCGCCGGAGGAATTCAGGTCGGCGTCGCGCTTGTCGAGCTCCGGGTAATTGGTCGGCGTGAACCAATCCAGCACGCGCAGGTCGGGCGACACCTTGAGGAAGCTGTCGCTGAGATTCTGTCCGCCGTCCCAGGTGCCGTTGGACGTGACGAAGTAGATCGCGCCCTGCTCGTCCGCCGCCGGGCCCTGACCCGACTGCCAGATGCTGTTGCCCACGGCCCCGGGGCTCAGGTTCAGGACGCCCTGTTGCCGCAGGGTGCCCGCGTCGAAGCGAAAAAGAAACCCATGGTACGGCTCCACATCGCAGTGGGAACTGTAGCCGACGTACACGCTACCCCGCGACAAAAGCAGCGCCGGGCGCTGGTTCTCCAGGATGGGATCGAAGCTGTCGGCCGTGATCACCACGGGACTGTGGGGCCGCTCCGAGCCGCTGGTGAGATCCAGCGCGTGCAGCCGTTGCACCCAGCCGCCGCCCTCGTGGGTAAGAGCGACCACGTACAGGGTTTGGGTGGCGGCATCGATGACAGGCGTGCCGATGATGCCCATGTTGCCGAGGATGTCGTGGCACCAGAAGGGGTGCTGCTGCACGCTGCCGGGCGCGCCAAGATTGACCTGCCAGTAGGGCGCGGCGTCCGCGTCGGCGTCGAAGGCATACACCGTGTTCGCGGCCGAGGCGACGATGACGACGTTGTGCCGGCCGCCCGCGAGGGCGAGGTCGGGCACGAACAGCGGCTGGGCGAACACCTGGTCGTCGACGACGTGGCGGAAGAGCAGCCCGAACTGGCGCGGATTGACGTTGGCGGGGGTCAGCGTCGCCTCGTCGAGATTGGCGCCGGTGCGGGCATTGTTGTTGTGCTGGGTGTAAACCCCGCGCGACCCGAGGACGACCGGCCCCGCACCATGGCCGGGAGGAGCGAGCGTGGGCTCGACGGCCACCGGAATCGCTTCCTGCAGATGCGGGGTTTTGCTTTCGAGTCCGCGGACATGGGCGACGAGCGCCTCGATCTCGTCAGCCGGCAGAATCGCCCCGAACGCCGGCATGCGGTCGGTGACGCCGTTGCGAATCACCAGGGCGCGCTCGGCATCGGGGTGCGCCGCCTGCCACTGCGGATCGGTGAAGTTGGGCAGGCCGAGATTGGCGTAACCGCTGCCGTCCCCGTTGTGGCAGCGGGCGCAGGTGTTGGTGAACTCGGCCAGCGCGGCGGCCTGGACGGCCGGAGCCGGCACGGCGAGTGCGGAAGAACCCGCGGCCAGCAAACCGAGCAAGAGCCGAAGGGCGCGCGAGGGAAACCGGTGGTTCATAATGACGTTGGATCCGACTTCGGTCGGGCCGGAGCAGCGGGCACTATTTCCTGGTGAGCACGGCCGCCCAGCCGCCGCCCGGGGCGAGATGAACGTGCAGTTGGTCGCCCGCGGTGATCGTGGCGACGGTCTTCCTGTAGTCGGTGGCCTCGCGATCGGCGTTGAGGCCGTCGGCGAAGATCACGGCCTCATACTTCCCGGGCGGCAGGAAGCGGAAGTCGATGGTCAGGTCCCGGGGCGTCCAGCTGGTCATCGCCCCGACATACCAGTTGTCGCCCTTCCGCCGTGAGGTCACGACGTACTCGGCCAGCTGGCCGTCGAGCGGGATCGTTTCGTCAAAGGTGGTCGGGATGCTGGTGATGAAGTCGGTCGACTCCTGCTCCCGCATGTAGAGCGACGGACTGTCGGAGAGCATCTGGTTGGGGACTTCAAAGACGATGTACTGGGCGAGCTGGTTGCAGCGCGTGCCCTTCGCCATCGGAGCGTGATTGCGGGCCTTGAAGCCGGCCTGCGTCGAGTTGAGCAGGGCCCCCGAGGTGTAGTCCATCGGGCCCGCGACATTGCGGATGAACGGAATGGTGACGGCGTAGCGGGGGGAATCGCGATCGGCCCACTTGAAGTTCTCCAGGCCATAGACGCCTTCGTAGCCGACGACATTGGGGTAGGTCCGCTGCAGGCCGGTGGGCTTGAAGACGCCATGGTAGTCGACGAACATCTGGTACTGGGCCGCCAGCCTGGCGATGTCGTACGTGGATTCGACGGCGAGTTGGTCGTCGCGGTCGATGAAGTCGATCTTCCAGCCCTTCACGCCCAGCGCGGCGTACTTGGGGAAGACCTCCTGCATCTGCCGGGTGATCGTGTACCACGACGCCCACAGGATGACGCCGACGTTGTGCTTTTTGGCGTAGGCCAGGATCTCCGGCAGATCGACGTCGGGATTGACCTTGTTGAGATCGAAGGTGTCGGACCAGCCGCCGTCCATGATGATGTATTTGGCATGATTCTTGGCGGCGAAATCGATGTAGTATCTGTAGGTGGGCGTATTCATGCCCGCCTTGAAGTCGACGCCGGTCAGGTTCCGGTCGCTCCACCAGTCCCAGGCCACCTGCCCGACGCTCACCCACGAGCTGTCGATGCGCGGCGGCGACGCCAGGCGCTGGACGAGGTCGTTGCTCAGAAAATCGGTGTCCTGCTCACTGATGATGACCGCGCGCCAGGGGTAGCTGCGCGTGCCGGCGGTCTTGGCGATGTAGTCGGCGCGCTTGGTCGGAATGAGGTTCATCCCGTGGAAGCCGCCGAGTTTCGTCTCGAGCGGATACTGGGGGAAGACGGCTTTCAGACCCCGGCCGGACTCATTGGGGCAGAGATACATTCCGGGATAGCTCTCCAGGTCGGCCTCCAGGATTTCCACTTTCCGGGCATCGCCAGCGGTGACGAGCATCGGCAGGATCGAGTAGGAGTCCTGCTTCCATTCCGAGAGCTTGGTCTCGGTGTAGGGCGACTCGAACGACGCATTGAAGACCAGGCCGCCGCGGTAATCCCACAGGTAGGGAATGAAGGCCGGGCTGTCCGCGGTAAAGTTGAAGTTGGCCTCTTCGTTCTTGATCAGGAGCTCGCCCTTCCTCGTGGTGAAAAACCGGTAGGCCACCGCGTCGTCATAGGCGCGGAAGATCACGCCGAAGTCGTTTTCGAACGTGAGGGTGATCTGGTTGCAGCGATCGGGCACGAGCGAACGCACATAGTTGATGGCCTTGATCTGGGCGTCGATCCGCTCGACCTTGTCCGTGATCACCTTCGCCGTGGCCCCGAGGACGGTGCCATCGGCCAGTTGCAGCGAGATCGCGGACGGTTCGATGACCTGCTGGTCGCCTTTTTTGGCGGACCAGGTGAGCTTGGCGCCGATCTCGATCTGCACAGTCAGCGCCCCGTTGGGCGATTTGAGCTGATAGCGGCCGGGCTGTCCCCAGGCCGTTGTCAGGCCGCCGAGGAACAGGGCCGCGATGACCAGTACGCGTCCACACGGGATGCCCACACGTTTTCCACCGGCTGGTTTGTTTGGGCTGCATTTCATGGGAGCTGCTGGATTGAGGTTGGGGAGCGGGCGACGGGGGGATCTTTGATTCTCCGGCCGCGGAGGGATCGGCCGGACAAAAACGTGGGGGGATGGCGGAGTGAGGGTAAAGGCCGGGCAGTCGCGACCGGCACGCTATGCCCGGGCAGAGGGCAACGCTTCATTTGGTAAAGGAGGTGGGGCCCCGGCTAAAGCCTGCCGATTAGTTACCTGTAACACGTTCCGTCAGCGCGCGGCGATCCGTTGGGATAGTCTGGACGGCATTTATCGCCAATTCACCAGGGGGAAACCCCTTGGGCCCGGGGGTGAATCGTGGCCGGCTCCGCTGGCGGGCGGCGGGGGTCAAGATTTCACCGGGGTGAAGTGCGCCACCGTCCCGCCCGCCGGGGCGAGGCGGAGGTCGAGGGCATCCTTCGCGGTCACGGTGCGCTCCTCGGCCTCGAGGTGCTCGGCGTTGTCCCCGCTGTCGGCCGCGTCGTGCCACCAGCGGAGTTTCCATGCGCCGGCGCCGAGGAAGTCGAGTTTGACCGGGATCGTGCGGCCGTCGCTGTTCGTCAGTGCGCCAAGGAACCAATCGCCGCCCGAGCGGCGCACCGTCACGATGTGCTCGCCGACGGCGCCGTCGAGCACGCGCGTCTCGTCCCAGACGGTCGGCACCACCTTGAGAAAATCCGCGCCGGGCTGGCCGCGGATATTGTCGGGGTGATCGCAAACACAGCCGATGGGACTGTCGTAGACCACGAAGAGCGCGAGCTCCGAGGCCCGCGTGCCCTGCACCTGCGTGGGCGAGACCTTGGTCTGGAACTTCGCGGGGGAACGGTTGAGGAAACCGCCCGGCGTGAAATCCGCGGGGCCGGCCAGGAAGCGCGTGAAGGGCAGCGTGACCTTGTGCTCGGGCGTGACGCGCGTGCTCCATTTGTTGTACTCGTTGCCCATGACGCCCTCGCGGGTGATCTGGTTGGGCCAGGTGCGGTTGAGTCCGGTCGGCTTGAAGGCGCCGTGGAAGTTGATCATCAGGTGCGAGGCGGCGGCGGCGCGCGTCATCTTCTCGTACCAGTTCACCATCACCTGGTCGTCGCGGTCCATGAAGTCGATCTTCACGCCGGCGATCCCCCATTGCTCGTACAGCGGGAAGGCCTTCAGGTAGGCGTCGTGCTGGTCGGCATCGGTCCAGTAAAGCCAGAGCCACAGGCGCACATTGCGCTCGGCCGCGAACCGGCGCACCTCGTCCATGTCGATCGCCGGATCGATCTTGGTGATGTCGGAATCGGTGCGCTTGGGTTCGCCGTACCAGTGCCAGTCGATCAGCTGATAGGGCCAGCCCATGTCGGCCGCGAGCTGGATGTACTGCTTGATGGTGGCGGTATCGACCTTGGTGTCGCCCGACCACCAGTGATCCCAGGCCATGAGGCCGGGCTTGATCCACGAGGGGTCCTCGATCTGCGAAGGCGTGCTCAGGTTCAAGACGAGGTTGCTCTCAACCAGCCGGCCCGGCTCGCGGCCGATCATCAGCACGCGCCACGGCGTAGAGTGCGGGAGCGTGGCCTTGACGAGGCCCTGGCCATCGAGGCTCGGCGCCAGCCGCGCGTACATCGTCACGCCCGTCGCGCCGGGCTTGGCCGGCGCGCGGCTCAGCCACATGCCGGACCAATCGAGCAGGTCGGCCTCCGTCACCGCCACCCAGGCGGCGGGCGTCTGCGTGAGGAGCGGCAAACCGGTCACGGTGTCTTCGGGCAGGTCGGCGAGCCGGCGCCGCCGGAATTCCCATTCCTGCGAACCGGCAAAGCCGCCGTGCAGATCGTGATCAGGCGGGGTTTGGAAGTGATCGCCGGCGAAACACACATTATTTCCCGTGAAGGCAAATTCGGTCAGCTCATCCTCGACCACCACTTCTCCCGCGTCCTTGGTCATGGGCAGGATGTACCGGAAGGCCACACCGTCGTCGAAGGCACTGAGCAGGACCTTGAACATGCGGCCGCCGGCGCTGGTCTCGTGAAACGTGAGCAGGAGTTCGGCGTGGTGATCGCGGACCTTGCTGAATTTGCCGAACGGATTTTCCCAGGTCGAATCGACCTCGGCGTGCTCCGCCTTCACGAAAGCAACATCACGTCCGAGCTCGACGCCGCCGGCCAGGCGCAGGCCGAGCCGCGAATCGGCCAGCACGGGCTGGCCGTCGACGGTGACATGGTAGGACAAACGTCCGCCCGTGGAGACGGTCACCACAATCGTGCCGTCCGGTGAAGCGAGGGTTTCGGTTGGCGCACCCGCCGCCGCGAGGGTGCAACCGAGCGAAAAACAAACCGCGGCCAGGGCGGCGACAAACCGAAGGAAACGAGGGGTAGTTTTCATGACGGGGGTAAGGGGTTACCAAGCGCGCCGTAAAACCAACCGGCCCGCCTTTTGCTGTCAGTGAATCGTAGCCGAAATCCCTTTTTTCGCGAGTCATATCATGACCGCGAAGCAGCGGGTGGAACGCGGCCTCCCGGACGCGTTTGCCCTGCGAACGTCCAATCAACGTGACCGGCCTGTCCGTCAAAGCCTTGGCGACGGCGGAAGGCCGCGTTCCACCCCGGGCAATCAGGTAGCCGCGTTGGAGCTAAGCGACAACGTGGTCCGCGCGCGGCGCCAACCACGTTTTCCGGGCCTGGCCCTCCAAACGCGGCTACTGGAGCAGCGCCTTGTTCGCGCGGATGAGGGCGAGGCGCTGGTCGACGGCGCGGCGGGTGGTAAGCGCGTCTTCCGGCGTGTGCAGGCACCAGTCGATGAGCCGAGCCACGCTCGTGCGCGCGACGTAGCAGCGCGTGTCGGAGCCGCCATAGTAGATCATCACGGTCTTCTGCTTGTCGGGCAGCTCGACCCAGCCGTTGGTGAACGTGACGTTCGAGACGTCGCCGAACCCTTCGCCGCCATACGGCGCGAGGAAGTGGCCGCCCGGCCGGGCGATGACCTTGGTCGGGTCCTCGAGCGAGGTCATGAACATGTAGAGCACGTAGCGCAGGCCGGCGGCGCAGTTGCGCACGCCGTGGGCGAGGTGCAGCCAGCCCTGGGGCGTCTTGATCGGGACGGGGCCCTGGCCGTTCTTCACTTCCTTGATCGTGTGATAGGCGCGGCCGTCGATGATCTTCTCGGGTCCGGTGACGCCGGTCGTGATGTCCGGGCACAGCGTCCAGCCGATGCCGCCGCCGGAGCCGACGTCGATGAAACCGTCCATCGGCCGCGTGTAGAACGCGTACTGGCCGTCGACAAACTCCGGGTGAAGCACGACGTTGCGCTGCTGCGAGGCCGGCGTCTTGAGGTTGGGGAGCCGGTCCCATTTTTTAAAATCCTTGGTGCGGACCATGCCGGCGACGGCCACGGCGCTCGAGAGATCGCCCGGCTTCGCATTCGGGTCCTTCGACTCCGCGCAGAACACGCCGTAGATCCAGCCGTCCTGGTGGAACGTGATGCGCATGTCGTAGACATTGGTCTCGGGCTTGATCTCGGGCAGGTCGACGGGCTCGTCCCAGAAGCGCCAGCCGTCGATGCCGTTGGCGCTCTCGGCGATGGCGAAGAGGCTCTTGCGGTCGTAGCCCTCGAAGCGGACCACCATGTGGACCTTGCCCTTCCAGTAAAACGCGCCCGGGTTGAGCGTCGCGTTGACGCCGAGGCGCTCCATGAGGAACGGGTTGGTCGCCGGGTTGAGGTCGAAGCGCCACTCGATCGGGGCGTGGCGGTAGGTGATCGCCGGGTAGGTGAAGCGGTCGAACACCCCGTTGTCCCACTCGGGGTCCACCGGGTTCTTGCGCGCGAGAAACTTCTCGTGCTTGGCGCGGAGCTGCTTGAGCCGCGCGGTCCAGGCGGCGGGTGCTTTGATTTTGGCGGAGGAGGTTTTCTTTTTCATGAGTGGAAAGGCGAAGAAGTTGGTTTAACCACGGATTACACGGATCGGCACGGATAAAAAATGCCCTTGGCCTGTCATTCTGAGCGTAGCGAAGAATCCAGAACGATTCACGCTGCCAGTGGCATCATCACTGGATCCTTCACTTCGTTCAGGATGACAGTTCTCGTGTCTCATCCGTGTTCATCCGTGTAATCCGTGGTTAAAAACTCAGGCTTGGGTGTCCGCGGCGATCGCCCGCAGGCGGCTCACGGCCTCGAGCCCCAGCCGGCCGTTGTGGTAGGGGCATTTCCAGAAACTCACCTTGAGTTCCTTCGCCAGGAGCTGGCCGTCGCGCGTGACGCCGCGAAACCACTCCCCGTTCTGCCGGTCGATGAGGTGCGACTCGATAAAGGCCCAGGCGCGCCCGGCCGCCGCGAGAAACCGCTCCTCCCCGGAAATCTGGTAGGCGTTCAAAAACCCGATGACAGCCTCGGATTGCTGCCACCATTCCTTGTTGGTGTCGGTGTAGCCGGCGGGGCTGCCTTCATTGAGGACGGCGCCATCGGCGTCGATGCCCTCGGCCAAGGTGACTTCCGCGATCCGCACCGCCAGCGTCCGGATACGGGCCGTGAGCCCGGGATCGCCCAGCCCTTCGGCCGCCTGGGTCAGGAGCCAGGCCGCCTCGATGTCGTGGCCGTAGGAAATCCGGTCGGAGCGCAGCGTCCAGTCCTCGGCGAAGAAAAGCCCGAGGTGGCCGGTCGCGGGGTTCACGATCCGGTCGAGCATGATGCCCAGCAACTCCGTCTGCGCCTGCCGCAAGGCCGCGTCGGGCCAGACCCGCAGGAGGTTGGTGTAAGCCTCCATGATGTGCAGGTGGGTGTTCTGCGACTTGGGCTCGTTGAGGTCGACCGGGCTGAGCCGCATGTCGGCGATGGGCGCCCAATCGCGGCCGAAGGCCTCAAGGTAGCCGCCATGCCGGGGCTCGCGCGCGTGGGCCTCGATCAGCCGGAAGGTGGCGATGGCCTGGTCGAGCGGCTCGCGGCGGCCGGTGGCGGCGTGGTATTCCGCCAGGGCGTAAATGGCGAAGGCCTGCTCGTAGACCTGCTTGCGCTCGCGGCGCACCGAGCCGTCCGCGTTGATGGACCAGTAGAACCCGCCGTGCCGGGCATCGTGGAACCGCGTCATCAGGTCGGCGTACGCGTGGTCGGCCATCGCGAGGTACGCCGGGTCGGCGTACTGCCGGTAGACGGCCGCGAAGGTCCAGAGGATGCGCGAGGTCAGCAGCGCGCCGCGCTCGGCGGACGGATCAACCCGGAGGTCGTTGGTCAGCGCGCCGTAAAACGTGCCGCCGGCCCGGTCCACCACGCGGTCGATCCAGAAAGGCAGGACATTCCGGCGCAGGTCTTCCTCGATGCGTTGGGCAAGGTCGGGGAGGGAGAAGGAGGGATTCACGGTCGGAGAAAGTCGGAATCAACCGGATTTGTCCGGTCGGAGGCCACCACGAAATACACGAAAAACACGAAAGGAATACCCGGACGGAAGCAGCCTGGTCCTTTTTCAGATTTTCCCTCTTTCGTGTGTTTCGTGTTTTTCGTGGTTAAATCCGGCCGAGTTGTGCCGGGTCACGCCCCGACTCCGGCGGGCGTGTCGCCGGCCGCGGCCCGGCGGGCCTTCAGGTCGGCGGAGATCTGCTCGATCTTGGCCTCGTTGAGCGGGTAGAAGATCACGAGGATCAAGATGGCGAGGATACCGAAGGCCGCCGGGAAGATGCTCATCAGCTTGACCAGGCCGTGCAGGGCTTCCGGCGTCTGGACCTGGTTGGCGACGAAGCCGACGCCGTTCAGCATGACCAGCGAAAGGCCGCCGCCCCAGCCCCAGCCGAATTTCTGGGAGAAGATGGAGGCCGAGAAGATGAGGCCCGTGGCCCGGCGGCCGGTCTTCCACTCGGCGTAATCCGCCGTGTCGGCATACATCGCCCAGAGCACCGCGCTCAGCGGGCCGCCGGTGATCGAGCCGATCGCGTTCACCGCGAAGATCAGCCAGAGCTGCTCGGGCTGCAGGAAGTAGAACGCCGCGGTGGACAGGATCGCGATGACGAAGAGGATGACGAAGGCCGGCTTGCTGCCGACCCTCCGCACGAGGATGGGCACCAGCATGGCGCCGATGAGCGACAGCACCTGGTTGGTGGTGTTGAACATTGATACCAGGGTTTCCCAGCCCCACGTCTGCGTGCCCCCGATTTTTGGCACCCACGACGGCAGGGTGATCGTCTGCGTCCCAACGTAGTATTTGAAATAGTGGGCGATGGCGTTGCCGCGCAGCGCCACGAAGAAAATGAAGGTGATGGTGGTCGCCAGCAGCACCAGCCAGGGCCGGTTCGTGACGAGGTCGCCCAGATCCTTGAGCACCGAGGTTTGCTGCGCCTTGGGCGGGAGGACGCGCTCGCGGGTGTTGAAGAACACGATGAGGAAGGAGATGATGGCGGCGATGCCGATGATCACGAAGGACATTTGCCAGCCCTGCTTCGCCGAGGTCGCGCCCAGCCAGCCGCCCACCTTGGCCATGGGCAGCAGGGTGGCCGAAATGACAATGCCGCCGGCAAAGGCCCCCACGAACTTGATCGAGGAGAGCGCCGTCCGCTCCACGGGGTTGGGGGTGATCACCCCGAGCATCGCCGTGTAGGGGATGTTGATCGTGGTGTAGATGAGCATCAGGGAATTGAAGGTCACATAGGCCCAGATCAGCTTTCCCTTGTCGCTGAAGTCAGGCACCGTGAAGGTGAGCAACCCGACCACCGCCATCGGCACGCAGGTGTAGAGCAAATAGGGGCGAAACTTGCCCCAGCGGGACTTCGTGCGGTCGGCGAGCATGCCGATGACCACGTCAAAGATGGCGTCAAAGGACCGGCTGAGTCCGATCATCGTGCCCGCGGCGAGGGCGCTGATCCCGAAGATGTCCGTATAAAAGATCGCGAGGTAGACCGAAATGGTCTGCCAGTAGAGGCAGGAGGCGAAATCGCCAAGGCCGTAGGAAAATTTCTCTGTAATCCGGAGTTTTTGTTGCTCGGTCATGGGGGGTATGGTTCGCGCCCCGGAACCGGGACGCGTGGGGAATCTCTACTAAGAACAGCTCCCCACCCAAATGCAGCTTGGAACGGAGGCAAGGATAACACTTCTCAATAGAAGTGCGCGGAATAGCAATCGGAGGCGCGGATGGTCGGGCAACCGTCCCACCAACCCGGCCCGCTGCCCCCGGCTTTACTTTCCCGCGCACCCTGCCTTAACAACGGAGCAGCCCAGCATGAGTTTCGCCGCCATCACCGCCGCCCTGCCCCCTGCCGCCGTCACCCGCTTCGACGGCCTGCCCTACCCGCACCTCGCCTCGGGCAAGGTGCGCGAGATCTTTGACCTGGGCGACGCCCTCCTGCTGGTCGCCAGTGACCGGCTGTCGGCCTTTGACGTGATCCTTCCGGACGGAATTCCCGGCAAGGGGATCGTGCTGACGCAGATGAGCAACTGGTGGTTCGCGCAGACAAAGGATCTCATCGCCAACCACCTGCTGCCGGACCAGCCGGGTGAATTTCTCCGCCGGGGCATCTCGGATCGCGACCTGCAGCTGCGCAGCATGATCGTCCGCAAACTCCGGCCCCTCGCCATCGAGTGCGTGGCCCGCGGCTACCTGATCGGCAGCGGCTGGAGTTCCTACCAGCAGACCGGCGAGGTCTGCGGCAACCGGCTGCCGCCCGGCCTGCGGCAGGCCGACCGGCTCCCTTCGCCCATTTTCACGCCCACAACCAAGGCGCCGAAGGGCTCGCACGATGAACCCATCAACGACGCGCAGGCCGCCGCCATCATCGGCGAAAAGCTCTACGCGCAAGTGAAGGCGCTGAGCCTGGCGCTTTACCAGTTCGGCCACGATCGCGCGAAGCAGGCTGGCATGATTCTGGCCGACACCAAATTTGAGTTCGGCACCGACGCGGTGGGGAACCTGGTCCTGATCGACGAGGTGCTGACGCCGGATTCCTCCCGCTACTGGCCGGCCGACAGCTACGCGCCCGGCCAGTCGCCGCCCAGTTACGACAAGCAGTTTGTCCGCGACCACCTGCTGGCGATCCACTGGAACCAGCAGCCACCCGCACCTTTGCTCCCGGCCGACGTCATCCGCCGCACCCAGGAAAAATACCTGGCCGCGCTGAAAAATCTGATCGGGTGAGAAACGCCGTCGGGCGGCGCCTGACTTCGACCACAGAACGGCACGGCGGCAAGCGCCGGCCCCACCCCGCGGCGTGCGGGCTTGCAGCCTGAACTTCATTACTTACGTTTTCCCCTGTGCTCTCCGCTCCTCGCTTCCTCCTTTCTTTCCTCCTGGCCGCCCTGACCGCGGTCACCGCCACGGCCCGGCTGGGCGAGACCCTGGACCAGATCAAGGGCCGCTTCGGTTCGCCCGCCGGATCGCCGCGCACGAGTGTCTGGGTTTGGTATTTCGAGGTCCAGGACGGGGAAGTCCTCTACACGGTGACGTTTGACGAAAAGGGGAAGTCCATCGCCGAGGGACTGAAGCCCGTGAAGCAGGCCCTCTTTAGCCGTGAGCTCGCCGACAGCTTCATCGGCTCGGAGACCGAGCCGTACAAGGACTCGAAGACGCTGCGCACCCTCACGGCCGGCGACAAATACACGTTTGGCGGCAAGGAATTTGTCTGCGGCAAACTGGAGTACGTGGTGGTCGACGACCCCAATCGCTTTCTCCTCGTGCTGTCACGCGAGGGTATTCCCTCGATCATCGTGGTGCGGCCCGAGATCCTGCGGTAGTGAGTGATTTGCAGGAGCCTGCCATCACTCACAGCCGGTTGGCCTTCAGTTCGTGCAATGGATAGTGCGTGCCGCGCCAGGTGATGCCGCGCGTCCAGCACGTGACCACCATCGAGCGCAGCATTACATAGGACAGGACCGCGACGCCAAGGGGCAGGGTGAAGGCGTGCCACCAGGTGCCGCCGTTGTACCGGGCGGCATCGCCGGCCGCGACGAGCAGCAGGGCGACCGCCGCCAAGTCCAGCCACCAGGCCGGCCCGGTGAACCACAGCAGCCCGAGGAACGGACCCTGGAAGAGCAGGATCTGCAGCGCGACGCCGGCCAGCGTGAGCCCGATGCGGTAGTCGAGCGCCGCGAAGGAATTCTTGGTGAGGCCGCGGATCATCGCCCGTGTCGAGGGATACCAGGCCACCGAAAGCGCGCCCGCGCCGTGCATCATCTCGCAGCGAGCGCCGTGAAGCTTGAAGAGCCGGCCGAGCTTGATGTCGTCGTCGGGCCGCAGCCGCAGCGGCTCGTGGCCGCCCAGCCGCCGGTAGGTCGAGGCCCGGACCAGATTGAAGGCCCCGACGCCGCCGTGCGCCCGGCTGCGGGGATGAGGGATCCGCCACGGGCAAAGAAACAGCGCAAACAGCAGGCCGAACGCACTGACACACAGGCCGAGCAACGGTCCATGGCCGTGCAACTCCGGCACGGCCGCGAGCTGGTCGAGCCGCTGTGCCTCGGCGTAGGCGATCGCCTGGCGCAACGTCGCAGGTTCAAAATGAATGTCCGCGTCGGTGAACAAAATCCATTCGCCGGTCGCACGGGCCGCGGCGTGATGCAATGCATGGTTTTTTCCCAGCCAGCCGCACGGCAGCTCGCGGAGGTGCACCACCCGCAGGCGCGGATCGAGCGCGGCGATCTTATCCAACACCTCGCCGGTGTCGTCCTCCGAGCGGTCGTTGACGGCGATCAGCTCGAGGTCGGGATAATCGAGCGCCAGCATCGTGGGCACCGCCGCGCCGAGGGTCGCGCCCTCGTTGCGCGCCGCGAAGATAACGGAAACCCGCGGCCAGTCGGCCGGCACCGGGGAATTAAGCGTCGCGAGCCGCCGCATCCGGCGATGCCCGCGGCCCACCTCAACCGCCACCGCGAGCCAGAACACCAGCACCGCCGCGGCGAGGAGGACGGAGAGTAAATTGTTCATTGGTCAGTGTTCATCACCTCAACCGAGACCAAGGCAGTTTGACCACGGATTTCACGGATGAACACGGATATTCCTGTTCTGAGAAAGATGAATTGACCACTAAACCACCCTGAATGCTCACTAATTAGTGGCCCTTGGAGGTTCAAAAACGCCCCTGTATTTATCCGTGGTCATCCGTGAAATCCGTGGTCAACCCCGTTCCGTCTCCGCCCCTCCGGGGATTGATGGATTCGAAATCCGCGGTTCCCCGCTTCACGCGACGAGGCTCTTGCCTTCGCTGCTGATGCGCTCGATGCGGACGCGGCGGGGGCGCTCGGCGTTGGCCTCGAGGACGGTCAGGCGGTAGTCGCCCGTGACCATGGCCTCGTCGCGCCGGGGCACGTGGCCGAAAAGCCGCAGCGACCAGGTGGCCACGGTTTCGCGCGGCTGCCAGTCGAGCGGCCAGCCGGTCTCGGCCTGCAGCTCGCGCATGGTGAGCGAGCTGCTCACGACGATCGCGTACTCCGTGCGCTTGTAGATGGGACCGTGCTCGATGTCGAATTCGTCGCGGATGTCGCCGACGATCTCCTCCAGCACATCCTCAAAGGTGACGATGCCCATGAACGCCCGCTTGTCATCAAGCACGACGGCGAGGTGGCTGCGCGCCGTGCGGAAGCGCTCGATCATCGTGTGGAGCGGGGTGCCGAGCTCGAACTCCACCGCCGGCCGCACGAGCGGCTCGAACGGGGTGTCGGAGCCGAGCGCCTGGATCTGCCAGAGCCACTCGCGGACGAGGAGCAGGCCCTCGACCTTGTCGAGCGAGCCCGAGCAGACCGGGAAACGGCTGTGGCCGCTCGTCTGGGCGATGCGGAGATTCTCCGCGACCGGCCGGTCGAGCCAGAGGGCGATGACCTGGTCGCGCGGCCGCATGATCATGTACGCCTTGGTCTGGCGGGCCCGGAGGGATTGCACCATCAGCCGGTTGATCAGGGCGTCGCCCGGATGCGAATGCTTGGCGTGGCTGAAGACGTATTCGAGTTCGTCGGCGCTGAAGGCGTGTTCCCCCGCCCCCGCCGGCTGCAGCCCGACCCAGCGGAGCAGCAGGTTGGCGCTGTTGTTGAGGATCCAGATGAACGGGTAGAGCCCATAGTAAAAGGCGAAGACCGGCGCCGAGACCCAGAGGGCGACCGCCTTCGGCCGCTGGATGGCAAAGGTCTTGGGGCCCAGTTCGCCAAAGATGATATGGACAAAGGTGATGACCGTGAACGCGACGGCGAACGAGATCGAGGCCACGGTGGCGTGCTCCGTGATCCCCAGGCGGGCCAGGAGCGGTTCCAGGCGGTGGGCGAGAAAGGGTTCGCCGATCCAGCCGAGGCCGAGGCTGGCGAGCGTGACGCCCAGCTGGGTCGCCGAAAGCACCGCCCCGAGATGCTGGGAAGCCCACAGGGCCATCTTCACCCGGATGCCGCCGGTCTTCGCCATCGGCTGCAGCTGGCTGGCGCGCACCTTCACCAACGCGAACTCGGCGGCCACGAAGAAGCCGTTGGCCACCACGAGCGCGAGGATCGTGACCATTTCCAAGGTGATGCCGAAAAAGTTGTTCATGGCGACGGCCCCAAATTACCGCACCCGCCGGAACCGGCGCAATGAATTGCCCAAACCCGCACGCTAACCCGGCCCCGGCAAAGCGGTTAAGCCATCAAGATTCTGCTTCAGCCTCCGCGGAGAAGGCCCGGGCCTTCGCTTCATCGAACTCCCCTTCCCAGCGGGCGACGACCACGCTGGCGAGGCAGTTGCCGAGCACATTCACCGAGGTGCGGGCCATGTCCAGGAGTGCATCGACGCCCAAGATGAGAAAGGCGCCCGCGACCGGCAGCTTGAAGGATTCGAGCGCGGCGACGAGCACCACAAAGGACGCGCGCGGCACCGCGGCGACGCCCTTGGAGGTCAGCATCAAGATCAGCATCATCGTGATTTGCTGCGTGATCCCGAAATGAATCCCCGTGGTGGTCTCGGCCGCCTGGGCCACAAAAACCGAGGCCACCGCGAGGTGCAGGGTCGAGCCGTCGAGATTGAAGGAGTAACCGGCGGGCAGGACGAAGCCCACGATGCCGCGGGGAACGCCGAATCTTTCCATGTTGGCGAATGCCTTGGGCAGGGCCGCCTCGCTGTTGGCGGTCGCAAACGCGAGGGTGAACGGCTCGCGGACCGCCCGGACAAACGGCTTCAGCGGCACCCGCGCCAGCCAGATCACGAAGCCGAGGACGAAAACCACAAAGACCACGAGCGCCGCGTACAGGGTCAGGACGAGCTTGCCCAGGGTCAGCACCGAACCCAGCCCCTGCTGGCCCACGGCCACCGCAATCGCGGCCCCCACGCCAAAGGGCGCAAACTTCATGATGATGCCGGCGAACTTGAACATCACCGCGGTCAGGCTGCTGCAAAAGTCCAGCACTGGCCGGCCCACCGATCCCGCGGCGATCACCGCCATGGCAAAGAGCACCGCAAAGCAGACGATCTGGAGCACGTCGTTGCGCGCCATCGCGTCCATCAGGCTGGTGGGAAACGAATGCAGGATCGTCTCCGCCAGCGTAAGGGGCCTGGCCAGACCGGCGGTCGATTCGTCGGCCGGGAGGATCACGCCCGCGCCCGGTCGCACCAGGTTGACGACCGTCAGGCCGACCAGGAGGGCGAAAGTCGTGACAATCTCGAAATAGACGAGGGCCTTGATGCCAATCCGGCGGGCTTTCTTCATGTCCCCGGTGCCGGCAAAGCCCTGGACGACACTGGCGAAGATCAGCGGGGCGATCATGACCTTGATCAGGTGCAGGAACACGTCGCGGATCACCTTCAGCCACGTCCCCCAGTCATCCTGCGCCGCCGCCGGCAACTCATGCATCCAGCCCCCAAGCAAAATGCCGACGCCCAAACCGACCATGATCTGCTGCGTCAGCGAGAGGTGATACCACCGGCGCGGCGCAGCGTTTTCTACGGGAGCGGACATGGTGGGCGTGGCGGCAATGTATGACCCCTAAGCCCGTTGGCGAGTGAAACTTAAGCCAACCCGGGGGGCAGCGCCGGCCTTCGGACAAGGGATGGCACAAACCGTGCTATAAACGCCCTAGACAAACAGGACTGAGGTATGCCTTGATCCCAGCTGTCCGCAACAACACCTAACCCATGATGACTAATTCCCTACGTCTGCGTTTATTCGCGGCGACGGCGCTCCTCTGCGCCGCCCGCATGTCGGCCCAAACGGCCGACACCAAGACCGACGATACCGTCCTGCTCGACAAGTTGAGCGTGAACGGTGTCGCCCCCGAGCAGCAGATCCTGCCCACGGCCCGGCCGTTCAACTCGGTGTTCGGCACCGATGACAACATCGTCGACCTGCCCCGCAGCGTCACGATCATCTCCCGCCAGCAGCTGAGCGACATCAACATCTCGAGCGTCCTCGACTTCTCGAAGCTGACGTCCAGCTCGTACACCACGACGAACTTCGGTGCCCCGGCCAATCCCTCGATCCGCGGCCAGACCGCCGACTTGTTCATCAATGGCGTCCGCGGTCGCATTACGTCGAACGGCAACGGTTTGCCCCTCGATTTCAACTCGGTTGAGTCGGTCAACATCGTCAAGGGCCCGGCCACTGCGGTTCAAGGCACCTCGATGTACGTCGGTGGCTTCATCGACCTGATCACCAAGCGCCCGTATTTCGAGGGCTTCAAGGGCTCGGTCAGCGCCACGGTCGGCTCCTACGGCCAGAAAGAGTGGACGGTCGACGTCGGCGGCCCGCTCTCCAAGGAGCTCGCCTACCGCTTCAGCTACTCCGGCACGGACAGCAACGGCTACTGGCACGACTATTATAACAAGAACAACTCCCTCTACGGCGCGCTGACCTTCCGCCCGACCGAGAAGTATGAGCTGTTCGTCAACGCCTCGGCCAGCTTCTACCGCTACACCGAGAACTGGGGCATCAACCGCGTCACCCAAGACCTGATCGACAACGGCAACTACATCACCGGCATCAACGTCAACAATGGCGTCGGCGCCACGCCGTCCGATCCGCAGAATTCCAAGTACGTGCTCGGCGGCGGCAACGTCCTCGCCCTCGGGCCGACGGTGCAGATCGACCGCCACGCCCGCCTCCTGAAGCCCGGCAACCACTCGACGGGTCGCGAATTCAACGGCCAGGCCATCCAGACCTACCTGGCCAGCCCCGACGTGAAGATCGTGAACAACAGCTACTTCAGCTATACGGCCCGCAACACGCTCAGCACCTATTACTACTCCGAGATCATCGACCCGTCCTGGTTCCTGGAGAACCGCACGGAGTTCATCGTCACGAAGCCGTTTGTCTCGCTTAATACCGGCCTTGATCTCCGCTATCAGCGCACCAAGGCCTACGATGACTACTTCTTCGAGCCCGCCAACGTGTGGGACATCACCAAGGACCTGAACTACGTCAACGTGTACAACGCCGACTCTTTCTACGGCCGCTTCGTCGGTCAACCCGTCCCCGGCTGGCCCGGCCGCTATGCCACGCAAGGCGCGATCAACGGCGATACCAATGACAGCCATGGCACCACCGTCGGACCGTTCGCCCAGGCCACTTGGAAGCTCTCGGAGAAGTTCAATCTCGTGACCGGTGTCCGCGAGGACCACCTCTCGGCCAACGTCAAGGATCCGCTCGGGCCGTTCTACGCCCACGACAGCATCACCCTGTGGGATCCGAGCTATAATGGCTCGCTGGTCTTCAAGGCCACGCCGACCTCCAGCTACTACGTCACCTACAACTACAGCCAGAACACCTCCGGTGCCGTCGGCAACGGCGGCGGTATCACGGGCTGGAACTCCGCGGGCAGCGCGCTCGACTCCCAGAACTTCCACCAGCCCAGCGAACTCTATGAAATCGGCAGCAAGTATGCCTTCGATCATAACAAGGTGTTCCTGAGCTTCGCGCTGTATGACCAGACCCGGACGGCCAAGTCCACCAGCAGCACGGACATCACGAAGTTCCACTCGAAGGGCTTCGAGGCCGAGGTCAACTACCAGCCGAACAAGCACGTGTACGCGACCCTGTCCTACTCGTACATCGACGCGACGGTCACCCCGGGTTTCCAATCCGACGGTGGTATCGACCCGCTGCCGGGCGAAGGTTTCCAGTACGGCAAGACGATGAAGGTCTCCGGCCTGCCGCAGCACTCCGTCAACGGCCTGCTCTCCTACTCGTTCGAGAACGGCTTCGCCTTCTCCACCGACGCCCAGATCACGAGCGCGATGAACAACAACTACGCCGGCACCCTCGTCATCCCGACCCAGTTCAACATCGATGCGAGCGTCTCCTATCACATCAAGAAATGGGACTACCGCGTCAGCGTAGGCAACGTCACCAACGAGAAGAACTGGGCGCCGCCGAATGCGGTGTACGGTAACGCCTCGATCCTGGCCCTGGCGGGCACGACGGTCTCGTTTAACGCCAAGTACAGCTTCTGACCTGATACCAAATAGCCATAGAACCAAGCCGCCCGGAAACGGGCGGCTTTTTTTGGGGCCTGCCCTGGCATTGCGTAGCCGCGCTTGAGTTTGCGAAAGCGTGGTTCCGGCCGCGCAGCCGACCACGTTGTCGCTTTGCTCCAACGCGGCTACAAGTGATCGGGTTCCGCTCTAGACACTCGCCAACCCTACTGGCGCGCTCCTTGCTATCCGTCGTCCCATGGAAGTCCTGCCCCCGCCCGCCACCTCCGGTTCCACCCACATTGTCTACGGGCTGGAGGACCGGATTCCGTTCGGGCCGTCCTTGCTCGTCGGCGCCCAGCATGTCTCCGCGATGGTCGTGGGCACGATCACGCCCCCGCTGATCCTTTCCAGCGTCCTCAAGTTTTCGCAGGCGGACACCGCCTACCTGGTCAGCATCGCCCTGCTCGCCTCCGCCTTCGGCACCTGGCTGCAGTGCCGCCAACGCGGCCCGGTTGGGTCGGGCCTGCTGAGTGTCAGCGGGACCAGCTTCGCCTTCCTGCAACCATTGACGGTCGCCGGACAGGCCGGCGGGCTCGGCCTGATGCTCGGCCTGTCATGCGTCACGGCCCCCCTGCTCATCGTGCTCGCGCCCTTCATCTCGCGGCTGCGCACGGTCTTCACCCCGCTCGTTTCCGGGGTCGTGGTGCTCCTGATCGGAACCTCGCTGATTCCCACCGCCTTCTACGGCTTCGCCACCCCGGTCCGGCCCGATGCACCCGGCTGGCTCGGCCTCGCCATCGGGCTGACGGTGATTGCGGTGATCGTCATCGCCCAGGCCTCGGGTCGCGCCTGGGCGCGGATTGCCGGCGCGGCCTTCGGGGTCATCACCGGTTGCATCGTCTGCGGCCTGCTCGGCGGCCTGCATGCCCCCGAGGCGGGCACGGGGGGCTGGATCACGCAGCCGCGGCTGCTGCCCCACGGCTTTGCCTTCGACTGGAAATTCGTGCCGCCGTTCGCGTTCATCTACCTGGTTTCGCTGCTCGAGGCGATGGGTGACATCACCGCCACCTCGCAGCTTTCGGGCCTGACGCCGAGCGGACCCGCGCACTGGCGCCGCCTTTCCGGCGGGGTGCTGGCCGACGGCATCACCAGCACGATCGCCGCGCTGTTCGGCGGGTTTCCCAGCGCGACCTACGCCCAGAACAATGGCGTTATCCAGATCACCGGCGTCGCCAGTCGGCGGGTGGGCTACGTGATGGCGGTGATCCTCGCGCTGCTCGGCCTCTTCCCGGCGATCGGCCGCTGGGTCACGGTGATGCCGCCGGCGGTGCTCGGCGGCCTGGCCCTGATGATGTTCGGCCTCGTTGCCGTGGCGGGCATCCGGCTCCTGCTGAGCGCCGGTCTCGGCCAGCGCGAAGGCGTGATCGTCGCCCTTTCTCTCGGGGCGGGCCTGGGCCTCCCCACGCAGCCGGGTCTCCTCGCCAGCCTCCCGGACTGGCTCCACTCCCTCCTGGAGTCGGGCATCTCCGCCGGCGGCCTGACCGCCCTGATCCTCAACCTGGTGTGGGCGGCAAAACCCGCGCCGGAGCCGGCAAGCCCCTGACTTTCTTTCGCGAAGAAGCAGAGTTTTAACCACGGATTGCACGAATTATCACGGATGGAATGATACAGACCAAGGCATTGCGGGCGCTGAAGATAGATTTTTAGTTCTCTGCCTGCGGGCCAAACCATCCGGGTCATCCGGTCAGTTATCCGTGATGATCCGTGTAATCCGTGGTAAATAGTTTTGCTGCCTTTCCTCGTGGCGGAATTCGTCTGATTTGCCGCTCGGCAGTGTTGGCGTAAACCCACACGCTGGCGCGATTCAACATGGGCACGCTGCTGGTTAAAAACATCCACACCCTCGTCACGATGAACGCGACGCGGGAGGAAATCCGCTCCGCCGCCATCTTTGTCCGCGATAATGTGATCGAGCAGGTCGGCCCGGTCGCGTCCCTGCCGGCGACCGCGGACGAGGTGCTGGACCTGGCCGGCCGGCATGTCGTGCTGCCGGGCCTGATCAACACGCACCACCATTTCTACCAGACACTCACGCGGGCGATTCCCGCGGCGCAGAACTGCGACCTGTTCCAGTGGCTCAAGACACTCTATCCCATCTGGTCGAGGCTCACCGCCGAGGGCGTCTACGTCAGCGCCCAGATGGCGGCGGCCGAGCTGATGCTCTCGGGCTGCACCACCTCAAGCGACCACCTCTACCTTTTCCCCAACGACTGCCAGCTGGACGACGAGATCCGCGCCGTGCGCGACATCGGCCTGCGCTTCCACGCCTGCCGCGGCAGCATGAGCGTGGGCGAGAGCCAGGGCGGACTCCCGCCTGATTCGCTGGTCGAGAAGGAGGCGGACATCCTCCGCGACAGCCAGCGTCTCATCACCCGGTACCATGACAACGCCCGCCATGCCATGCTGCGCGTGGCCCTGGCGCCGTGCTCGCCGTTTTCCGTCTCGCGCGACCTGATGCGCGAGTCCGCCGTGCTCGCCCGCGCCCATCCGGGCGTCCGCCTGCACACACACCTCGCGGAAAACAAATCCGACGTCACCTACAGCCTCGAGAAATTCGGCCTCACGCCGGGCGACTACGCGGAGTCCGTCGGCTGGGTGGGGCCGGATGTCTGGCACGCGCACTGCGTGCAGTTGAGCGACGACTCGATCGCCAAGTTTGGCCGCACCGGCACGGGCGTGGCCCACTGCCCGTGCAGCAACATGCGCCTCGCGAGCGGCATCGCCCCGGTGAAGAAGATGCTCTGCGCCCGCGTCCCGGTCGGGCTTGGCGTGGACGGCGCGGCGTCCAACGACGCCACCAATCTTTTCCACGAGGCGCGCGCGGCCTGCCTGCTCGCGCGCGTCGGAGCCCAGGATGCCGCCGTGATGAGCGCCCGCGAGGCGCTCGAGCTCGCGACCCTCGGCGGCGCCCGCGTGCTCGGCCGCGACGACCTCGGCTGCCTCGCCCCCGGCATGTCGGCCGACTTCATCGCCGTGAACCTCGACCGCCCGTCCTTCGCCGGCGCCCAGCACGACGTCGTGGCCGCGCTGATCCTCTGCCAGGCCGACACCGTCGACTACAGCTTCATCAACGGTCGCCGCGTCGTCGACCAGGGCCGGCTCACGACGGTCGAGCTGCCGACCCTCGTCGAAAAAACCAACCAACTGGCAGCGAAACTCGTTCGATGAAATACCCGCAGAATTTTTAGCCACAAAAAACACAAGAAACGCAAAAAGATAGGCGATCCTCAATCCGGTCCGTTTTCCTGCAATTCATATCAAGGTTAAGAACAAGCGGTTTTACCCTGTCCCAAAACCTGCAATCTCTGTGCAGTCATGATCGAGTGTATTTCCTTTTGCGTTTTTTGTGTTTTTTGTGGCCAAACCTCCGGGCCTTCCTCTGTTCTTTGCTTCCATCTGTGAAGCCCTTTCGATTTGCCGGCTTGTCACCTCGCCTTCCCTTTTATCCCATCCTCCCATGAAACGACTGTCCACGCTCCTCCTCTCCCTTTCGTTGTCCACCGCCGCGCTGTGCAGCGAGCACGCGCTCGTGATCCAGACCGACTTCGGCACCAAGGACGGCGCGGTCGCGGCCATGAAGGGCGTGGCCTTTGGCGTTGATCCGTCGCTCTCGATCTTCGACCTCAGCCACGAGAACACGCCGTACGACATCTGGGAGGCCGCCTACCGCCTGAAGCAGAGCGCCACGTACTGGCCGGCTGGCACGGTCTTCATCTCCGTCATCGACCCGGGCGTCGGCACGGAACGCGCCTCCGTCGTCCTCCGGACGAAAAGCGGCCACTACTTCGTCGGCCCGGACAACGGCACGTGGACCCTCGTCGCCGAGGAGCTGGGCATCGACGCGGTCCGCCGCATCGACGAGAAGGTCAACCGCCGCCCCGGTTCAGAGAAGAGCTACACCTTCCACGGCCGCGACGTCTACGTCTTCACCGGCGCCCGGCTCGCCTCCGGCAAGATCAGCTTCGAGCAGGTCGGCCCGCTGCTGGAACCGAAGGTCGTCAGCCTGCCCTACGTCCGCGCCAGCCAGAGTGACGGCGTGCTGCACGGCACGCTGCCGCAGATCGATTTCCACTACGGTAACGTCTGGTCGAACATCCCCGACACCCTCTTCGCCGAGCTGAAGCCGCAGTACGGGGAAAAATTCCTCGTCACGATTTTTCACGACGGCCGGGAAGCCTACCGCGGGGTCATCCCGTACGCGCACACGTTTGGCGACGTGAAGGAAGGCGAGCCGCTCCTGTACCTCGACAGCCTGCTCGACGTCGCCTTCGCCCTGAACATGGGCAACTTCGCCGAGGCGCACCACCTCAGCTCCGGCAGCGGCTGGTCGGTCCAGGTCGAGCGGGCGAAACCCTGACAACCAGCAGGGCGAGACGGCCGGCCGCCCTACCGCTGCCGCCGGTAGTTCGTGGGCGAGAGGCCGGTTTCCTTGCGGAAGAGCTGCGCGAAGTGACTGGGGTTCGAATAGCCGACCTCGTTCGCGATCGTGATCACGCTTTTTTTCGTTTCCCGGAGCAGACGCCGCGCGGCGTCCAGCCGGAGTTTGATCTGATACTGCAATGGCGGCAGGCCAGTGGCGCGCTTGAACAGGCGGTTGAAGTGGAAATCACTCATGCCGGCCTGCTCGGCCAGCCGCGTGAGGCTGAACTCCTCCGCCAGATTCTCCGCCATCCAGTCGGTGACCCGGCGCAGCTTGAACCCCGGCAGCGATGATGCCTCGCCGCGCGCCGCATCGGTCAGCGCCGTGTAGTTCCGCGCGAGGTGGATCGCGATTGCCTGGGCGAGGCCCCGGACGAACAGGCGGCTCGACGCGGGCCGGGCCGCCTCCGCGCGCAATTGCTCGAGCAAGGGCACGAGGTGCGGGTCCGCGAAGCCCGATACGTCGCGCAGCCGCGCGTGTGCGGCATTTGCGCCAAAGACCTCCTGCAGCGCCTCGTTGAACAGCGGCAGGCTGAGCAGCACGAGCACGACCTCGTAGGGCTCGGGGGTCAGCGTGCGGTAACGGAAGTCGTAAGGCGCCCCCGCCGCGGTGAGGAACATCGAGCCCTTTTTCACGCGGCTGGTCAGCCACGGCCCGTTGTTCTCCCGCTCCTGCGTCTCGGCCTCGCCGGACGTGGTCCAGACAAGGAAGGGCTCGGTGACCGCCGGCATGGTAAAAACCTCGGCAACCGGCGGCAGCGCCAGGACGGAGAGCCGGACGTCCTTCCATGCGGGACCCTTGCTGGCGGCGACGATCCGGCCGACGGCGTAGGAATCAATGGCTTCGGCCGACGTTGTTTCAGGAACCGGCATGCGTGGAGACGGACGCCAACTTACCAGGCCAGCAGGGAGTGACAACCCTCGTCTGGCAGCCGAGACGGAGGCCAAGCCGCCAGATTAAAGCAATTCCACGACAGGTCGCGCAACCCAGCGGGCGACAGTGAGGTCGTTTAGGGGTATGCTGACCCCACATTCAACCCACAACCAGGAGTCCAGTATGCAAACGCGAAAACTCGGAAACTGCAGCCTCGAAGTCTCGGCCCTCGGGCTGGGCTGCATGAGCATGAGCTCGGGCTACGGCCCGGCCGGGGAAAAGTCGGCCATGATCGCGGTGATCCGCGCGGCCGTCGAACACGGCATCACCTTCTTCGACACCGCGGAAATCTACGGTCCGTGGAAAAATGAAGAGCTCGTGGGCGAGGCCCTTGCGCCCTTCCGCCGCCGGGTGAAGATCGCCACGAAGTTTGGGTTCAAGGTCGGGCCCAACGGCGAGCGCCTGGATGGCGTGGACAGCCGGCCCGCCCACATCAAGGAAGTCGCGGAAGCCTCGCTGAAGCGGCTGAAGGTCGAGGTCATCGACCTGTTCTATCAGCATCGCGTCGATCCGGACGTACCGATGGAGGACGTGGCCGGAGCCGTGAAGGAATTGATCCAGGCCGGTAAGGTAAGGCACTTCGGCCTGTCGGAAGCCGGGGCGAACAGCATCCGGCGGGCGCATGCCGTTCAGCCCGTCACCGCGCTGCAGAGCGAATACTCCCTGTTTTGGCGTGAGCCCGAGGCGGAGATCATACCGCTACTGGAGGAACTCGGGATCGGCTTCGTGCCCTTCAGCCCGCTCGGCAAGGGTTTCCTCACCGGCAAAATCGATGCGAACACCAAGTTCGACGCCACTGATTTCCGCAACGTCGTGCCCCGCTTTTCACCGGAAGCCCGGAAGGCGAACCAGCCCGTGGTCGATCTGGTCAGCACCATCGCCGCGCGCCTGAAAGCGACCCCCGCCCAGGTCGCGCTGGCCTGGCTGCTGGCGCAGAAGCCATGGATCGTGCCGATCCCCGGAACCACCAAGCTGCCCCGCCTGCTCGAGAACCTCGGCGGCGCAACCCTCGAGCTCACGCCGGACGATCTCCGTGAAATCAAGGCCGCGTCCGATCAGATCACCTTGCAAGGCGCGCGCTATCCAGAGCACCTGCAGAAACTAATCGGCCGCTGATTTGCCTCGGTCTCGCGACGAAGGTCGCGCGACTGATCCCGGGCGGCCAGCAGGCCGCAACAGGAAGTCGACAACGGTGCGGCCTGACACTCCATTCATCCAGCAATTTAACCACGGATTTCACGGATGACCGCGGATACCTCGGTAAGAATGTTTGGGCATCCGTGACAATCCGTGAAATCCGTGGTCAAATTTATTCTGTTATGGAAATCAAACGTGCCGGCTCTCAACCCTCCGCCAAGGGACCGGCCGACTGGTTTACCGGCACGGTGCGCATCGACCCGCTCTTTCCGGCGATTGAGCCGGCCCGCGCCGCGGGCAACAGCGTGACCTTCGAGCCCGGCGCCCGCACGGCCTGGCACACGCATCCGCTCGGCCAGACCCTGATCGTGACGGCCGGCGGCGGCCGCGTGCAGCGCTGGGGCGGTCCGGTCGAGGAAATCCGGCCGGGCGACGTGGTCTGGTTTCCGCCCGGCGAAAAGCACTGGCACGGCGCCGCGCCAAGCACGGCCATGACGCACATCGCCATTCAGGAATACCTCGATGGCAAACCGGTGGACTGGATGGAAAAGGTGAGCGACGAACAATACCAGACGGGATCGAAGCCTCCAGCGACCGGTGCAGTTTAGTCCGGCTGACCGTCGCTCACTTGCCGCCGGTTTCGCCCAGCAGCCGGAAGGGCGAGGGCACGCTTTCTGATACGCGGCTCGCCGACCCTCCCCAAAACCGATTTTTCATCCCCGAATCCGGGTGGAAAATCCTCTTCCTGCCGCACCCTATGGCGCGGGTGCAGCAAGGACGATCGTAGAGGACTGCGGCGGGATCGGGTGGGTGCTGGTTGCGCCGGAGGGCCAGCGCACGTGGATTTGCCGGGGCGGGTTGGCCGGCGTATAACCGAAGAAACAAGCGGCGGTAGACTGGCTGAAATAACCGGAGCCGGCATAAACTTCACCGGTCCGCGTGGTGCCGTCGGCGAATTCGAGGGTGACGCGCGCGCCAATTGCCGTGGGGTTGCCCGCGGGGCCGCGTAATTGGATTCGCAGCGAATGTCGTCCTTTCACGCCTTGGTTGAGGAAGGCCAGGCTGGTCGAGTTGTTTCGCGTCACGACAAAGTCCGGCCAGCCATCCTGGTTGAGATCCACCTCGGCCAGGGCCTTGGCATCGCCGGTTACGATCAGGTTGCTCTCGTTGGGCGGGACGCAGGTAAAATGTCCCTGGCCATCACCGCGCAGCAACTGGCTGAGGCCGCCGTCGAAACGGCCGACCACCGGGGTGGGCGCGTAGGAATTTTGCACCGCATAAATATCGGCGTGGCCGTCGCCGTCAAAATCGCCGGCGACGATCCCTTGCAAGGGCGCGATCTGGGCGAGGTGCGGCAGCGCCTCGAATCGGTAAGTCCCGTCCGGCTGGCTCAGGAATACTCCGCTCCGAAATTCCGTGGCGGCGTAGCGTTGGGCGGCCGCCAGTTTTCCTTCGCCTAAAATCTCATTCAAGGTGGCCCGCGCATAGCTGTCGTTGCCGGGATAGCGTTTCAGCACCGAGGGGATTGCGGCGCCGAGATCCTTCCGGGTGCGCCACGGATAGAGCCGGTCGCCTTCATAGTAGGCTTCGATTAATTGCTGGGTTCCATCGCCCTTGAAATCGCCGGTGAACAGCAGCGCGGGATGGTTGGCGTCGGCCCGATACTGGGTGTTCAGGCCGAGATTGCCCACGACATAATCCATCCGGCCATCTTCGTTAAAATCCGCCGCGGCGATCGCAGTCCACCACCCGGTGCCCGCCGCGGCAAAGCCCGCCTTCTCTGTCCAGTCTTCGAACCCTTTGCCCTGGTTGTTATGGAAATACTTCACGTGGCCCCACTCCAGCGTCAGCAGCAGGTCCGGCCACCCGTCGCCGTCCACGTCGCTCCAGAGGGCTGAGGTGACCATGCCGACTTCGCGCAAACCGGGCGCGAGGGTGTCGGTCACGTCCTCAAACCGGCCGCCATGATTCACGAGCAAGGCGCTGCCCGGGGCGAAGGGGTAGAGTCCGGGCACGACTTTCGCTCCCAGGAAAACATCAAGCAGTCCGTCGCGGTTGAAATCTGCCGCGGCCACCGCGCCGACGCTGAGGGAAAGCGGCGGCAGGGCGTCAGCCGGGGCCGGTCGCAAATTTCCGTGACCATCGTTGAGATAGAGTCGGGGTTGATAGGCCGGGGAACCCGCGGGCTGGCCAACGCCGGAAGCGGTGAGCAAAAGATCATTCGTGCCGTCGCCATCGGCATCGAAAATAAGCGAGGGCCCGTCGTTGACCGACCGATCGTCGGCGAGGGCCCGGGCGGGACCGCCGGCGAATTGATTGTCCGGACCAGCCAGCCGAACCTGCGCCGCGTCGAGGGGCGTGCCGCCGAAAATCAGATCGTCCTTCCCGTCGCCGTTCAAATCACCGACCGCGACACCGGGCCCGCGCCGATTCTGGCGAACCGGGAGCAGTGAATTCGAACCCAGCTCATCCACTGCATTTTCGTGGGCGATAATGGAGAGGTTCATCGCCTGGCTCACCTCGGTGAATTGTCCTGTCGGCCGCACCGGTGGGTTGGCCGGAGGCGCCGCGGGTGCGACCGGTTCGGTGACGGTGAATCTACGGTCGACGGCGAGATTGGCAAACGACTGGATCTGGCCGCTGGGCCACGAGACCGTGACCCGCCTGATGAGCGTGGATTCACCCAGGCCGAAATGCAGCACGGGTTCGGAACTCGAAAGGACACCCCGGGCCAGGACCAGCTGCCGGACTTGAATGCCGGCGTCGGTTTCAATGCGGATCACGGCTCCGACGCCGAACCTGTTCGATTGCGTGCCCCGCAGGGCGAAAATCACCCGATGCCCGGTGTCGGAATCATTGCGCAGCACGGTGACCCCTTTCTTGTAGTTGGTATAGACGAGATCGAGATCACCATCGCCGTCGAGGTCGCCGAAGGCCGCGCCGAAGCTCACGCCATTTTCATCGAGGCCCCAGGCGGCGCCGACGTTTGCAAATTTCAAATCACCGAGATTGCGGAAGGCGAGGTGATGTTCGACGAGCACCGGGGCGTTGCGTTGCATCCGTTCCCTTTCAGCGAGTGATTGGGCGGACCCGAGGCGGGAGATCAGGTCGGTGTTGTGCAATTCCCGGTGCATGCCGTTGGTCACGAACAGGTCGAGCCGGCCGTCATTGTCGAGGTCTTCGAAGCGCACCGACCAGGTCCAGTCGGTGGCATCCAGGCCCGCGAGAAAAGCCGCCTCCAGGCAGTGGCCCGTGCCGGTGTTCAAGTACAGCGCGTTGCGATAGTATTGCGGCGCCGCCGTGGAATTATCCGGAGGATCCAGTGCCTGACCGCGGGTTGGAGCCATGGTGCGCTGGTCTTTCTGATGGGTGGTTGCGGCCATTTCCGAGGCCAGCAGGTCGATGAGGCCGTCGTTGTTCAGATCGCCCAGATCCGAGCCCATGGAAGAATAGGGCATATGGGGCACCACTTGATCGATGACGTTGGTGAAGGTGCCGTCGCGGTTGTTGTGATAGAGGATGTCGGGCGCGGCGAAATCGTTCGCGACATAAATATCCGGCCAGCCGTCGCCGTCGTAATCCCACCAAATGACCGAGTGGCCTTGGGCTTCCCCGCTGATACCCGCGCGATCGGTGACGTTGGTGAAGGTGCCGTCGCGGTTGTTATGAAAAAGCAGGTTGCGTTGTCCGTTTGGATGCGTGGCGCCGTCGAGCAGGTTGGTTTGGATGAGCACGTCGAGCCAGCCGTCGCGGTCGTAGTCGCAAAAAGCCGCCATGACCGATGCATCCACCACGGCCAAACCACGGGCGGCGGCTTCTTCCTTGAAGGTGCCATCACCCTGGTTGATGTAGAGCAGATTGGGGGCGTTGTACCGGCAGACATAGATGTCCAGCAGCCCGTCATTGTTCACGTCAACGAACGTCGCCCCCTGTTTCCAGATGGCGGCAGCCTCGCCCTTGTCCTCCACCCCGGCCTTCGCCGTGACATCTTCGAACTTCCAGTTGCCGAGATTGCGAAACAGCCGGCAACTTTCCGTCTTGCTGACCACAAATATGTCCGGCCGGCCGTCGCCATCGTAGTCGCCGATCGCGACACCCGTACCGACGGCGCCGACGGCGAATTCGTCATAGTGACCCTGGCCCATGCGGGGATCCTTGTACCCCGCCCTGGTTTCCCGGGGCTCGGCATAGTTGTTTTCGGTGATGATGCCGGTGTCGGCGGAAGGCAGCGTGGCAAACATCGTTTTGCCTTTGGGCCCGGAGCGGGCGGCCAGCGGTATTTCACTCAGCCCCGGAACTGATACCTCCGCCCTCATGGGCAAAGCGGCGAAGAGGGCGCCGATGAAAATGAAACAGGACGGTATGTGCCGATGGGCACCACTTGCCGGGGAAATGAGGGTGGGCTCGACCGGCGACATGCAGTGAGCAAATACAACGAACCACGAGCAGGGGGAGTCAAGGATTGGCTGATCGCGAGGGTGATCGGACAGGGCTTGCCCTCAAAGGAAGCACGAGATGCCAGAAATCTCGGCGGTCATTATCGTTCGCTTCAGAATCGACGAGGTTGGCCCCAAATTAGACCGTCAGGTTCCGCCAGCTCTGTTGCAGAATCCTTGTATTGTGAAATGGGCGAATTTCGCGTTGGCACCTCAAAGGCTCGCCCTGGCTTTGATCTCGTCACTGCGGGATCGGAGCCACAATTTCTGGCGATTTCCTCGCCCAAAGATCCAGCAGGAGAATACCCATCGAAACGCGACGATTTATGAAAAACATTAAAAGACTCTTATTTGTCGGTGTAAGCATCCTGAACTTACTCTTCGTCACTCCGGGCTGTATCTCGGCTGAGGCCTCACGAGCACAGGGCGACGAGCAAACTCTCTGGAGTCTGGAGCACTCGTATTGGCGCTACGTTCAGAACAATGACTTGGCGGCCTACGTAGACTTATGGCACCCGAATTTTCTTGGTTGGCCGGCGGTAAGTTCCGCGCCAGTCACTAAAGACCACATCACGGATTGGATTACCTCACAAGCCAGTAAGGGTTTGGCATTCAAGACCGGTGAGTTCAAACCTGCCGCAATTCATGTTACTGGAGATATCGCCTCCGTGTGTTACTGGATCACGTATCAATTGGTGGGCAAAGATGGGAGCGGCCCGACATACACGGTGCGCATCACACATGCGTGGATCCGGGCTGGCAGCGATTGGCACATCATATCTGGGATGTCCATGCCTGAGCCGGAATCTGCGGCAAAGTGACAAGCCAAGCGGGACCGGGTCACCGCAAAGACTTACTAAACTAGAAGCAGTAGTTGGCCACAGGCCAATCGGAAGCTCTAGCTGTCCAGAACGGCCAACTATTGGTTCCGTCGACACAAAGCCCCTTTTCCGAAATTATGGAGTGGTGGGCCCACCGGGATTCGAACCCAGAACCAAGGGATTATGAG
>CAIUGM010000005.1 GCA_903898675.1 uncultured Verrucomicrobiota bacterium
CTTAGAAGCCCGTGCCGCAAGGCGTGCAGGTTCGAGTCCTGTCCCGAGCACCAGCCTTCGCCGGGCCTACGGCTGGCAGGCCAGCCAATCGAAAGGATGTAAGTATTGTAGGCGGTTTGAATGAGCGAACGACGGGGCGAAGGCTGCCGTCCATCGGCTTGGCGGAGGACGGCTTTTCACTTTCGCGTGTGCCTTGGATCAGCCCAATGCTGGTGGATATTCCGCTCCCAGCCGTTATAACCCACGGCAGAATGAAGGTGCCCCTCTTCGCGCTGCTCGTCGCTTTCCTGCCCTTGGCCGGCGGGTGCACCGCGCCCGGTTCCGCTGAAGCGAAGGTGGGCTTTTATGTATTGGTCCGCGCGACGGTTGATACGGTCGATGACGACGGGCGGGTTTTCAATGTCGTGACGATGGCGCAGACCTTTTATCCCGGGTCGGTTTCCCGGGAGCAGATCACACGGATTGTGGTGAGCGAGCCGGCGACGCTGGCCGGGAGGAAATATCTCATCGCGTTGCCCGATGCCCCGGCGGCCCCGGCGGACCGCAATGTCGCCCGATTAAAGGTGCCCGGTGAAAAACTCCTGCTGAAGCTGCCCCGCTCGATGCTGGACCGGGGACCGCGCCAGATCATCGATTTTGCCGACCTGGGCTGGCCGTGATTAGCGGGTGGCGATGGCGGGACTTGGTCGGCATGGCCACGGTTTAGCAGAATCATTCCGGCCCGCGTTAGTTCCGGTCATGAGTGGGCAGCACAGGGCCGCGTTGCTTGACCTGGGTGGTTGGCCGCCGTGATAGTGGGGCATGAGCAAAGGAGTCCACGCCTCCGGGGTTACCGCGGTCGATGAGGTCCAGAACACCGTCCTGAAGGTGCTGCTGGCACTGAGCTTTTCGCATCTGGTCAACGATACGTTGCAGGCGTTGTTGCCCGCAATTTATCCGCTGCTCAAGAATTCATACCATCTGAGTTTCACGCAGATCGGGTTGATCACGCTGACCTACCAGGTGACCGGCTCCCTCTTGCAGCCGTTGGTCGGCTATTACACGGACCGCCGGCCGTTGCCGTATTCGCTGCCGGTCGGGATGGGCGTGACCCTGACCGGCCTGGTGTTCCTGTCGCAGGCGTCGAGTTTCACGGCGCTGTGCATCGCCGCGGGATTTGTGGGCGTGGGCTCGTCGATTTTCCATCCCGAGGCCTCGCGTGTGGCGCGGATGGCGTCGGGCGGGAGGCATGGCTTTGCCCAGTCGCTTTTCCAGGTGGGCGGAAATTTCGGCACGTCGCTCGGGCCGCTGCTGGCGGCGGCCATCATCATCCCGCGCGGGCAGGGACACATCCTGTGGTTCACGCTGCTGGCCTTCGTGGGCATCATGGTGCTGACCCGGGTCGGTGGCTGGTACCAGCGCAACCTCTCACTCCTGAAGCCGAAGCCGCATCCGGCCGGGCATGCGCCGGCGGCCCGCCTCTCGCGCGGCAAGGTGGGGCTCGCCCTGGCCACGCTGGTGGTCCTGATCTTCTCCAAGTACTTCTACCTGGTCAGTCTCACCAACTACTACACGTTCTACCTGATCGATAAGTTTCATGTCTCGGTGCAGACCTCGCAGCTGGGCCTCTTCGTCTTCCTGTTCGCCGTGGCGGCGGGGACGATCATTGGCGGGCCGGTCGGCGACCGGATCGGCCGGAAGCTGGTGATCTGGATCTCAATCCTCGGCGTGGCGCCGTTCTCCCTTTTGCTGCCCCACGCCGGCCTGGCCGGCACGATGGTGCTGACGGCGGTCATCGGCGTCATCCTCGCCTCGGCGTTCTCGGCCATCATCGTCTATGCGCAGGAACTCGTGCCGGGTAACGTCGGCCTGATCGCCGGTTTGTTCTTCGGCCTCGCGTTTGGCGCCGCCGGCATCGGCTCGGCCCTGCTCGGCCGGCTGGCGGACCACACCAGCATCGGGTATGTTTTTCAGGTCAGCGCTTACTTCCCGCTCATCGGCATACTCACGGTCTTTTTGCCGAACTTGGAAGGCAGCAAGCGCACTGCCGGCTCGAAAGCTTGACCGGGTCGGTAGTGGAGGCGCGGAATTTCCAATCGAAGGTCACCACGAAATACACCAAATACACGAAAGAAAGGATGCTGATACAGCGCTCGATGCGACCACAGATCCCGGCGTTATTGTCTCCAGCTTACGGACCTCAGCCTTTCAATTTCGTGTGGTTGGTGTTTTTCGTGGTTAACTCAGGCTGATTGTTTCCCGTCTGCCTTGAGCCACGGCAGGGTGCCGAGGTCGAGGTTGCCGCCGGTCAGGATGACGCCGGCGCGGCGGCCGCGGACGTCGAGCTTCTTTTCCATGATCGCGGCGTAGGGCACGGCGGCGGAGGGTTCGATGATCAGGTGGAGCCGCTCCCAGAGTTCGCGCATGGCGGCGACGATGCCTTCCTCGGACACGGTGATGATATCATCCACGTACCGCTGGATGATCGGGAAGTTTTTTTCGCCGGTGCAGTTGGTGCGCAGGCCGTCGGCAATCGTCGCGGGCGTGGGGATGGAAATGCGCCGGCCGGCGCGGAAGGACTGGGCGACGTCATCCGCCAGCGCCGGCTCGACCCCGATCACGCGGATGCCCGGGTGGAGAGCCTTGGCCGCGACCGCGGTGCCGCAGAGCAGGCCGCCGCCGCCGACGGGGCAAAGGATGAAATCAAGGCCGGGGGCGTCCTCCATGAACTCGACCGCCGCCGTGCCCTGGCCGGCGGCGACGCGGAGGTCGTCGAAAGGATGGACGAGGGTGGCGCCGGTCTGCGCCGCGACGCGGGCGCACGCCTCCTCGCGGGCGGTGAGGGTGGGTTCGCAGAAGGTGATCCAGCCGCCGTAGCTGCCGACGTTCTGCACCTTCGACTGCGGGGCGTTGGCCGGCATCACGATGTGGGCCGTGATGCCGCGCAACTGGGCGGCGCGGGCGAGGGCGGCGGCGTGGTTGCCGGAGGAGTGGGTGACGACCCCGTTGGCGGCCTCCGCATCGGTCAGGGAGAAGACCGCGTTGCAGGCGCCGCGCGACTTGAACGCGCCGGCCATCTGCAGGTTCTCGCCCTTGAAAAAGAGATGGGCGCCGCAGGCCGCATCGATCGCCTCGTTGGTGAAAACCGGAGTGCGCTTGATGAAGGGCCGGATGCGCTCATGGGCGGCGCGGATGGCGGGGAGGTCGAGGGAGGGCATGAACAAGGCAGGAAGCAGGATTTAACCACGAAATACACGAATGACACGAAAAGAAATTACCGAGCCCGGATCTGATTCGTGTGTTTGGTGTATTTCGTGGTGACCGTCCGGGATCGGGTTTGATTTTAAATCCGGCAAAGTTAGTTTGGCGGTCATGACCGTCAAAAAACTTCTCCACACCCGGATGCGGGTCAACGACATCGAGCGCACGGTGAAATTCTACGAGCAGGCCCTGGGCCTGACCGTGGCGCGCCGGCACACGTCGCCCCGCGGCGCGCAGCTGGTTTTTCTCGCGACGCCCAACAGCGAGGAGGAGATCGAGCTGTGCCAGTTGCCCGGGTCGCCGTCGGTCGCGGTCCAGCCCGACCTGATGCACCTGGCGTTCCAGGTCGACGATCTCGTGGCTTTTGCCGCGGGGCTCGAGCAAAGGGGCTTCAAGTTGAGCGACGGTCCGACCCAGAGCGGCAGCGGCTCGATGATTGCATTCATCGACGCGCCCGAGGGCTACGAGGTCGAGCTGATCCAGAAGGCGAAGTGAGCGTGCCACGATCGAGTTTGGGACGAGTACCATGCCGCCCGACCAGACACCGGCGGATGTGAGCCAGTCGGAGGGCTGGGCCGACGCCTGGCCGGATGCGCTGGCGTTTGTGGCGGGGTTGGCGCTGGCTTGGTTTGGCGAGTGGCAGACGAAAGACCTGGTCTGGAGCCTGTGGCTCTCGAGCCTCGTGGTCGGTTATGCGATGATCGTCTGGAGCATTTTCGGTCCGGTGTTGGTCTTGGTGCGGGGCACCGGCGGGAAGGGGGCGCCGCTGGTGGCGCAGGCGGGACTGGACGGGGTATTTATCATCGGCGGGCTTTTCCTGCTCGGGTTTTTCACGGTGCACTTCGGCATGTTTCACCTGGTGCACTCGGTTTTCCTGAATGTCTTTTTCCCGGTCCTGCCGGGGCGGGCGCACGGGCCCACGCTGGCGATGTACGCGCAGGTGCTGCGCGATTACTGGCCCTTCGTGCTGGTGGCGGCGGTGGCCGAGCGGTCGGCGTTTGCGCGGCCGGTGCCGGCGGCAGCTGGTGCCGGCGACCCGGTGACGGTGGGAGGTATCGCTCTCCGGAAGAAGGGACTGGGCGGCGACGGCATGATAGCGCCCTACAAGAATGTCATCCGGCTGCACCTGCTGATCTTCTTCTTTGCGTTCGCGAGCATCGCCAAACTCCACGGGTTCCTGGTCTATGCGGTCGTCTATGCGGTTTATTTTTTCCCGTGGAGGTTGCTGAAGCGAGATAAGGGATAAGGTTTAAGCGAGATAAGGTGTAAGTTTAATTTCTGCGATCCAGAGATCGGGAGCTTAAAGCCTACAACTTAAACCCTAAACCTCCCGTCCGTATCCGCGCTCCCAAGAGAACAAAAATTGCTGCGCGAGGCCGGCCAGCGGGCCGAAATGGGTGCGGCCAAAATGTGCGATCTGCGCGGGCTTCCAGCCGGTCAGGCCGTAGCGGCGTTCCAGCGATTTGAGAATCCAGGTATCGACGGGGAAGGCCTCGAGTTTGCCGGCTCCGAAAAGCAGGACGCAGTCGGCGACCTTCTCGCCGACGCCGGGCAATTCCAGCAGGCGCGCCTTGGCGGCGGCATAGGGCAGGTGTTCGGTTTCCTCCAGCCAGCCGGGTCGCCGGGCAATGTACTCCGCCGTGGCGTGGATGTACTTGGCGCGAAAACCGAGCAGGCAGGAGCGCAGGTCCTTTTCCGGGATCGTGGCGAGCTGGGCCCAGGTGGGCAATCGGTTGATCAGTGGAAGAGCGGGCTTATCCCGCGATTCAGCGCCATCGGATCGCGGCATAAAGCCGCTCCTACAGTCAGACAATGCTGAGCCGTGGCGTTCGGCGAGCAGGGCGCACATCTGCTTGATCTGCACGATCTGCTTGGTGGCGCTGCACAGGAAGCCGAGCAGGGTTTCGCCGAACGGCTGGCGCAACAGTCTGAGTCCGGGAAAGGCCGCGACGCATTGCGCCAGATGGGCGTCGGTCCGCCAGGGCAGCGCGTCGGTCAAGGCCGGCCAGTCGATGTCGAGGGCGAGGTAGCGCGGCAGGCCCGTCGCGACGGCGGCTTGCAGGCTGGTGGGGGCGCGCCATTCAAGCCGGTTCCGGTCGAGCCGGAGTTGGGCCACGCAGCCGGCCCAGGTGCCGGTCCAGATGTCGGCCCAACCAGATGGTAGCCCTGCTTCGCCGAGGCTTGGCCGGGCCGCCTGGTGCGCTTGGCGAACCCAGCGGAAGGACTGTCCGCCATCGAGGGTCTCGGCCAGCGTCGCGGGAGACGGATGCCAGTCGCCGGTCACCGGGTGCCAGGACGACCAGGGATTTGAGGCGGATGGAGCGGGCATGTGCGTGCGAAATAGATGAGCGAGTCGATGGAGGGACCATCCGCGGCCCGTCGGGAGACGGGCCCTCCACAATCGCGATTCTGAAGAATGATGTCTGACGCCCGGTCCGATTTACTTGTCCGCCGGCTTTTCCCAGAGGTAGCTTTTTTCGGAGGCGAGCACGTGACCGTCGGGCCCGACGATATCTAGTTTCCACGCCACGGGATTGGCCTTGGGGTTGGGCCAGTCTTCGCCAGTCAGGCCGAGGTTCAGCACCGTGTCACCCCTTTGGAAATCAGCGGGAAAGGTGAAGGTCTGCACCTTGGGGTTGGAAGGCAAAATGAGCTGGAGGCTGAACTTTACGGCGAGCGGGGTGCCGGGATTCTTGACCCGCACCAGGAAGTAATAACCCGCCCGCTGGTCGGGGTGGGTGCGGATGATCGCCTCGCCGCCGGTGTTTTCCCGGCCGGTGAAGTATTCCGAGATCCGCTTGAAGGAGGCCGCGTCGCGCCAGCCGGTGAAGACGCGGACCACGGTCAGGTCGGCCTCCTTGGCCGGGGCGGTTGAGGGCAGGGCCACGGCGGTGGCGGTCGCGACGACGAACAACAGGTGACGGAAATTCACGCGAGCAAGGTGCGGTCAGGGGCCCTGCAGGTAAACCTTTTTGTATTGGTAGAGGCCGATCGGGGCCGGCTCCCAGCCCTGGACGGCGGGGTCGATGAGGAAGTTCCTGGCCCCGAAGACCAGCGGAATGACGGGAGCCTGATCGAGCAGCAGGGCCTCGGCCTGCTGGAAGATTTCATAGCGGTCCGCGGGGTTCAGGGTGCGGGCCGCCTCCGCGATCAGCCGGTCGTAGGCGGGGTTGCTCCAGCCGGTCCAATTGTTGCCCCCGTTGGTGACGAACACGTCTAGGAAGGTGACGGGATCGGCAAAGTCGGCGACCCAGCCGTTGGCGCCGATCGTGAAATTCAGGGTCTGCTGGTTCTGGATCATCACCTTCTGTTCCAGCAGCGCGATGGTGATGCGCACGCCCAGTTCGCGCTGCCACATCGCCTGTACCGCCTCGACCATCTTGGGTTGGAGCTCGTCGTTGCGCACCTGGAGTTCAAAAACCGGCAGCCCCTGGCCGCCGGGGAAGCCGGCTTCCGCCAGCAGGCGGCGGGCTTCCGCCAGGTCCTGCGCCACATGGGCGCGCGAATCGTAACCACCGGTGTGCGGCGGCACAAAATGGTCGGCGGGCGCGCGGGAGCCGTGGAGCAGGCTGCGGGAAATCGAGTCGCGGTCAATCGCCAGCGCGAGCGCCCGGCGGATCTTGGGGTTGTCGAAGGGCGGCTTGGTGACGTTGAAGCGGAGAAAGTAAACCTGGAGGAAAAGATCGGTGCGCAACCGGGCCGGGTTCTGTTCCCGATAGATGGGAATCTTCGAGAGCGGCAGACTGCTGGTGAGGTGCAGCTGGCCGGCGCGGAAGTTCCGCTCCTCCACGTCGGGATTTTCAATCGGGTAGAAGACAATGCCGTTCAGGCGGACAGCCGCGGCGTCCCAATATTTCGGATTCCGGGCCACGACCAGGCGGGAGCCCGGGGTCCATTCCTTCAGCACGAACGGACCGTTGCCGACGAAGTTCTCGGGCCGGGTCCAGGTACCCGACCGGTCGGTAAGCGCGCCGAAACGGGTCACGACCCGCGGGTTGATGGGATACCACGGCGCGGCGGCGGTGAGGCTGGGCAGGTACGGGGTGGGGCGCTCGAGCGTGACGACCAGCGTGCGCGGATCCGGCGCGGCCAGCCCGAGGGCGGCCGGGTCGGTGACTTTGCCGCTGTTGAAGTCCTCGGCATGCTTGATCGGGAAAAGCAGGTAGGCGTAGCCCGACGCAAAGGCCGGGGCGAGGTTCCGGCGCCAGGATTGGATGAAGTCGTCGGCGGTGAGTGGATCGCCATTCGACCATTGCAGGCCGGCGCGCAGATGAAAGGTCCAGGTGAGTCCGTCGGCGGAGACTTCCCAGCGTTCCGCGACGCCGGGCACGGGCAGCGACGACTGCTCGTCGGTGGCGCACAGGCCCTCAAAGAGGGCGGCCTCCAGTCGCTGGTCGGTGTAGGCGATGGCTTGGTGGGGATCGACGCTTTCCGGTTCGGCGCCGTTGCCGACGTGCAGGATCTGGTCGCGATTGCCGGCCTGCACGATGGTTTCGCGCTTCGAGCAGGCGGCGAACAAGGCGATCAGCGATAGGCTGGAGGCGGTGAGCAAACCTGCGGGGCGCGGCATGAGGGCACTAAAACGGCAATTCCCCGGCCGGCAAGGCGCGGGCGGAATATTTCTGTGTCCAACCCCTAATAAATCCGCCCATCATCCGTCAAAGGGGCAAGGCTCGTGAATATCGAACCGGAAAAATCCAATGTCAGACCTGCGACCAGCTCCTTGGTGCCCGAGGCCGTGGCGCGCCATCAGGCGCCGCTCCTGCGCTATGCGACCCGCCTCCTCGGCGGCGACGCCGAACGGGCGCGCGATGTTGTGCAGGACACCTTTATCCGTCTCATGGCCCAGCCAGCGGGGCAGGTGGACGGCCACGTGGCGGAGTGGCTTTTCACGGTCTGCCGCAACCGCGCGCATGATGTCTCGCGGAAGGAGGGCCGCATGAAGCGCTTTGAAGAAGGCCAGGCCGAGCGGCTGACGGCGGCCGAGCCCTTGCCCGGCCGCACCCTCGAGCGGGCCGAGCAGCACGCCGCCGTGCTCCGCCTGATCGACCAGCTGCCGCACAACCAGCAGGAGGTGGTGCGGCTGAAATTCCAGAACGGGTTCAGCTACCAGGAGATCAGCCGCATCACGTCACTGTCGGTGACGAATGTGGGCTTCATTCTCCACACCGCCATCAAGGCCCTGCGGCAGGGCATGGCCGCCCAACCCGAGTAAACGAGAACCGCCCGACCGAACCCGGAGATACCGACCATGGAACCGAATAAAATTTCACCCGACGATCCGCGACTGACCGCCTACGCCCTCCATGAAATGGAGCCGGCGGAGCGCGCGGAATTCGAGCGGCTGCTCGCGCAGGATGCCGCCGCCCGGGAGGCGGTGGAGGAGATCCGCCGCACCACGGCGGCGCTGATGGCCGCGCTGGAGGATGAGCCGGTGCCATCCACGCCTGCGGTGATCCGGCCTTACGGGAAGAAGCCGGGCCTGTTGCTGCGGTTTCCGCAATTCTACTATGTGGTCAGCGGCCTGGCCGCGGCCTGCTTCGCGGTGTTCTTTGTTTTGCACGAACGGGAGGAATCGCGGCGCGGGCACATGCGGTTGGTTGAGGTATCACTGACCGGCTCGGTCGCGGGCAAGGACGAGCGGAAGGCCATGCCGCCACCTCCGGCGCCTGCCACCGTCGCGCCCCAGAGCGAGATGCCGGTCGCGATGGCCGTGCCGCCGGAGTCGGACCAGGAAGTCAGGCTGGACGCATTCACCGTGGCCCAGGCGGCCGGTGCGGCGGGCGAGAAACAGACCAGTTTCAAACGGAAGGAGGAGGGGGTGCGGAGCAATTATGTCAGCGCCCCCGCGAAGGAACGCGCGAGTGGAGGCCTGAAGACCCTGGCAGCGGACGCGAACACCGAGGCCTACGGCTACCACCGGGACAATCCCTTTCGGCGGGTGGCCGATGAGCCGCTGTCGACCTTAGCGGCGGACGTCGACACGGCGTCATACGCGAACGTGCGGCGCTTTCTCACGCAGGGCCAGCGTCCGCCGGCCGATGCCGTGCGGATTGAGGAGATGATCAATTATTTCCCGTACAACTATGCGGCGCCAACCGGCCCTGCACCGTTTGCCGTAGCACTGGAGGCGGCGAGCGCGCCCTGGGCCCCGGAACACCGGCTCGTGCGGATCGGCCTGAAGGGGCGCGAGGTCAGCGATGCGACCCGGCCGGCGGCGAATCTGGTTTTCCTGCTGGATGTGTCGGGCTCGATGAATGCGCCGAACCGGTTGCCGCTGGTGAAGCAGTCGCTCCGTTTGCTGGTCGGCAAGCTGCGGCCGGACGACCAGGTGGCCATCGCGGTCTATGCCGGCGCCTCCGGTCTGGCGCTGCCCTCGACCAGCGCGGTGCACAAGGCCGAGATTCTGGACGCGATCGACCGCCTGGAGGCCGAGGGTTCGACCAACGGCGCCGCGGGCATCCAGCTCGCCTACGATATCGCCAAGGCCCACTTCGTGCCCGGTGGCGTGAACCGGGTCATTCTGGCGACCGACGGGGATTTCAATGTCGGGGTCGCGAGCGAGGGCGAGCTCGTGCGGCTGGTCGAGGAAAAGGCGAAGACCGGTGTGTTCCTGACCGTGCTCGGCTTCGGCATGGGCAACTACAAGGACGCCACGCTCGAGCAACTGGCCGACAAGGGTAACGGCAACTACGCCTACATCGATTCCCTCGCGGAGGCGAAGAAGGCGCTCGTCGAACAGGCCGGCGGGACGCTGGTGACCATCGCGAAGGACGTGAAGCTCCAGGTGGAATTCAATCCCGCGGTCGTGCAAGCCTACCGGCTGATCGGCTACGAGAACCGGCTGCTCGCGAAGGAAGACTTTAACAACGACCAGGTCGACGCCGGGGAGATCGGCGCCGGCCACACCGTGACGGCGCTCTATGAAGTCGTGCCGGTCGGCGTGGCGATGCCGGGGGAAACCCCGGCGGTGGATGCGCTGAAATATCAGAAGACGGAGCAGGGAGCGGGGAGCAAGGAACAGGGAATTGACGACACCAATCTTAAAGTAACGGAAGGCCGGAAACTAAAGACAGAAAACCTTGGTCGCCCCGAGATGTTCACCTTGAAGATTCGCTACAAGGAGCCGGCGGGCGACATCAGCAGCAAGCTGGAGTTTGCGCTGCGCGACACCGGGGCCCGCTTCGACGAGGCGAGCCAGGATTTCAAATTCGCGACGGCAGTGGCCGCCTTCGGGATGGCGCTGCGGGATTCACCGTACAAGGGCACGCTCAGCCTGGCGGAGGTGGCGGCGTGGGGCCGGGCAGGGGTCGGCAGCGACGCCGGCGGCTACCGCAACGAGTTCCTTGGGTTGGTGGAGAAAGCGCAGCACCTGGTCCAATAAAACGAGAAGGCCGGCCTGAATAAGGCCGGCCTTCGTTTGGGAAATTGGATGAGCCTCAGCCCCGCTGGCGGCGGCGAACCACTGGCAGCACCAACGTGGCAAGCCCCAAGGTAAGGAGCGCATAGGTCGAGGGCTCGGGGACGGGGCTGAAGTTGAGGATGATATTATTGCTCGAGGTCGAGAGGGAGAAGGTGCCGCTGTTAACAAAGCTGGATTGATCGATGGTGAACAGGGCCGGGTTGAAGCCAACAAGCGATGGAGCGGTAAAGATTGTCCAAGAGGAAGGGCCGGACAAGCCGGAGACGGCACCCGGCGTCGCATTGTCTGGCAGGAGGGAGATCAGCTTCAGCGTGTAACCGCCGGCGGACAACCCTGAGAGATTGAGCGTGCCGCCGGTGACGGCGATGAGGTCGGAGCTGACCCCGGGATTATCGGTGGCTGCGCTAAACTCGAAGTTGGTGGTGACGCCATTAGTTGGTGCGTAGCCGGCGGCGAAGGTTATCGTGCCCGGAGAGTTGCCGGGCGAGAGGGTGATGCCAGTCCCGAAGGTCTGCGGGGTCGTAAAGGTGTAGTTGCCTGCGAGGGTGCCTGCAGTGAGGGTGAGTGGGTTGGTGAAGCTGGCCCCGTTTGCGATCTTCAGGGCGCCCCCGTTGACCGTGACCGCGCTCGTGCCAAAGGCACCTGTTGCACCGTAGACCAGCGTGCCGCCGGATATGGTGGTCGTGCCATCATACGAGTTGGCATAGGAAAAAGTCAGTGACCCGGTTCCTTGCTTGGTGATATTTACGCCGGATCCGCCACCCAAAATATGACCGGCGAACACGGTATTTTCCGATTGGTTGATGGTCAGGGTCGACGAGGCCAGAAGGTACACGGTGTCGGTGTTCGCGTCTGCCTCCAAGCCGGCGATTACTGGCGCAGTCCCGGTGAAGTAGACCCCCGCGCCCAGACCGAGACCGAGAATCGCGTTGCTGGCCGATTGGTCCGCTAAGTTCAACTGGGTGCCACCGGCCTAGAGATCGCCACTGAAGGTATTGTTGCCGGTCAGGGTCACGGCTCCAGTCCCTGTGATTTGTAGCACGCCGGTGCCGGAAATGCCACCTAGCAGGGTCAGGTTACCGTTGGATGCATCGAAGTACGCCGGGAACTCCGTATCGCTATTGATTTGGATGTTGTTGTGCAGGGTGATCGACCCGGCCAGCGGAGCGACGCCCAGCGTCGAATCGCCATACATGATAATACCGCCAGTGCCCACGGGTCCGGCGGTCGCGTTCCCCGGTGTGCCAATACTGCTGGCACCGAGGAGCAACATGCCCTCGCGCATGTCGATGCCACCGCTGAATGTATTGTTCGCGTTGGTCAAGGTAAGGATGGACGTCGTGCACCAGTCAATACCGCCCATGCCCGTGATCTGGCCCGTGAGCTTGAAATCTGCTGATTCTTCTTCCACGTGCGCGTAGTTGTCGTAACCGCCGGACAACACAATGTTATTGGCGAGAGTGATAGTACCGACGGTTAGGTTGTCGATTTCGCTACCGCCATTGAGTGTTAGCGTGCCTGTACCCACGGGGCTGCTAATGATGGATCCATCGATGTTTGAATCTGAGCCCAAGTTTAGGATGGCGCCGGAATTGACCGTGGTGCCGCCGGTGTAGGTATTGCTACCGTTCAGCGTGAGGCTGCCATAGCCGGCTACGTTGAGGGTGGAGGAACCCGAAATAGTGCCGTTGAGCGTAAGATCGCCACCGTCGCCAGTGTCAACATTGACGAGGCCGGTAAAACACAGCCCGATATTATTGCTCAGGCTGTAGCTTCCCCCGCTCGCAGCTAGGCCGAGGGTCGTGCCCGCATCGAGTTTCAGGATGCTAGAGGAGCTACCGACCGGGCCATAGTCGATGATTGTGTATCCATCACCATTCCAAAAACTGCTGTAGTAAGAGGAGCTTCCCAGCAGGAGCGTACCATCGTGGATTTTTACCCCGCCGCTGAAAGAGTTGTAGCCTCCAAGCGTAAGATAGCCGTAGCCATATTTCGCGATACCAGCGGACCCGCCGCCGGCGATAGGCCCCCAGATCTCCACATTTGCCCCGCCCACATCGATGGAATGGCTGTTGTTGGAGAGAATAAACGCGTAGTTGCTCCCAAAGGTGATCTCGGCAGCACTGCCCGTGACGGTAATATTCCCAGCCAGGTTGAGGCTGGCCTCGTCGAAACTATAGGTCGGTCGCCCTGCGCCGGAGAAGGTTAGGTTGTTGGCAGAACCTGGGCTCCCAGTGAGCCCCGTGGTGTTCGTGGCGGTGTCGAAAATGAAATCATAGGGCGGAGTGCCGAGTGTGCCGGTGTAATTGCTGAAGTCGCTCGCGTTGGTTGTCCCACCAGTCCAAGTCAGCTGCGCCTGAAGGTGGGGCACCGCGACAATCAATCCGAGAAACGACGCAAACAGGGCAGGGAGCGTACGGATTATTTTCACAGCACTTCGGAAGCTGACGAGGCGAAGGAGCTGCCTCAAGGCTATTATTGCAAACTTATGGATAGATGCCGATTCCGAGATTTCAACGCCCTGCGGCTGTGTTTTGAGGGCTTGCCAACGCAAAGTGCGTTCAATGTGTTACATGCCTAGTGGCGATTTTCGGACAATTTTCGATGATTAGAGCCCAAATCGCGATCGATGTGCGATTTACTGCGGCCTTAAACTATATTGCGGAGATTCTGCGACCTGAAACGGTGGCCGCTCGCCGGATCGCAGGGATCGATATAGGCGTTACCGAACGAATCGATTTGGCCAACGGCGCTTTCGCCTTGGAGCAGGTTTACTACACCAAGACGCGTCCGGATGGTTTCTTCGAGTCCCACCGCAAGTACATCGATGTGCAGGTGATGGTGGCCGGAACCGAATTGATGGAAGTGGAGGATGTGGCCCGGCTCGTGGTGGCCGAGTCTTACAACGAAGAGCGGGACTTCATCAAGTATACCGACACCATGGCCGCCTCCCGGCTCAGGATGCGGGCCGGGGATGTGGCGGTTTTCTTTCCGGCGGACGGGCATATGCCGTGTTTGCGGTTCGATGATCCGGTCCTGGTGCGCAAGACAGTGGTCAAGGTGCCGGTGGATAAGAAGTGAAAGTGAAGGTGATCGTGGACAGAACGCTTATGAAACCGGCATTGCCGCCCACCCCCTTGGTCTCACTTTCCCTTTCTTTCCTTTGAACTATCGCCACCACTATCACGCCGGCAATTACGCGGACGTCTTCAAGCATGTGCTCCTGTTGCAGCTGATCCGGGCCATGCAGCGCAAGGAAAAGGGTTTTCTCTACCTCGATACGCATGCCGGGCGCGGGGGCTATGACCTGTCGGTGCCGTCGATCCTGCCGGATGGGCGGTCCCGCGAGCCGGAATATCCCGCGGGTATCGGCCGCCTGTGGGGTGTGGCGGCGCTGCCGGCCGTACTTACCGACTATCTTGCGCTGGTGCAGAAGTTCAACGAACAGCAGGGGGCCAGCGGTCCGGAGCTGAAATTCTACCCGGGATCGCCCTGGGTGGCGAAGCTGCTGCTGCGCAGCCAGGACCGGATGGCATTATGTGAGCTGCGGCCCGATGACGCGGAGGCCCTGGACTTTGAGTTTGCCCGCGAATCCCGGGTCACGGTGCAGGTGATCGACGGCTACACGGGACTGAAAGCCCTGCTGCCGCCGCCGGAAAAGCGGGCGCTGGTGCTGATCGACCCTCCGTTTGAGAGCAAGGCAGAGTTTGCGGACATCCTGCGCGGTCTCGGCGATGGGCTGCGGCGGATGCCCGGTGCGGTCGTGGCGGTCTGGTATCCCATCACCGACCGCACGCGAATCGATGACTTTAACCGCGGACTGCACGAACTGTCGCTGCCGCCGACCTTTTTCGCCGAACTCAACATTGCCGGCGACAGTTCACAGCTGCGGATGAAGGGCTGCGGGTTGCTCGTGCTCAATCCCCCGTGGAAAATCGAAGGGGAAATCCGGGCCATCCTGCCGCCACTGGTTGAGCGGCTCAAGGTTGATGCCGGGGCCGGCTCGGCCAGCGGCTGGCTGGTGCCGGAAAGATAGGCCGGCGAATCAGGCCCGCGCCGTGCGCTGCGTCACGCGGGTGGCGGTGAACGGCAGGGGTTCGAGGGCGATCCGGGGAATGGGCAGCACGGGTGCCTTGAAGACGGGCTGGTTCCACAGGATGTCGCGCATGAGCCCCGGACGCGCACTGCCAGTCGCGGCCGGGAAGCCGGCGCGGCGCTGGAGGGTATTGTGCGAAAAGTATGTCATGGTGTTTGGTGCGGGGCTTGGTCGGAGCCTGCCTGTTTAAGAACCCGGCAGCGGCCGGATTGTTCCAGAAAAATGGCGAAACCTGCGCGTGCGTCGCGTGGGGGCGCACGCGCAGGTTGCTTCCGGGGGCTTATGCCACCTGGCGTTGCCGGAGCGGCAGACTGGCCGAGGCCAGCTGCTTTTTCGGCAACACGATGGTGAGCACGCCCCGGGTGACGGATGCCTGCAGGGCCTCGTAGTCGAAGCCCAACCCGAGCCGCAGCTTGAGCTGGTAGTCGCGCTGCACGCTCTCCAGGTGCAGCGCCGGCCAGTTGGCGCGGACGTGGTGGGTCTTGCGGGCGGTCACAAATAGATCGGGTCCCAGTGTCGTGATCTCCACGCCGCTGGCGTCGACGCCCGGCACATACACGACGAGCTTGAGCGCCCCGGACTGATCCATGCAGTCATAGTGGGGCGAACGGAAAGCCTGCTTGGGCTCCGTGCTCGGGAAACGGCGGTGATTGAGGCGATGGATGATGGTATGCATGGTGGTTCCTTTCTCGTCGGTTTGCGGCCGCCGGGACTCCTGGGAGCTGAAAGTTAACCGATTTACGGTTGGATCAGCGCAGGCAGCCCGAGTCGGCTTGAGGCTTCAGCCAATTGGAGGCGCACTGGCACATCTGCACGCAACCAATCGGCTGGCCGGCCTTCGTAATCGAAGTGCGGGCCCGCTGGGTGCGCTGCTGTTGGAGTGCGAGTGACATTGGTCTGAGTACCCAACTAAAATGCACACCCCGTGCCATCCGCCAAATAAAATTTCCGGGTATGACGTGACATTCCCTCAAGTAATTCGCGGCCAACTGTGCGGCCATTCCGGCGCTTGCGCGCCTTCCCGCGCGGGGCCAGCCTCCGGCCATGAATCCCATGACCGATGCCAAGACCACCGTGGCGGAACTGCGCGAGCGCGTGCTGGCCTTTGTGCACGCGCGCGACTGGGAGCAGTTTCATTCGCCGAAGAACCTGAGCATGGCGCTGGCCGCCGAATCCGGCGAGTTGATGGAACATTTCCTCTGGGCGGAATCCAAGGCGTCGCTCGAACTCGCGCGGGACCCGAAAAAGCGGCCCGCCATCGAGGCGGAGATCGCCGATGTCGTCATCTACGCGCTCGAGTTTGCGAACATCTGCGGCATCGACCTGGCGGCGGCGATCGAGACCAAGATGGCCGCCAATGCCTTGAAGTATCCGGTCGAGAAGGCGCGGGGCCGGGCGGACAAGTACACGGAACTCTGAGATCTCTGATTTCCTGAGTCCTGATCGACTGGTGCGCTGAGCGCGGCGGGCACAAAAAAAGACGGCGCACCCGGGTGCGCCGTCCAATCGAGAATCCAAAATCGAGAATCGAGAATCCCGTCAGGCCACGCCGCCGTAGCTGACGTAGTCGTCGAAATCGAGCAGGTCGGCGAACGACCGGATGTCATCCCGGGCCGATTTGTTGCCCTTGATCACGCTGGCCATCCACTCGTGGCCCTCGGCGCCACCTGGTCCGCGCACTTCCAGCCAGGCGGACCACGCCGCGACCTCGAAGGGCTGGCGCTTGGCCACGGCGTTGACCCATTCGAGGATCTGGACGTCGGTCTTACCGCTTTTGATCTCGGCGAGCAGGGCGTCCGGGCCAATCCCCGTGAAGGCGAAGAACTGCTGGTCGAGCGGGCAATTGTAGTGGTAGTCGCCGGCCTTGCCGGCGAGCGAGGCCCGGGCCTTGTCGAGCAGGCGGGCCAGATGGGCGTAGCCGCCGAGGCGGACACGCAAGCTGCGCGGTGGGTGAATGGTGAGGTCAGGCTGGCTGTAGTTGATCATTGGGTTGTTGGTTTAGGGAGAGGGAATCCGCGGACCGCTGTGGCAGGCGCAGCCCGGGCTGCAGGCCGCGGCCGGCGCGGCCACGGTGGACCGGGCCGCCACGCCCATGAGGCCGTAGCCGCCCGTCACGACGCGCCGGACGGCTTCGCCGGTTGCGGGATGCTGCTGGAGGGGGGCGTCCCTCATGCTCTGCACCACCTCGAAGCGCCGCGGGGTTTCGCCGGGTTCGCGCGGGATGGTTTCGTAAACGTAGGTCGCCATGGGGTGGTGAAGGGAGAGGGAAGGGGAAAACCCCGGAATATCAAGCGCCGCGCTCGTTGCGATTGATCCCTTGCACTCTCACCGTCACTCTCCCCTCCCGATGAAAGCCAACGCCGCGCTCGAGCGCTATTATGTGCTGCCCTGCTGCCTGCTCCTCCTGAATCTCTGCAACGAGATCGTCGCCTACAAGGCGCGGTTGATCAGCGACGGGCTGCTGCGAACGCTGTTCATCATGGGCATGGTGCTCTTTGGCTCATCGCTGGTGGCCTTTGCGATCGCTCCGGGGATCATCTGGGTCGTGCATTCGCTACGCAAGACGAGCCGTTCAACCGTCGGCGGCGCGGGTGACGCGATCTTCCTGATCGGACTCGGCGCGCTGGTCTTTTGGCTTTACTACCGCAACTACCTGCTCGGCACCGCCTCGATCCTTCCGGGTATGTGGCGGAATGATCTGCTGCATTGAGCGGCCTGGCCGCGGTAAGACGCTAAATAGTTGAGTGCAGAGGCGCAGACTTGCCGCGCCCGAGAAGGTGATGCCGTGTGCTCAGGGCGTAGCAAGTCGCGCCGCTACGGGGAAATCCATGCCTGCATTTTCCGCGAAGCATTACCTTCCAAGCCAAGTGTCCGGGGTGCTCCATCCGGCGATCATTTCCGTAGGCGTTTTGCCCTGCGCGCGGATGGTTCTTAGTGCGAGGGCGTCCTGCCGTTTTGCCAGCCGCACTCCCTGGTCGTCAGTCACGAGCGGGCAGTGATAAAAGGCCGGCGCATCCAGTCCGAGCGCACGATACAGCAACAGCTGGCGGAAGGTGGACTGGATCAGGTCGGCGCCGCGCACCACTTCCGTGATGCGCATGGCCGCATCGTCGACCACGCAGGCGAGTTGGTAGCTCGGCATGTCATCCTTTCGCCACACGAGGAAGTCACCGAAATCCCGTCCTGCCACCGCCTGCTGCCGGCCAAAGTGGCCGTCGGTGAAGCTGAGGGACTCGCCGTCCGGCACCCGCAGGCGCCAGTTGATCCCGATCGGATCGGTCAGCGGCGGGAGCGGGGTGTCCGGGGCCGGACGGAATTGCGCGGGATAGATCGGCTCGTCCGCCTCCTCGGCTTCATGCGGGGCGCCGGCGGCGGAAAGCACATCGCGGCGCGACCGGGCGCAGGGAAAGATCAGCCCGGCCGCATGCAGGCGGGCCAGGGCGGCCCGGTACAGCGGGATGCGCGCGCTCTGCGAAACCATCGGTTCCTCCCAGGTCAGGCCGAGCCAGTGGAGGTCCTCCTGCATGGCGGTCACGAATTCCGGCCGGCAACGCGCCTGGTCGAGATCGTCGTTGCGCAGCGCCAGCCGGCCATGTGCGGCGCGCGCCCGTTCCGTGGCGATCCAGAAGGTCCGGGCATGCCCCGCGTGGAGCAGGCCCGTGGGCGAAGGCGCGAGGCGGCCGCGATAGACTGGGGCAGGGTTAAGCACTGAGGCATACTAAAGGAGACTGATGACCGACAGACAATCCAGTCCTTAACTACCGGGTGGTTTCAGGGGCGGCGGCCGGGCTTTTCAAATTTCAGTTTATTAGTGTCGGTTAGTGTGAATTAGTGGGGCCAGAAAAATGAAGTCCCTCTGCGTTTACTGTTCCTCCAGCGACCGGCTTGATCCGAAGTACTACGCGGCGGCGGACGAGGTCGGGCGGGAGATGGCGCGCCGGCAGTGGACGCTGGTCTACGGCGGCGGCAAGACCGGCCTGATGGGCGCGGTCGCGCGCGGGGTCAAGGCGGGCGGCGGCCGGGTGGTCGGGGTCATCCCGGAATTCATGAAGGTCCGGGAACTGGAGTTCACCGAGGCCGACGAACTCATTTCCGTGCTGACGATGCGCGAGCGGAAGATGCTGATGGAGACGCGCGCGGACGCCTTTCTCGCGCTGCCCGGCGGCTGGGGCACGCTGGAGGAATTGCTCGAGATCCTGACGCTAGCCCACCTCGAGGTGTTGCAGAAGCCGGTGGTGATCCTGAACCAGGACGGCTACTACGACGACCTGCTGCGCCTCTGCGACCGGATCGTGGCGGAAAAATTCATGCACGCGACGATCCACGGCAAGTACGCGGTCGCGCGCACCGTCGGCGAGATTTTCCCTTTGCTCGAGAAGTGGAGCCACCAGCCGGGCGACGCGAAGTGGTTCAACACAAGGTAGGGGAAAGATCTGTCATGTGGGAGCGAGCAAGCTCGCTCCCACAGTTAAGTCATTTCACCGGTACAGCCGGATCAAATCCTCCGAGCGCACCCAGCCGGACTGGCCGCCGGCAAAGCTGAGCTTGGTCCAATTGAGAAAGGTTTTGTCCACGACGGCGATGGAGCCGGCGGAAAGCGGGGACGTTTTCTGTGCCGTGTCCGCCTCGGTGGGAATGCTGCGCAGCACGGAGGCCTTCCAGACCAGCGCGGCCTCGGGATTCGCCAGCGGGCCGTAGGTGTGCAGGCTGAGCGTGGCGGCGGCCGCGAGGAGGACGGCCAGCAGGCTAGTGGTCAGCGCCGCCGGCTTGGCCCAGCCGCCGATCCGCCGGTAACCTTGCAGGAGCAGCACGATGAGCGCGGCGGCCAGCAGCAGTGCCGCGAGGATGAGGGCCAATTGCCATTCGCCGGGCGTCGCCTGGCGCGCGAGCTGGGAGCGACCTTCGCCCCGGGACAGTTCAACCAGTTCGGGTGGCGCCATGCCGGAACGCTGCAGCCCGAGGGCGAGATCCCAGCGGGTGGTGTCGGAACGTGCATTGAGCAGGAAGGCTCCGGTCCAGTAGGCCGTGGCCTCGGGCCAGCGGTCCTGCTGGGCCAGGGCCAGCCCGAGATTGTGTCGGGCCGTCCAGTCGGACGGGGTGGTGGTGACCGTCTGCTGCCAGGCGGTGGCCGCGGTGGAGAAGTTTCCGCCCTTGTAGGCGTCGCCTCCGGCATCGGCCATCGCGATCGTCGGCCCAAATAGCAGCGCCAGTGCAAAAAGGAAGGGCAGCAGGTTGCCGGCCTTGAAGAGTGAGAGTAGCGGCCAGCCGGGTACGTTCACGGCTTCCAGTGCACTCTCGGCGCGCGGCAGCCAATCCTTGGGCAGCGTTTGCTCGCGGCTGTGGAGCGCGCGATCGGCTTCGCTCCACAGCCTGGCCCAGTTTTCCGCGGCGTCCTTGTCCTGGCTGGTCACGGCCAGCTGGACCAGCGGAGCCCCCGGGGCTGCGTGCGGGATCTGCCAGAGCGCGGCGGCGTCCTGCTGCCACACTCTCAGCTGAGGGTTGAGCGCTGAGGGTTGAGCGCTGGCGGAACGGAGCGCCGCGAGGGCGGCGGCGAGCCGGGCCTTGGCCTCGCGGCGCAGGCGCTGCGGATCAGTCCGGCGCGAGAGCAGGCCGGCGAGCACGAGCCACGCGAGCAACACCAGCAGGATGGCGGGAGCCGCCACGACGAACCAGAAGCCGTCGGGCCTGAACGGCACAAAGCCCCGGCCGGTCGAGGCCAGGGGATCGCGCGGCAGATTTTCCGGTGCGACCGGCGGGACGGCACTCGGGAGAACGGGAGCCGCCGGGACATTGCTTCCGCCCGGAACATTCAGGGAGAACTGCACGGGCGCGCTGGAGCCGGCCGACGGTTGCACGGGCGGGGCGCCCGCCGTGACGGTCAGGGTGACGGGATCGCTCGCCACGGTCCGGTACGTGCCGGTCTTGGTGTCAAAGTAGGTGAAGTGCACCGGCGTCAGCTGATAGGTGCCGGGCCGGGAGGGGACGAGGACCACGTCCTCGCTGAGGGTGCCTTCAAAGAGCGACCCATCCTTCATCGTGCGCTTCGACTTCGGCTGCACGATCTGGAAGTCGTTGGAAACCTCGCGCTGGGGCAGGCCCGCCACATCGGGCCAGTTGCCCGTGCCGCTCAGCTCCAGGGTCCAGGTGATGGGCTCGCCCACGGCCGCGGCGGTGGGAATGACTTTAGAAGTGAAGGAGAATTCACCGACCGCACCCGAAAACCCCTGCGGCGCCTGGGGCAGCGGCTTGATCGTCAGTTGCAGGGGATTCGTCTCCAGCTGCCGTTGTTCGACCGTCGGTTGGGAGAAGAGACCGAATCCTGTCGTGCCGACCATGAGGTTCACCATCTGCGTGGCGGGCTTGACGGTGTAGGTGCCGGGTTGCTTGGCGTAGGCACGGGTGTCCTGGGTCGAAACCACGCGGCGCTCACCGCGGATCAGGGTCTCGCTCGGGTCGGGCTTGGTCCAGTCTTCCGCGACGAGGGGCGTGGACTGCCAGTCAAGGTTGGTGGCCAGGGAATGGAAGTAACGGCGGACCACGTTCAGGTTGTAAGTGACCGGGATGATCTCGCCGGCCCAGAACGAGTCCTTCGGTGCGGACAACTTGGCGGAGGCGATGTCGTCGACGGTGACGCCGGAATTGCCAACCGTGGCGTCGCCCACCTTGTAGTTGGCGGCCGCGACCCGGATCATGCCCTTGTCGGTTTTGATTTCGAAGGAAGGGATGGTCAGGTCCGTGCGCTTCGTGGGCCGCGCCGGGAAGACGAGCGAATAGGTCCGGGACACGGAAAAGTTGATGATGCTCGTCTGGCTGCTCTGCGAGGGCCGGCCGAAGACGAGTCCGTCCACCGGCGGGATCGCCGGCGCGCCCTCGGGTTCGCAATTGTCGAAGATCAGCGAGATATCCGACACTTGGTTGAAGCCCAGCTGGCCGCCCGGCGGATCCCAGCGCACGGATTGGGCGAAGGCGGCCCAAGGAAAAAGGAAGGCCAGCAGGAGCAGCCCACGGTTGCGTAGGGGCGCAGACTTGCTGCGCCCTGTGTGCGTGGTACCGCGATCGAGGGCGCAGCCCTTCGACAAGCTCTGGGCCCTGAGTCCGCCGAACGGGCAAGTCTGCGCCCCTGCCGGCTGCGGGAGATGGACCAGCCCGGGCAGCACCCGCAAACGGGGAGCGGCGTGGGAAAGAAATGAATTAAACGGGATGCGACGCATGAGAGTTACCAATCCTTGCCCGTGGCTTTTGATTTTTGCGGCGGGCCTTGCATGATTTGCTGGAGCTTGGCGGGAGAATCCTGCTCGCGGACTTGCTCGAGCTTCTGGAGCGGCATGGCGAGTTCCGGGTCCTGGTTTTGTTCGTCAGGCTTTTTGTCGGGCTGGCCGCCGACTTTCTGGGTGCCGGGCTGGGGCGGCTGGGGCTTCGGCTCCGCCTTCTGGTCTTTCTTGTCCTTCATGTCGCCAAAGGCGTCCTGCTTTTGCTGCTGCTGTTGATCCTGTTGTTTCTGTTCGTCTTGTTTTTGCTGGTCGGACTTCTGCTGGTCCTGCTGCTTTTGATTCTGGTCCTGGTTTTGTTGCTGCTGGTTCTTCTTTTGATCCTGCGGCGGCGGTTCATCTTTCTTGAGCAGCTCCTCGAGGTCGCTGCGCACCTTCGGCCAGTCGGTCGCCTTGGCATCCAGTTTTTCGCCCAGATCCACGGCCTGCAGGGCGTCGCGGATGACATTCTCCGGCGGACGCTGCTGGGCGGCCTTGACCCGCTGTCCATAGGTGACCGTCGTCTGCGCGAGCTCGGCGCAGTCCTTGGCGGACAGATCGTCCTTCTCCGCCAGCCGGGTCACCGTGGTGGCCAGCGGCTTGGCGAAGGCTTCGCTGCCTTCGGCCTCGGCGGCTGAGGCGTGAGGCGTGAGGTGCAAGGCGAGAAAGGCCACGCCAAGCACGGCAGCGGTCTGCACGATCGGATTTCCTCCGGCCTCCCGCCTCCGGCTTCCCGCCTTGCCGAGTGGCAAGGCCCGCTCGCGGGGCCGGACCGGGAACTCGGCCCAGAAGCTGATCAGGAGCAACAGCAGACCCGGCGCCAGAAACCATTGGTAGCGCTCCATCAGGCGAGCGGAATTCTTTTCGGAGAAATCGCCCTTGCGGCCGGCGTCCACGGTTTTCCGCAGGAGGCCCGCCAGGTCCACCCACGTGCTCGCATCCGTGTAGGCCCCGCCCGTCACCTGGGCCAGTTCCTGCAGCGTCGAGCTGTTCAGCCGGGCCAGAACCACGGCGCCGCGCTCATCCTTGACGAAGCCGCCGCCGGCGTCGGGGATGAAAGCCCCCTGCGTGGTGCCGACCCCCAGTCCGATGACCCGGATGCCCTTGGCCTTCAGTGGCTCGATCAGGGTCTTCCAGTCATCCTCGGTCGCCTCGCCGTCGCTCAGGATGATCAGGTAGCGGTCGGCGGTGGAGGTACCGAAGGCCTGGATCGAGGCTTCCAGCATCGCATGGTAATTCGTGCCGCCTTCCGGCAGGTAGTCCGGGTTCAGCGCCGGCAGGAACTCCCGCAGGATCTCGTAGTCCGCGCTCAGCGGGCTTTGCAGGAAGGCGGTGCCGGCGAACAGCACAAGGCCGACCCGCTCGCCCTTGAGCCCGTCGAGCAGGGACTGGATCAGGAGCTTGCTGCGGTCGAGCCGGGAAGGCTTCACGTCCTGCGCGAGCATGGACTTGGAAAGATCCACCGCGATGAGCACCTCGCGCGACTGGTCGAAGACCTGCTCCTCGATGACGCCCCACTGCGGCCGGGCGAGGGCCACGATGCAAAGCGCCAGCCCGAACCACAGCCAGAGGCGCGGCCGGGTCTCGGCCGTCGTGTGGCGGGATCCGAGCGTGACATCGAACGCCCCGGCCCAGGCGCGGGCGATTTTCGGCCAGGTGACCGCCGCGCGGGCCGTATGCCGGGCCAGCTCCCAGGAGAAAAGGAGGACGAGCGGCACAAGCAGCCAGAGGAGATGCGGCGAGTGGAAACTCATTTGAAACTCCCCGCCAGGTTGAGGAGCAGGAGGGCGAGGGAGGACCAAAACACGACTTTGGTGCGGGCGCGCGGATTGCGAAACCCCGGGCTGATGGAAAAGAGCAACGCGATGACCACGGGCATCACGAACTGGGCGACGGCCCCGCCCAAACCGGCTGAGATGTTGCCGTGCTTCTTCGAGCTGATGAAAAGCCCGAGGGTCATGTTGACCAACACGAGGGTGATGGTCCCGGCCAGAAGCAGGACACCCGGCCGGGGGACGGCCAGCACGGGAGGCTCGGCCAGCGGGGCCGCCGGGGGGCGGGCGGTGGCGGCACCGGCGGGCGCGGCGCCGCCCTGGCGTCCGGGCAGCGCGGGCGGCAACGCGGCCAGCGCGCCGAGAAACAGCAGCGAGGCGCCGGGAATGGCCAGCCAGTGGAACAGCTCAGTGGATAGCAGATACGACTTGGCCTGGAATTCGATTTTTTGCGCCTGATCGATCGCGGCGAAGGATTTCTCGATCGTGTCGGAATCCGCCGCCCGGAAAAACTTGGCGCCCGTCGCGTCCGAGATCTGCCGGAGCGCGCCCTCGTCCAGGTCCGCGATCATCCGGCGGTAGCCCACCTTGTTGCCGGCGTCGTCGAAGACCGGCATCTGCACGAGTCCGTCGCGCCCGGCACCCACCGTGTAGACCGGCACGCCGCGGGACTTGGCAATTTCCGTCGCCTGCTCGGGCGTGAGCAGCCCGCGGTTGTTGGCGCCGTCGGTCAACAGGACGATGAACGCGCCCTTCCGCTTGTTGCCTTCCTCGCGGCCGGCCTGATCCAGCCGGGAGAGGGACACGCCGAGGCCGTCACCGATCGCGGTGCCGTCCTCGATCATGCCGATCTTGAGCCGCTCGATCTGGCGCCCGAGCCAGTCGTGGTCGAAGGTTAGCGGGGCGAGGGTGTAGGCCCGGCCCGAGAAGACCACCAGGCCGATGCGGTCGTTCTTGCGCTGGGTGATGAAGGCCTGGATGACCGGCTTGATGGCCTGCAGGCGGTTGATGCGCTCGCCGTCGCGCTCGTAGTCCTCCGCGAGCATCGAGCCGGAGAGGTCGATGGCGAGCATCAGGTCGTAGCCCTGCTGCTTCACCTCGCGCTTGTCCTCGACGATCTGCGGGCGGGCGAGGGCCCCGATGAGGAGCACCAACCCGGCCATGGCCAGCACCGCCGGCCAGCGCGAGGCGGGAATCATCGAGGGCCGGTGCCACGACGCCGCAAACGGCACGATCAGGACCGGCGCGCCCCGGCGGCCGCGGATCCACATCAGCAGCGGCAGCACCAGCAGCGCGAGCAGCCACCAGGGGTCGTGAAAGGTGTAGTTTTTCGGAAACATCAGGCGGAAATTTCAAAGCCCAAGGGCCAGAGCTCAAAGAAGGCCGGAAAACCAATCGGACAGAAACCGCTGCGCCCGGCGCTGGCCTGTCTTTGATATTTGAACATTGGCGTTTGGAAGTTTGTTCGAGTTAACGCCGGTGTCCCGCAAACATGCGGGCGTGGAAGAAACGCACGAGCGCGTCGAGCCGTTCCTCGTCCGTGCGGACGACCAGCCGGCTCAAGGCATCGGGGAAGAGCGCGCGAAACGCCGCTTCGCGCGCTTCGACCCACCCGGCGTGGGCGGCCCGCTGCGTGCCCGAGGCGCCGTTGAGGCTGACCAGCCGGCCGGCCACCGGATCGTAGACGGTGAGCGCGCGGTCGGCGGGGAGGGCGCGGTCCCACGGGTCGTCGACCCGGAAGCCCATGGTCTGGTAGCGGCGGGTGAGCACGGTCCAGCCCTCGGGTGTGATCCGCGGGGGAAAATCGCCGAGCCAGATCATGATGCTGTGCCGCGGGGCGGCGCGGGCGAGGAGACGCCACGGGATCGTGGAATTTTCGATTTCAGGACCGGCGAGCGGGTTGCTTTCCAGCGAGGGGAGCGGCTGGCCGAGGAGGGTGGCGGCGGCGTGGAGGATCTGGCCGCGGCCGCGGACCGGCTCCTTGAGGGTGTAACCGGCGGGCGAGGCATGCAGGAAGCCGACCCGGTCGCGGTTGACGGCTCCGAGCATCATGACGAGTCCGGCCAGTTCCATCAGGGCCTCGCGCTTGGATTGCGCACCGGAGCCAAATTGGAGGCTGACGCTGTCCTCGAACACGAGCAGCAGCGAAACCTCGCGTTCCTCGATGAACTTCTTGCGGTAGGGTTCGCCGAGGCGGGCGGTGACGTTCCAGTCGATGTCCCGGATGTCGTCGCCGAAGGTGTACTTCACGACCTGGTCGAACTCCATCCCGCGGCCGCGGAAGGCGGAGCGGTATTCGCCGTTGAGCACATTCTCCACCGCATGGCGCACGCGCCACTCGAGCTGCTTGAGCAGCGCGAGCTGGGAGGTGACGAGCGAGGTGCGCTCTTGGACGGCGGAAGGCATGGTGCGGCTAAATTTCAAAACCCAAACGCCAATTTCCAAAGAATAAAGAAATCGGAAAATCCAAAACCGAGCCTTGGTGGATTTCGCCCATTTCTTTCATTGGGGATTTCTTTGGCCCTTGGAGTTTTGGTGATTTGTATTTTTCAGACCTTGGCCGGTACCGGCGTGCGGATGAGCACCTGGTCCAGGATCTTGTCGGCGGACAGGCCCTCGGCCTCGGCCTCGTACGTGAGGCCGACGCGGTGACGGAGCGCGTCGTGAAAGATTTCCTGGATGAGGGCGGGCGAGACATAGTCCGAGCCGCGGAGCCACGCTAGGGCGCGGCCGGCCTGAAAGAGGGCGAGGGAGGCGCGGGGCGAAGCCCCGAAGTTGAGCAGGCGCTTGGTGGTGCCGCCCTCGGCCTGGGCCGCGAGGTCGCGGGAGCCGCGGACGAGCGCGAGGATGTAGGCCTGCACGGCGGGCGACACATGGATGGCGTCCACCTGGGCGCGAAGCTCGAGGAGTTCCTCGCCGCTGGAGACGGACTGCAGCTCCGGCTGCCGGGTGACCTGGCCCCACATGTCCATCATCTGGGCTTCCTCGCTGGCCGACGGGTAGTCAACGAGCAGCTTGAACAGGAAGCGGTCGGTCTGGGCCTCGGGCAGCGGGTAGGTGCCTTCCTGCTCCACCGGGTTCTGGGTTGCCATGACGAAGAAGGGGCGCGGGAGCTTGTGGGAGGTGCCGCCGATCGTGACCTGGCGCTCCTGCATGGCCTCGAGGAGGGCGGACTGCACCTTGGCGGGGGCGCGGTTGATTTCGTCGGCGAGGACGAGGTTGGCGAAGATGGGGCCCTTGTGGGTCGTGAACCCGCCGTCCTTGGGCGAGAAGACCATGGTGCCGACGACGTCACTGGGCAGCAGGTCGGGCGTGAACTGGACCCGCTCGAACTGGACGCCGAGGGCGGAGCCGAGGGACTTGACGAGGAGGGTCTTGGCGAGGCCGGGCATGCCCTCGAGGAGGACGTGGCCGTTGGCCAGCAGGGCGACCAGCAGGCGCTCGATGACGACGTCCTGGCCGATGACAGCCTTGCCGATTTCAGTGCGGAGTTTCTGGGACCAGGTGGGACCGGTGATCATGGATAAATAAGGGAGGCCAGAGTAAGGGCGGACAAGCTCCTTGGGGCAAGCCGCATGGAGGACGCGGCCGGACCCCTTGGGTGGGGGTTGATTTGACTGCGGGCGAGGGGTTTAGTTTCATGGCGGGCAGCAAAACATGGCCGATTTCCCTGATATCGTGGAAGCGCCGTTACGGGCGCGATTTGTCTCCCTGGGCGTCCGGCCGGAGCAGGTGGAGGAACGCTTTGTCCGCGGGGCCGGGGCGGGGGGCCAGAAGATCAACAAGACCTCCTCGACGGTGTGGCTCCAGCACCGGCCGACTGGGATCGAGGTCCGCTGCCAGCGGGAGCGCAACCAAAGCGTCAACCGGCTGCTCGCCTGGACCGAACTGGCGGGAAAACTGGAGTGGCGCCGGCAGGAATCGGCCAATCAGCAGCAGGCGGCCCGCGAACTGGTCCGCCGGCAGAAGCGTCAGAAGTCCCGCGGCCAGAAGGCCCGGATGATCGAGTCCAAGAAGCATCGGGCGAAAATCAAGTCGAAGCGGCGGGGTGGTGACGATTGGTGAGAGCCCAAGCCGATTGGTTCATGCCGTGCCTATTTCGTCCCAAAGCCAAGGACAGTGATCACGAGGCCAATGGCGAGCACGAGGTTGGCGATCAGGCCCACGTTTTTTTCGAACCAGGTGGGTGGCCGCGCCAGTGGTCCGACAGAATCGGCCGCGCCGGTTCGGCGTTCATCGAGCTGGTGCTGCTTGCGGCGCGCCTGATCGCGCCGGCTGTTCGCGGCAAAGCCGCGGAGGATGAGGCTGGCCATGACCAGCGAGATGCCGATGGCCAGCAGGCTTTCGTGGCCGGTGAGTTGCTTGAACAGTTCCATCAAGAAGGGATCATGGACCGCGGATCAGACCAGGCAGTTTCACCACGAATGGCACGGATTGAGACAAATCAGTGGGAGTAAAACCAGAGGGGATTAACCACTAATCCACACTAACCCGGATTAGTGGATCCTTAGTGTCCATTAGTGGTTTCAACTCCGGTTTGGACGGCTTGGCTTAAAGCAGTGTCACCGTATCTCCTGTGTGCAGCGTGCCGCGCTTGGTCTCGTGGATCAGGTTGGTGCCGAAGTTGACGTCGGTTGAATCGTCCGGGTCGCGGCGATAGGTCGCCAGGGTCTTGAGCGGCTCCTTGGCGCGGAGGGCCGTGAGTTGGTCGGTGGTGGTGATGGGGCAGCGGGCGCACGGGCCGGCGTTGCGGAAGACCACGCCGTTGATCCGGATGTGCGCCCACGTGTCCTCGGCGTAGGGCTCGCAGCCGGCGACCACGAGGTTGGGCCGGAAGCGGTTCATCGGGAGCGGGTCGGCCAGGCGCGAGTTGAGGTCGGCGAGCGAGGCCTCACTGATCACGAGCAACGGGTACGCGTCGGCGAAGGAGACGACGTCGCCGGGTTGCGCGGTTGGCTTCACGATCGGCCGCTGGAAGGCGCCGCCCATCCGCACGAGCCGGAGCGGCAACCCCAGAAAATCGGAGAGCCACTCCGCGCCTTCCTCGCCGCAGTCATCGGCCGTGACCGTGCTTTTCCAGACCGTCACGCGGCGGGTCACGGAGGCGGGAGACGGGAGGCGGGAGGCCGGAGGCACGGAAACTGAACCGTGCTTGGGGGAGGAGAGCGTGAGGGCTTCCTTGGTCAGGGTGGTCTCGATCAGCGCCATGCGCGGGTGCGTGCGCTGGGTGAGGAAGAGGTCGTCTTCAGCGCTGACGACCATGAAGCGCCGGTCGCCGATGAAGCCATGATCGTCCAAATCGGCCGAGGTGACGGTCAGGCCGCGGCAGGATTTGACGGGATAAATGTGGAGAGCCGAAAGGTGCATGCCGGGTGAATCTGATTGGCCACGAAAAACACGAGAAACGCAAAACGGAAACAGACTGTTAGATGTAGGGCGGGGTCGCTGCCCTCGCCTTATACCTTAAATCTCCTTCCGCTGATAATTCGCCAGGTACAATTGCTGGCCCGGGCCGGTGGCGTGCTTTTTCGGTCGCTCGCCGCCCAAGCCGTAGCAGATCGAGAGCGCGCCGCCGGCGAACTTGAAGATGCAGGGAATGGTGCGACCTGCGTTGGGCCCCGTTACGCCCAGCAGGGTCAGGTCGTTGTCCGCGTCGACCGTGTAGGTTCCCGTGTCCATGACGGCTCCGCCGAAACGGACAAAGTATTTCCCGGCGACCAGCTCGATCTCCATTTTATCGAGCACCATCTTGGGCGCCTCTTCGCCTTCATGTTCGGCATAGAGCGGATACCAGACGCCTTCGATGGGGTGGGTTTCGCCCATAAAAAATCAGGCGCGCTTGAGCACGGCTCGCGGCGTGGTCTCGACCGGTCCGGGCTCGGGGAGCTCCTTCGTGCCCTTGGCGCCGAGCTCGGAGAATTTGCGGGCGCCGGGCAACAGCGTGCCCTCGAAGGCGCCGACGGCGGAGTTGTAGGACTTGCTCGCTGACTCCAGGCCGCGGCCGACCTTGTCGAGGTGGTCGGCGAAACCGGCAATGCGGTCGTAAAGCTGGCGGCCGAGGTCGGCGATTTCCTCGGCGTTTTTCGAAACGGATTCCTGACGCCAGCCATAGGCCGCGGCCTTGAGCAGCGCGATGAGGGTCGCGGGCGTGGCGAGCAGGACTTTCTTCGCGATCGCGCGATCGATCAGCGTGGGATCGGACTGCAGTGCGCCGGAGAGGAACTGGTCGCCGGGCAGGAACAGGACGACGAACTCGGGCGAAGGCTGGAACTGCTCCCAGTAATTCTTGGCCCCGAGGGCGTCGATGTGCCCGCGCACCTTCGCGGCGTGCTCGGCGAGCTTGGCCGTGCGCACGCTGTCGTCGGTGGCGTTGACGGCCTCGCGGTACGCGTCGTTGGGCGCCTTGGCGTCGACCACGATCTGTTGCCCGCCGGGGAGCCGGACGATCAGGTCGGGACGGAAGCCGCCGGCGGATTGCTGCTCACTAAAATCGCAGTAGGAACTCATGCCTGACATTTCCACGACGCGCCGGAGCTGGAGTTCACCCCAGGTGCCGGCGGTGGTGGTCGAGCGGAGCGCGGTGGTGAGCTTCGAGGCTTCGGCGGCCAGCGACACTTGCGCGGTGCCGAGTGATTTCAACTGTTCGGACAACTGGCCGTAGGCGTTGGCGCGGGCTTTCTCGATTTCGCCGATCTTGGCGTCGACCTTCTCCAGGGATTCCTTGAGCGGCTTGACCATCGAGTCGATGGCCTGCTGGCGCTTGCCCAGTTCGTCGGACGATTGCTGGTGGAGTTTGCCAAAGGTTTCGCGGGCAAGTTCGAGAAACGACTGGTTGTTGGAGCGGAGCGCGTCGGCTGAGAGGGCCTTGAACGACTCCAAGGTCTTGGCCTGATCGCTTTTCAGCGCGCCATTTTCGGTTTCCAGTTCCGTTGCCCTCGTTCGTACGCTGGTGAGTTCGGCCTCGGTCTTGGCGAGCTGCTCGGTTGCGAGCCGGGCGCGTTCGCCCAAGGCGGCGGAGCGGGACTGGGCGATGAACCAGCCGAGGGCGGCGCCGACTGCGAGGCCGAGAAGCACATACAGGATTTCCATGACGGAGGCAGTGAAGCCCCGAAGGAGGCCGCGAGCAAGTGGGATTGAGGGACTAGAATCTTAACCACAGAGACACAGAGAAGAGAAATGGCGGATTTTAAACGGGCAGAAAGTCGATCAAGGAATTCATCCTGCGGCGTCCTTCTCCGGACAGATAGGAAACGGATGGAACCATCAACTCTCAGTGTCTCCGTGCCTCTGTGGTGAAAATCCGACCTCAGAACGGCGTCCCGGAATTGTTCGGCTCCTTGCCGGGCAGGTAGATCGTGAAACGCGTGCCGTCGCCGGGCGAAGACTTCACATGCACGAGGCCATGGTGTGCCTTGACGAGGCGGGAGACGATAGCGAGCCCCAGGCCGGTGCCGGTCAGGGCCTTGGTCGTGAAGTAGGGCTCGAAGATGCGGGCGAGCACATCGCTCGGGATGCCCGGACCCTGGTCGAGCACCGAGACCGCGATGACCGGCGGCTGGTTCACAAAGCTGTCGGAACCGATGTAGCGCTCGGTCGGGTTGTCCTTGAAGGTCTCGGTCGGCAGGTTGATGTCGAAGCGCTCGGCGGTGACCCACACGGTCTGCGGCTGCTGCGCGCTCTGGAAGGCGTTCATGCAGAGGTTGAGCAGGATCTGGATCAGCTCCGTGCCGCCGATTTGCGCGGCGGTGTCCACGTTGAGGTGCTTGATGGCCAGCTTGCCGCCCTTGATGCTCGGGTGGTTGCGCATGAGGGTCTGGATGTCGTCTAGCACCTGGTTGACGGAAACCTCCGGCGCCTGCGGGCTGCGCTTGTTGACGAAGCGCAGGTAACGCCGGGTGATGGCGGCGCAGGTGTTGACCTGCTTGGACAGGGTGGCGACGTCCTCGCGCACCGCCTGCAGGTCGGCGCCGTGCAGCGAGCCCACGCTTTCGAGGCGGATGGTCAGCATCTCGACATAACCGGCGATGACGGTCAGCGGGTTGTTGATGTCGTGGAGCGCACCGGCGTAAATCTCGGTCGTGGTGCGGGCCATCTCCTCCTTGAGGGAGCTGTCGTTGAGCTGGTCGGAGAGGGCCTTGAGCCGCTCACTGGTGTCGGACACCGTCTCGGAGATGCGGCGGAGGTGCAGCGCCCGGGTGACCGCCTCGCGGATGGTGGAAAGGTCGAAGGGCTTGCTGAGGTAGTCGCAGGCGCCGAGCCGCAGCGCCTGGCGGGCGGTCTCGATCGTCTCGTAGGCGGTGAGCATGATCACCTCGATGTGTGGGTCGATGGCCTTGAGGCCGCGCAGGACCTCGATGCCGGACTTGCCGGCCATGCGGATGTCGAGAATGGCGAGGCTGACCGGGTGGCTCTTCGCGTAGTCGAGGGCCTTGTCGCCGTTCTCGACGGCGAAGACCTCGAACTCCTTCTTGAATACCATCCGCAGCGAGTGGCGCGGGCCTTCCTCGTCATCCACGATGAGGAGGGTGGGCAGGGTGATGACAGGCGGATTGGAGGCGACGGAGCTCATGGCGGAATTAGAAACGCAGTTCGAGGGAAAGGGCGAAGGCGTTGATTGAATTCTTGTACGTGCCGTCGGCCGTGGCCCCGATCAGCGAGGGCGGGCTGCCCGTGACGGTGCGCGTGCCGCCATCGGCGTAGTGCCACGCGACATTGGCGGCGATGTTGCCGGACGTATAGCCGAACCCGAGCGAGTAGAAGCTGCGGTTGCTGTCCGGCACCGCCGGCGTGTACGTCGCATCCGGCGTCGAGTTTTCCGTGTAGAGGTAGCCGGCGCTCACGTTCCAGTGTTCCGAGAGGTAGCGCGTCGCCCCGATCTCGTAGAAGAGGCCGGACTTCCAGTTGAAGGCCAGCGGCACGTTGCCGGAGGCCTTGGCGATCGTGACCGTGTTGAACCGGTTCCAGTTGGTCCAGTCGAGGTTCACCTCGAAATTCCACTGCGGGGTCGGGCGGTAGGAGTAGCCGATGATGGCGACATCCGGGAAGTCGAAGGTGGCCGAGCTCGCCTCGCCGGTGATCAGCGGGATGGTGTCGGTCGTGCCCTTCATTTTGACCGAGGTCGAGCTCTGGTAGCTGATGCCGAAGCTGTGCTCGGTCGCCGGGCGCCACATCGCGCCGAGGGTATAGCCGATGGCGTCGCCATGGCCCTTGAAGCGGAACAGGTCGGTCGGGCCGAAGACGCCGAGGGCGCGCCGCAGGTCCGTTGTGACCTTGTTGTAGGTCAGGCCTCCGCCCAGCGATAGCGTCGGTGAAACCTGATAGGCGGCCGAGAGGTTGAACGTCAGGTAGGTCTGGTCGTTCTTTAGGGCAAAGGTGCGCAGCGGCGAATTGGCCGGCCACTCGGTCGAAAGCCCGAACGGCGCGTAGAATCCGACGCCGTAGGCCCAGGGACCGTCGGTGGGCTTGAACGAGTAGAAAATCTGCGGGATCGCCTGGTAGCCGTCGTTCATGGACGCGCTGCCGCTGGCGCTGCTGTAATCCGACGACACGGCGACGTCGTAGACGGTGGCCTCGAGCCGCTGGCCGGGCAGCGAGGTAAGGCCGGCGGGATTGTAGTAAACCGCGCTCGCATTGTCGGCCGTGGCGACGAACGCGTTGCCGCGCGCCATGGCGAAGGCGTCCTTGAACCCGACACGGGTGCCGGAAGCGAAGCTGGACGGCAGCGCCGCCAAGGTGAGCAGGACCAGGCCGCCCGTGGCGGCGCGGACGAAGGCAGGGATTAACCGGGTGGAGGCGGAACTCATATTAGCGGGGGAGAGGTAGCCGGATCACGACGTCAGGGTCGCCGGGCGCGTGGCGCGGGAGCACATCGAGGCTGCCCTGGTGGGCCTCGATGACGCGGCGCGCGATGGTGAGGCCGAGCCCCACGCCGGTGTTGCGCGTGGTGAAGAAAGGTTCGGTGGCGCGGCCGGCCGACTCGGGGGCAAAGCCGCCGCCGGTGTCGCGCACCTGGATCACGAGTTCGGCCCGGCCGTCGGAGGTGGGGGCGGCGTTCAGCGACACGGCGAGGCGCGGCTCGCCGCCGGAGGATTGCAGGCCGTTCAGGAAAATCTCTTGGAAGGCGTGGCCGAGGCTGGCGCGGTTGCAGCGGAGCATGACCGGCGGCAGGTCGCTGCGGACGTCCAGCTCGCCGGCGACGCCGGCGAAATCGCGGGACTTGGCGAAGCTTGAGCGCAGCAGTTCGTCCAGCGGGGCGAGTTCCGAGGGCGGCGTGTCGGCGCGGGCCAGCAGCAGCATCTGCTCGGTGAAACGCTGGATGCGCTGCGTCTCGCGGGTCAGGGCGTGCTTCAGCGACTCGCGGAACTCGGCGTTGTTGATCTCGGCGTCGAAGAGCTGCTGGTGGGTCGTGAGCGGCACGAGCGAGTTGCGGATCTCGTGGGCGAAGCGGCGGGCGATCAGCCCGATGAGCTGGAGGTTGGACGACTCGATCTCGGCACGCTGGGCGGCGTTGAGGCGGGTGAAATCCTCCAGCAGCAGCAGGGCGGTCTGCGGGAGCTTGCCGGCCGCGGAGCGCAGCGGGATGACCGAGACGCGGTAGACCGCGGCGGGGGATTCGTGGAAAAACGGCTCGACGGTCGCGCCCTTTTCCACGACCTCGTGCAGCTTGACGGCGACGGCGGAGGGCAGGTCGTTGAACTCGACGGGGGCATCGTGGCCACCGCGCAGAAAACCGGTGATGGCGCGGTTGGCGTAGAGCACGGACAGGTCGGGGCCGGCGACGAGGGCGCCGGTCGTGATGCCGTCGAGCACGCTGGCGAACAGCCGGTGGCTGCTGACAAGCTGGGTGTGGAGCCAGCTGTTCTTGACCGCGAGCCCCAGTTCCTCGAGGAGGTGGTAGACGAGCAGGAGTTCCTCGTCGGTGAACTCGCCGCCCATGAGGCGGCCGCCGAGCACCGCCACGCCCAGCGTGCGCTCCCGGTCGTTGATCGGAATGGCGACCTGGCCGCCCAGCACCTCGAATTCGCGGACGATCTTCGGGTCCAGCATCGGCGGCGTGCTCGCCCCGGGGGCCCGGAGGATCTGCGGCCGCAGCGTGAGCTGCCGGCCGAGGCCGCTCTTGCGCGAGAGTGCGAAGCATTCGACGAGTTCCCCCGGCACGCCGATGGCCGCCACGCAGTTCAGGCGCGAATTGTCCGCCGCGGCCACCGCGGGCAGCGCGTCGACCGCGCCGGGCTCGAGGAAGATGGCGATGCGCGACACGCCGACCACCTCGCGCAGTTTCAGGATGAAATGCTGCGTGAGCTGACGGTAATCGAGCGAGTAACCCAGCACCTGCGAGAAGTCGCGCAACACCTCGAGGGCGGTGGACATGGCGGCCACCTTCGGCAGTGAAACCGGGGCGGGGGCGGGCAGGAGCCCGGCGGGGTCGGCGGCGATCCGGGAGCCGAGGCGCTGCAGGATGGCGGTGAGGGCCGGCAGGTTGACCGGGCGGAAAAGCACGATGTCCGCCCCGGCGCCCAGGACCCGCTGTTGCTGGTCCGTGGCGGTCCCGGCGGGCAGCACCGCGACAAGCGGCAGCTGCGGCACGAGGGCCCGGACGGCGGCGATTTCCCCGAGGGCATCGGCGCCCAAATCACCGGGTAAAAACACGCACGCTTCAAACGCCCCGGCGGAAAGAGGCGACCGGGCATCGGCCAGGCGGGGTCGAAGGGTGACCTGAAAGTCGGCGGCGGACGAGAGCGCCGCGATGAGCGGCTGCGCGGGGGTGTCGTCTGTGATTAGGAGAAGCCGGGTCACTTCCTGAGCATCTTGGGCAAGAATTTGGCGGACGGAGCGTTAGTAAGTTTTAAAACACGACACGCACGTCCTTTAATCAATCGCAAAGTGCGGAGTTGTACGTTGATTTTGGCAGCGAAATCCCCATCTCTTGCCGCGGCGGGCCGACCACCTGTAATGATAGCCGACTCTTCCCATGTCCATGCGGGGCAAATCCGCACCGATTTCGTCAGTTTTTCCAACCGCACCGGGCTCCGGCTGGCGGCCTGTTTGGATCACACCGGCGAATTGCGGACGCGTCCCTGGGTGATCGTCGCCCCCAAGTACGGCGAGACCAAGAAAAACAACCTCCAGCTGGCCTACTATCTGGCCGCCAATGGGCTGAATGTTTTGCGCTTCGACCAGTCGAACCACATCGGCGAAAGCGAGGGGCGGATGCAGGATTTCGCGCTGCCGGGAGTCGTGGACGACATCATCGGCTGCCTCGATTACCTCGAGCAGGAGCAGGGTGCGCCCCGGGCGGTGCTCGTTTCCAACAGCCTGTCGGCCCGCTGCGCCTTCCGCGCGGCCGCCCGCGATGCCCGGATCAGCAAACTGATCAGTGTCGCCGGGGTGGTCAACATGCAGGCCACGCTGCGGGAGGTTTACCGGGAGGACATCTTCGGCACCTACCTGGAGGGCCGGCATTGGGGCCTGACGGACATTCTCGGTTTTGACATCAACGGGGAAATCTTCCTCGGCACCGCCGTCGAGGCCGGCATGCACGACCTGTCCGGCACTGTGGCGGACATCGCGGGGCTGCGGGTGCCGCTGGTGTACTTTTACGGCATGAGTGACGCGTGGATCAGCTACGATGACGTCAGGCGCGCCACGGCCGGCCAACCGCGCAGCCACCTGATTGCGGTCGAGGGTGCCATGCATGAGGTCCGGGAAAATCCGCGGGCGGCGGAGGACGTCTTCCGCCAGATCGTCTGGTTCAGCCGGTCCGACGCCGCCTACCCGGGCGCCGGGCAGGCCCCCCTGCAGATCCCGGACAAGAAGATCGTGATCGCACAGAACCGCCAGGAACGCGAGCGGATGCGCCGCTCGGAGACACCGGTCGGGACGGAAACGGATTTCTGGTCGGGCTACCTGGAGAAATACAGCGTGCTGGAGAAATCCGACGATTACCGCGCCTACATCGAGCTGCTGGGGCGGCTCTGCGCCTTCCGGCCCGGCGCGCTCATCCTCGATGCGGGGTGCGGCAACGGCATGTTCGGCCTCTGGGTCGTGCGGGAGGCACTCCGCCAGCGGCGGGTGACCACCGTGACCAACCTGCCGTCGCTCTACGTCGGCCTCGACCTGACCGAGCGCGGCCTGAACGACGCCATGGGCCACCACGGCCGCGCGCTCGGCCAGAGCCTGGCCGACCCCGTGCCCAAGGCCCTGCCCGGGACCGGCTACGCGCAGTTTGATTTCAACGACCTGACCGATGCGGCCGGCACGCCGCGGCTGCCGTTTGCGGACAACACCTTTGACGTCGTGTGCTGCAGCCTCGTGCTGTCCTACCTCAAGCGGCCGCACGCCCTGCTGCAGGAACTCCGCCGTGTGGCGCGGCCCGGCGCGGTCGTGGTGCTTTCCAGCATGAAGCCGCACTGCGACATGTCGGTCATCTACCGGGATTTCATCACGCAGCAGGTGACGGAGACGGAGGTCGAGTCCGCCCGCGACCTCCTGCGCGCCGCGGGCAAGATCCGGCTCAAGGAGGAGATCGGCCACTACGCGTTCTTCTCCGACACCGAGCTGGCCGCCCTGGCCGCCGAGGCCGGTTTCACGGTTCACGAAAGCTTCAACTCACTCGGCCAGCAGGCGATCGTGATCAAGGCGCAGAAGTGACCCGTTACCTGATCATCTCCTCGTTCCTGAACTTCCTGGCGGCGGGGATGCTGGCGTTTGCGGTGGTGGTGCGCGGGCGGAAAAATATCATCAACATCAGCTTTGGCGTCTTCGCCCTGATGATCGGCAGCTGGTCGGCCGGCTACTGCCTCTGGCAGGTTTCGACCGAGGCGGGGCGGGCGCTGTTTTTCTGCCGGCTGCTGATGGTCTTCGCCTATTTCCTCCCGGTCAGTTTCCTGAACTTCGTGGCCGCGCTGTGCGGCGAGGACCGCCGCTGGTGGGTCCGGATCGGCTACGGGCTGTCGTTCGGGTTCACGATCCTGAACTTCACCCCGCTCATGGTCTCGCACGTGGCGACCATCCAGAGCTTCCCCTTCTGGCCGATGGCCGGGCGGCTTTACTGGCTGTACCTGGTGTTCTTCTCGGTGATCACCCTGCACGCCGCGTGGCTGCTGGTGAAAAACCTCCGCACGGCGACCGGCGGCCGCGCCACGCAGCTGCGCAGCATCCTGGCCGCCTCGATCGTCGGGTTTGGCGGCGGCGTGACCAACTTCCCGCTGTGGTACGGCGTGCATGTGCCCCCGCTGGGCAACCCGCTCGTCTTTCTCTACCTCCTGATCATGGCGCACGCCGTGTCGCGCTACCAGCTGCCGCTGGTCACCTACGATTTCATCCATGCCGCGGTCTACATCGGCTTCAGCGTGACCCTGGCCGTGATGTACCTGTTCGGGCTGGCGACCGTGGCGCCGCTCTTCGACTACCAGCTGACGTCGGAGCTCATGCTGACCCACTTTGTGCTCTGCGTGGTCGTGGCCTTATTCTTCATCTGGGCCGTGCCCCGGCTCAGCCGGGCGGCCGACCGGCTGCTGGCCCAGACCTTCCTGCGCCGGCGGAACACGCAGCAGCTCCAGCTCAAGGAACTGGGCCACCGCATCGTGGCGCTCGGCACCGAGCAGGAGATCTTCGAGAATTCGGTGCGCGAGATCACCCGCGCCTTCAACCTGACCAGCGCCGCCGTCTATGCGCGCGGGGAATTCGACAGCGACTACCAGCTGCGGGCCCGCCACGGCTGGACGCGCTGCCCGCCCGCGCTGCCGATCGACTCCGTGCTGATCCGGGTCCTGCAGCAGCGCATGGCGCCGCTGCTGCTGGACGGCTCGGAGATGGAACTGCCCGCCGGGGTGGTGGTGGAGCTCGACGCGCTCCGCGAGCAGCTGCCGGTCGCGGCGGTCTTCCCCATCGCGAGCGACGATTTTCTCTCCGGGATCCTGTTGCTCGGCGTCCGCGAGGACGGCGAGCGCTACACCGAGGCGGAGCTGACGCTGCTGGAATCGACCGGCCTGCAGATCGCCGTCACGCTCCGGGCGCGCCAGCTCGAGCGCCGCGCGAGCCAGACCGAGAAGCTGATCTCGCTCGGCACGCTCGCGGCCGGCCTGGCGCACGAGCTGCGCAACCCGCTCGTGTCGATCCAGACCTTTTCCGCCCTGCTCAAGGAGCGCGGGACCGAGCTGGATTTCCAGCAGGAATTCAGCGCGGTCGTGCAGCGCGACGTGAACCGGATCGCCAGCATCGTCGAGAACGTCGCGGCTTTCGCCGAGAGCAACAAGGTCCAGATGACGGCCGTCAACCTGTCCGAGGTGCTGGCCGCTGCCGCCGAGATCGTGCGGCCCGAGCTGCTGCGGGCGGAGGTGGAGCTGATGTTGCCGGCGGCCGAGGCGCCGCGGGTCAACGCCAACTACAGCCAGCTGCTCCAGGTTTTCCTCAACCTCATGCAGAACGCCGTCCAGGCCATGGAAGGCCGCCCGGACAGCCGCCTCACGGTCGCGTTCGAGCTGCGCCCCGACGGCCCGCAGCCGCTTATCTGCGTGACTCTCGTCGACAATGGGCCCGGGATCGACCCGGCCATGCTGGCGCACATCTTCGAACCCTTCACCACCACCAAGTCCATGGGCGTGCGCCGCGGCAAGCACGGCATGGGCCTCGGTCTCGCCATCGTGAAGCGCATCATCCAGCACCACCACGGTGAGATTCACGTCGCCAGCGCGGTCGGCGAGGGCACCACGTTCCGCGTCTACCTGCCCCAGATGGCCTGAGCCGATGATCGAGAAAATCACCCAGCAGAAACTGACCGGACCGACCGCCCTGCGGGCGCTGGCCCGGGCGTTTGCGAACTTCGGTGATTTCGACCGGTTTGTCGCGGGCCTGCAATCCGCGCTCGAGCATTCCTCCCTCTTTGAGAAGACGACCATCATGCTGGACCGCTCGCTGGCGGAGGGCATCAAGCCGTTCGCCAGCGGCGTGCTGAACCTGCCGCTGACCGGCGGGGCGCTGCGCCACGGCGTGCTGCAGGCGGCGCCCGGCGGCGAGCACCGCCAGTTCGGTGCGGAGGACCTGCACCTGCTGGCGGGCCTGGCCGATTTCCTCGCCGCGGTGCTGGACCAGGCCGTCCGCATGCAGGACGCGCAGCGGAGCCGCGAACTCCTGCGGTTTTTGCTCAACCAGGCGCCGATCGGGCTCGCCGCCTACACCCCGGACCGCCGGCCGCTGGTCGCCAACGACCTGGCCGGGCAGTGGCTGGGCGAGGCGGGTCCGCCCTTCCTCGAGATCGAGTCCGGCGCGGAAAACTTCTACCTGCGCACCGGTGGAAAGCTGATCTACGGCGAGGCGCGGCGGGCGCCCGACGGCGTCTGGATTTTTGCGCTGCATGACCTGACCCCGGGCCAGGTGCGGCTGATGGAATCGCTCCAGCGCGAGACCTTCCGCGGGCTCGTGGAGCAGCACCCGGTCAGCTTCGCCCTCGTGGAATCGGCGCAGGTGCGCGAGGGCGTGCTGCGCCAGCTGCCGGAGCTGCGGCAGGCGCTCGAGCGGAACGAGATCGCGGGGCCCTATGATGCCAACCGCATCGGCATCGTGCTGTCGGGCACCGGCGGCGCCGCCGCCCGGTCGCGCCTGCGCGCCTGGCAGAATGTTTTCCGGGATCCCGGCGTGCTGCGGGTGGGCTTTGCCGAGCTCGGGCGGGATGGCATGGCGCCCGATGCGCTGCTTGGGGCGGCCCTGCGCAGCAGTTCGCCCTACCGGGAGATGGTGCGGCCGGCCGTGCTGGTGCATGAGGGCGATGCCGGCGTGCTCGACGCGATCGGGATGATCCTCGGGAAGGAGTATCGCGTGGTCAAAAGCACGCAGCTGGAGCGGACGCGCGAGTTCCTCCGGCGCGAGGAGTTCGATCTGTTCATGGCCGACCTCGACCTGCGCGGCACGGTCAGCGGCGTGGACCTGGCGCGCGAGGCCGTCGCCGTGCAGCCGCGGATCAAGGCCCTTTTCACGAGCGTGAACTACCCGCCGTATGAGTTCCCGCCGCAGCTGGCCGCGGAGGGCGCGGTGGTGGTCCAGAAGCCGTTCACGCCGGAGAGTCTCCGGCAGACGGTGCGGAACCGGCTGGGATCCTGACGGCGGCTACTTCGCGGCCACGCCGCGGGAGAACAGCTCGCTGATGATGTCCTCGAGCGGCACGTCCTGGATCGTGATGTCGTCGACGGCGCCGCGGTTGAGGATCTGCTGGCAGACCTCGGTGATGTGCTCGCTGCCCACGTGGAGCAGGAATTCCCCGTCCTCGGCGACCTTCGCGGTGCCGTGGGCCGGCTGCCAGTTGGACGGGAAAGAGGGTGCGCCGTCGAGCCCGGGCCGGGGCTTGAACTTGATGATGCGCTGGCGCGCGCCCGCGCCCGCGATGCGGTCGAGGTTGCCGTCGTAGATTTTCTTGCCGTGGTCGATGACGATCACGCGCTCGCACAGCTGTGAGATGTCCGCCATGTAGTGGCTCGTGAGCAGAATGGTCGTCTTGTAGCGCCGGTTGTAGTTGCGCAGGAACTCCCGCACGGCCTTCTGGGAGATGACGTCGAGGCCGATGGTCGGCTCGTCCAGGAAGAGCACGCGCGGCCGGTGGAGCAGGGCGGCGATCAGCTCCATCTTCATGCGCTCCCCGAGCGAGAGTTCGCGCACCATGACGTTCAGCTTGGACTCGACGCCGAGCAGGGTGACGAGTTCGTCGAGGGTTTCCTTGTAGGCCTTTTGCTCGAGTCCGTAGATGGCGCGCAGGAGGTAGAAGGACTCGACGGCCGGCAGATCCCACCACAGCTGGTTTTTCTGGCCGAGGACGAGGGCGAAGATCCGCCGGTACTCGTTCTCGCGCCTGGTCGGATCAAACCCGGCGACGCGGGCCTGGCCGCTGGTCGGGTAGATGAGCCCGGAGAGCATCTTGAGCGTGGTGGTCTTGCCGGCGCCGTTGGGCCCGAGGAAACCGACGAACTCGCCTTCCTTGATGCTGAAGGTCACCTGGTCGGCCGCCCGCGTCTCCTCGAATTCGCGGCTGAACAGGCCCTTCACGCCGCCCCAGAAACCGGGCTGCTTTTTGTAGGTGCGGAAGACCCGCGTGAGATTTTCGACCTCGATCATGCGAGCGGGCGACTGAACACGATTTCCGGGCCAAAGCAACCGCGGCTTGTTCCGGCGTGCAAAATCAATCCGGCTTGGTAGGCCTTTTGCTGTGTCCCCGGTCATGTCGAAACCCGCCCTTACCCTGATCCTCAGCGCGATGCCCTCCGAGATCCGTCTCATCCAGGCGCAGCTCAAGCACCGCCAGGCTGGCCGGCTGGCCTGCTTCCCCTATGAAACGGGCGTGCTGATGGGCCGGAAGGTCGTGACGGCGGTGACCGGGGTGGGTGTGACCAACGGCGCGATGGTGACGGCCCTCTTCATCCAGGCTTTCCAGCCGGCGGAAGTCCTGGTCTCGGGCACCGGTTCGCGTTTCAACCCGCGCATCCGCACGGGCGACACGGTGATCTCGACCAAGACCATCCATCACGCCGCCGGCAGCCTCACGGACAAGGGCATGGTTTACCGCAAGGTCCGCGGCCCGCTCGCCGGGCAGATGACGCACTGGTATTTCCGGCCCGCGCCGCGCCTGCTGAAACTGGCGAAGGCGTCCATCGCGGGTTACGCCGCGCTGCCCGTGACCGTCGACGGGGTGACGTATCAGCCGAAGGTTCTGCCCGGGGTGGTTTCGGCGAGTGACATGTTCGGTGTCTCGGACGAGAAAATTGCCGACATGAAGCTGAAGCTCAACCCGGACATCATGGAAATGGAGAGCGCGGCAATCGCGCAGGTCTGCACGCAACTGGCGGTGCCGCACATCGTCTTTCGTGCCGGCAGCAACCGCACCCAGTCCAACCCGGGCACCGCCTACCGCAAGCTGGGCCAGACGGCCGCGGCGGCCGCGGCCCGCTGGACGGTCTATTTCGCCGGCCGGCTGGCCGCGCAAGAGGCGGGCGCATGAAACTTTTCTCCCCCGGTGACGGCGAGGGCTTTGTGGCGGCCTTCGTCAATAATCTCGTCCAGCTCCTGATTCTCGCGCCGCTGTGCATGACGGTGCTCGGGTTCTCGCCCGGCCTGGTCTACGGACGGATTTTGCCCGGCGTCGCGATCTCCTTCCTCGTCGGGAATCTTTTCTACGCCTGGCAGGCGCTGAAGCTGGCGAAGAAGGAAAACCGGACCGACGTGTGCGCGCTGCCCTATGGCATCAGCACACCGGGACTCTTCGCGCATGTCTTTCTGGTGATGCTGCCGGCGCGGCAGCTCGCCATCGCCCAGGGCCTGCCCGATCCCGAGCGGATCGCCTGGCATGCCGGGTTGGTGGCGTGCTTCCTCGGCGGCCTGCTGGAGTTCAGCGGGGCCTTCTTCGCCGGCTGGATCCGGCGCCACACGCCGCAGGCGGCCATGCTCTCGACACTCGCGGGCGTGGGGCTCGGGTTTCTGGGTCTCGCGTTCCTGTTTCAGATTTTTGCCGCACCAGTGGTCGGCCTGGTGACTCTCGCGCTGGTATTCGTGGTGTTTTTCGGGCGGGTGCGTTTTCGCGGCGGCATTCCCGCCACGGTGGTCGTGCTGGCGGTCGGCACGCTGCTTGCCTGGGCCACGGGGCTGGCGCCGGTGGGCGGGGCGGGGGCCGCCCCGCTTGAACACGTCCATTTCTACTGGCCGCGGCCGGTGCCGGGCGAGTTGTGGACCGCCTTCAGCGGCGGTCACCTGGTGCCCTATCTGTCCGTGGTGATTCCCATCGGACTGCTGGGTGTGCTGGCTTCATTGCAAAACATCGAGTCCGCGGCGGCGGCGGGCGACGACTATCCCGTCAAGCCCAGCCTCGTGGTCAACGGCCTCGGCACGCTGGCGGCGGCCTGCTTCGGTTCGCCGTTTCCGACGTCCATCTACATCGGCCACCCCGCCTGGAAAAAACTCGGGGCGCGTGCCGGTTACTCGGTCCTCAACGGCATCGCCATCACGTTCATCTGCCTGACCGGCACGATGGCGGCGCTCACGTGGCTGATCCCGGCCGAGGCGGGCATCGCGATCATCCTGTGGATCGGCATCATCATCACGGCGCAGGCCTTTGAAGTGACGCCGCCGCGGCATTATGTGGCCGTGGTCGTCGGGCTGTTTCCGGGTATCGCGGCGTGGGTGATGCTGGTCGTGAAGACGTCACTGGCCGTGGTGCCGGGCGCGGCCGTGCTCAGTCCGGAGCTGATCCGCTCCGCGCATGCCGCGGGCGCGTACATCGGGGGCGGCTTTGCCCTGGAGCAGGGGTTCCTCTACTCCGCGATGATCTGGTCCGCCGTGGTGGTCTGCCTGGTCGACCGCCAGTGGCGGCGCGCGGCGGTGTGGTGCGGCATCGGCGCGGTGCTTTCGCTCACGGGCTTGATGCATTCCTATTTGCTCGCGGGCCGCGACACGGCGCTCGACCTCCCGCTGCTCACCTGGCTCAACGGCCAGTGGCAGCCGGGGCGCTCGCTGTTTCCCGCCGGCGGCGTGGCGCTCGGCTATGGCCTCGCGGCGCTGCTGTTCCTGCTGGCCCAGTACATCACGGTGCCACGCGCCGACAACGATGTCGCTTAGCCTTCCGCAACCGGCTGATCCTGCGTTGCACTTATGAAACGATTCAGCTTCGTGCTCGCGCTGCTGGCCGGCAGCTTTGCCCCGGCGATGGGGGCCGGGCGAATTCTCGTGCTGGGCGCGGTCCCGCAGGAAATCGTCCCCTTGGTCGCGGCTTTGAGCGGCCACACGCAGGAAACCGTCGAGGGCATCCCGTGTGATCTTGGCCAGCTTGGCGGCCACAACGTGGTCATCGCCCTGACGGGGATCGGCAAGACCAACTCGGCGCTCACCACCACCGCGCTCCTGCTGCACTATCGCCCGGTCCAGGCCTTCATGACCGGCACCGCGGCGCGCATCCGGACGTCGGTGCGCACGGGGGATGTCATCATCGTCGAGACCGTGGCGTTTCACGATGCGGGCAGCCTGACCCGCGACGGCATGGTCCAGGGCAGCCTGGCCAAGGACGGGACGCTGGCCCGGCCCACCTGGTGGAGCCCGGCCCGCGACAAGATGAATGCCTTCGTTTTCAGTTCCTCGCCCGGGTTGGTGCACTACGCCGAGGGCATCGCGGCGCACTACCAGCCCGAGTTGGTGGCGCTCGGCGGCGACGTGATCTACACGCCGGTGGTCCGCAAGGGCACCGTGGTCACCGGTGACCTCTCGGGTGTCACCGAGGCCAAGATCGCCGATATCCGCGCGAAGCATGACCCCGACCTGATGGAAATGGAAAGTGCGGCCTTTGCCCAGGCTTGTGATTTTTTCAAAGTGCCCCACCTCATCATTCGCAGCGGCAGCAATGTTGCGCAGGAGCGCAACACGGACGACTACCTCAGGTTGAGTCCCATCGCGGCGCGGCAGGCCGCGCTGTTCACGGCCGAGTTGGTCCGCGAGCTGCCTTAGTCCTTCAGCAAAAATTCAGTCCCATGGATCCCAGCCTTCCCTTCATCGAATTGCACCGGCATCTGGACGGCAACGTCCGGTTGCAGACCATTCTCGACCTCGGTCGCCAGCACGGGATCAAGCTCCCGGGCAATACCATCGAGGCCCTGCGGCCGCACGTGCAGGTGGAAGGCGTGATGCCCGACCTCGTATCGTGGCTGAACAAGCTCCATTGGATGATTGCCGTGCTGGGCGACTACGAGGCCTGCCAGCGGATTGCCCGTGAGAACGTCGAGGATGCGCACGCCGAGGGCATCGACTACATCGAGCTCCGGTTCAGCCCCTATTTCATGGCGGGTCCCAATCAGCTCGACCCGGCCAGGGTGGTGGAGGCGGTCGTCGCCGGCATTGCGGAAGGCCGGGCGCAGACCGGCCTCAAGGTGAAGCTCATCGGCATCCTGAGCCGCACGTTCGGACCCGAGGCCTGCCGGATTGAACTCGAGGCGCTGCTGACGCAACGGGCGCATCTCACGGCGCTCGACCTTGCGGGCGACGAGAAGAACTGGCCGGCCGAATTGTTTGTGGAGCATTTCAAACGCGGACGCGATGCCGGCTGGGCGATCACGGTGCACGCCGGTGAGGCGGGCGGCGCCCCGAGCGTCTGGGCGGCCCTGCAGAAACTGGGCGCGACCCGCATCGGCCACGGCATCCGGGCGATCGACGACCCGGTCCTGCTGGATTACCTCGCGCAGCACCGCATCGGGCTGGAGGTGAACATCACGAGCAACGTGCAGACCAACACCGTGCCCGGCTTCGCGGAGCATCCGATCAGGCAGTTTCTCGACCGCGGACTCCTCGCCACCATCAACACCGATGACCCGGTGATCAGTAACATCGACCTGCGCCACGAGTACGAGGTCGCGGCACCCGCGGCTGGGCTGACACCTGCGGCGATCAAACAGGCCCAGCGCAACGCGCTGGAAATTGCGTTTCTGTCGCCGGAGGAAAAGTCGGCCCTGCTGGCCGGGAAGGCCCGGCAGGGGTGACACCGCCGCGCTCCGTCCGCCCTCACGCGTGGCCGAGCTTGCGGTAGTCGAGGACGGTGTGGCTGATGAAACCCGCCTCGACGCACTTGAGGTCGGTCAGGGGCGAGGGTGGCGACACATCCTCGCCTTCGGTCCAGACGAGTTGATGACGGCCCTGATCGTCGGCGGGCGTGAAGAGCCCGGGGACAAAGAAGTGGGCCGGTACGGTCCGGTGCAGTGCAGTTTCCGGCTTGCAGGGGTACGGGAAGTTCAGGTTGTGCACCGTGAAGCTGCGCCGGGGCGTGGCCGGGAGCAGTTCGCCGGCGAGCCGGGCGGCATGAGCCGCCGAGATTTTCAAGGTCGCGAGCAGCTCACCGTCGGGCTGGCCGCCGCGGTCCTTGAGGTGGTTGTAGATCCCCTCCGATAAATCCTGAGAAACCGCCATGGCGGGCAGGCCGTGCAGCGCGCCTTCCCAGGCGCCGGCGACCGTGCCGCTCGCGATGATGAACCCCAGGGTGCAGTTGAAGCCCACGTTGATGCCGCTCACGATCCCGTCGACTTTTACGGGCAGCAAATGGGCGATCCCGATGTTCACGCAATCGGACGGCGTGCCGTCCACGATCCAGGTCGGGCAGCCGAAGCCGCGGTCCATGGCGGCGGACTTCACCGGCCGGCCGCGGGTCTTGGAGGCGCCGGTCCAGCTTTGCTCGTTCGCCGGGGCGACGACGTAAAGCTCATGGCCCGCCGCCTTCAGCGCGGAGATCAGCTCATGCAGGAAGAGGGAATGGATGCCGTCATCGTTGGTGACGAGAAGCTTCATAAAAGATGGGTCAGGTACGGAACACCGGGGCCCGGGTAAGGGAAAGCGCGAATCGCCGCGGCTAGTCGTTTGGCCCACCGGGTCCGGCGGGCCTCACGTGCCCTTCTGGGCCGCGGCGCGCTGGCGCACCCGTTCCGTGAGCAGCCAGACCATGTAGGCGACGACGATCAGATTGAGGGTCAGGGCGCCGGCCTTGATCCAGGTGGCGCGGTGGGCGAGTTCGTAGATCTCAATGGGCACATAAACGCCGCCACTGAGCGCGGCGAGCCATTCGGCCCAGCGCCGCTCGTGCCACAGGCCGTAGGCTTCCGCAAAACGCACGGAGGCGTAGATCAGGGCAAAGCCGGCCAGGGCCATCAGCTGGGAGTCGGTCTGCTCCGCCATCGCCAGGATGAAGATCTTGGCGTAATGCTGGGCGGGATCGACGTGGAGATGGCGGATGATCTGCTCGGCGAAGGCCTCGTTGTCGCGATCGAGGAATCCCAACAGGCCGAACCCCGCCACCAGGACAATCGCACCCTTCAGGGCCTCGAACAGGGCGATGGTGCGGAGTGCTTTGTGGGTGGGGGACGACACAAGTCTGCTAATGTAGGCACGTTGACGGAGACTGAAAGAAAAAAGCCGCGACTCACGTCGCGGCTTGGGAAATCTTAACCGGTTTGCCGCTTTACGACTGCACCGGGGCGGCCTCGACCGGGGCGGCTTCGCCCCCGCCCGCCTGCTTCTGGGCCTCGAGGTCGGCCATCGCGGCCTTGCGGCTGAGACGGACCTTGCCGGAGCGCTCGTCGATGCCGACGCACTTGACCGTGATGGAGTCGCCGACCTTGACGACGTCCTCGGTGCGGCGCACGCGGAAGTCGGCCAGCTCGGAGATGTGCACGAGGCCTTCCTTGCCCGGCATGCACTCCACGAACGCACCGAACTCCTTGGTGCCGGTGACGCGGCCGGTGTAGATCTTGCCGATCTCGATCTGGGAACCGCCGCCGCAGAGGGCGTCGATTTCCTGCACGGCGCGGTTCATGGCGTCGGCGTTGTTCGAGTAGATGAAGACCTTGCCGGAATCGTCGTCCGCGATGTCGATCTGCGCACCGGTCGTCTCGGTGATGCGGCGGATCGTCTTGCCGCCGGGCCCGATGAGCAGGCCGATCTTCTCGGGATCGATCTGGATCGTCTGGATGCGGGGCGCGTACGGGGAGAGGTCCTTGCGGGGAGCGGGGAGCGAGGCGAGCATCGACTTCAGGATCTCGATGCGGGCGTCGCGTGCCTGGAAGATCGCGGTCTTGGCGATCTCGAAGGGCAGGCCGTTGATCTTCAGGTCGAGCTGGAAGCCCGTGATACCCTTGGTCGTGCCGGCCACCTTGAAGTCCATGTCGCCGAAATGATCTTCCTCACCGAGGATGTCGGTGATGGTCGTCCACTTCGTGATGTTGCCGCTGGCATCCATCTCGGTCATGAGACCGCAGGAAATGCCGGCGACGGGGGCGATGATCGGCACGCCGGCGTCCATGAGGGCCAGACAGCCGCCGCAGATCGAGGCCATCGAGGTCGAGCCGTTGGAGGCCATGATCTCGGAGACGACGCGGATGGAGTAGGGGAACACATCCTCGGGCGGGAGAATCGGCACCAGGGAACGCTCGGCGAGCGCACCGTGGCCGATTTCGCGGCGGCCCGGGCCGATGAAACGGCCGGCTTCACCGACCGAGAACGGCGGGAAGTTGTAGTGGAGGATGAAGCTCTTCGACGTGGCGCCGCCGGTGAGGCCGTCCATGTCCTGGGCTTCCTTCGTCGGCCCGAGGGTGACGATGGCGATGTTCTGGGTGTCACCGCGCTGGAACATGGCGGAACCATGGACGCGGGGCAGCACGCCGACCTTGGAGCTCAGCGGGCGCAGGGCCTTGGCATCGCGGTGGTCGGAGCGGACGCCCTTGGCGAGGACGGTGGCGCGGTACGCCTTGTACTGGAGATCCTCGAACACGACGTTCAGGTCGACGTCGCTGAAGCGGCCGGCGCCGAGCTCGAGGGTGAGGGCGGCATGCGCCTCGGCCTTGAGGCCCTTCACGTTGGCGGAGCGGACGTTCTTCTCGAAACCGAAGATGGCGGCGGAGACGCGCTCAGCGGGGACGACGCGCTCGATGATGGCGCGGGCCTCGGCGGAGGCACCGACGAGGGCGAAGTGCGCCTTCGGCTTGCCGGCGAGGGTGACGAGTTCCTTGATCGCCGTGATGATCGGCTGGATGGCCTGGTGGCCGAACGCGAGCGCCTCGACGAACTTCTCCTCGGAGATCTGGTCGGCGGAACCCTCGATCATCAGCATGTCCTTCGAGTTGCCGACGTAGATGAGGTCGAGCGCGGACGAATACATCTGCTCGATGGTCGGGTTGGCGACGAAGACGTCGTCGATCAGCGCGACGCGGACGCAGCCGATCGGCCCGTTCCACGGGATGTCGGAGATCGCGAGAGCGGCGCTGGCGCCGTTGACCATCGCGATATCGGAATCGTTGATGAGGTCGGCCGACATCAGCGTGCCGATGATCTGCACTTCATTGAGGAAACCCTCGGGGAAGAGTGGGCGGCAGGGACGGTCGCAGAGGCGGGAGATCAGGATCTCGCGCTCGGAGGGACGACCCTCGCGCTTGAAGTAACCGCCGGGGAAGCGGCCGGCCGCGGCGTATTTGTCGCGGTAGTCGCAGGTCAGCGGGAAGAAATCCTGGCCGGGGCGCATCGTGGTCGCGGCGCAGGCGGTGACGAGGACGTTGGTCTCGCCGACGTTGACGTTGACGGCGCCGCCCGCGAGCTGGGCGATGGAGCCGGTGGAGAAAGTCATGCCCAGGCCGGGCACGGTGACATTGTGTTTCTGATTCATGGTAGTCGGAGGATGGGCCGCTCAGGGCCCGTTTGGCGCGCCGACGGTCGGGGTGACCGCGGTGGCCGGGGTTGGAGACTTCGTCGCTGCCTCTGAACCAGAGCCGAGAAATTTCGGATTACGTCTCTCGGCGGGGAGAGGAGTAAGCTGAAATGTCCCGGGCAGCTGCTTCGCGTGAGGGGAGCTAAAACGAAGGGCGGCCCGTCGGTGGGCCGCCCTTCGTGAAATCGGTTACTTGCGCAGGCTGAGCTTCTGCAGCAGGTCGTTGTACTTTGGCAGGTCCTCGCTCTTGACGTAATCAAGGAGCTTGCGACGACGGCTGGCCATTTGGAGCAGGCCGCGGCGGCTGTGGAAGTCCTTGCGATGCGTGCGCAGGTGCTCGGTCAAGTGATTGATCCGGGCGGTGAGCAGCGCGATCTGGACGTCGCTGGAGCCGGTGTCCTTCTCGTGAGTTTTATACTGGGCTATGACTTCTGATTTAACGGGTTGTGACATGGTTTGGGTTGTTGATGACGCGATCGTTTGGAGGCCTTGCGGCTTCGTATCACCCGCTTTTGAGGGCCGGCGGTACCGTTATCGTCCGGTTGCCCGGACTGACCGTGGTGGGAGCCTGCGACCAGCAGACCCTCACTAACGCAAGTGGCCATTAACTAAACCGCAGCCCCCTCCTGCAAGCGTTTTTTTCCAAGAACGTAGGTGGGACGGGATGTCGCATAAATCACGCCTAAGCCGCAGGAAAAATGCGAACGGGCCAATCTTAAGGCCCGCCAGTTTTGCGGCGTGGTCTCGCTTAAATCAGGTCAGCTTGCTCTCAGTGCCAGGCCCTTGATGGCTTCGCAACCCGGCAGCTTCTTGAGTTTGACGAGAATGGATTCGCGGTGCTGGAAGAGCTCGTTGCGCACCACGGCGTGCGACACGAGGACCACGAGCAGGCCGCGTTCGACGACCACGGGGTGGGAGTAGGACGCGTTGGCGACGCCGACCAGCTCCGGCCATTTTTCGCGGATGCTGTGCTCGAGCGAGTCATGGCTGATCCGGTATTTGACGAGCAACTCGTCGATGAGGGCCGTGAGGTCGGTGGTCTTCCGTTTCTTCGAGCGGCTCTTGTCTTCCGGGACCTCGCGGAAACCCGCGATCAGGTTCTCCACGGCTCGGCTGAAGGCTTTGGGCTCGTCGGACATTACAAGAGGAATGGGGAAGTCAGGAACGACGGGAACAGAATATCCCTGATTTCCCGGAATCCATGTCGATCAGGCGGCCCCGGCCTGCCGGTCGTAGAGCGACTTGTAGAGGGCGTTGCCGGAGTACAGCGAGGCGTGGTCGCCCTGCGCCACGATCCGGCCCTGATCGAAGACCAAAATCATCGAGGCATCACGAATCGTGCTGAACCGGTGGGCGATGATCAGGACCGTCTTGCCCTGCACCAGCTTGCGCAGCGCATCCTGCACCGCCGCCTCGCTGTCGGAATCAAGCGCGCTCGTGGCCTCGTCGAGGATCAGGATCGGGGCGTTGCGCAGGAAGGCCCGCGCGATGGCGATGCGTTGCTTCTGGCCGCCGGACAGGAGCGAACCGCGCTCGCCCACCATCGTGTCGTAGCCCAGCGGCAGCTTCTCGATGAACTCGTGGGCGTGCGCGTTGCGCGCGGCGGTCAGGATCTCGTCGCGCGAGGCGACGGCCTTGCCGAGGGCGAGGTTGTGGTAGATGGTGTCGTTGAAGAGCACGGGCTCCTGGGACACCAGGGCGATGTTCCCGCGCAGGTCGGCCAGGCGCATGGCGCGGACATCGATGCCGTCGATCGTGACCCCGCCGGTGCCGACCTCAAAGAAGCGGGGCACGAGATTCGCGAAGGTGCTTTTGCCCGCGCCGCTCGGGCCCACCAGGGCGCAGATGGTGCCGGCGGGGATGTCGACGTTCACGCTCTGCAAGGCGGGCGATTCGCCGTACGCAAAGGTCACATCCTTGAACGTGATCCGGCCGCGGAAGCGCGTGACCGGGGCGGGTACGGCCGGGTCGGTGATCGTGAGGGGTTCGTTCAGGACGTGCTCCAGGCGTTCCAGCGAGGCGGTGCCGCGGTTGATCTCGCTGTTGAGGTAACCGATTTTCTTGATCGGCTCGTAGCAAAGGTAGAGCGCCGTGATGATGGCGATGAAGGTCTCCCACTTGACCCGGGCGTGATAGGCAAAAACCAGCGTCGCGGCGATGCCGATGGCGGAGAGGATCTCGATGGCCGGCGTCAGGGCCTGCGCATACTTCACGATTTTCATCTGCGCGTTGACGAGGCCGCTGGTCGCCCGGCCAAAGCGCTCGATCTCCCGCTGCTCGAGGCCGAAGGCGCGGACTTCCCGGGCGGCGGAGAGGTTTTCCATGAAGTGGGAGGAGACGTCGCCCAGCTGGCTTTGCATGTGCTGGGCGCGCTTGACGATCTTCTTGCCGACGTAGTGCACCGGCAGGACGGTCAGCGGCACCACGGCCAGGCAGACGAGCACCAGCAGCGCGCCGTCGGTCGTGAAGGCCTGCCAGACAAGGAAACCCAGCGCGCCGAGGAGCGCCATCGGCTGTTTCACGCCGTCATTGGCGATCAGGGAGAGGGTGAATTGCAGCTGCGCGGTGTCGGCCAGGCCGCGCGAGACGAGGTCGCCGCTGGCCTTGCGCTGGAGGAAGGAGAGCGGCAGCCACTGCAGCTTGCGGAAGTAATCCAGCCGGACCGACTCCAGGATGCGCACGCCGGTCAGCTGCACATAGTAACTGTTGAGGTAGCCGCTCACGGCCCGCAGCACGAAGAGCATCGGGACGCTGCCGGCGATCAGCAGGACGTACTTCAGCTCCATCGGCGGGGCATCATGGTCGAAAATCGGCGGGAAGACGTACTTGACCAGGGTGGGCAGGCCGAGGCCGCTCGTCGCCCCGAACAGCAGGCCGTAGAACACGGCCGCGGACAGCGTGCCCCGGGCGGCCTTGAGGTAGCGAAAATAGGGTTGGAAGCGGCGGAGCATGGGTAGGTGAAAAAACTAATCCTTGGCCGCGCGGACGTCGAGCGCATCGCGCAGGCCGTCACCCAGGAAGTTGAGCGAGAAGAGCGTCAGCGAAAAGATCGTGCCGGGGAAGATGAGGAGCCAGGGAAACTCCTCCATCTTCTCGGCGCCGTCCTTGATGAGCGTGCCCCACGAACTCATGGGTGGCTGCACGCCGAGGCCGAGGAAGCTGAGGAACGCCTCGAGGAGCATCACCGCCGGGATGGTGAGGGTGGTGTAGACGATGATCGGCCCGAGGACGTTGGGGATCATGTGCCGGAAGATGATCCGCGTGTTGCTGAGCCCGAGCGAGCGGGCGGCCTCGATGAACTCCATTTTCTTCAGGGCCATGATCTGGCCGCGGACAATGCGCGCCATCGTCAGCCACTCGACCGCGCCGATCGCCACGAAGAGCAAAATGATGTTCCGGCCGAAGAATACCATCAACAGGATGACAAAGATGGTGAAGGGCAGCGCGTAGATGATGTCGACGAGGCGCATCATGACGGCGTCGGCCTTGCCGCCGACATAGCCGGCCACGGCACCGTAGACGACGCCGATGGTCAGCGCGACAAACGTCGCGCACAGGCCGACGCCAAGCGAAATGCGCCCGCCGTAGAGCAACCGAACCAGGAGATCGCGGCCGAGCGTATCGGTGCCCAGCCAGTGGCCGGCGCCGGGCGGCGAGGCCCCGAGGTCGAGGTTTTGCTCCTGGTAGGAGACGTGCATGAACCAGGGCCCCGCGATGCACAGCACGGCCAGGACGATCAGGATCACGCCGCCGGCGACCGCCAGTTTGTTCTTCTGGAGCCGGTGCCAGGCGTCACGCCAGAGCGAGGAGCCGGCCTCGGTTTCGGCGGGTTGCGCTTGGATTGACTGGACGGCAAGCGAAGACATTTCAGAGGGGCCGCCACGAGACACACCAAATACACAAAAAAGATTCAAAGACTGACCGGATAGATTTCATTTTGTGTGTTTGGGGTGTTGTCTGATGTCGCTCCGCTCGGTACATGGTGACTAAACTCATTCGAACTTCAGCTTCGGGTTCAGCCACACTTGGGCGATGTCCGCGGCGAGGTTGAGCACGACGATCAGGCTGGCGTAGAGAATGACCGTGCCGAGCACCAGGGTGTAGTCGCGGTTGAAGGCGCTGTTCACGAACTCGCGGCCGAGGCCGGGAATCTGGAAGATGGTCTCGATCACAAACGAACCCGTGAGGATGCCGGCGATCGCGGGGCCGAGAAACGAGACGACCGGCAGCAGGCCGCCGCGCAACGCATGCTTCAGGACGATGCGCGTCTCGGACGCGCCCTTGGCCCGGGCGGTGCGGATATAATCCTGGTTCAACACCTCAAGCATGCCGCCGCGGGTCAGCCGCATGACGTAGGCGGCATAGACGAAGCCGAGCGTCAGGACCGGCAGCACGCGGTCCTGCCACGTGTACCAGCCGGAGGCGTTGACCCAGCCAAGGTGGATGGCGAAGTAGAGCACCAGCAGGGGCCCGAGGACAAAGGTGGGGACGCAGATGCCCAGCATGCCGATGGAGCTGGCGAGGTAGTCGAGCCAGCTGTTGCGCCGGACCGCGGCGAGGACGCCCAGGGTCAGGCCGACCACGAGGGCCACGACGAGCGAGAGTGCACCCAGTTCAAGCGAGACGGGCAGCTTGTCGCCGATGATCTCGTTGACGGTGCGGTTGGAATACTTGAACGACGGGCCGAGGTCGCCGTGCGCAATGCTCCTGAGGTAGTTCAGGTACTGGCGCCAGAGCGGCTGATCGAGGCCGTAGTGGGCCTCGAGGTTCTTCAGGATCTCGGGCGGGATGGCCTTCTCCGCGGTGAAGGGCCCGCCGGGCACGAAGCGCACCATGAAGAACGTCGCCGTGATAATCACGAAGAGAACCGGGATGATCTGCAGCAGTCGGCGGACGGTGTAACGAAGCATGGCGAAGGGCGGGGAGAAGAGACAACAGCCGTCCCTTCAAGGCAAGACACGAGCCGCGCCTACTTGTTCTCGAGCCACATACCCTGGTAGGGATGGTAATCCAGCAGGTTGGGGTAACGGCCCTGCACACTAGGTTGGACGAGGTGGCGGGAGGTTTCGAAAAACAAGGGGATGATCGGCAGATCGCTGAGCAAGATGGTCTCGGCGTCACGGTAGAGCGCGAGCCGTCGGGCGTGGTCGCGTTCGTCGAGTGCGCGGCGCACGAGTTGCTCGTAGGCCGGGTTGGCGAACCCGGTGTTGTTCTGTCCGCCGTCGGCGAAGTAGACGCTCAGGAAGGCGTGCGGGTCGAGGTAGTCGCCTACCCAGCCGGCGCGGGCGAGCAGGTACTGCCGGTGCACGCGCTCCTCCTGGTACACCCGGCCCTCCTTGATCGCCAGGTTGAGGTGCAGCCCGAGGTTTTCCTGCCACATCTGCTGCATGATCTCCGCAATTTCCTGGTGATAATTGTTGCTGGCGAAAGTTATTTCGACCGCCGGAAATCCCCGGCCTTCGGGGTAGCCCGCTTCCGCCAGCAGGCGGCGCGCCTCGGCCGGATCGAACCGCAGGCGGGCGTTGCCGTCGTAGGAGTAACCGTCGACTCCGGGCGGCACGTAGGTGAAGGCGGGCTGCAGCCCCAGGCCCGTCTGGCTGGCGACCAGGCGCTCGCGGTCGAGGGCGAGGGAGAAGGCGCGGCGCACCCGGACATCGTTGAACGGGGGCTTCTCCGTGTTGAAGCCGTAGAAATACGTGTGGAAGAACGGCGCGATCTGCAGCAACCCCGGCTGGGTGTCGTGATAAGTCTTCAGCTTGCCGGCCGGTACGTACTCCGTGAGATGCAGTTGGCCGGTGCGGAAGGCGCGCTCCTCGGTGTCGAGGTTGTCGATCAGGTGGAAATGAATCGCCTGCAGCCGCACGCGGGCGGCGTCCCAGTAGCGGGGATTCCTTTGCACGATGATTTCCTGGCCCGGCTTCCAGTCCGACAGCACGAAGGGACCGTTGCCGACCAGCTCGCCGGGCTTGGTCCAGCCGGAGTAGGGCGCGTCAAAGGCGCCGTGCCGTTCGACCGTGGCGCGGTGCACCGGCATGAACGCGAATCCGCCCAGCAGGAACAGCAGGTAGGGCGCGGGCTGGCGCAGCTCGATGCGCAGCGTGCGGTCATCGACCGCCCGGATGCCGACCGTGGCGAAGTCCTTCACCTTCCCCGTGGAGAAATCCTGCGCGCCCCGCACGATGTCGTAGTAGAACGAGTAGGGCGACCCGAGCCCGGGCGAGAGGATGCGCCGGGCACTGAAGACAAAGTCCTGCGCGGTCACCGGGTCGCCGTTGGACCACTGGCCGCCGGCGCGCAGGTGGAAGGTGTAGCTGAGCCCGTCGGCGGAGACCTCCCAGCGGTCCGCCGCGCCGGGCACCGGGTGCAGGTCGTGCGGGTCGTAACTGGTGAGCCCCTCGTAGAGGGCGAGCAGCACATTGAAGTGCTGGTTGGTCTGCATCAGGTGCGGGTCGAGGTCCTGCGGCTCGGCGCCGATGTTCTGGTGCAACACCTGCGCGCGGTTGCCGGCCTCCACGGCGGTTTCGTGCCGGCCGCAGGCCGTCAGCAGCAGAAAGCAGGCAGTCGTCGAGGTCAGAAGACAGGGCTTCAGGCGCGGCATGGGCACCCGCGCAAGGAAGCGCGTGCCATGCCGGTTAGCAAAAGAAAACCCGGGCGTGGCGGCCCGGGTCGGCTGAATCAATTTCGCGCCGCCTACTGCTTCATCATCGCATCGCGCCGGGCCTTGAACTCGTTGCCCGGTTTCCAGACGGGCCAGGTCTCGCCGTTGGCGACGCGGAGGCCGACCTCCATCAGGAATTCCGTGTCCTGGGCCGCACCCTCGAAGGTCCAGCCTGGTTTCACCTCGTCGGTTACCTTGTGGTAATCGTTCGCGATATAGTCGTTGATGAGCTTCTCACCGAAGTCGGCCGGCTGGCCGATGAAGGCCTTGCCGGATTTCGCGTAGTAGGAAGGCACCCCGACCTTGGCGAATTCGAAGTGGTCGCTGCGGTAATAGGACCCGCGCTCCGGATGCGCCTCGGGCTCCATCTTGCGGCCCTGCTCGGTGGCGACCGCGATGCCGATGTCGTCCAACGTCGAGGCGCCGAAGCCGACCGTGGCCATGTCGCTGGTGCGGCCGAACTGGTTGGCGCCGTCCATGTTGATGTCCGCGAGGGTCTGGGTGAGCGGATAAAGCGGCTCCTGTGCGTAGTAGCGCGAGCCCAGCAGGCCCTTCTCCTCGGCGGTCACCGAGAGGAAAAGGATGCTGCGCTTCGGGCGCTGCGCGGCGGGCAGGGCCTGGTAGGCCTGGGCGAGCTCAAGCAGCACGGCGACGCCCGCGGCGTTGTCGGCGGCGCCGTTGTAGATCTGGTCGCCCTTCAGCCGGTTGTCGCGGCCGAGGTGGTCCCAGTGCGCGGTGTAGATCACATATTCGTTGCGGAGCTTCGGGTCGGAGCCGGGCAGGAGCGCAATGACATTCTTGGAGGCGACGTTGCGCAGGGTGTTCTCGATCGTGAACGAGGCCTTGGCGCCCAGCACCACGGGCTGGAACTCGCGGGTCGCGGCGGCGGCCTTGAGCGCGTAGAAATCCTTGCCGGCGGCGGTGAAGAGTTTCTGGGCGGCGTCGACGGTGAGCCAGCCCTCCATCGCCACGTGCCCGGCGTTCTTGTCCGGGGTGCTGATCTCAAAATTCTCCCGGCTGCGGCTGCCCACGATCACGGCGAAGGGATAGGCGGCGGGACCGGTCTCATGTACGATGAGGCAGGCGGCCGCGCCCTTGGCGGCGGCGATCTCGTACTTGTACGTCCAGCGGCCGTAGTAGGTCATGGCCTTGCCGCCGAAAACCTTCGGGTCGAGCTGGCCCGTCGCCGGGTCGATGACCGGCGGGTCGTTGATCAGCATGACAACGGTTTTGCCGCGGACATCGACGCCCTTGTAATCATCCCAGCCATACTCGGGTGCGACCACGCCGTAGCCGACGAAGACCACATCGGTGTCCTTGGCCTCGATGTGCGGGGTGACGCGGCTCGAGGGACCGACAAACTCGTTGATGTTTTCCAGGGCGATCGTCTGCCCGTCGAGTTTGAACGTGAGGCTGGGATCGGAAGTGATGCCGACCAGTGGGACATTTTGGACGTAGGTGCCGTCGGGGTTGCCGGGCTGGAGGCCGAGTTTCTTGAATTCGCTCACGAGGTAGGCGACGGTCTTTTCCTCGCCGGGTGAGCCGGGCGCGCGGCCCTCGAATTCATCGGAAGCCAGGATCTTGGTGCGGGCCAGGATGTCCGCCGCGGAAATGGCCGGGTTGACCGGGGTCGCGGCCAGGGCGGACGAGAGCAGCAGGAGAGAGAGCAACGGAACGAGAGCTTTATTTTTCATCGAGGTGGATATTTTGGTAGAATCTGGTCCAGAGCGCATCCCCCTGCCAACCCTGAACGGACGGGCGGACGAGGAAATTCTGGGTGTTGAAATAGAGTGGGATGACTGGCGCGTCAGCCAACAGCACCTTCTCCGCCAGCTGGTAGGCGGCGTTGCGGTCTGCGCCCGCGTCGAGCCGGCCGGCGGCCGCCACCAGGTGGTCGTAGCCGGCGTTGGCCCAGTGGGGGTAGTTGGCCGGGTGGCCGCTCGTGAAACGTTCGAAGAGGTCCGCGGGGCTGTCGTAGTCGGGAATCGCCGGCACCAGCCCGAGGGCGTAGTCGCCGGCCGCGAGCGCCGCGAGGTGGATGCGCGCCTCGCGTTGCGCGATCGTGACCTCGAGGCCGAGTTGCTCGCGCCACATTTGCTGGATGGCCTCGAGGACGGGCGAGTTCACCCACGTGTCCAGCTCAAGCCGGGGAAAACCGGCGCCGCCGGGGAAACCGGCCTCCGCCAGCAGCCGGCGCGCCTCGGCCAGATCGCCGGCGGGCGGGGCCGGGGCTTGATAACCCCCGAGGCCGGGCGGGATGAAGGTGAGGGCCGGCCGCTGGCCGCCGAGCAGGACTTTTTCCACCAGTGCGGTGCGGTCGAGCGCCAGCGTGAGGGCGCGCCGGACGCGGGCATCGTTGAGCGGGACCCGGGTGACGTTGAGCGCCAGGTACCGCGTCTCATGCAGCGGCACCGTGTGCAGCACCGGGGGTTGGGCCGTGCGGTAGGTGGCGAGCTTGGTGAAGGGCACGTCCATGGTCACGTCCACCTGGCCGGCCCGGAAGGCCCGTTCCTCGCTGTCGCGATTGTCGAACGCCACGAAGCGCACCTGCTGCAGCGGCACTTGGGCCGCGCCGTGGTAGGCGGGGTTGCGAGTAACGGTGATCTCCTGGTTCGGACGCCAGGCGGCGAGGGTGAAGGGCCCGTTGCCGGCATAATTCCCCGGCCAGGTCCAGGGCGTGTCGCGCTGGTCGATCCGGCCGTGCTGGCCGATCGTGGCGGGATGCACCGGAATCCACGGCCCGCTCGCCACCAGGGCGGGAAAGTCAGGCATCGGTTGCTCGAGGGTGAACTCAAGCCGGTGGTCGTCCAGCGCGTGCACGCCCACGCGGGCGAAATCCCGTTCCTGTCCCCGGTAGAAGGCCGCGGCATTCTTCAGCCTGAAGAACAGCGCGGCCTTGGGCGCCGCCAGCGCCGGCGAGAGGATGCGGTGAACGGAATAGACAAAGTCACCGGCGGTGACGGGATCGCCGTTGGACCAGCGGGCCTCCGGGCGCAGCAGGAAGGTGTAAACCAAACCGTCGGGCGAGGCACTCCAGCTCGCGGCGGCGGCGGGCAGCGGGGCACCGCCGCCGGGCGCGGGAGCGAGCAGGCCCTCGCTCAGGGCGCGGATGACGAAGAATTCATCCGGCAGCGTGGCCAGCTGCGGGTCGAGCGTGGCGGGTTCGTTGCGCTGGCTGAGGCGGAGAACCTGGCTGTTGGGCGTGGCGTTATCGCGTTTCGAACACGAAGAAAGGGATGGCCACAAAAAACACGAGAAACACAAAAAGATCAGACCAATCCGGCCTTTTCGGTGTTTCTGGTGATTTACGCGGCCGTTCATTTTCACGGTTCCAGCCAGACATCCTTATAGGGGTGGCGGTCGAGCAGGGTTGGGTGCCAGCCATGGACCGACGGGTGCACCAGACGAACGCTCGTGTAGTAATAGATTGGGATGATCGGCAGCTCGGTCAGCAGGATGGTCTCGGCGCGCTGCATCAGGAGCTGCCGGGCGGCGGGATCGGCCGTGCGGTCGGCCTCGAACAGCAGCGTGTCGTAGTTCGGGTTAGTCCAGCCGGTGTGATTGTTGTTCGAGTCGGAGCGGAAGACGTCGAGAAAGGTCTTCGGATCGAGGTAGTCGGCCGACCACTCGGCGCGCATGATCTGGTAGTCGAGGGTGCGGCGGTTGGCGAGCAGGGTGGCCTGCTCCATGTTGTTGATGCGCACGACGGCGCCCAGTTCCCGCCGCCACATTTCCTGGATCGCCTCGGCGATGGCCCGGTGATTCCCGGAACTGTTGATCATGATCTCCAGCGGAGGCAGGCCCTGGCCACCGGGATAGCCCGCCGCGGCGAGCAGGCGGCGCGCCTCGTCAAAATTGCCGTGCAGCGCCTCGGGCGGGACGTAGTCCCCGACGCCGGGCGGGGTGAAGGAGTGCGCGGATTGCTGGCCGCCGCGGGTGATCTTCTCCACGATGGCCGTCCGGTCGATGGCGGCCGCGAGGGCCTGCCGGACCTTGACGTTGCTCAGGCCGGGCCGGGTGGTGTTCAGGCGGTAGAAGTAAGTATCGAGAAACGCCCCGATCTGCAGCGCGCCGGATTGCTCGCGCCGGTAGGTGTCGACTTTCCCGACCGGCAGCGCCTCGGTGATGTGCAGCTGGCCGGCCCGGAAGGCGCGCTCCTCGCTCTCGACGTCGGTAGCGGGATGGAAGTGGATCGCGTTGAGCCGCACGGCGGCGGCGTCCCAGTAGGTCGGCGATTTTTCCACCACGATCACCTCGCCCCGTTTCCAGGCGGTGAGCACGAACGGACCGTTGCCAACGAGGCTGCCGGGCTGGGTCCAGCGGCTCCCGCGCTCAAAAGGCGTGCCGGATTTTTCCAGGGCGGGCAGATAAACCGGAAACCAGGCCGGGTGGGTCAGCAAGGACAGGAAATACGGCGCGGGGTGATTGAGGGTGAAACGCACGGTGCGGGCGTCCGGGGTCTGTACGCCGACTGACGCAAAATCCTTGAGCGCGCCCTTGTGGTAGGCCTCGGCGTTCACCAGCACGTAAAGCATCGTCGCATAGTCGGCGCCCAGCGAGTGGGTGAGGACGCGCCGGATTGAATTGGAAAAATCCTGCGCCGTGACGGGCTGGCCGTTCGACCAGCGGGCGCTGGCGCGGAGGTGGAAAGTGTACGTCAGTCCGTCCGGGGCCACCTCCCAGCTCTCGGCCGTGCCGGGTACCGGATGCAAATCGACCGGGTCCTCGGCGACGAGGCCTTCAAACAGGGTGGAGACGACGTTGATCTCCGGCAGGCCGGTGATGATGTGCGGGTCGAGTTCGGCGGGATCGGCGCTCAGGCCGCGGTGCAGCACCTGCTCGCGGATGCCCCGCTCGACCGGCGACTCGCGTTTGCTGCAGGACACGAGCAGGCCCGCGCCACCCACCAGAAGAAATGAAAGAATGCCCCGGAAAATTTCGCGCGTCTTCGTGTGCATCAAAGCTGCTGGATCAAGGCCACGGCGTGCGCGGCGATGGCGAGGCCGCGGCCGATGTCGTCGGCGCCCTCGTTGGTCGTGGCCTTCAGGCCGATGGCGTCGACGGGCAAACCCGTGGACCGGGCGAGGACGGCTTTCATTTCCGCCAGGCGTGGCGCAATCTTCGGCTGCTCGGCGATCAAGGTGGCGTCGAGGTTGACCGGTGACCAGCCGCGCTCGCGCAGGACGGCGATCACGCGTTGGAGCAGGAGCTGCGAATCCGCGTTCTTATAAGCCGGGTCGGTGTTGGGAAATTGGTGGCCGATGTCGGGCAGGCCCGCGGCGCCGAGCAGGGCGTCGCAGATCGCGTGGGTCAGCGCATCGGCGTCGGAGTGGCCGGCGAGGCCGAAGGCCGTGTCGAAGGCGACGCCGCCCAGCACCAGTTTCCGGCCGGCGGCCGTCCGGTGGATGTCGTAACCGTGGCCGATACGCAGGGCGGGCATAAGCGTCAGGGAGCGAGCTCGGTGAGCAGGAATTCCAGGTAAGCCAGGTCCGACGGCGTGGTCAGCTTGGGATTCGGGTGCGGGTTTTCCAGCAGCGCGATCGGGTGCTTGAGCAATTCCACGGCGGCGGCGTCATCCGTGATGGTCAGCTTGCGCTCGGCCACGGCGGCGTAGGCGCGGCAGATCAGCTTCCGGGAGAAGACCTGCGGGGTCTCCATCGCCCACAGGTGCTTGCGGACCAGGGTGCGCAGCCGGCCCTCGCCGTGGTGTTCCTTGATCGTGTCGGTGACGCGGTGCGCGAGTACGACCGCGTCCTCGCGGCGGACGATCTTGTGCAGGGCGACCAGCTGGTCGGGCCGCACCAGCGGACGCGCGCAATCGTGGATGAAGACGTACTTCACGTCGTCCGGCAGCTCGGCCAGGGCGGCCGCCACGGAGTCCTGGCGTTCCTCGCCGCCCGGCACGAAGAGCGTGGGGGTCGGCGCGTAGGCCGACAACTCCACCATCTGGCGCTGGTCGTGATAGGTGACGATGAAGGTGTCGATCACGCCGCTGCGGTAGAACGCGCTCGCCGTGTGGGCGAACACCGGCTTGCCGCCGAGGGGCGCGAGCACCTTGTCGGCGACGACGCCCTCCATGCGGCGGCCGCTGCCGGCGGCGAGAAGAATGGCGGCGGTACGGGACATGTTATTGGACGACGGGACGACGGGACGACGGGACAGCGGGACTGCAGGCCGCGGATTGCACGGTCGGTGTGATTAGAAGATCAATAATTGTAGAGGTCATGGTCTTGTTGTCCGTAGTCCTGTGGTCCCGTCGTCTCATCCGAGCTCCGCGAGGATGGCTCTCGCGGCCGCGGCGGGATCGGCGGCCTTCAGGATCGGGCGACCGACGACGATGTAGGTGGAGCCGGCGCGGGCGGCCTCGGCGGGCGTCATGACCCGTTTCTGGTCATCGCCGCCCGTCTCGTTGGCCGGGCGGATGCCGGGGGTGATGAGCTGCATGCCGGCGGGCAGCTTTTGGCGCAGCATGGCCACTTCCAGCGGAGAGCAAACGAGGCCGCGCAGTCCGGCGTCGGCGGCGAGCTGGCCGAGGCGCGCGACCTGGTCGGCGGAGGAGGCGGTGACACCGATCTCGTTCAGGCCGGCCGTGTCCATGGAGGTGAGGACGGTGACGCCAAGCAGGAGGAGACTGGGATTGTGCTTCAGTTGCGCGGCCCGGGCGGCCCGCATCATTTCGCCACCGCCGGCGGTGTGCAGCGTGAGCATCTGGATCGGCAGCGGGGCCAGCGACTCCACGGCCTTAGCGACCGTGTTGGGGATGTCGTGCAGCTTCAGATCGAGGAAGATGTTGAAGCCCAGCCCGGCCACCTCGCGCACATACCCGGGGCCGTAGGCCGTGAACATCTGGAGGCCGATCTTCACCCAGCGCAGCTGGCCCCGCAGCTGGTGGAGGATGGGCGCGGCTTCTTCGCGGGTCGGGACGTCGAGGGCCAGGATCAAATCGCAGGGCATGTTGGGAAACCACTAATGGACACTAATGGACACTAATCAAAGAGAGAAATGAGGCGGACACACCGAGGTTGGATGAGGCTCCTGCAGCGGAGAAAACTCCGGGCACTGCGACCATGCGGTCCGACCGGGGTTTTGGGCTAGGATTGGGGCGCATTAGTGTCCATTAGTGGTTAACTATTTCATGGCCGTCACCGTTTTTAGTCCCGCCAAAATCAATCTTTACCTCGCCGTAACCGGCCGGCGCCCCGACGGCTTCCATGACCTGGTCTCGGTGGCGGCGCCCCTCGACTTCGGCGATGAGCTGGAAGCGGAGCGCCAGCCGGGAGGGGTTGGCCGCCAGTTCAGCCTGACGTGCGACCATCCGGAGGTGCCGCGGGACGATTCCAACCTGGTTTTGAAGGCGGCGCGCGCCTTTGCGGCCGCGACTGGCTATGAGGGGAGGGTGGCTTTCAAACTGACCAAGCGCATCCCGCTCGGCGCCGGCCTCGGCGGGGGCAGCAGCAACGCCGTGGCGGCGCTGCGCGCGCTGAACCAGCTCAGCGGCGGATTGCTACCGGTGGAAAAACTCTCCGGGCTGGCGGCGGGACTGGGTTCCGATTGCGCACTGTTTATCCACTCGGCGCCCGTGGTCATGCGCGGCCGGGGCGAAAGCGTCGAACTGTTGCCCGCGGCGGCGGCCGCCCGGCTGCGCGGCCGGGACGTCCTGCTGTTCAAGCCCGGTTTTGGCATCAGCACGCCCTGGGCCTACCAGCGGATGATCGCCCGGGGGACGGACTACGTGCCGGCGGCCGAGGCCGAGCGCAAACTCGTGGCCTGGCTGGCCGGGGAGGCGCCGGTGGAGGAGTTGTTGGGGAATAACATGGAGCCGGCGGCTTTTGAGAAATACCTCGCCCTGCCGGTGCTGCTGGGAAAATTGCGGGACGATTTCGGCGTGGTGGGGCGGATGAGCGGCAGCGGCAGCGCCTGCTTCGCCCTGCCGGGTGAAGACCGGGTGACGGCCGGCGTGCGCGAAAGCATCCGACGGTGCTGGGGCCCGCTTGCTTTGGTGCAGAACGCACGGTTGACCTAGTTACGCATTGACCGTTGGGTGGGCTGGTTTGTAAATCCACTCGCCCAACTACAGTATGGAACCCAGCGCCCAAAACGAACTCGTTATCCAGGGCTCCGCCGCCTCCAAGGGTATCGCGTACGGGCAGGTCTTCCTCTACCTGCAGAGTGAGTTGGAAATCCCGCGCTATACGGTCGATCCCGACAAGCGCGTCGCGGAAATCGCCCGGTTCGAGCACGCCCTGGTCGTCACGCGCCAGCAGATCTCGCAGATCCAGGCGCAGGTGACGAAGAACCTGAGCGAGGAGGAGGCGCTGATTTTCGACGCGCACCAGATGGTGCTCGAGGACCAGGCGCTGATCGGCGAGACGATCCGCGATTTTCAGAAATCCGGGCTGAACATCGAGACCTGCTTCAACACGGTTGCGCAGCGTTACATCCAGGCTTTTGCGGAGATTGACGACGAGTACCTCCGCGAGCGCGCCGCCGACATCAAGGATGTGGCCAAGCGCGTGCTGCATGTCCTGCTGGGCCAGACCGCCAACAGCCTCACCGAGCTGGTCGAGCAGCGCATCATCGTCGCCCACGACATTTCCCCGTCCGAGGCGGCCGGCATCGACCGCAGCGCGGCCCTCGCCATCGTGACCGACGCGGGCAGCCGCACGAGTCACGCCGTCATCGTCGCCCGCTCGATGAAGATCCCCGCGGTCGTCGGCGTGCGCGACCTCACCACCAAGGTGAAGAACGGCGACTGGCTGATGGTCGACGGCTACGACGGCGTGGTCATCGTCAATCCGACCGAGCAGACCCTTTTCCGCTACGGCAAGATCCAGAAGGCCAAGAAATCCTTCGAGTCCCGGCTGATGACGGTCAACGAGCTCGCGGCCGAGACGCTCGACGGCGTGAAGATCACGCTCCGCGCCAACATCGAGAAGCCCGACGAGGTCGCGCTCGTGAAGCAGTACCGGGCGGACGGCGTCGGGCTCTACCGCACCGAGTTTCTTTTCCTCAGCACCAATCACCTGCCGACGGAGGACCAGCAGTACGCGGCGTACCGCGAGATCGTCGCGGGCCTGGCGCCGGCGACGGTGACGATCCGGACGCTCGATGTCGGCGGCGACAAGCCGCTGCCCGGCGACCCGCACCTGATCGGGCCGGAGGCGAATCCCTTCATGGGCCTGCGGGCGATCCGGATGTGCCTGGAGAACCCCGCGCTCTTTAAGGCCCAGCTCCGCGCCATCCTGCGCGCCAGCGCCCACGGCAAGGTCGACCTCATGTACCCCATGATCAGCGGCACCGAGGAGCTCGACCGGGCCAACGCCCTGCTCGACGAGGCCCGGGCCGAGCTGAAGGAGCGCAACCAGCCCTTCGATGCCACGATGCGCACGGGCACGATGATCGAGATCCCGAGCGCCGCCATCGCGGGCGACCTGCTCGCGGAGAAGTGTGATTTCTTCAGCATCGGCACCAACGACCTCATCCAGTACCTGCTCGCGATCGACCGCGGCAACAACCGCATCGCCCACCTCTATGACCCGTCGCACCCGGCGGTCATCCGCGTGTTGAAGCAGATCGTCGACCTGGGTCACGCGGCGAAGCTGAAGGTCAGTGTCTGCGGCGAGATGGCCGGCGACCCGGTCTTTGTGCCGCTGCTGCTCGGGCTTGGCGTCGATGAACTCAGCATGACGCCCACGCTGCTGCCCGCGGTGAAATTCCTGGTCCGCGCCATGAAGCTCTCGGACGCCAGGAAACTGGCAAAGGATGCCCTGGCCCAGACCGACCCGAAGAAGACCTTCGCCCTGATCGAGGCGTTCTACAACGAGCGCATGAAGGTGGAATAGGGCGGCTAGCCCCGGACCGCGCTAGCGGACAAAGGTGGCCTTCACCCGTTTTGACAGCAGGAAATAAGGGATCCAGAGCAGCGCGGCGCCGGCGGCCTGGTAAATGTTCTGGAGGGTCTGGCTGTTCACGCCGCCACTGGTCCCGATTTCGAACTGGTCGCACAGCAGGTGGTCGGAGAGAAGGAACAGCGGGGTGGTGGCCAGCATGGCGATGATCACTGTCGGCAACGACCGCCGGCACTGGAAGAAGAGAATGGCGGCCAGCAGGCTGAAGGCGATCAGGGACAGATTGCCCGCGAGTTCGAACTGGATCATGCCGCCGGTGGCCGGGTGATAGGCCGCGCTCTCGGGCGACATGTAGGTGATCCAGATTCTCTGGTCAAAGTAGGTGTTAAGCACCCGGCGCAGGTTGAAGAGCAGGGCGAGCGGCCGCAGCACCAGCCCGATCGCGGGCAGGACCAGCCAGCCACCCAGTCCCGGGGGTGGGAGTTCACCGATCAAGGGTGGCTCGGTCAGGCCAGGCTGGAGCAGGAGCTTGCGACCCAGCCAGAACCAGAACGCCAGCACCGCGGCACTCACGCCGACCGAGATCCAGTTCACGGCGAATTTCTCCAGCTCCCGCGCAAGCCGCAGGTTGCGCGTCAGGTTAAAGCCGAGGTGCTTCCTCACCTCCGCAAGTTTGGCGATGTAGTCAGGGATCACGTCAACCGCGACGTTGTCCTGCGCGGAGATCCAGTGGTAGGTCCGGACGAGGGAGCGGGGCTGGTTGTGCGAAGCGGTGGAGAAAAGGAACCAGGGGGAGGTGCTGCCGAAATTGCTGTCGTGCAGTTTCCAGTCGTCGGGGAAATTCACCCTGGTCCGCACCACACAGTCGACCGGGTGACTCAGGCTGAGGGGCGCGGCCCGGGTCAGGTCTTCCGGCTGGTCCGTGTAGTTTTTCATCGGCCAGGCATAAAACTCCGCCTGGTAGATCTCGGCCTCGCCCTGCCGTTTCCACAGGTCGGGGATCGTGTAGGCGAAGTTGATCCGGATGGTGTTGAGGGACTCGTTGTCCTGCCAGACCGGGGGCTTCTTCAGCACGAGGCGCGGGTGTGCCCGCTTGCGGGCGTCGGCAAAGTCGCGGCTGATCACCTCGGGCGTGTGGGTCGTGAGGTAGTATCGGAAGTTGTTCGCGGCCTGCCCGGCGTAGAGATAAGAAACCGAGACGGTTGCCGGCTGGTCGTAGCCGGCGAAATCGTAGATTTCATTGATCTCCGATTGCCAGCGCGCCTCGGGCTGGCCGGTCCACTGCAGGAGGTCGCGGGCCTCGGCCGTGACCGGCAGTCCCGCCGAGGCGTCCACCGGGCTGCGGGCGGTCAGGCTGCCGCGCTGGTAGGATTGGGTGGCGTCGAGGAAATAGGTCTGATGGTTCAGCACCACGCGGGCGATGACGTGGTTGAAGGCATAGGGGCTCGGGAGGTTGTCACCGAGGCGGGCGCGCCGGTAGGTGCTGACCAGCACGGGATCCGCCGTGATGTTCAACTGCCGCAGCATGGTGCAAAGGAGCAGCACCTTGTCCTTGCAGTCACCGAAGCGCTGCGCGAAGACCTCGCCGGGCGAGTGCGGCCGGTGCGAGTTGGGTCCGAGCTCGATGCCGAGGTAGCGGATTTCGCGCTGCACAAAATCGAGGATGGCCAGCGTCCGGGCCTCGGGGGTCGGGGCCTCGCGCACCAGTTCGTTCACCTTGTTGTGCACGTCTTCCGGCACGGGCCCGGTCGGTTCATAGAGCGTCCGGGCCCACGCCGCGACATCCGCCCAGTCGCGAAATTCGCTGAGCTCGAGGTAGGGGTATTGCACGAACCAGCCCGGGGCGTCGGCGTCCCGAGTGATGACCGGCAGGTCGTGTCCGTCCCAATTGAGCTCGGTGACCCCGTCGGCCCGCTCATTCCGGGCGGGGATTAGGGGCCAGGCGGGGCCTTGCGACCGGGCGTTGATGATCCGCCCGGCGGGCACGATGACCCGCAGGCGCTGCCGGTGCACCGGCGAACTCCAGCCGGCGTACTCGGAGTTCACAAACTTGCCGTTGAAGACCGGATTTTCCCCGGAGAGGGTGCAGGCGTATTCGATGATGTCGCCCACCCGCACATCGTTAAGCAGGAGCAGGGTGGACAGCTGGCCGTTGTACATCTGCCGGTCGAGGTCGCGCTCCTAGTGCAGGACCTTGATCTCGGCGAGTTTCAGCCGGTCCTGGGCCTGGCCGTTCCGCCACAGCCGGATGAAGTGGTAGGTGAACGATTCAAAGCTGGGGTCGAACGCGTGGGAAATCTGGGTGCCTTCCGCGAGGCCGGCCTGGGAGGTGATCCGGTAGGCGATGTGCGTGGTGCGGGTGGCGGAGGCGACGTCGACCTGCCGGTCGAGAAACAGGAACTCCATGCCGGTGCTGGAAATGCCTTCCTTGGCCAGGCTCCGGCTCTCCGTGGCGAGGTCCAGGCCGGACCGGAGGTTGAACCAGTTTGGCAGGGGCCCGGCGGTCACTTGCTCGTTCCCGACTCCGCCGGCGTAAACGCCGGGGCAGAGTGCCGCGGCGAGATACAAGACACCGAGCAATCGGTTGCGTAAAATCATGTGGGCCCGCTTGAAATAAAAAACACCCCGGGAAAATGCAGCAATGCAATTCACCCCGGATGACCCACGCAGCCCGGCCGGGTCTGTCCCTTGTGCGCGGATTCACCGGCCGGGCGACGATAGCAGTTGCGCCCACCGGAATTGTGGGGCCCTTTGGGTCACCATGGCGACACCCACCACTGCCTCGCCACTGTTTGATGTGACGGTGCGGGTGGGGTGTAGTTTGGTGTATGAATTCACGGGCAGCGCGATGTTGTTGTTGAATTTGCGGCCGACGCCGAACCGCAACCATGAGGTGGTCTTTGAGGCGCTGTCGCTCGGCAACGGATTGCCCTCGGAGGAGTTCATCGACAGCCACGGCAACCAGGTTTGCCGCGTGCGGCTGAATCCCGGCAGTAATTTTTTCCGCCACGACGCGATCATGCGGGTTTCCTCGCGACCGGACAATCACGACCTGGCGGACCACACCCCGCACCGTCCGGCGGACCTGCCGCCGGAGTTGCTGCGCTACACGCTGCCGAGCCGGTACTGCGACTCGGACAAGCTGATCAATTTCGCCTGGGAAAAATTCGGCAAGGTGGAGCACGGCTGGCCGCGGGTGCAGGCCATCAGCCGGTGGATTCACGATAATCTGGAGTATCGCTACCTGTCGGGCCGCGCGGACATGTCCGCCTGGGACGTGCTGCAGCGCGGCTACGGCGTGTGCCGGGATTTTGCGCACCTCGCGATCGCGTTGAACCGCACCTTCAACATTCCCGCCCGCTATGTGACCGGGCATTTGCCGGACATCGGTTTCCCCGATCCGGAAAACCACATGGATTTTCACGCCTACGCCGAGGTGTATCTCGGCGGCGAATGGTTCACGACGGACGCGCGCTTCCACGTGCCGCGCATCGGCCGGATCAAGGTGTCGTGCGGGCAGGACGCCGTCGACGGCGCCTTCTCCACAATCTTCGGCGGCGCGAGCCTGACCTATTTCGAGGTGTGGGCCTACCAGGTGGCGCGCGATACCGTCGGCGTCGGTGATCCCGTGGATTTTTCCAAGCGGCTCGACAACTCATGGACGATCCGGACGGATCCGATGTAGCCGGCCAGCGACGGGATTTTTAGTTTGGCCATCGAGGGAATGCGGCCGTTGACAGGAAACTTTCGGTGCTTTTAGTCATCGATACCCGATGAGCACCAGCAGCACAGTCAAGCGCGCCAAGACCGCTTCCTTGGTGGCGGGACACGGGGAGAAACCCTATATTGTTCCGGCGGCCACCCTGGCGCAGTTTCTGGCGACGTACCGTTTTACGCCCAAGCGCTACGCGGCCTTCGTGAAGAAATATTTCGGTAACAACCCGCTGCTGCCAAAACACCCAGGCTGAGCCATGGCGAAACGGCGGCGCAAACGAGCGTCACCGCCCCGGGCCCGGCAGGTGTTCCTCAATATTCCATATAGCCGCTCCTATGAGCGGCTGATGGTGGCGCTCACCACGGCGGTGATCGTGACCGAGGCCGAGCCGATGCTCACCTTCAAGCTGGTCGAGGTCGGCGAAGGCCGGTTGCGGCGGATCATGCAGGCGCTGGCCGCCAGTCAGATTTCAATCCATGACCTCAGCTACGGTCACTGTCGCCCCGCGCGCTTCAACATGCCGTTCGAGCTCGGGCTGGCCTATGCCGAGCGTTACCGGACCGGTGATCACGAAGTGCACGTGCTGGAAGCCCGCCCGTACCGGCTGCAGCGGACATTGAGTGACCTCAACGGCATCGATCCGAAGATCCACCATCGCAAGCCAGCGCGCGCGATCCATGCCGTACTCGGCATCACCCGCCGCCCCGATGGCAATCCTTCGACGGCGAAGGTGCTGGCGCTCTTCGAGCGGGTGTGGCGCAAACTGGTGCCGCAGCTCCGGGCGGACTTCAGCGAGGATTTGTTTGAGCGCGAGCTCTACGAGGAGCTGTGCGTCGGCATCCGGCTGGAAGCGTTTCTCGCGGGCCTGATTTGAAGCGGGAGGGCGGCGGTCAGCGAAGCCCGGCAAATTGCCGGAGAATTTCCGGCCAAACGACCGAAGCGGGTGAGACCAAGTCGAAATGTCCGGCGCCCGGCCAGAGGGTGTGCCTGATCGAACCGGCCCGGGCGGCATAGCGCGTGCCGTAACTCGGCGATACGATGTCGTCGGCGCTGCCACTCCACAGGAAGATGCGCGCCTTCGGCACCGGCAGCTGCATGGGATCGGCGGCTGCGAGGCCCGCGCCGTGGACGAAATCGCGCGCGCTTTCGCCGCAGTCGCTTTTTTCCCGCTGGTAGGCGGCGAGGTCGGTAATGGCCGCGAGTCCCACGACGGCCATGATGCGCGGTTCGCGGCCCGCGAGCAGCAGCGCGAGGTGTCCGCCGGCCGAATGCCCCACCGCGACCACATGGCGGGCATCGAGCTTCCACTCGGCGGCATGCGCCAGCACGAAGTTCGTCGCAGCCTGCACATCGTCGAAGGTGCCGGGCCAGCCGCCGCCCGGATCGCCGAGGCGACGGTATTCGATATTGAAGGTGGCCCAGCCTTGGCGGCGCAGGGCTTCGGCCAGATGGCCGAGGTAGGCGCGATCAAAGGCGTTCTGCCAGCAGCCGCCGTGGAGCAGCAGGACGACGGGATGCAGGCCGGACTGCGCTGACAGGCGGATTTCCACCGTCTGCTGTGGCGCGGCGCCATAACTGACGGTGCGGTCCGCCGGCGGCACGCTCAGTTTTTCCAAGGCGTCCCAAGTCGCGGGCTGAGTGACGGGCGTCAGGCCTGAAGGCTGCAAACATCCCGCCAGCAAGCCGAGCAGCACGCAGCAGCAGGCGGTGAACAGCCGGGGCGGCATTCACTTTCCTCCCTTCACCCCGCTCGCCAGCAACGTCTCGAAGTGCGGCTCGTTCTCCTCGCGGGAAACGGCGGCGACTTCCACCTTCTGAAAGCCGGCCTGCTTGAGGAAGCCGTGCAGGGCGCTCTCCTTGAAGCCGAGCCAGAGGTCGCCGTAGAGTTCGTGGGCCTTCTCGAAGGTGTGTTCCTTGAGGTCGAGCACGAGGAGCTGGCCGCCGGGCTTGAGGATGCGGAACGCCTCGTCGACGGCGGTCTGCGGGTGGCTGGCGTGGTGCAGGGCCTGCGAGAGAATGGCGAGATCCACTGACTTGTCCGGCAGCGGCACCTGCTCGATGTCGCCGAGCTTGTAGGTGAGATTCGCCAGGCCGTTCTTTTTCGCGAGCTCGGTGCCGACCTCGACCATCTTGACGGAGTTGTCGATGCACCAGACGCGCTCGGCCCGGTGGGCGATCAGCTGGGAGATCAGGCCCTCACCGGCGCCGAGATCGGCGACCGTGATGGCCGGCACCAGCCGGAGGGCGAGGTGGCCGATGGCTTCCCAGGAACGGCCGGGACAGTGGTTCCGGCCCAGGCGGCCGGCGATGAGATTGAAGTACTGCTCGGAAACCTGGCGGCGCTTCTGGAGGCTGCGGTCAAGGCTGGCGCGGTCCTCGGCCGACTCGGGCAGCTCGGCCACGGATTCGCAAGCGGCCTTGAGCAGGGCGAGCTGGCGCGGCGGCAGGCTGGGGCGGAGGGAATAGAAGGCCTTCTTGCCCTCGCGCCGGTCACTGACGAAGCCGGCCTGGCGGAGCAGCGCGAGTTGGGAGGAGATGCGCGACTGGGCCATCCCGAGGATCTCCTGCAGTTCGGCGACCGACAGCTCCTCCTTCAGCAGCAGGGCGAGCAGGCGCAGCCGCGTCGAGTCGGAGAGGATTTTCAGGGATTCCCAGGAGGAGTTCACGGCGGGCCAATCCTATGGGGACAATTGCACCGGTTTACAAGAGCGGTACGCGGACAGCCTGTGGGGCGGGATCAGCGATCCCGCCCTGCAAAACAAAAGGCCGCGCTGTCGCGCGGCCTTGGGGAATAATCTTCGCCGACCCTTACTTCTTGGCGTCGATGTAGCGCGTGATGCCGGAGATCTGGAACTCCTGGTGGGCGGTGCCGATCTTGAGCTTCACGTGTTCGCCGATCTTCTTGCCCATGATGGCCTGGCCGAGCGGGGTCTTGTAGGCGATGCGGTGATTGTCCGGATCGCTGTCCCAGGCGCCGAGCACGCTGTAACGGACCGCCTTGCCGGTGGCGACATCGCGGAGATCCACGATGGTACCGACGCTGACGGCATCCGTGCCGGCCTCGGCGAAATCGGTGATGCGGGCGCGGGCGAGATCGCGCTCGAGCTGCGCCTTCTGGCCCATGAGGACGGACTGGTCCTGCTTGGCCATCTTGAACTCGGAGTTCTCCTTAAGGTCGCCGTGCTCGCGGGCCACCGCGATGGCCTTGGAGTTGTCGGGGATGCGCTTCGAGACGATCTCCTCGTACTCGATGCGCTTGCGCTCGTAGCTCTCGCGGGACACGAGGAACTGCTCGTCCTTGGCCTCGGATTCGCCGGACACGAGGGACTGGAGCGAGGGGAAGAGTTTGATGAACCGGGCGAGCAGCGACTTCTTGGTCAGCTCCTCGAAGCCCTGGTTGAGCAGCAGGCTGTTCGCGAGATCGCGGGCGGTCTCGGTGTCGGCCGTCGAGAGCAGGTCGCCAATCAGGTCCGGGTCGTCACTGAGGACCTCGCCGAGCGGGATGCGGCGGGTGCCGGCGGACTGCAGCGCCTCGTAGTCGATGGCGAAGAAGATGGCCCCGAGGAGGCGCGGGGTGACGAGCTCGTTGAGGAGCTTGGAGAACTTCTTCGAGTGGCGGTTCTTGATGACCCACAGGAGGACGGGGGCGCGGAGATTCTGCTCTGTCTTCCAGCGCTTGAGGGCGGCGGCGAGTTCGTCGGCCTGGCCGTTTTCCATCAGGAAATTGATGCACTCGGTCGTGAACTTGCCCTGCGAGGTCTTGAGGAGGGCGAAGACGATCTCGCGCCACTCGAGCGGGTGGGTCTCCTTGACGAGTTCAAGGAAGCGGGACTGGAAGTGGACCGGGATCTTCTCGGCGATGGCGGTGAGACCGCGGACTTCCTTGATCAGGTCGGGCTGGCTGGGGGTGGCCGTGGAGTTGTCGTGGCCGAGGATCTTCGCGAGCTCGTCACGGACGAACGCGCCGTAGAGCCGCTCGGCGGCGTCGAGCTGGTTGCTGTCGCGCACCGCCTCGGTGATGCCGTTGAGCACCTGGGCCAGGCCGGCCTTGGCGTCATCCTTGATGGAGGCGGCGAGGAGGTCTTCCGCGAGGGAGATGCGGCGGCGGGCGGAACGGGTGTTGGTGAACTCCTCGAGAATCTCGGACTCGGCGGATACGGGCTCGTCGCGGACGATGTAGCACTCGATCTTCTTGGCCGGCACGCTGACGCGCGGGTCCTTGATCAGCTGCTTTTTGACGTTGGCGAACCAGCGCTTGAATTTTTCCTCGCCCACGACCTGGGTCAGGACGATTTCGAGCTCGATGGCGCTCGCGGCCTTGTTCGGGTAGGCGGAAAGGGTGTCGATGACGAGCTGGACCGGATCATCTTCAACCAGGGCCTTGACCTTGGCCGGCTCGGTCTCCTTGCGGGCGAGGATGTGCTTGGCTGGAAGGACTTCCATGCTCGTGACGCAGAACACGGGATCCATGTGGTGGGCCTTCTTGCCCTTGAAATCGATCACCAGCTTCTGATCAGACTCGTCATATTCCTTGATCTGGCCGAAACCCCAGCTGCGGTGGACGACGTAGGAGCCGGGCTCCATGGCCTCGAGTTTGGCCTTGGACGCCTTTAGGGCGGGGTGTTTGGCAACAATCGCGGAGATGGCTTCAGAATTCATAATTGCGTATCGAGTCGGTGAACCGATTAGTAGAGGGGACAATGATGCAGGATGTCAAACAGGGTTTGGGAAAAGCCTCGGAAGGGGTAAAAAGCACGCCTGGCGGCTGGGCTGCCGCGGTGGCACTGACCGAGCGCTGGCTGGCGCAGGCGGAACGCGTGGACACGTTGCTGGAAGGACTTGCGCCCGGCCTGACCACGCAGGATCGCGCCCGGGCCCAACAGCTTTTCTACGGGGTGGTCCGCTGGTCGAACCGCCTGGAAGCCGCCCTGGACGGGCTGATGGCGCGTCCGCCGCGGGCCAAGGTCCGCGCTTTGTTGCTGGTCGCCGGATTTGAGCTTTTGGAGCAGGTGGATGAAGGCAGTAAGGAGCGGGTGGAGGGCGGTGTCGCCAAGGTGATCCACCACGCGGTTGAGAAAGCCAAGTCACTCGCCAGCCCGAAGGAAGCCGGACTGGTCAACGCGGTGGCCCGCAAGATGGCGGCCCGGCTGGCCGAAAAGCCGGCCGACCTCGCCACCGAGCTGGCGCATCCGGAATGGCTGGTGGCCCGCTGGACCCGTCAGTTTGGCGTCGAGATCACCCGGAAGCTGATGGAATGGAACCAACAGCCCGCGCCGGTTTATGCCCGCTGGCGGACCGAAGCTCCGGTGCCCGAATTTCTGGCGCCAACCAAGTGGGCGGGATTTTACGAAGTGAAGGCTGGCAAATGGGCCGAAGTGCGCCAGCTCGCCAACGAAGGTGCGCTTTATCTGCAGGATCCGTCCACGCGGTTGTGCATCGAGCTGCTCGCGCCGCAACCCGGCGAGGTCATCCTCGACGCCTGCGCGGCGCCGGGCGGCAAAAGCCTTTTCATCGCCGATACCATGAAGACGGGCCGGGTGGTCGCCCTGGATGAGCCGGCGGCACCCGGCAAGACCGACATCCGGCTCGTGCGGCTGAAGGAAAATCTCGCCCGGGCCCCGGTTGGCGTGGAGGTGGCGATGGTCGAGGCCGACCTGCGGATCGTGAAGACGGAACTCTACCGGAATCTCAATCTGCCGGAGAGCTACGACGCCGTGCTGCTCGACGCACCATGTTCCAATACCGGCGTCATGCGCCACCGCATCGACGTGAAGTGGCGGTTGCAGGACGGCGACTTCGCCAAGCACGCGGAAGCGCAGCTCGAACTGCTGCACGCCGCCGCCCGGCTGGTGAAGTCCGGCGGCCGGCTGGTCTACAGCACCTGCAGCGTCGACGCCGACGAGAACGACGGAGTCATCAAAACCTTTTTCGACAGCCGCGGCGGCGGGCCTTTCCGGCTCGAGCGCAGCATCCGGGCTTATCCGTGGATCGACGGCCACGACGGCGCGGGGGCGTTTCTGCTGGTGAAGAATGGTTGAGAGTTTAGGGCCGAGTGTTGAGGGAATTAACCCGGTGGCCGGTAGGCTGCTTTTGTCCCGGCTCTCAACTTTCAACTCGTGACTTTCAACTGGCCGCGCGAGCGCGGCCTACGGCACCAGTTCGAAGATCTTCACCTCCACGTCGGTCTCCTTCGTGCCGGCCAGGAAAGTATAGGTGATCGCCGGGGCGGACTTCAGCAGGCCGGCGTAGCGCTCGTAGTTCCATTTCTCGACGGGCTCGCCGTTGATCCGGACGCAGAGGTCGCCGGCCTGGACGCCAAGCTGGGCGGTGGGCGTGTCGGGGATCACGGTCATCACCCGCCAGTAAACCGGGGAGCGCGAAAATGAAAGCCCGGTGCTGCGGCGCGGGGCCATCGTGACGGGACCGTCCGCGGCGCGCACGAAGGTCACCTGGTTGCGGCGCTGGTCGAAGGTCACCACGAAGTTCCGCAGGAATTCCCCGCCGATCGAGGAGAGCTGGTCGGTCAGGTCGACGACGGGCTTCTGGATGGTGTGGGTGCCGATCAGCACATCCTGGTCGAGCCGGCCGGTGAGCTGGCGGCGGTCACCCTGCAGCGACGAGATGAGCGTGCCCACCCGTGGGCCGTTGGCGAAGCGCGGGTGCAGGCCGACGGGATTGAGGCTCAGACTGCCGTCGCTACCGGAGTCCACCAGCACGATGAACGACTCGTTGCCCATCTGGATGGGGATGAGCGGCGTGCCCTGCTCGTTATTGAAAGGCACCGTCGAGACCAGCGGCGCCGGTCTGGGCGCCGGCGGGTTCCCCAGCGGATAGGGCGCGATGACCAGCCGTTGGGCGGGATAGTCCATCGTCAGGATCGTATCGCGGAACACCGGGAAGCCGATGATGCCGTCGATCGTCAGCCCGAGGTGGCTTGAGAGCTCGGTGAAATCAAACACCAGCGCCGGCACGCGCTCAAACGACGCGTCACCGAGCCGGAACTGGCCCAGGGTGATGGCGGCCAGCTCGATCTCGCCCCCGTTGGCCGAACGCACCTGTACCTTCCTGGGCAGCGTGCCCTTGCGCTCCTTCAGGGCGAAACGCCTGGCCAGGTCCGGTGTCACCAGGGTGGCGGTCGATCCCGTATCGACGAGGAAGCGGTACGTTTTCCCATCCGCCCACTTCGACTCCACGACAAAGAAATTGGAGATGATCCGCGCCGGCAGGACGGCCGTGGTCGAATCGACCACGGTGCGTGCGGGTGCCCGGCGGGACGAGCTGATGCAACCGGACGCGAGGAAGCAGAGGGCGGGGAGCAAGGAACAGAGGGCCAGCTGCACCACGCGGTGCAGGATGGCGGTCGATGCGGTTGTGCCCCGGGTCATTTCTGCGGCTTGGGCAGGGTTGTGCTGAGCCCGAAGGCCCCGGCGGACAGGATGGCGCCGACGATGAAGACGCTCCGTGACCCGAAAAGCCAGAAGGCGGCGCCGGCGAGAATCGGGGTGATGGCGCGCGACAGGGAACCGAGGGAGCGGAAGATGCCGAGGACGCGGCCCTGTTCCTGCGGGCCGCTGTAGAGCGAAATCAGGCCGCTCGTGGCGGGATTCACCAGGCCCGAGCCGGTGGCCAGGCAGGCCAGCCCGGCGTAGAGCATCCATGGATGCAGGGCATACCCGATGGCCAGCAGGCCGGCCGCGGAGAAAACCAGGCCGTAGTTCAGGACGCGGATCTCATCGATCCGGGCGAGGAGTTTGCGAACGATGTAGCCCTGCGTGATGATCGAGCAGACGCCGAGAAACCCGAGCAGGTAGCCGTTTTCCCGCGCCGTGTAGCCGAACCGCTCGGCGGCCAGGAAAGTCAGCGAGGTTTCCATCGCCACGAACGCGAGCGAGTAAACGAACGCCACCAGGTTGGCCCGTCGCACCGCCGAGTTGCTGAGCCCCAAAATGGCGGCGAGCGGGTTGCGGATGCGCGGATCGCGGGCCCCGGCCCGCGCTGCTGGCGAAAGCGTCTCGTGGAAGCGCAGGTAAATCCACAGGAGATTCACGAAGCACATCGCCAGGGCGATGAAGGCCGGGATGGAAAACGGATTGATGCCGAACCGGGCCAGCGACGGGTGGAGCGTGAGGAGGTTGAAGTGGGCTGTCAGGGCGCCGAGCGTCGGTCCGGTGACGAGGCCGAGGCCGAACGCGGCGCCGACTATTCCCATGGCCTTGGCGCGCTCGGTGCGGGTGGTGACATCCGCCACGGCCGCGGTGGCGACGGAGAGGTTGCCGCTGAAACCGCCGGTTACGATGCGCGAGAGCAGGAACAGCCAGAAGGAACCGCTGACCACCCAGAGCAGGTAGCCGAAGGCCGTGCCGGCCACGGTGAGGAGCAGCACGCCACGCCGGCCGCGCTTGTCGGAGATGGCGCCCCAGAACGGCGCGAAGATGAACTGCAGGATCGAGAAGAAGGAGCTGAGCACCCCGCCGAAAAGCACGGCGGCGAAGGCGTTGTCCCGGCCAAACGCGCGGGCCAGCGCGTCGGACTGGGTGAGCAGCCAGCCGAGGACGCCGCTCTGCCCGTCGGTGTTGAGGTAGTGGGCGATCAGGTCCGGACCCAGCGGAAAGATGATCGAGAAGCCGATGAGGTCGATGTACAGCGTCAGAAAAATGACGCCGAGCGACAGGGGCTTGGTCGGGGCGGAACTGGCGGCGGGCGGATTCAAATCGGGAGATGGAAACGGCGAGGTTGAGCGAATCCCGTCCCTGCGCAAAGCCTCTTTCGGGCCGCCGGGATTAATTAAAATTGAACGGGGTGGAGCGGGGCGCGGCGACGAGCGCCGGCCCTACACTCGATCGCGCATCCCGTGGCTACTTCAGGTTCGCCTGCACTTTCTTTGGCAGCTTCGCCACCACGAGATCATAGCTTCGCCGAATCCGGGCCAGCAGTTCCTTTTCCGGCAGCGCGTCGAGATCGGCGACGCGGACCCAGTGGCGCTTGGCGCAGTATGGGGCCTGCGCGATGCCATCAATCTCCGTGAGTTCATCGAACTCGTCCGGCGTGCACTTGAAAATTATGCCGTCAATCACGTCCGCATCGAGCGCGATCAGGAAGAACATCTTGCCGGCGACCTTGTGGACCAGGATTTCGCCCCACTGCTTGACCACCGTGGTCTGCGGCAGCGAGAGGGCGAAGGCCTTGAGCCGGTCGAGGCGCATGGACGGATAAGCGAGAAGTTTTAAGGTTTAAGTTGTAAGAAAAGAACCTCGATCCGAATTCTGACTTAAAACTTACCCTGCTTAAACCTTACAACTTATAGGGCAGCGGAAATCGCGAGGTCAGCGCCACAACCTTCTGCTTGGTGCTGGCGAGCACGGCGGCTTCGTCCGGTGTCCCGATGGCGACGAGCACGCCGTCGATCAGGCCGGCGATCTCGTCCATCTCGGCTTCCTTCATGCCGCGGGTCGTCATGGCCGGCGTGCCGAGGCGGATGCCGGAAGCCTGGAAGGGTGAGCGGGTTTCGAACGGCACCGTGTTCTTGTTGCAGGTGATATTGGCCTTATCGAGTGTCTCCTGGGCGACCTTGCCGGTGAGCGCAGGAAGCTTGGCCCGGAGATCGACCAGCATGAGGTGATTGTCGGTGCCGCCGGAAATAATGTTGTAGCCGCGCTTCGTCATGCCGGCCGCGAGGGCGCGGGCGTTCTGGATGATCTGGCCGGAGTAAGTCTTGAATTCGGGCTTGAGGCACTCGGCAAAGCACACGGCCTTCGCGGCGATGACATGCATGAGCGGTCCGCCCTGGCCGCCGGGGAAAACGGCGGAATCAATCGCCTTGGCGTGGGCGGCCTTGCAGAGGATCAGGCCGCCCCGCGGGCCGCGGAGGGTCTTGTGGGTGGTCGTGGTGACAAAATCGGCGTGGGGAAAAGGCGACGGGTGATGGCCCGAGGCGACGAGGCCGGCGATGTGCGCGATGTCGGCGAAGAGCAGCGCGCCCACGCTGCGGGCGATCTCGCCCATGCGGGCGAAGTCGATGATCCGCGAGTAGGCCGAGGCGCCGACCGTGATCATCTTGGGTTTCTCACGCAGCGCGACCGCGGCCAGTTCGTCGTAGTCAATCAGGCCGTCGGCCTCGCGCACGCCGTACTGGGAAAAATTATAGAGCTTGCCCGAGAAATTCGCCGGGTTGCCGTGCGTGAGGTGGCCGCCGTGGCTCAGGTTCATGCCGAGCAGCTTGTCGCCCGGCTGCAGGACGGCGGTGTAGACGGCGAAATTGGCCTGCGAACCGGAGTGGGGCTGCACGTTGGCGTGCTCGGCGCCGAAAAGCAGCTTGGCCCGCTCAATGGCCAGGGTCTCGATCTGGTCGACATACTCGCAGCCACCGTACCAGCGCTTGCCCGGGTAACCCTCGGCGTACTTGTTGGTCAGCACGCTGCCCTGGGCCTCCATGACCGCGGGATACGTGAAGTTTTCGGAGGCGATGAGCTCGACGTGGCTCTGCTGGCGGGCGAATTCGCCGGTGATGGCGGCGTAGACGGCGGGATCGAGCTGTGAAAGGGGGCTAGCGTTGAGCGACATGAAAATTTTGGATTTTAGATTCTCGATTTTGGACTGGCAGAAAATCGCATCGGGAATCGAAAATCGAGAATCTAAAATCCAAAATCAGGCCCCGGGCCGGATTATGAGTGTCTTAAGGAAATCCAACACGCTGGGGATGGCCTCGACCATCTCGTCGCGGGTGGCCTCGTAGACCTTGAGCGGCCCGCCGTAGGGATCGCCGATCTCCTTCTCGGCGGCGGCCGGCATGAACTCGCGGAAAAGATGGAGGTTCTTCGGCACCGGCATCGCCTTCATTTGAATGATCGAGCGGTGCGATTCCGTCATGCCCAGGACAACCAGGGCGTCATCCAGCATGGCCTGGGTCAGCGAGTGGCTGCGGTGGCCGGCGATGTCGATGCCGGCCTTTTTCAGGGCGATCACGGCATTTTCCGAGACCGGTTCGCCGGAGCGGGTGGCGACCCCGGCGGAAATGACCCGCAGCGACCGCAGCGGCGCGGGCTGGCCGGCGAGGGCATGTTTCAACAGGCCCTCGGCCATGGGACTGCGGCAGATGTTGCCGGTGCAGACGACGAGGATGTGGCCGGAATCGGGCATTAGGTAAGGCGCTAGGCTGGAGGCTTTAGGCGTCAGGCGAAAGCCTGAAACAGAAAAAGCGGATTGCGCGCTGCGGCAACTCAGTGGCGCAAGGCGAGGAGGGCCTGATGGAGATGAACGGCGCGCTGCAAAACATGGTCGATCAAGGGGGCCGGTTTTTCATCGGCCGCATCGGATTTGGGTTCGGTGGGATCGGGGGCGGCCGGCGGCGCAGGGTCGGTGTTGCCGGCCTTGAACTCCTGCACGAGGGTCGCCTCGTCAAAGCGCTCCTTCTCGATCTTGCCCGAGATCAGCGTCGCGACGGGTGTGCCATTGTCCAGGGCGTCATAGGCGCGCCGGTCGGTGGCCGCGTCGGCCTTGACCACGATCTTGGCCGAGCGGGAGCTCGTGATGCCGAGGCTGATGAACGCCCCGGGCGCCTGGTTGATCGCGTCGACCACGCCGGCCGGCGTGGCGGGGCTGATCAGGATGAAGAGCGGAGAGCCGGCCGGATGGAGGGCGAGGGCGGCGCGCAGCGCAGTGAGGGATTCGTCGGTGGCCGCGGTGTAGCGCAGGTCGAGCACGAAGGCGCGCTTGGCGGAAAGGGCGGAGTTCAAATATAGGGCCGAGTCGGCCAGCGAGTGCACCCGCAGGTAGGAAAGATTGTAGCCAAGGTCGGTGGTTTCCGCCGCGCCAGCCGCCAGGGCGAACGAAAAAAGAATGAGGAGAAACCTGAGGGATTGCTTCATGAACGGTGGAGCTGTCGGGCGCCGATGTCGCGGCGGTAATACTTGGATGCACACTCGATTTTTTCGCAAGCCGCATAGGCACGGTCGGCCGCCTCGCGCAGCGTGGCGCCCAGGGCCGTGACCCCGAGCACCCGGCCGCCGTTGGTCACGATCTGTCCGGCCGCGTTGTGCTTGGTGCCAGCGTGGTAGATGACGGTCGAAGGGAGAAGGGAAGAGGGAGAGGGGAGCACGATTACGTCGCCCTTGGCGAAAGATTCGGGGTAACCCTTCGCGGCGATCACCACGCACAGGGCGTAGTCGGGTTTTACTGCCAGCTTGAAACCGGCCAGTTCGCCCTTTGCCGCGGCCCAAAGCAGGGCGAGCAGGTCGGTCTGGAGGCGGGGTAGCACGACCTGCGTTTCCGGGTCGCCGAAGCGGGCGTTGTACTCGATCACGCTCGGGCCGGTGGGCGTGAGCATGATGCCGATGAAAAGCGTGCCGCAGTACGCGATCCCCTCGGCCGCGATGGCGTCGACCGAAGGCCGGACGATCTCGTGTTCGATGCGCCCGAGCAGTTCCGGCGTGACGACCTCGGCCGGCGAGTAGGTGCCCATGCCGCCCGTGTTCGGGCCGGTGTCCCCGTCGCCGATGCGCTTGTGATCCTGTGAGGTCGGCAAAATGACGTAATCGCGGCCGGACACCACGACGAGAATCGAGGTCTCCTCACCGAACAAACAGTCCTCGATCAGGATCCGGCTGCCGGCGGCGCCGAATTTATTGCCGGCGAGCATGTCCCGCACGGCCGCCTCCGCCTCCGCCGGCGACTGGGCCACGACCACGCCTTTGCCGGCCGCGAGGCCGTCGGCCTTGATGACGATGGGCACGGGCCGGGAACGCAGGTAGGCGAGCGCGGGTTCGACCGCGGTGAAAAATCCCGCGGCGGCCGTCGGGATTTTATGCTTCAGTAGAATTTCCTTCGTGAAGGTTTTCGAGGCCTCGAGCCGCGCTCCCTCCGCCTTCGGGCCATAGACCGGAATGCCGGCGGCAATGAGCTGGTCCGCGAGCCCAAGGGAGAGCGGCACCTCGGGACCGACGACGACGAACTCAATCTTCTCGCGCTGTGCGAGTGCGACGAGGCCGGCGATGTCATCCACGGCGGTTGGAAAGCACGGCACTTCCCCGGCGATGCCGGCATTGCCAGGCGCACAGATCAGACGCGGCCTGGCGGGTGAAGCGACGAGCGAGCGGACGAGCGCGTGTTCGCGTCCACCAGAGCCGACGACGAGGACTGACCGCGGCAGCGCCGCGGAGTTGAGAGTTGAGGGCTGAGGGTTGAGGGGCACGGGCGTAGGCGGATAATTCCTCTCAACCCTCAGCTATCAACTCTCAACTTTGTCACAGCACCTGCAGTGTCTTCCGGTAGAAGCGCACGACCTCATCGGGGTCGTCGGTGAAGAGGATGTAGTCGGCGATCCACGCGGGGGCGCGCTTGGTGCGGATCATCTCGCGGACCTGCTTCCGGAGGTCGCCCCAGAAACGCGCGTTGAAGAAGACGTAGGGCACGCGCGGCCGGATGCCGAGCTTCAGGTTGCACATCTCGATGCCGATTTCCTCGAGGGTGCCGACACCGCCGACGTTGAAGATGCAAAAATCCGCCGCCTCGAACCATTTCTGCCGGAAGTGGCGCGACGATTCCTGGAAGGTGTTGAAGAAGTCCACGCCCAGCTCCGGCGGCTGGGCCTCGAGTTCGAGGAAGCAGGCGCCGGTCAGCGCGCCCTTGCTGCGGGCCTGGTCGGTCGCGAGGCGCATGACGCCGCCGCCGCCGCCGGTGAGGACGCCGACGTTGGGGCCGATGAAGCCGGTGAGCTGCTCCACGAGGCTCGTGATGCGGTCCGTGTCGGCCTTCTCGATGCCCACGGCGGAGCCGTAGAAGGCGAGGATGGTGCTTTCCTGGAACTTGCGGGCGGTTTCCTCGCGGACGAAGAAGCCGTGCTCCTTCTTATAGGTGTGGACGTAGAGGTCCTTGGTCACGTCGTCGTACCAGTACACCTGCACGCCGATGGCGTTGAAGGTGTCGAGCCGGGCGTGCGCGTTGCTGGAGAGAAAATAACCGTGGGTGCGCGAGGCCTGGCGGAAGATGATGCGCTTCAGCTTGACGTCGCCGATGCGGGTCAGGAGCTCGATGTGTTCCAGCAGGTCGGGGAAATAATCGATGATCAGCGTGTCGGAGTCGGGCGGGGCGTTGTCGAGGGCCTGGATCATGGTCCGGCTGCCGACGGGGCAGGCCTCGCCCTCGAGGAATTTCTTGAGGTCCTCGTTGGCGCGCACCAGGACGCTGCGGTTCTCCATCGTGGCGCTCTGGCCGCGGACGGTGATTTTGGTCTTCGGCTTGGGGTCGGCGGTGACGAGCGGCGGGTTATGATCGAGGCATTTGTACAGGTTGCTGGCGGTGGCGAGCAGGCGCTGGCGTTTCTTGGTCAGCGTCTTGACCTCGGGATCGGTGAAGGGCGGAGCGCGGAAAATATCCACCGACACCATGGGATTCACGACCGGCTGGTCGCCGGTATTGTAGATCTCCAGCATGATGTTCGTGCCGAAAGTCTTGATCGGATCGAGCAGGATGGCGCTGGTGTGGAGGCCGAAGTTGCCCTCGCCCTGGTTGAGCACGACGTAGTGCTCCTTGAGGTACATGGAGCAGCTCGTGAGGATGCCCGAGTGCGGGGCAATCGTGAGCGGCGAGGCCTCATGGCGGATCTGCACCTTGTCGAGCAGGTTGCGGCCGGCGTTGCCGCTGACGATGTGCTCGAAGTTGAGCCGTTGGAGCTTGGTCGAAAGGGTGTAGCTGACCTGGTGCGGCGTGAGAAAGACCCGGCCGCGGGAGTCGATGCTGATGGTGTTGGGCAGCTTGAGGTCGTTGGCCTTGATGGCGGCCCAGATCTCGCCGGTGGAGAGCTTGGCCGCGGTGGGGGCGTAGAACAGGCGGCCGACTGGCACGCCGGGCCGGAGGAGCTTCTTCCAGTAGGGCGCGTTCGGGAAGTTGGCGTCGTAAATGAAGGCGTCAGCCTCAAGCAGCAGGCGGCTGCCGTCGACCGTCGGTTTGCCCTGCAGGAGCATCTCGATGCCGATGCGGGCCAGCGAGCTGCGCTCGGTGAAATGGATCTCCGCGAGGTGGGCCTTGAGGAAGTCCATCTCGGCCGGATTGCGCGGCCAGAAGGCCAGACTGAGGGCGACCTTGTCGCCGCCTTTGTTCTTTACCGTCAAAATCTGGCCGTCGGTGCTGTGCCAGAATTGGTTTTCGTTCATGGGATTGGCGAGCTTTGGACAGGTTGGCGGGGCTGACAAGCCCGCGCTTATCCGACCACCCGGAGGGAATTTCGTGCCTATAGGGGTTGATTTTTATACGGCGACCGGCAAGTTCCGTCGGTTTTAACGGCACAAAACCGCCCGGGCCGTTTCCTAATCGGGCTTACCTCCTCTAAATGAAATTCACATCCAATGTCAGTGCAGCCCTCGTCAGCCTGGGCCTGCTCGTCGCCGCTTCCGCCGAGGAACCGGTCAAATTCAGCGTCCCGGGTGTCACCACCCCCGCCGCTGCCCCGCAGGCGGCCCCGGCCGCCCCCGCGGCCAAGTTCTCCGAGGCCCAGGTCCTCGAAGCCTATGGCTGGTACACCGGCATGCGGATGGGTTTGAACCAGCTCGGTTTCACCAAGGAGCAGGTTGAGGCCATGGCCCGCGGCATGATTGCCTCGACGGCCAGCACCCAGCCCCCGTTTGAGCTGAAGGAAGTCGGGCCGCAAATCGAGGCCTTCCTCAGCAAGAAGAACGAAACCTACATGACCAAGCTGCGCATGGAAAACCTTGCCCAGGGCGGGGCCTTCTTCACCAAGCTGAAGGAGAACAAGAACGTCGTCGCCCTGCCGAGCGGCCTGTACTACGAGAGCCTCAAGGCCGGGACCGGCGCGGTGCCGAAGGTCGGCCAGACGGTCACGATCCATTACACCGGTTCTCTTACCACGGGCCAGGTGTTCGATACCTCGCTTCAGCCCCGCCAGCAGGGTGCGCCAATCGAGCCGGTTGAGATGGTTGTGCAGCCCGGCCAGCTTATTCCCGGCATGGTCGAGGGCCTCCAGAAGGTTGCCGTCGGCGGCAAGATCAAGCTCTACATCCCGCCGTCGCTCGCCTACGGCGACGAGGGCAGCCAGGCGATCCCGCCGGGTGCCACGCTGGTCTTTGAAGTCGAGTTGCTGGCCGTCAAGGACACGCCGGCCCCTGCTCCCGCGGCCAAGTAATCCGGAATCAGTTTAGCTTTCGACGCCCTCCCGGCCGGGAGGGCGTTTTTATTTTGCCCCAAGCTCCGCCTGCAGTTCGGCGGCAAAGCGGTCCACGGTTTCCGGCGTCGTGGCCCACGAGCACATGAGGCGATAGCCGTTGTCGCCGATGAAGCGGTAAAAGTGCCAGCCGCGGGCCCAGAGGGTCTCGGCGACGGCCGCGGGCATTTCCACGAAGACCCCGTTGGCGGCGGGTTCGGCGATGAATTTCACCTGCGGCAGCGGCCGGAGCGCCGCGGCGAGGCGTTGGGCCATGGAGTTGGCGTGGGCGGCGTGACGCAGCCACGCGCCCGTTTCCAACATGCCCACCCACTGGGCCGCGGCGAAACGCTGCTTGGAGGCAAGCTGCGCGCCCTGTTTCACGCGGTATTCAAAATCCCGGGCATACTCCTGGTTAAAGAACACGACCGCCTCGGTGGTGTTCATGCCGTTTTTCGTCCCACCGAAGCTCAGCACATCCACGCCGGCACGCCAGGTGAAGTCGGCCGGCGAGCAGCCGGCGGCGCCGAGGGTGACGGCGGCGTTGGCAAAACGGGCGCCATCCAGGTGGACCGCGAGGGCGTGTTTCTTGGCGGTGGCACAGAGGGCGCGCACCTCGTCCGCCGTGTAGACGGTGCCCCACTCGCTTGATTGGGTCAGGGTCAGGGCGCCGGCCTTGGGGAAATGCACGTCGGGGCGCCTGAGCGCGGCGCGCTCCACGTCGGCGGGCAGCAGTTTGCCCAGCGGACCCGCGATCGGGATGACCTTCGCCCCGCCGGTGAAGAACTCCGGCGCGCTGCACTCATCGACTTCCACGTGGGAAACATCGTGGCAGATGATGCGGTGGTAGCTGCGGCAGAGGGCGGAGAGGGCAAGGGAGTTGGCCGCGGTGCCGTTGAAGACAAAGAACACCGCGCAATCGGTTTGGAAGACGCCGCGGATCAGTTCCTTCGCCCGCTGGGTCCACTCGTCCTGGCCGTAGGAGGAAACCGTGCCGGCATTGGCCGCGTTAAACGCGGCCAGCGCCTCGGGGGCCAGGCCGGCGGTGTTGTCGCTGGCAAACGTGTAGTCGTGGTGGATCGGGCGGGACGGCTCGGACATGGCGCGAAAGACTGGGATTTTTGCCGCGGCTTGAACAGGGTTAACTTCCCGGCCGGGGGTGGGCGGAGGCCGTGACACAACCTGCACTTGCGCCGGTGCGCGCCGCCGTGTTGCGTCACGCTGCACGCATGACACTGCCGGACACCAACCTTTACCTCGTGGGCTTCATGGGCACCGGCAAGAGCACCGTCGGCCGGCAGGTGGCCAAGCAGCTGGGCTTTCAATTTCTCGACAGCGACCATGAGATCGAGCGCCTGCAGGGGAAGCCGGTTTCCGCCATCTTCGCCAACGAAGGCGAGGCCGCCTTCCGGGCCATGGAGCGTGAGTTCATTGAGCGCGGGCACCCGGCGAACCGCTGCGTGGTGGCGGGGGGCGGCGGACTGGTGGTGCCGCCGGGCATGCTGGAGCTGCTGCGCGCCCGCGGCATCGTGATGTGCATGCACGCGCCGATCGAGACCATCCTGCAGCGCACCATGCACACGAATCACCGGCCGCTCCTCCAGGTGGAGGAGCCCGAGAAGCGGTTGCGGGAGCTTTACGCCCAGCGCGAGGAAATCTACCGGCGCACCGGCACGATGGTGCTGACGGACCGCCGGCCGCTGCGGGAGATCGTCGGCCATGTGCTGCGGCTGTACCGGTTCGAGGCGGCGCATTTCAAGAAATGACCGCCCCGGTCGGAGCGAGGATTGACGGCGAGCGGCGCGAGGAACTGCGGCGCCGGCTGCAAGCGCTGGGTTTTGACGAGGTGCGCTTTGCCGCGGTCGGGGCATTGAACACCAGCCTGCGCGGCTGGCTGGACGCGGGCTACCAGGCCGCGATGCAATGGATGGACCGCACCGCGGACAAACGGGCGGAGGCGGGCCTGGTCCTGCCCGGCGCGCAGAGCGTGATCATGCTGGGCGTCAATTACTGGACCGCGCCCAAAGGCGCCGCCACGGGCACGCCGGGCGGCAATCCGCGCTGGGCCCGCTATGCGTTGCACGTCGACTACCACGACACCATCAGGCCGGGATTGGTGGCGGCCGGAAAAATACTGGAGGAAACGGGCGGGCTGCGGGCGGAAGATTACCGGTACTACGTGGACACCGGCCCGGTGCTGGAGCGCGGCTGGGCGGCCCGGGCGGGTCTCGGGTTTCGCGGCAAGAATGCGATGCTGATTTCCCGGACGCACGGCAACTGGCTCTTTCTCGCGTCGATCCTCACGCGCCTGGCCATCGCGCCCGATGAGCCGCTGCGGAAAAAAATCTTGGCCCGGGACGGTGACGAACCGGCGGGGTTGCTTTGCGGCAAGTGCACGCGGTGCCTCGACGCCTGTCCGACCGATGCCTTTCCCCGGCCGGGCGAAGTGGATGCACGGCGGTGCATTTCCTACCAGACGATCGAGAACAAGGGCATCATTCCACGGGACCTGCGGCCGGGGATCGGGGACCGGGTCTATGGCTGCGATGTGTGCCTCGAGGTCTGCCCGTGGAACCGTTTTGCCCGGCAGGGCCGCCAGGTCTTGCTGGAGGCGCGCCACGACATCGCGGAATTGCCGCTCGGAGAAATCCTCCGGCTGACGCCGGGTCGCTTCACCGAGGTCTTTCGCGGCACGGCGATCAAGCGCCTGAAGCTCACCGGGCTGCTGCGCAATGCGTGCGTGGTGGCCGGCAATTCCGGCGAGGCCGGGCTGTTGCCCGCGTTGCTCGCACTGGTCGCGCATGACGCGCCCATCGTGCGGGCCCATGCGGTGTGGGCGGTGCAGCGTCTGGCGGGGACGGACGCCGGGCCCTTGCTGGAGTCCGCCCGGGTGGCCGAAACCGACGAGGCCGTGCGGGCCGAATACGCGGCCGGCTAGCCTTCGGCGCGGAACAGGGCGCGCATTTTTTCCGTGAAGGCCGCGGGCGGGCGCACGGGTTCGCCCGCCTTGTTGATGAAGCCGTGGACGGTGAAGCCGGTGACGAGCAGCTCCTCGCCGCGCCGCACTTCATACTCCAGGCGGATGCGAAGCAGGGGTTTTTCGTGCAGGCGGGTGACGATTGTGATGTTGTCGTCGTAAAGCGCCGGCTTGAGGAATTTCACGCCGAGCTCGATGACCGGCAGGAGGTAACCCTGGGCTTCCAGCTCGCGATAGGGCAGCCCGCATTCCTTGAGCAGCGTGGTGCGGCCCACTTCAAACCAGGGCAGGTAATTGCCATGATAGACGATGCCCATCATGTCGGTTTCGGCATAGCGGACAGTGATCTGGGCGCGCGATTCAAGCATGGGGTCAGGGTGCCGCAGCGGATCAGGGTTGTCCAAACAAGGATTGGGCGGAGTCGCACCAGGTGTGGCCGACGGCCCGCGCCCGGCCCCCGGCGCCCAACCGGTGGCGCAGGGCGGGTTCAGTGATCAGCCGGGAAAATGCGGCGGTCAGCCCGGCGAGGTCGCCCGGTGCGACCAGCAGGCCGTTTTCGCCGTGGGTGATGGCTTCGGGCACACCGCCGATGTCATGGGCCACGACCGGCAATCCGTAGGCGCCGGCTTCCAGGTAAACCAGGCCGAAGCCCTCGACACTGTGTTTGTGCGGCATGCTGGTCATGGCGAAGATGTCGGCCTGGCGGTAAATATCCCCGAGCTTCTCGTCGGCGATGTCGCCCAGGAATTTCACCGGGAAATCCGCGCTCGCGGCGGCGGCGGCCAGGGCGCCGTCATAGTTCTCCTTCGAGTGGGAACCGACCAGCCAATATTCCAGCCCGGCCCGCTGGCCGGCTGGCAGGGCCTTGAGCGCGGTGATGACCTGGAGCTGGCCCTTGCGGGGATTGATCCGGGCCACGGTGAGGACGATGGTCTTGCCGGTGTTGCTCCCGTTGCCGGCGGGCAGCCCGGTCGGAAGATCGGTTCGCAGGGCACCCGGAGTAAGGACGATTTTTGCGGCCGACTCCGGGAAGTGACGGATGAAAAGATCCCGGGCAAAGACACTGACCACACTGATGCGGGCGGCTTTGCGCAGCAGGTGGGTGGTACTCCAGCGCAGCAGTCGGCGCGAGGCGAGGCGTTGGATCTCGGATCCGTGGAAAGTCAGCAGCAGGCGCCCGGGTTGAAGGGTGTCGAAATACTGCAGGAGCAGCATCGCCAGCAGCGGACCGGGCTCAGGGATGTAAAGGGTGGCTTCGCGCAGGCGGTCACGCTGGGCCAGAAGCTGGCGCGCCATGCGCCACTGGCTCAACAGGCCGTGATCACCGGCGAGGGGCAGGCGGCGGATCGGGAAGGGCCAGTCCAAGTCAGGTACTCCCGGGGGCAGGGCGGGGGCCCAGACCTCGACCTGATAACCCAGGGTTTGCGCGGCCCGGGCCATTTCCGCCGCATAAATCGCGATTCCACCGCGATGGGGGAAGAATTCATGGGTAACCAAAACCAGTGGCCTGGCCTGTCGGTCGGTCTTGGTGGAAGTGTTTGGCTGCATCGACGATTGCGCGGGAGTCGGGCTGCTTAAAAAAACCCGGAATCAGGAAACAAACTCGCCCGCATGTCGTCTAGCAAGCAATGGCGAGTCAACTGGCTAAATTTGGTCCGCGACCTGCTTTAGGGTCCATATCCTACCTGAGTTTTTTGGGTTTACATAAACCCCAGCCTTTAAGTTACTAAAACCTACATGGCACAGGCAGCTAACAATTCTTCGGTCACCCCGTTGAAACCTTTCACACCCGAAGATGATGTAAATTTGCGTGAGGCGCTTAAGCGCTGTTCAGCAGCAACCTACGAAGCTGCCGCGCAATTTAGGAAAACGGGAAATAACGAGCATTTGCCGGCCATCGTGCTCGGCATCATTGAGCGTTACGTCGAGCCCGACCTCCGCGCCAAATTGAAGGATGCGGATGACGACCTGCGGGTTATCGAGGATCTGGGCATCGATTCGCTGACCATGATGGAAATCGTCATCCTGGTGGAAGATGTGCTCCAGATGTCCATTAATAACGAAGAGCTTCGTTACCTGCGCACGGTGGGCGACGTTAAGACCTTTATCGAGTGCAAGGTTCGCGGTTTGCCGCTGCCCAAGCCCACGAAATTCATCCCGATCGAGCAGATCATGTCGATCATGCCGATCCAGCCGCCCTTCCTCTTTCTCGGCGAGGCCTCCGTCAACGCGCACGGCGCCAATGCCAAGTACAAGATCAGCGGCCAGGAATTTTTCCTGCAGGGTCACTTCAAGGATAATCCCGTACTGCCTGCTTCCATCATGCTTGAGGCGCTCGGCCAGCTGGCGGTGCTCTTCCTGCTTGAAGGCCAGGTGGGCGAGGACGGCAAGGTGGTTGATCATAAGACCATTTTCTTCACGTCCTGCGAGGGCGTGCGCTGCCACCGGGTCTGCAAGCCGGGGGATGTGCTCAATCTTTCCATCAAGCCCAAGCGCTTGAAGTCGCCCCTCGCCACGTTCGAAGGGCAGATCCGCGTCGGTCAGCAAAAGGCCGCCACCGCCGAGGAAATAACCCTGACCTTCGGCTTTGCGGAGGAAGTGGTTCAACCCGTGCAGTCGGCGGCGCCCGTCTCGGTCCCGGCGCAGGCTGTGGTCAACGGTTGAAGCAATGGGGTCCGGCTCGGCCGGCTGCGGTGATTGACCGTGGCGGGAAAAGCTTTTTCATACACCGCCAAGCGGTGGTGGCCCCTATTACCATCGTTCCGGTCTAACCCTTCATGCGGAAAGTTTATATCACAGGCCTTGGTTTCATCACCAGCATCGGCAATGAGGCCGGCTCGGTTTCCGAAAGCCTGCGGGAGTTGCGCCACGGGATCATCCAATACCCGCCGTTCCAGAAAAACGACATCCCCGTCAAGGTCGCGGCACCCATCCGGGATTTTCAGACCAACACAACGGATCCCGAGGACTGGATTTTCCCCGCCCGTTACAACATCCGGCGTGAAGCACTCCGCGGCATGGCGCCGCACGGCGTCTATTCTTATTGTGCCATGCAGCAGGCGGTGGAAGACGCCAAGCTGACGGAGGCGGATTGGTCCGATCTCTACACGGGGCTTTACGCCGCGTCGGCCGGCTCGCCTTTCCTGCTGACCCATCACGTCGAGCGCATGCGCAAAGTGGGTGTCATGCGCTGCCCGCCGCTGGGGGTCGTTGCCTCCATTTCCGGCACGGTGAACTTCAACCTGGTCTCGCAATTCAAGATCAAGGGCGCCTCCACGGGATTTTCCTCCGCCTGTGCCTCCTCGGCGCATGCCTTGGGTTTCGCCTATGACGAAATCGCCCTGGGCCGCCAGCGGCGGATGTTCGTCGTGGGGGCGGAGGACGGCAACGTCGAGAGCATCCTGCCCTTTGCCGGCATGCGGGCGCTTTCCCTCCAGACCAACCCCTCGATCGCATCGCGCCCGTTTGATGTGGCCCGCGACGGATTTGTCGGCACCGGCGGTGCCACCGTCCTGGTCCTCGAGGGCGAGGAAGAGGTCGAGCGCCGGGGCGCCAAGGTTTACTGCGAGGTCGCCGGCTGGGGCCAGGCCTCGGACGGCTATAACGTCGCCATCTCGCATCCCGACGGGGCCGGGTTGCGGGTGGCGATCGAGAACGCGCTTAAATACTCCGATATCACCTCCGAGGCCGTCGATTATGTTAATGCGCATGCGACCTCGACCCCGATCGGCGACCTTTCCGAGGCCCGGGCCCTCAAGGCCATCTTTGGCCATTCACCCACGCGGCCAGCCATCAGCAGCACCAAGGCACTGACCGGTCACGGACTCTCATTGGCCGGTGCCATGGAGGCCGGCTTCTGCGCCCTGGCCATCCGGGAGGGCTTCATGCCCGGCTCGGCCCACATCACGCAGATCGACCCCGCCTGTGACGGCCTCAATATTATCCGCTCGACCTTGCCCCACCGGCCCAACGTGGTCCTGAGCAACAGCAGCGGCTTTGGCGGCGCCAACGTATGCCTGGTGTTTCGCGCCGCCTGAGGTTCGCTACATGAGCGCTGCCGTTCTCTCCGCCCAGTACCGTACCGCCTTTGTCACGGGCGCGAGCACCGGGCTGGGCCTGGCTTTCGCGGACATGCTGCTCGCCGGCGGGGTCGAGGTCTGGGGCACCGCCCGCGACCCGGCGCGGTTGCGGCCCCGGGATGGATTTCACGCCGTCGCACTCGAACTGTCGGACGGCGCGGTGGCGGAGAGAATATTCCTCGACGCCGAGCGCGCGGCCGGCGGCTTCGACATTGTCATCAACAACGCCGGCTTCGGCGCGTTCGGGGCCTTTGCCCACACGGAATTTTCCGTCTGGGAGGAACAGTTGCGGCTGATGCTCGTGAACACCGCCCGCCTCAGCCACGCAGCGCTCCGCGGCATGCTGGCCCGCCGGCGGGGTGCCCTCGTCAACATTTCCTCCATTGCCGGCGAATTCGGGATGCCCTACCAGGCGGTCTACAACACCACGAAGGCCGGGCTTTCCGCCCTGAACGAAAGCCTGATGTACGAGCTGCAGGGCACGGGGGTGATCGTCCTCGATTTCCGTCCCGGCGACTACCGCACTGATTTCGAGGGCTCCGTCCGCCGTCCGGTGCAGGACGCGGCCCTGGCGGCCGATGCGGTCAACACGGCGCGCATGGCCCGCGTGTGGGCAACCTTCGTGGCGATGATGCGGACCGGCCCCGCCCCGGCGCATGCGGCCGCGACGCTGCAACGCGCCCTGCTGCGCGGCCGGAGCGGCACCGTGCGTTCGGGCCGTTTCTTCCAGGCCGTGCTCGGGCCTTTCCTGGCGCGCTTCGGTTCACTGGCGCTGCGCCGGAAGGTGCAGGAAAAATATTTCGGTCTCTAACCATGGCGCGCGTCCGCATCCTCGTCCTCACTTCCAGCACCGGCGCGGGCCATGACGCCCGCGCACAGGCCTTCGCCGAATGGTGCTTCGAGCTTTACCGGCACGACATCGACGTGCGCATCGAGCAGATGCTGGAGAAGTCCTCCGGCTTCTTCAGCGCCTGCGTGGGATTTTATAACTGGATCCAGAAAAAATCCCCGTGGATCCACAAGGCGTTCTACCTGTTTGTCGAGCTGCTCGGCTACCTCAACAAGAGCTCGGTCAGCTTTGGCCGGGCCTACTACGAGGCGGTGCTGCGCGAGTACCAGCCCCACCTGGTCTTCAGCGTCCACGATTGCCTCAACCGGGGGTATTTCCAGCTCGCCCGGAAGGTCCTCGGGCCGGACCGGGTGCGCTGCGCGACGTACTGCGGGGAATTTTCCGGCGGCTTTGGCTACAGCATGAACTGGGTCGAGCCCAGCGCCGACCTCTACATTTCCCGGACCCCGACGGCCCGCGACTACGCCGTGAAGCTGGGCATGCCGCTCGCGCGCACGCGGGTGCGCGGCCACATGATGCAGCCGCGGCAATACACGGAGGTACTGGGGCCTGAGGCCCGCATCGCCTACCTCGAGGAAACCCTGGAGCTGCGCTCCGACCTGTTCACGGTGTTTCTCGCCACGGGCGGCAACGGCGCCAACAACCATCTCGAACTGCTGCCGAAGCTGCTGCCGTTCGCGAGCCAGGTCCAGGTGATCGTGATCTGCGGGAAGAACCGCGACGCCTACAACCAGCTCGTGCACTGGCGCAGCGAGCACCCCGAGCTCAACTGCTTCGTCGACGGCTACTCCGACCAGGTGCACCTGCTCATGCAGGTGAGCGACGTGATCATCACCCGCGGCGGCACCACCACCTGCGCCAAGGCGCTGCATTTCCGCTGCCCGATCGTGTTCAACGCCTTTGGCGGCATCATGCCGCAGGAGTCCCTGACCGTGAAATTTTTCCGCAATGGCGCCGATACCCCGAGCATCGCCAATGCGGCGGACTTCGGCCATCTGCTGGCCGTCTGGATGCACAAGCCCCGCAGTTACGGGGCCCTGCGCGAAAAATTTCTCAAGCTCCGCTACGAGGAGGATCCCATCGTGGTGATCCAGGAACTGGTTGACCTGGCGCAGGAGGCTTCCGGTACCGCGCTCAAGCCCGGGCCGCTCCCGGCCAAGCTGCGCAAGCGCGCCGAGGCAGCCGGCCCTACCTAGTACGTGACGACGTCGAGGTAGTAGTGCTCGCCGGACTGTCCACTGCCGGCAAAGCCCGACCGCTTCGCGAAGGTCAGCGCAATCTGTCCTTCGATCGAGTTGTCGTAATAGACCACATAAACCATCACGCCCGGATTGATCTTTGAGGCGGAGGTCGGGGTATGGATCACGGCTTTCCGGGCGAGGGCGAGGGCGAGCTGATCCCGGGCGTGATCGGGGAAACTCTGCCCGACCCGCTTGATCCTCACTTGACCATCCTCCTCGATCCAGCCGTCCAGGACGACATAACCGGTGTACTTCAATCTCTCCAGGGTGGTACGCTGCCTGGGATTGAGAATTGATTCGATATCGCTCCAGGGAATCGGATCCGCCCCGTGGACCAACGGGGTCCCGGGGGAGGCCGCGGGGTTTCCGGCCGCGCAACCGCCGAGCAGGCCCGCCATAAGGGCCACGGAGTGAAACTTGAGGCGGAAGTCCATTGAGCCACGGTCCGGGTGGATCGTGGTCCAAGGGTGCGACGGTCGGCGATGGCCGGCAAGGGCCGATGGCGCCGGACCTCGCTTTTCCGCTTTCCTGACTTGGGCATAAGCCTTTGGGTGGGGACTGACCCTTGCCTCGCCCGCCCCACATTGCCCTGCTGTTCACGACGTTTCCGAAGACCTCGGAGACCTTTTTGCAGCGCGACGTGGCCGCGTTGCAAGCAAAGGGGCTCAACCTGAAGCTGTACTCGCTGTGGGGCGGGGGCGGGGAGTTCCGCGGAATGCCGGTGCGTAATTTCCCCAAGTGGCGGCTGGTCCCGCTCTTTCTTTTTGTGATCCCATGGAACTGTGTGCGGCGGCCCCGGCTCGTGCGGGATCTGTTCGAGGGCGTCCTGACGCGGGGCGCGCCTTCCTGGCTGAATTTTTGGGAGAACATGCTCGGGGCGGGTTTTGCGGGCTGCTATTCCCGCGAGTGGCGGCAGGATCCGCCCGCCCTGATCCACGGCGCGTGGGCCGGTGCGCCGGCGACCGCGGCGTGGGTGTTCTGGCGCATGTTCGGCTGGCCCTACAGCTCGGGGGCCCACGCCTACGACATTTATGAACACGGCGGCGACTGGTGGCTGCGGGAGAAGCTCCAGCACGCCCGGTTTGTCCACACCTCGACCGAAATGGGCCGGCGCGAACTCGTGGAGCGCGGCGTGGCGGCGGACAAGATCGTGTGCATCCGCCGCGGGCTCGAGGCCTTTCCGGCCTTCAAGCCGTTGCGTTCGCCCCGCCGGCCGCTGCATTTGCTGTGCATCGCCCGGCTCGTGCCGAAGAAGGGACTGGATTACCAACTGAGGATCTATGCGGCGCTGCAGGAGGCCGGGATCGCATTCGAGGCCCGCATCGTCGGCGCGGGCCCGCTGCTACCCCAACTGGAGAGCCAGGCAGCCAAGCTCGGCCTGACTGGTGCAGTGAAGTTTCTGGGCCACCTGGCGCAGCCCGAGGTGTGGGCGGAGCTGTCGTGGGCGGATGTGCTGCTACACACCGGCGTGGTGGCGCCGAGCGGCGACCGCGACGGCCTGCCGAATGTGATCCCCGAGGCCATGGCGGCCGGCGTGCTGGTGGTGACTTCACCGGTTTCCGCCACCACCGAGGCCATCAGCCAGGAGCGCACCGGCCTGGTGGCCGATGTGGACCTGCCGCTGGCGTGGGTGATCGCGCTGCGCCGGCTGGGCGAGGACGACCGCTTGGCGGAGGCGCTGCGGACCGCGGCCCGCCAGTGGGTCGAAGCCAATTACGATGCGCACCGGAATACCGGCCGGCTGGTCGAGTGCTTTCAACGGGCGATCCAGGCATGATTTACTACGACACGACAAAAATGGGCCCGGCCCGGCATCGCTCGGGGCTGATGCGGCTGAGTTCGCGGATCCGGGAGGAACTGGGCTCGGCGGTCACGACGGTGGGTTGGGACGGCCGGCGCCGCGCCTTCACCGCCGGGGACAAGCGCGCCGTCGTCGACTTCTTGCCGACGGACTGGCTGCTCACCGTGGAAATGTTCAGCGAGGCGGAGCGCCCGGGTTTTTCCGCCTTCCTGCAACAACCGCCCTGCCGGCTGGCGGCGATGTTTCACGACGCGATTCCGGTCAAGTTGCCCCATATCACCTGGCCGCAGAGCGTCCAACGGCACCCGGAATACATGAAGCGCCTGGCGGGGTTTGACCGGACGTGGGCTATTTCCGAGTCGACCAAAAAGGACTTCACGGAGTTCTGGCGCTGGCAGGGGATCACGCCGCGGGCGACGGTGGGCGTCATCGAGCTCGGCGCCGATTTCGATGGAGGCAACCGGGTGCAGCGCGATCCGTTGATTGCGCGGGAGCGTCCGTCGCTGCTCTGCGTCGGCATCGTTGAACCGCGCAAAAACCAGGGTTTCCTGCTCGAGGTGGCCGGGGCGCTTTGGGCGGCGGGGGTCGATTTCGAACTCCACGTGGTAGGCCGGGTGAACCCGCATTTCGGCCGGCCGGTGCTGGCCCGGATGAAAGCACTCCAAAAGCGCGAGCCGCGCTTTCATTTCCATGCCGCGGCGGGTGACGCGCAACTCGGCTGGCTTTACGCGCAGGCCCGCGCCGTGGCTTTGCCAACGATTGCCGAGGGCTGCGGGCTGCCGCTGCTCGAGTCCCTGTGGCGCGGCGTGCCGTGCGTGTGCAGCGATTTGCCGGTCCTGCTGGAGAACGCCGGCGGCGGCGGCTGCCTGGTGGCGAAGGTTAACGACCTCGCGGACTGGCAGGCGAAATTGCGGACCGTGCTGACCGATGGTGCGGAGTGCCGCCGGCTGCAGACCGAGGCCATGGCGCGTCCGCTGCCGCGGTGGGTGGACACGGCCCAAACACTCCTGAAGGCGCTGCGCGCCAGTTGAAGGTTGGATGATATTGGTTGAAAGAACGACCCCCGCAACCGGGACTCCGTCTTTCAACTGATGACTTTCACCTTTCGCCGGGCGAAGCCCGGCGTGCCTACATCTGCTTGACGGCGTAGGCCATCGCGGCGGCGATCTTCTCCAGGTCCTCGTCGCTGTGCAGGGCGGAAACGGCGGTGCGGATGAGATCCTTGCCCGGGGGCACGGCCGGGGCGATCGACATCACGGTGAAAACACCCTTCTCCAGCAGCGCCTGCCAGAAGCGGTAAACGAGTTCCTTTGAACCGAGCACGATCGGGACCGCGGGTGTCTCGCTGCCCCACGTGTCGAGGCCCAGGCCCTTGAGCATTTCGCGGTAACGCTTGGTATTGCGCCAGAGACGCTCCAGGTGTTGCGGCTCGGTCTGCATGATATCGAGCGAGGCGGAAGCCGCGGCGGCCATGCTCGGGCTGATAGCGGCACTGAACAGCGTCTGCTTGGAATTGGTGCGGAGGTATTCGATCAGCTCGCGGGAGCCCGAGACGAAACCGCCGGTGCTTGCGAGCGACTTTGACATCGAGCCGCACAGGATATCGACCTTGTCGTTCAGCTTGAAGTGATCCGCCGTGCCGCGGCCCTGCCGGCCCAACACGCCGAATCCATGGGCGTCATCGAGCACGGTGAAGCAGCCCGCATCCTCGCCGATCTGCGCCAACTCGGGCAGCTGGCAGATGTGTCCTTCCATCGAGTAGACACCCTCGATCACCAGCATCTTGGTCTGGCTGTGCGGAATGTTCTTCAGGATCTGGCGCAGATCCTCGGGATTGTTGTGGCTGAAGCGCTCGAGGGAGGCCATCGAGAGCCTCACGCCATCCCAGAGACAGGAGTGAAGATTCTTGTCGGCGAGAATCATGTCCCCCTTCTGGGCAAAGGTGGCGACCGCGGAAACGCAGGAAACATAGCCGGCGACGCTGATATGGCAGGCTTCGCGCCCGAGGAACGCCGCGAGTTTTTCCTCCAGGTCGACGTGGTAGGCCCGCGTGCCGTTCGAGATGCGGGCCCCGGTGGTGCTGGAGCCCCAGGTCCTAGCGCCCGCGCCGCACGCCTCGATCACCTTGGGATGAAACGAGAGTCCCAGGTAGTCGTTGCTCGAGAGCATGACCATGTCCCGGCCTTGCAGCCGGATATGGGTACCCTGTTGCGAATCCACGGCATGGTAGTAGGGCTTGTACTTGAGCCGCATCTTCGTCGCGTAGTCATCCTGGGCGCGCTCGATGATGGCTTTCTTGTTTTTGGTGAACAGGGAAAGGGCCATTAAATTGTGCCAGACTAGAGTTTAGAACCCACCTGTTAGCAACCGCAAAGGACCAGTCAGCCCCGTCGCGGAAGTCCTTCCATCCAAGCGGTCAATTCAAGCGTGTAGGACGGCCATGATTTGAAGTGGCGGGCCCTGGCCTCGGCGCCCAGCGCCGCCAGTTCGGCCGGATTTTGCAGGAGGCGGCGGATGGCCGGCGCGAGGCTCGCCGCATCCACTGCATCCAACGCCACGCAGCCGCCGTCCCGGGTGGACTCCGCGAGGGCGCCGCGGCCGGAGCAGATGCAGGGCTTGCCGTACTGCAGGCTTTCCAGCACCGGCAGACCGAAGCCTTCGATCAGCGAAGGGTAGATGGTGAAGGCGCATTCGCGATAGGCGGTGTGAAGGGCGGCGTCACTCACGCTCCCCTCGAAGAGCACCGGCCGGCCCGCCTGTTGCAGGGCGGAGACTTTGGCCAATGCCGCCGCGGCCGTGTCCGTCCGGGCCAGGCCCAGCAATTGCAGTTCAAACTTCACGCCTTCCTGCCACAACCGCTCGCAGGCTTGCAGGAGGGCCAGGTGGTTTTTGCGGCCCTCGAGCGTGCTGACGCAGAGCAGGCGGGGGATGGCGCGTTGGGCCGGGATTCCGTCGGGCGGACTGGGTCGCTCATCGATCGCCAGTGGAATCGCGGTCACCACCGGCGTGTCGCTCACGCCCAGCCACCGCCAGTAGTCGCGGAGGCTGGCCGCCGAAGTTTCCGATATCGCGGCGACGCCGTCGAACAGCAACAGTTCGCGCAGGTACGCCGGCAGCCGGGCCACGGTGCCGGGCGGGGTGAGCTCGGGGTATTGCAGGCCGATCGCATCGTAGAAGATCGCAACCCGCGGTCCGCGCACCCGGGCGAAAATTTCCGGCAGCCGGGCCCCGACCCTGGCCGAGAAGAGTTCGGGACAAATGAAGGCTGCGCCGGCGGGCAGGGCCGGTTTCGCCCCGAGCAGGCGCCGGGCGTGGCCGGTGATCCGGCGATGCAGCGGCCACTTGGCGCCGCGGGAACTTCCCGCCGCCTGGCCGGGCCGCAGCGTGGCGGTTTCACCGGCGTCGGTTGCGCGCCAGGACTTCAAGTAGGGATCGTAGCAGACCGCGCCGGTTTTCCGCCCCTTGGCCAGCTCGGTGTAGAGCGAACGGCACACCCGCTGAATGCCGGTCTGGGCCTGGGTGTGGCTGGTGTGCGTGGCGTCGAAAAGAAACACGGGGGTCAGGGTTGGCGCTGCCAGAACGTGACCTGGCCGACGGTATTCAGCTTGGTCCAGTGCCCGCCGATTTTCTCCAGGGCCTCGGGGGTCTCGAAGGCAAATAGTGCGGCGTAGACAGGCCGGCCGTCCTGCGCAATGGCGGCGAGCAGCGGGTTGTATTTGCCGGCGTCGACCTGTTCCCAGCGCAGCAACAGGAAATCAGTGTAATAGTAGAATGCGCCGCTGACCTGCATGCAGAAGATGGCCGACCGGGCCGGCAGGTTTTGCTGCGCCCAATGGGCGGCATCCGGGTAGCTGCGTTCGTTGCGCTCGAAATCGAGCACATCCAGCTGCTTCACCTGCCACGCCTGCCAGACCCCCGCGCCGAGCACGAGGATGACCGTGACGGTGGCCGCGATGGCGGGGCGCAGGCCCCAGGCCGAGCGGGCGGCGGCGAGCACGGCGACGGTGACCAAAATCAGGGCCGGGAAGGCCGGCAAAATGAAGCGCAGATACCACCACGTTTCGCCCGAGTGATAGTAGAACGCATAAAAACCGGTGAGGGTGAAAAACCAGGCCGCCAGGACGGCGTAACCCCGCTGGCGGAGGGCGGGCAGGAAAGGCGCGGCCAGCGCGACCACGATCAACGGGGTGAGGAGCGTCGGGATCCAGTGCGCAAAATGCGCCAGGTTGTGCGGGACGAAATCCCGGTTGAACGAAGTGGAAACGTCCCCGTAGCCCGTGATCAGCGGCGAGCCATAGACGCGCCAGTTATAAAACGCGAAACACGCGGCGCCCGGCAGGCCGCCAAGGGCGACCGGGAGATAGGCCCGGAATCGGAAACCGAGGGCGACCATCACCGGGACAACCAGGAGCGCGTTGGTGGGACGGACGAGCACGGCCATGCCGATCGCCGCCCCGCAGGCGAGCCCCCAGCGCCAGTTGTCCCGCGCCCCCAGGGCGCAGTAGAGGGCGGCAAGGGTCCAGCCCAGGGCCAGCAGGTCGCTCATGGGCTGGATCGCACAGAATAGAAACAGCGGGCACAGCCAAAGCAGGACAACCGCGCCGGCCGCGCAGGCCGGCGGCAAGGCGAGCCGGCGGACAAACGCCCAAAGCAAGCCGGCGCACGCGAGTGCGACGATCAGGTTCACGGCGGGAGCTGCATTGTGCCAGCCGGCGATCTGCGCGGCGCTCAACAGGTGGAGGGGCAGGCCGATGGGGTAGGTCGGGACCATCTCGCCGCGGGCCGGCTGGATCCGGAACCCCAGGGGCTGATAGACCATTTCACCGAATTCAGTCAGGGTGTGGCCGGGCAGTTCCCGGGCCGGCACGAGGAATTTTGCCCGGCCGAGCAGCCGGGCGCTGTTCAGGTACCCCGAGGAATCAGCGCCCCCCGCATGCGGGGAGATGTAATGGGCGACAAAAACCGCATAGCCAGCCACCAGCAGGATCACCACCGCGCGCAGCCAGCCAGAGGCGGAGGGTCGGGGGGAGGGCGCGGGATCGTGCATTATTTAACGTTGTCGAGCGTCCTAGGCTGCCATTGTTTTCAATGGTGGCTCAAACTAAAAACCCCGGCGACCCCAGTTGGTCCGCCTTCCGCCCGAAGCCGGTGACCGCCACGGTTCGCCCATGAGGCAGTGGCTGGCAGATTTCTGGCGGTCCCGCGGCCTCAGCCGCCCGGTGGCGATCATCTACGTGGTGCTCGCGCTCCTCTTCGCGCTGGCCGTCAGCCAGTTTTATATTCCAGGCAAGGGCTTCACCTCGCTGATCGCGTTTGGCGACCAGCAGGAGTCGGTGCGGTTGTCCAAGGTCCGCCGGGTCGATTACTATGTGGAGCGTTTCTCCTCGGGGTATGACGCCCAGTTTTATGCGCAGATCGCGATGGATCCGTCGCTGAAAAACCAGGGCCTGCCGCGCGCCGTGGACAGTCTGCCCTACCGGGCCCGCCGGATCCTGTTTTGCGCCACCGCCTACTTGTTCGGCCTCGGCGACCCGGCGCGGATCCTCCAGGTCTTCGCCCTGCAGAATGCCGTTTCGTGGCTCCTGCTCGGGGTGCTGATCCTGCATTGGTTTCCCCCGACAGGCTGGAGCAATCTGCTGCGCTGGTCCGGCGTGATGTTTTCCCTTGGCGTTTGCGCCAGCGTTCGCAACGCGCTCATGGACGGCCCCAGCCTGCTGCTGATCGCGCTCGGCGTTTTCCTGCTCGAGAAAAAGCGGCCCTGGGCCTCGACGGCGGTGCTGGCCCTGAGCGGATTGGGCAAGGAAACGAACCTGCTGGGCGGCTCGATCTTGTTGCCGGAGACCCGGACGAATTGGAAAGGGTGGGGCCTGGCCGTCTTGCGCGGTGTGCTCGTCGCCGCTCCGCTGCTGTTGTGGCTTGTTTATATTACCTATCAGGTGGGACCGGTGACCGACGTGGGCCGGCGCAACTTTGACCTGCCCTTCCTCGCCTACGTCGCAAAGTGGCGGGAAGTCGCGGCGGACTGGGCGGGGTTGCGCATGGAGTTTTTCGCGCCGGTTTACGGCGTGCTGATCATGATCAGCCTGACGGTGCAGTTTCTCTTCCTCGTCCTGCGTCCGCAATGGACCAAGGCCTGGTGGCGGATCGGCGTTTGCTTTGCCCTGCTCATGGTTTTTTTGGGCGGTGCCGTGTGGGAGGGATTTCCCGGGGCGGCCTCCCGGGTCCTGCTGCCCATGCAACTGGCCTTCAATGTCCTGGTCCCGAACGGGCGCAAATGGCTCGCCGTGCTGCTCGCCGGCAACCTGACTTTGGTTAGCGCCCCCTACATGCTGCAGTCCCCGCCCAGCGAGGGGTACATGATCGCGGGCAACACTTCGCTGCGCACGAGTGAGACGGGCCGGATCGTCCGCGTGGATTTTTCCCCCGAGTGGTATGGGGCCGAGCAAAGCGGGGCGAACTACTGGTGCTGGTCGCCCGGTTCAGCCTCGGTGATCGTGCAGAATCCCCACCCGGTGCCCCTGCAGGCGCGGCTCCGGTTTTCGCTGACCGCCAAGGGCAGTCGCGCCATCTGGGTGCGGGTGAACGGCGCCGAGGCCTGGCGCGCCTCCTTGTCGGACGAGGACACCGTGGCCGTGAGCCTGGCCCGGGTCAGCCTGGCGCCCGGGGCCAACCGCATCGAATTCGTCACGGACGTTCCTCCTGTCGCGGTGCAGTACGATGAACGCTTATTCTCGTTTTCGCTGACCGATTTCCGGATCGATTTGCAGGAACTTCAGCCGGCCCGGGCCGGGATCCCGCCGGCCCGCTAGCGTTTCCGGGCGAGGTAACCCCAGCTTTCCAATTCGCTCCCGGCGGCATCGTAGCGGTAGGCATTGAGCAGCTCGGCGCCGGCTTGATCGAGGAGGGCCAGGATCTCGGCCCGCGGCAGGGCGTGCATTTCCATCACGGGCTCGAACAAAAACCACACGCTCAGCCAGCGGCGCAGCCGGCGCCGCAGCCGCTTGTAGAGCGTCGGCAGCCAGAGGGTGAGCAGCGTGTTCTCCCGCGGCTGCTGGCTGGGCAACTGGAACAGGATCACCCCGCCGGGCGCCGCGACCCGCACAAACTCCGCGATGTATCGCCGCGCGTAGACGGGTTCCATGTGCTGGAGGGTGATCAGGCTGTAGACGAAATCGAACTGGTCGCCGGCCAGGAGCTGAAGGTCGGGCCGGGAATTGTGCACGTAGTTCACCCGGTCGCCGTGCCGGTTGTACCGGTCGGCCAGCCCGAGCATTTTTTCGGAGATATCGACCCCGGTCACCCGCTCGAAGTGCAGGGCGAGGGCCTGGGTCAGGCGACCAACCCCGCAGCCAAAATCGAGGGCGCGGCCGGTGCGCAGTCCCGGGTAGCGGGCGCGGACACCCTTGAGCTCGGCTTCAACCGTGTTTTTTCCGTCGGCGAAAAATTCATCGATCTGCCAGCGGTTGCCCTTCTTGTCCGGATCGGTGAGCACCGCCCAAAAGGGATCGGTCTCCGCCATCTTATCCCAGTGGCGGCGGGTTTGGCTCAGCTTCATTTCAACGACCACCGCCCAGCTGCGGGCTGATGTTTCCATGCCGGAGTGTCGCCCGGGCCCGAAGAAAGAAAGGAGGATGGTTCATCGCTGAACTTGGGGACGGCGGGACAGGCATGCGGGATGATTTCAGCCACTTTATCGCCGGCGTCCAACCCCTTGTAAACCTGGAAGCAGCTCGTGGTATTTTCGCTTCCCAACCCGGAAACCTAGCGCATAGTCGCCCCCGCATACCCGCTGATGCTGTATTACCTCATTGCTGCCGGACTGATAGCCCACACGTATTTTTGGGGCGCCGGATTGACCCATTTGATGCTGCCACGGCCGTGGCGCCGCTGGCGGTGGGCTTTCGCCCCGGGTTTTGGCATGGCATTGCAATCGGCGGTTGTGTGGGCCGGCGCACACACCGCCCTGCATGGGACCAATGTCTATGCCCTCTGGACTGAGCTGCTGCCGCTGGGGTTGCTGGGGGTGGGGATTTCACGGCAAGTGATGCGGAACGGGTGGGGCTTCTTTGATGTTTATCTGCGGCCGCCGGCTTACTTTGTCGCGGGGATCATGATGATCAGCGGCTGGATTCTGCTCAGCCCGATGGTTGCCGCCGGCCGGGGGGTGACCTCGAGTTCGCTGGGGAGCTGCGATCACGCCGACTATGCCGCCGGGGCGCGGGTGCTGGCGGAGTTTTCCCCCGATGACCGGATGGGTCTGATGGGCCTGAAGGAGGTCACCCACATCGGGTCCGTGGACTACTTCTTCGATTTCTGGTTGCGCATAAATCATTTCACGCCCTCCGCCCTGATTGCGCACAACAGCACGATTTTCGACCTCGAGGTCTACCGGCTGGTCAGCATCACCGCGGTGGTCTTCCTGCTGCTGAACGTGCCGCTGGTCTTCCTGCTCGCCCGGATCGTCGCCCGCTTGAAGACCGCGGGCGCCCTGTTTGTCGCCGGGCTTTATGCCGTGTCCCCGCTCAGCGCCTACGCGGTCCATCAGGGCGCGCTCGGTCAGCTGCTCGCGGCGCATGGCATCGCCATTTTGGTCGTCACCGTCGCGATCCTCTTCCGGAGCGTGGAAACCGGGCGCCCGCTCTGGCCCTTTGGCCTGGTCTTGCTGACGGCGTTCTGGCTGCTGGCGGGCAGCTATAATTTCATTGTGGTCGTCAGCCTGGCGCAAGCCGCCGGCTGGCTGCTCGGGCGCTGGCTGGGCGGGGCCCCGCGCCGGCGGATTTTCCGGGTCGCCGGTGTCACCGGTGCCGCGCTGGCGGCGTGCATGATCCTGTTCTGGCCGCGCTTTGCCGGTATCGTGGAGCGGTTCCAATTGTTTGCCGGCCACGACTACGGCTGGCCCGTGCCCCTGGTGACGTGGGAAGGCTGGCTGGGTTTGGTCCGCGACGTCTACCTCGAGGGTTACCCCGCGTTTTGGCGCGGGGCGCTCCTGATCGCGCTGGCCGCGGGCTGGATCGTCTGGCTGGTGCGGGCCTGGCGCACGCGCCGGGCGACCGCCGTGGCCGCGGCCGCGCTCGTGCTGCCGGTTGCCGCCGGCTGCGCCATCCTGGCCTGGGCCAGTTTGCGCCGCAGCAATGCGAGCTACGACGATTTCAAGATCCTGTCGGTTTTCTATCCGGGACTGCTGGCTGGCCTCTGCGCGTGGCTTGAATTCCGCGGCACCAGGCTGCGCGTCTGGGGCTCGCTGGCCTTCGTGGTGATCATCCTGGCCCTGAATCTGGTGCGGGCGGAGGATTTTCGCAGCAAGATGATGCATCCGCCGCTGCGGGTGGACCGGCATATTTCCGTCCTGCGCAAAATCGAGGGCATGCCGCAGGTGCATTCGGTAAACGTCCGGGTCAGCCTTTATTGGGCCCGACTTTGGGCGGACGCGTTTTTGCTGCGCAAGCCGCACTATTTTGAGGAAGAGGCCTACGAGGGGCGCAACATCACGCCCTTGCGCGGCGAGTGGGACCTGCTCTACAGCCTGCTGCGCATCCTGCCGGTCCGCCCGGCCGACGCGATCGATCTGGGCCAGGATTTCTATCTGGTGCGACCGGCGGAGGTCAGCTTCATGGACGCCGATTTCGGCGCCGGCTGGAATGCCACCGAACACTTTGGCTCGGACCGCTGGCGCTGGACGGCCGGCGCGGGCCAGATCATCCTGAACAACACGGCACGGACGCCGATGGAGGTCAGCGTTCGGTTCAAGGCCAACGGACTGGGCCCCGGCGATATCTTCGTTTTGGAGTACAACGACCGCGTGTTAACCGGCTACACCCTTGGCTTGAAGCCCGACTGGACGGAGGCGACCAAGCTGACGCTGCCACCGGGGGCTACCGTCCTGGTCCTCCGGTCGGGTTACAAGGGCGGGCCGGCGGTGCCGGATGACGAGCGCAAGCTGGGAGTGGCCCTGCACCAGATGGAATTAACCATACTTGGTCAGCCTTGAGGGTCTTGCGGCCTGGCGGCTTCGATCCCACGCTCCTGCTTCGATGCAACCCGATGAATACCGCAAGATGGCCGAGGTGGAGGACGACATGTGGTATTACCGGGCGCTGCACCGGCATGTCGTGCAGGCGCTGACGGAGCGGCTGACCGCGCCGGACCCGACGGTGCTCGACGCCGGGTGCGGGACCGGCGGGTTGTTGCGCAGCCTGCATGAGGCCCGGCCGGACTGGAAACTGACCGGGTTGGATTTCTACCCGCTCGCCTGTGCCCTGGCCCGTGGGCGCTCGGGGTGCGAGGTCGTGGCGGGTTCGATCGCGGCACTGCCGTTTGCAGCGGCCACCTTTTCCGCCGTGGTCTCCTGCGATGTTGTCTGCCAGGTGGCCGACCCGGCGGCGGCCCTGGCGGAGTTTCACCGCTGCCTGCAACCGGGTGGGACCATCGTACTCACCATGCCCGCCTACCAATGGATGTATTCCTACCATGACCGCGAGGTGGGCAATCTGCGGCGCTACAGCCGCGGCGAGGTCAACGGCCTGCTGCAGGCGGCCGGTTTTACGGTTGGCCGGAGCACCTACTGGAACATGCTCCCGTTTCCCCTGGCGGTCCTGCGCCGCAAGATCTTCACCCCGACGGCGCCGACCAGTGATGTCCGGCTTTACCCGGCACCCCTGGAGGCGGCCTTCAACGGCCTGATGGCCATGGAACATGGCTGGCTTGGGCTGGGCGGCCAGATGCCGTTCGGCAGTTCGGTGCTGACTGTGGCCGTAAAATCGTGACAGGCTCGGGCTTCTTCCCTCCATGACTCCGGCCTTAAGTTTCGTCATCCCGCTTTACTACAGCGCGGAAACCATCTCGGCGCTGGTCAAGGAGATCGAGACACTGCCGATCGAGGGCGGCCATGAGTTGGTGTTGGTCAACGACGGCAGTCGCGACGCCACCGCCGGCATCTGTCGCGAACTGCTGCGCGATGCGCGCATTCCGATCGTGTTCGTCAACCACTCCCGCAATTTCGGCGAGCACAACGCCGTGCTCACCGGCTACCGGCATGCGCGGGGCGCCTATGTCGTCAACCTCGACGACGACGGCCAGAACCCGCCGGCCGAGGCCGTGCGCCTCTGGCAGCACGCCAGGCGCGAGGGACTCGACGTCGTGTACGGGCACTATTCCCGCAAGGAGCACTCGTTCTGGCGCAATCTCGGCAGTGCGCTGACCAACCGCATTTCCGACTGGGTGCTGGACAAGCCCAAGGGCTTTTATCTTTCCAGTTTCCGCTGCGTGAGCGCCTTCGTCGCCCGCGAGGTGGCGGCACACGCCGGGCCTTACCCTTACATCGACGGGCTCATCCTGCAGGTGACCCAGAACATCGGCGCGCTGGAGGTGCATCACGCCCGGCGGCTCGGCGGGGAAAGCGGCTACACCGTGCGGCGCCTCGTGCGCTTGTGGGCCAGCACGTTCGTCAATTTTTCCGTGATGCCGCTGCGGCTCGCCACGTTGCTGGGGCTCATGATGACTCTGGTCGGACTCGGGGGCCTGACGGTGGTGTTCTACCTGTGGTTCACCAACCGGGGCCCGGATTACGGCTGGGGTTCACTGATGGGTGCGCTGCTGGTTCTCTCGGGTACGCAGCTGGTCATCCTCGGTTTGATTGGCGAATACGTCGGCCGGATGTTCCTGACGGTGAATGGCCGGCCCCAGTCCGTGGTGCGCTCGGTGGAGCGCGCCGGCTAGGCCGGTTTATTCGGGCCAGAGCGAGAACGCGTTCAACCGGCGGCGGTAGCGCGCACCGATGACCGACGGGGCAAAATGTTCGCGGATATCCGTGGCCGCGGTCCGGCCCAGTTCCTGCGCCAGGGCGGGCTCCGCGACGAGGCGGCGCATCCACCAAGCCGCGTGCTCGATCTCGGGCTCGGCCCAGAGCTGGCCCTTCTGGTAGGGACCGTGGGTCTCGGTCAGCTGCACGGTGGTGCATTTTACCGGGCAGCCGTTGCGGGCGTTGACGAACTCCGCCGTCGCGGACCAGTCTGTGGAAATGACCGGTTTGCCCAGGTACATGCACTCGGCCACCGACAGGCCGAAGCCCTCGGCGCGGTGGAGCGAGACGAAGGAATCGCAGGCGGCCTGCAGGGCATGGACATCGGCGGCCGGCAGGGATTCGGCGATCACCCGCGCATGCTGCAGACCGGCGAGGGCGGCGCGCAGGCCGGCGAAAGCCTCGGGGTTCCGCTCGGGATTCTGGGTTTTGATCACCAGGCCGACCCCCTGCTCGCCGGGGAACGCCCGCCGGTAGGCCGCGATGACCGCCAGCGGATTTTTCCGTTCCTGGTAGGAGTTGAGGTCGTAGGCGAAAAGAAAAAGGAACCGGTCAACCGGGAGGCTAAAACGCGCGCGGCCGTCCGGCGCCGGCCGAGGCAGCTCGATGGCATGCGGCATGACGTGCACCGGCCGCGGCACCTTGGCGGCGATCGCATCGCGCACGAACGCGGAGGGGCACCAGATCTCGTCGAAGTAGGCGCACTGCCGCACCCAAGCATCGGGGAACTCGGGCAGTTCCCAGGCCCAGTATGCGATGTTGTATTTGTCCGCCCGGAAGGCGGGGCCGTGGTGGTGGTCGATTTCCTCGCCTTGCGGCGGATCGATATGGAACACATTCACCGGATGCGGGTTCGCATCCTGCAGCCGGGCGTCAAAGGTATCGACCGTCGTGCGGTTGAGGCAGTTCAGGCGCATGTCGATCAGCGACGTCTTCAACCCCGCGGCATCACAGGCGCGCGCCATGCAGCGGACGGATTCACCCACGCCCAGCGAGGCGCGGAACCAGCCGATCAGGTTCAGGCCGGACGGAGCCGTGCGCCAGCGGCGGGCGCGCTGCAGCGGGTTGCCATGCTTGAAGTCGTAGATCGGCTCGTCGTCGCCGACGATCTGGGACAGGCGCAGGCGGTGGTTCAGCCGCTGGGGCCGGTACAACTCCAGCTGCGTCCGCCACCGCTCCGGCAGCGGCCAGCGGGCCGTGACGCGGCCGAGCCACGCGAGGAAATTTGTCCGTTCCGCGCCCAGCAGGGTGATCGTGATCTCCGTCGGGTGCTCCGCGACGACCAGGGGCCGGTCAATCCCGCAGTTGAAATGATCCACGGGCAGCGGGAAGAAATCCCTGCTCTGGGCGCCGTTGATGGTCAGGCGCAGGCCGAGCGGGCCGGCCGCTTCCGGCTGGTCGGGCGGTTCCGGCATGAGGAAGCCGTTGACGAAAAAATTGCGGTTGGGAGTGCCGGCGGGCAGGCGGATGCGGACCTCCTCGCGCACCCAGAAGGTGTCGAGGTTGATATCCAGGCCCGGCCGGTCGCGATACGCGCCGGTCAGGGCGTAGGCGGAGACAGGATGGGTGGGCGTGGCGATCGCCCCCTCGAGCCGCTGCTGCCAGTGCAGCTCTTCGTAATGAAGCGCACTGCCCACGGCCAGTGTGGCGGCGGCGGGCGGCTGTTGGCTGAAGCCGGCGCGATAGGCGAGTGCGCCCATCCCCGTGGAAAACTTGACGGAGCCCGGGTTCCGCAGGAACTGCCGGCTGGTTTCCCGGGCCCAAGTCAGGCAGCCCAGGGCCAAAATCGTTTTGCGCCACCGGGCGAAGAGCCGGCGGCTGTTGGCCTCGTCCGCCAGGCCCGCCGGGCCGCGGGCCGCGCGGATATGGTGGCGCACGACGCTCTCTGGTGCGACGACGATGCGGTAGCCGCGCTCGCGCAGCCGGAAACAGAGATCAACATCCTCGCCGCCGTTCCGGAAGGCTTCGTCGAATCCGCCCTCGTGCAGGAAAATCTCCCGGCGCAGTCCGCAACAGGCGGCGGTCACGGCGGGGGCCGTGCGCCTTGATCCCGTCTGGCCGGGCCCGCCCCGGCGATGCACCACCTTCGCGTCCGCCGACACCTCAATCCCCGTGTGGTCAACCGCACCCGTGGCGGCATTCAACTGGATGTTGCCGACGACGCCGGTGCGCGGGGAGCCCAGGGCGGCGAGCATCGGTTCCAGCCAGCGGGGCTGGAGCACGAGGTCGTTGTTCAGGAAAAAAATAAATTCACCCTGCGCGGCCGCGGCGCCGCGGTTGCAGGTGCCCGCGAAGCCGAGATTCCTGTCGTTGAGGAGAACGCGGCAGGACGCCGCCGGGCCGTTCACGGCCTGCAGGTTTTCCGCCGTCAACCAGTCACGCGTGCCGTCCGTGGAACCATCGTCCACCAAAATGATCTCGTAAGCCAGGCCGGCCGGCACGGTCTCGCGCAGGCTGGCCAGCATGGCTCGCGTCAGGGCCAGGCCGTTATAGAGGGGTACGATGAACGAGACTTTCATGCCGGAAGCGCAGGTTTAGACCGCTCCTACAGGACACGCACGCCGAAACTTCGGGTTGGCTGCTCGGAGCGGCTCAAGGGCGGCTTATTTCCCCGGTCTTCCGAAGGTTTCTTCGAGAAACCCAAAGATGTCCTTGAAGTAATCGATCCAGAACTGCTCCCGTTTATCCTTTTCCCAAGGATAATCTGCGCTCTTCAGGATGTGATGGGATGAGCCTTTTTTTAACAAGGACTGCATCCGGGTTGTGGTGGGACTATGGGAATCAGAGGCGAAAACATAGGTGTGGTAGGAAGGAAGCTTGAGCCCGGGGATGAGCGGGCTGGGATCGACCTGACTGGCGTATTTCGCCGCCGCCTGCCATCCTCCAAGATCGGTTTCCGCCTCGCCGGACTTTTTCGGAGCCATCGCGAATCGCTCGTAAGACGTGCTTTCCCCTTCAAAGGGTGTGCCGATATTGATCCACGCGGCGAACATTCCAGGATTTCTAGCTAAGGTATGAATCGCAACAATGCCGCCGTATCCACCACCACAGAGGACCACGCGTTTCTCATCAACCAAGCCCTGCTGGATCAGCCAGCCCACGCCGTCCGCCAGGTCATTGGGCATGCCTTTATCAATCTGGTAGTCTCCAGCCTTCATGAATGTTCGACCGTATCCAGTTGTGCCCCGATAGTCGATTCGTGCCACCGCATATCCCCGGGAGGCAAGAATCTGGTCAAATTCGATGAAGCTGTAATGTACCCGCTCGCCCGCAAAACCGTCGCTGGCGGCAATCAGTACCAGCGGAGGTTTTTGGGTTCGCTCATGCGGTAGAATTAGCCGCCCATGGATCAACAGTCCATCGCGGGCCGTGAACTGAAAGGGCGTTCCTGGGCAGGGTCCGGCCGGGTCATAGCCATTGTATCTTAGGCCAAGCGGCAGAATCTGTTTTTTCTTACGATCCAGCAGATAATAACTGCCACGATCGTGGTCGCTCTGCGAATACACCACGACGATCTGCTCGTCCGTGGTGCAGCTCACAATGCGGTTCACCGTATTCGGCAGTGAGGCGTCAACCATGGTCTGCAACTTCTGATCTTCGGCGGAGAAATAATGCAGCCGCGGCCGGTCAGTTTCATAGGCTAAAGCCCGTGGTTTTGAGTGGTCATCACTCCAGGCGAGCACGTCGTCAGGATCGGCCGTGGTCTCGGCGGGGATACGCTCAGTGGTCATCGTGTTTGGATCAAGCGCCACGGCCTTGGCCGGTCCGTCGGAGGTATAGTCCCAGGCAATGAGCCGCTTTTGGTCTGGATGCACCGAAATGATGCTGAAATTGGGGCGGATGCTTGGTCCGAGCTCCCGTCTTTGCCACTCGGCGCCGGGTGCCGGCCGCCACATCAAGAAATCCTTGTCGGCCCAGGAACCGCCCGCCGCGACCAGGTTGCCGGTCTGGTCACTCACCCACCAGCTTAAGTGTTCCGGGGTGTTGTCGGATCTGCCGAGTTTTCCCGTGCGAACATTCAGTTTTGCATAGCCCAGATTGTATCCGGCCACCACGACATTTTCTGGATCAGCCGGCAGGGTATTGATCAGATAAACGTTCCACTGATATTCGAGCACCTCGCTAACTTTTTTTGTGCGCAGGTCGAACGACCGGAATTCTACCGATCCGTTGACGCTTTGCACGAGAAGCAGGAGTAAATCAGAGCTTTTCCACCAGTAGTTTATCAGCCGTGCATCATCCTTGGACTCGGCTAGCAGGCTGGGCTGAAAGGTGGATAGCTCTATGGCCGCGAGGTATTGCTTCTTGTCGCGGGTAATGATCGCCCCGAGCTTGAGACCGTCCGGGGAAAGTTTGGGTGAAGTGAAAAGGGCATCATTGTACCAGGCTGAAAAGGGCAGTGGTTCGGCCCCAGACAAGGCGCCGTATAGAGTGAAGCAAAGCGCGAGGAGTGCGATGATGCGGATGAGTCGGGACGAGGGGCCCATAAACGCGACAGTGTCAGGGTTCAGGATTTTGTTCAGACTATCAGATTCATGCCAGCACCCGCAACGACAGGAATATCATGGCCAGTTGGCGCGGGTCGTAGTCGGTGGTAAGGTGCCGGCTGTAGTGCAGGGTGAGCTCATTGCGGCCGGCGAGCAAAGCGAGGGGTGCGGCCAGCCGCTCCTTCTGGTTGATCCGGGAGAAAGTATGGGTGAGCACTGGGACCCCATTCAATTCCACCCGGACGGTTTGCCGTTCGGTGTAGGTGAGGGCGTCGGCGACGAATCGCACCGGCTTGGCGTCCGCCGAATGAATCACCAGCCGGGTCACCGGCGCGAAGCCCCAGTGGAAGGGCGGCAGGAAGGCTTCCGGGACCGGCCCCTCCTCGTCGCCCCAGCCCTTTTCCGGCACAAAGCCGGTGAATTTTTCCGCGGCATCCTCCGGCAGCGGGGTGCGGATTTCTTCCAGCGGCAGTTCACGGATAAGGGGCGCTGCATCCGGGGCGGCGCCAAGGCTGCCGGTATCGATGAGACGACCGTGACTGACGGCCAGCTTTTCCAGAAAGGGCAGCAGGGCCCGGGCGATCCGGTTCCAGTCGGCCGAGGGTTTGGTGTAGCGCAGCGCGGGGCCCCGGTACTCGACCGGTCGCAGGCGCAGCTCGGCGACCGGTTTGCGCACGGTGGCGAAAAAGAGATCGGGATCCTCCGCGAGCAGCTGGAAGCCGAGCCGGTAGTGTTCGTCGAGTCCGGCGTGTGAACTGCCGCGGCTGAGTTTCTGCAGTTCGGCCAGCACCACGCGCAGCACCTGGTGCTGCGGCGAACGCAGGGCGAGGTGGGCGAGAAAATAATCCTCCGGCAGCGGCTGGTCGGCCAACGGCGCGGTGTCGCGGTAAAGCACATGACTGCCCTTGCCGGCGGAAACGCCCGGTTCCACGGCCAGCGGGCGCGGCACCAGGATCTTCCGGGTGGGGGCGTCCGAGGTTTGGCAGTACCGCAGGCGCAGGACCGGATTGGCCAGTGCGGGATCATCCTCGGTTGTCGGGTAGTAGTTGACCAAGGGAATGCTGGCCGGCCGGTCCTGGGCCAGTTTCGCGAGACTGTCTTCCAGCGCCGCCCGGCCTGGGCCCGTCAGGATTTCGTCGGCGTCGAGCGGCAGGACCCAGTCGGCCCCGAGGGATTGCGCCGCGAGGTGGGTCAGGTGATTGCTGCGCACGTGCTGCAGGTTGCCGATGGCCGCGTCCGTATAGAGGGTGATGGGCAGGCCTTCCTGCTTGAGCGCGGCCAGGATTTCCCGGGTGCCATCGGTGCTGTCGTGGTCGAAGACGAGGTGATGGTCGACCCAAGTCAGGGTGTGCCGGACAAAGGCCTCAATGATGTCCGCTTCGTTTTTGACGATGGAAACAGCCGCAAGACGCATGCGGCCAGTGTGCTAATCGCCGCTGGAAAGCAGAGCTAAATTTGCGGGCCGCCCGCCGGCGCGCGACCGGGCAACCGCTTTATTGCAGCAACCGGCCCAGGTAGGCGCCGTAGGACGACTTGCCCAGCTTCCTGATGTTGGCCTCAAGCCCCGCCCGGTCGATCCAGCCCTGCTCGTAGGCGATTTCCTCCAGGCAGGCGAGCTTCAGGCCGGTGCGGTTCTCGAGCACGTGGACAAACTGGGCGGCCTCGATCAACGAGTCGTGCGTTCCGGTGTCCAACCAGGCGGTGCCACGGCCGAAGAGTTCCACATGCAACTGTCCGCGCTCGAGGTAGAGGCGGTTGAGGTCCGTGATTTCCAGTTCGCCGCGGGCGGAAGGCTTCAGGCTGCGGGCGAGCGGGACCACCTCCTTGTCGTAGAAGTACAGGCCGGGGACGGCGTAGTTGGACTTGGGTTGCTTGGGTTTCTCCTCGAGCGAAAGCACGCGGCCGCCGGGACCGAATTCCACCACGCCATACGCCTCGGGGTTCGCGACGTGGTAGCCGAAAATCGTGGAGCCGGTCGTGCGGGCCGAGGCGTCGCCGAGGCATTTCACGAAATGCGCGCCGTAGAAAAGGTTGTCGCCCAGGACGAGGGCGGAAGGTTCGCCCTTGAGGAAGCCGGTGTCGCCGGCGATGTGGAAGGCCTGCGCGAGACCCTCCGGCTTGGGCTGCGCGGCATAGCTGAGCTGCAGCCCGAACTGGGAGCCGTCACCCAACAGCAGCTTGAACAGCGGGAGATCCTGCGGCGTGGAGATGACCAGCACCTCGCGAATGCCGGCCAGCATCAGCACCGACAGCGGATAATAAATCATCGGCTTGTCGTAGACCGGCATGAGCTGCTTGCTCACGGCGATGGTCAGGGGGTAGAGCCGGGTGCCGGAGCCACCGGCCAGGATGATGCCTTTGCGAAGCATAGGTTTAAATTTTAAGAGCGTAAGGTTTAAGCAACGGAGATTTTCAGGCTTACAACTTTAGGCTTTAGCTTGCGTAAAGCTTACCACGGAGCCGCCGGCTAGGATTAGGCCTTTTCTATTGCTCACGGGTGCAGGGTAAACAGACGGGATAGCGTTTAAGGGCGTAGGTTTTAAGCAGCAGAAGTGTCGGGCTTACAACTTAAACCTTACACCTTAAGCCTTACCGGTTCCGAGTCTCTCCCTGGAGTATTTCCTGGCGGTAATATCCGCGGCCCACGGGCGGTTTTGGAGGTACCAGTCGACGGTCTTCTCGATGCCGGTGGCGAACGTCTCGACGGGCTTCCAGCCGAGCTCGCGGCTGAGCTTGGTGCAATCGATGGCGTACCGCCGGTCGTGGCCGGGCCGGTCGGCGACGTGCTTGATCAGGTTGGCGTAGGTCTGGCCGTCGGCGCGGGGCGACTTGCGGTCGAGCAGCTCGCAGATTTTTTTGACGATCGCGATGTTGGGCTGCTCGTTGAGGCCGCCGATATTATAGGTCTCACCCGTGCGCCCCTGCTGCAGCACCAGCCAGATGGCCGCGGCGTGGTCACCCACGTAGAGCCAGTCGCGGATCTGCATGCCGTCGCCATAGACGGGCAGCGGTTTCCCCTCGAGGGCGTTGAGGATGATGAGCGGGATCAGCTTCTCCGGGAAATGAAACGGCCCGTAGTTGTTCGAGCAGTTGGTCGTGAGCGTCGGCAGGCCATAGGTGTGCTGGTAGGCGCGGACCAGGTGATCGCTGGAGGCCTTGGAGGCGGCGTAGGGGCTGTTGGGCTCGAAATTATGTTCCTCCGTGAAGGCCGGGGCGCCCGGGGCGAGCGAGCCGTATACTTCGTCGGTCGAGACGTGGAGGAACCGGAAGGTGTTCTTCTTCATGTCCGGCAGCTGACTCCAGTGCAGCCGGACACCGTTCAACAGGCGCAGGGTTCCGACGACGTTGGTCTGGATGAAGGGCTCGGGCGAGTCGATGGAGCGGTCGACGTGTGACTCGGCCGCGAAATTCACGACGGCGTCGATCGCATGTTCCTTCAGCAGGCGGGCGACCAGCGCCGGGTCGCCGATATCGCCGTGCGCGAAAACATAGCGCGGGTCGCCGGCGAGGTCGGCCAGGTTGGCCGGATTGCCGGCGTAGGTGAGCGCATCGAGGTTGACGAGCTTGCGCAGGCCGGACGGTTTTTCCGTCAGGCGCTGCCGGATGAAGTTGGAGCCGATAAAACCGCAGCCGCCGGTTACCAGTAAGTTCATAAGTTTTAAGAGCGTAAGGTGTAAGCCCGGAAGGGGGTGGGGCTAGGCTCGGATTTAAGTTTCAAGGTTTAAGCGACCGGAGCAAGGCATTGGTCATTTTGGAGACTTCCGTGTATTTCGCCTCCAACGCGGCGTAGGCCTCGGGCGAGAGCATGCCAAGATCGTTGGCGAGCAGTAACAAATAGCGGGTCTCCTCGGTTGAGCCGCGGGCAATGATCAGAAATTGACGGAACTCCGCCAGTGATCCGCGACCCTTGCCCTCTGCAATGTTGGTTGGAATCGAGGCGGCGGCACGGCAGAGTTGGTCAGTAACGCGATAGCGTTCCTCGGCTGGAAACGACTTGGTTATGCGATATACTTCCAGCGTGGCCGCATGCGCTTTCTGCCAGACGATCAAGTCGCGCCAACTTTCAATTTTATCGGTGCTCACGAGCTTAAAACTTATCCCTTAAACCTGACCACTCAGGCGCTGCGCCAGGAGCGCAACGCCTGCTCCACGGCTTCGTGGACCGGCGTGAGCTTGATGCCGGTGGCCGCGAGCTTGGTGGAGTTCATGACGCAATTGGAGCGCGGGGTCTTGGCCGCCGTCTGCATGAACTCGGCCTCGTCCTTGAAGAACGTGAACTGCTTGGCGGACACCCCGGTTTTCTTGATGAGCTCAACCACCTCGTGGGTGGTGACCTGGCCGGGGTTGGTGACGTTGTAGGTGCCGAACGGCACGCGCTTCTCCCAGCAGGCAAAGGTGGCGGCGACGAATTCCTCCAGCTGTGAGATCGAGTTGGTGGCCTCCAGCAGCGTGCTGTATCGCATCAGCTTGCTGAGATAGTTGCGCGGGTTGTCGACCTCGTTGAACGGGATGCGCAGGCGCCAGACATAAACCTGCGGAAAACCGGCCAGGACCTCCTCGCCGAGCGCCTTGGTGCCGGAGTAAAAGCTGCAGTTGTCCGTGCGAAAGGTGAAGTTGGGCGTGTCGGTCTCGGTAAAGCCGGAGCCGTCGGGCCGGGCGCCCGTGAAGATGCAGCCGGAGGAAACATGGCCCCAGGGAACGCCGGCGGCGGTGCACGCCTGGGCGATCGTGCCGGGCAGCACGCCGTTGCCCAGCAGGCACTCGGTCTTGTGCAGTTCGCAGGCGTCGACGTTGGGCTTGCCGGTGTAACCGGCGGCGTTGATCAGAAATTCGGGCTTCTCCCGGCGCAACAGCTCGGTGAGCGCCGGCAGGTTGGTGTAGTCGAAGTCAGCCCGCCGCACGTTGCGGAAGGGCAGGCCTTTGCGCTGAAGCAGGGCTTGGTAAGCCGTGCCCACATAACCGGAACCGCCGAGCAGGAAAATCATGGGAAAGGGGAGAAATATGCTCAGCCTGGGACGGGCAACAAGCTGTTTTTAAACGGGCCCGCCGGGCTATTTCTTCCGGTAGTCGCCCCGGCTGAAGTATTTTTCGAGCCAGACATAGGCGCAGATGAAGAAATACCGGCTGCCCATTTCCTTGATCTTGAGCTTGGCCTCGCCGAATTTGCGGTTCTGCCAGGAAATCGGGATCACGGTCCAGGTGTACCCGCGCACGATCGCCTTCAGGGGAATCTCCACGGTCAGGTTGAAGTGGGGGGCGAGCAACGGCCGGCAACCCTCGATGACCGTCCGGCGGTAGGCCTTGAAGGCGTTGGTGGTGTCGTTGAGCGCGATATTGAAGCCGAGGCGGACGAGCAGGTTCGCGAGCCGGTTCACGAGCAGCTTGATGCGGGGGTAATCGATGACCCGGCTGCCCTTGATGAACCGGCTGCCGAAGACGCAATCCCAGCCCTCGTTTAACAGGCGCCAGTAGCGGACGGCATCCTCCGGCGAATCGGAGGCGTCGGCCATCATGATGACGCAGCCGTCGCCCTTGATGTGATTCAGGCCGTAGAGCACGGCGCGGCCGAAACCGTGCGGACCCTTGTTTTGCATTGGGACCAGGGTCGGCACGGTCTTGGCCAGTTCCGCGAGCACCGCCCAGGTCCGGTCAACGCTGCCGTCGTCCACCACCACGATTTCATGCGGCACGCCCTCGCGCTGCAAAGCCTGGTAGATTGCCGTGACCGTCGACGGCAGCGATTCCTGTTCGTCCCGGGCGGGCATGACCACCGAATACAGGGTCAGGGGCGGGTGGGAGGGAGGGGCGTCGGAGGTCATGCCGGAAGGTGGAGAATTAGGCGGGCGTCGGGGCGGGAATCAAGGTTTCCCGAGACGATCGTTGCGCACATAGATCCGGGTGCCATCGACGTCGGCCACCAGTCCGTAGTGGAGGTCGATGTAGTCGCGCAGCGCGGGGAAGGTCTCATGGCCGAGGGCGGCGCGATCCTGGAAGGTGAAATTGCCCGGACCCACGGTGTCGATGAAGACGGGCGGGCGGTTGCGCTGCAGGTCGGTCATGTAGCGCGCCCGGTAGTAATCGATTTGTGCGCTGGCCTGGATTTCAGCGGCAGTGTGGGCGGTGCGGTTCGACTGCCGCATTCCGGTCAGGACATAATAACGGCACATCCAACCCCACTGGCCAAGCGATTCTCCCGCGCGGGCGTAGCGCAGGATTTCCTGCACGACCGGGGCCGCCGGGGCGGTGGCGTAAGCGGTCAATTTGCCGAGATACGGATGGGGGTGGGAAGCGCGGGACTCCACCTGGGGCCAGAGCATCAGGCCGGTAAATGCGAGCAGCAGCACGCCACGCTGGATCAAGCTTGCCGTCCCCGTCTTGCCGGCCAGCTGCCACCAGCCCGCCAAGAGGCAGCCGGCAAACAGGGTCGCCGGCATGATCAGAAAAATCAAATAGTGGGTGTACTGCCGTCCGGGCGTCAGCACGGCCACCAGGCTGGAAAGAAGAAAAGCCCCGCTGAGCGCCAGCAGCCGCAGGGTTGCGGCCGGAAAGGCAAAGGACCGCATGAGCGTGGCGGCCATGAACGCCGCCGCGCCCGCCGCGAAGGCATAGAAGCCACTGCCGATGTCGGCAAACTCCCAGAAACGCCGGAGCATCTCCGCATGCGTGTAGTGATGGTCACCGGCGTAGCGGAGATTCTGCACGATGTAGGACCGCCAGGCGTGCTCCTGTTGTCCGTAGATCAAGGTCACAACCGTGAAGAGCAGCGGCACTGCGGCGGTGCCGGCGGCCAGGACCCCGACGCGGCGGAGCCTGGTTTTCAAATCAGTTTCGGTTGAACAGAGATTGATCAGGCTCGCGGTCACGAGGAGCGCGGCGGCGATCGGTGCACCCTGCAGTTTGGCCAGTGGTACGGCGCCCAGGGCCAGGCCGCCGCCAAGCCAGCACCAGAACGAGGCCCTTCGTTCCAGCGCGCCCAGCAGGGCGAGGCTGAGCAAGGTTGCACCCAGCGCATCGAGGAACAGCGGGGCGTGTTCGCTGGAATAGTGCACAAAGTCCCAGAAGGTGCTGAACGCAAAAAAACAGAAGGCCGGCAGGCAACCGAGCCGGCCCAGCGCCTCGCCGTAGTACCGCGCCAGGGCGAGGTAGGTGAGCGCGATCGCGGCGAGCAGCAGCACCGAGCCCGTCAGGCGGGCCGTGCCGTAATTGATGGGCAGGCCCACCAGCCGCACCGCCAGCAGCGGATAGGTGTCCAGCGGCCCATGGGTGCTGCCATCGACCGAGCGCCAGTAGATGGGATCGGACTGGAGGGTGATCCCGCCCGCGATCAGCTGGCTCTCATCGGGATTCAATTCCTCGCCGACAAAAAACAGCGGCCAGCGAAACGCGAGGAAGGTTGCAGCCAATACGAGCAGAAAGAGCCAGCGTGGCCAGAATCTCCGGGTGGCCGCCTCGAATTTCTCCCCGCCGAACCCGGCCAGGACCGGCCCGATCCCGACCACGACCAGCAGGGTGAAGCATGACCAGGCGAGGGTCCAGTAGCGCGTCGGCTGCGAATCAAACCATTCGAGCATCAGCACGGGAGTTCGTCAGAGGGGCGCCGAGCGCTCAAGCCAGTCGGGGTGAAGCTCGGCGTGCCGGGCGATCTCTTCCAGGATGGCCGGCGTCTTCGTGGCGGGTGCCCAACCCCAGACGCGCGTGGCCTTGGCGTGGTCGAGCACGATCCAGGGGAGATCGAAGGCGCGGGTGGCGCCGTCGGCGGCGACGGTATGTGCGCCCAGCCGCTGCGTGCACCACGTGCTCAGCTGCCGGAGGGACATGGCGGAGGCGGCCCCGCCCGACAAATTGATCACGCGGTCGCCCGCGGCAACCGTGGGAACCGCCATCTGCTGCTCGAGCAGGGGCGCGAGGTCCCGCGGGTGCAGGCAGTCGCGCACCTGGTGGCCGTGGCCGCCGAAGCCGAGGTATTTCAGCGGACGCTTCCCTCGCCACGCATTGATCCAGTAGGCGAAGATGCCCTGGTCGGCGCGGCCGAACTGGCCGGCGCCGGCGAGCACGCCGCAGCGGTTGATGAAGACGGGGAAACCGAAGGATAAGCCGTATTCGAGCGCGAGCGCCTCGGACGCGAGCTTGGTCGCGCCGTAAAGTGAAATAGGTGCACCCGTCGCGAAGGATTCATCGAGTCCGGCGGCGCTCAGCCCGGCCGGCAACGCCGCGCCGGGGGCGGGGACAAAGGCATCGTTGACCGCGGTCACCTTCAGGCTGGCGAGCGCGGCGATGGAATAAACGCGGCTGGTCGAAAGCAAAATGAAGCCGGCTTTGTGCGCCTTGCAGTATTCCAGCAGGTTGATCGTTCCACCCAGGTTATGCTCCACCAGCTGGCGCGAGCTGGTCTTGCCGTCCACGCCGGCGAGCACGCTGGGGTTGGCGGCGGCGTCGATCACCCAGTCGGCGGCGGGCAGGGCCTCCACGTCGCTGGCCGCCCGCAGGTCGGCGTGAAACAGCGTCACGCCCAGCGCCTTCAACTCCGCCCGGTTTCCTTCGCTGCCCGGGCGGATGAAATTGTCACAGCCGAAAACCTGATGCCCCCGGCCCGACGCGAGCATGGATTTGGCCAGGGTGCTGCCCGCAAAGCCGCAGATGCCGGAAATCAGGATACGCATGTGGAGGGGAGCAAAGCAGGACTTGACCGCGGGGAAAGCGTGAAAACCGCCGGATACCCCGGGAAGCTAAAGGCGCTGGAAACGATACTTCACCAGGGCGCGCAGCCAGGTGGGCGGGTCGCGGAAGATTGAGACCTTCTTGCCCTCCTTGAAGGAGCGCGACCGGTAGGCCACCGGGATCTCCACCGGCTTGTAGCCTTTCCGCGCCAGCTTGATGAGCAGCTCCCAGTCAAAATCGAAACGATCACACTCCAGGGTGAGGCCGGTGAGGCATTCCCGGCGGAACACCTTGTACATGGTGAACGGGTCGCGCAGCGTGAGCCCGAGGGAGAGATCGATCAGCCCGGTGAAGAACCAGTGCCCCGCGTTCAGCATGAAGGCATGCAGCATCTGCTCGTCAAATTTGCGGATGAAGATGCGGCTGCCGCCGTGGCGCGAGCCCAGCACGAAGTGGTGGGTTCCGGCCTGGATCGGCGCCAGCAGCGCCTCGTAGTCGGCCAGGTCATACTCGAGATCGGCGTCCTGGATCAGCACGACGTCACCGGTCATGTGTGCCAAGCCGTGGCGGACGGCGTGGCCTTTGCCCCGGGCCTTTTCCTCCAGCAGGATCCTCACGTGCGGGTGCGCCTGGTACGCCTGCACGATCTCGCGGGAACCGTCCGTCGAGTTGCTCTCGACGATGATGATCTCAATCGCCCAGCCCTCGATCCGCTTGGCCACGATGGCCGCGAGGGCCTGGGGCAGCGTCGCCCGTTCGTTGTAGACCGGGACGATGACCGACAGCGTCGGCCGCGCGGGCAGGGGCGGCAGGATCCGTGGATTACTCGGGCTCATGCCGCTTGGCTTTGACCGGCGGCGCGCGATCGGACCAGAAAAAAGCATCCGACGGCCAACCCCGCCGCGCCCGCCGCGCTGAGGAAAAGCGCGGTCGTGAAATACTGCGGCCAGTAGGCGAACTTGATTTCATAGCGCCCTGCCGCCGGGATCACCACGCCCTTGAAGGCATGGTTGACGCGGAAATAGGGGGCGGGTTGGCCGTTCAGCGTGACCTGGAAGTCCTCGGCGTAGTACGCCTCGGTGAGCACCGCGACCCCCGGCTGGGGGGCGTTAATCACGAACGACGTGTTGTTGGCCGTCAGCTGGTAATTCGTGGCGGCGCGAATCACGCGGCCACCGGGCGTGGCCGTCGCGACCGCCGGGGCAATCTCGTTGGCTTGCACGGCCGCAAAGGGGCGGCCGTCGCCGGTGCGGACCAGCCGGGCAAAATCATCCACCGTGGCGTACGTCCCCAGCTCCGTGGTGAAAAATGCCCGCGGCCAGGCCCCGGGGCTGGCATAGACATCGAGATCATATTGCCCGACCAGTTGCAGGCCGGCGATGGTGCGCGGCGCCGGCGTGTGGGTCGCGATGGAATGGGTCACATTCAGCAGGTTGTACGCCGCGAGCGTGTGCGGCGCCTCCGCTTCAGCCGTCGACCAGTCCCAGATCCAGACGCGTTTCAGGTCAAACGCCTCGGCGAGTTCCTGATAATACCGGCTGCGCACGGCATCCACGCCATACAAACCTTCCCAGTGCACGGCCGTGTTGTAGGAGGGGTAAAGGTTGGCGTCCCAGCCCAGCACCCGGCCGGGTTCGGTTTGCGCGTGATTGATCGCCGCGACCGCGGGCGAGGCGGCGTGCAGGTCGAACCGCCAGCCCGGGACAAACGCGTAGTGATTGAAAAATGTTTCCCCGTACTGGCTGTGCCGCCAGAGCAACATGGGCAAGCCGAGGCCCAGCCCGACCAAAAGCGCGCCCGGCCGGAGCGTGGATTGCAGCGCCCATCTGGCTCCGACCAGAAGGCTGAGGCCGGCCAGCGTGAGCGCCGGGACGTAACCCGTGAAGAAGGGACTGAAGGCTCGCCCGGGCAGACCCAGAAAAAACGCGGCCGCCAGCACGGCTCCGAACATGGTGAGCAGCCCGACCTGGCGCCACCAACCGGGCTTCCGGATGGATTCAATCGCGTCACGAAAACCGCAGCCCGCCAGCAGCGCGAGCAGGATCAGAAGCACGGACGAGAAGGTATTGCCGACATGCACGATGTTGCCGACGAACGGAATCTTCACGATCACCGCCGACGGGATCAGCCCGAAGGCCAGGGCGAAGGGCGGCAAGGCGGCGAGGAAGAGGGCGCGGCCCGCCCGGTCGGAGCGCCACAACCGGGGCGCGACCAGCCACCAAAGCACGCCGGTCAGGAAGAGAAAATTCAGGGCCGGGGCGAGGACGGTTTCGTCGTCGGTGATCTGCCGGTAAAAAATGTCATCAAAGAAACCGATGAAGTCCCGCAGCGGCAGCGGCACCGCCACCGGCACATCGTAGCCGGTGTAGGAGTGCCGCCAGGAAACCAGAAAGGACATCCAGCCCGGCGCGGTCAGCAGGATGAAGGCGCCGCCGGCCGCGGTGGCGAGCAGCAGCTGCCGCAGGCGACGACCAGGCGCCGGCGGGGACAGCGCGAGCAAGACCACGCCGGCCAGGTTGAGGCAGGCCATCAGCATGTACGCTTCCTTCATCGTTCCGCTGGTCATGACCACCCAGTTGGCCGCCACGAGTGCGCCCAGCCAGCCGGCCTCGCCGCGGGGGGACTTAGCCTGCAGCAAACCGGTCCAGGCCCAGAGGATCCACGGCGAGTAGCAGACACTGAAATTTGCCGGATGCAGCAGGCGGTAGGTGAAGAAGGCCACGAAGCCGCCGCCGACCGTGACCAGCAGGGCCGAACCAAAATGCCGCGTCAGGTGCCAGGCGGTCAGGCCGAGCCCCGCCGCCAGCAGCCAGTGGGCGAGGACGAAGCGGATATCCCACGCCCAGGCGGCACCGTCGGCCGCGATGGTGATGAAATTGAACGGATCGCCGAACATCGACTGCCCCTGGCCGAGCAACGGTTCGCCGCCGAGCGAGTAGCGGTTCCACAGGGGTAGCTCTCCATCCAGCAGCGCGGCGCGCTGCACCATCGGGTAGTAGAGATGCTGGAACAGCAACGCTCCCGTGTCCGACCGCATCATATTGGTGTACGGGTGTTCCTTGCCGCCCGGCAGCGTCGGCTGGTGGCCGTACAGCATGAAGGCGCCGTTCTCCGGCGAGGCAAAACTCCGGCCCTGGAACAGCACGGGATGGCATTGGATGGCGACCACCACGGCGCCCACCAGCGCGATCGAGGTCCGGGGCCGCGCCTGCAGCCAGCCGCCCAGCCGGGCGGCGAGGCGCAGCAGGGGCCGGGCGACCAACGGGCAGCCGAGCAGGAGTCCGAGGAGAAAAACGGGCAGGGCGACCGGCAGGCCCAGTGCGAGCCAGATCCGGGGTGTGCCCGCCAGCTGGATGGGGGCGGGAGATTTCAGCTCCAGGATGGAGTCGCGGGAATCCGGCGTGGTTTCCACATAGACCTCGTCGCCCGCCGGCTCCAGCCGCGCGATTTCCTGGCGCGCCTTGAAGTCGGCCGGGCTGAACGTGTGCACCACCCGGCCGCGGGTATCCACGATCTGGGCGTGGGAGAAGTGGAACGAGCCGACGCCGTCGGTCGGGTCCAGGCGCAGCGCCTTGATGTCGCCCATCGGCATCATGTAGCGGTAAACCACCGGCGCCGGTTCGATGCGCAGCGGCTGGCGGGAGGAATCGCTTTCGTTGAAGCCCCGGCCCAGGTCCCAAAACAGCTGGGTGTAACCGGGCGCCGTGGCGGTGAGGGTGATGTCGAAGAAGTAGTAGTCGCGCCGCTCGACTCCGGTGGTCATGCGGGGCAGCGCCGCCGCCACCGCCAGCACCAAGGCCAGCGCCATCGCCCGGAGATCGAAAAGCGACTTGATCACAGTTCGCGGTGCTCCGCCGGTCGGGCGGGGGGCGGGTGTGACGTGGTTGCGGCCAGACAAGCCGTCGTTACCGGGAAGCGGAATGGCCATGTCCGGTCAGCGAATCAGATGTGTCGCCACAGGTGAAATGTTAATCACGTCATTTCGCAGGAACACCCGGCGTACGCCGGTCGCTGATCAAGCGCCGGCCGAGCGCAATGGCGCGCCGCTCGATGAGGTGCCAGGAGAGGAAGCCGGCCAGCATCGCGAGGCCCAGGGACATGACCAGGTTGAACACCAGCCCGCGATCGGCGAAGTGCGCCGCGACAACCTGTTGGATGACGAACCCCCAGAGAAATGTGCCATAGGACGGGTCACTGGAAATCTTCAGGCACCGGACGAGGGGCAGGCCCGACATGTACAGGATCGTCAGAAAGAGGCACACGAAGAAAGCCAGCGGTCCAAGTGGCGTTGCATGCAAAAGTAGGAACCCGGCGATGGCGGCACCCACCTGCAGCGGACCCAGGGTGATCCGGTCCTTGCAGAGGGCCAGCCAGGCCCCAAGGGCAAAGCTGGCGGGCAGATATCGGATCTGCGGGTTGGCCGTCATGGCGGGAAAAAAGAGCGAGTGAGGCAGGAGGGGGTCGACGATCATGAGTATGGCGAGCACGGAGCAGATGAAGCGGCGGCGCGTCAGGCGGAGCACAAACAATCCGAACAGGCCGGCATAGGCCGCCACCTCATAGGTCAGTGACCAGATAGCCCCGTTGATCTGATTGGGGTAGGGGTTGTCCACAAACACGCCCGGAAGTGAGGCGTTGCCCAGCAGCAACGCGTTCTGCCAAAAGTAGCGGTAGGATCCTGGCTGCCCGAAATACTCGCCGGGTTCGAGGTTGGTGTGCAGCGGCCCGATGACGAATGCGGTGACCAGCAGCATCACAAGGTAAGCGGGCCAGATGCGGAAAAAGCGCGCGAGCAGGAAGGCCTTGAGTGATTGCCTTTCGAGCAGACTGTGCGTGACCAGCAACCCGCTGATGAAAAAGAAAAGCTTCACGGCGACCGAGGCCGAGTAGACGCCCGGATAGCCCAGATATCGGGCGGTCGGATCCCAGGTGCCGAACGGATGGGCGGCTTCGGGCACAAGGACGAAAGCGTGGCCGAAGATCACCAGGCAGGCGGCGGCCAGCCGGACCAGGTCCAGGTTGTTGGCGTCACGCTCGAGCAGATCCGCCAGGCGGTACCGGGGAAGCTTCAGCCTGAAGCGCCGGGCCGGTTCGATGCCGCTAGTCGAGGGAGAGGTGGTCGACATAGGTCCAATCCCAGGAATTGTTGCCCGTCGGTCCGGCGTCGAGGCGGATGACGAGCCGGTCGCCTGTCCGCACTGGGGGCAAGGTAAGCGTGACTCGTTGCGGCCCGCGATCGGTAGCCTTGGTGAGCGGTTGCAGGAGACGGCCGAACAGTCGTCGCCCCGGCTCGGACGACGGGATCAGTTCCACGCTGAAACCCGCTCCGTCCGTGTGTCCCTCCCGGTAGGCGCCGGGCAGGAAGCCATACGTGAAAGCCAAATTCCTTTCCCCGCCCCGCAGGCGGAAGGTCAGTGCACCCGGTGCATTCAACTGCAGGAACTCCGGCTCGCCGTTGCGCTGGTAAAGGTAGGCGAGGTCCGTGTCGGCGGCGTCAGGCACGCGGGAGAACGACGGAAACTGCCGGCTGAGGAAATGGCTGCTGCGGTGGAAGCCAATGTTGCAAGTGTAGAGCCAATCCCACGACGTGTCGCCGCGTGCGCCCGGATCGAGGCGCAGCACGAGCTTCGCGCCCGGTTGGAACGGCGGCAGCACCACCCGTGAAAACTGATGAGCCCGGTCCTTGTCCACGTGCAGCGGATCCAGTTCGCGCCGGTAGACCTGCCGGGTCTGCCCTTGGTCAGACAGTTCCACGACGAATGCGGCACCATTCGTGTTACCCCGCAGGTACGCTTCCGGAAGGAAGCCATATTCGAATCGAAATTCCCGTTCGGTGCCGTCAAGGACCCAGCTCATTTTCCCGGGGGTATAAAGCTTAAGCACAGCCCGGTTTCGCAGCAGCCCGGTTTCCGGTGATGAAAAAGAGGTCTCGTCAGGCTTGGGCACATCCACGGCCGGAGGCCAGCGGGCGGGGGCGGTAGGGGACGCTGTCTGTTGCTGGTCGCCGAGAAAGTCGGGCCAGCGCCAAGTAGCGAAAAAAACCGCGAGCAGCCCGACGAAGATCCACTCGTCGCGTCGCCGGGGTACCGCGCTTGCCGGCCGGCGAAGATCAGCCGCCAGCCACGCCAGTAGGCCGAGGGCCGGCGGGGTGAGCATCACCCAGTAACTGAAGGAATGCTGTGCCGCATCGAAGTGCACGGGGTTTCGGAATGGCGATCACGCTTTTGGCCTTTTTTTCCAGGCCTCGACGATCTGCCGGATGGTTTCCTCGAGCGACTGCGTGATGTCCCACTGGGGGTAGTGCGCCCGCATTTTCCGCAGGTCGGAGTAGTAGCAAATGTGGTCGCCGGCGCGGTGCTGGTCGACGTACGTGTGGACCTGCGCCCGGCCGGTGAATTTCTCGGTGAGCTTGAACGCCTCGAGGATCGACGTGCTGTTCGCCTTGCCGCCGCCGAGGTTGTAGACCTCGCCGGCTCGCGGGTTTGCGACGAATGCGGCCATGAAGCGGGCGACGTCGAGCGAGTGTATATTGTCGCGCACCTGCTTGCCCTTGTACCCGAAAATCCGGTACTCGCGGCCCTCAAGGTTGCATTTCACGAGGTAGGAGAGGAAACCGTGCAGCTCGACGCCCGAGTGGTTCGGGCCGGTCAGGCAGCCGCCGCGCAGGGCACACGTGGGCAGTCCGAAGTAACGGCCGTATTCCTGTACCATGACGTCGGCTGCGACCTTGGATGCGCCGAAGAGCGAGTGCTTCGACTGGTCGATGGTGAACGTCTCGGGAATGCCATGGGCGTAGGTGTCGTCGGCGTAGTCCCAGCGCGTGGCGAGTTCGGTCAGTTTGATCGAATTCGGCGCGTCGCCATAGACCTTGTTCGTGCTCATATGCACGAAGGGCGATTCCGGGCAGGCCTGCCGGGCGCCCTCGAGGAAGTTGAGCGTGCCGACCGCGTTGGTGTCGAAATCGTCAAAGGGAATGGCGGCGGCGCGGTCGTGCGATGGCTGCGCGGCCGTGTGGACGATGACGTCCGGCCGGACCGACTTGACGAGCGCGAGCACGCCGGCGCGGTCGCGGATGTCCAGTTCGTGGTGCGCGAAACCCTTGAGGTCCTTGACCAGTCGTTGCTGGTTCCAGCGGGTGTCGCCCTGCGGCCCGAAGAAGACCGCCCTTTGGTTGTTATCGACGCCATGGATGGCGTAGCCCTGCGTGGCAAAGTAGGCGCAGACTTCCGAGCCGATCAGGCCCGAGGAACCGGTGACGAGAATGGTTTTGCCCATGAATGGTAGAGCGGTCACCGATACAGGGGTGGGGAGGGCGTTTCCAGCTGAATTTTGATTCATGGTATCCCCTTGCCAAACCTGCCCCCCGGCTTGTTATTGGTCGCATGGTTTCTTCCAGCCAGGTGCCTTTTTTTCCCCGATGGTTAACGGTGGTGACACCGTTTATTTTACTGCTGGGCCTGCCGGTCCTGGCTGGAGCCGTTGAGCGAACCCTTACCATCAAAACACCCGCACGTATTCCTGCCGGGCAGGCTTTCACAGTTACAGTCTCAGCCGCCACGGATGCCGGCAAGGGTGAGCAGATTGGCTTCTTGCAGGTCGAGGCTTCGCTTGACGGTGGCAAGACCTGGGAGGCGCTATTTTACCTACAGAAATCAGGCCCGAAGGTCACGCAACAGGCGAGGCTGATGGCCGGTGCGGGCGGGTCTTCCGTTCAGGTGCGGGCCCGCGCCGCCTACCGCGATGGCCTGGCCGGTGACGTGGACTACCGCGGTGGAGCCATCCGTTGGGAGGAGAGTTGGAAAGATTGGCAGGAGCCGCCCGCGAAGATCGCCCGTATTAGCGTCAATACACCCTGATTCGCTCAATGAAGGTTGAAGGTGCGTTGGAGGGCCTTTGCTCTTTCCACGTGCATGTACTCGAGGGCGGGCACTTTGGCCGCCGGATCAGTCGTAGGGGGAGCAGCGAGCAGCGCCCGCAGGTCCGTTCCACGCCAGCCGATAAACTCTGATAGCGCCCGGGGCCAGCCCACCAGGCTGTAGCCGGCCAATCCGACGATCAGGCAGGCTCCGGCCCAGCGATGCAGCCTTAGTGATCGCAAGTGGCCGAAACACGCACTCAGCAGGATGCCGGCAAACGGCAGGGTAGCGATCAGCGAACTATATTGGTAACGTGAACTCATGGCCGCCAGAAAACCCGTATGATACCGGCCAATGCCAATCAGAAGGGCATTGCCCATGTCGTACGCGAGCAGCAGCAGGAGCAACTGGCGCACCCGACCACTGGACCAGGCAAGTGCTCCCCAGACGATGCTGATCTTGGCGATCCCGAGCGCCAGCAGGGTCAGTACGCCCAACGATGTCCCGCCGAGCAGGAGATGGGCGGGGTTGAGGAAGAAGTAGCTGGCGGCGAATCGGCCGATCTCGCCCCAGTGTCCGGCCAATGCCTGGTGGTTGCCGCTCGAAAAATGCATGATTGCTGCAGCGACGACGAGGGAGGGTAGCAGACAGAGAATCGCGGCCGGAAGCCGCCGCAGAACGGGTAGCAACTGACCTCCCGGCAGGACCGACAGGAGCAACGCGAGCGCGAGAACGGGTCCCGTCAGCACACCGCGCGAAAAGGAGCAGGCGCTGAGCGCGGCGCAAAGTCCCAAGGGCAAATACAATCGCCAGCGCATGGCGCTTTGCAGGTCGCAGTGGGCCTCATGCCACCGCAATCCGAGTAGCAGGAAACTAGTGGCCAGTACGGCCGACCACTGCACCGACCAGCCGAGCGTTTCGAGGTTGATGGGGGAGAGCGTGAACAGGACGAGGGTAAATGCCGTGGCCAGCCAGGGAAACCGGGCGCACTGCATCAGCCGGCAGAGAAGGAAGGCATTCAATGCATGGGTCAACCAGAGCAGACTGAGCATGGCGAGGTAGCTGCCCCCAAAGCCGAGGGCGGCTCCGCCCCACAGCAGCTTGAAGAGAGGGACAAAATTCTCGGAGAAAACCCTCAGGATCCATTCCCTGAGCCCCATCATCGCAATCTGGTCGAGCAGGAACAAATCGTCACCGAACCAGAAGAGTTCGGCGAAGGAACGGTACCAGATCAGAAAGGGCAACAGGGCGACCCCGCCCGCGATCCACGGCCAGGAGCCGGAGCCGATGCCATGCGCAAACGCCGGGGACGGGCGCGCTGGCGGCGTGAGTTGGCGGCGGGGCACCGCTTCGGCGGGTAGGGTCGCCGGGCAGGCGAGAGAACTGATCACGTCCCAGAAAGCGGCGGCAATGAACACCAGCAAAAGGGGATAGATCGGGGCGAAAGATGAGATGGTGAAGACCGGAAAGGAGGTGGCCTCGATCAGTGCATGCATCAGCAGGGAGGCGGCGCAGGCACCCCAGGCGGCTGCGGCGATCGTCAGGGGGAAGCTCCATTGCCTGCGCCCCAGCGCAGGGAAAACGCGCCCCAGCGCCGCGAGCTGGGCGAGGACGAAGCTCCAGAAAAAAAACACGCGCAGAACCTTGCCGGTGCTTTGGAGCATCTCGGTCTTCCAGGTATTTATCGGCGTGGGGGCCTCGCCCGCCGCGCGCTCGCTCTCGGTCAGGGACATCCGCTCGCCGGTGATATCACGGAACAGTTGCAATTCCTCCGGCTGGCCGGAACTCGCGGAGGCCCGCGCACTAAAGCGGCTGAAACGGACGAAGAAATCCGCGAAGTCAGCAGAGGCGTGGACAAATACCTCCGCGCGGGATTCTTGCCAGGGAGGCAGGAAGCCGGCGCGCGGCGGCCCGGCTGGCAGTCGGCCATCCGCGCACGCTTGGTTTACCTCACGGGCCAGCCGATCATAAAACGCCATGGCCTCGCGGGCACTGTGATGGTGACCGGCCTGAGCGGCCGCCGCGCGAATCGCCCAGATGAGCCACCCGCCGCCAATCTGTCCCTCGTCAGGAGGGAGGTGGGTGAAGAACTCGGAGGCTCCGGCCCAGCCCCGGGCGAGGCCGGCGTCCAGTTCGTGCTGAAGTTCGGCAAAGGCGGGGCTCACTGCTGCGATGGCCTCGCGGGCTTGTCGGGTCACGGGCACATATGGCAATTCCGGCCCAACGCGCACGCGCAGCAGGGAGCCATAGGCCGCTTGAAACTGGGGGGCACGGAATTCGCACGTCCCGAACCAGCCGTAGTGGGATAGGTTTCGAGCACAGACCAGCAAGATGGGCCCGGCGCCAACCAGAGTGGCGAGAAGGAGGGTGCCGGCGGCGCGCCCCGCGGTGAAGCGGGAGATTTTCCAGGAGCCCAAAAGGAAGGCTCCGCCCAGCAGCGCCGCGCTTGGAGCCAGCCAGATTACCTCCTCCCGGGTCAGATAAAAGGCCGCTCCGGCCAGACCGAGCAGCACGGCCCATGGTGCCTGCCGCCGGGTGGACTCATGTCGGCGCAGGTGGAGGGCGACGAGGCCCGCAAGAAGTATCAACGCGAGCGGACCATAGACCTGTTGCCGCAGCACCCGGCCCATGGTTCCAGCGTCCCACGTCATTGGATTTGCCAGGAGCAGCGTATAAATGGCGAAGCGCGCTCCTGCCACCAGTGCGGGCTGCAGGGCGCGCACAAAAAGGCCGCAGGCCATCGCATAGAAAATCTGCTGGGCGAGGAAGAGTGGGACCGAGAGCGCGTGGGCTGCGGCGATGAACAGCGGGTAAAATGGTCCCTTGGCCAGGGTGAGCTCATTGTAGGGGCCCAGCCACTCGCCGGCGATCAGGTGGCGGGCCAGCTCAATGAACAGACGGTCATCGTGCCCGGCGTTGCCGATGGCGTAGACATCCTGACCGCGGGTAAGCCATAGTTTGACGGCCGTCAGGGTGAGCGCACCTAAGAGCCAGGGCCAGTGGCGGTGGGCGGGCGAAACCGTCATGAGTTGTCCGTCCGGGTATCGAGCTGCAACACGCCAAGAAAAAAGCTGCTGAGGATCATCTGGCAGCCCAGCACGAGGCAAAGGGCACCGGGAATGACCCAACGGAGGTGATCGGCTCCGTCTTTTCGAGCCACCCTTAGAGTCGGTCTGGATGGTTGGTTGATGTTGCTATGACTGACGCTGGTTGTCCATCCCTGGCGTAGGGAAGGCCCGGCTTGGCGGGCCTGACCGGAGCCAGGGATGGAGA
>CAIUGM010000006.1 GCA_903898675.1 uncultured Verrucomicrobiota bacterium
CTCCATCCCTGGCTCCGGTCAGGCCCGCCAAGCCGGGCCTTCCCTACGCCAGGGATGGACAACCAGCGTCAGTCATAGCAACATCAACCAACCATCCAGACCGACTCTAAGGGTGGCTCGAAAAGACGGAGCCGATCACACTTGGGAATCCCGCGGGCCGACTTTTTCGGCGAGAGCTACGGGGCCAGCACCGCGCTTACGATTGCCATCGATCACCCCGAACTGGTCGGTCGCGTGGCGATCTGTGGGGCAACCTTCGGTCCGCCGGCTGAAGCGTTCAATACGGCGATGCTTCGCTTTGACCAGCCACCGACGCCCGACTCCCGGGGCATCCGGTATCAGAAAGAAATGTACCAGAAAGTGGCTCCTGATCCGGCTTACTGGTCCAAGATCTGGGAGAAGGTGGCGGCAATTAAATGGAATGGATTCTCGAGCGAACAGCTGGCGTCGATCCAAGCCCCCGTGCTTGTGGTGGCCGGGGACCATGATTTTGTCTGCGTGGAGCACGCCGCCGCAGCCGCCCGGCGGATTCCGAACGGCGAACTCTGCGTGATCCCGGACGCCAGCCACTTCGTCCTGTTTTCCGAGCCGGAGCGGGTGATCCCGGCGGTCAAACATTTCCTGGCAAAGCCAGCGAAGCGCCTCCCGCTAGCGACCGCCGAAATGGGCTATCACCCCGGCGAAACGAGATAAAGCCGGCCCGGCACCAATCACAGGATATTCGGCCGATCACTTCTGCCGACGTCCACCGGACGCCACATCAATAACAAGGAAGAAGGCCGGCGCCGCGCGCGGCGCGGCATCCGGCCCAATGCAAAAGTTCTTTGTGTGGTGAGCCTATCACACCCCTGACGATCGCTAGGTGAATCCAGCATCTCTAAACTAATCACGTTGTTTTAGGGTTTTCTTCCCGGGGTTCCGTGTGTTCCGTGTGTTCCGTGGGCAATCCTTCATACGATCTTGTCATTCTGGCGGCGGGCATGGGCAGCCGGTTTGGCGGACTCAAGCAGGTGCAGCCGGTGGGGCCGGCGGGGGAGCTCATTATCGAGTACTCCATTTACGATGCGCGGCGGGCGGGATTTGACCGGCTCGTGCTCGTCATCCGCAAGGACATCGAGGCGGAGTTTCGCGCAACCATCGGGCGGCGGCTGGAGTCGCGGATGGCGGTGGAGTATGTGTTTCAGGAGATGGAGGGGGAGTCGCGAGCGAGCTCGCTCCCACATCAGAGTTTATCGCGGACCAAGCCGTGGGGGACGGGGCATGCAGTGCTGGCGGCGAAGGCGGCGGTGCAGCGGCCGTTCGCAGTGATCAATGCGGATGATTTTTATGGAGCGTCGGCTTACCAGGTCCTGGCGGGGCATTTTGCGGCGTCACAGGATTTCGCCATGGTGGGTTATCCGCTCAAGCAGACGCTGTCCGAGTTCGGCACCGTCAGCCGCGGGTTGTGCGCGACGGACCCGGCGGGCCGGCTGCAGCACATCACCGAGATCACCAAGATCCAGCGCACCCCGGCGGGCGGCGGCGCGTATCAGGATGCGGCCGGCGTGACCAAGGTCCTGCAGGGCGACGAGATCGTCTCGATGAATTTCTGGGGCTTCACCCCGGCCGTGTTTCCCCAGCTCGAGCAGTTGTTCGCGGATTTCCTGGCCAGGCACGGCAACGACCCGAAGGCGGAGTTCTACCTTCCAACCGCCATCAGCACGCTGAACGAACGCGGCGCGGCGAGCGTCGCATTGCTCAAGAGCAGCGATGCGTGGTTCGGACTCACCTACCGCGAGGACATCGAGGTCACCCGCCGCGCCCTGCGCGGGCTGGTTGAGTCGGGGAAGTACCCTTCGCCGCTGTGGGGGTGAGGCCGGGAGTCACCGGCTGGCACTCACTCCGCGAGGCGGGGCAGCGTGAGGGTGAACGTGGTTCCAGCCGGGCCGGTTGAAACGAGCGCCAACTCGGCGCCGATCTGGCGGGCGAGCAGGTGACTGATGGCGAGGCCCAGGCCCGAGCCACCGGGCCGGCTGCTGTAACCGGGTTGGAAGAGATGGGCGCGCACGGGCGCCGGGATGCCGCCGCCCGTGTCCTGCACGGTCAGCGTGATGACCCCGGCGTTCTCCCGCAGCGCAACCACGACGCGCTGGCCGGGGTCGACGGCCATGATCGCATTCTGCACGAGGTTGTTTGCGATGAGGCAGAGGAGGCTGCCGCGGTGGCTGTCGACGACGGCGGCGAAACCCTCGTTCACTTCCAGCCCGACGCTTTTCTCCGCGGCGGCGGGCTGGTTGCGGTCGCGGATGGTGGCCGCGAGTTCCCGGCCGGTGAGTTCGTAATGCGCGCCGGCGCGGGCATCGCCGAGCAGGGCGACGGTTTCCTGGATCATCGTCTGGAGCCGCGCGGTGTAACCGGCGGCACTCTCCCAGGCTGGGCTGCCCGTCTCGCGGCGGGCCACCACGGCCCGCAGCCCTTCCACCGAGCCCTGCAGGCCGTGGATGAGGTGCGAGGTGATCTGCCCGACGGCGGAGGCCTTGGCGGAGAGCGTGAGCTCGAAATTCGCGCGCCGCAGCCGCTCGTTGCGCTCGGCCACGATTCGCTGCGCACGTTGCACGCTGAAGGCCGCGCCGGTCAGGACCAGCGTGATCAGGACCGCACCGACGCCGAGCGTGACGGCGGTCTGACGGTTGATGCGCCCGTCGATGCGGGCAAGCTCGAGGGACAGCGGTCGCGCGTCGATGTAGTACCGCACGTAGCCCCGGGCGCTTGTGGCCTCAACCCCGGGCAGTGGGAGCAGCACCTCGAGCACCGGCTGCTGTTCCCGGGACGCGCCCGCGAAATGCTGGTCGAGGGGAAACGCCGGGTGGTAGCGGGTCAGCGGGCCACCACCCTGCAGCCGCAGGAAGTCATCGGTCGGCAGCTCGACAAAGAGCTGGCTGGCGGGCACGGCCTCGACCGTGTTGCCGTCGCGATCAAACACGGCGACAGCGAGCATGCCCTTCTGCCGCGCACTGCTGAGGAGCGTGGTCAGCGGGGCGGGCTGGTTCGCGCCGCCGGCCGCGTCGGCCTCGGCCAGCTGCTGCAGGGCCATCGGGTAAAGCACGGCGGCGTCGCGCTCGATTATTTTCAGGTGGATTTCGCGCTGCAGGTCGGTGCGGAGCCAGCCGACCATGGCCGAGAAGATAGCGATCAGCAGCACACCCGTGCCCACGGCGGCGGCGACTTGGCTGAGGCGGGGGCGGGGCATGGGGTCGGTCGGGAAACTCCGGGCTCACGGCGCTGCCACGCCCGCCGGCAGGGGCAGGGCGAGTTGCTCGATCGCGGCGGAGAAGAGCAGGCGGCGCTGCTCCGGCGACAACCCGGGTAGCAGGAGCGCGACCTGGTAGTCGCGGTACTTGTCCCAGATCTCCTGCTGCTGCCGGGCGTTCTCGAAATCCTTCAGCAGGTCGTTGATCGACTTCAGGTCCGCCGGCCGGTTGGTCGAGCGCACGTAGTCGGCGAGATCCTCGCGGATGCCGGCCAGTTCGCGATTGAGCCGGTCAAGCAGGGCGCTTTGCCGGCTGATGAACTCCTCGGTGGAAACCTGGAGGTTGTGCGGACGCACGACGGTCTGGGCCGAGCTGTCATTTACCCACGAGGTCGTCGCACCGCCTGCATCCGCCGGCGCGGATACCGGTGTCGTCGCCGGGGCGGCAAGCATCGCGCGCAGCGTCTGCAACGCCTCGAGCTTGTGGGCGCGGTAGGCGGCGATGCGCGCCATCAGGCCCGGGGGCAGGGCCGGGGCCGGGGGCAGCCCGGGCGGGTTCGGCTGGGCGGCCAGGCCGCGGCGGATGTCCTCCGCCTGTTCCTCGAGGAGGGCCAGGCGGCCCGCCTGCGCGGCAGCCAGCTGGCGGCACGCGACCCGGCGCCGGCCGGTGCCGGCCTCGGTATCGCGCAGCAGGGTGCGCAGCTCGAGTTTGAGCTGTGCCTTGTTCGCCAGGTAGGTGCTGATTTTTTCCTCCAACGGCGCGGGCAGGTTCATCCCGAGGCGGAGGCGGGCGGGTTCGGGGGAGAAGTGCAGCAGCCAGCCGGCCGCGATGCTCCCGGCGGGGGGCACACCCGAATCCGTCCCGGTGCCGACTTCCGCGGCGGTTTCGCAGAGGAGGCCGCGCTGCCCGTCCGAGAGTTCATCCTCGAAGAAGGCGGCCGCGCGGAGCGCCGCGGCCTCGCGTCGCAGGCTCGGCGGCCGGGGCAGTTCCGCCTGGCTGTCCGCCCAGGCTTCATCCTCCGCGGGCGAACCGAACAGCGTGTTGGGCCGCAGCTCGGACTTGATTTTGGCCGCCGCGGCCTCGAGCGCGCTGAGCGCGGGGCCTTGTTGGGCGGCGAAGGCGGCGAGCTGCGGTGCCCGCTCGGCCGGGTCGCCCGCCGGCAGGCTGGCGAGCTTCGCGCGCAGTTCGTCCTGCAACCGGGTCCGCTCGGCCACATAGGCGTCGAGCCGGGCCCGCACCGACTTGGGCAGGTCGTTCGCGGCCAGCCGGGCGGCGAGTTGCGGATAAAACCAGTCGCTGACGAAGGGCGCGAGCCCCGGCGGCGCCGCTGCGCCGGGACCCGTGGGCCCGAGCAGGGAGATGTCCGCGTCCAGCGGCGGCGGCATGGGCGGGAAGAAAAAAATATGCGGCTCCACCAGCCGCAGCGCGGTGTTGTAGTAATGGTTCGACGACTCGTTGTTGAAACGGATCTGGTCGAAGCGTTCGCGACTGGCCAGCGGATCGCCGTCCGACCGGCCCTGCACCGGCGCCGCGGGCGTGGTGGCCGCCGGGGTGGCGGGTTGCGCCGTGGCGGGAGCCGGGAACAAGCTGGTGGCCAGGATCAGCGTGCCAGCCAGGAGAAGCGGCCAGCCGCGGCGGGAATATCCAGTGGGTCGGTCAGCGCGCATCGGAGGGCCGGACTACTCGCGGGCTTTGCCGCCGCCCAGGCGGTAGCGCAGGTATTCCCGGGTCACGCCGAGGCGGCGGGCCGCGGCGGACGTGTTGTGGTTGGTTTCGCGGAGCGCCTCGTCGACGAGGTCGGAGATGAGCTCCTCCATCGAGAAGCCGGTGTCGGGCAGGCGCCACTGCGGGTTGCGCCAGTCGGCCGGCGGGTGGGCCGGCGGTCCGCCGAGGTGGGAGAATTCCAGCACGGGGCTGCCACCGAAGATCACCTCGCGCTCGATCTCGTGGGCCAGCTCGCGCGCGTTGCCCGGCCAGCGCTGGGCCTGCAGCCGCGCCTCGCCCGCGGGGGAGATGGTCAGCCCCTTCAGGCGGTGCCGCCGCGCGATCCGTTCCAGCAGGTGGCGGGCGAGGGCGGGGAGGTCGCGCCCGCGCTCGCGCACGGGCGGCAGGGTCAGGTGGAGCAGCCGCAGCCGGTGGTATAGATCCTCGCGAAAACCGCCGGCCTCCACCAGGTCGAGCAACGGCCGGTTGGTGGCGGCGATGAGCTGGACGTCGATGCGGATTTCCTTGGTCGCGCCCAGCCGGCGGATGACGCGGTCCTCGAGTGCGGTCAGCACCTTGGCCTGCGTGGCCGGGGCCAGTGCGCCGATTTCATCGAGGAAAAGTGTGCCCCCGTCGGCCGCCTCGAACAGCCCGATGCGCGCGGTTTGGCGTCGGTGAAGGCGCCGCGCTCATGGCCGAACAGTTCCGACTCGGCCAGGGTTTCGGGGAGCGCCGCGCAATTGACGGTGACGAACGGCCGCGCACTGCGCGGCCCGTGCCGGAGCAGCCAGCGGGCGAGCAGGCTCTTGCCGGTGCCGGTCTCGCCCTCGATCAGGATCGGTGGCAGATCCCGTTCCAGGCGGCGCTCGGTGGCGAGGATCAGGTCGAGCTGGGTGCGCACGGTCGCCAGGCTTTCGCCGAAGAAGAGTTCGTCGACGTTCGCCTTTGAGTGGCCGCTCGCCAGAAACTCGTCGCGCCGCGCGCCGCCGCGCTTCTCGCGGCAGCGGAGGAAGGCCAGCGGCAGTTCCTCCGGCTCGAACGGCTTGGACAGATAGTCGCCCGCGCCCAGCCGCATGGCCTCGACTGCCTGCCGGATGCCGCCGAAGGCCGTCATGACGACCACGCCCGTGTTCTCCGAGAACGCCCCGCTGCGCAGCAACTCGAGCGCCTCGCCGTCCGGCAGATGCAGGTCGACGAGGGCAAAATCAAACGGCACGCCGGCCAGCACGCGGCGCGCCTGCCCGATGTCGGAGACCTCGGTCACCTCGGCCCCGAGCGTGCGCAGGTGCGCCGCGAGACGCCGGCGGAGCACGGCATCATCCTCGAGCAGGAGTAATTCGCAACCGGCGGGGAGCGCGGTGTCGTCAGCCGTCATCACCGCAATGCGAGCGATGCGCGACCGGGCTTCAACATAATTCTCCCGCGCTAGTCCGCGGGCCCCCGCGGCCGGCTGGTGGCCTGCCCCCAGCCGGATATTTCCCGCGCCATGGAAATGGTTGCGTGCAACCAACGCGCCGGCGGGCGGCGCCGCGCAAAAATTGTCGCGACGGTTGCTAGCTGCATCAGCTGAACGCTTTGGGTCCGGACGGAAACACTGGCACGCCGCGTGCAGGATGTTACGTCCGCGCGGCCCGGCCCGGCGCAAAAAAATCCCCACCCCGAATGTTTTCCACCCGCGAACGGTTGCAGCGCCCGGTGTCCGTGCGGCGCTGCGTCTCCTGGTTTGGTTCCGCGCGGAGCGGCGCCGTGTCATATCGCCGGCGGGCACCGGCGGGAAAGCACGACCTGCCGGTGGTCGCGGGCCGGCCGTTTTTGTTCGCCAATATTTCATGTTTTCCGTCTGCTGGAGCTGGACTGTTTACCCCTCATGCCCGCTCACCCCGCTTCCTGCCCTGTACCGGCTGTCCCCGCGGCCGGTACGCCAAAGAAGACCCGCTGACTTTGCCCACCATGAACGTTTCCCTGCTTCGGAATAATCATCACCTGCTCCTGCTGGCGCTGTTGGGCGCCTGTTCACTTCGCGGGGCCGAGTCGGACCCGGTCGAGGCCGTCGAGCAGGCGGCCACGCAGTGGGTGAAGACCCGCGCGGAGACCTCGCGCCTCGCGACGGAATGGACGCAGCAGCAGCAGCTGTTGGAATCCATGGTGAACGGGCTGACCGAGCGCGCCAAGAATCTCGAAGATAAACGCGACTACCTGGAGGCCAAGACCGCGAAGGATCGCGACGAGGTCGCCAAGCTGGTCGCGGCGAACCAGGCCTCGACCGCGACGATGGAAACCATCGAGGCGCACCTACAGGCGCTCGACGCCAAGCTGCTGCAGTTGCGTCCGTCGCTGCCGCCGCGGTTGTCGGCCGCGCTCGATCTGCCGTACCGGAGCCTCGCGGCGAAGGAGCTGACGGTGAGCGAACGGATGCAGCTTTCGATGACGGTCCTGAACCGTTGCATCCAGTTCAACCGCGGCGTCACGTGCGAGGAGGAGGTCCTGAACCCGGCCGGCACGGGGAATGCGCAGCTACTGGATGTCATCTACTGGGGCCTGAGCCACGCCTACGCGCTCGACCGCTCGTCGGGCAACACCTGGTTCGGCTCGCCCGGGCCGGCGGGCTGGCAATGGGAACCGCTGCCGGACGGGGCCAAGCACGTCGGCCAGCTTATCGCCATCTATCGCGGCAAGGGCGAACCCGACTTCGTTGCCATCCCGGCCCGGCTGAAGAGCGCGGCGCTTGAACCGGCGGGGAAATAAGCACCGATGAAAAACTCCCTTTTCTCCACTGTCGCGGTGCTGCTCCTTGGCGCGCTCGCCCTGCGCGGCGCCGAATCCGTCGACGATGCGCTGAAGCGCGCGGCCCTCGACTATGGCCAGCGGCTCACATCGGCCAACGCCGAGCTCACGCAGACCCGCGACAAGATCGCCCGCGAGAAGGCCCCGCTGCTCAAGGCGCTGCGCGCCGCCGAGGACCGGATCATCGCCGCCGAGTCGGCCAACCTGCAGCTCGAGACCGCCGCGGAGAAGTCGGCGGAAACCCACCGCCAGCTCGGCAAGGATGCCGATGCGCTGCGGAAGAATGAGAATTACCTGAACACCCTCGCGCGCGACAGCTTCAGTGCTTTCGACGAAGGTGTGCTGCCCGGCGAGCGGACGTTTCTCCCGGTGAAATATGCCGGACTGCGCGACGGCTTCGCGAGTCCCGCGAAGTCCGGCGCCACCCAGGGCACCACGGAAACCGCCGACCTGCTCCTGGAACGCGTGCAGCTGGCGCTCGGGGGTTTCAAGGTGGCGGGCAGCTCGCTCGTCGAGGGCGGCAGCCAGCTCGTGCCCGGCACCTTCGCCTTCGTGGGGCCCGAGACATTTTTCCGCGCCGACCAGGGCGGGGCGGCCGGCACCGTGCGGACGCGCGAAGGTTCCGGCCAGGCCGTCACCTACGTGCTGCCCGAATGGAAACCGACGGCGGCCGAGGCGTTTTTTCAAGGGAAGATGGGCGAGATCCCCGCGGATGCGTCCGCCGGGAAAGCCCTGCGCCTGAAGGAAACGAAGGGCACGCTCCTGCAGCACATCAACAAGGGCGGCGTGGTTTCCTATGCCATCATCTGCGTCGGGCTCGTCTCGCTTTTGCTCATCCTGCAGAAGCTGCGCGACGCCGCCCAGCTCGCCGTCGACGCGCCTGCGACCATGCAGCGCTGCCTGGAGACGATCGCCAGCGGCACCACCGCCGAGGCGGCGAAGGCGGTCGCCGCCCTCAAGCTCCCGGCGCGCGAGGTGTACACGACCGGCCTGCGCTACCTGGATGAATCGCGGGAAATCCTCGAGGAGCGGCTCACGGCCGTGCTGTTGCGCCAGCGCCTGCATTACGAGCGCTGGCTGCCGCTGCTGGCGGTCATCGCCACCGCGGCGCCGCTGATGGGCCTGCTCGGCACCGTCACGGGCATGGTGCGCACGTTCAGCCTGATCACGGTTTTCGGCACCGGCAACGCCGGCAAGCTCGCGAGCGGCATCTCCGAGGTGCTGGTGGCGACGGAGCTCGGTCTGCTCGTCGCGATCCCGACGCTCGTGGCCCACGGCTTCCTGTCGCAGCGCATCCAGAAAAGTTTGTCGCTGCTCGAGCGGTACGCGCTGGAATTCGTGACCGCCGCCCAGTCGGGCAAACCGGGCGAAGCCGCCAAGGAGCCGATCGTCGCATGAAGGCCCTGCTCGAACTCTACACGAAGGGCGGCTCGGTGATGATCGCGATCGTCGGCCTGTCGGTGGTGCTGTATGCCAGCTGCTTTCACCTGCTGCTGTCGCTCTACGCCGAGCGCCGGCGGCTCGCGCGGGCGACGCGGGCGCAACTCCCGGCGCTGCGCCGCCGGCAGCAGGAGATGCGCGACACGTTCCGGCAGAAGCGCGTGGTGCTGGGCGCGATGATCGCCGCGGCGCCGCTGCTCGGCCTGCTGGGCACGGTGAGCGGCATGATGAAAACCTTTGAGAGCCTCGCGGACCGGGTGGGGGAGAAGTCCATGGAAGGACTTGCCCACGGCATTTCCGAGGTGCTGGTGGCGACCGAGTCGGGCCTGGCCGTCGCGATTCCCGCGCTGCTGCTCGTCTACCTCGCCCACCGCGCCGTGCACCGGAACCTGCAGCGGCTCGACCGGCTGGCCGGAACCATGGAGGGATCGCCGTCATGATCGGTCGCAGCCACGGGCCCAGCCGCTTTGAGACCACGCACGTCGACATGGTGCCAATGGTGGACTGCATCATGGTGCTCCTGATCTTTCTCATGATCAGCAGCGCCTTCGTGAACGATCCCGGCATCGAGGTGCAGAAGCCCGACGTCGGCGGCACCGCGATCAACGAGCAGAACTCCCTGCTGATCGCCATTGCGGCGGACAACCGCATCTTTTTCGACGGCCAGCAGATCAGCACCGACCAGGTGGCCGCGCTCGTGAAGCAGGCCGCCATCGGCCGGTCGCCGGCCCTGATCATCCGGGCCGACCGCGCCAGCAACCACGGGGTGTTCGCCGAGGTGTACGCCGAGGCCAAGCGCGCCGGCATCCAGCACGTGCAGTTTGCCACCACCCACGCGGAGGCCCCCTGACATGAACGCCCGTCCCGCCACCGCGCCGCTCTGGACCCTGTCGTCGGAAATCGACGAGGGCGGCCGGGGCCGCACGGCATTGAGCCTGCTGCTGGGCGCGGGTTTCACCCTCGGTCTTTTCCTGGGCATCGCGCATTATGAGAAGGCCGCGCCGGCGGGTCCGCCGCGCGATCTCGACGACCTGCGGGTCGCCATCATGCCGGTAACGCCACCGCCCGTGCCGGTCACGCCGACCGAGACGATCCCCGACGTGGTGCCGATGCTGGGCTTTGAGTATTCGCCGGCCGACAGCCCGGTGAGCCTCGCTGTCAGCCCGCCGGACCTGTCGCAGCTGCTGCCGGAGGACCTCTCGAAGGCCCCGCCGGTCGGCGCGCAATTCAACCTGCGGCTCGCGGACTTCAAGCCGCAGATGAGCTTTGTGCAGGATTCCCAGTATGTCTACCAGCGCAGCGAGGTTGACCAGGCCCCGGCCGTGCTGGAGCGGCCCGGCCCGTCGGTGTCCAGCCGCGTGCGCGACAACGCCTCGGTGCTCCAGGTGCGGCTGCTGCTCGTCATCGACCCCGCCGGTGCCGCCGGCAACATCCGCCTGACCAAGTCCTCCGGCAACGCGGAGTTCGACCAGCTGATGGTCGCGTACATCAAGGAATGGGTTTTCTCCCCCGCCATGAAGGGCGGCAAGAAGGTCCGCTGCCTGATCGAGCAGGGCATCACGATCCAGTGGCACGCCGGCTCCCCCTTTGAATCATGAAATCACCCCGTCTTTTTCTTTTGCTTGGACTCACGCTCGCCCCCGCGCTCCTGCTCCGGGCCAACACGCTGGATCCGCTTGAACAGCTGCGTGCGGAATCCGCCCAGCGCGAAAGCATCGCCGCGGCCCGCGCGGAAAGCCTGGGCCTGGGCAAGCCCGGCCAGCTCGACCCGAAGCGGATCATCAACCAGTCGAACAGCTTCATGAAGGAGCGCGAACCGGAGATGTCCGCCGAGGAATACGCCCTGTACGAAAAGGTCGTCACAAGCTTGTCGGCCAACCCGGAGTTTGCGCTGAAGCTGCTCGAGGCGATGATGACGGAGAAGGAACAGCCGAGCCCGGCGTTCGAGTTCATCCTCGGCAACGTCTACTATTCGGCCGGCCAGCCGGACAAGGCGGAGGCCCGTTACCGCAGCGCGGTGAAGCGTTACCCGGCGTTCATCCGCGCGTGGACCAACCTCGGCGTGCTTTATTACACGTCGGACAAGTACACCGACGCGATCCCCTGTTTCTCGCAGGCCGTGACGCTCGGCGACCACGATCCCGCCACGTTTGGCCTGCTCGGCTACTGCCTCGAGCGCTCCGGCAACGCGGTCGGCGCGGAGATGTCCTACATGCAGGCACTCGCCGGCAACCCGGAGAACACCGACTGGATGGAGGGACTGCTGCGGGTTTATGTGCAGAGCAAGCAGTACGGCCGCGCCGAGTCGCTGGTCCGCACGCTGATCAAGCTGCGCCCGGCCAAGGCCGAGTTCTGGCTCGCGCACGCCAACATCCTGCTCGCGCAGAACCGCAAGCTGGAGGCCATCGTGCTGCTCGAGGCGTCGGCGGGCGCGGGCATCGCCGGCCCGACCGAGCTGAACCTGCTGGGGGATCTCTACGCTGAGCAGGGGTTCAACCCGGAGGCCGCGGCCATCTACCAGCAGATCATGGCGGCCACGCCGGACCTCGGGGAGCGCAAGCTGCTGCATTTCGCGCAGGTGCTCATCGCCGCCGGCAAATTGCCTCAGGCCGAGGACGTGCTGGGCCGGTTGCCGGCCGCGCTGACGCCGGCGGGCCGCCTGAGTTATCTGCAGACCAGGTCCGATCTCCTGGCCGCGCGCAAGCAGTGGCCGGAAGCGCGCAAGCTGCTCCAGGAATTGCTCCAGGCGCAGCCGCTCAACGGCCGGGCGCTGCTCAGCCTCGGCCACGCCTACGCGGCCGAGGACGATCTCATCCATGCCGCCTTCGCGTTCGACGCCGCCTACCAGGTGGCCGATTCCACCTACCGGGCCAGCCTCGAGCTCGCCAACCTCGAGCTGAAGAGCCGCCATTACGAGAAGTGCGTGGAGTACCTGCAGAAAGCCCTGAGCCTCGAAAAATCCGACGCCGTCGAGGATTACCTCACCCGCGTCAAAACCCTGGTCGCCAAGAGCGGCTGAATCCTGCCATGAAATTCTTTACCCCTTCCGGTCGGCCCACCGCCTTTTTGTTCGCCCGGCTCCTGCTGCCGGTCTGCCTTGCCGCCGCGCTGGCGCCCGCCCGCGCCGATGAGACCGAGGCCACCGCGCCCGAGCCCAAGACGCACACGCTGTTCATGGGCGCGAATTTTTCCGTGGAGCAGAACAAGGAGCTCTACCCGGTCCAGAATGTCGTGGGCAGCGCGTTCGTGATCAAAGTCAAGGGCAAGGAGGTCAAGGTGCCGATGAACTTCGGCGTCTCCAAGTTCAAGATCGACCCCGCGCTCAAGCTCACGGAAACCTCCGCCACCGTCACCAATTTAAAGGGCGAGCGCGCCTACACGCTCGGCAACGATCCCACGGTCAGGTTCCAGCGCGGCCTCGCGGACTCGCAGCTGCAATATTCCGACAGCGTCGCCCAGCAGCACCAGGCCAATGCCGGGCTTCATTTCGGCGACGCGGCGACGGCCGTGAGCAACGCGGCGGCGAAGGCGGATTCCCACGCCCCGACGACCACGTCGCTCGCCACCGCCGTCAACCAGCAGAACGCGCAGGCCAATCTCCAGAGCATCAGCAACGGGGCCGGGTCGCGTTTTCAGGAGAAGGGCTCACCGCTGGACGGCGAGGGGATGTTCGATGCGATCGATGTCTCGTTTGAGGTGGCGTCGAAAAAACCGCTGAACCAGCCGTACCTCGTGATCATGGCGCGTTACCACGCCCCCGAGGACAAGCCCGGCCAGGTCAGCAACTGGGTCTACGCGCGGGAACTGCCCGCCATCGGCCGCGAGCCCGTGAAGGTCCAGTTCCTGCAGGGCGGGTTTCCGCAGGGCTACACCATGCAGGATTTCCAGGTCCACCTCTACAACCAGGGCGAGGAGATCGCGACGACGGTCGCGCCGCAGCGCGTGGCGCTGACGCGCAACGAGGCCTACCTGTACATGGTGAGCGACTACGTTGGCTCGCACAAGGGCGCCACGCTGCCCGCGGCGCCGATGATGGGCGCGCTGCCGGCCGACCTGCAGGCGCGGCTCGCGCAGGGTGAGTTCAAGCAGACCTTCTACGTCCGGGTCGGCAAGGACGGCAAGGCCGGCGCGGCATTTCTCGATGCAGCCGGCGCGCAGGCCGTCGACGACGCCTACCTGCAGGCTGTGCTCCGCAATATCCGTTTCAAGCCGGCGCTCGACAAGGGCAAGCCGGTCGAGGGCGTCGCCGCCTTCAAGCTCAGTGAGCTGCTGATGTAGTGCGCGGCGGTTCGCCGCCTTGGTTTCCGTGTGTCAGGAAAGTTTCGCCCCAGCCGGTCATCCCCATGAAAACATACCCCCAGGTTTCATTCCGCCCGAAGGTGTCGCGCGTGTTTGTTCTGCTTCCGGTCCTCCTCCTTGCCGTCACCGCGTTGCGGGCGGTGCCCGATACCCCGCCGGCCGCCCCGGTCCAGCCGTTCACGCTGTTCCTCGGGGCGGATTTCGCCATCGAACAGGATAACGTCCTGTACCGTGTGCAGGATGTCGTGGGCGGTTCCTTTGTCATCAAGGTCAAGGGCCAGGACGTCCTCGTGCCGATGGACCGCGGGCTGCAGAAGTTCAAGGTCACGCCGGTGCTCAAGCTGACGGAGTCATCCGCCGTCGTGGCCAAGTTTACCGGCGAGCGGGCCTACACCCTCGCCAACGATCCCGCGGTGCAGGCGCAGCGGGCGATGGCGCAGTCGCAGATGCAGTACTCCGACAGCCTGGCCCAGCAGCACCAGGTCACCGCGGCGTTCCAGTCCCTCACGGCCCAGGGCGCGATCATCGCGGCCACGCCCAAGGATACGCACAGCACGGACCAGACGCGGGCGCTGGTCACGTCGATCAACCAGTCGAACGCGCAACTGGCCTTGCAGGGCATCGCGAACGGCCCGGGCTCGAATTACAATACGAGCAGCTCCGATTCTACCGAGGGAGCCTTCGACGCGATGAACGTGGCGTTTGAGCTGACCGCGGACAAGGCGCTGAACGAACCGTTTGTGGTGATCATCGCCCAGTACCGTCCGCCGGGCGGCAAGCCGGACCAGGTGGGCAACTGGATCTACGCGCGCGCGCTGGAGCCGATCGGCCACAAGGCGCGGAAGGTCAGTGTCGAGCAGGGCGGGTTTCCCCCGGGCTTCGAACTCGTCGACCTGCAGGTGCACCTCTACAACCGCGGCGTGGAGGTCGCGACGAACATCGCGCCAAAGCGCGTGGCCCTGACCCGCGAGGAGGCGCAGCAGCATGTCGTGGACGAGTATGTCGCCAGCCACCCCGGCGTCACGCTGCCGGCGGCGCCCGCCATGGGCAAGCTGCCCGCCGATGTCCGGACGCGGCTGGCCAGCGGCCAGTTGCAACAGACATATTTCATCAAGGTCGGGCGTGACGGCAAGGTGGCCGCGGCCTTCGCCGACGAGGCCTGCACGCAAAAGGTCGACGATCCGTATCTCCAGTCGCTGGTGCAGAACATCCGGTTCAAGCCCGCCCTCGACAACGGCAATCCCGTCGAGGCCGTCGCCCCGCTGAAAATCAGCCAGCTGTTGATCTGACGGAGGCACGCCGCCTCCCCGGAACCTCGGTTCCTTTACCCCGCATCACCCCTTATCCCATCGAGCCGTGGCCGGAGCGCAGCCGCTCCGTTCCTCTCCGCGGCTCGCCGCCGGCGATCGTCCGGCTCTCCGCCCATGACAACCACCTTTAACTCACTGCGGGACCCCCGGTCCCGTTCCCGGCGCCTGCCTGCGCTCGCTGCCGTTGCGCTGCTGCTGGTGTTTCAACCCTGCGCCCGCGCCGACGCCACCAATGAAATTGTCGCGGTCAGCTCGCGGGTCAGCGAGGACTACGCACGCACCAAGCTCCCGGACGGGAAGTTCGCGCCCGAGACGTTTGCGTTCGGCGAGGGCGGCAAGTGGGACGGCGGCATGCACGACCTCACGATCGACAAGCTCAAGTTTCTCGACGTCGCGAAGGTGGTCGCCGGGCCGCTGGCGACGCAGGGCTACCTGCCCACCAAGGTGCCGAACGCGGCCAAGCTGCTGATCATGGTCTACTGGGGTACGACGGCCGGCACGAGCGATACCGGCGACTTGAACACGACGCAGGGCCTGGGCGTGGGCAACCAGCACCTGAACCAGGCCCGGCAGCACATGGCCAACACGAAGACCACGGCGGATGCCGCGATGCGGACCGCGGGCCGCGGGGCCGCGCCGGCAGTTGACATAAACGACAAGCTGATGGCGCTGGTGGAGGAGCAGAACGCCCTCGCGGAGGTCGATGCCTCCATGACCGTGACGCAGGCCGAGAACGAGCAGCGCGACAAGCTCGACCTGCTTAATGCGCGCATGCTGGGCTACAATTCCACCGGCATGATCGGGACGGACTTCGGCCGGAACAACGACTTCAGCGCGCTCGGGCAGCGGCGCCGCGACCTGATCGAGGAGGTGCAGGACAACCGCTACTTCGTGGTGCTGATGGCGTACGACTTCCAATTGCTCTGGAAAGAGCGGAAGCACAAGCTGCTCTGGGAATCCCGTTTCAGCGTGCGGGAGCACGGCAACGACTTTGCCGAGATCCTGCCCGGGATGACGAAGTATGCCTCGCAGTTCTTCGGCCAGGACAGCCACGGGTTGCTGCGCAAGCCGCTGCCCGAGGGGCACGTCACGCTGGAGGAGCTGCAGATCCTCGAAGTGGTGCCCGACAAGTGAGGCGGAGTGCGCCGCGCAAATTCTGAAAACCAAACCGACGATGAACGCAAAAATACCAACGCAAGTCATGTTGTCCGCGCGGATCCGCGCGTTGCCCGCCGCCCTCTGCTGGCTGGCGGGATTGGGGTGGTGGGCCGGCGCTCCCGTGGCCGTACGGGCAGACGAGCCGGGCGAGGTGGTGGCCGTGTCGGCGAAGACCACTCCCACGTACAAGCGGGCCAAGCTGCCCGACGGCTCCTTCCGGCCGGAGGCCTACACGTTTGGCGAGGGCGGCCATTTCAGCGGGCCCATGCGCGACCTCACGATCGACAAGCTCCAGTTCCTCGATGTCGCGAAGGTCATGGTCGGGCCGCTGGCCGAGCGCCAGTACCTGCCGTCCAAGGACCAGAAGGAGATCAAGCTGCTGGTCATGGTGTACTGGGGCACGACGGCCGGGGCCGGGGGCGCCGCGGGTACGATTGCAGCGCAGAATCTCGACGCCACGAGCCACGCCCACGAGGTGGCCCGGCAGGATTATGCGCAAATGGTGGCGGCGCGGGCCGCCCTGCCGATCATCGCGCCGAACGGACAGAAAGGGTCGTCCAGTGGGGTGGCCAGTGGCCGGCAGGCGTTGAATCCGACCAATAGCGCGAACTGGGGCATGGTGGATGCCCCGCTGGAACTCCTGGCCAAGGATCCCGAATTGCTGGGGGCCAAGTTGGAGGTGATCCGGGCGCAGGCCGCGCTGGATTCAGCCCTGACGGTATCGACGGCGGAGAACCGCGAGCGGGACCGCGAAACCCTGGAGAAGGCCCGGCTGCTCGGGTACGACGCGGCGTTGAGCCAGACCGACAACCTGGAATTCACCGCGCGGGGTATCCGCCGCCGCGACCTGCTCGATGAGCTCGAGGACGGCCGCTACTATGTGGTGCTGATGGCCTACGATTTTCAGACCCTCATGAAGGAGAAAAAGCACCAGCTGCTCTGGGAGACGCGCTTTAGCGTCCGCGAACGCGGCGTCGATTTCAGCAAGGAGCTGGCGGCGATGACGGAGAAGGCCTCGCGGTACTTCGGCGAAGACAGTCACGGCCTGGTCCGGAAAAAGCTGCCGGAAGGGAATGTCGTCCTCGGTCCGCTGGAGATTGGCGCGGTGGTGCCGGAAAAGAAATAGGGCCGCGTCCCGACTGCAATCACGACGGAACGGAATTTTTACCGCAGAGATCGGAATCAGATCGGACTTTTAGCCCACGGAACACACGGAATACACAGAAGGACGGACAGCTGATTCTTGATCTGTTATTGGGACGAAATCCCTCAGCTTGGTTGGGTTCGTTCCGTGTTTTCTGTGTATTCCGTGGGCAACCCTCTCCGGAGGATCCGGCGGTCAGGGCGGCAGATCTGCGAGGAGGCTGCGGAGCTCCTGGGCCGGGTCGTCGTGGTCCTGGTCGACGGCCAGTTGGAGCGCCTGCTCGAGCCACGGGCGGGCTTCGGGGATCCGCTTGAGTCCGACGAGGCTTTTGCCGAGGAGGATGCGCGGAATCATCCAGTCGGTTTTTTTCCGGGCGCAGAACTCGAGGTGCTCGAGCGCGTCGGCCGGCCGCAGCTCCGCCAGCAGGGCCTGCGCGAGGCTGAAGCGGAACAGCTCGTTGTCCGGCTGGCGCGCGACAAGGGTGGCGAAGTGCTCGGAGCGGGATGGCATGGGGGAGGGAAGTTGAGAGTTGAGGGCTGGGAGTTGAGAGCACAGCCGGAAGAAATCCCCCGAAGCTGATCCGAGCATTGGGGCCTTTCTCTCAACCCTCAGCTCTCAACTTAGCTTCTTCGACCGTCAGTCGAAGAACAGCACCACCGCCGTGGAATTATCCAGGCCACCGCGTTCGTTGGCGCGGTTGATCAGCGTGCGGGCGGCGTCCTCGGGCGCGGCGGCCTGCTGCATGATTTCCTCGATCTCGGCCATGGCGACGTACCGTGTGATGCCGTCGCTGGCCAGCAGGTAGCGGTCGTGGGGCAGGACGGTGTGCTTGGCGCAGTGTCCGAGGATCGGCGGCGGTTGGCCGATGCAGCGGGTGAGCGCGTTGCGGTTCTCCATCAGCAGGCTGATCGACTCACCGCGCGCCTCGCGCTCCCGGAGCTCGGTCTCGATCGTGTGGTCGGTGGTGAGCTGCTCCAGCAGGTTGGCGCGCAGGCGCAGGGCGGCGGAATCTCCGACGTGGCCGATGTTCAGCTTGACCCCGGTCAGGTGCGCGAAGGTCAGGGTCGAGCCGATGCCGAACTGCGGGCTCAGCACGCGGCCGAGCAAAAAGACCTTGTCGTTGATCTGCTCGATGACCCGCTGCAGGTCGGCCGGTTCGCCGGCCGGGTGCTGCGCAAAAAACGCCTCCAGCACCGCGATTGCCATCTGGCTGGCCTGGCCGCCCGCGGGCAGGCCGCCGATCCCGTCCGCCACCGCGTAGAGGTGTAGCTCGTCGCTGCACAGAAAACTGTCTTCGTTTTCAGGGCGCACACGGCCGACATCGGATTGGGCGTTGGTCCGCAGGTTCATCAGGGGCTTGAATCTTACAAAGACCTTCCGCCTAAGGGAAAGGTCTAAAAGCGCGCTCCCGGTTTTCGCGGTCCAGCCGCTCGTAGGACTCGGTCGGCAGCGACCCGAGGAATTCGCGGCCGTAGGTCTTGGCGAGCACCCGGGAATCGAGGATCGTGACGACTCCCTGGTCGGTTTTGCTGCGGATCAGGCGCCCGATGCCCTGCCGAAACTTGATCAGCGCGTCGGGCAGGGTCAGCTCGTTGAAGGGATTCCCGCCCTGGTCGCGGATGTGCTCGCACTGGGCCTCGGTGATCGGGTGGGTGGGCGGATCAAAGGGCAGCCGGGTGATGATGACCTGCGAGAGCGCGGCGCCGGGCACGTCGACGCCCGTCCAGAAGCTGTCGGTCCCGAACAGCACCGCGTTGCCCAGCGTCCGCATCTGGTGCGCGAGCTCGGTGCGCGAGAGGTCGGCGCCCTGCATGAGGAACGGCCGCTGCGCCTGCCGCCAGCCGGGTTCCAGCTCGAGGGCCACCGCGCGCATGTCGGTGTAGCTGGTGAAGAGCACGAGGGTGCCGCCGCGCACCTTTTCGGTGCAGAAGCGGATGTAGTCCGTGAGGGCATCCAGGGCGAGGCGTGCCTCCTTGGGCGAGGGCAGGGGTACGTCGGAGGCAACGTAGACGCGCATGTTGCGCTCGAAATCGAACGGGGACTCCACCGCTACCGCCTCGGCGCCGTCCGCGCCAATGCGGGCCGCGAGCGGCTCGATGCTGCCGCCCATCGCCAGCGTGGCGCTGGTGCAGATGACGCTCGTGCGGCAGCCGAAAAGGTGCCGGCGCAACTCCGGCGCGACGTCGATGGGCGCGCTGCGCAGCGAGACGATCGTCTGCTTCCGCCCGCTCCGCTCGGCCCAGTAGACGTGGCCCTTGTCGCCGAGCGTCAGCCACTCGGTCAGCCCGGCCTGGAGGCCCTTGATGCGCTGCTGCTGCTCCAGGATCTCGTCGTGCTCGCGCCCGTCCTCCAGCTTGTCCGCCAGCCGGCCCATCAGCCGGTGCAGGGCGCCCAGCGGCCCGTCGAGCATCGGCTCGGCGACGCCGGGGTCGCGGATCCGCACGATGGCGCGCGGCGTCAGGATTTTGTTGGCGATGAAATCGAAGAACAACTTCGAGGCGTCGAGGGCGTCGAGCACCAGCTGCTGCGCCTGTGGCCCGCCGTGCTTGCGGAAGAGGCCGCGCTTGGTGCGCGGGTTGAACAGGTATTTCAGCGCCCGGTCGAGGCTGTAGCTGCTGAGCGAGAGGCCGAAGTTGTTCGTGGCCACCTCCGGCACCGTGTGCGCCTCGTCGAGCACGAGGAAGTCGTCGGGGAACAGCACGCCGCGCGTCTCGCTCCCGTCCGGGTGCGCGGGGGCCCCGCCGGAATTGATCAGGGCGAACAGCAGGGCGTGGTTGACGATGACAACCTGCGACGTGCGCAGGCGGACGCGGGCGCGCTGGTAGTGGCACTTGTCGCTGTCGCAATGCTTGCGCGAGCACGACGAGGAGTCGGCGTTGACGGCGTCCCAGACCTCCGGGCGGGGCGGCGGCTTCAGGTCGTGCCGCAGGCTGCTGGGGGTGGTCTCGGCCCATTTGGCGATGCGCTGCAGCTCCTCGTAGTCGGCGTCGGCAAAGAGCGTCGTGCGGTCCGCGAGGGCGTGGCCGAGCCGGGTCGGGCAGAGGTAGTTGGACTTGCCGACCAACACGGTGGAGCGGAAGTCGGCGTAACGCGCGAGCCCGGGCGACGCCTTGAACACGCGCCGGCAGATCGGCAGGTCCTTTTGCTCGATCTGTTCCTGCAGGGAAATGGTATGGGTGGAGACGATGAGCTGCCGGCCCTGGTCCACGGCGTGGATGATGCCCGGGATCAGGTAGGCGAGGCTCTTGCCGACGCCCGTGCCCGCCTCGAAGAGCAGCGGGGTATCGTCCTTCATGGCCGTGGCGACCGCCGCCGCCATCTGGGCCTGTTCCGGCCGGTGCTCTAGGTTCAGCGCGGAACACAGCTGGCCGGTCTCGGCGAAGATCTCGCGCGCCAGCTCCCGCACGCGGGTGGGCTTGGGGCCGGTTTCCGCCGGCGGGCTGGCATCTTCGTTCAGGCCAATCATGACCGCCCAATGAGCGGAGTTAACCCATGCGGCGCAAGGCAAGACCGGCGCGGACTTCCGGCGTAGCGGCGGCCTCCGTGCCCGCCGGTTACTCGGAGGGGCGCAGACTTGCTGCGCCCTCGCACGCGGTGTCGTCCACGCAGGGCGCAGCAAGTCTGCGCCCCTGCGGCTAATCGGCAGGAGGAGGCCGGCCGCTACCAGCGGAGATTCCCGCAAATCCATTTGCACCCATATCCCGATGCGCGCACGTTGGCGGCAATGAACGCAGCTGATGGGGCCGGGAACGACTGGGTGAAGCAACTGGTGGAATTTTTGCGCGACCAGCCCGACGTGCGGGCGGTGCGGATCGACCCCTCCACGCACAAGGTGGCGATCGCGACCATCAACCCGGTGGACCTGGCGTCACTCGAGGCGAAACTCGCCGCCACCATCGCCGGCGTCGAGGCCCAGCTGGCGGCCAAGACCACCGTGCCGGTCCCGGGCGGCTACTCGCTCAAGCGCGAGGGGCAGGCCGTGGTGCTGGGCCGGGACGGTTGTGCGACGGCCGAGAGTCTCTGGCTGTGGCGGGAGATGGAGTGGCCCGAGATCAAGGCCGAGCCGACCCCCGAGGACCAGGAGTGGCGCCTGCTCGCCGTGCTCGCGGCCATTTGTGGCGGCGCGGGCATCGCGGGTTTTCTCGCCCAGCATTTTGCGCCGGACCTGCCGTGGCTGGCCAAGGGCCTTTTTTTGGCGGGTATTGTCACCGGGGGTTACGACGCCGCGGTCGACACGTGGGGGAACCTGAAGAAGCGCGAGATCGACATCCATTTCCTGATGCTCTCGGTGGCGATCGGCGCGATGTTCATCGGCGCGTGGGGTGAGGCCGTGCTGCTGCTGTTTCTCTTCTCGGCCTCGGGCGCGATGGAGGAGTACGCCCTCGACCGCACCCAGCGCGAAGTCAGCGCCTTGCTTAAATCGTCACCGAAGCAGGCGACGGTCATTCTGCCGGACGGCTCGGAACACATTGTTAAAGTCGAGGAACTGCAGCTGCACCAACGCGTGCTGGTGCGCCCGGGCGAGGCCTTTGCCGCCGACGGGCTTATCCTCAAGGGCCGCAGCGCGAGCGACGAGTCGGCCCTTACCGGCGAAGCCAATCCGGTCGAGAAAAACACGGGCGACCAGGTTTTCAGCGGGACCCTCAATCTCTGGGGCGCCGTCGAGTACGATGTCGTCCGTCTCCCGGCCGAGAGCACGCTGCAGCGCATCATCCGGCTGATCCAGACGGCGCAGAAACTCAAGGCGCCGAGCGAGCGGTTCACCGACAAGTTTGGCACCGGCTACACTTACGCCGTCATCGGCGGTTCGGCCGTGATGTTCCTCGTCTGGTGGCTCGGCTTCCACCTGCCGGCCTTCACCAACACGCCGGAACTCCGCTCGGCCTTCTATCGCGCGATGACCCTGATGGTTGTCGCGAGCCCGTGCGCGCTCGTGCTGTCGATTCCGTCCGCCATCCTCGCCGCGATCGCCTGGGGCGCGCGGCACGGCGTCCTGTTCCGGGGCGGCGCGGCCATCGAGAAGCTGGCCGACATCGACGTCGTGGCGCTCGACAAGACCGGCACGCTGACGACCGGGGAACTCGCGGTCGTGGGCTACGAAAGCTTTCCGCCCGGCCGGGAGACCGAGGTGATGGAGCTGGCCTACGCGCTGGAGGCGAAGTCCGAGCATCCGCTCGCCCGCGCCATCGTGCGCGATGCGAAGGCCCGCGGCGTGCGGGCGCTCGAGCTGCATGATTTTTCCAACATCGTGGGCCAGGGTGTGCGCGGGAAATTCGGCGACACCCAGGCCTTGCTCGGCCGGCGCGAACTGCTCGAGGCGGGCCCGCTGGCCGGGTGGGCGGCCAAGCTGCCGCCGGCTTCCGCCGAACTGTCGGAGGTCTGGGTGGTGGGCAAGGACATGCTGGGCCGCGTGCTGCTGCGCGACCAGATCCGCATGGAATCCAAGGCCGTGCTCGCCGAGTTGAAGGCGATGGGCATTCACACGGTCATGCTCACCGGCGACCGCCGGCAGGCCGCGGAATCCGTCGCGCATGAGCTCGGCGTGGCCGAGGTGCGCGCGAGCCTGAAGCCCGAGGACAAGGTCGCCGCCGTCGAGAGCTTCCGCCAGCAGGGCAAAAAGGTCGCGATGGTCGGCGACGGCGTCAACGACGCCCCGAGCCTGGCCGCCGCGTTTGTGTCCGTGGCGATGGGCGCGCGCGGCAGCGATGCGGCGCTGGAGCAGGCCGAGGTCATCCTCATGCATGACCGCATCGAGAACTTCCTCGCGGCGCACCGGCTGAGCCGTCGCGCCAAGGCCATCATCCGGCAGAACCTGACCATCTCGCTCGGGGTCGTCATCATCATGGTGATCGCGACCGCCTGGGGCGCCGTGCCGCTTGCGATCGGCGTCGCCGCGCACGAGGGCAGCACGCTGGTGGTGTGCATCAATTCGCTGCGCCTGCTGTTTGGGAAGAACCAGTGAGGCAAACCCGGACTTTTGAACCACAGAGGCACAGATCCCCGGAGCACGCTCCGGGGCATTTGATCAAGACAGCAGGCGGGGTCATGCATTTCTTTGGAGCAGCCGTCGTCAGACGGCTGGCGCCAGCGGTCTGACGACCGCTGCGACACCCAGGCCGGAGCCGTTCGCCGCAGCTCACGGTCTGCCCAAGCTGCGGGGTATTGACCCACTGGGAATAAAAACATGTCCCGATAAGAGGGAAATCGGGTATCCTCCAAGCTGAAACTCCGTGCCTCGGTGTCTCTTTGGTTTAAATCGGTATGGTCCGGGTTGGAGGCTAGTACGCCTCTAGCTCCGCGCAGGTCGCGAAGGTCTGGGCCGGGTTGTTGCCGCTGGCGGGGATGCCGGTCACGCGGACGGCGATCACACTCATCGGTGCGGGCAGAACGCATTCAAAGCGGGCGGCGTTTTTCAGCGATCCGGCCTCGGTGGCCGTGGTCGCGGGATAGTCGGACAGGTATCCGACCGTTTCCCAGTTGCCGCCGGGTGCGGTCATCACCTGCACCCGCGGCTGGCCGGTCGTGGTGACAAACCACCCGCCGTCCGGGTCGCTGCGGCCATGGACGAACACCACGCGCTTGATCGCCACCGGCTCCATCAGCGTGACGCCGAACCAGGCGTCCCTGGCCACCTTGTTCTTTTCCAGCGTGTCTGCGATCGTGGCCGGGTTGCCGTCGTTGAATGAACCGTCGTACCGCGACGGCTCCCACGGGCCCGAGCGGCTGGTGCGGCCCTCGCGGAGCACGTTGTCTCGCGGCGTGCCGGCGAGCGGCAGCCACACGCGGTAGACCGACCCGTTGCAACCGGCCTCGGCGAACGGCACCAGTTTGATGTCCGTCGGCGTGTCGGCCATGAGGCCGTTGTCCGACTTGCGGATGACGGCGTGCAGGCGGAAGACTTGGTCGCCGGGCCAGAAGCGCACGCCCGGTGGAGCCGGCTCCGGGGTGATTTGCAGCGCGGCGGGATCGGCCGAGGCGAGGGCGACCGAGCCGATGGTCTGGCCGAAGGCCGCGAGGTACGCGGTGTCGGCGGTCAGGACCAGCGGCCCGTACATCACCGCGACGCGGCCCTCGTTGCCCGGGCCGCCTTTGACGAGGTGCGGCTCCAAGGGCAGGTTGAGGTCGAGCTGGTCGCCTGGTTTCCAGGTGCGCTCGACCACGACGTAGCCGTCCGGTGAAAGCTGCGGCGCGACCTTTTCGCCGGCGACCTGCAGGGTGAAATGCCGGCACCAGGCGGGCACGCGCAGCTTGACCGCGAAGGCGCGCGGCGTCTCCGGCGTGAGCGTTAACTGGATGTGGCCGTCGGACGGATAGAGCGTCGCGGTGGCGACGGAGACTTCACCGCCGTCGCGCAGCGTGAGCCGGGCTGTGCCCGCATCGTAGAGGTTGACCACGATGCCGGCCGCGTCGGTGCTGACCGCAAAGGTGGGGATCAGCGCCACGCCGCGCGGACCGCTTGAGAGGCAGCAATGGCCGTCGAGGGTGTCGCTATAGGGCTTCGTGCCCTCCATCTGGACGTAGTAGCCCCACGCCGCGCCATCGGGCCGCTGGGCGCCGAAGAGCTGGTTGGTGATGACGCGCTCGAGTTGCTCGGCATAGCGGGCCTGGCCGGTGAGGCGGAGCAGCTGGGCGTTGAGTTGCAACCAGGTGACGGTGACGCAGGTTTCGCCGACGTCATGCACGTTCGGCATGTAGTCGGCCTCATGGAAGCGTTCCCCGGCGGTGGCGGCGCCAGTGGGGTAGAGGCGGTGGTCGACGATGTCCTGCCAGGCGTTGGTCGCGGCCTCGAGGAGCTTGCGGTCGCCGGTGGTGCGGTAGAGTTCCAGGGCGCCGTTCAGACACGAGAGCATTTCGTAGCCCTTGCCGTTGCCGACCTGGTTGACGCCATCGCGGGCCAGCAGGTGCGACACGAGATGCGGGCCGTTGGGCTGTTCCCAGGCGCGGACGATGTAGTTGCAGAAATCCAGGTAGCGCGGCTCGCCAGTGAAGCGGTAGAGCAGGACCATGGGCTCCAGCACACTGGTCGAGGCCATGCCGAAGTGCTGGCTGCCGGCGGTGAGGACATCGCGCTGGCCGGGCTGGTCGCCGAGTTCGCGGCAGAGCAGGTCGGCCATTTTCCGGCAGGTGTCGAGCGGCGCGAGGTTGCCGGTGTAGCGGACGTAGGTCAGCAGGCCGATCAGGTTGTATTTGTGGGACCACACGTCCCATTCGGTCCAGCGGTCCTTCGGTGCGTAGGTGCCGAGGTAGCCGTCCTCGAGCTGGCACTGCATCAGTTGCGCGACTGCGGTATCGAGTTTGCGGCGCAGGGTGGTGTCGCCGGTGTAGACCCAGGCAAGAGTCGCCGCGTGGAGCCATTTGCCGATGTGCTCGCCGTCCCAAGCCTGCCGGCCGGGGCGTTTGCGGTAACCCTCGAGCAGACGGTCGGTATCGATCCTGGCGAGACGGTTGGCTTCGCTCGCCGAGATGCGACTGCCCATCCAGCCGGTCAGTTGCACCGCGTCGGGAATCTGGCTGGCCTGCACATCAGGGACAACTGGCGTGACCTTGTCGGGCAGCGGGGTAATGGCGCTGAAGGCGCTGGCGGTCATGCAGCCGGCCAGCAGGAAAGTGCGGAGTGGATTCATGGGGTAGAAAGACGGGATATCAGATTCAGGCTATTTTGAACCACAGAGGCACAGAGGCACAGAGTTCAAGTCCAGGAATCTCGCTTGTCAGGATCTCTGTGCCTCTGTGGTTCAAATGGGTTTCGAGTTGGCTGGTAGGGCTGTTGCCCTCGATGGACCGGGCTCAAGGCGCTTGGGGGCAAGCGTCCCTACCGCGGGATTAATTTTAATCCTCGATCCACACGTGGTCGCCGGTGCGGACCTCGTCGAAGAGTGCGATGATCTCGAGGTTGTTCATCTCGATGCAGCCGGCGCTGTAGGGCGTGCCGAGCCGCTCCTCGTGGTTGGTGCCGTGGATGTAGATGTAGCGGTCGTGGGTGTCGACTTCGCCGCCGGCATTCACCCCGGGCTCGAGGCCGCCGAGCCAGAGGATGCGCGTGGTGATCAGGTTGCGCTGGTTCGCCTCGTCGCCCATTTCGTTGAAATGCTTGCCGAGGTTGGCGCGGCCCTTGAAGACCGTGCCGGGCAGGGCGCCGGCGCCGATCCGCTCGGCGATCTGGTGCAGGCCCCGGGGCGTGCCCAGGGAGTTCTTGATATTGGAGGGCGGACGGAGGGAAGTGGAGATGACGTGACTCCGGCGCAAAGCACAGTCCTCGAAAAACATCAGCAGCTGCTGCGCGATGGAAACGGCTATGACACGCGGTGTGGGCTTGATTCCCAGCGCGTCGCACCTTTCTTTCATCCGTTTCAACGTTTCATTCACTGTGAGCAATAAATCCTATCGGGTCGGTATCGTCGGTGCCACCGGAGCAGTCGGTCAAGAGCTGATTGCCCTGTTGCAGGCGCACGCATTTCCCATCGCCGAGCTGCGGCCGCTGGCGTCCGCGCGCTCGGTCGGGCGCAGCCTCGATTTTGGCGGGAAGAAGTACCCGGTCCAGGAAGCGACCCCCGAGGCGTTCGCCGGGCTCGACCTGGCGTTCTTTGCCGCCGGCACCGCGGTGACGAAGGCCCTCGCCCCCGAGGCGGTCAAACGCGGTTGTCTGGTCATCGACAAGAGTTCAGGCTTCCGCATGGACCCGAAGGTCCCGCTGGTGATCCCCGAGATCAACGCCGACGCGCTCCGCACGCATCAGGGCATCATCGCCAGTCCCAATTGCTCGACCGCCGTCGCGTTGATGGCGCTTTTCCCGCTGCACCGGGCGTTTGGCCTGAAACGGGTGGTGTTCGCCACCTACCAGTCGGTTTCCGGCACCGGCGCGGACGCCGTGACCGAGCTCGAGGCGCAGGTCCAGGCCTACGTCGCCCGGCAACCGTTGCCGGTCGCGGTCTACCCGCACCAGATTTTCCAGAACCTGATCCCGCACATCGATTCGTTCGGGGCCGACGGCTACACCGGCGAGGAATCGAAGATGCGCGCCGAGAGCCGCAAGATTCTCGGCCTGCCGGAGCTGCGCGTCTCCGCGACCTGCATCCGCGTGCCGGTGGTGCGCGCGCACTCGGTTGCCATCAACGCCGAGTTCGAGCGCCCGGTCTCGGTCGAGGCTGCCCGCCAGGCCATCGCGGCCTTCCCGGGCGCCGAGCTGATCGACGACCCGGCGAGGAACGCCTACCCGACGCCCCTGGCCTACAGCCGCAAGGAGAAGTGCGGCGTCGGCCGCATCCGGCTGGACACCGCCTTCGACAACGGCCTGGCCCTGTGGGTCAGCGGCGACAACCTGTGGAAGGGCGCCGCGCTCAACGCCATCCAGACCGTCGAGAAGATGATCGAGCTCGGCCTGCCGCTGAAGGCCTGAGCCGCGACGGGCCGGCGCTTCAGCCGTCGCCAAGCCCATTGCTGACATGCGTCGCCGCGCCGCGACCCATCATGCCGGCGAGCGGCAGACCTGCAGGCAAAGTTGCCGACCCAACCCGTTAGTAGTCTATTAAACTACAAACGGCCCGGGTCGCACTTGTAGTTTAATAGCCTACTAACAGCTCGGGGCCTTCAAGGGTGGATCAGCGGTGGCGGGGAGGGTGGGATTCATCCCGGCCTTTCTCCTTGCACGGCCGAAAACCTTGGCGTTTCGTGACCGTTCTGGACGCTTAGCTCAGTTGGTTAGAGCACCTCGCTTACACCGAGGGTGTCGGGGGTTCGAGTCCCTCAGCGTCTACCAGCCTTCGCTCTCCGAGCTACGGCTCGGCAAGCCAGCCATCTTGCGTTAACTTAAGGAAAGACTTGAGTGTCGCTTGGCGAAGGCTGCCGCGCCGAAGCTCGGAGAGCGCAGGCGGGCTCAGAATCACCGAATACCCTCCATGAAATTCATCCTCGCCACCCGCAAAAGCCCGCTCGCCCTCGTGCAGACGGAAACCGTGGCGGCGTGGTTGCGCGGGAAGATCGCCGGGGCGGAATGCGAGTTGCTGAAACTCACCACCACCGGCGACAAGCAGGCCGAGTGGTCGCTGAGCAAGCAGGGCGGCAAGGGCCTTTTCACCGTCGAACTCGAGCAGGCGCTGCTCCGCGGCGAGGCCCATGCGGCCGTGCACAGTTGCAAGGATCTGCCGGGGGAGAACACCCCGGGTCTGGCGGTGGCCGGGTTCCTGCCGCGCGAGGATGTGCGTGATGTCCTGGTGCTGCGGGAAGGTGTCACGGTCCCGGTCACGATTGCGACCGGCAGCCCGCGCCGCCAGCTGCAGATCAAACACCTCTTTCCCGACGCCACCTTCAGCGAGATCCGCGGCAACGTGGACACCCGGCTCAAGAAAATCGCGAGCGGCCTGGCCGATGCCAGCATCCTCGCGGCCGCGGGCTTGAACCGGCTCGGGATTCACCACTGGCCCGGCGTCGTCTTCCGGCCGCTGACGCTCGCGGAAAGCGTGCCGGCGGTGGGGCAGGGTGCGGTGGCGATTCAATGCCGCGCGGCCGACGCCGCGCAGTTTGCCGCGGTGCTCGACGCGGACACGGCGCGCGCCGTGAACATCGAGCGGGCGATCCAGGCCGCGGTGGGCGGCGGTTGCCAGCTGGCCTTTGCGGCCCACGTGGCGGGCAACACGCTCCATTTTTTCCACGGCACCACCGGCATCCGCACCTTGCCGCTGATCCCGGCGGATTTCACCGACCCTGCGGCCGCCGCTTCGCGCCTGCTCCGGGAATTGAATTTCCATGCCTGATCCCAAGACCAAGCCCCTGTCCGGCCGCCGCATTGTCGTCACCCGCCCGCGGGAACAGACCGCGGAATGGCGCCAGAAACTGGAGTTCCTCGGCGCCAGCGTCGTCGAGCTCCCGCTGATCCAGGTCAGCAAGCACATCAACCCGGAGACGCTCGCCGAGGTGCTGACCGAGTTCGGCTCCTACGAGTGGATCATCTTCACGAGCGTCAACGGCGTGCGTTATTTCTTCGAGGAATTCATCCGCGTGCACGAGGACATCCGGGCGCTCGGCCTGATCCGCATCGCGGTGGTCGGCGAGGCCACGGCCGCCGCCGTCCGCGAACTGCACCTGCGCGTCGACCTCCAGCCCAAGAAGGCCAGTGCCGAGGAACTCGCGAAGGAGCTGGTCGGCCGCGAGTCGATGGACAGCGCCAAGGTGCTGGTCGTCACCGGCAACCTCAACCGCGACGTGCTCGTGGATGCGCTCCACGAGGCGCGCACGATCGTCGACCGGCTCGTCGTTTACCAGACGGGCGAAACCGACCTGAGCAGCGATCCGCTGGCGGGCGATTTCCGCAGCAACGGCGCCGACGCGATCCTGTTCGCGAGCCCGTCCGCCGTGCAGTCCTTCTTCGACCAGGCCGTGGCCCTCAAGCTGGGCCCCAAGGCCCGGCGGCCGCTCGCCGGCAGCATCGGCGCCAGCACAACCGCCGCGATGAAGCAGCTCGGCCTGCCGGTGGACTTCGAGGCCGCGGCCGCGAGCCTGGATTCCCTGGTTGAAGCCCTGACCAAGAAGTTGAACCACTGATGGTCACTAAAATTCCACTAAGTTTGAGCCGGGATTGAATTAGCGGCCAATTAGTGTGGATTAGTGGCTACCACCCCCATGAAAGTCCCCTTTCTCGACCTCAAGCCGCAGCACCAGGCACTGCGCACCGAAATTCTGGCGGCCCTCGCGGCGACCTACGACGCCACGCGCTTCTGTCTCGGCAAGGACGTCGATGATTTCGAGAAATCCTTTAGCACCCTGCTCGGCTATCCTCGTACGCTGGGCATGAACAGCGGCACGTCGCCGCTGCACGCGGCGTCGGTGTGCGGCGGCTTCGGGCCGGGCGATGAGATCATCACGACGCCGTTCACCTTCGCCTCCAGTTGCTGGGGCATCAGCTATGTCGGCGCCACCCCGGTATTCGTCGACATCGAGCCCGACACCTGGTGCATCAGCCCCGCGGCCATCGCGCGGGCTATCACGCCGAGGACCAAGGGCATCGTGGTGGTGCACATTTTCGGCCAGCCGGCGCGGATGGATGAAATCATGGCCCTCGCGCGGCAGCACAAGCTGTTCGTCGTCGAGGACTGCGCGCAGGCGGTGGGGGCGCAGTACCGGGGCCAGCCGGTCGGGCTCATCGGCGACTGCGGCACCTTCAGTTTTTACCCGACCAAGAACCTCGGCGCCTGCGGCGAGGGCGGGGCGTTTGTCTCGCGGCATGCGGCGGTCATGGACCATGCCCAGCTGCTGCGCGTGCACGGCTCGCCCAAGCGCTACACGCACACGGAGGTGGGCTTCAACTTTCGCATGGATGGTTTCCAGGGCGCGGTGCTGAACGCGAAGCTGCCGCACCTCGCCGCGTGGACGGCCCGGCGGCGCACGATCGCGGGGAAATACCTGGCTGGTATCAGGCGCCCCGATGTGCAGCTGCCGGTCATCTCCGCCGACGGCGAGTCGGTCTGGCATCAGTTCACGCTGCTGCATCCGTCGCGGGACGCACTCCGGGTTCACCTGGACAAGGCCGGCGTGGGCACGGAGATCATCTACCCGGGCCCGATGCACCGGCAGCCCTGCTACGCGTCGCTCGGCTACCAGCCCGGCAGCCTGCCGGTCGCCGAAAGCGCCAGCGCCCGCTGCGTCAGCCTCCCGCTGTTCCCCGAGCTGACGGACGCGCAGGTCGACCACGTGATCCAATCCATCAATTCATTTTAGCCCACGGAACCCACCGAATACCCGAAAGAAGACGGATTGAGTTCGGTGTATTCCGTGGGCAACCCAACATGATCAACGGCATCAGGCTCAAGGTTTGCGGCATCACCTCGCTGGTCGATGCGGATGCGGCGGATGCCGTGGGGGCGGATTTCCTCGGCTTCATCTTTTATCCGAAGTCCCCGCGCTGGGTTTCCAACCCGCAGTACCGGGCGATGAAGGACCGGCTGCCCCCGCGCAAGACCGTGGCCGTCTCGGTCGGGCCGACCGCGGCGGATCTCGCGAAACAGGCCGAGCTGGGTTTCGATTTTTTCCAGATTCATTTCAACCCGCAGACCCCGCGGGAGGTCATCGGCTCCTGGGCGGCGACCGTGGGCGTCTCCCGTCTCTGGCTCGCCCCCCGGCTCCCCCCGAGCGTCGAGATCTATCCCGAGCTGCTGGATTACGCCGAGACGATCCTGATCGACACTTTTCACCCCGACAAGATGGGCGGCACGGGCGAGACCGGCGACTGGGCGAAGTTCAAGCGCTACCGGGAATCCTATCCCGCGAAGCACTGGATCCTCTCCGGTGGACTCGACCCGCACAACGTGGCCGAGGCTGTGACCGCCACCGGCGCGAAGATCGTCGACGTGAACAGCGGCGTCGAGCAGGCCCCCGGCATCAAAAGCCCGGCGAAACTCAAGGCCTTCGTCCTCGCGCTGCACAACGCCACGAAGGCGGGGAATCCGTCGTACGGTTAAGCGTAGCCTGTGGGAGCGAGCTTGCTCGCGACTCGGGCGTTGTCGCGAGCAAGCTCGCTCCCACATTGACAAGTCGAATAGTGAAGCCGGTTTCGATAAGCACGTGAGGTATTGAAGAGGGGATCGGTCTCTCAACCCCCAACTTTCGCCTCTCAACTCTGAGCGGCCTAGCCGCTCAGAACGGCATCCCGCCGCGGCCCTTCATCTGCTCCATCTGGCGCATCAGCTTCTTCTGGTTGCCGCCCTTCATCATCTTCATGAGCTTCTGCATCTGCTCGAACTGCTTGATGAGCTGGTTGACCTCGAGGACCTTGACGCCCGCGCCCTTCGCGATGCGGATGCGGCGGTTGCCATTGAGGATGCCGGGCTTGCGCCGCTCCTGCAGGGTCATCGACTGGATGATGGCCTCCGTGCGCTTCATCTGCTTGTCCGCGTCGCCGGGCAACTCCACGCCGCTCATGCCGGGCATCATGCCCATGATGGACTGCATCGAGCCCATCTTCTTCACCTGCTGCATCTGCGCGAGAAAGTCCTCCAGGTTGAAGTCGGCCTTGCGCATCTTCTCCGCCATGCGCTCGGCTTCCTTCTCGTCGATGTTCTCCTGCGCCCGCTCGACCAGCGACACGACGTCGCCCATGCCGAGGATGCGCGAGGCGAGCCGCTCCGGATAAAAGATCTCAAAGTCCGCGGTCTTCTCGCCGGTGCCGATGAACTTGATGGGGACGCCCGTGACCGACTTGATCGACAGCGCCGCGCCACCGCGCGCATCGCCGTCGAGCTTGGTCAGGATGAGGCCCGTCAGCCCGAGGGCGTCGTGGAAGGCCTTGGCGACATTGACCGCCTCCTGGCCGAGCGCGCCGTCGGCGACGAGCAGGATCTCATCCGGCTGCACCTTGGCGCTGAGCCGTTTGACTTCCTCGATCAACTCCTGGTCGATCTGGAGGCGGCCGGCCGTGTCGAAGAGAATGACGTCGGCGCTTTGCTGGTGCGCCAGTTCCAGGCCCTTGGCGCCGATGGCAACGACGTCCTTGGATTCCCGGTCGCCGTAGAAGCCGAGTTCCTCCTGTTTCGCCAGGATTTCCAGCTGGTCGATGGCGGCGGGACGGTAGACGTCGCACGCGATGAGAAACGGCCGCGCGCCTTTTTTCTTGAGCAGCTTGCCGAGCTTGGCGGTGGAGGTGGTCTTGCCGGAGCCGTGGAGACCGACCAGCAAAATCTTGAGCGGCCGTTTCTGGGCGAGCTCGGTGGTGCCCTCGCCGAGGAGTTTCACCAGTTCGTCGTTGATGATCTTGACGACCTGCTGGCCGGGCGTGACGGACCGGAGCACTTCCTGGCCGTTGCATTGCTGCTGGACGCGCTCGATGAACTCGCGGGCGACCTTGAAATGGACGTCGGCGGCGAGCAGGGCGGCGCGCACTTCCTTGAGGGCGTCCGCCATGTTGGCCTCGGACAGTTGGCCGACGCCGCGGAGGTTGCGCAGGGCGCCGGTCAGTTTTTCGGTAAGGCTTTCGAACATGGGAACCCGCAAAAGAAACCACTAACGGGCAGTAATAAACACTAATTTTGGGGCATAGGTTTGGTATTCCGCAGGTGGAACCCGGCCTCCCGGACGGGTTTTGCTCGCGCCGGCGCACTGAAACGCCTCCGGAGGCCGCGTTCCACCTTGGCCAACTATCGCTTGCCACCCGGCCCCGTGGGCGTGAAGGTCTGCGTCAAATGACTCCCGCTCCGCGCACTGTTGCCATCGTCGGCCGCCCCAATGTGGGCAAGAGCCGCCTGTTTAACCGGCTGGCGCGCAAGCGTATTTCCATTGTCCATGATATGCCGGGCGTGACGCGGGACGTCGTGAACGCGGAGGTCAAGGACGGCAGCTACACGCTCCTCGACACCGGCGGCCTGGGTCTGACCGGCAGCGATACGCCGGCACGGATCACCAAGGCGTCGGAAGAGCAGGTGGCCTTCGCCATCGAGGCGGCCGCGGTCATCGTCTTCGTGGTCGACGCGCGCGAGGGCGTCACCGGGCTGGACGAGCGCATCGCCCAGCGCCTGCGCAAGAGCAAGAAGCACGTGATCCTCGCGGCCAACAAGGCCGACAGCGGCAAGGAGAAGGTCGCGGAGATCTCCGAGTTTTACCGGCTGGGCTTTGGCGAGCCGATTTACCTTTCCGCGGAGCACGGCAACGGCGAGGCCGCGTTGCGCGACGCGATCATGGAGAAGCTCGGGCCGGAGCCCGCCGAGACGGACCTCGACCGGGAGCGCCTGAGCATCTGCTTCGTCGGCCGGCCCAACGTCGGCAAGTCGTCCCTCAGCAACCGGCTCCTCAAGAGCGACCGGCTGATCGTCAGCGACCAGCCCGGCACGACGCGCGACGCCGTGGAACTCGATTTCACCTATACCAGCCGCGAGGGCAAGCCGTGGGCGTTCCGCCTGATGGACACCGCCGGCATCCGGGCGGCCACCAAGCTGTCGTCATCGGTCGAGTATTTTTCCCGCCTGCGTTCGCTCGAGGCGATCAAGAGCGCCGACGTGGTGTTCATGGTGCTCGACGCCATGGACGGCGTGACGCACCAGGACCAGGCCATCGCCGGCGAGATCATCAAGGCGGCGAAGCCCATCGTGATCGTGGTCAACAAGTGGGACCTGGTGCACGATGCATTCAACAAGCACGAGGTCGACAAGTTCAAGACCGAGCGCGAATACCGCGAAAACTACGAGAAGACGCTCTTCGAGAAACTTTTCTTCACGCCCGGCGCGCCGGTGATGTTCGTCTCGGCGCTGACCGGCCACGAGATCACGCGCATGCTCAAGTCGGCCCGGGCGCTCGCCCGCCGCCTCGACACGAAGATCCCGACCGCGAAGCTCAACGCCACCATCATCGCGCTCGCGGACCGCACGCCGCCGCCGTCGACCTACGGCACGCGCTTCCGCGTCTATTACGCCACGCAGACCGGCAGCCGGCCGTTCCGCATGAAGCTGTTTTGCAACCAGGAGCGCAGCCTGACGGAATCCTACCGCCGCTACCTCGAGGCCGGCCTCGTCAAGGAATTCGACCTCGACGGCTGCCCCATCCACTTCGATTTGATCGGCAAGAAAAAGCAGTCGGTCGCCGACCGGCTCGCCGCCAAGGGTACGCGCAAGAACCTCGCCGCCGCCGAGGCGGGGGAGGCCGATGACGTGCACGACGGCGTGTTCGATGACTGAGGGAGCCACCCGGATATGATGCCAATGCCTGTCATGCTGAGCGAAGCGAAGCATCCAGGTGCATGCGCGGATCTGGATTCTTCGCTACGCTCAGAATGACAACGCAGAGGTCTAACGCCCATGCTTAAGCTCGTCTTCATGGGCTCCGACCCGATCGCCCTGCCGGCGCTGAACTGGCTGGCCGGGGAGGGGAGCGGTGTCGCCCAGGTCGTCGGGGTCTTCACCCAGCCGGACCGGGCGGCCGGCCGCGGCCAGAAAATTCAGGCCACCGAGATCAAGCTCTGGGCGGAGGCCCGCGGGCTCCCCGTCCTGCAACCGCAGAAAGTCGGCCCGGCGGAACGCCAGCAACTGCTAGACCTGCAGCCCGACCTGACCCTGGTCATGGCCTACGGGCATATTTTGCGGCAGGAATTCATCGATGCCCCGCGGCTCGGCACGTTCAACCTGCACACCTCGGTGCTGCCGCACTACCGTGGCGCCTCGCCGATCCAGACGGCGATCTGCAACGGCGAGCGCGAGACGGGCGTGACGCTCATGCGGCTCGTGTTCAAGCTCGACGCCGGCCCGGTGGCGGAGGTGGAACGCGTGGCCATCGACCCGCTCGACACGGCCCGGGAAATCGAGGCCAAGCTAGCCGCAGCCTGCGTGCCCCTGCTCGCCCGGAGTCTCGGCAGGATTGCCGCGGGCGCCCAGACGTTCACGCCACAGGACGAATCCCAGGCGACGTTCTGCCGGCGGCTGGAGAAGGCCGACGGTGCACTCGATTTCCACGCTCCGGCTGCGGCGCTGGCCGCCCGGATCAACGGGCTCATGCCCTGGCCGGGCTGCACCGTGGCGATCAACGGCCAGGTCGTGAAACTGGGCCTGGCGGACGTTAGTAGTTTAATAGACTACAAACCGGCCGGGGTCGGGGTCGTGGTTGGCACCGACGAGCACGGCCTGCTCGTCGCCACCGGGCAGGGGACGCTGCGCCTGCGCCTGCTCCAGCGCCCGGGCGGCCGGATGTTGCCGGCCGGGGAGTTTGTCCGCGGGTTTCCCGTGCCGGCCGGCACCGTGCTGCCGTCGCAACCGATGACCCCGCTCGTGGCACCGGCGCCGTTTCCGCGGGTCAAGGTCTAAGGCTTGTTTTTGCCCCGCAAATTCCCAACCATCGCCCCCATGAAAAGTCCGCTCTTTCGCTATGTCGGTTTGCTCGTCGTCCTGACCTCGCCGGCCTGGGCGCAACAGAATTACTCCACGGACAACACCCGGGTGGAGCTGGCCAGTCTCCGGCAGGATGTGCTGCTCCTGACCCAGCGCGTCGGCGAGCTGACCATGACCGTCGAGCAGCTCAACCGCGACAACAACACGCTTCAGGGCAAGCTCGGCCAGAGCTTGGTCACAGTGGAGCAGTTGAACGCGGCCGTGGCGGACATGAACCGCACCATTCAGGGTGCGCTCGCCGACCAGAAGCGCGAGACCCTCGCGCAGGTGGGCGGCCAGATGGAGCGCCTCGCGCGGCAGACCCAGGCGGCGATCGATGCCGTGGCGAAGAACCAGGCCACGCGGCCGGTGGTGCAGACCGCGTTTACCGAGGAATTCCCGAAGGAGGGCATCAATTACACCGTGCAGCCCGGCGACACCCTCGCCGTCATCGCGCGCAAGAACAACGCGAAGCTCAAGGACATCATCAACGCGAACAAGATCGCCGACCAAAGCAAGATCATGGTCGGCCAGACGCTGTTCATCCCGCAGGGCAAATAATTTCATGGCTACCCCAAAATCACGGCTGGGTCGCGGACTCGGCTCACTGATCAGCAGCGGCACCACCCCGCCGAAAACCACGGCGCCAGTGGCGCTCGCGCCGGCACCCGTCGCGGTCGCCGACGGTCTGCCGGGTTACCGGGAAGTCGCGGTCCATCTGGTCGAGCCGAACCCCTATCAACCGCGCAAGGAGTTTTCCCCCGAGGCGCTCACCGAGCTGGTGGAGAGCATCCGCGCCGAGGGCCTGTTGCAACCGATCGTGGTCCGGCCGGTGGGCGACCGCTTCCAGCTCATCGCGGGCGAGCGCCGCTGGCGCGCCTTTCAGCAACTGAAGCTCAAGGCGATTCCCGCGCGGATCATGACGTCCAGCGACGCGTCGTCCGCGTCCCTGGCCCTGATCGAGAATTTACAGCGCGCCGACCTGAACCCCCTCGAGGAGGCGCACGGCTACGCCAGCCTCATCCGCGATTTCGACCTGACGCAGGAAGCCGCGGCCCAGCGCGTCGGCAAGGGCCGCGCCACGGTCGCTAATTCCCTGCGGTTGCTCGGCCTCGAGGCGGAGCTGCAAGGCTACATCGGAAAGGGGATGCTCAGCGTCGGCCATGCGAAGGTGCTGCTTGGCGTCGAGAACTCGGCGGAGCGCCTCGTCCTGGCCCGGCGAACCATGGAGCAGGGCTTGAGTGTGCGGGCGCTGGAGGAACTCCTGCAGCACCACGCCGGCGGCGCCGGCAAGAAGCGCAAGATGCCCGCCGCCACGGCGACGGCCCTGTCCGATATTGAGAAAAAGCTGACCTCCCACCTGGGCGCGCGGAGCACCCTGAAGCATTCCCCCAAGCGCGGCCGTATCATCATCGAATACCAAGGCAACGAGGACCTGTCGCGCGTGCTGGAGAAGATGGGCCTGAGGCTTTGAGAGAGAGTGACCGGAGTCTTTGAACCACAGAGACACGGAGGCACAGAGGACCGACCGACTGCGGATTTTTGCTCCAAGTCAGCCAAGGCAACCGAGTTGAGGCGTCACCGGGCTCCAACTTCATCGGATATCGCAAGGTTCACACCAATCCACCCTGTTTCTTTAGTTTCCCTCTTTCTGTGTCTCTGTGCTTCTGTGGTGAAATCAGCTCAGACCGGGTCAGAACTAGGTTTGACAAAGCTGGTCTGACTACGTTGCTTTCCACTCTTTATGACCCTGATCATCTACCTTTTGACGGCCATCCTGTTGTTCACTTCCGTGTTCCTGATCTTCGTCGTGCTCATGCAGCGCGCCAAGACTGACGGCGGCATCGGTGCGGCCATGGGCGGCGGCAGCATGGAATCCACCTTCGGCGCCGAGACCGGCAACGTGCTCAGCAAGGCGACCATTAACGCCGCGGTCATCTTCTTCGTGGTGAGCTTCCTCCTGTACCTCTCCCACATCTACCAGTCCAAGCACCATGAGACGGGCGACAACCGCCTGCCGACCGTGGTGGCTCCGGCCGCGACGAGTGCGCCAGCCGCCACGACCCCGGCTCCGCTGACCACGCAGCCCGCCCCGGGTGAGCCCAAGAAGTAAACTTTCCAGCCCGGTGTTTTACCGGGCTTTTTTCTGCCTGCTGGCGGTGGCCCTGCGGCTGGACCTGACGGCTCAGGCCACGGGTTACCGGCCGGCCGCCAACTACGCGGCCGGCGGCAAGGCCGACCAGGCCAAGGGCGCGCAGATCCTCGAGACCTTCCGCCGCGCCGGCATCGCCGGCAGCTACTGGCTCTCCGTCGAACTCCGGATCATGCCGCACCAGGGCGCCGAACGCACCGTGAGCGGCGAGTTGTTTGGCACCCGGAACGAGCAGGGGCCGCTTTCGCGCCTGATCCTCGCCGGGCCGGCCGGAGCGCGGTCGTGGCTCATCCAAGGCGGACCGCAACCGGCACTCTGGCTGACGGATGGCACCGCCGCTGACCCGGTGACCCGGCCGGTTGCAGACGACAAGCTGCTGGCTCCAATCGACGGCAGCCAGGGCACGGACCTGACGCCGTTCGACCTGCAGATGCCTTTTCTCTACTGGACGGACTTTGTGTATGAGGGCCTCGCGCGCGTGCGCGGGCGCCCGGCGGACAGCTTTGTGCTTTATCCACCGGCGGACCTGGCCGCCCGGCAGCCCAGCCTGACGGGCGTGCGGGTTTTTATCGACACGCAGTTCCAGGCCCTCGTGCAGGCCGAGTTGCTCGGGGCCAAGGGTGTAGCGGAAAAAACCATCTCCATCCTCGACCTGAAGAAAGTGGGGGACCAGTGGATCGTGCAGTCGATCGACCTCCGCAACAACCTCACGCGTGACAAGACCCGCTTCACGGTGAAGGCCGCCGCTTTGAACCTAGACCTGCCGGCCGCGGTGTTCGACCCGGCGCAACTTGCCACGGCCCCGGCGCCGGTGCCGGCGGAGAAGATCCAGCATTTCTGATTGCCGGAGCCAATCCAGGGCGAGTGACCACGGATTACACGGATGATCACTGATGGATGCACTCCGCAGGAAGCTCTAAACCGGGCGCGACCCGGAATCCGCAGATTCGACCCGCGATCCGTTGCGGTTTGTTTCTCTTCCGGAATATTCGTGTCCATTCGTGTAATTCGTGGTTAAGAAAACTGACTTATGCCCGATAAGATCGCCCGCCCGTTTCCGCTCACGCTGGAGCTCGAGTTTCTCGACCGCCTGAGCGAACCCGTGCGCGAGGGGCGGGCCAAGTCGGTGAGCGACATCATCCGCACCGCGCTTGAGAATTACGACCTCGCCAACGTCGTGGTCATGCACCCGCTGCAGGTGCAGATCTCGGTCCGCCTGCCGGCCGAGATCCGGAAAAACCTGCGCAAGGTTTCCCGCAGCAAGCACACCAGCATCGGCCAGCTGGTCCGGGCGGCCGTGGAGGCCTACCTGCCGCGACTGGAGACCGCTCCCGCCGCGGCCAAGACCGCGGTGGTCGGCCAGAAACGGAAGCCGCTCAAGCGGAAGCGCGCCCGGAAGCGATAGGGGCCGTGCCCGCACCGTCCCGGCGCAGGCGAAGGCGTTTGAGGGCAATCGCCCCCACCAGGATCGTGTCCTTCGCGGTTACTGACTTCTGCGCCAACTGTACCGGTCATTATGACAAACGCCTCCCGGCGACCCCAAGCCGCAAGCTTGCCTTCGGAAACCGCCGCCCCTTATTTCTGCCCGGAATGAGCACACCGCATCCGCTGTCTGTCTGGGCCCGAAACGTCTCGCCGTCGCCAACCCTGGCCATTGATGCCAAGGCCAAGGCCATGCTGGCCGCCGGCGAGGACGTCTGCAGCTTCGCCGCGGGCGAGCCGGACTTCGACACGCCGCAGTTCATCAAGGACGCCGCCATCGCCGCGCTGCAGTCCGGCAAGACGAAGTACGCGCCGACCCCCGGCATCGAGCCGCTCCGCGTCGCCGTTGTGGAGCGTTATGCGGCGGAATACGGCTACAAGCTGACCCCGGCCCAGGTGGTCGTGTCCCCCGGCGGGAAGTTTTCGTGCTACCTTGGCATCCTCGCCGTCTGCAATCCCGGCGACGAGGTCATCATCCCCGCGCCCTACTGGGTCAGCTATCCCGAGATGGTGAAGCTGGCCGGGGCCGTGCCGAAGTTTGTCCTCTGCGACGACCGGGCCGGCTTCAAGCTCACGCCGGCCCAGCTCGAGGCCGCCATCACGCCGAAGACCAAGCTGCTGGTCCTCTGCAGCCCGTCGAATCCCAGCGGCGCCGTCTACACCCGCGCCGAGCTCGCCGCGATCGCGGAGCTCTGCGTGCGCCACAATCTCTACGTCCTCTCCGACGAGATGTACGAGCACCTGATCTATGACGGCAACCAACCGGTGAATTTCGCCATGCTGGGCGCCGAGGTGGAGCAACGCACGATCACCGTCGCGGGATTTTCCAAGACCTACTCCATGACCGGCTGGCGGCTCGGCACGCTGGTCGCGCCCGCGCCCATCGCCAAGGCCTGCGCGGAGCTGCAGAGCCAGATGTCATCCAACGCCACGACCTTTGCCCAGTACGGCGCGCTCGCGGCTCTCAAGGAAAAAGCCAAGGCGGTTGCGGCGCTCGCGGAAATGAAGACGGCCTTTGACCGCCGCCGGAAGTTCCTGCACGCCGAGCTGAACAAGATCCCCGGGGTCAGCTGCCTGCTCGCCGGCGGGGCATTCTACCTCTTTCCGAATATCTCCAGCTTCGGGCTCAAGGACGTTGAGTTCTGCGCCAAGCTGCTCGAGCAGGAGAAGGTCGCCGCGGTCCCCGGCTCGGCCTTCGGCGCCGAGGGTTACCTCCGGCTGAGCTACGCCACGAGCGACGAGATCATCGCGAAGGGCGTCGCCCGCCTGGCGCACTTCTGCGCCGGGTTGAAAAAGTAGCGTGCAGTACGGATTGGTTTACCACAGAGACACGGAGACACGGAATTGAATCCGGATTCCGGGACCTTACGAATCTGTGCGAAACCAACCCCGGGCTGGCGCGTCTAGCAGGGGATGAAGCGGCTGCTCCATGTTTTGTTCCTGCTGGCCCTGGCCGGTACCGCGCCGGCCGAGCTGGTCCGGCGGGAGTGGGTGGTTGATGGCGTCAAGCGGGAGGCACTGGTCAGCATCCCCGCCAACACCGGGTCGGAGCTGCCGGTGGTCTTCGCCTTTCACGGCCATGGCGGCACGATGCGACAGGCCTCGCGCAGCTTTCCGATCCACGAACTCTGGCCACAGGCGATTGTCGTCTACCCGCAGGGTTTGCCCACCGTCAGCCAACTGGTCGACAAGGCCGGGGAAAAAGCCGGCTGGCAGGGCACCGCCGGCGCGCAGGGCGACCGGGACTTGAAGTTCTTCGACGCCATGCTCGCAACGCTGCGCGCGGAATACCACGTCGATGCGAGACGCATCTATGCCACCGGGCATTCCAACGGCGGACTGTTCACCTACCTGCTGTGGGCGGAGCGCGGCGATACTTTTGCCGCGTTCGCCCCGTCGGCCGCATTGCTCGCGCGGGGTTACCAGAAATTCACCCCGAAGCCGGTGCTGCACCTCGGCAGCCCGGACGACCCGCTCGTCAAGTTTGCGTGGCAGGCGCGGATGATCGACTACGTCCTCAAGCTCAACGGCTGCGGCCCGCGCCAGCCCAACGCCACCGGGTACACCTCGTATCCGTCAAGCAAAGGCGCCGAGGTCGCCACCTTCCTGCACCCCGGCGGCCACCGCTATCCGCCCGAGGGCGCCGGGTTGGTCGTTAAGTTTTTCCAGGCGCACGCGCAGCCGTGAGCGGAGTAGCCGGGGTAGGGGCGCAGCGAGTCAGCGCCCCTCCTAAGGGGTTCGGAGCTGCGGGTTAACTTTCAGTTCAACCCGTTCTCCTGACTGGACAGTGCTTGGATGGAGGTAGAGGTTTCAGGCGCATTCTCTACCCTTACCCCTGATCAGAATGAAAAAGCTCCTTGTCATCCTTGTCCTCGGCCTGCTTGCCGGCTCCGTCAATGCCGCAGATTTTTCCGGCACGTGGCGGATTGAACTGCCGCGCCGCGGTGGCGTCATGCTGCGCACCTACTTCGTGCTCCAGCAGAACGGCGCAACCCTCGACGGGAAGGTGGTGATCAACGACGGCGTGGACCTGCCGCTGCGCCGCGTCGAGCTGAAGGACAACGAGGCCGCGTTCAGCGTGGACTGGGGCACGCATTACCGCCTCCGCTTCGCGGGCGACCAGCTGGACGTCACCATCAGTTACGACGAGAAGAACCACGAGGAGGCCGTTGCGCGGCGCGCGCCGGAAGCCGACAGCCGGCCGCCGGCGGTCATCGCGTTGCCCGCCCTGGCTACCGTGCCGGCCAACGGCCTGGCCCTGACTCCGCCCATGGGCTGGAACAGCTGGAATCATTTCGGCGACAAGATCGACGACCAGATCGTGCGCGATGCGGCGGATGCCATGGTCAGCAGCGGCATGGCGGCGGCCGGCTACCAGTACGTCAACATGGACGATTGCTGGGAGGGCAGCCGCGACGCCCAGGGCAACATCGTGCCGAACACCAAGTTTCCCGACATGAAGGCGCTCGCGGATTACGTGCACGCGCGCGGCCTCAAGCTCGGCATCTATTCCTCGCCCGGTCCCCGGACCTGCGGCGGCTACCTCGGCAGCTACGGCCATGAGGAGCAGGATGCGAAAACTTACGCGGCGTGGGGCATCGATTATCTCAAGTACGACTGGTGCAGCGCGGGCCGCGTCTATCCCGATGCGCAGTTGCAGGCGGGTTACCAGAAGATGGGCGTCGCCCTGCAGCGCAGCGGCCGGCCGATCGTGTACAGCCTCTGCGAGTACGGCATGGGTGACGTCTGGAAATGGGGCCCGCAGGTCGGCGGCAATCTCTGGCGCACCACGGGTGACATCCAGGACAACTGGAAATCCATGGCCGAAATCGGCTTCAACCAGGGCCGCCTCGCCGCCTATGCCGCGCCCGGCCATTGGAACGATCCGGATATGCTGGAGATCGGCAACGGTGGGATGACCGCGACGGAATACCGGACGCATTTCAGCCTCTGGTGCCTGCTGGCCGCGCCGCTCATGGCCGGCAACGACCTGCGCCAGATGTCGCCGGAGACCCTCGCGATCCTGACCAACCGCGAGGTCATCGCGCTCGACCAGGATGTCCTCGGCAAACAGGCGGAGCGCATCCTGGGCCGCGCCGGCCTTGAGGTTTGGGTCAAACCGCTGCAGGACGGCGGCCGCGCCATCGGGGTATTCAATCGCACGGAAGCCGAGCAAGCGGCGAATTTTACCTGGGCCGAGTTCGGCCTGTCCGGTCAACCGAAGGCCGTGCGCGATCTTTGGACGCACTTGGACTTGGAACCGGCGGCGCTGGGATTTTCCGGCCAGGTGCCCGCGCATGGCGTCCTGCTGCTGCGGATCAAGTAGCGGCTGAGCTGAGGGAACAACAATCCCACGGGCCTGGAGGCCTGGGGTTGCGGATCAAATCCTTCGCCCTGGGGCCGGCATTGAGCGGGCAGGGCAACACCCCATGGCGGATGCGGGTCGCCCGCGCTAGGATCGCGGCTTGAAACTCAGGCTAGGCACCCCAACCCGGGCACCGGCCTGCTGGCGTTACCCACCTTGATTCTCCGTGCCGGAACATTTCCGCGTTCGGGCGTACTCGAATAAGTGCACCAGAATTATTCCTACACCATGAAACACACCCTGCGGTCCGTCTGCCTCTTCCTCCTGCTTGGCACCAGCCTCGCCCTCCATGCGCAGGAGCTATCCTTTCTGGGCGGCGTGCTGCCCAATACGCCGAACGAACGTTCCAGCTACACCTGGCAGGTCGACTATCGCCAGGATTTATACCGGAATTTCGCGGCCTCCATCTCGTACATCAACGAGGGGCATCTGCGGGCGCATCACCGTGACGGCACGGCGTTTCAGGTTTGGGCGCGGCTGCCGTTGTTCAAGGATCGCGTTGCGCTGTCAGCCGGCGTGGGCGGCTATTACTATTTCGATACACAGCCGCTGGCCAACGGCGACACGTTGAATGTCCACGGCACGGCGCCGATCTACAGTGCCTCCGCCACGGCCTATCTCTCGAACCGCTGGTTCGGGCGGATCCTGTACAACCGCATCAGCCCTTCGGGCCAGATCAAGGTCAGCACCGTGACCGCCGGCCTCGGCTTCTGGTTCGGGCAGGACAAAAAGCCGACCGCGGGAAAACTGGGCGATGCGCCGGAGGAATACTCCTACGTGACCGAGAACGAACTCACGGTCTTCGGCGGCCAGAGCGTCGTGAATACCTTCCTCAGCCAGAAGGCCCTCGCGTATGCGGGCGAGTACCGCCGCGGCCTGTTGCCCCACCTGGACTGGACCGCGTCCGCGATCTACGAGGGCGATCCCACGATCATCCGGCGCAGTGGCGTCGCCACCCAGCTCTGGGCGGTCAACACCTTCTTCAACGAACGCATCTCGGTGGGCGCCGGCATCGGGCCGTACATCTATCTCGACCACAAGCATCCGCCGGACGCCAACCACCACTATCCCGCGTCGGTCGCCCCGCTCGCGTCGCTCACGTTCTCGGTCAAGCTGACGGACCACTGGATCATGCGCCTGCTCTTCGATCGCGTGACCAGCAACTACAACCGCGATTCCGATATCTTTCTCGCCGGGCTGGGCTATCGCTGGCCGAACCGGGGCTAAACGCTGCCTGCCACGCGGGCCAACAATACTGTAGCCGGGGTCGCTGACCCGGGCTGCGATACACCAGCACCGGGGTCAGCGACCCCGGCTGCAATCTGCGCTTACGCCGTGCGGGTGGACCCACCCGAATGTGCGCTAACTTAGGCGGCCGCCGAATCAGGCAGACCGCTGCGACCCGGCTGCGTACGGGCCCGGATATAATCCGCCAGGCTGGCGATACTGGCGAGCGCCTGGTGCGACTCCTCCCGGGTCCCGATGACGATGCCAAATTCCTCCTCGACGCTCATGGCGAGCTCGAGTGCGTCCAAGGAATCGAGGCCGAGACCGCCGCCGATGAGCGGCGCGTCATCGGAAATTGTATCCGGTTCGAGGATGTCGAGTCGGAACTGATCGGCGACGAGCTGCTTCAGCTGGGAAGGCAGCGAGTCGTGGTCAATGCGGTGGTTTTGCACTCCCCGAGCATAGCGGCAAAAAAGCGCCGGCGATATGGGGCGAATGCCTAACTGGCCGGCCACGGGGGCTGCCGCGCCAGAATCTGCCGGCAAAGGCTTTCGCCCCGCGTGAAGTCACGGCAGGTCTGCGGCCGCTCGTCGTAGATGGTGCAAAGGAAGGTGACGGGATCGAGGGCGACACAGGCGCCGTCGCTGCGCTGGTCCATGCAGCGGGCGCCGGCGTGCTCAACCACGAACTCCCCGGGCACCGCGTCACCCGGCCGCAGTTCGACCACCAGGTGGCAGCACCGGCCGCAGCCGGCACAGGGCGGGAGGTCGGGGTGGGCAGTAATGGGCCGCAAGGGTCAGCTGCGCCGGTTCTGGGCGACCGCGAGCTCGGAGCGCAGCGTGCTCTCGTCGTTGCGGGAGTTCCGCTTCAGTTTCTTGTTGCGCGTCTCGGCGTCGGACAGCTGTTTCGTGAGCTCGGCGTTCGCGAGGGTCAGGCGGGTCACGGACTCACCCGCCGCGAGGAGTTGCTGTTCCAATTCAAGAATTCGATCTGCTGGCATGGGCTGAGGCTTATTTGGGGAACGGGCGAATAGCTACAAGCTTCGCGCAGTCCGGCCCCGATATCGTGAATCCGCAGGAAACAGGCAGATTGACCGCAATCCGGCAGGTTGGCGTACGCGTACCGGTCGGTCGCGGTTTTCTCGGGCCCACCGAAGATTTCTGCAGGCATTCCCGGTTGGCAGCCATGGCGTTACAGCGTTCACTGGGAAGGCTAGGAGAACAGTCATTCCTTACCCCTGACCCCCATGATCTCCCCCGCCTTCCTTCGCCGCAGCCTCGCCGCCGCCTGCTTCGTCGCCGCCTTGACCTGGAGCGCACAGGCCGCTGAGGCGCCAGGCCCGGTCGCCCGCCCGACGCCGGCGTGGATCCGCGACGCGGTGGTTTACGAGGTTTTCCCGCGTCATTTCTCGCCGGACGGCGACTTCAAGGGCGTGACCGCCCGGCTGGACGAACTGAAACAGCTGGGCGTGACCGTGCTCTGGCTCATGCCGGTGCATCCGGTCGGCCGGCTGAAGGCGAAGGGCACGATCGGCAGCCCGTACGCGGTGAAGGATTATTACGCGGTCAACCCCGACTACGGCACGAAGGAGGACCTCCGCCAGTTGGTGCAGGCCGCCCACCAGCGCGGCTTGAAGGTGATCATCGACATCGTGGCCAACCACACCGCGTGGGACAGCGTGATGCTGGGCCATCCGGCCTACTACAAGCGCGATGCCGCGGGGCAGGTGATCCCGCCCAACCCCGACTGGACCGACGTCGCGGGACTCGATTACACGAACCCCGACACGCGCCGCTACATGCTGACGATGCTCGAATACTGGCTGCGCGAGTTCCAGCTGGACGGATTCCGGTGCGACGTGGCGTCGGAGGTCCCGACAAGCTTCTGGGAGGAGGCGCGGGTTGAGCTCGAGAAAATCAGGCCGGGCTTCTTTTTCCTCGCGGAAGCGAACAAGCCGGAGTTGCTCTACCGGGCTTTTGACGCCGACTATGCCTGGCCGATGCTCGGCGCCTTGAACCGGGTGCTGATGGAAGGCGCGCCGGCGACCGAAATCCCGCGCATCTGGCGCGAGGAGGAACAGGCCAAATTTCCCGCGGGTGCGCTGCACTTGCGCATGAGCGACGACCACGATGAACCGCGGGCGGTCAGCCGTTTCGGCTGGAAGGCGGCGCAGGCGGCCAGCGCGATGATGTTCACGCTCGATGGCGTGCCGCTGCTCTACAACGGCATGGAGGTCGGCGATACCACGGAGTCCGGTGATCCGGCGCTGTTCGAGAAACTGACGGTCTTCTGGCAGCCGAAGCAACGCGACGGGTTCCGGAAGGTTTACCAGCAGCTGGCCGAACTGCGTGAGGCACACCCGGCCTTTCGCACAGCCGACGTGACGTGGCTGGAAAATACCTCGCCGCAGAATCTCGTCACGTATCTCCGCCGCGATACCCGCGAGGAATTTGTCGTCGTGGTGAATTTTTCCAACCGGCCGCAGACGGGCGCGGTCAAGGTCGCGCCGGGGGCTTCGTTCAACTTGGTGCTGCCGAATCAGACCGCGGTCGAAAAACCAGCGGATCTCGCACAACTTTCGCTCGGGGCCTTCGAGTGGCGGATCTATCGCCGCGCGTTGGGTCAATAAAACTCATTCGTCGAGCCAGTGGCCGGTATAACACGGGCTCCGGGCGCGTTGCTCCGGCGCGACTGGGTGCCACCCGCGCGCAACTGAATCCTGCGCTGCGCTCAGGGCGGCAATCCCGGCATCTTACTTGCGCACCGGTGGCTTCCTCAGGAGCGCGAGATCCGCCTCCGCCTTGGTCAGTTTTCCCTGCAGGTCGGCGACTTGCGCGCGGGCCTCGGTCAGCTGGCTCTGGAGCAGAGAGTTGTCTTCCTTGGCCTTGCTCAACTGGGTTTGCATGACGGCGGCCGAGGTGAGCGCGACCTCCGCCTCGCCCTGGTGCTTGATCGAGGCCACCTTGGCTTCCTCCATCTGACTCTGGAAATTTGTGGAAATGATCCGCGCCTTGTCCAACTGGATCTGGATCTCGGCGGTGACGGCCTTGGCCTTGTCCAGGTCGGCCTTGGACTGGGTCGCGTCGGCGGTGGTCTCATCCAGTTGTTTCTGGATCCGGCCGGCGGTCGCCTTGGCTTCATCGACCTGGGCCTGCAGCTGACTGGCTCCGGCCTGCACCTGGTCCGCGCGATTCTGGATCTGGCTGATGGATTTGGTGCGGAGCCCGAGTTGGATCCACAGTACGCCAACCACCACCAGCAGCGCCACGGAAAGAACGCCAAGGATGAGGATGGTGGGCGAAACTGCGGCGGGACTGCTCGCCGCGTCCTCGTTGTCCTGGTCTCCGGTCTCAGGCGCGGCCGGCTTGACGGCGGTCGGAGCCGGCGTCGTTTTCTGGGCAGGCGCCGGCATCGGCGCCGCGGGCTTCACCGCGCTGGCGGTGGGAGCGGCGGGATTGACAGGACTGGGGACGGGAGTGTCAGGCATGATGCAGCGCAACCTACACCGGCCGCCGCCGGAGAGATATGGGGTGTTATCCCACGAAAGGGTGCTCTGCCTCGGAATAGAGTGCTTCGGGTTTGGAAGGCCTGTCTCCCGACGGGCTTCGGCCGGTCGGGAGACAGGCCCTCCACAAAGGTTTGGCAATAGCCGGCCGGCGTTGGCGTTCCTCCTGCTGTTCCACCGGTATGCGCACCTATGCCAGCTGCCGGACACCGGAGGAGTTCAACGCCGGCTACGCCAATGCCATCACCCCGGGAGTGGTGGCGAAGTGGGAGACACATTTTCGGGATCGCAGCCTGCATGTCCTGGCTTCGCCGGTGCGACGCGTGGAACTCACCTACGGCCCCCATCAGCGCCAGCGCATCGACCTGTTTCCGTCCCCGTCCGCCGGACCGGATGCGCCCACGCTGATCGCGATCCACGGCGGGCTTTGGTTTCTCTTTGACCGGTGGATGATGCATTTTCTTGTGCCCGCCTTCACGGCCGCCGGCGTGCACGTGGCGTGCCCCGGCTACCGGCTGGCGCCGAAGCACACCCTAGGCGAGATCGTGGCCGATTGCCGGGGTGCGGTCGCCTGCCTGCAGGCCGAAGCGTCGGCGCACGGGTTGAATCCCGGCAGGTTTTCCGTGCTGGGCCACTCGGCGGCGGGACAGCTGGCCGCCGTCCTCGCCGCCACGGACTGGACGGGATTGAAACCCAACCGGTACGCGCCGCCGCTGCACAGCTGGACCGGCGTGAGCGGCTTCTATGAGATCGAGCCGTTCGCGTTGACCGGGTTCCAACCCCTGGTGGGGTTCACCCCGGAAGAATACCGGCAGTGGAACCCGATGAATCTGGTCAGGTCGGGCATGCCGCCGGGCTTGCTGATCACCGGGGCGCGCGAATCCGCGTGGCTCCATGAGATGTCCCGGGAGTATGCGTCGGCCTTGCACGCCACCACGAACGCGGCCCGCTCCATCGACGCGGCCGACGAGTGTCATTTCTCCGTGCTGAACCGGATCGGCGACCGTGACTCAGACTTGCACCAGGCGGTGTTGGCGCAACTCTTCTAAGGTCCGTCCGGTCCCTCCCGAACGCATACGCACCCGAACTCCCGGCGCATCCTCTCATGAACGTAATTATCTTCGGCGCATCCGGCATGGTCGGGCAGGGGGTCCTGCGCGAATGTCTGCTCGACCCGGCGGTGACCAAGGTCCTCGTCATTGGCCGCAGCCCGCTCGGGGTGAGTCAGGCGAAGTTGCAGGAAATCCTGCGGCCCGACGTGGGCGACCTCGCGGACGCGGAGGCCGCATTGTCCGGTTACGATGCCTGCCTTTACTGCCTGGGGGTTTCGTCGTCGGGCCTGACCGAGGCTGACTACCGCCGGCTGATCCACGATCTCACGCTCCAGATCGCGCAGACACTGGTGCGGCTGAATCCGGCCATGACCTTTGTTTTCGTCTCGGGGGCGGGCACGGACAGCACCGAACGCGGGCGCAGCATGTGGGCCCGGGTGAAGGGTGAGACGGAAAATGAGCTGCGCCGCCTGCCGTTCAAGGCGGCGTACATGTTCCGGCCGGGCATCATCCGGCCACTGCATGGCATCAAGTCGAAGACGAAGTCCTACCGGATTCTCTATGCCCTCATGGGCCCGATTCTCCCGCTTTTGAAGTTTTTGCTGCCCGGCCTGGTGACCACCACCGAACAGCTCGGCCGCGCGATGATCAAGGTGGCCCGGCAGGGTGCCCCGAAAATCGTGCTCGAGAGTCGCGACATCAACGCCATTTGATTGCCCTTTCGCCGGGGAACCGCTCGGCTGAGGCGCATGAGTCATTCCGTGGGCCTGCTTGCCCTCTACGCCGTAATCACGACTGTCACGCTCAACCCGGCCCCGCCGTTTCCAGACTGGGCCTATCCGGTGAATCCCCCCGGCGGCCAGCCGGCGACGGATGATGGCACGCTCATTCATGTGCCGGACAGCGGCGTGGCCCTGACGCGCACGCAGATTTCCACGAGCAGCGGACCGGTGGCGGACTGGCACCCGGAAGATCATCCGCCGCTGCCAACAATTCTGGCCCGGGCCACCGAACCGCAGGGCTACGCCTGCGCATATTGCCACCTGCCAAGCGGCGCGGGCCGGCCGGAAAACGCCGGCCTCGCGGGTCTGCCGGCCGCGTACATCAAGCAGCAGGTGCTGGCGTTCCGGGAGGGAAGCCGGCCGGGCTCCGCGCCGAGGCGCGGGCCGCAAGGCGCGATGATCAGCGTGGCGAAGGCGGTGTCCGACGCCGACCTCGACGTGGCGGCGGCTTATTATGCCGCGCTGAAGCCGGCCTCGTTCATCCAGGTGATCGAGATCGAGACCGTGCCGAAAACCACGGTCGCCGGCTGGACGCTGGTCAAGGCGCCGGGCGGCGGCACCGAGCCGATCGGCAACCGCGTCATCGAGATGGCGGTGGATTTCGAACGGTTTGAGCACCGGGATGCGCGCGCCCCCTTTGTCGCCTACGTGCCGGTCGGCAGCATCGCGCGCGGGGCCGAACTGGTGGCGACGGGCGCGGGCGACCCGTCGTTGCGGTGCGAGACCTGTCACGGCCCCGGCCTGCGCGGCCTGGCCAATGTGCCGCGGCTGCCGGGTCGTTCCCCGAGCTACCTGATGCGCCAGTTGTACGACATCCGAAACGGCGCCCGCACGGGCGGCGCCGCGGTGCTGATGAAACCGATCGTCGCCCGCTTGAGCGACGAGGACATGGTGGCCATCGTAGCGTACCTTGCGAGTTGTCCGCCGTAGGCACAGGCCGTTTGCGCCTGGCGCCAACAGGAACACTGTCGCGCTGCCTCGGCTTTGAGCCGCGCCGCCACGCTGCCCGGAGGCAGGATTAATCAATTGTGTCTTTAAATCTTCATAATGGTCGCATCCGCCCGGTTTAATTTGTGGACCGGCGGCTTCTGCCTATCGGTTCGGTTGTTCAATCATGTCCACCGTCCTCGACTCCCTTCGCACCGACCTGGGCGCCCTGCTCGGTGAGGCCAACCTGATCACGGGCGGTGATGCGCTTACGACGCTTTCCCTCGACTACTACTGGTATTCGCCGGCCCTGAAGCCCCAGCTGGACCACAAGCGGGCCGATCTGGTCGCCCGGCCGGCAACCGTCGCTGAGGTTCGCGCCGTCCTTGCCGCCTGCTTCAAGGCCGGTGTCGCTGTCACGCCGCGAGGAGCCGGTACCGGCAACTACGGCCAGTGCGTGCCGCTCCACGGCGGCGTGGTGCTCGATCTGTCGCGGCTCGACCGCATTCACTCCGTCGAGGGTGGTTTTGTCCGGGCCGAGCCGGGGGCCCGCCTGGCGGTCATTGAAACGGCCGCTCGCGCCGCCGGCTGGGAACTGCGCTGCTATCCCTCGACTTGGATGAAGGCCACGCTGGGCGGTTTTTTTGGCGGTGGCGCCGGCGGCATCGGCGGCCTGCGCTGGGGCGGCATCGCCACGGGGGACACCGTCAAGGCCATCACGGTGCTGACCTGCGAGGCCGAGCCGCGCACCCTCCGCTACGAGGGGCCCGCGGCGATGGTGGCGCTGCGTACGTTCGGCACCACGGGTGTGATGGTGGAAATCGAGATGCGGCTCGCGCCCAAGCTGGACTACGACCAGCTGGCCTTCAGTTCCCCGGATTGGGGCCGGTTGCTGGAGTGGACCGATGCCGCCGCGCGGCGCGGCACCTGGTACAAGCGTCAGGCCGCGCAGTTCCAGTGGCCGATCCCGTCGTATTTCAAGCCGCTCAAGAAATCCATCCGGGAGAACGAGCACGTGAGTTTCCTGCTGCCCATCCAGGCGCAGACCGCGGAGGTGCTCGCGTCCGCCGCGGAAGCCGGCCTGACCTGCATCTACCACCGCCCGCTGGCCGATCCCCCGCGGCCGCCGTTTCTTTCCGACTTCACCTTCAATCACACCACGCTCTGGGCGATGAAGGCGGATCCGGCCTTCACCTACGTTCAGGCCGGGTTCACCTCGGATTTTCGCCGGCAGTTCGATCAGCTCATGGCGCGCTTTCCCGCTGAACTCTTCCTGCATCTGGAGTGGGGGGCGAATGATCCCACGCGCGCGGTCGGGCCCGGGGCCTCGCCTGAGGCCATCGGCGTCGGTGGCATCCCCTTGATCCGCTACAGCACCGAGGAACGTTTTCAAGAAATCCTGGGTTATGCGGCGGAGATTGGCGTGACCATTGGCCGGACGCACACGGTGCAGCTGGGCGAGGTCGGCCCTGAGCAAACCGCCGCCCGGCATGCGCTGAAGTACGACGTCGACCCGGGCGGCCTGCTGAATCCCGGCAAGATGAAATCATTTCCGCTCAATCCGTTCGAGACCGCGAAGGCCTGAGCCGTTCCCGGCCGACTTGGTCCCGGCGCGGTCGTTTGCTTCCAGCTGTCTGTTAGTCGGTCACTTTCTTCACAAAGCAGGCCTTGAGCGCCATCGGGCTGCCCTCGATCTTGCAGGCGATCTCATGGTCGCCGTCTTGCAGCCGGATATTCTTGGCCTTCGTGCCGGCCTTGAGGACCTGGGCGCCGCTGCCGAGCTTCAGGTCCTTGACGAGGGCGACGGTGTCACCATCGGCCAGCGGCGTGCCGTTGGCGTCCTTGACCACCCGCGCCGCCTCCGGGGCGTCCTCCTTGGGCCACTCGTGCCCGCAGGTGGCGCACTCCCAGTGATCGGGAAGGCTGAGGACGTCTTCGAGGGTACAGGCAGGGCAGGCGGGATTGGGCATGGTTGCGGTAAGCGATAGGTGCGGAGTGAAAAGCTTAAAGCCTAAAGCGCGAAGCGGCCCGTCTTCCCCTTCGCCACGTGGCATGCGTTCTGCATAAAATGCCCGATATGCGTCGTCGCGGTTTTATTCCCTGCCTGACTTTCCTCCGCTGGTTGCTCGCGTTGCTGCCCGCGACCGCGCTCTTCGCCCAGGTGGCGCCGTTCCCCGACGATCCCGCCTGCACGGCGGAGGACCGGCGCTTCATGGCGCGGGCGTATGAACTGGCGCGGAGTTCCGTGGCGCACGGCAATCACCCGTTCAGCGCGCTGCTGGTGAAGGACGGCCGGGTCATCTTTGAATATGAGAACACGATCTACTCGACCCGTGATCTCACGCAACACGCCGAGACCGGGCTGATCGGCAAGGCGACGCAGAATTTCGATCCCGAGACCCTCGCGGCCTGCACCCTCTACGCCAGCACCGAGCCCTGCATCATGTGCTGCGGCGCGATCCGGTGGGCCGGCATCCGCCGGGTGGTTTACGGCACGACGTCCTCGCAGCTTACCCGCGTGGTCGAGCTCACGCTGCCGCCCAAGTCACCGGCGGTGCATCCGCCCGCGATTTTGGAATGCCGGGAAATCTTCGCCCGGACCGAGCCGGCGGTTAAAGTCTTCGGTCCGCTCATGGAGGCGGAAGGCCTCGCCATCCACCTCGGCTACTGGCCGCACGATCCCGTGTTGGTGGCGATCCTGGCCAGGACGAAGAAGGAGTAGCGACGGTCTTCAAGCCCTGTCTGACATCCTCGGCTGCGCAAAGGATCCAGCGTTCGCCTGCGGGTAGACACCGTCGTCCGTCAAACCGGACAAAGTAACGTCATACGTTACAGCAGGCCCGCCAATTTGTGAGTTGAAAATACCAAGCACCGCGGAGCGACTGCGCGGCCAGCCGACTAAGGTGGAGGGCCAGGTCGTGCGGGCTGCGCCTCCTTCGCCAATCGGTCGGCGACTGTTTTCAGGCTCGGCACCGCGCGCGGCCTCGCGTCACTCTGAACCTCAGTGCCCGCCCCATTCTCAACCCGCCGCCTTTTCCCCTCAGCCCCGGGTCTCTGTGTCTTGATTTTGCTTGGGCTCACGGCGGGCGGGCTGACGGCCGCCGAACCGGCGGCGAAACCGCCGTCCGTCCGTCCAAAGCGCGCGTATGTGACCACGCGGCTGACGGGTCCGGCGCCGGTGATCGACGGCCGGCTCGACGACGCCTGCTGGGCCACGCTCGGGGAGTGGAGCGGCGATTACACGCAGCTGACCCCGCACTACGGGGCGACGGCCTCCCGGGCGACGGAGATCAAGATCCTCTACGACGACCGCAACATCTACGTCGCGATGCGCGCCCACGACGATCCCATCGCACAGCGTTCGCGGCAGGCAGGCGACCGCGACTCGTTCACCGGTGACATCATGGGCGTCAATTTCGACAGCTACCACGACCAGCGCACGGGCTTTGAATTCGACCTGACGGCGAGCGGGCAGAAGATCGACCTGAAGCTGCTCAACGATTCCTGGGACACCTCTTGGAACGCCGTGTGGGAGGGCAAGGTGACCCACGACGCCGAGGGCTGGAGCGCGGAGTTTCTCATCCCGCTCAGCCAGCTGCGCTATGATGCGCGCAACCCCGTCTGGGGCCTCCATTCGTGGCGCTGGATCGACCGGCTGAAGGAGGAGTCCGACTGGAACCTGCTCGCGAACGACGGTTCCGGCAACGTGAAGTCCTTTGGCGAGCTCCACGGCCTGACCGGCCTCCGCCCCGCGCGCCGGTTCGAGCTGGTGCCGTTCACGTCCGTGCGCGTGGAGACCGTGGCCGGCGGTCCGGCCAAGACGAAACTGCAGGCCGGGCTCGACGCCAAGGTCGGGCTCACGAGCGACATCACCCTCGACGCCTCGTTGCTGCCGGACTTCGGCCAGGTCGAGGCCGATCCCTCGGTGATGAACCTCACGGCCTTTGAGACCTTCCTGACCGAGAAGCGCGCGCTCTTTCTCGAGGGCAAGGACATCTTCGATTTCGCATTCAAGGACGACGCCCTGTTCTACTCGCGGCGTATCGGCCAGCCGCCGTCCTACTCTCCGGCCGGGGCGAGCGAGGCTCTCCCGGAAAGCACGACGCTCCTCGGCGCCTTGAAGGTGTCCGGCAAAACCCGGACCGGGCTCTCATTTGGCGTGCTCGGGGTGGTCACGGATCAGGAGGACGTGGCGGTCGCCGGCCAATTCGGTAACCGGCGCGTCGCGGTGGCGCCGCGGGCCGCGCAGATCGTGGTTCGCGGCCAGCAGGATTTCCGGCACGGCGACACGCTGGTGGGCGGCATCATCACGCAGGTGCGGCGTTCGATCCCCTCGGACGAACTCGCGGCGCAGACCGTGTCACAGGCGACGGTGGCGGGCGTGGATGTCGCCCATTACTGGGCGGACCGGGAATATTTCTTCTCCGCCGTGGCGGTGGGCAGCGAGGTGCGCGGCGATCCCCGCGCCATCAGCCGGCTGCAATTGAGCTCCGCGCGTTACTACCAGCGGCCGATCGACGGGCACAGCGCCTACGACCCGACGCGCGACGAGCTGACGGGCAGCGGCCTCTGGGTGAAGGCCGGCAAGGCGAGCAAGGGGCATTGGCGCTGGAACGAGGAATTGACCGTGAAAAGCCCCGGCTTGGAATTCAACGACCTCGGCTACCTGGCGCAGGCCGACCAGATCCAGCAGGGCACCGCGGTCTCGTATGTAGAGAAGGATCCCGCGGCCTGGTACCGGAGTTATGAGGTGAAGGTGAGCCAGAACAACCTCTGGACCACCCGCGATGAATTCCTCGGCTCCAACGTGGAGGTCGATTCCTCCGCCGAACTTTGGAACAAGTGGACGGCGTACGGTTCGCTGACGGTCCAGGGCGACGGCCGCGATCCGGTGGCGCTGCGCGGCGGTCCCATGCTGCGCGTGCCGGCCAACCTGAACTGGTCGGGCTACGTCAACACCGACGGCGCGCGCCGGATGTGGTTGGAGGCCTACGCGAAGGGCACCGCGGCGCGCTACGATGCGTATGGCTACGCCGGTTATGGCGCGAAGGTTTCCGTCCGGGCGCTGCCGAGCCTGTTGCTTTCCCTGTCGGCCGACTCGACCAGCGAAACCGACCGGCAGCGCTACGTGGCGCTGACCCCGCTCGACGGGACGCCCGGCTGGTTCGTCTCGCGGCTGCGCGGCGACTCGCGCTCACTCGCCTTCCGCGCAGAGTGGAACATCCGGCCCGAGCTCAGCGTGCAGTATTACGGCAACCCCTTCGGCCTGACCGTGCGGTACCGCGATTTCCGCCGCGTGCTGGCGCCGGAGGCGGCGGGCTACGCGCAGCGTTTTGGCGGGGCGCTGCCGGCGACGCTGACCAGCGGACTCTACCGTTTCGATGAAAACGGCGACGGCCGGCCCGACTACGAACTTGGCGATCCGGCTGGCAACGGGGCGAGCTTTCACTCCAACCTCGTCGTCAAATGGGAGTACCGGCGTGGCTCGATGTTTTACCTGGTCTGGTCGCAGCAGCGCAACGGCGCCGGCACGGCGACGGACGAGGACGCCTGGTCCGCCCTCGATGGCTTGCGCCACCGCCGGCCGGACAACCAGTTCCTCGTGAAGATGACGTATTGGTTCTCCTCGTGAGGCGGGGAAGCAGACACGTCCCTTGCCGGCTCAGTACTTGATTACCACGCTCTGCGGCCCGCCACTCCGCAGCGTGAAGTCCACGTAGGGCGTCGACCCGGCCGCGGGCATGCGGTGTTCGGTGGGCATGCCGTCAACCAGCAAAGTCAAGGCCGCCGCCGGCCCGGCCGGCAGGGCGAGATGGCAATCGATCGCATTCCCACTGCCAGTGATCGTGAGGGAGATTTCGCGCGTGGACGGGTTGTGCGCATAGGTGTAGGCGACGTAACCCTGCGAGGCGGCATAGCGCACCACGGTCTTCAAGTGCTCGGTCTCAGTGAGACTCCAGCGGGGCGAAACCAGGGGATGCGCATAGGCTTCACTGTTTGGGCCGTCCTTCACGCCGGCGAGTCCCTCGATCAGGGCCGCCATCGCGGTCGCCGCGGCCCAGTCATCGGGGCCGCCGAAAGAAATCGGGTTGGGCGGGAGGTAGTGCGGCCGGTCCGCCACGGTGAGTCCCGCCAAGGCGTAGATGCCGTCATCCTCCGGGCTCTGGAAGGCGAGGGCGCGGATGGGTTTTTCCGGGTGTGGATTGTCCAGGACGCACCACGACAGGCCGACATCGTCCGCGACCGGGCTCGGGCCGTGCCAGGCGATGCCCGAGGTGTCGGTCTTGAGTTCGGAAAACCACCAGTAGGTCAGTTGTTTTCCCATCAGCAGGTATTGGACGGCGCGCGTGCCGTCCTCGTACAGAAACGCCACGCTGCCGCAGACGTTCTCGGAGGTCGGTTTGCTTGAGGTGTGTAGCAGGTAAATGCTGCCCGCCTGGCGGTGCAGGGGAATTTCAACCGTGGCGGCCAGGCCCGGCCGGCGCGAAACGGCCACCACCGCCTTGCGCTGGTTCGTGGCGGGATCGGTGACCGTAAACGGAATGCCGGCAAACACCTGCGCGCCCGTCGGGAGTCCGCGGATGTCATCGCCGGGCTTGCCCTGCTGCATCCAGGGCGCGGCGCCGGGGCCGCCTTGGTCGGTGAGATCCATGTTCGCGAATCCGGCCAGGCTGACCGGCGTGTACTGCGCCGGCGGCGGCGCGGGCGGGATTGAGCCGGTGTAGCTGAACCAGATCTTGTCGCCGTGCTTGTGCCCGAGTGCCGTGAGCCGCTCCAGGATGTCGACGCCATAAGCCTCATAGCCGTTCTCGAACGCGCCGCGCGCGAGCTCGCCGGCCACATGGCCGCCCACGCCGCCGTTCATGTATTGCCAGGTTTGATCGTGGAGCCCGAAGCCCTTGCCGAACGGCGGATAGATCGCGTACCACTCGCCGGGCGAACCGACGGGCAGGTGCGCCTTCAGGTCGAGGTAGGTTTGGATGATCGCCCGCGCGTGATCCGGCCCGATGCCGCGGTTGAGCGAGTACGCATTGCCCTGCGCGATCTGCGTTTTCTCGTCGACGCCGAGGTCCCGCTTCACGCTGGAATCCTCGTCGATGAAGTGCGTGAAAAAGCGCCCATTCCATGACAGCGCGTCGAGCCGCGTCCGGATGCCCTGGGCCCGCTCCCGGTACTGCGCGGCGTGCGCCGCGTCCCCGGTGTGCGCGAGCATTTCGGCGAGTTCCTCGCAGGCGGCGGCGTAGTGCGTGTTGTCGCCGAAGAAGACGCCGAACTTGGACTTCACCGGATCGATCAGCATCGTGTCGGTGAGGCCGAGCTTCGGCGTGTACGCGTCATCGACCTGGAAATCCCACGAGTCGATCGTGTAAACGCGCTTCAGCAGCTGGAACCGGTTGCTCCAGCGGGCGGGGTCCTGCATGGTGTACGCCAGCGCGCGTTGGGCCGAGTCGAGGTACTGCTTCAGCCACACGTCGTCCCCGGTCGCCTTCCAGCAGCTGTAGAGGGTGCTGACATAGATGTATTCCGGGTGGTTCTCCGTCGGCTGCCGGACAAAGTAACGGTCGCCGTACTGGCGTACATAGCCGAAGGGACCATAGCAGGTCTTGTAGTAGGCGGCGTTGTTGTCGTCGAGAATCCGGCTCCAGATCATGCCGTCCTCGCGCTGGGCCGCCTTCATCATGGCCGGAAATTCCGCGCCGACCGGGCTGAAATATTTCATGCCCTTCATCGTGTGAAAGTGGTCCAGCACCCACGAGGCGAAGAAGTGCCAGTCCTGGTTGTTCCACTCGATGTGCCCGACGCCCGTCGGCATGTCGCTGTTCATGCCCCGGCGGAAAAGGGCGAACATGTCGTGGAACCTGCCGCCGTCGTCGATCGCCGTCTCGGCCTCCAGGACAAAGCCCGAGCGGCCCGTTTCCCGCCCGGCCGCGTCACGTACCAGCACCTGTTGTTCGCCCAACGCGCCGCCGGCCTGGAACGCCACCTGGCCGGTGGAGCTGCCGCGAAAATAAACCGTCTTCGCGCCGTCCCGCACCTCCACGACCGAGCCCGCCGGCGCCAGGACCGTCAGCCGGTCCAGCGGCGCCGCCCGGGTGATGGATTCCGGCCGGCCCGCGGAGTCAGAGCGCAGCACCAGCGGCGCCGATGATTGCGCGAAGCCGGTGACGTTGAACAAAAGAAAGGCGAGGCCTAGGCCGATGAGACGGGGCAGCAGGGTAGTCATAGGGGTAGTGAACAGACTGACGTTAACCCAGATCTGACCGCCGTCGGGTAATGCGTCAAAACTCAAGAATGGCTCATCCAGTTCCCGGTAGGGGCGCAGACTCTTGTCGGGCCATAGGCTTGGCGACGGCCGATGCTGCGCCCCGACCAAAGGCATCAACCATTCCTCCTGACATAGGGTTGTCAGCAGCCGGTGGTACACTGGGCGCGTTCGCTAAACCTCAACCAACCCATTAAAATGAAAACATCCGAAATTGCCCAGCGTCTGGTCACTCATTGCCGCGCCGCCCAGTGGGAGGCCGCCCAAACCGAGTTGTTCGCGCCCGACGCCATCAGCACCGAGGCCCAGGCGATGCCGGGCATGAACCGCGAAACCAAGGGTCTCGCCGCCATCATCGAGAAGGGCCGCCAGTTCGGCGCCAAGATCGAGACGGTCCATGCCCTGACGGTTTCCGATCCGCTGGTCGCGGAGAGCGCCTTCGCCGTCACCATGGGCCTGGACGTGACCATGAAGGGGCAACCCCGGATGCAGATTGCCGAGCTTTGCGTCTACCTGGTGAAGGACGGCAAGATCGTTTCCGAGGAATTTCATCCCTGATACCGGCCGCGCCAGCGTCAGGGCGCCTTCTCCCGGAGCTCGATCCGGCGCGTCTTGCCGCTGGCCGTTTTTGGCAGGCTGGTGACGAACTCCACCTCGCGGGGGTACTTGAAGGGCGCGATCGTCTGCTTGCAGTGCTGCTGCAGGGACCGCCGGAGGTTGTCGCTGGCCGCATGACCGGGTCGCAGCATGATGAAGGCCTTCACGATCTGCCCGCGCTTGGCGTCGGATTTTCCGATCACCGCGACATCGAGGACCGCCGGGTGCTCGAGCAGCGCGCTCTCCACCTCGAACGGCCCGATGCGAAAGCCCGAGCTCTTGATCACGTCATCGTGGCGGCCGACAAACCAGTAGTAACCGTCGGCGTCGCGCCGGGCCCGGTCGCCGGTGAAGTACCAGTCGCCGGTGAATTTGTCGGCCGTCTCCTCCGGGTTGCACCAGTATTCCTGGAACAAGCCGAGCGGCCGCTGCGGCTTCACCCGGATGGCGATCTCGCCCTCGACACCCGCCGGGGCCTCCTGCCCGTCGTCGCCGAGGAGCGTGACGTTCATGCCGGGGGTGGGCCGGCCCATTGAGCCGGGACGCACGGGAAAGCCGAGCGACGGGAAATTGCCGATCAGCACGACGGTCTCCGTCTGCCCATAGGCTTCGTGCAGCGTGAGCCCGGTGGCGTCCCGCCAGATTTTCAGCAGCTCCGGATTCAATGGCTCGCCGGCGGTCACGCAGTGCCGCAGGTGCGGGAACCGCCGCCGGCTGAGATCCTCCCGCACGATGATCCGCAGCGCCGTGGGTGGGGCGCACCAGGTGGTGACGGGGTAATGCTCCAGCGTATCGAGCGCGAGGACGGGGTTGAAGTTGCCCGCGACATGCAGCGCGAAGACGCCGGCGCCCATCTGCCAGGGACCGTAGAAACTCGACCACGCGGCCTTGCCCCATCCGAGGTCGGAAATATTCCAGTGCAAATCGTCCGGGCGCAGATCGAGCCAGAGTCCGCCGGTGAGCCGGTGGGCCAGGGCATAGCTGGCCTGGGTGTGCAGCACCATCTTGGGTTCGCCCGTCGTGGCGCTGGTGAAGTACAGGATGCCGGGATCGCCGCTCCGGGTCCGCTCGCCGGCAAACTCCGTCGGCGCGGCGCTCACCCCGGCGTCAAAGTCGGTCCAGCCCGCGGCCGTCCCGGCAACGAGCAGGCGCTGGCCGGCGAACTCGCCGATCTTGGCGATCCCGTCGGGGGTCGTGATGATCGCGGCCACCTGCGCCGTCTCGATGCGATACCGCACTTCCCGCGGCGAGAGCAGGAGGGTCGCCGGTACCGGCACGGCCCCGAGCCGGATCAGCCCGAGCATGGCGATCCACCATTCGGGCAGGCGCGGCAACATCACGAGTACGCGGTCGCCGCGCCGGACACCCGACGCCTGGAGGAAGTTGGCCGCCTGCGAACTGAGGGCGGTCATCTCGGCAAACGAAAATTTCCGCTCCACCCGCGTTCCCGCGTCCACCCACCAGAGCGCGAGCGCGTCCGGCTGCTTGCGCGTCCAGCCGTCCAGCGTGTCGGTGGCGAAGTTGTAGAACTCCGGCGCCTGCAACCCGCTGGTGAAATCGTCTTTCATCTCGCCGCCATTCTCGGCCCCCCGGCCGGGAAGGGAAGGGTGAAGCGCCCGGTGACTCGCTGCGCCCGGGACTATTACGCCGCCGCGGACCGCCGGCCTGTTTGCTAATAGGCCGCGAAGTGACGCGAACCGAGCCAACGGGCCAGCCCAAGGAGCACCAGGGCGATGGGAAAAAAGAGACTGGGCGCGCCGCCCCCACCGCCCAAGGCCGGGGCCGGCGTAGGAGCCGGGGACGGAGGGGTGGGCGCCGGCGTGTTCACCGTGAGCGTGGCGGCATCGCTGATGGCACTGCCGGCGGTATTGGTCGCGACGGCCTCATAGTTGGCCGCGTCGGGGTTGGCCACGCTGGCGAGAGTGAAGGCGCTCGCGGTCGCGCCGGCGATATCCGTGCCGTTTTTGCGCCAGCGAAAAACCGGGGGCGGATTGCCGCTCGCGGCGACTTGGAATGTGACCGCCTGGCCGGTGTTCACGGTCTGGCTCCGGGGCTGCGTGGTGAAGGCGGGCCCGATCGGGGCAGACGCACTGGCGTAGACCCGCACCCAGTCGACCGCCAGCGTCTGGGGGAAAGTCGTGGTGCCATCCGGGCTGCCCGGCCAGTCCCCGCCCACGGCCAGATTGAGAATGATAAAGAAATTGTCCTGAAAAGCCGTCATGGTCGGCCACTGCTTGGGGTCGATGCTGGAGCGCGCGTACTCCGTGCCGTCGAGCTTCCACGCGATCGCGGTGGCATCCCACTCGATCTCGAAGACGTGGTAATCGTCGTTGAAGATCTGCGGGTCCGGCAGCTCCTGCCGGCTGCTGCCCGTGGAGGCCGGGCCGTTGGCGTCCCAGTGGAGCGTGCCGTAGATCGAGTCGTCCCGGTTCTCGCCGCCGCCGATCATCTCCATGATGTCGATCTCGCCGCACTTCGGCCAGCCGACGGTGTTGATGTTGTCGCCGAGCATCCAGCAGGCGGGCCACAGGCCCTGGCCCTTGGGCAGACGCATGCGCGCGGCGATCTTCCCGAAGGTCCACGCGTGCTTGCCCTGGGTCGTCAGCCGCGCCGAGGTGTAGCTGCCGTCGGAATTCTTGGTGGCGGTAATGACCAGTTCGCCGTTTTGCACGACCGCGGCGGTCGAGGTGTAGGTCTCAAGCTCGTGGTTGCCCCAGCCGCCGCCGCCGAGCTCGAACGTCCAGTTGGCCGGGTCCACGGCCGGGCCGCTGAATTCATCCGACCACACGAGCGTCCAGCCCGGGCCGGGGCTCCAAGTGTCGGGCGTCGCGGCGCGGGCGCCGAGTGGCAGGAGGATCAGCGCCAGGCCGGCGATCCAGCGGAAACCAAAACGCGACGGGGATTTCGCTTTCATGCGGCGGACGGGGGTAGTGGGACGCTGGCGGCCAACCTCCACGCGCGTGCCGCATTTTCAAGGGCGATCTATGCACCAAACGAATCTAGTTGTGCACAATCGCCGCCGCGTCCGGCGCGCCGCGGCTGGTCATTTCTTGGCCTACACGTTCGCCGGATCGGGGTGAATCCACGGCGCGCGGTAAGCGCGGGCCAGCCGGCGGGTCGCCTCGGCGTCGCCGGGAATCGTCCGCGTTGCGGGGTCATAGCGCAGCGGGCGGCCGAGTTCCTGCGCGACGATGGCCAGTTCGCAGCACGCGCTGGAGATGTGGCCCTCCTCGATGTCGGCGACCGGCCGGGTGCGGGTTTCGCGGGCCTGCATGAAGTTCAGCACGTGGAGCCGTTCGGTCTCGTCGTAGGCGGCCCCCGCCTGGCTGAAATCAACGTGCGCGAGGTCGCCGGTCCGCGAGAGCATGTGCACGCCTTCGCGCGCTCCGCCGTCGGCGGGCGTGAACGCATACTCGAGCATCGTCAGGTTGAGCGTGCCGTGCTCGCCGATGAGCCGGGCGCCCCACTGGTCGGTCCAGTGCCGCTCCGGGATGGGCGAGCCGCCCCACAGGCGGTGTTCCCAGCTGATGTCGAGGTCGGGGTAATGGAACACGCTGTGCTGGGTGTCGGGCAGGTTGGAGAAGGACGCCTTCGCGACGTAGATGCCACCCGTGGACTCGATCGATTCCGGCCAGCCCAGCCCGAGCAGCCAGCGAACCTTGTCGAGCATGTGCACGCCCAGGTTGCCGATGGGGCCGTTGCCGTACTCCATGAAGGCGCGCCAGCCGCGCTCCTCCTTCATGGCCTTGAAGGGCAGCCGCGGCGCCGGGCCCGTCCAGAGGTCGTAATTCAAATGCGGCGGCACGGGCGCATCCGGCACCGGTCCGGCGCTCCAGCCCTCCGAGCCGAGGTAGCTGTACAGCTCGATCAACCCGATTTTGCCCAGCCGGCCGCTGGTGATGTATTTGTCGCGGGCTTCGCGATAAAGCGGATTGCTGCGCCGCTGGGTGTTCACCTGTACGACCCGGCCGTACTTGCGCGCCGCCGCGACGAGCGCCTCGCCCTCGAGGACGTCGACGCCGACGGGTTTTTCCAGATAGAGGTCGGCCCCGGCTTTCATCGCCGCAAGGGCGGGCAGTGCGTGCCAGTGGTCGGGGGTGCCGACGATGACAATGTCGAGCGGCTCCGCGGCCAGCATGTCGCGGTAATCGGCGAAGGTCCGCGGCACGGCCGTCTGGTGCCGGGCGACGAGCGCGAGGGTTTTCTGGAGCAGATGCTGGTTGACGTCGCAGAGTGCAACCACGTGCACCGGCGTGCACCGCACGAACGCACCCAGGTTCACGCCCGCATACCAGCCGCAGCCGATGATCCCGACGCGCGGCACCGGTTTCGAGTCGGCGGCGAACAGGCGGGAACGGGTGGCGGCGACGGCGCCGGCCGCGGCGAGGGAGGAGACAAACGTGCGACGGTTCATAGGGGAGGGGTTCCAGGCAGGTCTAGCCCGGCGCCAGCCAAAGACAAGGCGCCCGGCGCCGCGTTCCACCACAACCCGGCTCTTGTCACTTAATAGGTGACATGTCGTCGGGGGCTCCCAGCGGGATGTTACTTAATACCTGACAAACTCCGGCCGGGCGCCGAGGGCCTGAAGGTCGGGCGCAGGACTCTGCTGACATAACGCTGTCAGTCTCGTGTGTTAGGGTGTGGGCATGAAACTGACGCTGCCTCCGCTGATCACTGCCTTTATCGCCGCCGGCAACCGGCATGACGCCGCCGCCTACGCGGCCTGTTTCGCCTCCGACGGGCTGGTGCGCGACGAGGGCAAGGTCTACCGCGGCCGGGCGGCCATCGCGGCCTGGCATGCGCTGGTCACGGAAAAATACCATGCGATCTCCACGGTGAAGGCGATCGAGGAGATCGGCAGGGCCACGATCCTGACCAACGAGGTTTCGGGTGACTTCGACGGCAGCCCGATCGAACTTCGTTTCCGGCTTAAGATTGATGGTGACCAGATCACCTCGCTCAGCATCGCGCCGTGAGGCGACCACGTTGTCGCTTCAGCCTTCGCCGGGCCTGCGGCTGACAAGACGCTCCAACGCGGCTACTAGCGCACCGGGCTCGTTCTGGTTTCCCTTTTGCGCGGGCATCTGTCTCGCTCGGGGGGTGATGAAACTACCCCGTCTGTCCGCCCTCGTTGCCTTGTTTCTGTGCGTCGCGCCGCTTTGGCTCCGCGCCGAGACGCCGGTTGTGCCCGACTGGGCATTGCCCGGTTCCGCCACACACCAGCAGGTGCCGCCGCCGGCGGGCTTCCACCGGCCGACGGTGACCCTGGCTGTGCCGCTGGGCATCTTCACGGGGCAGTCCGACATCGGCGGACCGCTGCTGCCGGGCAGCGCGAGTTACGACGCCGGCACGAAGCATTACACGATCAACTCCGCGAGCTACAACATCTGGTACTTCCGCGACGAGTTTCGTTACCTGTGGCAGCAGGTGTCCGGTGACGTTTCCCTCGCGGCCGACGTTACCTTCCCGAATCCGGCAGGCTACGGCGACCGCAAGGCCGTCCTGGTGATCCGGCAGGACCTGGATGACAACGCCAAGGAAATCATGACCGCGCTGCACGGCGCCGGACTGATCCATCTCGCCTTCCGGCCGGCGAAGGGCGCCGACCTCAAGGAATCCCAGCGCATCGAGGGCACCGCCAGCAAGGCCGGCGCCGCCCCGATCCGCCTCGGCCTCGAGAAGCATGGCGACGCCTTTGCGCTCTTCGTCAGCCTGAAGGGCGAACCCATGCACCAGGTCGGCACTCCCACCACGCTGCACCTCGACGGACCGTTCTACGTCGGCATCGGCTTCTGTTCGCACCTTCCGGCCACCTCCGACACCACCGTGCTCGAGAACGTGGTGCTGGAGAATGCGGCGGGTAAGGTGCGGTGAGTGGAGGGTCCGTCTCCCGACGGACCACGGCCGGTCGGGAGACCGGCCCTCCAGCGCAAGTCTCTGCTTTCGCATTGCGGACCGACAGTGCCCGCGCATGTTTTTGGAGCATGAATCGTTTCCTGTTTGGATTGGCCGCCGTTCTGACGGTGGGTTTCGTGAATCACTCGGTAGCCGCGGAGGACGCGGACCTTGTCGCCCTCAAGGCGCAGATCGCCAGCAATCATGACCGCGCGGTGACGCGCTTGCAGAAGTGGATCCAGCTGCCGTCGATCGCGGCGGAAAACCGCGGCTTCCCGGAAGGGGCGGAACACCTGATCACCTTGCTGAAGGAAGTCGGCTTCCAGAGCGCGGTCCAGATCCCGACGGACGGCAAGCCGGGCGTGTTCGCCACGCTCGACGCGGGCGCCGCGAAGACCGTGGGCGTCTACTTCATGTACGACGTGAAGCAATTTGACCCGAAGGAATGGACGTCCCCGCCGCTCGACGCCGCGCTGGTCGACAAGCCCGGCCTCGGCAAGGTGATCATGGGCCGTGGCGCCGTGAACCAGAAGGGCCCGGAGTCGGCCTTCCTCGCCGCCCTGGATGCGTTCCGCACCGCGGGCAAGAAGCTGCCGGTCAACATCGTCCTCGTCGCCGAGGGCGAGGAGGAGATCGGCTCCCCGCACATCCGGCAGATCGTCTATAATCCGCAGGTGCAGGCGGCGCTGTCCAAGTGCGTCGGCCTCTTCCTGCCCCATGCCACGCAGGGCCTCGACGGCGCGGTCACCGTGAATCTCGGCGCCAAGGGTGTCATCGAGTGCGAGCTCACCGCGGACTCGCTGACCTGGGGCCGCGGGCCGATGCGGGACACGCATTCCTCCTTCAAGGCGATGGTCGACAGCCCGGTGTGGCGGCTGGTCATTGCGCTGGGCACGCTCGTGACGCCCGACGGCAACACGCCGGCGATCGACGGTTACATGGATAATGTTCCGCCGTTGTCGGCCAGCGACAAGGCGATCATCGCTTCCGCCGCCAAGCGGCTTTCCGAGCGGCAATACCAGGTGATGTCCGGCGGTCTCAAGTGGATCGACGATCTGCCGTTCCTCGGCGCGCTGGAGCGGCTCGAGGCCATGCCGACCGTCAACATCGAGGGTATTTACGGCGGCTACACCGGTCCCGGCGGCAAGACCATTTTGCCCCACAAGGCCTCGGCCAAGCTCGATCTGCGCCTGGTGCCCGGCCAGACGGCCGACGACGCCCTGGCCAAGTTGAAGGCGCATCTGGTGAAGCGCGGCTATGGTGACATCGCGGTGGTCATGACCGGCGGCTACAACCCGACGCGGACCCCGGTGGATGCGCCGTTGATCCAGGCGCAGGTCGCCGTGCTCAAGAGCGTCGGCATCGATCCGGTCATCTGGCCGTGGCTGGCCGGCTCGTATCCGGGCTATGCCTTCACGGACGCCCCGCTGAACCTCGCCGCCGGCCACTTCGGCCTCGGCTACGGCACCGGCGCCCACGCCCCGGATGAATTCTTCATCATCGATTCCGCCAACCCGAAGGTTCAGGGCTACGACGGCGCCGCGCTGTCGTACGTCCAGTACCTCTACCAGCTGGCGAAGTAGGCGACCATCTTCGGCAAATCGTAGCGGCAGGCCTCCGGGCCTGCCGTTTTTAGTTTCAGTATAATTAGGGGCGCAGACTTGCTGCGCCCTCGACCGGGATGCCTTACACGAAGGGCGCAGCAAGACTGCGCCCCTACCGCCCCAACCTGCGAAGGCCGGTTCTGTGTAACGCAAAGGGTGGCGCGAGCATCTCGGCTCATCACCACCCCCACACACAACCCCGGCCGGCTACGGACGGACCAGGGGCGATTCTGGTTGCTGCCGCGACGGATCAGCGTGCCGGTTCCGTTGCCGTGTCCGGGCTGATAATGGTCGTGACCTCGTTCACGGCGGTGGCGGGGAAACCGCCCTGCTTGGCGTGTTCGCGGACCAGCTCGATGTTCGGTGCGAGGTAGACGCAGTACATCTTGTCGCCGGTCACGTAGCTGTGCAGCCACTGGATGTCGGGCCCGAGGTGTTGCAGCACGCTGCAGGATTTCTGCGAGGCGGCCTTGAGGTCGGTGCCGGTCAGCTTGCCGAGGCCGGGCATGTCACGCTCGATGACGTACATGTGCTGGCCCTTCGGCAGCGATTCGGGCTTCACGTCACCGGCCGCGAGCGCCGCACCGGCAACGAACCAGGACAGAATGGGAACGAGAATGAATTTGCTGAATTTCATGAGGTTTTTGGGTTTCAGGATTATTTGAATTTTGGCCGTTTGTGCTCTGGGGATTTTGTCTTTGTCTAAATCACGACCCCCCGGTGGTCGGGTCGATGATCGTCTTGACCTCGGAGATCTGGTTGGCCGGGAAGCCGGCCTGCCGGGCGTGTTCGCGCACGGCTTCCTCGTTCACCGCGATGTAGACGCAGTAAATCTTGTCGGCGGTGACATAGCTCTGGACCCATTGGACGCGGGGCCCGATTTTTTTCAGGACATTGCAGGAGGTGCGGGACGCCTCGCCCAGCTGGGCGGGTGAAAGTTGCCCGACTCCGGGCATATCGCGTTCGATGACGTATTTTGGCATGGATTGGGTGGGTTCGCGGTGATCATACCAGAAAGGCGGGCCGCCGCATCAGGGCGCTGCTCTCATTCGTTAGTAGGGTCAGCCCCTAGACTTTGGCGCTTGTTCAGCGGCTGTCAGCGTGTTTCGTCAGGTCATGCCACTCACCATTGGAACCTGCCCGCCCGAGCGGCTCAGCGTGGTGATCGCCGACGACAGCCCGGCGATGCGCGAGGGGCTGTCGCGGATTCTGGCGGACGAGTGCGACTTCAGCGTGGCGAACAGTGCGGCCACCGCCGTCGAGCTGCGGGCGATTATCACGCGACGCCCGCCGGCGGTCCTGGTGATGGACCTGATGATCCATGAGGCGGATGGCCTGGCCCTCATCAAGGAGCTGCTCGAACTCGCGCCGAAGCTGCGGATCGTGGTGTTCACGCTCCAACCCGCGGAAGTCTACGCGGCGCGCTGCCTGCGGGCCGGCGCCCGCGGTTTCGTGGGCAAGCGCGACGCCGTCCATGCCTTGTTTCAGGCCATTCGTGAGGTCGCGGCCGGCGGCAGTGTGACCCCGCCCGGAATTGCGCAGAACATCTTCACGGTTCCAAAGCAAGCCGACCAGGTCGCCAAGGGGATCGCGGCGTCACTGACCAACCGGGAACTGCAGGTCTTCCGGCAGGTCGGGCTGGTGCAACCCACCAAGGTGATCGCGCAGAAGCTGGGCGTCAGCGTGAAGACCGTCGAAACCCACCGGGAGAACATCAAGAACAAGCTCGGTTTGCACTCGCACGACGAGCTGATCACGAGTGCCGCGCGGTGGCTGCGGGAGAACGGTTCGGAATAATTCGCCCACGGAACACACGGACGGGAAAGGAGGCTCCGAGCAGCAAGCCGAAGCACTTCAGTGTAGGGGCGCAGTCTTGCTGCGTCCTGCGAGGGCGGCATCACGGACTAGGGCGCAGGCGAGTCTGCGCCTCTACTAACACTCGGCCGTCGCCTGCTGCGGTCAAACCTTCCGGACGATTGACCAAATGCTAAATCTGCGGAAGAAGGACTGATGGCTTTAAAGATCAAATGGAACGACGACCGGGTGCGCGAGGCGACCACGGCGATTCTGCTCATCAGCCGGGATCGTCTGCGCCGCGGCCTGACGGAAGACCTGATCCAATCGGCACTGGATGACTATCGGGCCGATCCCGCGGGCTACAAAGAAAAGAGGGCCGCATGGGCCGGCGCGAAGGAAGCCGGACCGCTGAAGAATCCGCAGCATGTAGCCTACTATAAAAGCCTCGTCGTGGCGGTCGATGCGCTCCTGCAAAGGATGGCCCGCATCAAGCGGCAGTCGAACAGCCTGCTGGAGCTCGACAATTACCTGGTCGCCAGCCTCAAGAACGTGCGCTGAGCGGGGTCCCCCCGTGCGCCACGAAGGGAAATCTCCTTACTTCGCCCCGTAGCCCTGCCAGACCCACTCCAGCGCTTCGGGCAGCAACTGCGCCTTGGCGTGCCAGTCGCCGTGGACCGCGTTGAGGCAGAAGACGTATTGGTAATGATAGCCCTTCGCCTTCAGGACGGTCGCCATGCGGTTGTTGGCCTCGACCCAGTCGTGCATGCCGTCACGCAGCGAATTCGGATTCAACAAGTCGCGGTCGCCGACCTGCAGCCACAGGCGGATGGCCTTCGGCGGACTCTGTGGAATGAGGTGCTCGTGATATTCCCAGCCGCCGTGCGGGGTGTCGGGATTGAACGGCGACGCCTGGTTCACGTACGTGCCGGAGAAGGTGATGACGCGGCGGTAAAGTTCCGGACGGTACCACGCCATGGTGAACGCCGCCACGCCGCCGGAACTGATGCCCATCGCGGCGCGCGCCTCGGGGTCAGGCGAGATCGTGACGCCGTAGTTTTTCGCCACGAGCGGAAACACCTCGGTCTCGACGAAGTCGGCGTAGCGTCCGGACATCGTGTCGTATTCCAGGCCGCGCTCGCTGCCCTGGGCATCGCCGCCGCCGTTCTGGAGCATGACGGCCACCATCGCCGGCACGCGGTGCTGCGCGATCAGGTTGTCGAGCACCACCGGGAGGTTCTTGTCGGGTCCGTCCTGCACCACGATGACCGGCACCGGCGTGCCCGCGACATATCCGGCGGGAATGTACACGGTCACGGTGCGCGTGTACGGCTTCGGGTAGATCGTGACGTGCGTAAGGTCAGGCGGAGTGTAGTTATCCGGTCCGCCGGGTGGGACCTTGGTAATGCCGGGGTAGAGTTTGCTGTCCGCGGAATTCATCGTGAAGGACTCGACGCGTCCCTTCGGCACGCCGTCGACCGGCGTCTGCTCGGGCGCCGGCACGTAGTCCGGCCCGACCAGAAAGTCGCCCTCGGCGTTGACCGGTGGATTCAGGCCGGGCGCGCCGTGCAATTCGCCGGCCTTCATCCCGACTGGCGTGAGCACCGGTGTCCCCGGCGCAACCGGCGACCGGGCCGGCGGCGGCTGATTCGCGCCGCGAAGGGTGGCAAATAAGCAGGTAAGACACAGGACAGCCGCAAGGGAGTACTTGGATTTCATGGGGTAGGGTATGATTGGCGCCAAGCCAAGGGAAAGCGGAAGCAAGCTGAATGGGAATCGCAGCGGAGTCCGTACTAAAAAATTCGAATGCAGACAGATTTAAACGCGAAGGTCTGATTTGGGTGACTTTCCAGCTTCTGGAATTCCGTGTTTTCCGTGTATTCCGTGGGCCAGCTGAATTGGCTGGGTCTATTTCCCTGGGTCGCTGAGCGCTGCCATTGCCTGCAGATCCGCCATTTTCTCATTACGGCGCTTTTGCTGCTCGTTTTCGTAGAGGGTCATCGCTTCCACATTGTTGGCCTGGAAGCCGCTCTTCGGATCATGGAGGAAAGCCGCCACCGCGGCCAGCGGGCCAAGCGTCTTTTCATACACGGGTGAGAGGTAGGTCTTCTTGGCCAGCTCGAGGGTTTTGAGGGTATTGTTGGCCGTCAGTGGTGCGCGCTTCTCGGTCACGACCAGTTTCGCCAGGTGCAGCAGGTCGTCGGACGCCCCGTCAGGGCGGGCGGATGCGGCGCTGGCGGCGACCGCCGCATCGTGGGCCTTCTGGTCGAAGGCAAAACCCAGCCGGGCGACGTTCTTGTCCGTCTCCTCGGCCAGGCAGGCCGCACCAAACCACAGGCTGCCCAGCAAACCGACCGTCAGGCCCGAGGCCCGCACCGTCTGCGCCGCCCCGCGGGGCATTGGGATAAGGGAGGCGCGCATGATCAACCGGGTAACGGCGGGTGGGGGAAACAGCCAACTCGGACCATGCCCGGGCGCCGAAGTTCCGGCAAGGCCTGATCCGGTGCTGTCGGCCGGCTGAGTTCCGGTTTGCGCCCGGCGGTCAGACGCCCAGACTCGGGCCGACCCGGTGGTCATACCCCATGAACGCCTCGCTGGAAAATTTCCTGCACCATGTCCCGGTGATGGCCGGCCTCGATGACGAGGCCATCGCGTTTCTGTCCGACCTGGCCCGCGAGGAACACTACGCGGCCGGTGCCGTGATCATCGGCGAAGGCGAGCAGGGGAACCGCATGTTCTTCCTCCGCGCCGGGCAGGTCGAGGTGGTCAAGGGTCACGGTGGTCCGCAGCCCGTCGCGCTGGCCCGTTTCGGGGCGGGGGAGTTTTTTGGCGAGATGAGCCTCGTCGAGAGCGTCGTCCGTTCGGCCAGCGTCGTGGCGCAGGACGAGGTGACGGTCTACACGCTGAAGGGCGCCGATCTCTTCCGGCTCTACCAGCATCAACCGAAGCAGTATGGCATCGTGATGCTCAACCTCGCCCGGGATCTCGCGCGCCGGCTTCGTGCGCTCGACGAGAAGTTCTGGCACCTGGCGCACTGAGACCAGCCAGGGCCATGGTTTTCATTCGCGACAGGGCATCTGTAACGCTTTTCCGGTTCGCACGCCCATTGCCGGCAACCTAACCAAGATAATGCGGTCTGCCTGTAAGATGAAATGGTGTTCTCGGTGGGGTTGCGGTTTGCTCGGCGCGGCGCTCGCCGGCGGGGCGGAGCCGCCGCCGAAGGAACCGCCGGCGGCGACGAATGAGATTTCGGCCGACGCGCTCTATGAGACGGGCAAGGATCTCTTCGACACCCTCGCGCCACCCGAGCTCAAGGAGCAGTTCGAGTTTCCCGACCGGGCGCAATGGGATGCCTTTGTCGGCCGGTTGCAGCGGGCGCTCGCCGGCGACGACCCGGCCGCCCTGGCGCAGCTTGAGCCGGAAGCCCGGGCGACGCTCGCGACCCTCCGCCTCGTGCCGGGCAGCGAGGACTATCTCGGCTGGCTCGATGAACGCCTCGACTACATCGAGGCGGCCAAGGAGATCGTGCACCAACCCCCGCCCAAGCCGCCGGTCGCGGCTCCGGGCCAGTTCATCCCCGACTACGACCTGTGGTTGCGGCGCGTGCAGGCCCGGCCCCGCCCGGCCGGGGCGGAAAAGTATGTCCCGCTGCTCAAGCCCGTGTTCGCCGCCGGTGGCGTGCCCGGCGAGCTCGTGTGGCTGGCCGAGGTGGAATCGGGTTTCAATCCGAACGGACGCAGCCCGTCGGGCGCCCGCGGCCTGTACCAACTGATGCCGGCGACCGCGAAGGAACTCGGCCTGCGGACGTTCCTGCCCGATGAGCGCACGGATCCGGACAAGTCCGCGCAGGCCGCGTCCCGGCTGCTGCGCGAGCTGCACGCGAAATTCGGCGACTGGCCGCTGGCCCTCGCCGCCTACAACGCGGACGCCGGCCGCGTGCAGCGCACCCTGGACAAACAGCAGGCGCGGACCTTTTCCGCGATTGCCTCTTCGCTTTCGGTTGAAACCCCGCTCTATGTCCCCAAGGTCCTCGCGACTCTGAAGGTCCGGTCGGGAGTTGAATTGGCTGGTGGAGCTGGCAACCCCTAGGGAGCGTTTTCAAACTCCGGATTGGTGGACCACTAAAAGATTCCGCCAACGGCGGAATCTGCGTACACCGTTCCGGCTAATCGCCTCCTCTGACCTTTTCAGGAGCTGCTAATCGCAGCTTTTCCTGCTTGCGATCAGCAGGCCCCAAACCCAATCCGCATCGACGATCAGTCAATGCACACCATCAAAGATTCATCTATTGATGAATCTCATTAGTGGTAAACCCAAGTCTGGGGTATTGAAGTGTCGCATGATTTATCTCTGGTCACGCGCCTGCCGCGCCGCAATCGTCCGGGTTCATGAGTCGCGCGATGTGCTACAAGTGTTTCTGGCCGCAATCAGCCTGCTGGTGCGGGTCGATCACGCCCATGCCGACGCGGACGAAATTCGTGATCCTCATGCACCCCGACGAGTTCAAGCGGGTGAAGGCAAACACCGGCCGGCTCACGCACGTGTGTCTGGCGGACAGCGAACTCCACATTGGCATCGGATTCGACCAGCACGAGGCCGTGCAGGCCCTGATCAACGACCCGCAAAACTATCCCGTGCTGCTTTACCCAGGCCGCGATGCCGTGAATCTTTCCGAGACCCATCAGGGCAACTCTCAACTCACGACTCTCAGCTCTCAACTCACTCAGCGCCGGCTGCTCGTCTTCCTGCTCGACGCCACCTGGCGGCTCGTCCGCCCCATGTTGCGCACGAGCCTCAGCCTGCAACGCCTGCCGCGGATCATGTTTTCCGGCGCGGCGCCCAGCCGCTATGTCATCAAGCGCCAACCGGAACCCGGCTGCCTCTCGACGCTGGAGGCGACCCACGAACTGCTGGTCGCCCTCGACCGGGCCGGCCTCGACCACTACGCGCTGCCAGACCAGCTGCTCGGGCTCTTTCAACGCATGCAGGATTACCAGATCCGCCGCACCGCCGAGAACGAGCGCCTGGGCATCCGCCGCCATGCCCATCGCATCCCGTCCGGGCAGCCTCTATTCGGCCCGCGACCGCTCCCCAAGCGCCGGCGAATATTTCCCGCGACCGCACCAACTTTCCAAGCGTAAGAAACGGTTGTTCAGATCAATCAGCACGCAAGACCTGACGTCGTGCTAGTGGTATCAGCCGAAAAGCCGCAGCGACTGCTGGAGGACCGATTACAGTGTCGCCAAGATCGCGTTAAGTGTGGGACTCGGCCGCAGGGCTGCGCCTGCGAGTTTGTCGTCCGGCTGGTAGTAACCGCCGATGTTCGTCGGTTTGCCCTGGACGGCGATGAGTTCGGCGACGATTTGTTTTTCGGAGGCGGCGAGCTTCTCGGCGATCGGGGCGAAGATCTTCTGCAACTCGAGATCGTTGGTCTGGGCGGCCAGCGCCTGGGCCCAGTACAGGGCGAGGTAGAAGTGAGAGCCGCGGTTGTCGATGCCGGCGCCGACCTTGCGGGCGGGGGACTTGTCGTTCTCCAGGAACTTGCCGTTGGCCGTGTCGAGCGTGTCGGCGAGGACCTTCGCCTTGGCGTGCTTGAAGGTCTCGGCGAGGTGCTCGAAGGACGCCGCCAGCGCGAAGAACTCGCCGAGCGAGTCCCAGCGGAGGAAGTTCTCCTCCACGAATTGCTGCACGTGCTTCGGCGCGGAGCCGCCGGCGCCCGTCTCGAACAGGCCGCCGCCGTTCATCAGCGGGACGATCGACAGCATCTTGGCGCTCGTGCCGACCTCGAGGATCGGGAAGAGGTCGGTGAGGTAGTCGCGGAGAACGTTGCCCGTGACGGAAATCGTGTCCTGGCCGGCCTTGAGCCGCTCCAGCGTCTTGAGCGTGGCCGCGGCGGGCGGGAGAATGGTGATGTCCAGCCCGGTGGTGTCGTGCTGCGCGAGATATTTCTTAACCTTGAGAATGATTTGCGCGTCATGCGCGCGCTTCTCGTCGAGCCAGAAGATCGCGGGCGTGTTGCTGAGGCGCGCGCGCTTCACGGCGAGCTTGACCCAGTCCTGGATCGGCAGGTCCTTCGCCTGGCAGGCGCGCCAGATGTCACCGGCCTCGACGTCGTGCTCGAGGAGCACGATGGGAGATGTAGCCGGGGTCGCTGACCCCGGACCGGCCTCAGCGAGGCCGGCTACAGTGTTCGGTACGACCACGACGCGGATCTTGCCCTGGCCGGGGGACTCGAAGGTCTTGTTGTGCGAGCCGTATTCCTCGGCGGCCTGGGCCATGAGGCCGACGTTGGGGACGGAGCCCATCGTCCTCGGGTCGAAGGCACCGTGCTTTTTGCAAAACTCGATCGTGGTCTGGTAGACGCCGGCGTAGCAGCTGTCGGGGATAACGCACAGCGTGTCCTGGCCCTTGCCCTGGGCATTCCACATCTGGCCGGAGGTGCGGATCATCGCCGGCATCGAGGCGTCGACGATGACGTCGCTCGGCACGTGCAGGTTGGTGATGCCCTTGTCGGAGTTGACCATCGCGAGCGCCGGGCCCTTGGCGTAGGCGGCGGCGATGTCGGCCTCGATCGCAGCCTTCTGGTCGGCGGGGAGTTTCTCGATCTTCGCGAGGAGGTCGCCGAAGCCGTTCTTCAGGTCGACGCCGAGGCCGGCGAGGGTGGCGCCGTGCTTGGCGAAGACGTCCTCGAAGAAGACGCGGACGGCGTGGCCGAAGATGATCGGGTCGGAGACCTTCATCATCGTCGCCTTCAGGTGCAGCGAGAAGAGGACGCCGTCCTCCTTGGCGCGGGTGACCTGGTCCTTGAAGAAGGTGACGAGCGCCCACTTGCTCAGGACGGTGGCGTCGAGGATCTCGCCGGCGAGCAGCGGGGTCTTTTCCTTGAGGACCCTGACGGTGCCGTCGGTGGCGACGAACTCGATGCGGACGGTGGTGGCGGCCGGGACGGTGACGGACTTCTCGTTGGAGTAGAAGTCATGGCGACCCATGGTGGCGACGGAGGTCTTGGAGGTGGGGGACCAGGCGCCCATGGAATGCGGGTGCTTGCGGGCGTAGTCCTTGACGGCCTTGGGGGCGCGGCGGTCGGAGTTACCCTCGCGGAGGACGGGGTTGACGGCGCTGCCCTTGATCCGGTCGTAGCGGGCGCGGGCGTCCTTCTCGGCGTCGGTCGACGGATTTTCGGGGAAATCGGGAATCTGGCAGCCCTTGGCCTGGAGTTCGGCGATGGCTTCCTTCAGCTGCGGCACGGAGGCGCTGACGTTCGGGAGCTTGATGATGTTGGCCTCGGGCTTGAGGGTCAGGGCGCCGAGCTCGGTGAGGGCGTCGGGGACGCGCTGCGCAGGGGTGAGGTTTTCCGGGAAGTTGGCCAGGATGCGCCCGGCGAGGGAGATGTCGCGCGTCTCGACCGCGATCCCCGAGTGCTTCGTGAAAGCCTGGATGATCGGCAGGAGGGAATAAGTGGCGAGGGCGGGGGCCTCGTCGGTTTTCGTGTAGATGATGACGGGATTGGACATGGGAAAAAGCGGTAAGCGGTAAACTTTAAGCGGTAAGGCTGTAGTTAGGAACGAGCTTATGACCTAAGCGGCTGGGGGAAGGGGGGTCAAAAGCTTTCCGTGGCGCGGGCCGGAGAGGTTGAACCACAGAGGCACAGAGACGCGGACACAGAGGGGGAGTGGGTTTGGTTCGGCTAATCGGGGCTGATTGGTTGCTACTATCAGGCTGATGGAACGGAGGAGGTGCCCACGGAACACACGGAAGACCCGGAAACAGGGCGGATTTTCTGTCGTACTGAGCACAGCGAAGTTACCGAGTCGCAGGCGACCGGATCATCCAGCCGGCTGTGAGCGTGATGCCACGAGTCACCGCGTGGATCCTTCGCTTTGTTCCGGATGACAAACCGGTTTCGAAAACACTCCCGGGTGGCTCGAAACTCGGTGTCCTACCCGTGTCTTCCGTGGGCCTGCCTGCGTTGGTTTATCCCATGAAACCCAGGTCGGGCTTCGCGAAGCGGCCGATGTTGGGCAGGACTGTCGGCAGGTCGGTGGCGCTGACACCGAACCAGCGGGCAAGGGTTGCGCTGTATTCGTCGACGCTCGTCGTCGGGATCCAGCGGCCTCGGCCGGTGTCATCGGGGCCGTTGACAGAGAGATCGGGCATTCGGCCGTACACATCGGCGCCCTTCACGGCGCCGCCGACGATCAGGTGATGGCTGCCCCAGCCGTGATCGGAACCGTTGCCGTTGCTGGTGTAGGTCCGCCCGAAATCGGAGGCGGTGAACGTGGTGACCTGCTCGGCGAGGCCGAGCTCCCCGGTGGTCGCGTAGAAGGCGGCCAGGCTTTGGCTGACGTCGCCGAGCAGCTTGGCGTGCGCGGGGATTTCGCCGTCGTGGAGATCCCAGCCGCCGATGCGGGCAAAGAAAATCTGTCGCTTCAGGCCGAGCGCCGGCGCGGCGGCGATCATGCGGGCGATCATACGGAGCTGCGAACCAAGGTTGGATTTCGGGAAGACCGTGGTGAACGGCGCCTCCTTGCCGAGCACGGTCGCGAGCAGGGCGCTGTCGGTCACCGCATCGGTCGTGAGACCGGCAAAGGCCCCGGCGAGGAGATTCTCGTCGTCGGGATGCATCAGGCTGTTCTGCGCGTGGGCGCTGATCTGGCCAAGGCCGCCGCCGGTGCCGTTGAGCTGCACGGCGCCGTTGGGGCTGACGGCGAACTGCGTGACCTCGCGGCCGACCTGGAAGGCGTTTTGCCCGGCGAGGCTGATCGACATCGAGATGCGGTTGTTCTCGTTCAGGCTTTTCGTCAGATCGGCGAGCCGGCCGCCCCAGCCGGTGGAAAACATCTTGTCGGGGACGCTGCTTTGCCACTGGACCTGCTGGTCGTTGTGCGAGAAGAGCTGGCCGGGCAGCGGGACGGACTTGGCCTGGAACTGGGCCTTGGTCGTCGGGACGACCAGGGTGCCCACGTTGGCGAGCATGGCGAGGTGTCCGCCGTCGAACAGGTCGCGCAATTCCGGCATGGCGCCGTGCATCGCGAGCGTGCGGCCGTCGGGATTGCGCGCCTTGAGCGGCAGCAGGGCGTCGAGGGCGAGGGCGAGGCTGCCGCGGGCGGACGCATACGCGGCGTAGCTCGCGGGATCGAAGGGCACGAGCAGGTTGTTGGCGTCGTTGCCACCCGCGAGGAAAAGACAGACGAGCGCCTTGTAGTCACCGGGCGCGGCCGAATCACCCGGGGCGATGTTGGCGGGATCGGCGAGGGCGCCGATCGTGCGCAATTGGGCCATGGCGGAGAGCATGCCGGTGAGGCCGACGCCGGCGCAGCAGGCTCCGATGAATTTGCGCCGGGTGAATTCGTTAAGCGGGGAGGAGTTCATGGGAGGAGCTTTTTGACCACGGATTTCACGAATTATCACGGATACAGTAAGAGCAGGAATTCGGCTGAAGAAGTCTTCGCCTCTTATCCGTGTTCATTTGTGTAGTCCGTGGTTAAACCTTCTGGCCTTCTATCTTTGGATGGCGGCTTCGGGGGCGATGATCGTCAGGTGGAGCGCGAGACGGACGCGGTCGAGGTCGCTGGTCGTCGAGGGCGGCAGCGCGGCGAGGGCGGCCTTGATGTCCTCGCGGGTGCGGAGCGGCAGGGAGCCGGCGCAGAAGACAAGGTCGAGGTAGTCGAGCAACGGTCCTGGCGTCCTGGCGAGCGGCAGCAGCGGGTCGAGCCGGAGGGTGATCTGCTCGTCCTTGGGCTGGGCCGGCGTGTAGACAGAGCCGTAGAGGAAGTTGGGCACGGTGATGGCGGTCGTGTCGGTGAGGATCTGGTAGTCCGGCGCGTGCAAGCCGGCGGCGGCGAGCGTGCCGGGCAGGACGAAATCCGGCTCGAAGAAATTGAAAACGGTCGGCGAACGCAGCGCGGCCTGCGCGAGGGCACCCTCGGGGTTGGGCAGGTGGAAACGGCCGTTCCTCGCGTGGGCGTCAAAGGCGCGGAAGAGCGCCGTCGCGCGGAGCAACGGTTCCTTGAGCTTGCCGTAGCCGATGTGGTCCAGCACGGCCGGCGAGCGCGCCTCGTAGTCGAGGAGGATGGCGCGGATGACCGCCCCGAGGTCACCGCGAACGCCCGTGCCGTTTTTGGCGAACACCTGTGCGACGCGGTAGACGTACCCCGGGCTCGGGTTGCTCGTGACGAGCCGCTGGATGAGCTGACGGCAGATGAAGGGCCCGGTGTTCGGGTGGTTGAAAAGCGCATCGAGCGTGTCCTTGAGATCCTTCTCCCCGCCCTGGCTGGCCGGGAGTTTTTCGCCGCCGACGATGGTCTTGGCGCCGTTGTCGTGGGCTTCGGGATAAAGCATCATGGGGGCGAAGAAGTTCGCCGGCGCGCCGCGGAAGTTGGGTCGGGGTGCGGCGGAGTAGTAACCCCAGCCGGTGAAGACGCGCGCAGTCTCGACGATGGTGCCCTGGTCGTAGGTGGGGATGGGCAGGCCGTCGGCGCCGAGTTTCAGCGTGCCGTCGGGCAGCAGCTGGTTGAGGCCGATGGTGAAGAGCTGCATGACCTCGCGCGCGTAGTTCTCGTCGGGACTGGTCGCGAGCTTGGGGTCGGCCTTGGCGTTGCGCAGCTGGCTGAGGTAGACGCCCATCACGGGACTGAGCGTCACATCCTCGAGCAGCTGGCGGAAATTCCCGAAGGCGTCGCGGGCCAGCAGGTCATAATACGCCGCGAGGGCCTCGGGGCGGCCGGCGAGGGCGTCGTTTACATCGGAGGTCACGAAGATTTCGCTGAGGGCAAAGGCGACGCGCTGGCGGAGCTGGTCCGGGGCGGTCAGGGAAATTTTCCACCACGCGTCCTGGCGGTTGGCATTGTTGACCTTGGGCTTGTTGCCGCCGGGCGGGAACGCCGTAAAGTCCGCGAGCGTGGCGTCGCGGTGGACCGTGGGTGGCAGGGCCAGCTGGTCGTCGATCCAGCCCCCGAGATTTTTGCGGGCGGTGAGCTCGGTGATCTCCTCGTGGGTGGGCCCGAAGGTGGCCTGGGTCAGGAAGCGCGCGGCGTCGCGTTCGGTGATCGGGCCGGCGGGCAGGGCGGGCGGCGCGGGCGGGGGCGTGAATTTGGCCGAGCCGGCCGAGCGGATGAACTGGGCGCGGATTTCGCCGTTGGGGTGGGATTTTGAGTCAATGACGGCGTAAATGCGGCCCTCCTTCAAGGCGGTGCGGAGGTCGGCGATGCTGAGCTGGCCGGAGTCCTTGAAGACCCAGTCGAAGCTCGCGGGTTGTGCGGCGGGAAAGTTGCGCACGTAGGCGCCATCCTCGTTGGGGGCGCCGAGCTTAAGGTGGCCGCTGACGGGGGTCGAGGTGAGGTTCGAATAGCTCACTGCGACGCGGGCGCCGGCCTCATCGGCGGCCAGCACGAGGGTTGCGGTGCCGTAGCCGGTGGAGTCCGGCGCCGCCGGATCGGGCCGCAGGGCGGCGACGTAGAGGACGGGTGCAGGCGGTTTGGCCGGAACCGCGGGCTGGTTCACGGGCGCGGCCGGGGTGATCTCGGGCGCCGCCGCCAGGGGCCGGAGCAGCACGCTGCAAACCAGGACGACAGCCGTGGGAAAAAGTGGGCGGAGCATGATGGAGAGAGAACCCGAAGGCGGAGAAAGGTTGCGCAAGGAATGGCTGTCTATGGGACGCCGCGCCCGTGGCCCGGGCTACAGGACGGAGAGATTTCGCTGTAATTAGGCTCAATGGTGGGAACCGAGTCCTGAATTGTCGCAAGTCGCGTGGGGATTCGGACCCGCTGAATCTGTAGGAGGACGTCCTACGCCCGAATAATCCGTGGGCTGGCAGACAGAATCCGGCGTTTGGGCTATGCTGGCCGGGTGGTCGGGGTTTTCGCATTCACCCCGGCCGGCCGGTTCCTGCGGCGACCCAGGAAAATAACCACAGATTCCAACTCCGCCCATGAAACAAAAATCAGCCCAAGGTTTCACGCTCGTCGAAATCATGATCGTCGTGGTCATCATCGGTCTGCTCGCGTCGATGGCCATTCCCGCGTTTCAAAAGGTCCGCCAGTCCTCCCAGGACAAGGCCGTCACCAACAACGTGCGCCAGCTGTCCGCGGCGTCGGACCAGTACTTTCTGGAGAACGGCGTCTCCACGGTGGTGGAGACCGACCTCGTCGGGGCAACCGCCTACGTCAAGACCCTGAACACGGTGGCGCAGGAATCCTACCCGACCAACTTCACGCAAGGTGTCACGATCACGGTCTCCAACATCGCCGGCGTGCGCACGGTCACCTACGCGCCGTAATGTCCGCCGGGTCGCTCGCGGCCGGGGGATGCGCCGGCCCGGTCACGAAAATTGGTCTGGCTGGTCAACCGGGACTGACCTAAGCACGGATGATGGCCATTGTCGCACCCGCCCAGCCTGTTTCCCACCCCCGGTGGCGCTGGCTACAAGGCTTTTGGCGCCACACGCTCTTTTCGCTCAACCCGCGGCGCAGCCGACGGCTGGCGGTTTTGACGGTCGGGCTGATGCTCGTCATTGGGGTGCTGGATTACCTGCTGGGCTTCGAGGTGTCGATGATCGCCTTTTATTGCCTGCCCGTCATCCTCGGCACCGCGGCTCTTGGCTGGCTCTTTGGGTCGTTTGTGGCCGTGGCCAGTGTCGCGCTCTGGCTCGCGGGGGATCTGCTGGCCGGCGCGCATTACAGCAACTGGGTGGTGCCCTGGTGGAACGGGCTGCTCGCCCTCAGCACCTACCTCGTGATCGTCTGGCTCTTCGCGACGGTGCGCGGGCTGCAGATCGAGATGCAGCAGCGCGTGCGGCAGCGCACGGCTGCGTTGACGGCGGAGATCACCGAACGCGAGCGGCTGGAAAAAATTTTGCTCGGCATCAGCGAACGCGAACGCGCCAACATCGGCCGCGAGTTGCACGACGACCTCGGCCAGCACCTGACAGGCACGGCCTTCGCCGGGCAGGTGCTCGGCGAAAAACTCCAGGCCCTCGGTTTGGATGAGCAGCGCGACGCCTGGAAGATTGTGGAACTGCTCGAGGTGGGCATTGAGAAAACCCGGCACCTCGCGAAGGGGCTGATGCTGGAGGAAATCCAGCGCGACGGTCTCGTCGATGCGCTGCGCGAGTTGGCGCACGACATCTCCGACCAGTTCCGCGTTGTGTGCGAATTCCAGCAGGAGGGTGAATGTCACGTCGCCGAGAGCAGCTCCGCGCTGCACCTGCTGCGCATCGCGCAGGAGGCGGCCCGCAACGCCGTGCAGCACGGCCGGGCGCACCACATCATCATCAAGCTGACCTGCCGCGACGCCGGGCACGAGCTGACCGTGCAGGACGACGGCACCGGCCTGCCGGTCAACGAGGGACGGGGCACCGGCCTCGGCCTCCGCATCATGTCGCACCGGGCGCAGATCATCGGCGGTGATTTCCTCATCAAGCCCCTCCCGGAAGGCGGCACCCTGGTCCGCTGCCGGCTGCCGCAAGCCCACCCCGTTTCATGAGCCCCGAATCCAACGACTCCACCGCACCCAAGCGGCACAGCATCTTTCTCGTCGACGACCATCCGCTCGTGCGCGAGTGGCTGGCGAACCTGATCGAGCGTCAGGCCGATCTCTTCATCTGCGGCCAGGCGGAGGAGGCGGCGCAGGCGGTGACCGACATTGAGCGGTTGCAGCCCGATGTCGTCGTGGTCGACCTTTCGCTGCAGGGGCAGTCGGGCCTCGAATTGATCAAGCAGCTGCAGACCCTGCTCCGCCACCCGCGCGTCCTGGTGCTCTCGATGCACGACGAGGCTTTCTATGCCGAGCGCGCGCTGCGGGCCGGCGCCCTCGGCTATGTCATGAAGCGCGCGGCCACGGGCAAGGTGATCGAGGCCATCCGGCACGTGCTGGCGGGCCGGCTGTATGTCAGCGAGGAACTCGCGGCGCAGATGACCGGCAAGTTTGTCGGTGCCAAGGCCCAGGCCGCCGAGTCGCCGATCACGCTGCTGAGCGACCGGGAGATGGAGGTCTTTGCGCTGCTCGGGCAGGGTTACGAGACCAAGCGGATCGCCGAGCAGCTGCGCCTCAGCCAGAAAACCGTCCAGGTCTATTGTGGCCGGATCAAGGAAAAGCTGGGATTGGAGAACGCGACGGCCCTTCTGCGCGAAGCCGTGCGCAGCTACGAAGCGGAGCACCGCAGCGGATGAAATCAGCGCTACGCCCGGCAAAAGCGAGCCATCGGTCGTATTTAGCGGCATTCCTCCCTGTAGGACATTCTCGTACGTGAGGATAGGGGCTCCCCCAGCAGACGCGACCGGCCCGTCCGTGCTAACCTGCGGCGATGTTGGTTTCGCTCCAGTTGTTTTCCGCCACCCGGCTGTGCTGTGCGTTGCTGGCCGTGGGCTGCCTGCCGGCGATTTTGGTGCGGGCTGAGACCTCCGCCGGCTCGCTGTCCCTCGCGGAGGCCCAGCGGCTGGCGCTGCAGAACAATCCGGACCTGCGCGTGGCGCAGACGCAGGTGGCGGCCGCGTTGGCCCAGTTGCGCACGGTCCGCGAGTTTCCGAACCCGGTGGTTGGGGTCTCGGTGAGCAAGATCGATACCGACGGACGCAGCAACGGTACGCCGGATGGCAACCGGTTGGACGAGCGGAGTTACGACACGATTTTTTCGCTTTCGCAGCTGCTTGAGCTTGGCAAGCGCGGCGTGCGGCGGACCGCGGCCGAGGCCGGCGTCCGGGCCGCGACGGCCCAGCGGGACGATGCGCGCCGGTTGCTGGTGCAGGCGGTGAGCCAGGCGTACGTCGCCGCGCTTGAGGCGCAGGAGGAGGCGAGGGTGCTCACGGCCTCGACGGCCGCGCTGCGCCAGGAAGCCGGCATCGCGGCCCGGCGCCGGGCCGCGGGCGACATCGCGGCGTCGGACCAGGCGCAGATCGAAATCGCCGCCGACCAGCTCGAATTGGACGCCGGCTCCGCGCGGGCCCGTGCGCGCACGACCCTGCTTGTGCTCACGACGCTCCTTAACCAGCCGGTGCCGCCGGTCGGACTGGTGTTGTCGGACACACTCGACCAACTGCCGGGCGGCGCGCCGGACGATGACACCGGAGCGGCAGGCCGGCGGCCGGACATCCGCGCCGCCGAGGCCGGACTCGCGCAGAGCGAGGCCCAGCTCACGCTGCAGAAACACGGTGTGATCCCGGACCTGACCGTCTCGGTGCAATACGAGCGGCAGCCGCCGGACCAGCCGAACACGGCCGGGGTCGGGCTTTCGTTTCCGCTGCCGTTGTGGAATCGCAACACCGGCGCCATCCTCGCCGCCAAGGCCGCGCGCGACCAGGCGGAGGCGCAGCTCGACAAGGTCCGGGTGCAGGCCGCCGCCGAACTGGCGTCGCAGCGCGTGGCCTACGAGGAAGCCCGCAACCGCGCCGAGGTGTACGTCCGGCAGCTCCAGCCCCGTTCCACCTCGATCACCGAGACCATCGCGTACGCCTACCAGCACGGCGGGGCGGCGCTGGTCGAGCTGCTCGCCGCCGAGCGCAACAACAACGACGTCCGCTTGGCAGCAGTCCATGCGCGCGCCGACCTGCTGAGCGCGGCGGCCGCGCTCGAGGCCGCCCTCAACGTCTCCACCGCGGCGGCCGTGAACGCACCGGCCCCTTGAATCTTCAAGCCATGAACCTGACCGCATCGCATTTCGTCCGACTCAGCCTTTTTCGCTTTCGCCTCCACGCCCTCGCGTTTGCCGCGGGACTCCTCGGCCTGACCGGCTGCCAGCCGGCGGCGGTTGAACCCGTTGCCGCAGGGCCGAAGGTCGATGGTGACACGGTCGTCTATGCCCTGAACGCGCCGCAGCGCACGGCGCTGGTCGCCGCCTCGGTCGAGCCGCAGGCGAGCGCCCCGCTCCGGTTTTCCGGCCGGCTCGTCTGGGATGAGGACGTCACGGTCCGCATCTACTCCCCGGTGGCCGGCCGGGTGCGGGCGATTGACGTGAAGCCCGGGGACGAGGTCGCTGCCGGCATGCCGCTGGCGCGGATCGATTCGCCCGACGTGGACCAGGCCCGCGCGGACGCGCGCAAAGCCGAGGCCGACGCCACGCTCGCGGAGCGCACGCTCGCCCGCGCGCAGGACCTGTTCGCCCACGGCGCCCTCGCACAGAAGGAAGTCGAGGCGGCGGAGGATGCCCAGGCCGGCGCCGCCGCGGAGCGGCAGCGCGCCCGGGCCAAGCTCGCGCTCTACAATGCCGGACCCGAGGCAGCGGACCAGTCGTATGCCCTGTGCACGCCGCTGGCCGGTGTTGTGGTGGAAAAAAACCTGAACCCCGGCCAGGAAATCCGGCCCGACCTGATCCTCGCGAACCTGCCGCAGGTCACGAACGCGCCGTTTGTCGTGACCGATCCGCACCGGCTCTGGATTCTGCTCGATGCGACCGAACTGGACATCGCCGCGCTGAAACCGAACCAGGCCCTGCACCTGACCAGCCGGGCGTACCCGGGCCGGGTGTTTGCGGGGCACATCGACCTGATCGGTGCCTCGCTCGATCCGGCGACCCGGACGCTGAAGGTGCGCGGCGAGGTGGAGAATCCCGACCTGCTGCTCAAGGCAGAGATGTACGCCGAGGTTGAGGTGGACGGCAGCAAGCCGTCGGGGGCGGTCGTCGTGGCGGCGCAGGCGGTTTTCCTGAAGGACAACCAGGCCTTTGTTTTCATCGAGACGGCGCCGGGCCGTTACACCCGCCGGGCGATCCAGACCGGCGCGGAGGCCAACGGCCGCATCCTCGTGCAGGATGGGCTGCGACGGGAGGACCGCGTGGTCGTCGAGGGCGCGCTGCTGCTCGAGGCCGTGCGCGTCGGCGGAGGCGCCCTATGATCGGACGCCTGATCAGCTACGCGCTGCGTCACCGGCCCATCGTGCTGGTGTTGCTCGGGCTGTTCGTTCTCGCGGGCGTGCAGGCGTTCCGACACCTGCCGGTCGAGGCCTACCCGGACGTCACCAACGTCCAGGTGCAGATCATCACGCTTTTCCCCGGCCACGCGGCCGAGGAGGTGGAGCGGCTGGTGACCATCCCGGTGGAGAACGAGATGAACGGCATCCCGCAGCGCGCATCGATGCGCTCGATCTCGCTGTTCGGTCTTTCGGTGGTGACGCTGGTGTTCGAGGACGACGCGCCGGGCGACTATGTGCGCAACCAGGCGTTCCAGCACCTCGCGGCGGTCACGCTGCCCGCGGGCGCGCAGGCCAGCATCTCGCCCGATGCGACACCGGTCGGGGAGATTTACCGGTATTCGCTGCAGGCGCCGCCCGGTTATCCGGCGGTGGAACTCAAGGCCCTGGAGGACTGGGTCGTCGAGCGGCAGCTGCGGACTGTGCCCGGCGTGGTCGACATCGTGGGCTTCGGCGGACCGACCAAGCAGTACCAGGTGCTGATCGATCCCGCAAAATTGAAATCCTATGGCGTGTCGCTGAAGCAGGTCTTCGATGCGCTGGCCAACGGCAACCGGAATGCCGGCGGCTCTTACATCGAGCACGGCGCGGAGATGTACGTGGTGCGCGGGCTCGGTTTCGTGCAGGGTACGGCGGACATCGAGGGCATCGCGGTGGACACGCGGAACGGCACGCCGATCCGGATCAGCGATCTCGGGCAGGTTGTCATCGGCGAACAGTTGCGGCTCGGCCGGGTGGGGAAGGCCGCGCCCGGCACGCCCGACCAGAACGACCTCGTGCAGGGCATCGTGCTCCTGCGCAAGGGTGAGAATGCGCTGCGCGTCCTCGAGCTGGTGCGAGCGAAGGTGGCCGAGATCAACGCCCACGCGCTGCCGGCGGGGGTTCGGCTCGTCCCGCATTACGACCGCACCGAGCTGATCGACCGCACCCTGCACAGCGTGCAGCACAACATGATCGAGGGCATCGCGCTGGTCCTGCTGGTCCTGATCCTCTTTCTCGGCCTGGGTGAAGTACGGGCGGCGCTGGTGGTGGCGGCGGTCGTGCCGCTCGCGCTGCTCGGCGCGTTCCTGCTGCTGGATTGGCGGCATATCCCCGCGAACCTGATTTCAATGGGGGCGATCGACTTCGGCATCATCGTCGATTCGGCGGTCGTGGTGATCGAGAACCTCCTGCGGATGCGGGCGGAGAAACGCGAGCGGACGGTGCCGCTGGGCCAGTTGATCGTGGAGGCGGGCCGGCAGATGGGGCGGCCGATCCTGTTTGCGAAGGCGATCCTGCTCACCGCGTTCCTGCCGCTCTACACGATGCAGCGCGTCGAGGGGAAGATCTTCCAGCCGATGGCGCTCACGCTGACGTTTGCCCTCGTGGCGGGGACGATCCTCGCCCTTACCGTGGTGCCGGTGCTGGCCAGCTTCGCGCTGCGGGGCGGACACGGCGGCGAGGAGGACTCCTGGCTGGTGCGGCAATTGCAGGCCCTCTACCGCCCGCTGCTCGAACGGGCCCTGGCCGCGCGCAAGGTCGTCGGGGTGATCGCACTGCTGGCGCTGGCCGGCGCCGGGATCGTGGCGGCCCGGCTGGGCTCGGAGTTCCTGCCCAAGCTGGACGAGGGCGCCCTCTGGCTGCACGTCAACATGCCGCAGTCCATCGCCCCGACCGAGGCGGCGCGGCTGGTGCAGCGGGTACGCGGGATTCTGTCCACCTTCCCGGAGGTGAAGGTGATCGTCAGCCAGCTCGGCCGGCCGGACGACGGCACGGACGTCGGCGGCTTTGACGCCGCGGAACTCTACATCGACCTCATTCCCCGCGAGCGTTGGACCGTGCCCGATCGCGAGGCGCTCGTCGACGCGATGAACCAAAAGCTGGCGGCGATTCCCGGACTCGACCTGCAGTTCAGCCAGGTGATCGAGGACAACGTGAACGAGGCCATCTCCGGCATCAAGGGCGAGCTCGGCATCAAGATTTTCGGCGAGGACCCGGTCAAGCTCCAGGCCCTCGCCGAGCGCATCGCCGATGTTGTCCGCCATGTGCCCGGGGCGGTCGACGTCGGCACCGAGCAGTTGCTGGGTCAGCCGCAGGTGCAAATTACGATGGACCGGGCGGCGATCGGCCGGGCGGGGTTGACGGTTTCGGACGTGCAGTCGGTGGTCGAAACCGCGCTTGGCGGATCGACCGCCACGCAGGTGCTGGAAGGGGAGCGTTCGTTCGACCTGCTGGTGAAGCTATCGCCGCTGGCCGTGACCGACCTCGACAGCATCCGCAAGATACCGCTTTTCGGGGGCAACGGCGAGCGGCTGACGCTCGACCAGGTGACCACGGTGTCGGTGCGGGCGGGATTTGCCCGGGTGTATCGCGAAGAGAACGCCCGCCGGATCGCGGTCAAATTTTCCGTGCGGGGCCGCGACCTCGGGTCACTGGTGGCCGAGGCGCAGGACAAGGTCGGGGTGGCGGTGCCGCTGCCAACCGGCTACCGGCTGGAGTGGACGGGTTCCTTCGAGAACCAGCAGCGGGCGCTGCACCGGCTGCTGCTGATTGTGCCGGTGACGCTCGCGGCGATCTACTTCCTGCTCTTCACGGCGTTCGACTCCGGCTGGCTGGCGACGCTGATTCTGCTGGTGGTGCCGTTTGCCGCCGTGGGCGGGATTGTCGCGCTGCCGCTGGCCGGCTTGAATCTGTCCGTCTCGGCCCTCGTCGGCTTCATCGCGCTGTTCGGCGTCGCCGTGCAAAATGGCGTGCTGCTGGTCGAGCGTATCCGTGAGCTCCGGCGCGACGGCCACCCGATGGAGGAGGCGATCCGCACCGGTGCCAGTTCCCGGCTGCGGCCCGTGGTCATGACGGCGGCGATGGCGGCGCTCGGCCTGCTGCCGGCGGCACTGTCGCACGCGGTCGGCGCGGAAACCTCGCGACCGTTCGCGGTGGTCATCGTCGGCGGGCTCATCACTGCGACCCTCCTGATCCTTTTCCTGCTCCCGCTGCTTTACCCACACTTCGAGCCGCGGCAGGAGGGCTGACGGCCGGCCCAACAATTTGCACCGAAAACTCAATCCCCACATCCCATGATATCACCCACTGAGGCGAAGGAACGCGCCGAGACCAACCTGGCCGGGTTTCCCCCGGCCATCACCGAGGCTTACCTCGATTTTGCCGGCACCGCTGA
>CAIUGM010000007.1 GCA_903898675.1 uncultured Verrucomicrobiota bacterium
ATCACCGCAGCGTGCGCGCCGCCTGGCGCCAGGCCGCGGAAACCTGGCTTCGCTGCCAGGGCCTGATCACCGTCTCCCTCAACCAAAAAGTGTTACCCAATTTACCGCGAAAATATGTCCGTGATTAGGAAGTACGCACAGGAGCTGGATGACTCTTTTGCTACCGCGCAAAGCGGCACGCGTTTCATTCAAGACTTTTGTGGCAAGAAAAACTTCAGCTCCGAATCGAGGTTCGACCTGCTGTGCTTCTGCAGCCCTACCAAGTAGCGATTCGGCCTTCTTCACTCTCTCCTTCAAATTCGGCTCAGTCTTCACCAAAGCGAATCCGTCGTGCAGTTTTCGCCGGCGGGCGTTGGGCAAACGTAGCCCGTTTGAAGTGACCGCTACGCCGGTAATTATCTTTGGGGTATTCTTGGAAAAATAACGCTCTTTGTGGGTTTTTAAGCCGAATTTGCGAACAATCAGTCGAACGGAATTAATAAATCCCCGGCTAACTTTTTCTCCAGTGAAGGTCATGTCGTCCACACAGCAGGTCATTACGACATTTGCGCCAAACGAGAGTGAATAAATTTCGTCAAACATAGGTTTGTACGCCCAGAAAGAAATCATTGTGCTGCTATTTCCGCCAGTCGGGATGTGCCCCAAGATAGTCGTCAGTTTAGACAATATCGCGGCGACATCGCCGCTGCACTCAAACTGATCGCGGAATGCCCGAGCAACGCGACTGCTGTCTGCGGCCTTAAAGAAGCTCTTGATATCAATTTTTGCGCTTCGCTCGGAATACGCATGCTTTGATGCGTTTGTAACGTAAGACCGGCCCCGGAACGCGGAGTGTAGATAGGCAGGAGGCTCAATTCGGCCAAGCAATCGAGTGAGGCTGCGTTGAACTTTGCGAAGTGGAGGGTGGGGATGTTCAACGTGCCGCGTCTTCTTCCCGTTCTTCGCCTTCGTGTCGAAGAAGGAGTAAGATCCAATGCCTGAGTTTGCCAGGAGTTCAAGCTCCCGACGAGATAGGTCGAGCAGCTCCGCCAGCTTCTTTCGGGACTCCAACTTATAAAGAGGCGATTGCGACAGCGGATAAAACCTCATGTGTGCTTGGGTTTGCCCCGATCAGTCGTAATTGTATCTATCCACGAAAGCATCTGTAGAGCTTTTCCGGCGATTGTCTCAGATAACTTATTTTGTGATTTTGAGTCTTTCCTCTCTGAGAAAAATAGGATCGACGAAACCGGCATGTGAAAAACTGAAGCATATTTCTCCAGTAGTTCCATCGTGGGCTGTTTCGACCCTGCCTCAATTTCACTTAGATGCGATTGGGATATATCAAGCTTCGTTGCTAGATCACCTTGTTTCAGGTTGTGATATACTCTAATCAGTTTGAGAGCTTCGTATAACATCTTAGAAATTGGTTTAGGAGAGAGGCCGATTAGTCGCGCGACTTAAAGAGTTGGACTAACTTAATAGTGATTTCGATCACGACTAGTAGCACCTTCCTCCTCACCAAGGCCCAACGGAACGCTCTTTTGAGCGACTGCTTGAGTCTTGGAATCAACCCCCTGTGTCGGCCATGGCTGGCCTGACGCGGACCGTGAAGCCCCCGTCGAGTTTGTTTGTTTGTTTTCATGTTGGTTTCGACGACCTATTGCGTAATTGCAACAGGCTGCCCCGAATCGAAACCACCGCATAACGACACAGGCTAAGCTCTCCGATGCCAACGCCGAGGGACTGCCGCCTCGGCGATTAGTCCGACGAGCGCGGAGGGACCCATGACGGGACTCTCCTCGACGCGTCAGGACGGGATAGAGGTTTGTTAGACCTCCACGAACAAACACTAGGTTTGTCCCGGTAACAGGAGCGTAGCGGATAATTGCCATGACCCCTCTAACAAATCGGTTGGCCCTCGAAGTGCAAGGATATAATATCGCTTAAAGCGATAATTATTCGCGACCGTTACTAATTTAGGTCTAACGGCGCTCCATTTGCAGCAGCGTCGGTTGACTAATAAAAGCCCAGACTAGGGTATTGACAGCCCATGAGAACATTTGAGAGTCATGACCCTTCATTCATTTCGACAGGCTTTGATTGCGCTCTATCTTTACATCCACAACTTTACAAAAGCAGTCCACTGAAAGGCTATAAATCGTTATTGGTAAATTAATAACCAACTATCTTTACATAATACACGATAGATAACCCTTCTAAGGCGGAAAACGCCAAGCGCCAAAGTCCAAACGGACGCAGGCAGACCATTTCAAAAACAACCAACTCATTCCGATCATGGCTAATCACGAAGTACTCCTCATTAAACCGGTCGACGGCCTTGGTGCCGAGGGCGACCAGGTCAAAGTCCGCGCCGGCTACGCGCGCAATTTCCTCCTGCCCCAGGGCATGGCGGTCCCGGTCACCGTGGCGAACCGCAAGCACGTCGAGGCCCTGAAGAAGGCCCGCGTGCAGCGCGAGGCCAAGGAACTGGACGGCGCCCAGGCGCTCGCCAAGCAGATCGAGAAGGCCGGTATCGCCATCGCCGTGAAGACGGGCGAGGGCGGCAAGCTCTTCGGCGCGGTCACCACGAACGACATTCACGAGAAGTTGGCCGCGGCGGGCATCACCATCGAGAAGCGCCGCATCCACCTCGGCCAGCCGATCAAGACGCTCGGCAAGCACGAGGTTAAGATCAAGCTGCACGCTGACGTCACCGTCGAACTGTCCTTCGACGTCGTCTCCGAGAACCCGATCGAACCCGCCGCGTCGTAACGTCAACCGACGTTCGACCCCCGACCGGATATGGCCCAGACGCCTGCCACATTCCGGCGCGGCAAGCCGGCGGATGAGCAGGCCTTGCCCTCCGCTCCGTCCGACCGCTCCCCGCCCCACAGCATGGAGGCCGAGGAGCACGTCATCGCGTGCTGCCTGCTGGACGGCAGCGACACGATCGCGCGCTGCCTCGAGGCGCGCATTGTCCCGGACTGCTTTTACTCGCCGGCCAACCGGCTTCTGTTCCAGACCATCGTCGAGCTGTACCAGAAGAGCCCGCCGGTCACGCTGGAGGTCCTTGCGGAGGAACTGAAGACGCGGCGCCTGCTGGAGGCCGTCGGCGGCTTCCCGCACCTTATGCAGGTCACGGGCAAGATCCCGACGACCGCCCATGCCGGCTATTTCATTGAAAAGGTCCGCGAGAAGCACCTGCTGCGCGAGCTGATCAAGACCGCCACCGGGGCCGTGGAGCAGGCCTACAGCTTCACCGGCGGGCTCGAGGAGTTTGTCGACAAGGTGGAGCAGGAGCTGTTCGCCGTGACGCAGGACCGCGTCAGCGACAGCGCCCAGGAGATCAAGGAGTCGATCAAGGAGGCCAACACCGTCATCGCCAAGCTGCTCATGAAGAAGGGCGAGCTGACCGGGGTGACGTCGGGCTTCAAGGACCTCGACGCCATGACCTTCGGCTTCCAGCGCCAGGAAATGATCGTCATCGCGGCCCGGCCGTCGATGGGCAAGACGAGTTTCGCCCTCAACATCGCCGAGGCCGCGGCCCTGCCGAAGCCCGGCAAGGCGGACCCGGCGACGGTGCTGATTTTCTCGCTCGAAATGAGCTCCTCGCAGCTCGCCCTCCGCATGCTCTGCTCGCGGGCCCGGGTGAACATCAAGCTCCTCCGGGACGGCCTGGTCGGGCGCGACGGCCGGGAGGTCAACGCCCTGGGCCAGACGGCCGAGGAGTTCAAGAAGGCGCCCATCCTGATCGACGACTCGAGCAACCTGACGATCATGGAAATGCGGGCCAAGGCCCGCCGGATCCACGCCCGGAAGAAGCTGGGCCTGATCATCGTCGATTACCTCCAGTTGGTCAGCGGCAGCGACCCGCGGGCCCCCCGCGAACAGCAGGTGGCCGAAGTTTCCCGTGGATTAAAGGCCCTCGCCAAGGAACTAGACGTCCCGGTTATTGTACTAAGCCAGCTCAACCGCTCATCGGAGAAGGAAAACCGCACCCCGCGCCTGTCGGATTTGCGCGAATCCGGTTCCATTGAGCAAGACGCCGACGTGGTAATCATGCTGTCCCGCCCCAAGGATTCAGACGAAAAATTCCAGACCGCCGCCGGCGCCGCCGATTTAATCATTGCCAAGCAACGCAACGGACCGGTAGGTGATTTGAAACTAACTTTCCTTCAAGAAATTACGCGCTTTGAAAACTTCACCCAATAGTCCGTTAATCCGGGCTTTTTTAGTCTCCTTTTTCCTCTTTTTGGCGGGAGCCGGCCTTTATGCCCAGCCCGCCGACCAGCCGGCGGCAGCCCCGGCCGCGGCGGCACCCATTTCGCACATCGGTACCATCAGCGTGAAGTTTGTGGGCATGGCCAACGTCAGCGAGCAGGTCGTGCGCGCGAACATGGCCCTGCGCGAGGACACCGACCTGGACGAGTCCCTGATCGATCGCGACATCCGCTCGCTGTACAAGACCGGTCTCTTTGAGTTCATCGAGGTCAAGCGCGAGTCGCTGACCGGCAACACCGTGAACCTCGTGATCGAGGTGACCCCGAAGTTCCGCGTGCTGGCCATCCGCTACCAGGGGGCCAAGGCCTACAAGGACCACCGGCTCAGCAAGGAAATCAAGACGGTGCAGAACGGCTCGCTCGACGAACGGCAGGTGAAGGACGACGCCCAGAAGATCTACGAGTTCTACCAGAAGGGCGGGTTCAACCAGGCCCAGGTCACCTATAGCATCGAGCGCAACCGCAGCACGGGCTTCGGCACCGTCACCTTCAAGATCCGCGAGGGCGCCAAGGTGAAGATCGCCGCCATCAACTTTGTCGGCAACGACCACATCAAGGCGAAGAAGCTGCGCAAGGAGATGGAGACCAAGAAATGGCACATGTTCTCGTGGCTCACCGGCAGCGGCCGGCTCAAGGACGACGAGTTCGACGACGACCTCAACAAGCTGCGGGACTACTACCGGGAGGACGGTTACCTCGACGTGGACATCCCGGAGGACAAGATCACCTTCGATTACCCCAAGCCGAGCCAGCTGGTGATCACCATCCGCATCACCGAGGGCCGCCAGTACCGGATCGGCGACATCACCTTCTCGGGCAACAAGGTTCACTCCGCCCGGCTGCTGCAGTTCCTGCCGCGCCAGCACAAGGGGATGATTTTCTGCCCGTCGAAACTGGACAAGGACGTTGAGACGATCGAGGACTTCTACGGCCGCGACGGCTACCTCGACCCCGAGACCCACGTGCGCCTGGTGCGCAAGCCCAACCTCCAGACGGGCAACATCGACATCGAGTACCAGATCACCGAGGGCGAGAAATTCCAGGTCGAGTCGATCAACATCGCCGGCAACACCAAGACCAAGAGCGTCGTCATCCTGCGCGAGCTCGTGCTCGGCCCCGGTGACGTGTTCAGCAGCGTGCTGATGAAGATCAGCAAGCTGCGCCTCGAGAACACGCGGTTCTTCGAGGACCCGCTGAACGTGACGGCCGAGTCGACGAACATCCCCGGCCGCCGCAACCTCAAGATCTCGGTCACCGAGGCCCGGACGGGCAACCTGACCTTCGGCGCGGGCTTCAGCACGCTGGAGAAGGCCGTCGTGTTTGCCGAGGTCACGCAGTCGAACTTCGATTTCAAGAACCGGAAATCCTTCTTCCAGGGTGACGGCCAGAAATTCCGCCTGCGCTTCCAGGTCGGTTCGCAGTCGAGCGAGATCATCCTCTCCTTCGAGGAGCCATGGCTCTTCCAGCGGGAACTCGGCCTGGGCTTCAATCTCTTCCGCACGACCTCGGACTACAACAGCTCCTATTACCAGGAAGTGCGCACCGGCGGCGAAATCTTCCTCCGCAAGCGGCTGTTCAACTGGCTCGAGGGCCGCCTCGGCTACACCTACGAGATCGTGAGCATCGACAACGTGGCCCCGAACGCGCCGATCTCGATCCAGCTGCTGGCGGGCAACACGAAGACCTCCAAGCTCAGCCTGACCCTCTCGCAGGACACGCGCGACAAGATCATCAACCCCACGCGCGGCGTGTACGCCTCCTTCCAGGCGGACATGGCGGGCGGCATCCTCGGCGGCGACAACAACTGGTACCGCCTGGATTTCCATGGCTCCCGGTTCTTCCCGATCGCCGAGTTCCAGGACCAGGTGCTGGCCCTGATCGGGCGCGCCGGCATCATCCAAAGCTTCGGCGACAGCCGGAAGCAGATCACCCGCACGTTTAATTTCTCCGATCCGACCACGGGCGTGGTCACGCCGGTTTCCCTGGCCTACACCCCGGACGTGCCGTTCTACGACAAGTACTTCCTCGGCGGGCCGAACGACCTCCGCGGCTTCGAGTTCCGCGGCGTCGGCCCGAAGGACACCAACGGCGAGCCGATCGGCGGCAAGTCCTACGCCTTCCTCAGCCTGGAATACTCCTTCGACGTGGTTAAGCCCGTGCGGTTTGCCGTGTTCTATGACGCCGGCTTCGTCAACGCCGCCGCCTACGACTTCTCGCCGGCCCAATACAACGACAACTTCGGCATCGGCCTCCGCCTGTTTGTGGCCGGGGCGCCGCTGGCCCTGGATTTCGGCATTCCGCTCACCAGCGACCACTTCAACCGCAAGGGCACCCAGTTCAATTTCTCGTTTGGCACCCGCTTTTAACCCCCAATACTGCACGTTCTATGAATAAGTTGATCCGCACCATCATCACTCTGGCCGCCTTTGGCGCCGGCTCCACCGCCTTGCTCGCGCAACCCGCGTTCAAGCTGCTGGTGGTCGACATGGCCAAGGTTTACGACACCCACTACAAAACGGAGGAGGCCAACGCCAAGTTCCACGATGCCGAGCAGAAGGCCCAGGAGCAGGTCGAGGAGTTGAACAAGCAGGGCCAGAGCCTCGTGGACGAGTACAAGGACCTCATGGAGCAGTCCAAGAACACCGTCCTCACGACCGAAGCCCGCGCCAAGGCCGAGAACGACGCCCAGAAGAAGCTCGAGGAGATCAAGAACAAGCAGACCGAGGTGCAGAATTTCCGCACCAACACGCAGCGTTCCCTCCAGCAGCGCATCAAGACCCACCGGGACCTCCTGCTCGAGGAGATCACCAAGGTTGTCGGCGACATGGCCAAGCAGCGCGGCGCCACCCTCGTCCTCGACAAATCCGGCCCGACCCTCTTCGGCATTTCCAGCGTGCTCTACACCGACGCCTCGTACGACATCACGGATGACGTGCAGAAGGAAGTGAACAAGGACCGTCCGGTTGCGCCACCCGCGGCAGCGGCTGCGCCCGCCGCCGCCGCCCCGGCCCCCTTCACGGTGCCGAACGTCGGGGCCAAGCCCGAGCCGAAGAAGCCTTAACATTCTTGCCAAGCCCTGTTCCAGCGAACAGGGCTTTTTTGTCGCCATGCAGGTCGCCTACACCCCCGCCGAGATCGCCGCCATCGTCGGCGCAGTCCGCACCACCGGAACGACTGCGCTGAAGATCCGGGATATCGCCTCGCTCGCCCTGGCCGCCCCCGGCGACCTGTCCTTCCTGGGTAACGCCAAGTACCGGGCCCAGGTGCCGGACTGTACGGCGACGGTGATCCTGCTCCCCGCGGACTATGCCGGCGAGCCCCGGCCCGACCAGGTCTTTCTCTACGTGGAAAATCCATCCGTGGCCCTGGCCCGCCTTTGCGCCCGGATCGAGCAGGCCCTGTGGCCCAAGCCGGCCGCCGGCATCCACCCGAGCGCGGTGGTGGCGGCTTCGGCGACGATTGACCCCACGGCCCACGTCGGCCCGCTTTGCGTGATCGAGCCGGGCGTCCACGTCGGGGCGGGCAGCGTGCTGCAGGCCTCGGTCTTTGTCGGGCAGGATGCGCGGATCGGCGAGGGGTGCTGGGTGATGCCCGGCGTGGTGATCGCCGCGACCTGCTCGCTGGGCAATCGTGTGCGGTTGCAACCGGGCGTGATCATCGGCTCCGACGGCTTCGGCTACGAATTTGTCCAGGGGCGGCACGAGAAGATCCCCCAGATCGGCACCGTGGTGATCGAGGATGACGTCGAGATCGGCGCCAATTCCACGATCGACCGGGCCCGTTTCAGCCGCACCCGGGTGGGCGAGGGCACCAAGGTCGATAACCTGGTCCAGATCGCCCACAATGTCGTCATCGGCAAACACTGCATCCTCTGCTCGCAGGTCGGCATCTCCGGCAGCACCACGCTCGAGGATTACGTGGTCCTCGGCGGGCAGGCGGGCGTCGGCGGGCACATCACCCTCGGCAAGGGCACCAAGGCTGGCGGCCAGACCGGGATCGCCTACACCACCGAGCCGGGCAGCTACCTGAACGGGACCCCGGCGATTCCCTACCTGCTGGAGCGCCGGCTGCAGATCCTGCACCAGCGGCTGCCGGACCTGTTCAAGCGCGTCGAGATTCTGGAGAAAGGCTTGGAAAAGTCTTCTCGCTAGTCCCTTTCTCCATTACTCACACAGCACCATGACCGACCCGCGGCTCAAGATATTCTCCGGTTCTTCCAATCGCGTCCTGGCAGAGGAAATCTGCCAGTCCATCGGGGTCCCGCTCGGGGAGGCGACGGTCACATGCTTTCCGGACGGCGAGTCCTTCGTGAAGATCAACGAGAACATCCGCGGCGCGGATGTCTACATCATCCAGTCGACCTGCCCGCCGACGAACCATCACCTGATGGAGCTGCTGATCATGATGGACGCCGCCAAGCGCGCCTCGGCGCAGCGCATCACCGCGGTCATCCCGTTCTACGGCTACGCCCGGCAGGACCGCAAGGACCAGCCCCGCGTGCCCATCACGGCCAAGCTCGTGGCCAACCTGCTCATGGCCGCCGGCGCGAACCGCGTCCTGGCGATGGACCTCCACAGCCAGCAGATCCAGGGCTTCTTTGACATCCCGGTCGACCACCTCTTTGCCTCGCCGGTTTTCTTCCAGTATCTCGCGACCAAGAAGAGCAACAAGCTCGTGGTCTTCTCGCCGGACGTCGGCGGCATGAAGATGGCCTCCGCCTACGCCGACATCCTCGGCGCCTCCCTCGGCCTCGTCGCCAAGAAGCGCACCAGCGCCACGACGGTTGAGGCGATCAGCATCGTGGGCGAGGTGGAGGGCTGCGACGTCCTCCTCGTCGACGACATCACCGAAACCGCCGGCACCCTGACGGCGGCCTCCAAGATTCTTCGCGACCACGGCGCCCTCAGCATCCGGGCGGCGGTCAGCCACTGCGTCCTGAATGAGATCGCCTACGAGCGCCTCAAGACCGGCGTTATAGATGAATTGATCACGACCAACTCCGTGCCGATCGACGTCCGCGGACTCCCGATCACGGTCCTCAGCATCGCACCCCTGCTGGGCGAGGCGATCCTCCGGATCAACACCAACGAGAGCGTCACGAGTCTGTTCAAAATCAAGGGTTTCTAGGCCGTGGGCGCGGAACCGCGCCGGCGGGTTGCTGTCATCTGTCCGCACATATTCCTATGAAAACGAAGCCGGTTGTTCTGCTCCTTGCCTTGCTCACGTCCGTCCTGGGTTGCGGGACCGGTCTGTCCGCCGCGGACAAGGTGGCGCCCAAGAGTGTCGCACCCGTCAAGAAGCCCGAGCTCAAGGTCGACGACACGTCCGTCAGCGAGCCCAAGTCGCCGCTCGTCACCAGCTACGCCGACGTGCTCGACAACATCCGGCCGGCCGTGGTCTCGGTCTACTCCAGCAAGGTGGTGCGCCAGCGCGTGCCCGATTTCCTGCGCCAGTACGGCGTCAAGGGCGGCGAGCAGACCCAGAGCGGCCTCGGCTCGGGCGTCATCATTTCCGCGAACGGTTTCATCATCACCAACAACCATGTCGTCGAGGGCGCGGATGAGCTGAAGGTGCTCCTGAACGACGGGCGCGAGTTCCTCGCCCGGGTCATCGGCACCGATCCGAAGACCGACGTCGCCGTGATCAAGATCGAGGCCGAAAACCTCCCCGCCGCCACGCTCGCCGACAGCGGCAAGCTGCGCGTGGGCGATGTGGTCTTCGCCATCGGCAATCCCCTCGCGGTCGGCCAGACGGTGACCATGGGCATTGTGTCCGCCACCAGCCGCCGCGGGCTCGGCCTGCTCGACGAGGTGGGCGGCTACGAGGATTTCATCCAGACCGACGCCGCCATCAACCAGGGCAACTCCGGCGGCGCGCTCATCGACGCCCGCGGCCGGCTGGTGGGCATCAACTCCGCCATCATCACCACCTCGCAGGGCAACATCGGCATCGGGTTTGCCATCCCGATCAACCTCGCGCGGAGCATCATGAACAGCCTCATCGAGACCGGCACCGTGACGCGCGGCTATCTTGGGATCTCGAGCGAGACCCTCACCGGCGAGGTCGCCGAGTCGATCGGGCTCAAGGCCGACACGAAGGGCGTGATCATCACCAATCTCAGCCCGGCGGACGGCCCCGCGGCCAAGGCGGGCCTCAAGCAGGAGGACGTCATCATCGCGATCAACGAGAAGCCCGTGGCCTCGCTCGACGACCTGCGGCTCGTCATCGCCCAGACGGCGCCGGGCACGAAGATCACCCTGAAATATCTCCGCGACGACAAGGCCCTGACCGCCGACGTGACCCTGGGGGTCGCCCAGGACGAGAATGCGGCGGATGGTGAATTTGTCACTGGCGTGAAGGTCACGCCGCTGACGGCCGATCTGCGCCGGGAGCTGAAGGTGGACGATCGCGTCGAGGGCCTGGTCATCACCGAGGTCGATAACGACTCACCTTTCCGCCAGTATTTCCCGCAGGGCGCCGTGATTGTGCAGTTGAACCGGGTGCCAGTGACTGACCTGGCCTCCGCCAAGCATCTGCTGCGCGACGGCCGCAACCTGGCCTTCGTTTACCTGGGCGGGGTCTACCGCTACATCATTTTCCCGAACCACTGAGCCGGGTTCCACCGCGAATCTATTCAACTGCCCGGCTTGCTCGCCGGAATCTTCGCCAGCCACTCGGGGATCTGGTCGGCGGGGTAGGTGGGGTAGCTCATTTCCAGCAGGGAGAAGGTCGGGACATCAAACTTGGCCTGGCCGGCGCTGCGGTCGACGAGCACCGCCACGGCCGCGGTGGTGCCGCCCATGCGCTTGACGATCTCGAGGCACTCGACCACCCGACCGCCCCGCGTGATGACGTCCTCGACGATCAGCACCTTCTCGCCGGGCTTGAGGGTGAAACCACGGCGCATCACGAGCACATTGTTTTCCTTCTCGGCAAAGATGAAGCGGGCCTTCGCCTGCCGGGCCACTTCCTGGCCGATCACCAGGCCGCCCATGGCCGGCGCCAGCACGGTGTCGTAGTGGACGCCGCCGAGTTTCGCGAGCAGGAGCGTGCCCAGCCGCTCCACCGCCGGCATGTTCTGGCAGACCTGCGCGCACTGGAAAAAGTGCCCGCTGTGCAGCCCGGAGCGCAGGACGAAGTGTCCTTGCAGCAGCGCCTTTGTGCGCAGGAAAATGTCCGTGACCTCTTGTTGTACCGCATCCATGTGAAAACGCTGGAATATTCCGGAGTGGATTGGAAACCATTTTTGGCTAGATTGGCCCGGGCGATCTGGCCACGGGTCACCCGGTGAAATCAGTGGCTAATCCGGTTTGAATGACCGAACCTGTCCATCGCGTGCAAATCTCCCTCAATCATCCGCCCCTCGAAGACGAACTGGGTGACGTGCTGGAAAAAGCCGCCCGGCACGCCGCGCTCACGGTCGAGGGCCTCGCGGCGGCGAGCAAGGTGGAGGTGGGCCGGATCCAGGATGCGTTGGACTACCGCCCGGAGCTGACCCAGGCCGAACTTGGCCGGCTGGCCGGTGTGCTCGACCTCAACGAGGTCGGCCTCAACGCCCTCGCGCGCGGCGTCTACCCGCAGGCGGAGCTCACGGGTCTGCCGTTCTGCGTGAATCCTCTCCGCATGCCCTACGGCGTCGGGGTGGCCAATGCCTACGTCGTATCCACGGGCGGGGACACGGCCATCCTGTTTGACACCGGCGCGAGTCATGCCGAGCTGCACCGGGCCTGGCCGCCGCGCATCCAGCAGATCGAGGCGGTCTTTGTCACCCACTACGAAGCCGAGCACATCGGCGGCCTCGAGGTGGTGCTGCAGGAAACCGGTTTGACCGAGTTCTATGGTCCGCCGAACGGCCGCTGGCCGCGCTGCCGCGGCCTCGGGGAGGGCCAGACCGTGAATTTCGACCGCATCTCGGTCACGGCCTTCAACACCCCCGGCCATGCGGCCGAGCACAATTGTTACCTCATCCGCGACACCACGGGGGCCACGGGCCCGGCCCTGCTGATTTCCGGCGACCTCATCTTCGCCGGCTCGCTGGGGGGCGGCTATTTCTGCTGCCAGCGCCAGCTCACGCATTCGCGCCGCATCCTGGGCCTGCTCCCGGACGAGACGGTAATCGCCCCCGGCCACGGCCCGCTGACGACCGCGGCGAACGAACGGCGGTTCAATCCGTTCCTGGCAAGCTAGGGGAAGTGATCCCGTAGCCGCGCTTGAGTCGAAGACGAAAGCGTGGTCTGGGCGCGATCACGTTGTCGCGTTCCTCCAACGCGGCTACACTGGTCGAGCGACTCACCCCAACGGATTCCCCGGTCCGAACTGCAGTGAACTCAGCCGGCGGTAGAGGCCGTCGGGGCGGGCGGACAATTCGTCGTGTGTGCCGAGCTCGACGACGCGGCCCGCCTCGATCACGGCGATCTTGTCCGCGTTGCGCACGGTGGCGAGGCGGTGGGCAATGATGAAAGTGGTGCGGCCCTGCATCAGGCGGTCGAGGGCGCCCTGCACGAGCTGCTCGCTTTCGCTGTCCAACGAACTGGTCGCCTCGTCGAGGATCAGGATTGCGGGGTTCTTCAGGATCGCGCGGGCGATCGCGATGCGCTGCCGCTGGCCGCCGGAGAGCTTGACGCCCCGGTCGCCGACCAGCGTCGCGTAGCCCTCGGGGAAGCCCCGGATGAAATCATCGGCATTCGCCAGCCGGGCGGCCTCGCGGATCGCCGCGTCGTCGGCCCCGGGCCGGCCGTAGACGATGTTCTCCGCAATGCTGCCGCCGAACAGGAGCACGTCCTGCGGCACGATGGCCATCTGTCCGCGCAACCAGCCCAGCGGGTAGTCGCGCGCATCGCGGCCGTCGATGAGAAGCCGGCCGCTTTCCGGCTCGTAGAAACGGAGCAGCAGGGCGGTGATCGTCGACTTCCCGGCGCCGCTCGGCCCGACGAGGGCGATGCGTTCGCCGGGCTGGGCGGCGAGGCTGAGTTCGCGAAGTACCGCCATTTCCGGCCGCGCGGGGTAGCGGAAGTTCACCGCTTCAAACGAGACCTCGCCGCGCAACCGGGCGGGCAAACCGGTTCCGGCCACCGCCCCGGTGGCCTCGGCCGGTTCCCGCAGCAGCTCGCGCACGCGCTGGGTGGCGCCGACGGTTTTCTGGATCTGGCTGAACAGCTCGGCCGCCTGGCCCATGGCCCCGGCGACAAACGTGGTGTAGAGGACAAATCGGGTGAGCTCGCCCGCGCTGATCTCGCCGCGCTGGAGCAGGCCGGCGCCGAACCACAGCACGATCACGATCCCGCCGAAGAGCGCCAGGATGAAGAAGGCCACGAACACCGCGCGCCAGCGCGCCGCCCCCAGCGCTGCCGCGAGCACGCGGGCGTTGGCCGCCTCGTAGCGCTTGAGCTCGAAGGCCTCGTTGGCGAAGGCCTTGACGCTGGCGATCGCCTGCAGCGTTTCCTCGACGATCGTGTTGGTCGCGGCCAGCTGGTCCTGGGTTTCCCGCGAGTAGCGCCGCAGCCGCCGCCCGAAGAAGACCGCGGCGGCGATCAGGAACGGCAGGGTGCAGAGGATCACCAGCGTCAGCCGGCCGGAGGTGATCGCGATCAGGGTGATGCCGCCAATCAGAAATACCGTCTGGCGGCAGATCGAGGGCAGGGCGTCGATCAGCGCGCCCTCGATCTGGGCGATGTCGGTGGAGACGCGGCTGGTGAGTTCGCCCACGCGGCGCTGCCCGAAGAAGGCCATCGGGAGCGTGATGAGGCGCTGGTAGCATTCGTGGCGGAGATCGGCGAGGGCGCTCTGGCCGACGCGGTTGAAGGCCAGCGAGCTGTTGAACGAGCAGAGGGCCTGGAGCGTGACGCTGCCCGCGAGCACCGCCGCCACCTGGGCCAGGCTCAGGGCGCCGAGCAGCGGCAGGTGGGCGCCACCCGGTTTCATGGCGGCATCAATCAGGGCGCCCGCGAGCAAAGGGAAAGCCAGGCCGAACGTGGCGCTAAAAAACAGGGTGACCAGGCCGGCCAGGAAGCGCGCGCGATACGGCTGCACATAACGGGCAAACATCAGGGTCTCCCGCAGGCTCTCGCGGTTGAGCGGAGCCTTGGGCAGGCGCTCGAGGGCTATTTCTTCCTGGGATGGATCGCGGCGGGACATGAAGGTCCGACGTTCGCCCGGGAATGGGTAAAACACAAGCCGCCGCGGGAAATCGCCGGCCTGGTCAACGGGTCGACGGACTATTCTCACTCGCCATCGCCGGCTGATTTGCTTGTTTAAAACAACCCCCATGAAAAGCCCATCTGTCCTGTTGCTTCTCTCCGTCCTTGCCATCGCGGCCATCAGCCGCGGTGCCGACCAGCCCGACAACACCGCGGCGATCCTGACGCCCGCGCCCGCCGCCACCCCGCGCATCAATGGTCCGTCTGTCTTTGGGGTCCGCCCGGGTTCGCCGTTCCTCTACACCATCCCGGCCACGGGCGAGCGCCCGATGCAGTTTGCCGTGGAGCATCTTCCCGCCGGGCTCGCGCTCGATGCCGCCTCCGGTCGCATCACCGGCGCGCTGGCCCAGGCCGGCACCTTCGAGGTCACCCTGCAGGCCAGGAACGCCCGCGGCACGGCGCAGAAGAAATTCCGCATCGTGGTCGGCGACTCGATCGCCCTCACGCCCGCCATGGGCTGGAACAGCTGGAACTGCTGGGCGGATGCCGTGGATCAGGAGAAGGTTCTGCGCTCGGCCCGCGCCCTCGTGTCCTCCGGCCTCGTCAACCACGGCTGGACCTACGTGAACATCGACGACACCTGGCAGGGCCAGCGCACCGGCAAGGACGGCGCCCTGCAGAGCAACGCGAAATTTCCCGACATGAAGGCGCTCTGTGGCGACATCCACGCGCTGGGCCTCAAGGCCGGCATTTACTCGACCCCCTGGGTTACGTCCTACGCCAGCTTTGCCGGCGGCTCGGCCGAGTCGGCCGACGGCGCGTGGTCGAAGGATGTGTCCGGCGGCGAGAAGGGTCACCACCACGGCAAGTTTTCCTTCACCTCCGCCGATGCGAACCAGTGGGCCGCGTGGGGCTTCGATTACCTGAAGTACGACTGGTTCCCCAACGATGTGCCGCACACGGCCGAGATGTCCGCGGCCCTGCGCGCCTCGGGCCGCGATATTGTCTTCAGCCTCTCCAACGCCGCCCCGTTCGAGCACGCCGCCGACTGGGCCCGCCTCGCCAACAGCTGGCGCACGACCGGGGACATCTGGGACCGCTGGGGGACCGACGGCGAGTTCTGGCATTTCGGCATCTCCGAGATCGGCTTCAGCCAGGAACGCTGGGCGACCACCGCGGGCCCGGGCCACTGGAACGACCCCGACATGCTGGTCGTCGGCCATGTCGGCTGGGGCCCGAGCCTGCACGCGACCAAGCTCACGGCGGACGAACAGTACACCCACATCAGCCTGTGGTGCCTGCTCTCGGCCCCGCTGCTCATCGGCTGCGACCTTGAGCGCCTCGATGCCTTCACCCTCAACCTGCTGAGCAACGACGAGGTGCTCGCGCTCGACCAGGATGCGCTGGGCCGCCAGGCCGTCCGCGTGCTGACGAGCGGGCCGGTCGACGTCTACGTGAAGGAACTCGAGGATGGCGGCAAGGCCGTCGGTTTCTTCAACCGGGACTCGGTGCCGCAGACCCTCGGCTTCAACAAGCTCAGCCAACTGGGCTTTGAAACCAAGGTCCATGTGCGCGACCTCTGGCGCCAGCAGGACCTGCCGGACGTCACCGACACCAGAAAGGAGTCGCTCAAGCTGACAATCCCGGCCCACGGCGTGGTGCTCTACAAGATCGCACCGGCGTCCTGATTCTCCCGCGCTCGACATCGGACCCGGGCGCGCCAGCTTCTGCTCAACCATGGCGAAGGCAAACCAGCGGCTCACCAAGCGGGCGTATCAGGCCAGGGCACAGGCCTTGCGGGCGTCGCTCGTCGAGCTGCAGGTGGAGCTGAAGAGCGTCCCGTTCAAGGTCCTCTTCATCGTCGCCGGGCCGGAAGGCGCGGGGCGGGGCAGCCTGCTCAACACCCTGGCGGAGTGGCTCGACCCGCGCGGGGTTGAGACGTTTTCCTATCATGCGCCGAGTGAGGAAGAGCAGCAACACCCGCAGCAATGGCGCTTCTGGCGCAGCCTGCCCGGGATCGGCCGGATCGGGCTTTACGCGGGTTCATGGTACACGGAGACCCTGCGCGAGGAGGCCCGCAGCAAGCGCGCCCTGAGCCTGGTGGCGCAGGAGGCGGATCGGATCCGCGACTTTGAAAAGCTGCTGGCCGACGGCGGCACGCTCATCGTCAAGGTCTGGCTGCATCTCTCAAAGGACGCGCAGGGCCGCCGGCTGCGCACCCTGCGGGCCGATCCGGCGACCACCTGGCGCGTGACCGACGAGGACTGGCACCACCACCGGATCTATGACCGGCTCGACCAGACCGCGAAGTTCATCCGGTCGCGCACGAACCGCCCCGGGGCGCGCTGGACGATCATCGACGCCGAGGAGGAGCGCACCCGCGACCTGCAGGTCGGCCAGCTGCTCCTGACCGAGTTTCGGAAGCAAAAAATCCGGGTGGCCCGGCTCCTCGCCCGGACGAAGGGCCGGAAGCCCGGACCGTCCTTGCGGCCCACCGGCCTGCGGCGTTTGCAGTCGCTCTCCCTCGACCAGGATCTTTCGGAGAAGGACTACGATGCCCTCCGGGAGAAATGGCTCGGGCGCTTGAACCAGGCGGTGCGGGCGGCGCTCGCCGAGAAGCGGGCGATCGTCTTTGTCTTCGAGGGCTGGGACGCGGCGGGGAAAGGCGGGGCGATCCGCCGGCTCACGAGTGCGATCGACCCGCGCGACTACCGGGTGATCCCGGTCGCCAAGCCCACCGCCGAGGAAAAACACGCCCATTACCTCTGGCGCTTCTGGCGCGACATCCCGCGCGACGGCCGCATGGCGGTCTTTGACCGGTCCTGGTACGGCCGCGTGCTGGTCGAGCGGGTGGAGGGTTTTTGCCGCCCGGATGAGTGGCGGCGGGCCTACGCCGAGATCAAAGATTTTGAGCACCAGCTGACGGAGCACGGCGCCATCGTGCTGAAGTACTGGCTGCATGTCTCGCACGCCGAGCAGCTGCGGCGGTTCCGGGAGCGCGAAGCCCTGGCCCACAAGCGGCACAAGATGAACGATGAGGACTGGCGCAACCGCCGGCAGCGCGCGGCCTACGAGGTGGCGGTGGGCGACATGCTGGCCCTGACCGACCGCGACCAGGCCCCGTGGCACCTCGTCCCCGCCGACAACAAGCGTTTCGCCCGGCTGGAAGTCCTCCGCAGCGCCAGCCGCCAGATCGAGGCGGCGCTGGGGGATTGAGCGGGAGTGTGGCAGACTGCGCCCCTACAAGAGTCTCACGATCCCTTCTGCAGCTGGATCTGGGGAACTCCGGGTTGGAAGGGATGCGTCGTGCGCGTGCCGTCGGGCCAGGTGACGTCGATGGCCACGGGGGCATTGCCGGTGGCGTAGCCGAAGAAGGCGAGGGGTTCGGACTGGGAGAGATAGCCGGAGCCGGCGTACAGTTCCACCGCCTGCATCGTCCCGTTTTTGAAGTGCACGCTGATCTTCGCTCCGATGGCGTCGGGATTGCCCGCCGCCCCATTGAGCCTGACAGCGAAGGAGTGCCCGGCGGGATTGCCGTGATTAGCGAGGGCGAGGGCGTTCTCGTTGATCCGTGTGACCACGAGATCCGGCCAGCCGTCGTGATTCCAGTCGCAGAGGGCGACCCCGCGGCCCTCGCCGGGGATGGCGATGCCGCTCTCCTGCGCCGGCGCGGCGGTGAACCCGCCGTGGCCGTCGCCGAGGAGCAGCAGGCTGATGCCGCCGTCAAAGCGACCGGTCTCGACCTGCGGGCCGGAGAAATTCTGGACGGCGACGATGTCGATGGTGCCGTCGCCATTGAAGTCGGCCGCCGCCACGCCGTAGATGGGCGAGGTCTGCGCCAGGCGCGGGAATTCGCGGAAGGTGAAGTGGCCGTGGCCGTCGTTGATGAAGACCCCGGACGCCAGCTGGTTGGCGGTGAGATGCAGCGAACCGGCGAGCTTTTCCGGCGTGTAGATGTCGGGCAGCAAGGCGGCGCCGAAATCATGGAAGGTCGGGAACTTCTCCTTGAGGCTGGGCATGGCGCGCGACGAGCAGCTGCGTCCGCGCACGGGGAAGAGCTTGTCGCCCTCGTATTCGGTCTCGATCACCTGCGGTTTGCCGGTGCCCTCGAAGTCCACGTAGTAGATGCCGGTGGGATGCTCGCGGTTGGCGCGGTACTTGGTGTTCAGGCCGACGTTGCCGGCGATGTAGTCGATGAACCCGTCGCCATTCACGTCGGCGGCCGTGAGTGAATTCCACCAGCCGGTCTGGTCGGCGAAGCCCGCCTCCTTGGTGGTCTCGGTGAAGGTGCCGTCGTGGTTGTTATGGAAGAGGCGGAGCGGCATCCACTCGCCGGTGACGAGGAGATCCACCCAGCCGTCGCCGTCGGCGTCGGTCCACAGGGCGGAGGTCACCATGCCCACATGCCGCAGGTCGGGGCAGGCGGTGGCGGTGACGTCGACGAGGTTGCCGTCGCGATTCTCGAACAGGGCCGATTCCGGCGTGGTGGGGAATTCCCCGGGCACGACGCGTCCGCCGATAAAGACCCCGAGGCTGCCGTTGTGCCGGAAGTCGGCGGCGGTGACGACGGACGAGGAGACGGCCGGCAGGTCGAACTGGGCCGCGGGGGCCTCAGTGAACTTCCCGTGGCCGTCGTTGAGGTACAGGTGGCTCTTGAGGAGATCGCTGCCCTTGTCGGCCTCGACGCCGCCGGAGACGACCAGCAGGTCCATCGCGCCGTCGTGGTTCACGTCGAGGAAGACGGCCGACATGGCCTCGCGCTCGATGGTGTCGTCCCAGGGCTGCTGCATCCGTGAGCGGGCGTAGTGGCCGTGGCCGTCGTCGAGGTAGAGCGCGCTGCCGTGGCCGGCTGCGCCGGCGAAGAAAATATCAGGCCGGCCGTCGCCGTTGGCGTCGCCCCAGGCGATGCCGCCGCCGAGCGTGTTCATGCGGTTGGGCAGGAGCGACTGGCGCCGCATGTCATCGAAGACCCGCTCGACGTTGACGAAATCGAGCCCGAGCGCGCGGGCCTCGTCGCGGAAGAGGCCGTGGTCGACGGGCCGGCTGGCGACCGCGACCGGGAGTTTGGCGGGGCCGGCCGGCTCGGTGATGATGTAGCGATTGTTGGCGGCGAGATTGTGGAGCTTTTGCACCAGGCCGCTGGGCCAGCGGATTTCCAACTCGGCCACGCTCGTGCTGGCGCCGAGGCCGAAATGCATGATCGGCTCGGAGGAGGAGAGGGCGCCGCGCGCGACCGTGATCCGGCGGGTTTGCACGCCTTGCTCGGTCCGGGCGATGGCCTGGGCGCCGACGCCGTACTTGTTGCTCACGGTACCCTTGAGCTGGACGATGATGCTGTTCCCGGCGGGGCAGTCGTTGCGGTAGACACTGATCGTGTCGTCCATGTTGACGTACACGAGGTCGAGGTCGCCGTCGTTGTCGAGGTCCGCGAACGCCGAGCCGAAGCTCACGCCGCTGTGGTCGAGGCCCCAGTCCTTCTGCACCTTCGTGAACTTGAGGTTGTGGTCGTTGCGGAAGGCGAGGTGGGTTTCGCGCTGCGGCGGCTGGCGCTTCATCAGGGCGGCGATCTCCTGCTGGGAGTGGAGCTTCTTGATCTGGTTGAGCAGGTCGGAGTCGATGAACGGCCGCACCATGCCGTTCGTGATGTGGAGGTCGACCCAGCCGTCGTTGTCGAGGTCCTCGAAGCGCGGCGACCAGCTCCAGTCGGAGCTGCCCAGGCCGGTCATCTTGGCCACCTCGAGGAAGCGGTCCGTGCCCGAGTTCAGGAACACGGCGTTCTTCATGTACTGCGGGGTGACGAGTGTATCCATGAAGTTCACGAGTCCGCCCATGTCGCCCATCGCGACCTTCGACTTGAGGTGGGTGGTGCCGGCCATCTCGGCGACGAACAGGTCGGGCCGGCCGTCGTTGTTGATGTCGGCGGAATCGGAGCCCATCGAAAACCAGGTGGTGTGGGGCATCGCGGTGGCGAGGACATCGGTGAAGGTGCCGTCGCCGTTGTTGCGGTAGAAATGGTCGGGCGCCGCAAAGTCATTGCCGACATAAAGGTCGGGCCAGCCGTCCTCGTTGTAGTCGAACCAGGTCGCCGAGTGCCCGTGGGCCGGATCGAGGGAGAGGCCGGACTTGGCGGTGACATCGGTGAAGGTGCCGTTGCGGTTGTTGTGAAACAGGTGGCACTGCTCGCCGTCCGGGGAGCGCTTGGCGTCCTGGATGTTGGTGAGGACGAAGAGATCGAGGTAGCCGTCGCGGTCGTAGTCCTCAAAGGCGCCAACCACGCTGCCGGAGACGAGGTCGACGCCGGCCTGGTGGCCGACCTCCTTGAAGTGGCCGTGGCCATCGTTCAGGTAGAGCAGGTTCGGGGCGTTGAAGCGGCAGACGTAGATGTCGAGGAAGCCGTCGTTGTTGAAGTCCGCCATCGTCACGCCGGTCTTCCAGCCCACGCCATCGGCGGCCGCTGGTCCCGCGACGCCTGCCTCCGCCGTAACATCAACGAATTTGAACGGCGCGACCTGGTGGAACAGCTGGTTGGGCTTGGTCTTGTTGGCGACGAAGATGTCGACGAGACCGTCGCCGTCGACATCCCCGATGGCGATGCCCGAGCCGACCGCGCCCGTCGAGAATTCCTGGTAGCGGGTGCCCCACATGGCCGGGTCATCGTAGGGATTCTCGACGACCAGCCCCGACTCGCCCGCCGGCACCGCGGTGAAGGTCATTTTTTCGCCGGTGCCGCTTTTTTTCGCGAAGGGCACGGCCTGGAGGCCGGTCACGGCGGCCGCGGCGAGCGGCAGGAGACACGCGAGGATCGTGCCCGTGAAGGCGGAGCGGAAACGAGGGGTAAGCTTCATGTGGGGGAGGACGTTGGAGGCTCGGGGAAAGTCCCGGGCCCGTTCATGCAGACCGCGGATTTGCGCGGCAGCTTACAGCGGCCCCGCGAACCGACTTCGCTTAATTTGGCCAAAGCCCCGCGTCTCTTGGCCTCAGGGACGACCTGCCGCCGGCCCGGGACGAACGGGCGGGCTCCGGCTTGGATGTAGCAGTGGCCGTAAGGCCGCTGGCGCCAGCCGTCTGACGACAGCTGCTACAAAGAAATGCCCGACCCAGGCCTGTAAATGTCTCGAGGCTTGCCCAAGGGCTTTGACTTCGGTCACCGAGCGTCCGGCTTGGCCCGGGTCAGCAGCTTGACGAACACCACAGGATCCCGGGTCGGGAGCTGGCAGACGTAGTTCTCGCAGACATAGGCCGTCGCCGGGTCGTCGGTGTCGTTGGGAAGGGCGACGACAAACGGGACCTGGGCGTTGAAGAAGGGCCGGCTGGTCCGGTCAATCCGGAGCAGGACGTGGCGCGGCAGGAACCGGTGCCAGACCTCGCTGGTGAGCTCCCGGGTGCCGGCCGCATTGGCGCCGCCTTGAATGATGATTTGCTGCGGCGAGCCCTCGATCCAGCCAAGGGCCGCGACCATCAGCGGCAGGGAAGACGGGGAGCGGTCGAGCTGGGCGCTGAACGCGCCCGCGGTTTTCACCGCCAGATCGTGCCACTCGGGCCGGTGCATGATGCCGGCCAGGCGGGCCAGGTTGCGCACCGCAACCGAGCTCGGGGCGGGCTCCGCGTCATCGTAGTCTTCCTTGAGGCGCAATAGCACACTGGCGTCCGTGCCGGCGGTGGTGAAATAGCCGCCGGCCGCCGCATCGCCGAAGAGTTCGTTCTGCTTTTCCTGCAGGCGCACCGCCCAGTCGAGCCAGCGGACGTCGAAGGTGGTTTCGTACAGGTCGAGCAGGCCCTGGATCAAAAACGCGTAGTCGGCGGCAAACCCGGCCTCATCCCGCCGGCCCGCATAGGAACTGCGGGCGAGCCGTCCGGTCGCCGGGTCGTACAGCCTGGCCTGCAGGAATTCGGCGGCGTGCGTCGCCGTTGCCGCGTACGACTCATCGCCGAGGATCTGGGCGGCCCGCGCGAACGCGGAGAGCATCAGGCCGTTCCAGGCGGTCACGATTTTCTCGTCCCGCAGCGGCCGCGGACGTTGCGCCCGCGCGGTCAACAACTGGCGACTGGCGCCGGCCAGCAGGGTCTGCGCGGCGGTTTCGGTCAGGTGAAAGTGGGCGGCGGTCTCGGCCACGGAATGGGCGCGGTACAGGATGTTCTGGTGCACAAACACGCCCTCCGGGTCGCTGGCGACGTTGCCTTCAGCTTGGACGCCGTAGTGGAAGATAAACACCGCACGGCTTTCGGCGCCGAGCACGGCTTCGATCTCAGGTTGGGTCCAAAGATACATCGCGCCTTCGCCGTGCCGGGGGGGATCGGCGGACAGGGGACTGTCGGCGTCCTCCGCGGCGTAGAAGCCGCCGGCGGGATCGGTCATCCCGTGCTGGACGTAGTCCAGGATGTCCCGGGCGGTGGCGACAAACCCGGGGTCGGGGGAAAACTGCACCGCGGTCAGGTAGAGGTTCGCCACCTGCGCCTGGTCGTAGAGCATTTTTTCGAAATGCGGCACGCGCCACTCCTCGTCGGTGGCGTAGCGGTGGAATCCGCCGCCGAGCTGATCGTGGATGCCGCCCGCGGCCATGGCGCGGAGACTCTGGTGCGCCATTTTCAGGGCCTCGCTCCGCTCCGCGGCGTCCGGTGACGTGGCGGCGAGATCGAACAGCAGCTCGAAGGCGGCGGGATGGGGAAACTTGGGCGCGTGGCCAAAACCGCCGTGCACCGGGTCGTAGGACTCGGCCGTTTCCTTGAAGGCCCGGTGGCGCAGCGCGGCGATGGGCAGCGCGGCGCCGGGGCCGGCCGCCTGCGTGCCGGCGCGCAGGGCCTGCAGGACGCTCTCGGCTTGTGCCGCGACCTGCTTCGGGTCGGCGGCCCAGAGTGCGGCGATCCGGGTCAGCATCGTCTTGAAACCCGGTTGTCCGCCACGGTCCTCGGGCGGGAAATAGGTTCCGCCCACAAACGGCTTCAGGTCGGGCGTCAGCCACACCGACATCGGCCAGCCGCCGGCACCGGTCGCGGCCTCGACGTAGGTAAGATAAACTTGGTCGACGTCGGGGCGCTCCTCGCGGTCGACCTTGATGCTGACGAATTTCTCGTTGAGCAGCTGCGCGATGGCCGGGTCGGAAAACGATTCGGCCGCCATCACATGGCACCAGTGGCAGGTGGAGTAGCCGATCGAGAGGAAGATGGGTTTGTTTTCCCGGCGCGCTTTCTCGAAGGCCTCGGCGCCCCACGGGTACCAGTCGACCGGGTTGTAGGCGTGCTGGCGGAGGTACGGGGATTTCTCGTGCAGCAGCCGGTTCGGTCGGCTCGCGCCGGAGGCGGCGGGGGCGTCCGCGGCCCAAAGCGCTCCCGCCAGGGCGAGAGCGAGAAGGGCGGCACAGCTCAATCGCACGACTCGGGATGGGAAGGGGAGGCTCACGGCAAAGGAAATGCCTTACAGCAACGACGGCCGGTCGGAAAGAATTAGTTGGTCAACCGCATTGCGGCTGGGGTGGAACGCGGGCGCCGGCTAGGCCGCGCCCCTGCACCAAAGGTGGCGCCCGTGGTATTTGTGGAGGGCCCGTCTCCCGACGGGCCGCGGCCGGTCAGGAGACCGGCCCTCCTGCACGTGACGACCGCGCTCCCGTCCGCCAAAGCTTGCGCGGGGCATGACCGGTTTTAGTGTTCCGCCAGACTCGCGACTGTATGACGAAAACCCCGCCGATTCCGACGTTGCCTGACCGGGACGGGCTTGCACCCCGGGCCGGAGCGGCGGCCGGGCGGGCTCTCAACCTCTGGATCCGCACTTCGCTTTTCGCCCTTGGCTATTACTGCTGTGCCTGGCTTTCCCGGGCGCTGACGGAAAACCCCGACCTTGAGTCGAGTTTCTGGCTCCCGAGCGGGATTTTTCTGGGCGCATTGCTGGTCACGCCACGCAAGGAGTGGTGGGCAATGTCACTCGGCGTCGTGGTCGGCGATGCCTGTTTCAATGTCCTCGGTGCAGCCTGGCCTTGGGGGATCTGGGTGGTGGTCACCCTCGGGAATCTTTCCTCGGGTCTGCTCGGCGCGTGGGTGATGCAGCGGTTTGTCGCCCGCGAGCCCGCCCTGCGCAGCGTCCGCGAACTGGCCGGGCTGATCGTGCCGGTGGCCGGGGTGAGCCTGCTGGTCACCACCACGATCGGCGCCAGCATGATCAAGTGGGTGGCCCCGGTCGCCGACTATGGTGAGATCTGGCTGTCGTGGTACAGCAGCGACCTGCTCGGCGTGGTCCTGCTCACCCCCTTGGTCCTGGCCTGGCGGGATGCGGGCCGGCCGCGGTGGCCGCTGGCCTGGACGAGGCGCCACCTCGAGGTGGCGGCGATGCTGGCGGGCGCGGGCCTGTATCTTTTCGGCGTCCTGCGCCTGGGCTGGCTGGATCATCCGGCCAGCCGCTACGCCCCGCTGCTTTACGTCCTGTGGGCCGCCCTGCGGTTCGGCCTGCGGGGCGTCAGCGTGGTGAGCATGGCGGTGGCGCTGGGCGCGGGCTGGTTTGCGCTGCGCGGCCAGGGCATCGACGCCCATCCCGCCGCGACCGCACACCTGCGCAATGTGCAGCTGCAGCTCGACCTGGCGTTCCTGACGGTCTTCGGCCTGGTCCCGGCGATCGTGATCGCCGCCCACCGGCGCACCGAGATCGAGTTGCGCGGGCAGCGCAATTTCCTGAGCGCGATGTTCGAGAGTGCCACGGAATGCATCCAGGTGATCGGGCTCGACGGGACGCTGCTGCATATCAACCAGGCGGGGCTGCGGGTGCTGGAGGCAACAACGCTGGCCGAGGCGCGGGCGTTCGGCCTGATGAATTTTGTCCACCAGGATTACCGGGACCGTTTCCGCGAGTTGCTCGCGCTGGCGACGGGGGGCACCAGTGGCTCGCTCCTGCTCCGGATTCGCAGCAAGCACGGCATGCTGCGGTGGTGGGAGGCGCAGGTGTCGCCGCTGCTCGACGGGGACCGGGTGGTGACCCGGCTGCTGGTGGTGACGCGGGACGTCACCGACGCAAACGCCGCGCAGGAGGCCCTGCACCTGGCGCGGTTCACCGTCGACAACGCCATGCTGGCCATGTTCTGGGTGGACCAGGATGCCCGCATCGTGGAGACCAACGCGGCCGCCGCCCGGCTGCTGGGCTACACCCGCGAGGAACTGGCGGGGTTGCGGGTGCCGGACATCGACCCGGAGTTTTCGGAGGAGCGCTGGCCGCAGCACCGGGTGCAGTTGCGGGAGGCGCGGTCGCTGAGCTTTGAGAGCCGCCAGCGGCGGAAGGATGGCAGCGAAATCCGCGTCATCGTGAGCACGCACTACCTGCGCCTGGGCGAGCGGGAGCTGAGCTGCGCCTTTGTGCAGGATATCACCGCGCAGGTCGCCGCGGCGGAGCACATCCGGAGCCTGAACCAGCGGCTTGAGCTGGCGGTGCGCGGCGCCGGCTACGGCGTGTGGGAGATCCAGCTGAGCACCGGCACCGTCATCTGGGACGAGCGGATGTTCGCCATCTACGGTTGCAGTGCCGCGGACTTTGGCGGCACGCCCGGGGACTGGAAGGCGCTCCTGCATGCGGATTCACGGGCCAGCTTCGACGAATACCTGACCGACCTCGTGGCGGGCGAGGCGGCGGAGCAGTTTGATTTCCGCATCATTCGCGCGTCGGACCGGGCCACGCGCGAAATCGAGGCCAACGCGTACCTGCAGGTCGACAGCGAGTGCCGGCCGCAGCGGGTGGTCGGCATGAACCGCGACGTCACCGCCCAGCGCCACGCCGAGCAGGCGCACCGCAAGAGCGAGGAGCAACTGCGCCTGATCTTCAGCGCCGTGGCCGAGGGCGTCATCGTCCAGGCCCGCAACCTCAGCATCGTGCAATGCAACGCCGCCGCCGAGCGGATCTTCGGCCTGGCGGTGGACCAGATCCTGGGGCGCGCGGCGCTCAGCGAGTATTTCCAGGAAATCCGCGAGGACGGGCGGCCTTACCCCGCCGAGTCGCACCCGGCGGCCGTCGCCCTGGCCACCGGCCGCTCGCTGCGCGACATCGTGATGGGCCTGCGCCGGCCGGGCGGCGCGGTGACGTGGATCTCGATCAACGTCGAGCCGCTGCGCGACGCCCGCGGCGAGGTGAGCATGGTGGTCAGCAGTTTCTCGGATATCACCGGGAGCCGGGCCCTGCAGGACCAGTTGCGGCAGGCGCAGAAGATGGAGGTGGTCGGCCAGCTCGCCGGCGGCATCGCGCACGATTTCAACAACATCCTTACCGCCATGATGCTCAACCTCGAGCTCATGGAGTCGGAGCCGCGGTTGCCGGAGGCCATCCGGCAGCCGATCACGGACATGACCAAGATGGCCCGCCGCGCGGCCAAGTTGACCGAACAGTTGCTGCTGTTTGCCCGCCGGCGCGTCATGCAGACGGAGTCGATCGATTTGAGCGCGGGCGTCGGCCTGGTGCTGAAGATGATCCGCCGGATCCTCGGCGAGCAAATTTCCGTCCAACTGCTGGTCGGCCCGGAAAGCCTCTGGGTCAACGCGGACCCCGGCATGCTCGACCAGGTGGTGATGAACCTCTGCGTCAACGCCCGCGATGCCATGCCCGGGGGCGGCCGGCTGACGATCGAGACCGGCCGGGTGTGATCGGCTCCGTCTTTTCGAGCCACCCTTAGAGTCGGTCTGGATGGTTGGTTGATGTTGCTATGACTGACGCTGGTTGTCCATCCCTGGCGTAGGGAAGGCCCGGCTTGGCGGGCCTGACCGGAGCCAGGGATGGAG
>CAIUGM010000008.1 GCA_903898675.1 uncultured Verrucomicrobiota bacterium
ATCACCGCAGCGTGCGCGCCGCCTGGCGCCAGGCCGCGGAAACCTGGCTTCGCTGCCAGGGCCTGATCACCGTCTCCCTCAACCAAAAAGTGTTACCCAATTTACCGCGAAAATATGTCCGTGATTAGGAAGTACGCACACGCAGGCGCCCCGCCGTAAAATCCTCGTCGAGGCCCAGCTCGTCGAGGGCGAGACCATCGCCGCGCCGCGCCCGGCCTGAATTTCTCCGCTCCATGCCCGCCGCCCCGGTCCCCTTTCTCTTTCCCAAAAAATTCATCTGGGGTGCCGCGACCGCCGCGCCGCAAATCGAGGGTGCCGCCCGGGCCGGCGGCAAGGGTGAGTCAGTCTGGGACCGTTTCGCGCGGCAGCCCGGCGCCGTGGCCGACGGTGACACCCTCGACCGCGCCTGCGACCACTACCACCGCTACGAGCAGGATTTCGCCCTGATGCGCGCGCTGGGCATCCGGCATTACCGGCTTTCCCTCGCCTGGCCGCGAATCCATCCCGACGGTGACCACCGGATCAACCAACGCGGGGTCGATTTTTATCACCGCCTGCTCGATTCGCTGGCGAAGCACGGCATCACCCCCTGGGTGACAATGTTTCACTGGGACCTGCCACAGGCCCTCGAGGACCGCGGCGGGTGGCGCTCCCGGGCCGTGCCGGAGGCTTTTGCCACCTACGCCGACACGATCGTCAAGGCCTACGGGGACCGCGTGAAAAACTGGATCACGCTGAATGAAATCCGTTGCTTCACCCTCCATGGCTATGGCGGCGGCGGGAAGGCGCCGGGCGCCAACGAGGGCAGCCGCGTCGTCAACCAGACGATGCACCACGCCCTCCTCTGCCACGGCCACGGCGTGCGGGCCGTGCGCGAGCACGGCGGCCGCGGCGCCCGCTGCGGGCTCACGGACAATTGCGAGACGGTCGTACCCGTCACCGAATCGGCTGCCGACATCGCCGCCGCGCGCACCTGGTTCACCGCGGCGAACCAGCCCGTGCTGGACCCGATCTACCGGGGCCATTACGCGCCGGCCTACCTGAAGCGGTGCGGCCCGGCGCGCCCGGTCGTCGCCCGCGGGGATTTCGACCTCATCAGCGCACCGGCCGATTTCGTCGGCCTCAACATCTACACCGGGTCGCTCGTCCGCCGGGGCCGCGGGGGCCGGCCCGAACTCATCGCCCCGTCCGCGAGTTATCCCCGCACGGACAGCCCGTGGCTGAACCTCCTGCCCCGCGCGCTGTACTGGGCGCCCAAGCTGGTGGCAGAGGTATACGGCGAGAAAAACATCTACATCACGGAGAACGGCTGCGGGTACGATGACGACACCGTGCAGCGCGGTGAATGCCATGACCTGCACCGCGTCGAATACCTGCGCAGCTACCTGAAGGAACTGCAGCGCGCCACCGCGGAGGGCGTCCCCGTGCGGGGTTATTTCGTCTGGTCCTTCCTCGACAACTTCGAGTGGGCCGACGGCTACCGCCGCCGCTTCGGCATCGTGCACACCAATTTCAAGACCCAGCGGCGCACCCCCAAGCTGAGCGCGAAGTGGTATGCGGAAGTGATCCGCGGGAACCGCGTGCTCTGAGCGGGGCGCAGTTGCGCAGTTTGCCGTGACCGGCCGCTACCGATGCCGTGCCGCGAAATATTTCTTCACCGCCGCCAGCGTCCGGGTGTTGAAGACGTTTTCCTTCGTCAGCCAGCCCTTGCGCGCGGCGCCGATGCCGGCGCGGAAATGTTCCAACCCGTTCGTGCGGTGCGCGTCGGGGTTGATCGAGCACACCAGGCCCTTCTCCGCCGCGCGCCGCCAGTGCCGCCAGTCCATGTCGAGCCGGTACGGGTTGGCGTTCAATTCAATGATGACGCCGTTCGCAATCGCGGCGTCGACGATCTTGTCGACCTCGACCGCGTAGCCCTCGCGCTCCAGCAGCAGCCGGCCGGTGAGATGCCCGAGCATCGTGGTGTGCGGATTTTCCAGCGCCCGGATGATGCGGGCCGTCATGCCGGCCTGCTTGAAAACCGAATGGACCGACACGACGACGTAATCCAGCCGGGCCAGCACCTCGTCGGTGAAGTCGAGTGATCCGTCGGGCAGGATGTCGCATTCCGTGCCGGTGAAGACGTGGGTCTGGAATTTTTTCGAGGCGTTCAGCTTCCCGATGGCCGCCACTTGCGCCGCCAGCCGCTCCTCGGTGAGTCCCCGCGCCTGCACGCTGGACCGGGAGTGATCCGCGATACCGAGGTAGTCAAAGCCAAGGGCCTCCGCCGCCGCGGTCATTTCCTCGAGGGTGTTGTGTCCGTCCGACTCCGTCGTGTGATTGTGGAAGACGCCGCGGATATCAGACTCCGCCACCAACTCCGGCAGACGTCCCCCCTCCGCCGCCTCAATCTCGCCGAGCCCCTCGCGCAATTCCGGCGGGATAAAACGCAGCCCCAACTTCTTGAAGAGCTGCTCTTCCGTCTTCACGTCGGTCTTGCGGCCGGCCCGCTCGGCCTTCTCCTTGGCCGTGCCCTCGCCTTCCGCCGGCACCAGGCCCCACTCGCTCATCGACAGACCCTGCGCCAGCGCCCGGTGGCGCATCTGTACATTGTGGTCCTTCGACCCGGTGAAGTGGTGCAGGGCAAACACGAACTGTTCCGGCGGCACCAGCCGCAGGTCGGCCTGGATGCCGGAAGCCAGCCGCACGCTCGCCTTGGTGTCGCCGTGGGCGGTCACCTCCGCCACGCCCGGCCACGCGACAAACCAGTCGGTCACCGGCTTGGGATCATCGGTCGCCACGAGAAAATCCAGGTCGCCGACCGTTTCCATCCGGCGCCGGAGACTGCCCGCGTGCTCGGCGCGGATCACCTGCGGCAGCTGCCGCAGGCCCGCCAGCAGCGGCTCGGCGGTCTGCCAGGCCTCGAGCCACAGGTGACGCCGGCCGTATTTTTCCCGGTTGCGGATTCCCTCGAGGATCTTCTCCTGCGACTTCTCGCCGAAGCCCTCGAGGTCGGCGATCTTGCCGTCAAGGCAGGCCTGCTGCAGCTTCGCGATGGAATCGATGCCGAGTTTGTCCTGCAGCGCGCGGACTTTTTTCGGCCCGACCCCCGGGATCGACATGATCTCGACCAATCCGGCCGGGATCGAAGCCTTCAGCTTGGTGTAGAATTCCAGCTGCCCGGTGGTGTGCAGCTCGGTGATTTTCTGGGCGAGCGCCTCGCCGATGCCCTTCACTTCCTCCAGCGTGCCGGCCCCCACCCGCTGCGCGATTTCCTCCTCGCTGAGGGTCTCGATCAGGCGCGCCCCCGCCAGGTAGGCCCGGATCTTGAAGGGATTCTCCCCCTTGAGCTCCAGCAGGGTCCCGATGTCGGTCAATACGGCGGCGATCTCGGATTTGTTCACGGGAAAAAATTAACCGCGGATTCCGCGGAAAACACGGAAAATATTGCGGCCGGCTCAGGCCGCACCGGACCGGGGTCACCGACCCCGGCTACATGTTAGCGGCCCCCGCCCTCGATCGAACCCCGCTGCTTGGGCGTCACGGGCGAACCGGTCGCGGCGTCGACGAACCAAAAGTCACAATACGTGTTGTTGCCCAGCAACCCGACATCCGAGGCGAACCTGAGGATGTAGTGGCCGCCGGGCGCCGCGTTCAACTCGAGGTAGGAATGGGAGACAAAATCACCGCGGCTCATCTGCACGTCGATGATGCGCGGCCCGGCCTCGACGAGGAGCGGCACGTTCCAGCCCTTTTTCCCGGCCATGACGACCTTGCCGTCAACCGAAAGCACAAACGCCGTCTGGTTGTGCGTGAGCGGACTGGGCACTTCCGAGCCGGTGACGACGGCGGTATTGGGCCCGGGTTGCGGCGCGAAATACTGCAGCGAGGGCGGAACCCGCGGGTCGCCCGCGCAGCCGGCGAGCAGGGCAACGACCAGGGCACCCAGGGGCAGGAAATTTATTTTGATCATGGCGAGTCGGCGCATCGGTGGCTTGAGCAGGCTTTCGTCATTTCTTTTCGTGAAAGGTTCCGGCTTTCAACCCGGCCGCAGCGAGGCGGGCGACCTCGGCCCGGTTGACCTTGCCCTGGCTGTTCACCGGCCACGGTCCGAGCGGGACAAAATATTTCGGCCGCTTGGCGGGAGCAAGCAGCCGTGCCATCGCGGCGCCGATCCCCGGCCAATCGGGCGAAGCGGTGTCGGGATACGCGGCCACGACCACCTGGCCCCATTCCGCGTGGGGCAGGCCGACCACCACGACATCGGGCAACCCGGCGGTCCCGCGCAAGCCGGCCTCAACCTCGGCTGGATTGATTTTCTCCCCGCCGCTGATGATGACCGCATCGCGCCGGCCGCTGACCACCAACTGGTCGTGTTCGTCCACGCGCCCGATGTCGGCGGTCTCAAAAACACCCTCCGCCCGCCAGGCCGGATAGTAGCCGCGGAAAAGCGATTGCCCACCCAGGGAGATGACCCCTTCCCCGCTGAGGTGCAGCGTGGCATGCGGCAGCACCGTGCCGGAACTCCGTCCCCCGGACAAAAATTCCGCCGGGCGCGAGGCCACCGCCATCGCCGCCGACTCGGTCATGCCGTAACCCAGGGACAGCGGCAATTGCTCGGCAGCCGCGTTATCCAGCAGTTCCGGCCATGCCGGCCCGCCGCCCACAAATATGATCCGGAGTTTTTTCAGCCAGGCCACGGCCGCCGGACGGCGCAGCAGGCGTTCCAGCTGGGTCGGCACGAGGGAGATGGTCCACCCGTGGAGTTGGACGGGCAAATCCGGCAGCGCCCCGCCTTCGATTTCCTTCCACCCCAGCGGGCAATACTCGCCCCCGGTCAGCACGGTGCGGAGCCAGGCCATGAGTCCGCTGACATGATGCAGCGGCAGCAACCCCGCGGAGTTAACCTGCGGCAGTTCGAAGTGCCGTGCGAACCCGCGCACCGCGGCCGCAATGGTCGTGCTGTCATGCCGCGCAAAACGCAGCTGGCCGCTGGTCCCGCCGGTCGGGATCATGAGCCAGCCGGACCGATGGCCCGCAGGGCAAGGCGTCTGCAGCAAGGCGTCGAGTTGCGCCCGCTCGGTGGCGCCCCACTTCGGATCGCAGAGAAAAACATCCGCCTCGCCCGCGACGGCATGCGCGAACGCCGCCATGAACCGGCCGGGATCGGCCTCGGCGATCAGCACCGGCCCGGCCGACGCGGGCGCATCGTTGCTCCTCAGGTTGCGCAGTGCCTCGCTCAACTCAGCGCGTTCCATAATGCCTCCCCCGGGTTCGGCCCGATGCAGGACGCGTCCGCCACCGGCCCGATGATCGGCCCGTCCCAGAGCCGGTCGCCGAAAATCCCCCCGGTACCGAAACCCAGGGCGCGCTTCGTCAACGGCTGGCTCAACACCGCCTGCAAGATCGCGGAGCGGCCCAGGGCGGTTTCAATGGCACTGGAGAAAACCACGTCGGCCTTGGTTGCCAGAATCCAGTCAGCGAGCCCGGGCAGCGGTCCGGTGAGCGCCGGCTTGATCACAAACACGCCGGTCCAGCCCAGTCCCTGCCAGCGGCGCACTGCGGCGAGACCCGCCACCGATTCATCGAGCGCAAGCTTCACGGGATAGTCGCCCGCGAGGCCCAGCATGGCGTCCTCCTCGGCTGGAGCCACGGGCTGTTCCACAAATTCGACCGGCCGGTCGGCGCAGCGCGCCAGCCAGCGCCCGGCTTCACGCGGGGTCCATCCACCGTTGGCATCGAGCCGCAGCGTGGCATGCGCCGGCAGGCCGGCGAGCAGGTCGTCCAGCAGGCCGAGTTCGTCGTCCACCGGCTCCACGCCCACCTTCCACTTGAAGGCCAGAAATCCGCCGGCCAGTTTCACCGGCAGCAGAGCCAAGGCCTCGCGGCCGGCGGGCAACAAGGCGGCCACCGGCACGCGCAACAAGGCCGTAGTCGTTTCCTGATGGGTCCGAGCCTGCGCGAGGGCAAAGCGAACGCAGCCCTGAGATTCCGGCACCGCATCCAATACCCCGGCATCGACGCTGTCGCCAAGCTTCCGGCAGGTTTCCTCCGCCTCGGCCAGGGTTTCGGTGCCAAACCACGGGATCGGTGCGATCTCACCGAAACCAACCCGCCCGTGCTCATCCTCCAGCCGCACGATGATGCCCTCGCGCTTCGCCCACCAACCGTGTGCCGTCCGCAACGGTTTGGAGAGCGGCCGGCGGTAGGTTTTATGACTGAAGCGATAAACCATTCGTTAACCACGGAATACACAGAACACACGGAAAGCAAAGTCACTAACCGCCAGTCTGTTCCGTTTCCGCGTGTTCCGGGTTTGCCGTGGGTAATCAAGTTTGGACCGCGGGCACAGAAAACAAAAAATCTCGTTGAGGTTTCCCCGACGCAGAGTATCCCGTTCATGGCAACGATGACCAAGCCTGTTGCCTCCTCCGCCAGCGATTCGGACTTCTATCTGCCTGCCGATCGCTTCTTCGCCGCCAACCTGCCTGTGGCCCTGACGTTTGACGACGTCTCCCTCGCCACGCTCCACTCGGAGATCCTGCCCAAGGACACCGATCTGGCCACGGCCCTCTCCGACAGTGTGCGGCTGCAGATCCCGATCATTTCCTCCGACATGGACACGGTCACGGAATCGCGCATGGCGATCGCCATGGCCCTCAACGGCGGTCTCGGCCTGATCCATTACAACCTGCCGGCCGCCGACCAGATCAAGGAGGTCGCCCGCGTGAAACGGCACGTCCACGGGCTCATCCAGGACCCGATCACGGTTTCCCCCTCCGCCCTGATCAGCGAGGTCCTGCAGATGATCGATCAGAAGCGTTTCGACTTCCGCACCTTTCCCGTGGTGGATGAACAGGGCAAGCTCGCCGGTCTGCTTTCCGGCAACGTGGTCAAGGAGCGCTACAAGGCCAAGCGGGTCGCCGAGGTCATGACCCCGCGCCAGCAGCTCATCACCGTGCGGGAGAAAAACATGGCCGCCGACCCGATCAAGGAAGCCGACCGCTTCTTCTCGGAGCATGTGGGCATCCACAAGGTTCTCGTGGTCGACGACAAGGACCACCTCCGCGGCCTCGTCACCATTTCCGATGTCGAACGGATCACCAGCGAATCGAAATCCCGCCGCAAGCCGGCCCGGGACTCGCAGTTCCGCCTGGTGGTCGGCGCCGCCATCTCCCCCGTGCGCAAGCCCAGTGGCGAACTGGACCGCGACAAGGTTATCGCGCATGTGGGCGAACTGGTCGACGAAGCTGTCGATGTCGTCGCCGTCTCCACCGCGCACGGCCACACCGCCGGGGTCGGTGAGGTCGTGAAGCTGATCCGGAAGGCCTTTCCTGATCTCACGATCCTCGCCGGCAATGTCACCAGCGGCGCCGGCGTGGAGTTCCTGACCGAGTGCGGCGCCAATGCGATCAAGATCGGCCAGGGTCCCGGCTCAATCTGCACCACCCGCATCGTGGCGGGCGTCGGCATCCCGCAGCTGACGGCCCTGCACGTGGCCGGCCGCGGCGCCGCGAAGAAGGGCGTCAAACTGATCGCCGACGGCGGCATCACCAAGTCGGGCGATATCGTCAAGGCCCTGACACTTTCCGACGCCGTCATCCTCGGCGGCCTCCTGGCCGGCTGCCGCGAGGCGCCCGGCGAGATCATGGAAATTTCCGGCAAGCTCTACAAACAGTACCGCGGCATGGGCAGCCATGCGGCGATGAAGGCCGGTTCCGCCGCACGTTACGGCCACGACAAGAACGACACCTCCCGCAAGATTGCCGCCGAGGGCATCGAGGCGCTCAAGGAGGTTTCGGGTTCCGTCGACGACGTCCTCAGCAGCCTGATCGGCGGTGTGCAGAGCGGCATGGGTTACCTTGGAGCGAAGAACCTGGGTGAGCTCCGCACCAAGGCCCGGTATGTCCGCGTGACGTCCTCCGGCCAGAAAGAGGCCGCCCCGCACGATGTCATCGAGGTCGCCACCCGCAAGGGGTGACGGCCGCCCCGCTGCATGACTTGTTTTGACGTCGGCCCCATCCCGGCTATGTTGCCCGAATTAGTGTGCGCCTGAGGAACAAATCTCCGGCCAAACCCTCTTAAAATCCATGTCACGACGACTTATCTCTGTGGTCCTGGCCGCGGTACTGGGCCTCCTGCCTTTCCGGGTGTGGGCGACAAGCGTAGTCCCGCCCGATTTCGATACGCTGGTGAATGACGCCGACTATGTCGTGCGGGCCGTGGTGAAATCGGTCACTTCCGAGTGGAAGGAAACCGCGGGCCACAAATACATCGGGACCAAGGTTCAGCTCGAAATTCAGGAAATCGTGCGCGGCAAACCGCCGCAGACGCTCACCCTCGAAATGGTCGGCGGCCGGGTCGGTCAGGACGCCCTGATCGTGGAAGGCGCGCCGCAGTTTCTCGTGGGCGACGAGGATATTCTTTTTGTCCAGGGCAACGGCAAGCAGGTCTACCCGCTTGTCGCCATCATGCACGGCCGCTACCCGGTCTATCACGACGCCCAGTCGGGGACTGAGTACGTGGTCCGCAGCAACGGCATGCCGTTGTACAGTGAACAGGATGTCTCCCTGCCCATGACCGCGCTCAGCTCGGTCAAGGTGCAGAATCCCGCCGCGAAGCCGATGACGGTCGCCGCCTTCGAGCAGAAGATCCGCGCCGTCAACCCCGCCAGCGCGCGCGCGGAACAACTGAGGTAATCCCGTGAAAAAAGCATTCTTCAGCCTTCTGGCCGTCCTGCTGCTGCCTGCGGCCGTCTGGGGTTTCACCTACCTCCTCAACGACCACACGAATCTGCCCTATAAATGGCCGCCGCCCGCGGTCCCGATCACCATCATGCTCGGCAGCAGCACACCGTTGAGCGACGGCACGACCTACAACAGCAGCGCGCAAGCCGCGGCCGAGACTTGGAACAACGTGCTCGGCGACAATAAATTCACCGTCACCATTTCCAGCGGTACGCCCGGGGACCACAACGGGGTCAACGAGCTGGCCTTCGCCAGCACGGTGTTCGGCCAGCCCTTCAATGCCGATGCCACCAAGGCCAAGACCGTCCTGGCCATCACCACCGAATGGACCGTCGGCAACCCCAGTTCCAACCAGCGCACTGAGGCTGACACCATCTTCAACACCGCCTGGACCTGGGACTCCTATCGTGGCGCGCTGAAAGGCAACAATGTCATCGATATCCAACGGGTCGCGATCCACGAGCTGGGCCATAACCTGGGCCTGAATCATCCCGATGAAGCCGGGCAGTCCGTTTCCGCCGTCATGAACAGCAAGATCAGCGCCGTTGATACGATCACGACGGACGACACCACGGGCGCGCAAAACCTCTACGGCCCGCCCGGCGTGCCGGCCAACGACGACTTCGCGAACGCCATCGCCATCACGACGGGCAGCAGCGGGGCGGCCACGGTCAACGGCTACAACACGAATGCAACCAAGCAGACCGGCGAGCCGAACCATGCCGGCAATGTCGGTGGACACTCCGTCTGGTGGAAATGGACGGCGCCCTCGGCCGGCAACGTCACCCTCGATACCAAGGGCAGTTATTCGGACACCACCCTGGGCGTCTACACCGGCACCAGTGTCTCCGCCCTCACCACCATCGCGGGCAACGATGACATCCAGGATGGCGTGATCCAGGCCAGCTCGGTTACGTTCACGGCGGTGGGCGGCACCACGTATTTCTTCGCGGTGGACGGTTTTAGCAACGCCGACGCCCTGGGCGCGGATAGCAGCGGGCTGACGCTCAACCTGAACTTTACCTCCACCGGCGCCGCGGTTCCGGTCATCACCACCCAGCCGTCCAACCAGACCGTCGCCGCCGGCGGCACTGCGACCTTCACGGTCGCGGCGACCACCGCCACGGGCACGCTCAGTTACCAGTGGAATTACAGCAACGCCGCCCTGCCCGGCGCCACGGCGAGTTCCTACAGCATCGCCAATGCACAGACCGCCAATGCGGGTAATTATTCCGTGACCGTCACCAACAGCGCCGGCTCCGTCACGAGCGCGAATGCGACCCTGACCGTCACGACCCCGCCGCCGGTGACCACGCCGACTTCGTCCGGTGGCGGCGGTGGTGGCGGCGCACCGAGTCTTTGGTTCTGCGCAGCCCTGAGCCTGCTCGGCCTGGCCCGTCGCCACTTCCGGTCGCGGCGCTAAACGAAAATCCCCGGCCGCATTTCGTCACTGTCGTTTGCCAGAGGTTTGACCTGACAGGCGGTTTGGAGATTTTTTGCATTTTCAGTGCTTTTTGTGGCCATTCTAAATTCCGGAATCCAACCTCGGGGTTGTGCGCCAGCTTCGTGATTTCCTTTCCGGTCCCCCGCCCTGGGCTTTTCTGGGCGTCTTCCTGGTTTCGCTGATCGTCCAGCTGAATCCGGGCTGGCGGGACGTCCTGATCTACGATCGACCGGCCATCGCCCACGGGCAGGTCTGGCGGATCTGGACCGGTCACCTGGTACACTTCGGGTGGCCGCATTTCGTCGCCGATGCCGGCCTGCTCTTCATCCTCGGCTGGCTGCTGGAGCACAAGCATCCGTGGTTCAGCCGGGTCGGGCTCGTCCTGATGCCGGCCTTCATCTCCGCCGTGCTCTACTGGTTCGACCCCGCCATGGTCCGCTATGGCGGCCTCAGTGCCGTGAACCTCGGCCTGCTGCTCTACCTGGCGCTGCAGGGCTGGCGGCACAATTGGACCGACTGGTTCTGGCCGGCGGTGCTCGCGATCTACGTCGGCGAAGTGATCTTCGAAGCCGTCCAGGGCGGCCGCGGCGGCGGCATGATCCGGTTCGACGACCCGGGCATCCACGTGGCGACCAGCGCCCACCTGGCCAGCGCCGCCTACGCCCTGCTGGCGTGGCTGATCGCGTGGCGGAAACGCCTGCCCGTGGTGCACGCGCCGGCATCAGATCAACCCTAAGGATGCCCACGGAACACACGGAATACACGGAAATCAGACTATCGGAATCCGTGTATTCCGTGTGTTCCGTGGGCAAAGCTTTGGCCGGGTTCGCGACATTTAATTGTGACTCAATTTGACGTTGCCGCCTCTTTGACCCTGCTCCCTGCTTCCTTCTCCCCGCTCCGCCAATGTCTCTTCTTCCGTTCAGCAGCCAACTCATCGCCGATGTCGGCATCTCCCTTGGCGACGAGGGCAAGGGCCGGCTCATTCCCGAGGTCGCCGAGGAACTGCGCGGCACCCCCGCCGCCGTTTCGGTGGTCCTGAAGGTCAACGGCGGCGCCAACTCCGGCCACACCGCCGGCGGCATCAAGCTCAACCTCCTGCCCGCCGGCGTCGTCGTGCGCGATGCCGCCCACCTGTGCGTTGGCAGCGGCGTGGTCGCCGACCCGCGCAAGTTCCGCTGGGAAGCCCTGCCGCTCGAGAAAAAGGGCCACGCCATCTTCTCCCGCCTGCTCATCGACGAGCGGGCCATGGTATCCGATCTCACCCACCGGCTCCTCGATCTCGCCTGGGAGGACTACCGCACCCACATCCTCGCCGAGGAGCCCCGCGGCTCCACCGGCCGGGGCATCACCCCCGCCTACCTCGACGAGGCCGGACAGTGGCAGATCACCTACGCGGACTTTCATGCCGGCCCGAACTACTTTGCGCGCAAACTTGCGCAACGGGCCGACCGGGCGCTGCGCACCATCCAGCACGTCTGCCGCGTCTCGCCGGAAAAATTCTCCGCCTTCTTCGACCAGCTGACCGCGGCCGAGCTGCGCGCCAACGCCGAGGCGATCGAGCTGGGGATTTTCGAGCGGACCGAGTTCGACTTCACCCAGTTCCGCGGCGACGCGCCCTTCACCCTGAACCTGCCGCGCCTGACCGAGGTTTACTGGCAGGCGGGCACCGCGCTCGCGAACAACATCGGCGAGGTGCGCGAACTGGTCCTGCGCGAGCTCGCCGCGGGCCGGACCGTCATCGGCGAATTCGGCCAGGCCTACTGGCTCGACAAGCGCCACGGCTACTCGCCCAACGTCACCGCCTCGCACACCTACACGCCGGAATTCTTCGAGAGCGCCGGCATCCCGGTGCAGCGCATCCACACCTTCGGCGTGGCCAAGGCCTACGACACCAAGGTCGGCACCCACACCTTCCTCACCAAGATGGACGACGCGGCCCCGCTCACCATCAAGCTCAAGCAACTTGAGTTCGGCACCAGCACCGGCCGCCAGCGCATGGTGGGCTGGTACGACGCCGTGGAAAAGGGCGATGTCCTCCGCTACGGAGGCTACCAGGACCTGATGATCAACAAAATTGATGCGCTCAGTGGCGCCGCTGAGCTGCTCATCTGCACCGCCTACGCCGACGCGGCCGGCCGGCACTATACCCACGTCCCGCGCAATGAGGCGCTCCGCCGGACGCTACAGCCGGTTTACCTGCGCCTGCCCGGCTGGCCCGAGGATATCTGCGGAGTCCGGCGCTTCGCCGATCTCCCGAAAAATGCGCAGCTCTACACCGCCGCGATGGTCCGCAGCCTGGTGCAGGTGGCATATGGCGACAAGCTGCCGGCCGTGCTGCCCAACCTGCGCTACCTCGGCGTCGGACCCGAGCCGTCGCAGATTATCAAGGATGTCCCGGCCACGGCCGATCTGATCGCGCTGCGGTAATCCTTCCGGACTCAAGCCGGCCGGACAATCCGCACAAACCGGCCTTGGTCACCACCGATCCATGAAAAATATCGCGCGCATCGCTCTCGCGGCCTTCGCCGCCGCCTTGATTCTTGGACCTGGCCGGGCATTCGCCGCGGACGCCCCCAGCGAAGCGGCTGCGATCAAGGCCGCGCGCCTGCAACAGAATGTCGCGATCGCGGCCTTCAAGGCGGCGGAGGTGGCGAGCTTCTGGACCGACGACGTCACGATCTGTCGCGGCCTCGGCATCCAGGTGGCCGGAAAGGCGGCATACCGGAAGCTGTTTGAGGAGGACCATCCATCGCCCACCACGCTCGTCTACCAGCGGCTGCCGGACACGATCGAGCTCAGCCCGGTCTGGCCGCTGGCCTTCGAGTCGGGCGTCTGGGCCGGCCATCTGGGCACGGCCACCGGGCCGGTGGTCATCAGCGGGCGTTACTCCGCCCAATGGGTGAAGCGTGGGGAACGGTGGTTGATCCGGGGCGAAGTCTATGTGGCCCTCGCTGGCGCCGGGGCCGGGCTTCAATTCAAGGCCGCGCCCTGACGCACCCTCACACCCGGGCTACCAGCCGAAGCTGAGCACTTCGCGGATCACCCGCGCCACGTCGTCATTCGTCAGGCCGGGATGGAGTGGAAGCGACAGCACTTCCGCGCAGGCCTGCTCGGTCTGCGGCAAGTGCAGCGACGCGTCATGGTAGGCCGGCTGCCGGTGCACCGGCACGGGATAGAGCACGCCGCAGTGAATCCCCTTCTTTTCCAGATGGGCGCGCAACTCCTCGCGACGCGGAGTGCGCACCACGAATTGATGCCAGCAGTGGGTCCGGCCCTCCGCCACCTGCGGGAGCCGGAGCGGGCTGCCCTTCAAGGCGTCCAGGTACTGGCCGGCAATTTCCTGCCGGCGCACGTTCTCGGTGTCCAGCCGGGTGAGCCGGACCCGCAGGATCGCCGCCTGGATTTCGTCCAGCCGGCTGTTGCGCCCGGGCAGGTCGCTGACGTAGCGCTTGTGCCAGCCGTACTGGCGGAGGAGGCGCACCTGATCCAGCAGGACCGGATCGCGCCCCGTCACCGCCCCGGCGTCGCCCAACGCCCCGAGATTCTTGGTCGGATAAAAGCTGAAGGCCGCCAGATGACCCCAGGTGCCGGCCTTCCGGCCGCCGACCAGCGAGCCGTGGGCCTGCGCCGAGTCCTCGATGATGAGCAGGCGGTGTTTCGCGGCGAGTCCCATGAGCCGCGGCATGTCCACGGCCTGGCCGTACAGGTGCACCGGGATGACCGCCTTGATCCGCGGGTCCCGCGTCTCGGTCAGGAGCTTTTCCAAGGCGTCGAGATTCAGCAGCAGCGTGGCCGGATCGACGTCGACAAACACGGGCGTCGCCCCGCTGGCGCCGATGGCCGACACCGTGGCCGTGACCGTGTTCGCGACCGTCACCACCTTGTCGCCCGGTCCGATGCCCGCGGCACGGAGGGCCAGTTCAAGCGCATCGGTGCCGTTGGCCACGCCGACCGCGCCCGGCGTGCCGAGCCAGTCGGCAAATTCCTTTTCAAAGGCCGCGATCTCCGGCCCGAGAATGTACTGGCCGCTCAGCATCACGCGCTGGATGGCGGCGTCGATCTCCGCCCGGGCCGCGAGATAGGACGCTCTGGGATCAGCCGGTAGGATTTTTAGGTTCACAGGTGAAAGGCAAGGTTAACCACGGATTCCGCGAATGGACACGGATAAGACCATTCGGGCCGAAGAGTAAACCAACCACTAATCCACCCTAATACCTCAACACTCCGGATTGATGTCCTCTTAACGGCCATGAGCTGGTAGCATCGTTGTGTCCTTCACGGCTCAAAGGTAGTTTGGCAATTCCTTCCGATAGTAGGCCAGGGTCTTCGTCAGCGCCTGCTTGATCGTGGTCCGCGGTTTCCAGCCGAGCGTCGATTCGATCAGCCGGCAGTCGGAGTAGTAGTCGCCGATGTCGATCTTCCGGCGATCCGCCGGAAAACTCCGCACGCGGTAGCTGCCTTCGCCCGCAACTTCCACCAGCGTCTCGGCCAGTTCGCGCAGACTGACCTGCCCCACTCCACCCAGGTTGAAAACTCCGCCCACGGCGTCGGGGTGCGTCGCGGCCAGCAGGAAGGCCTCGACGGCGTCATCGACGTAGGTGAAGTCGCGCCGCTGGGCCCCGCCCCACACCTCGATCGGCTGGCCGCCGAGGATCTGCCTGATCCAGATCCCGACAAAAGTCTGGCGGGCGTCCTTCACCCGCATCCGCGGCCCGATCGTGTTGGTCAGTCGCAGCACGGTGCTGGGCACGCCGTGCACCTGGCTGTAGAGCAAATGGTATTCCTCGCCCGCCAGCTTGTTGATGCCGTTCACATCGACGGGTCGCAGCGGGTGCTTTTCGTCAACCGGCAGGTAATCCGGCCGGCCATAGATCTGGCGGGTGCTGGCGAACACGACGCGCAGCTTCGGATTATGCTTCCGGCAGGCCTCGAGCAGGGTGAGCTGGGCCCGGCAGTTGATCTCCAGGTCGGTCTCGGGATCGCTCATCGAGTCCATGTGGCTGGTCTGGCCGGCCAGGTTGAACAGGAAGTGCTGTCCGCGCAGGAACTCCGGCAGGCTGTGCCGGTCGCGCACGTCGGAAAGATTGATGCTCAGTTTCTTCTCGAGCCCGTGCACGTTGCGCCGGTTGCCGCCATACTCGGGGATCAGGCTGTCGAGGATGGTCACCTGCGCGCCGAGCTTGACCAGGGTCCGCGCGAGATTGGAGCCGATGAAACCCAGTCCGCCGGTGATCAGGACGCGCTGGCCCTTAAAGGCCTGGGCGAATGGCGTGGGTAAACTCACAGGGTCGAAGATGCGTCACATGCCACGGGAGACAAGCGCGCAGTGGAATCGAAAGATGCCAGCCGAGATTGCCCACGGAACACACCGAATACACGGAAACAAACCGAAGAGGATCATTCCGTGTGTTCAGTGTTTTCCGTGGTCAACTGCTCTGTCCTCCGATGGTTCATCCGTATTAATCCGTGGTGGACCATCTTCCTTCAAAAATCCTGCAGCCGGCCTTCGCCCGCGCCCCGGCCGGGCTCGATGCGTTCCAGCACCTCGCCCAGCAGGTAGATCGAGCCCGTGACCACGATGATATCATCCGGACCGCCGAGGGTGCAGGTATGCGCATCCGGAAAAATCTGTTCCAGCCGCCCGCGGTGCACGAGCGACCGGCCGGCCTCCGGCACCACGGCCAGCATTTCCTCAAAGGTGCTCGCCCGCGCCTGATGGGGTGCCACGAGGTGCACTTCCCGCGCATAGCGCACGACCACGGCCAGCAGCGCCCGCGCGCGAAACTCCCCCAGGGCCCCGACCACGATGACCGGCTTGCGGCCCGTCGCTGCAACCAAAATGCGCAGATTCTGCTCCAGCACCTCCGCCCCCTCGGGATTGTGCGAGGCATCCAAGATCAGCGGCCGGCCGCCGAGCGTGGCGCGCTGCCACCGGCCGGGCCAGGACACGTGCCGCAACCCACGGGCGATCACGTCTGCCGCGAGCGGCCGGGCTTCCGTTAAGGTCGGGTCGGTGTTCGCGCCGGGCCGGGGCGCGCCAGGGGCGGCCGCCCGACAAGCTGCATTCAGCAGGCGCGCGACCAATGTCGCCGTGGCGGCATTCCACCGCTGGTAATCGCCCTCGAGGTTGGTCAGCGGATAGCCCGCAATGTCCTCGCCAAAAATCGCGCGCACCGAATGCACCGGCGCCCCGTTTTGGGCCGCGACCTCGCGGACCACCTGTTCCGCCTCCCCGGGCAGCCGCCCCATCACCACCGGCCGGCCGGGCTTGATGATGCCGGCCTTCTCGCGCGCGATCTGCGCGAAAGTGCCGCCGAGTTCGACGCAATGATCCAGGCCGATGGAAGTGATAACCGTCACGGCCGGCTCGACCACGTTCGTCGCATCCAGCCGCCCGCCCATGCCGACCTCCACCACCGCGACGTCCACCTGCTTCCGCTGGAACTGCAGGAAAGCCATTGCCGTCATGAACTCGAAAAACGTCGGCTGCTCATCGGGCGCGAGCGCCGCGATCCGTTCCACCACCGGCCCGAGTTCATTGGTGTACTCCACGATCTCGGCCTCGGTGAGCAGCTGCCGGTCGACCTGCACCCGCTCACCCAGTTTGACGAGGTGCGGTGACGTATACAGTCCGGTCCGGTAGCCTGCCGCGCGGAAGATCGATTCCACCATGGCCGCAACCGAACCCTTGCCGTTCGTGCCTGCGATATGGACCACCGGATAACTCCGCTCCGGATGTCCCAGCGCATCCACCAGCCGGCGCATCCGGTCGATCCCGAACTTTACGCCTCCGGCCTTCAAGCCATAAAGGTACTCGGTGACAGACTGGTAATCCACGAAGGGCCCGGCCAGCGGACGTTCAACGCTCATTGGAGTCTCCCGGAAGGATTGGACGTTCGAGGTTGAACGTTGGACGTTGATTCGATTGCCGGCCAACGCGCCTCAGCCCGCCGCGGCGGCGGGAAACGGCGCGACCGTCGCGGTTTTCCGCGGCTGGTATTTGTGCACCTGCAGCGCCTGCAGCAAACTGGTGAGGCGATCGCGCATTTCGAGCCGGCTGACGATCTGGTCCACCAAGCCATGCTTGAGCAGAAATTCGGCAGTTTGGAAACCGGGCGGCAGGGTCTGCTTCGTCGTCTCCTTGATCACACGGGCCCCGGCGAAGCCGACGAGTGCGCCGGGCTCGGCGATGATGACATCGCCCAAGGTCGCAAAGCTGGCGCTGACGCCGCCCGTGGTCGGGTAGGTCAGAATGGAAATGAAAGGCAGCTTCGCCTGCGCCAGGCGGCCGAGGGCCGCACTGGTCTTGGCCATCTGCATGAGGCTGAAAATGCCCTCCTGCATGCGCGCGCCCGCGGAGGCACTGACGATGATGCAGGCGGTTTTCTTTTTCAGCGCCCGTTCAATGGCCCGGGTGATTTTCTCGCCGACCGCCGCGCCCATGGCGCCGCCGCAGAAACGAAAATCCATGACGGCCAGCGAGACCTCGAGGCCGTTGATTTTGCCCGTGCCACAAATGACCGCCTCGGGCAGGCCGCTCTCCTTCTCGTATTTCTTGATCCGGTCGGGATAAGCGGCCGAATCCACGAACTTGAGGGGATCGGTGGACTTAATCCCGGCGTCGAACTCCTCAAAGGTGCCGTCGTCAACCATGCTCGCGATCCGCTCGCGGGAGCCGATGGGGAAATGGTAGCCGCTCTTGGGCACAACCATGAGATTCTGCTCAAGGTCCTTGTTGAAAACAATTTCCCCGGACACCGGACACTTGGTCCAGAGCCCTTCCGGGATGTTTTTCTTCTTTCGCGAGGCGGAAAGCTTGGGTTTGGCGAAATGTGACATGCTTGATTAACCGTGACCGAAGGTGACCACGTCGAGGCTCAGGACCCCGGCACGGCGCAGGACGGCCGAGCAGGCATTGAGGGTGGAACCGGTTGTAAAAACATCATCGACGAGGACGTAACGTTGGGCGGGATTAATGGCGGCGTGGGGGGCCAAAGCAAAGGCATTTTTGAGGTTCTTTTGGCGGTCTTCACGGTCGTAATGCGTCTGCGATTCGGTGTCGATTACCCGGCACAAAACCTCCTCGATGCGGGCCTGTCCGGCCGCCGCCCGGACACAGCATTCCGCCAGCAGCAGGCTCTGGTTATAACGACGGGCGCGCTGCTTTCGCGGATGCAGTGGCACCGGCACCAGGACGGCATCGACCAGATAGTCCACGTAACCCGGCACCGCGCTCATGATGGCCGTGACATCCCGCAGCACATGCAAGCCATGATGATATTTCAGCGCATGAATCAGCGAGCGCCCCGGGCCCCTCAGCAGAATCGCCGTCTTGCCCTGGCCAAACTCCGGCTCGAGTTCCTCGCAATGCTCACACTGCCGGTTGACCTCGGTGTCCCCGAAATAAGGGTGTCCGCAAGTCGAGCAATGCGGTGCCTCAACCATAAACATCTGCTTCTCGCAATCCGGGCAAAGGTAACGCAGCCGCCCCTCCTCCGCCAATCCGCCGCAGTGCACACAGCCGGGCGGGAAGACCACATCAAACCGGTCGCGCCAGAGGTGTTGCAGCGTGGAGTTCATGCGTGAGCAGGAAACCGATTGTCATCCTGAGCACAGCGAAGGATCCACGCGTTCGTCCGTGGCGCCACCCTCAAGGCACTGGATTCTTCACTTCGTTCAGAATGACAGCGTAAAAACATATACCAGCTCAAAGCCTGAAAAAACTGCTCAGTAAATCACCTTCACCATGAACAGCCCCTGCGGCGGGGCCGTTTGCACCTCGGGAATTCTTTTTCGCGTCTTGAGCAGCTCCGCCGCTCCGCGCGCGGGGAGTTTGCCCAGGCCGACATTCACCAGGGCGCCGGTCAGGCTGCGCACCATCTTGTAGAGAAACCCGTCGGCCTCGAACGTGAAGGTCACATTGCGTCCCTTCCGCTTGATCTCCAGCCGGCGCAAATCGCGCACCGTGGTCTCATACGTGCGGTCGTTCTCCCCCGAGAAGGCCCAGAAGTCGTGCTTCCCGCGCAGGCTTTTCGCCGCCGCGGTCATGGCGGCCCAGTCCAGCTCGCGATTCACCGACCAGCAGAAAGCCGTGGTGAACGGGTCCGCCTGTCCCAGGTAGATGTGATAGCGGTAGATCTTTCCCTTGGCCGCGAAGCGGGCGTGAAAGGTGGCCGGCACCGGCCGCATGCTTTTCAACTGGATCGACCGGGGCAGGCCGGTCTGCAGTGCGACCCGCAGTTTCTCCGGCCCGTGTTTCCAGTCTGCGTCGAAGTGAAACACCTGCGCCAGCGCATGGACGCCCGAGTCGGTCCGGCCGCTGCCCTCAAGGCGGATCTTGCGGCCGAGGATTTTCAGCATCTGCCGCTCGATCAAATCCTGCACCGTGTTGCCGCCCTCCTGGCTCTGCCAGCCGTTGAACGTCGTGCCATCATAGGCACAGACGCATTTCCAACGCTGAATTTTTTCTTTAACCACGGATTTCACGGATGAACACGGATAAAATCAGGAGACCAATGCAGCAGAGGTCACCACGAAAAACACTAAATACACGAAAGAACGTTAAACCCAGCCGACAAACCGCCCTTTCTCAGGTCCCTCTACAGGTATCAGCCCGCATTTCGCTTGGGCGTTCAAAAGACTGTTTCGTGTAATTCGTATATTTCGTGGTGAAAAATCCGACTGCTTGTTCGTGGTTAACCATCCTGGCCTGTCAACTGCGGTGGAAACTGCTGATCGAGGTAGTCCTGCAAAATCAGGCAGGCGGCGCGCGAGTCGATCAGGCCCGAGTCGCGCACCTCGCGGCGGGATTTCTTCGCGATGGTCGATTCCGCGGCGTAACTGGTCAGCGTCTCGTCCACGAGGTGGACCGGCAGGCCGAACTGTTCCTTCAGCTTGGCCGCGAACGCCTCGACTTCCTTCGCCTTGAACCCGATCGAGCCGTCCATGTTGTACGGAAAGCCGAGCACGAGGTCCGTGATGCGCCGCTGTTTGATCACTTCGCCCAGCTTGGTCCAGCGCACCGCGGCATCGCCATCGATCAGCGCCGGCAACGGCGTGGCGACCCCGACGTCATCACCCTGCGCCAGCCCGACGCGCTTCGTCCCGTAATCGATGCCAAGGCAGCGCATCAGAGGGTGGAACCGCGCAGCACGCCCAGGGACGCGAAGCACGGCCCGGCTGGCTGGATTGAATACTCCCCCTTCGCGTTCATTCGTGCCCTTCGCGGTTAAAGAATCAGTCGGCCTGGACTCAGAGGAATTTCTTCGTCGCCGGGTCGTCCGCGAGCCGCTTGAGCAGGGCCTTGATTTCCTGCGCCTTGTCCTTGTGGCAGACCAGCGTCGCCTCCGGCGTGTGCACCACGATGAGATCGCTCGCCCCGACCACCGCCGTCAGGTGGCCGTCGTCGCTGACAATGATGTTGCCCTGCCCGTCCTCGACCATGGCCACGCCGCGCAGCACGTTGCCGGCCGCGTCCGGCGTGAAATGCTTGGCGATCGCCGGCCACGCGCCGACATCGTCCCAGTCAAAGGTCGCGGGCACCACGACCACGTTGGTGGATTTTTCCATCAACGCATAATCCACGGAAATTTTCGGCAGGGTCGGGTAAATTTGCGCAAGGGCCGCGGCCCAGCCGGCGGCGTGGACGGCGAGTTCCAGCCTGGCCAGCCCGGCGGACAGTTCGGGCGCATGCGCCTTGAACGCCTGCTCCACCACCGGCACCTGCCAGACAAACATGCCGGCATTCCAAAAGTAATCCCCCGAGGCGAGGTAGGCCCGGGCCGTCGCCAGATCGGGCTTTTCCACAAAACGCTTCACGACCATGACACTGCGGCCGGCCACCTGCCGCCATAACTCCCCCTGCTGGATGTAGCCAAAACCGGTCGCGGGCTCGAGGGGCTTGATGCCGAGCGTGACCAGCACCGCAGCCTGCTCTGCCGCCCCGAAAGCCACTTGGAGCAACTTTTGATATTCGGCGACGTCATGGATCACATGGTCGGCCGGCAGCATGGCGAAGGTCGCATCCGGGCTGCGTTCCTTGACCAGGAGCATCGCCAGCCCGGTGGCGGCCGCCGTATCGCGCCCCATCGGCTCAGCCACAATGTTGGCCGCCGGCAGACCGGGGCACGCCTCCTGGCAGCCCTCCAGTTGGGCCTGGGTGGTGAGAACGATCACGTTTTCGCGCGGGACCACCCCGATCACCCGGTCCACGGTCTGGGCGAGCATGGACTTGTCGCCGACGATGGGCAGCAGGTGCTTGGGAGTCGCCAGACGACTTTGGGGCCAGAAGCGCTCACCGCGGCCTCCGGCCATGATCACAACGAAGCGTTGGGGCATCCCCCACGATTTGACGGCCTTGGCTTGCGTCAACGGCGAACTGGGCTTCGCTCGGCTTCCCGGCCCGGCTGCACCAGCCGCCGGCTCTCATCATCATGGATGCCCCCTTGGAAATCTCGGTCGAGGAAGCCGCCCGGTTGCTCAAAGCCGGCGGTGATACCGTGCTGCTCGATGTCCGCGAGCCGGACGAATACGCCCGGTGTCACGTCGAGGGCAGCCGGCACATTCCCATGCGACAGGTTCCCGAGAACCTGGCCGAACTGCCGCGCGACCGGCCCATCCTCGTGCTCTGCCACCACGGCAGCCGCAGCCTGCGGGTCACCCAGTTCCTGCGGGCCAACCATTACCCGTTGGTGACCAATATCGCGGGGGGCATCGACGCCTGGGCGGAAACCGTCGCCCCGGGCATGCCGCGCTATTGATTTAACCCCCGCGCTTGACTCCCGGCGGCGATTTTGAACAACTGCCCCTTCACCTAACCTGATTTATGGGACAACAATTCAACAAACACATCAAAAAGAAACGCCGCGTTGCCTACCTGAAGCGCAAGAAAGCCCGCATCAAGGCGGCCATCGGCAAGAAGAAGTAACCGGCCCCGGCGCCCGGCCTCAGCGATAGCGGCGGTCTCCGACCGCCGTTTTTTGTTGGGCGGACGCCTGCGGCCAGGACCCGGCCAATTCCCATGATCAAAGTCAGCCTCATCTCCCTCGGGTGCGCGAAGAATCTCGTCGATAGCGAGATCATGATCGGCCATTTGCACCAGGCGGGCATGAAGGTGATTCCCGAGGCGGAGAAGGCCGACGTGGTCATCGTCAACACCTGCTCGTTCATCGATTCCTCCAAGGAGGAGTCCATCGGCCACATCCTCGAAGTCCATAAGAACAAGGGCATGACCAAGCGCCGCAAGGAGCAGAAGCTCATCGTCGCCGGCTGCATGTCCCAGCGCTTCTCGAAGGATCTCTCGAGTTCGCTCCATGATGAAGTCGATGCCTTCATCGGTCTCGACCAGGTGACCAAGGTGGCCCCGATCATCGAAGCCCTCTTCGCCAAGGAACGTGGCGAGCAGGAAGCCCCGGCCAATTACATCGAGGGCAAGTCCACCTACATCCCGGACTTCGACACCCCGCGCTTCCGGCTCACCCCGAAACATTTCGCGTACATCAAGATCGCCGAGGGCTGCAACCACCCGTGCACCTTCTGCATCATCCCGCAGATCCGCGGCCGGCACCGCAGCCGCACCATCGCGAGCGTCGTCGCCGAGGCGCGCCAGCTCGTCAAGGAAGGCGTCCGGGAGATCAACCTGATCTCCCAGGACACCACCTTCTTCGGCATGGACACCTGGGAGCAGCGCCCGAATCCCCGCACGCCGGTCGATTCCTCGCGCGGCTCCGCCCTCACCACCCTCCTTCGCGAGCTCAACGCCATCGAGGGCGACTTCTGGATCCGCCTCCTCTACACGCATCCGGCCCACTGGAGCGACGAGCTCATCCGGACCATCGCCGAGTGCCCGAAGGTCGCCCGCTACATCGACATTCCCCTGCAGCATATCAGCGAAAACATGCTGGAACGCATGCAGCGCGAGACGAGCGGCGACTACATCCGCGACCTGCTGAAGCGCATCCGCGCGGGTATTCCTGGCATCGCCATCCGCACCACCTTCATCGTCGGTTTTCCGGGTGAGACCGAGGCCGACGTCGCCGAGCTCTGCGATTTCATCAAGGAAACCAAGTTCGAGCGCCTCGGCGTCTTCCGTTACTCGCAGGAGGACGGCACGCGCGGCGCCAAGATGCCGGACCAGATTCCCGCCAAGGTAAAGGAAGCCCGCTGGCATCGGACCATGGCCCTGCAGAAGGAGATCGCCGGTGAAGTCTCCCGGGGCTATGTCGGCCAGACCCTGAAGATCCTCGTCGAGGAACCTGGCGTGGCGCGCGGCGAGGCCGACGCCCCCGACATCGACGGCCGGGTCTACGTGCCGCGCGAACTGCCGGTCGGCGAGTTCGTCGAGGTCGCCATCACCGGTTTCCACGACTACGACCTGCTGGCCCTGCCGAAGGGCCAGAAGCCGGCCGAGTACAAGGTCGCCCGACAGGCACAGTAAAAAGGCAGCCCCGTTTAACCGGGGCGCGAGTAAGCCGGTCGAGCACGCTGTCAGTCTCGCGCTCTTCTACTGGCCGGCCGCCGTCACGAACCGTGCGATGATGCCGTCGAACGATCCGTTGGTGAAAAAAACCACGAGCTGCGGCTGCGCCTGCGGTTTCATGACCACGGCGACGAGGGCGTTGAGCAGGTCATCGTTCGTCAGAGCGGTGTGGGCGGTGACGCCCTGCATGCCGAGGTGCTGGATGACCGCCTCCACGTCGAAGCGCTCCTCCTCCTTCAGCTTGTCGGGGCGGCTGACCGCCCCGATGAAAACCTCGTCGGCCAGCGCCAGCGCCCGGGTGAACCCGGCCTGCAGCACCTTGGTGCGCGCCGTGTTGCTGCGGGGCTCGAACACGGCGGTCAGCAGCGTGCCGGGATAGCGGTTGCGCAGCGAACGCAGCGTCTCGACGAGCGCGGTCGGGTGGTGGCCGAAATCCTCGATGACGCGGAGCCGCGGCGTGTCGACCAGCAGCTCCTGCCGGCGCTTGACCCCGCGGAAGCGCGCCAGGGCGTCGAGATTCAGCTTCGTCGGGTCGTCCGGATGCAGCGCGAGGCCGGCCGCCAGCGCGGCCATCGAGGCATTACGGGCATTGAAAATGCCCGGCTGGTTCCACCTCACCTCGCGCCAGACCTTGCCCTTCCAGTGCAGGTTGAAGGAAGCCTCGGATCTATTCTCGCGAAAGTTTGAAATCTTCAGGTCGTTGCCGTCACCGGTCCCCACCCGCACGACCCGCGTCCAGCCCAGCGGCCCGAGGGAGCGCAGGTTGTCGTCATCGCCGTTCAACACGATCCAGCCGTTGCGCGGCACGATCCGCGCCAGGTGCAGGAAGGTGCGCTGCACATCCGCGAGGTCGCGGAAGATATCCGCGTGGTCGAACTCCAGGTTGTTCAGCACCGCGATATGCGGCGCGTAGTGGATGAACTTGCTGCGCTTGTCGAAGAAGGCGCTGTCGTACTCGTCGCCTTCGATCACAAAGGGATCCTCCGGCGAACCGAGATGGTTGCCCACCGGCGGGTCGAGCGGCACGCCCCCGATCAGGAAACCCGGGTCGCGCCCGTTCTGCCGCAGCAAAAAGGCCGTGAGCGCCGTGGTGGTCGTCTTGCCGTGCGTGCCGGCGATCACCAGGTTGCGGCGGCCCTTGAGCACCTGCTCCGCCAGCAACGCCGGCAGCGAGGTGAACGGGAGGCTCCGCGTGTCGAGCAGCCACTCCACCTCGGGGTTGCCCCGGGACATCGCATTGCCGATCACCACGAGGTCGGGCTTCAGCTGCTCCAGGCGGTCCGGGTCGTAGCCCTCGTGAAAGACAATGCCGGCCGAGGCGAGCACCGTGCTCATCGGCGGATAGACGCCCACGTCCGCGCCGAGCACCTCATGCCCGGCCGCGCGCGCCAACAGGGCCGCGTTGCCCATCGCCGTCCCGCCTATGCCCATGAAGTAAACCCTCATTTGTTGCTCAGCGGTTCCGAACGCTCACCACAGAGGGGAATCGTTACATGATGAGTTTCCCATGTTATGCCATAATTAGTCATTATTAAGCAGGTGCGGCATAAGAGAGATGAAATAGTTCGAAGTGAAATATTGGTGTAGATATTGCTCGCGAGTAGACCAGCAGGGCTGAAGCAGCCAACTACAAAAAATGAACGCTGACGCTAATGAGCGATTGTGGCACAAAATCTGGCGAGCTTGAGAAGGTCTATTTCCGCCATCCTCCATCGCCTTTCAGGCGAAATGTGAGAAGGATGGTCTCGCGGATGACATTGCAAGACGGGAGCGTCGGCTACCTTAAGAGCATTGCCGTGTTCAAGAATGATCATCTTCCACTCGAGCTTCCTGGCATGTAGAATTTTATTGGCGGCCTCCCTGAATGTCAGCGGCTCCTCAACTCCCGATTCAAGAAAAAGCCGGCCGCAATCACGAACATTGGGGGCATTTCTCAAATATAACGTTAGATTCTCCTCATCATCTACCATCCGAAGAAAGAGAGCCAATTCAACGCATGCTTTCTCGGCTCTTTCTGCGGAAAGAGCGTATAACGTTTTCTCCAAATAGACCCATTCCCCCAAGAACTCCTTGCTCATCATTTCCGTAAGTGGCTTCAGTGAATACGCGTAGGTCATGATAATCGAAAGATTCTCGTGAACCAATCGGGGAAGCGGAATCAGAAAGTCACTCATTGGCGCGTGATGCTCGTTGGTGAGGACAGCTTTCAGACATCCTTCTGGATAAACTCTGCGAAGTCCTGGCGGAAGTCTGGAGCATTCCACCCCATCGAAGGGCAGGTGCCATCCCGCATTTGAACAATGCGCGCATATACGCTCCGTGGTGGTGCAGGCTCGCCACCGTCAAAATTACGGTCGGTACCACCTAACACTATCTTCCCGCCCCGACCGGAGAATAAATACTTAAACCCCGGCATTAGGTACTCATGCATCGATAAGCCCACGAATGAAATTCTATCCGCCACTTGAACCTCTTCGCGGGCACGCCCCCAAATTGCCTGAAATATTTCATGTGTGTCTGGATCGGTTGCCGCCCGGCCACCCGCTCGGAATCCTTCCACCTGGTCGCTGTAGACCGGATCACGCAAAATAAATTCATTTTTCGCCAGCATCGTACCATTGTCGGCCATGATTTCCCAAGGGAAGACGATTGGCACTTCGGACTCACCGAATTGTGCCGTGAGTGCTCTAAGTCGCTTCTCCAGATCGCCGGTGAAAAACTGATCAAATGAGACGTGCGGTGTTAGTGAGTACTGCGTGACATTTCTCGCGGGCAATGGCCATGCGGCAGAACCGTGCAATTTCAGAAGGCAAAAACTGTCACCTTCACGGATTGCTTTTACACCTTCCGTGCCGTGTCCCAATCCACTTAATACGGCAGCCTCAACTCGAGGATCCAGAGGGGCGCCACGAACGCCGCCCGCCAATGCTCCGGCTCGAATGGAAAGCCCCCGCTGAAGTAGCCATTCAAGATACGGATCGTAGTTGAAAGACATCACCACAACGTCACTGCGTAAGGCGGAGAGTTTTTTTGGATCGAATAATTTTTGAATGAATGGATAGTAATCTGAGTCGGTGAATTGCTCCTCAGGGCTATGAATCCCAAATACAAATCGGAGAACAAACTTAAGATCCGAAGCCATCTTGCTCTCTGTACCGCGTAGCAAATAGCAAAACTCATCAATCGTACCAAAACCGCCTTCCCTAAAGAGCTGGAGTGGCACTCGATATTTCTCAATCCAGCGCTCAAATTCCTCTAGTATCCAGTTTTGCCTCGGTTCCACAGTTAGTCCTAGGCCCATCGCCCTCTTAAACCGAACTCTTAAACCGTCTGCCGACGCTAGCCATTCCCTCCGCAGGTCGTCGGCCATGGGATAGCCCGAAGACGCCGAAGCGCCAGCGCCCAAAAAGATGACGTGCTTGGGTGTTTTGCTCATTGAACGTCTGTAGAACCAAACATCTAGATTGGCCTAGTGGCCATCCCATTTTCCGTACTGGCCCGCGCAATCACGTCACCTGGCTCCACTCTGGCCGGTGGCTATCGTCGGCAATTGACGCCCCAGACCATCGCCGACAGAAACACCACATGCAAGGCACCAGCGCAGTTTCCGACTTCCTGCAGATTGGCGGCGGATTTGCCGTCTTATTCGTTCTCGCCGTCCTAGTCGTCAACGCGGTCCTCTGGCTGTTCCTGCCGTGGGTCATGCTGAACAAGATGAACAAAATGATCGAACGCCTGCGCTATATCGAGACCGCAGCGGAATCGATCGCCCGCAATACGCGACCATCCGACCCGGGCCCTGCGTTCAATGCGGCATCGCTGCCACCAATTCCGGGCAAGGAGCTTTATTTCGTGTCCGATGGAGAAAAGCCGGTCGGGCCACACTCGTTGGAAACACTGCGCGGCCTTCTTGGAAGAGGCGTGATAAACGCCAACACGCCTGTTTTTCGCCAAGGGGACGCGGCGTGGAAGACTCTCGACGCTGTGATCCAGAGCTAAAAAACCCCGCCGGTTCTGACGTGGTTAAGAACGTAAAGTTGTGCCAAGGATTCTCGAATTTTTGCGGTCCACGCCATTGACGAACGCGCTGCGATTCGCGCGTCTTCCCGGAATCAATACACGCCTCACGGCGCGCCGACCACGACCATTTGCAGCGTCCGCCCGGCGGGCACCGTCCACTGGCCCTCGCTGCTGGTCGTGAGCTGGAGCTTTCCATCCACCCGGGTTACCCAGAACGTCGTCAGGCGGTACTCCCCGCGCTGGTAGCCGAAACCATCACCAGCGTCCTCATAAAGCGTGCCACTGGCCTCGCCCTGGGCGTCCAGACAGACCAGCAGCGTGACTTCCTTGAGCGGTTGCTCATCGACGTACTGCATCACGGGACCGGTGGGGATGATCGCCCCGGGCCGGACATACAGGTCGGGCAGGTTAGGGTCGTCCGCCTCCCCCGCAAACTTGAACGGCCGCCAGCCTTGCGGCAGCCCGGGCGGGTGCTCCCGTCCGGGCGTTACCCGGCAGGCGATCAGCAGTGAGTCCCCGAGCAGAAACGCCCGGTCCTCCGCGCGCAGCGCCAGGTTCCTGGGCTCGGCAAAAAAGACCGGTCGGGCCACCGGCAGGCCGGTGACGGATGCTTCGCGAAACACCGTGTAGAGGTAAGGCATCAACCGGTAGCGTCGCTCCAGCGCCGCCCGGCAGGTCTGCTCCACGGCCGGACCGAAGGCCCAGGGTTCCTTGGCCAGGTTCTCCTTGCTGGTGTGGCCGCGCGCGAAGGGCAGCAACGAGCCAATCCCCATCCAGCGCGCAAACAGGGTCCCGCGATCAAACGGCGGGCCGCCCTCGGGGCCGTTGCCGATGAACCCGCCGATGTCCGGCCCGGCGTTCGGCTGACCCGACAGGCCGAGGTTGAGGATCATCGGGATGGACCAGGCAAGTTGACCCCATTCCGCGGTGTTGTCACCGGTCCACATGGCCCCGTAGCGCTGGCCGCCCAGAAAGTTGGCCCGCGACAGCACAAACGGGCGGCGGTCGGGCCGGGCCGCCAGCAGGCCTTCGCGCGTGGCCCGGATCATCTGCATGCCAAAGACATTGTGGTAGCGCGCGTGTGTGCCCTCGCCGCCCAGCTCCGCATCGGCGCGGTGCACGTTTTCCTCGGGCATGGTCTTCGTCGGCACCTGGAAAACCGCCGGTTCGTTCATGTCGTTCCAGACCCCGTCCACGCCCTGCGCCAGGTACGGACCATAGAGCGAGGCCCACCACGCGCGAACGTCCGCCCGGGTGAAATCGGGAAAATAGCACAAGCCCGGCCAGACTTCCCCCTCGTAGTCCGAGCCGTCGGGGCGCCGGACATAAAAACCCTCGCGCCCGCCGGCTTCCCGCAGCGCCCTGAAATTCGCCTGCACCGCCGCCCTGGCCTGCGCCAGCTCCGGGGCATCCGGTCCGGGGCCCGCGGGCGCCGGCGGCACCTTGCTCGGCTCGTCCCGGCTCTTCACGCCGGGATCAATCATCCACACCGTATGAAAACCCTGGGCGTGCAGGTCGCGGTTGAGCTGCGCCGGATCGGGAAACCGGCCCGGATCGAAGGTGAAAATCCGGAAGTCCTCCATGTAATCGATGTCGAACCAAAGCGTGTCGCACGGGATGCGCCGCGCCCGGAATTCCCGGGCGATCTCGCGCGCCCGCGTGTCGGGCGCATAACTGTAGCGGCACTGGTGGTAGCCCAGCGACCACTTCGGCGGCAGCGGCATGTGGCCGGTCAGGTCGGCCAGCACCTTCAGCACCTCCGGCGGGGAATCCCGCTCGATGACGATGACCGGCGGTGGCGGTCCATCGGCGTCATCCTCGATGACACCGCCGGCCATCGTCGGCAGTGAAATCACCTGCCGGTACGTGGAGTCGAAAATAACCCCGAACGCCGAGCCGTCCGGCCGGACGCCCAGCACCCAGGGATGTGACTGGTAGAGACTCTGCGACGCATGGTCGTACTTGTAGGCGTCGTTGTTCCAGAGCGTCACCATGCGGCCGTTGCGCTGCAGGGGACCCGTGACCTCCCCGGTGCCGTACAAACTCGTGCCCGCCTTGATGAACAGCGTCACCACGTGTTTTCCACCGCTGAAAGTAAAGGTGGGCCACAGGTTCACCCCGCCATCACCCGCCGGGCCGTGCCGCGGCACGACCAGCGCGATCGAGGGCAGCGCCGCCAGTTTCGACTCGTCCGTGGCATGAAACACCGCGATGCCCGGCCCGAGCGTCTCGGCCACCTGCGCCCCCGCAATCGTGGCGAGGGCAAGGGCGAGTGACAGGACAAAACCGGTTGGGCGTCGGATCATGGCAGGGTGGCGAAAAATAAATGATTCCCATCAAGGCCTAACCCCGGCCCAGGAAGGGTGCAACCCCGCAAGGGTTCCGCTCCGGCAATCCGATTCGTATGTGTAGGGGCGCAGTCTTGCTGCGCCCTCGAACATGTTATCACCCCGAAGGGCGCAGCAAGTCTGCGCCCCTACCTTGATTTGCTCACACCAGGCTCATCGGATCCACGTCGAGCACCTGGCTGACGTCCGCGGGCCACGCAAACCCGGCCTGCAGCTTGACCAGCTCGGGCACGACCTTCGTCGCCTGAGCGCAGAAATACCAGATCTGGTAGCGGTACTCGTCCTTCACCTTCTCGATCGGCGCCGGGGTCGGGCCGCGGATCTCCACCACGGTGCCGAGCGTGAGCTCGACGAGCTTCACCCAGTGCTCGGCAAAGAACTTTATCTTCTCCGGGTTCACGCCGCGGATGATGTGGTGGATCAGGTGCCGGTACGGCGGATAATTGAACTGCTTCCGCATCGCCAGCTCGCCCGCGGCAAAGCCGTCGAAGTCGGCGTGGCGCGCAAACTGGATCGCATCCGACTGCGGCGTGAACGTCTGCACCACCACCTCGCCGGCGCGGTCGCCCCGGCCGGCCCGGCCCGCCACCTGCACGAGCAGCTGGAAGGTGCGCTCGTTGGCCCGGAAATCCGGCACGTGCATCGACATGTCGGCATCGACCAGCCCGACGAGCGTGACGTTCGGAAAATCGAGCCCCTTCCCGATCATCTGCGTGCCGATCAGGATGTCGATCTTGCCGGCACGGAAGTCGCCCAGGATCTCCCGGAAGCGGTGTTTCTTGGACATCGTGTCGGTGTCCATGCGCTCCATGCGCGCCCGCGGCAGGACGCGGCGGACCGCTTCCTCGACGCGCTGCGTGCCCATGCCGCGCCAGCGGATGTCGGGCGCCGCACACGCCGGGCAGACCGCCGGCGCCCCGCGCGCGTGGCCGCACAGGTGGCATTTCAAGGTCTCGTCCGAACGGTGGTAGGTCATCGACACGCTGCAATGCGGGCATTGCTCCACGTGCCCGCATTTCCGGCACTGCATGCTGGAGGAGTAGCCGCGGCGGTTGATGAAGAGAATGATCTGCTCCTTGCGCTCAAAGCGCCGGTGCATGTGGTCCACGAGCAGACGCGAGAGCGTCACCAGCCCGCGCTGGCGCATGATCTCGATGCGCATGTCGACCACGTGGATGGCGGGGAGCTTCTTGTCGTCGACGCGCTTGGTCAGGAGGTTGACCTGGTACTTGCCGGAGCGGACGTTCGCGAAGGACTCCAGGGACGGGGTCGCCGAGCCGAGCAGGCACACCGCGCCGGCCAGCTTCGCGCGGTAGACGGCCACATCGCGGCCATGGTAGCGCGGCGTCTCGTCCTGCTTGTAGGCCGGTTCGTGTTCCTCATCGACGACGATCAGCCGGAGATCCCGCACCGGGGCGAAGACCGCCGAGCGTGCGCCCACCACCACCCGTGCCTGCCCCGACGCCAGGGCGGTCCAGCCGTCGAGGCGCTCGCCCTCGCCGAGGTGGCTGTGCCAGACCACGGTCTTGTGCCCGGCCGACTCGAAGCGGCCGCGCAGCCGCGCCACCGTCTGCGGGGTCAGCGCCACCTCGGGCACGAGGTAGATCGCGCTGCCCCCGGCCGCGAGCACCTGCTCGACCGCGCGCAGGTAGACCTCGGTCTTGCCCGAGCCGGTGACGCCGTGCAGCAGGTGCACGGCAAATTTCTTTTTCGTCAGGCTCTCGCCGACGGCAGCCACCACCGCCGTCTGCTCGTCGTTGAGCTTGGGCGGCAGCCCGTTCACCACCTCGCCGCCGGTCCAGTTGTCGGCGTAGGCCACGCGCTCGACGTGGCGGGTTTCCTCCACGACCAGGCCGCGCTTGACCAGCGCGTTCGTCACCGCCGCGGTGAGGCCGAGCCGCGCCAACACCAGGGATTTCTTCACGGGCCGGAACTGCTGCTTCAGGAATTCGCACAGCTTCGCCTGCTGCGGGGCCTTTTTTGCGAGGACCGCCAGTTCGTCCGCCGTGACGGCCCGCACCAGGCTCAGGTATTTTTCCGATTTGAGCCGGGCGCCGTCGCGCACCGCGGCGGGAATCATCGCCTCGAGCACGCTCTCCATCCGGGCCGCGTAGTAGGCGTGCATCCAGCGCGCCAGCCCCAGCAGGTCGGGGGTCAGGGCCGGGTAATCGTGGACGATCGCGCTGAGCGCCTTGAGTTTCTCGGGCGGACAATCGGGGATCGCATCGACTTCCATGACCAGCCCCAGGTGGGAGCGATTGACGATCGGCACCCGCACCAGCGAACCCTTCCGGATGTCCGCGCGCAGGGTCTCCGGCACCTTGTAGTGCAGAAGCTTGTCAAATCCCGCGAGTGGCTGGACGCCGACGATCATCGACCCCAGTTGAGAAGGCGCCCCGGGGCGAAGCAACGAGTTTTGTGGCGAAGGCGCGAAGCCGATCCGGGCCCGATGTCCGCTGGATCATTCCGGCAAAACCCACCGGATCAGGCAGCGGCAGTCCGCATATTTTGCTGCGAAGCGCAGAGGCGCAAAAGCAGTAGCGCCGCAGGCAATCGCTATGAGTTCCGGACTCTGGCGCAGGCGCAGGAAAGAACGGCGCCGCCAACTGGCTAACCTGTCGATCTTCATCCAGTTGGACCAGCGATTTTGCAAGCGCCGGACCGCGGAGCGGCCGGTTGACGCGGTTGCGTGGCCCGATGCGGGCCGCGGCGGCCGGAACTGCGGGTGCGATCCTTGCACGCACGGCCCGGACCAAGCATCACTGGTCCATGACGGCACGGCGCGAAAGCGGAACGATCAAGCAGGGGGATTTGCGGGAAGCACTGCGCGCCCCGGAACGGCGCGACCCACTGCTCCTGATGGGCGGCAGCGAGACCATCCGCCGGGTCCAACAGATGGCCGAGGAGGTGGCCGGGGCCGATGTCACGGTCCTGATCGAAGGCGAGAGCGGCACCGGCAAGGAACTGGTGGCGCGGACGATTCACCACCATAGCACCCGGGCGGACAAGCCGTTCATCTTTGTCAACTGCGCCGCCCTGCCCGAACAGCTGGTCGAGGCGGAACTGTTCGGCTACCGCAAGGGGGCCTTCACGGACGCACGCGCCGACAAGCCCGGCCGCTTTCAGTTGGCCGACGGCGGGACGCTCTTCCTCGACGAGATCGGCGATCTTTCCCCGAAGGGCCAGGGCGACCTGCTCCGGGTGCTGGAGGACGGCGCATTTCGCATGGTGGGAGGCATCGAACTCATCCACGTGGACGTGCGGATCGTGGCCGCGACCAACAAAAATCTCCAGGACGCGGTGGCCACCGGAAAATTCCGCGAGGACCTCTATTACCGGCTCTACGTCGTGCCGATCAAGATCCCGCCGCTGCGCGAGCGCAGCGAAGACATCCCCCTGCTGGTGGAGGCTTTCGTGGCGCAGTTCTGCGCCAAGCATCAGCGCAACCCGAAGCACCTCACGCCGGAGGCGCTGCGACTATGCCAGCAGTTTCCATGGCCGGGCAACGTCCGCCAGTTGCGGAATGTCCTCGAACATCTCGTGATCACGACGCCCGCCGCGGTGATCGAACCGGGGAACCTCCCGGATTACCTGCGCGACTATCTGTCAGCCTCGCCGATGTTCAACCTGCGCGCGGGCATCACGATTGCCGAGGCGGAAAAGCTGCTGATCGGCCAGACCCTGCGGCACGTGACCTCCAATCACGAAAAAGCCGCGCACCTGCTGGGCATCAGCCGCCGGACACTCCAGTACAAGCTGAAGCGCTACGGCCTGCTGCCGAACCGGACCGCGCCAGGCCTGGCGCCGGTACCATAGTTTGCACGCCGCCACCGGGTTTTGTGCAGAAGCTGCACCCACCGGCCGGCGCAACCCGGTGAACAAAACCAAGGCGCAGCCCGGGAAACTTTTATCGGGCTGACCGGGAGCGGCTAAGGAGTGTGGCGCATCTGGCGGCACGGCCGATGCAAGACAAAGGACGCACCCGCAAGGATGCTAAACTCAATCCAAACCATATCAGCCATCCATCATGAATCCCGAAACCAATACAATCGCCACCGCGCCCACCGTAATGACGGCCAAATCCAATGTTGCAGCAATCCTGACCGCTGTGCCGGTCATCCCACCAGCCTCCGCGAAGTCCCGCCAGCCGCGTTCCGCCAAGAAGCACGCCGCGGCCGTGTCAGTTGCGACCACCGCCAAATCGTGAGTCCAACCCTCCAGCCAGCCAAGTAAACCTGACGGTGGTGGCAGCCAGTACGCGGCCACCACCGTTTCTCTTTTCCGTTTTTCCCATGAATCCATTCGTCGAAACCCTGTACGTTCTCCAGCGCTGTGCGCTCACCCATGCCCAGACCACCCCGGGCTCGAAGGCGAGCATTGCCGAACTCCGCGCGAGCGTGCCGGCGCCGGTGCTCGCGCATTTCGACCGGCTGATCGTCCGTGACCGGGCGGGCGTGGCCGAGGTCCACCACGGCGTGTGCGGCGCCTGCCACCTGCGGCTGCCCGCGGCGATCACCGCGGTGGGCGTCAATTGTGACGACCTCCAGATGTGCGAGAGTTGCGGTGCCTACCTGATGTTTCCGGCCGAGGAAGCCGCCGCTGTGCCCGCACCGGCCGAGATCCGTCCGCGTCGTCGCTACCGGGCCGTGGCCGTGGCCCTCGCCTGAGCCCGTGGTCGAGTATTCCCCTGAGTGATGGCGCGCCCGGCCTGTCCGCCATGGCCTTGGCGACGGCAGAAGGCCACGCTCCACCCTCCACGGACCAAAGTTGGTCAGCGCGGCAAGCGCCGGTAAACTTTCCACGCCCAGACGCTCAAGGCGGCGGTCAGCAGCGTGAACAGCACGAACGAAGGCTCCTTCACCGGGCTCATGTTTTCCACGATGGCCCGCCAGATATGGACGACCGTGATCAGGCCGAAGATGATCCCGGTGGTCAGGACGTAGGATTTCATGGCTGGATATTACTGAACGACCTCATTTGATCGGTTCGGCTGTCGGCTTGCGCCAGATCCAAAGAAAATTGGAAACAAAGCCGAAGCCCACCGAGAAGAACATCGCGAGCACGGACGCCAAAAGATAATGGACCCCGGCTGACTTCAGTAGATTTGCGGCCGACCACCAGACCCCGAAGCCGACGGCGTTCGCGACGTGATACTGCCAGAGTCTCGTCCCGGTTGGGCGGCGATGGCCGAACACCCAGCGATCGACCACCAGGAATCGCAGGAGCGTGCTGATCTCACCGGAGCAAAACGTGGCCAGTGCGTAGGGCCACATCAGCACGCCGGCCAATAGCTTGAGCAGTCCGATGCCCAGTCCCGCAAAAAGCACCCCAACCGCCAGCCAGCGCATGACCTGTGGAGTAACAATTTGCTTCAAGTGCTTCATCGTGAATGACGGGACGGCGCTTAACCGACCCTATTTTCCTGCACCGTCAGATCAACCCAATCCGGCTGAGGGGTCACCACGAAATGCCCCAAATACACGTAATTGATGGGCGTCTTTATGGCATCAACATAACAACCACGCACATGGTTAAGACTGTGATCCGGTCAAATGGCCGCTTTGTCTTCATCCTTTCGTGTCCTTCGTGGTTTTCGTGGTTAAATCATTCCGAAGCGTCGTCCCGCCCCGCCTTGGTTCCATGTTGACACCCCGAAACGGCCGGGGCGACAGTCGGGCAGTGAGTCACGACGCCGCCCGCGAAAAATTCCAAGCCTACCTCGCCCAGAAGGGCTTGCGCGTGACCAACCAGCGGCTGGCGATCTTTGATGCCGCGCTGAACCAAAAGGAGCACTTCACCGCCGAGCAGCTCCTCGACCACGCCCGCGCCCTCGACGACTCCGTCTCCCGCGCCACCGTCTACCGCACCCTGCCCCTCATGACCGAGAGCCTGATCCTCCGCGAGGTGGACATTGGCACGGGTGAGAAATTCTACCGGCCGGCCTCGTCGGACAACACGCAGGTGGCGCAGGTCGTGTGCGTCGACTGCGACAAGATCTTTGAAATCAGCGCCCCGTTCATGGAATGGTACGGCAGCACGGTTTCACTGAAGCTCGGGCTCAAGCCGGTCTCGCAGCGCCTGCAGGTCAGCGCCCAGTGCATCGCCTACCGCTCGTCCGGCCGCTGCCCCAACCGCCTCAGGAAGTAACATGCCCAAGACGCCGAAGCCCGACACCCAGTTTGAGATCGATTTTTTTGAGGCGGTCCACCGCCGCTGCCCGAGCTACGTCGACGTCGTCGGCCTCCTCGGCGCCCTGTACACCAAGGCCGGCCGCATCGCCGACGGCCTCAAGATGGACCGCAAGCTGGTGCGCCTCGACCCGGAGAATCCCACGGCCCACTACAACCTCGCCTGCAGCCTCGCCCTCAGCAAGAAGCGCCCGGACGCGCTGCGCTCCCTCCGCAAGGCCCTGTCCCTCGGCTACGATGACCTCGACTGGATGGAACAGGACCCCGACCTCGAGATGCTCAAGCAGGACCCCGAGTTCCGCCAGTTGCTGAGCCAGCTGAAACCGCAGAGCTGAGCGGAGACAGGGAGTTTTGAACCACGGATTTCACGAATGGACACCGATAACGGCATGGCTGTCTGTGGTAGGGGCGCAGGCTTGCTGCGCCCTCGAATGCGATATCACCCGCGCAGGGCGCAGCAAGTCTGCGCCCCTACCCAAGGCTCATGGATGAAATCCGTGGCCAATTCCCTTCGAGTCAGTTGAACTGAGTCCCCATGTCCACGTACCTCGTCACCGGTGCCGCCGGCTTCATTGCCGCCCGCACCACCCATCTGTTGCTCGACGCCGGCCATACGGTAGTCGGCGTGGACAACCTCAACGACTACTACGACGTCCGCCTGAAGGAACACCGGCTGGCCGCGCTCCTGGCGCGCCCGAACTTCACCTTTGCCCGGCTCGACATCGAGGAACTGGCGGCGCTCGAGCCGCTGTTCCAGCAGCACAGGTTCGACGCCGTCCTGAACCTCGCGGCGCGCGCCGGCGTGCGCTACAGCCTGGAAAATCCGTTTGTCTACCTCGCCACGAACGCGGTCGGCACGCTCAACCTGCTCGAGCTGATGCGCCGCCACGGTGTGAAAAAGCATGTGCTGGCCTCCAGTTCGTCGCTCTATGCCGGCCAGAAGATGCCGTTCACCGAGGACCTGCCCGTGAACACGCCGATCTCCCCCTACGCCGCCTCGAAGAAGGCCGCCGAGGTCATGGCCTACACCTACCACAGCCTTTACGGCATCGACTCGAGCGTGCTGCGCTTCTTCACGGTCTACGGCCCCGCCTCGCGGCCCGACATGGCGCAGTTGCGGTTTATCAAGGCGATCGACCTGGGCCAGCCGATCGAGCTGTTTGGCGACGGCACGCAGGCGCGCGACTTCACCTACGTCGATGACATCGCCCGCGGTGTCATTGCCGCCCTGCAGCCCCTCGGCTACGAGATCATCAACCTGGGTGGCGGGCGCAACCCGGTGACCCTGACTACGCTGATCGAAAAGATCGAAGCGCTGCTGGGCAAGACCGCCCGCTACGACCGGAAGCCCTTCCACGTCGCCGACATCAAGGAAACGTGGGCCGATATCTCGAAGGCCGAGCGCCGGCTCGGCTGGAAACCCCGCACCACCCTCGACGAGGGCCTGCGGCTCAGCGTGGAGTGGTACCGGGCCAACCGGGAGTGGGTGAAGGACCTCAAGGGGTGAGGCACTCCCGGGTAGGGGCGCAGACTTGCTGCGCCCTTCGTGCGCGTCATCACGAGCGAGGGCGCAGCAAGTCTGCGCCCCTACCCGCTGAGTGCGGAGCTCGTCAGGCGGAGCCAGAACGCCACCTACCGCAACCCGAACACCTGCTGCAGCATTTCCTGCAGGTCCGAACCGGGTATATTGGAAGCGCCGCGGGATTTCACGAGCGACTTGCAGCGGTAGGCGCGGACCGCGGCGGAATCGTACGACACGATCTGCGCCGTGTTGGGCCGCAGCCCGGCCACGTCCATCGGACTGAGCGGCGTCCACGCAAATGGCACGCCGGTCGAATTACAGTCGATTTCCCAGCCCGCCACGAGTCCGGCCGGCAGCGGTTTGCGGAGCAGCGCGGGATAGCGCGTGATGAAATCGGGCACGCGGCTCGTCGCCACGCGGACCCGCACCACCATGCGCAGCTGGTCGAAGTACTGCTGGAAATTGTCCACCTTGCGCGCCCGCCACTGGTTGAGGAAGTCCAGCGGATCGATGCCCATCAGGTTCATCCCGTTCCACAGGCCGTGTTCGTTGGTGCTGCCGAACTTTTTCCAATTATACCACGCCGCAAAATCCTGCGTGACCATGAGCCCGATCTCGAAATGCATGTGCGCCCGGTCGCGCGGAATACCGCCGCCGCCCGCGGTGTGGCCCATGGTGGCGATCACCTGGCCGCGCCGGACCATCACCCCGGGCATGATGCCCGGCTCGATCCGCGAAAGGTGCGCGTAAAGCGTGTACACGGCCGGGCTCATCCCCGTGTGCTCGATCACGATGTAACGGCCGTAATTGCTCTCCCCCGCCCCGGTGTTCACGTGCCGGATGACGCCATCCATGGCCGCGGTGATCTTGTCGAGCGGCTCGCCCCGGCCGTCGCGGGAGACCGGGCGGATATCGAGCCCCTCGTGGAATTGGGTGCCATGACTACGCACGCAGCCAAAGAGCCCGGATTCGGGATCGCCCGAAACCGTCGGCTGGACCCAGGCGTCGAACCCTCGCCCCTCCTCCCAGGCGCGGTTGGGCGTCGGCCATTGGATGTCGACCCGCTGGGCCTGGGCGGAACCGGCGGCCAGTAAAATAATCACCAGCAGGGCCGCGAACCAGGAACGCCTGCCCGGCCGGGGGGACAACCGCGACATGCTTTCGGCGAAGCGGTCGGAGCGCGGGCTCAATCCGATCGGACAACTCTGCGTGGATACCTGGTTCATTTCACCGCCACCTTTGCGGGGGTTTCAAAAGCCTCAAGGATTTCCGCTCCGATCGCGTCGGCCACCAGCCGGCCGCGCACCGTCAGGCTGATCCGGCCCTCGGGGGTCGCCTCGATCAGCCCCTCAAACAGCAGCCGCGGCCAGAGATCCAGCGCCGCCGACCAGTGCGGCGAGGGAAAACGTTTCTGTAATTGCGGGAGTGACACGCCCTCGTTCATGCGCAGGCCGAAAATGACCGAGTCGGCGGCAAGGAGATCGTTGGTGAGCGCGACCCGGTCGGCCGTGGCGCGACGCCCGGCGGCAATGTCGTCCAGCCAGCGGGCGAGGTCCGGCGGATTGCTGCTCCGCCAACCACCCTGCTGCGAGGCGGCCGAGGGCCCGAGACCGACCCACTCGTGCATGCGCCAGGTGTTGAGGTTGTGCCGGCTGGAGTGACCCGGCCGCGCGAAATTGGAAACCTCGTACTGCGCGTAGCCGGCCGTGGCCAGATAGGCCCAGGTATCGCGGTAGAAGGCCGCCTCCTTGTCCACATCGAGCTTCACCTTGCCTTGCGAGAGCTTCACCCACAGCGCCGTGTCTTCCTCAAAAGTCAGGCAGTAGGTCGAGAGATGGTCGGGCGCCAGCCGCATCGCCTCGTCAAGATCCGCCTGCCATTGCGCCGGGGTCTGGTTCGGCAGGGCGAACATGAGGTCGAGGTTCACGCTCTGGAAGTCATGCGCGCGGATCAGATCGTAGGCCCGGTAAATCTGCGCGGGCGTGTGCTGCCGGCCAAGCGCATCGAGCATGCCCTCGCTGAAACTCTGCACCCCCATTGAAATCCGGGTGACGCCGAGGGCCTTGAGCACGGCCAGACGGTCGGCCGTGACGGTGGCCGGGGCGAGTTCGACGGACCATTCGTCCGGCTGGCCCTGGCTGTGGCGCAGCATGGCCCGGCCCAGTTGTTCGATTTCGGCCGGACGCAGCAGTCCGGGAGTGCCGCCGCCCCAGAAAGCGGTCGCAACCCGGCGGGGTGCAGCCCCGCCGGCCGCGGCATGGGTCCAGTCGACCAATGCTGCTTCGGCTTCCACGGCATCAAGATATCGCCGCACGGCGTCGCCCTTCGGCACCGTTTGATAGAACGCGCAAAAATCACACGTCGTCGCGCAGAAGGGCACATGGATATAGACGCCAAGTGGCGCCTGCGCTTTTTCTTGCCCTGAGGGGAACCCGGCCATTATGAAAGTTGTCAATTTACGAGCTGCCAACAGCCTACGCGGCCTCGACAGTCATTTATCCAATGCAAAAGACTCCCATCCTTCACGCGAGCAGAATTTTTTCGGCCATCGCCGCAGCCCTCGTGCTGCTGGTTCTGACCGGCTGTAACTTCACGATCACGAACCTGACGCCCGACACGGTCCCCGCGAATCCCTCCCAGATCTACACGGTCACGGCGAGCTTCCGCTCGGAAACCAACCGGGTGGTGACGTCCAGCATTCATCCCCGCATTGTCATCGACGGCCAGAGCTTCCCGATGACCAAGTCGTCCGTGCGCGGTGACGTCTGGGAATTCGACTACTCCCTGCCCGCCGGCCGCGCGTCGGCCTCCTATTATTTTATCTGCGACTACCTGATGGAGAATCAGGTCGGCAACACGCCGGTCGAGGCCTACTCCGAACTGCAGACGATGAAGATCGTCGGCCGCTACGTGATCCGTTCTGAGGCCACCCGCGCCCCGGTCGGCTCAAGGGTCAGCGTGCTCGGTGCCGGCTTCACCACGTCGGACATCGTTTACTTCGACCAGACCCCCACCCGCACCGTTTTCGAGTCGCCGAGCTCGTTGAGCTTCTTCGTCCCGGCGGTTGACCCGGGCCGCAACTACAAGCTCAGCGTCGCGGGCTCCGGCGCCAGCCTCGACGTCGGCTCATTCCGCGTCGACGCCATCAGCTTCCAGGTAACGCCTTCCGCCCTTGCCCTCCGGCAGGGTGATCAGCAGGCCCTGACCTTCACCATCCCGACCCCGGCGCCCGCCGGCGGCATGCTGATTGATGTCACCACCGATGTCCCCGAGAGCATCATCATGCCCGAGGTGATGGTGCAGGCCGGCCAGACCAGCGTCACCATCCCGGTCCAGGGCGGCAAGCCCGGCACCGGCTCGCTGTTCTTCAAGAGCAGCGCCGGCGACTCGTCCGTCGCCATCACGGTCACGGCCAAGTAAGCTGACCTTAAGGTAAAATCCAAGGCGCGCCACGGCGCGCCTTTTTTTGCGTCGGTGTACTTCCCGATGATAGCGCGGCCCCGTAACTGGACCTACGATGCAGCTCTGCAACCACCCAAGGCCCGGCGTTTCGGGTTGGTTTTGCCGCGGAGACCGCCAAGCATGCGAATACCTTCATGCCCACCGAGCCCGCCCAGCAAATCCTCGCCGCTTTCGAAATCGGCCTGCTGCTCGCCGGTGCTTTGCTGGTGCTCCGGCTGGGGTTGAACCCCGGTCAGCGCGCCCGGTGGCTCGGGACCAACCGGCTGCCAGCCTGGCCGCTGGCGCCGTTTGAGTTTGTCACCCTGGTGCTGCTGGTTTTGGGCGGCGGCGTTTTCCTGCAGGCCACTGTCCGCATTTTATTCGGCAGCGCGGTCAGCCACGCGGCGGACAAGGCCGGCCTGGAAGTGTTTCTCTACGGCACCGGTTTCCACGCCGGCGCCTTGCTGGGCTGGGGTGCGTTTCCGGTCCTGCGCAGGTACTGGTATGCCGATGCCGGGGCCTCGCCGCCACCGCCGCCAGCCAACGTCACCGCCAGCCTGCCCTGGCCCAAGGTCCTGCTCTACGGTACGGTCACCGTGCTGATGGTCTTCCCTCTGCTTGTCCTGATCAATCTGGGCTGGCTGGCCCTGTTGCATCGACTGGGTCTGCCGGACGAGCCGCAGGACCTGATTGCGATCTTCGCCCACACCAAGTCGCCGCTGGTCATCGCCGGTCTGCTGCTGGTGGCGTGCGTGGTCGCACCGCTGAACGAGGAGCTGCTTTTCCGGGCAGGCCTGTACCGTTTCTGCCGGCAGCGGCTCACCCGCGGCTGGTCGCTCCTGATCTGCGGCGTCCTGTTCGGGGCCGTGCATTTCAACCTCGCGGGCTTTGTCCCCCTGGCCCTGCTCGGCGCCTGGCTGGCCCTGGCGTACGAGGCCACGGGCGACATCCGGGTCGCCGTGACCGCCCACGCCCTGTTCAACCTGATCAACACCATCTTTGTGTTTTCCGGTCTCGGGCAGTAAGCCATGACCCCCTTCACGCCAGTCCGCGCCCAATCGGTCCTCGCGCAGGGCGAGCAGCGCCTCATTGCCGGCATCCGGCGGTGGCTGGGGAGCGCCTCGCCGAAATCACCGTTCGGCATCGGCGACGACTGCGCGGTGATTCCCCCGACGAAAAACCACCAGCTCGTCACGACCGACCCGGTGATTTACGGCCGGCATTTTGACGCGACCGTGCCGCCGCGGGCGGTCGGGGCCAAGTTGCTCAAGCGCAACCTGAGCGATATCGCCGCGATGGGCGGCAAGCCGGTGGCTGCCGTTGTTGCCCTCGCGCTCGCGCCCGAGACCAGCGTCGCGTGGCTGCGCGGATTTTATCTCGGGCTCGCCGCGTGTGCCCGGCGGTACGGGGTCAAGATTGTCGGCGGCGACATCACCCAGGGACCCGCGGGATTCGTGGGCGCGTTCCTGACCCTGCACGGCGAATCCACCGGCCGGCGGGTGATCACCCGCGCCGGGGCGCGCGCCGGCGACCAGATCTATGTGACCGGCACCCTCGGCGGCAGCCTGCTCCGGCACCACTACAACTTTGTCCCGCGGCTCGCCGAGGGCGCGTGGCTGGGCGGCCGGGCGGAAGTCCGCGCGATGATGGATGTGAGCGATGGGCTCGCCAAGGATCTCGGCGCGCTCACCACCGCCGGCCTGGCGCCGGACCTCACGGCCCAGGCCATCCCGATCAGCGCCGCCGCCCGCCGGCGCGCGCGGCAGACCGGGCAAAGCCCGCTGTTCCATGCCTTGTGCGACGGCGAAGACTACGAGTTGCTGATCGTACTGCGCGGTCGCGCGGACCGGGACAGCTTTGAGCGCGGCTGGCACAAGCGCTTCCCGCGGGTGCGCCTGTCGCACGTCGGGCGTTTTGTGCGCCGGGGCCAGGCGACCGCCGGCGCGCTGCACCTGGCAGATTACCACGGCTACGAACACCTGCGATAAGTGAATACCGGGAGAACCCAATGACCGTGAAAAACACCAGAAACCCCAATAGGCTGGGCAGCTCTTCTGGAGTGGTTGAGCCAATCCTTGGGGTTTTGCGTTCTTGGTGTTTTTCGTGGCCAAACCCAGGCTGGATTCCTTACCGGCCATTCCCCGCCGGCCATTCCGACCCAGCATGACCATCGTCAGCAGACTCAAGCAGGGCATCACGACCGAATCGGCCGAGCAGACGCGCGCCCTGGCGGCCGAGCTCGCGGCGGCGCTGCCCCCGGAGGCAACCGTCGCCCTGCATGGTGACATGGGCGTGGGCAAGACGACCTTCGTGCAAGGTCTGGCCCACGGCCTCGGGGTGACCGAGCGGGTGACGAGTCCCACCTTTGCCATCTATTCGGTGCATCACGGCCGCAACCGGCGGTTGATCCACCTTGATGCCTACCGCCTGGAAAACGAACACCAGATCGAAGCCCTGCTATTGGAGGAATTTCTGGTGAAGCCCTACTGTCTCGCCATCGAATGGCCGGAGAAGATCGGGGCATGGCTGCCGGCGGGGACGATCCATCTGGATTTATCCATTGTCGGTGGCGATGGATTGGCAACGGACCGCCATCGGGTGCAGTGGCGCTAATCACTGCGGTAGGACCGGCGCTTGCCGCCGCGCCTTGCCTGGTCGACGGACGGCAGCCCAACTGGTGAACGGGGCAGATCGCCCACTTTCATCAGCCAAAAAAAGCCCGCTCGAATTGAGCGGGCTTGGAAAGAATCAGGCTTGAGCCTCGGGCTTGGGCTCCTCGGCCGGAGCCGCTTCAGGGGCCGGCGTGGTTTCCGGTACGGGAGTCGATTCAACCACGGGTTCAGCCGGGGCGGCTTCCGCCACGGTTGGTTCAGCCGGGGTCGAAGCCGTGACCGCAACCGGCGCAGCCGCCGGGGCATCGGGGAAATCAACCGGGTCGTGCTCTTCATCGCCGGCCTCGGCGCGCTTGGCGGCTTGCGGCGCCATCGGCGGCGGCGCGAACAGCTTCCCGTCGGAGAACTCGGTCACGTAACCTTCCATGACCAGCCAGCGGAGATCGTTGCCCATCTTGCGCAGCTTCTCGGCTTGCTCGGGCGTGAGAACGATCACGGGAGCCGGCGGCGTGCCTTCCGGCAGCGGGACGGCCGGGGCGGCGGGTGCCACCTCGATGCCCAGAAAATTCTTCGGCAGATCCTTCACGTGGATCATCGGGCTCTTCTCGATGAAATCGATCAGGGCCGCGATCGTCTCGGAGAACACCTGACCCGGCACCCGGAAGCGGCGCTTGACGGCGCAGACGTAGGAAACACCGCGGGAACCCTTCTTGAAGATCGTGAAACCCTCGCGACGCAGCCGGCCGCGCAGGGCGTTGGCCGTGTCGAGCGGGAACCGGCGCTGGCGTTCCACGTGGCCCTCAAGGGCGCGGCGGATTTCACCTTGCGGGAGCTTCTCGATGAGCTTGCCGTGGAAACGGACATTCTCGACCGCACGGACCACTTTGTCGCGGGCATTGGCCAGCAAATACAGGCGGGCGTCCTCGATGCTGTCAAAGGACAGGGCCTCGGGCGCGGCCGGGACCGGCACCTCAGCAGCAGCCGGGGCCGTCACTTCTGCGACTGGCACGGGAGCATCAACCGGGGCGGCCGGAGTCTCGGCCACCGGCGCCTCGGCCGGCTTCGCCTCGGCGGCGACGGATTCAAAGGGAGGAATGGTACCAGACTTGGGCGCCACCGGTTTCCAGGTGTAGCGCGTGGCCTTCTTCATTTTCTCCAGCCACTGGGCCGCGACCTCGGGCTCGCGCACCGAGACGATGCTCTCGCGGAAGCGCTCGAACGGCATGCGGCTGAGCTTGGCGGCGTGGTGCTGCTGGAGGATCTGCTGGTAGCGGTGGTAATTCGGCGGCCCGAGGAGCTCACCGGTGATGCCACACTTGTTGATGATGGGGAAATTGCCCTTGGGCGGCTCGATCTCGACTTCCTGGGTATCAAAGAAAGCCCCGAGGTTGTTGCCGAGCACGTGCTGGATCGCCGCCTCCTCCGTATCGAACGGGAGGTGGTCGGGCAGCGACATATAAAGCGGGCTGGCTTTCGCCGGCACGGGCGCGGGCCGGCCCGCCGCCGCCTCGCCCTCGGCGGGCGTATTCTCCGCCGGGAAGTCGGGCCGCGCGGGCTTGGCGCGCTGCAGCACGATCACAAACCGGTCGTTTTTCTCGAGCACGGCCTTGGTGATTTCGAAAAGCTGATAGGTGCGGCAGGAAGCGCGCACGGCTTTGACCATCGCGGCAAAGCCGGTGTCCTCCGGATAGCAGGTCGCGACAAAATACGGGCTCATGTACGGCGCGCGGTCAAACTGCTGGCCGCCACCCTCGCGGCGCTCGCCCCCACCCCCGCCGCGGAAATCACGGCGCGGACCGCCCGGGCCGCGATCAAAACGGCCGCGGTCACCCGCCGGCGGACGCTCACCTTGCGGCTGCGGCTGGCCTTGGGCCCCTGGCGCGGACGGCGCTGCTCCCGGCCCGGCCGGCTTGTGGAACGTCCGGCGATCACGCTGGGCCGGACCACGGTTGCCGCCGTCATCGCGACGCTCGCGACGGTCACCGCGATCGAAATCGCGCCGGCCGCCGGGGGAGACGGGTTTTACCTCGGTCCACTGGGTCCCGAAGTTAAAGCTCTGCAACTGGCTCAGGTCGATTTTGTTCAATCCTGAGTCGTTGGTTTCGTTGGCGGTCTTATTGTCGTCCATGAATGGGCGGGAAACGGGCGTGGCTACCCGGTATGAGTCGATTGATTGCTGGGTGTTCCGCGACACTTGGTCGGGCGCGCGGTAAAGACGCAGTGTCCAAAGAATAAAACCACGAAGCAAGCGCATTTCGGGGCTTTACAAGCCCCGTCGGATTTACCTATGTCAGCCCTTCCAAGGTTGGAAATGCTCGGGTGGTGGAATTGGTAGACACACACGTTTGAGGTGCGTGTGCCGTAAGGCGTGCAGGTTCGAGTCCTGTCCCGAGCACCAGCCTTCGCCAGGCCTACGGCTGGCAGTCCAGTCCCAGTTAGAGGGCAAGCGTTGGGCACACTTTCGATCATCGATTACCAAGGCGAAAGCTGCCGTCCATAGGCTTGGCGAAGGACGGCTTTCACTTCCGCCACAGCTGGAATACGCTCCTGCAACCTAGATTAAGGCTGGCAGGCCCAATTGACACAATGAGGGACGACGCGAAAGCTGCGCGTTGCTGACGGTATTTCCTCACGAAGACTTCATCTCATAGTTGCGATGACCTATGTCTACCTCATCGAGAGCGCCAGCCTGAGGCAGCAGCATTACGCGGGAATTACTCGAAACTTAAAGCTGCGGCTGACTCACCACAACGAAGGCAAATCGCCCCATACGCGTAGATTCAAACCGTGGAACCTAGTCACGTATGTAGGATTTGCCGACGAACTAGCCGCACTTGCCTTCGAGAAATACCTCAAAACCGGATCGGGAAAAACCTTTCTGAAAAGGCATTTCCTAAGACCTACGCGCAGCCCTATGACTCTCCCCCGCCCCTAACACGTTTGACCGCGGCACATTTCTGAAGAAGGTAGGCGCCGTTAAGCCCCATGAAATCCGACGCCATCAAACAGGCCCTGCTCGAATCCTATGCCCGCGATGGCGGCATCAACCACCTGGATGGCGTCAACCTGCCGGCCCAGGACGTGGTCAGCGAGCTCGCCCGCGACTTCATGCATGTGCTGTTTCCCGGGTATTTCCAGCAGACCGGGCTGGCCCGGAACGATGTGCCCGCCTGGCTCGACGGCCTGCTCGCCAAGATCGACCAGCGCCTGACCACCGAGATCGAGAAGAGCCTGCGCTTCGCCAAGGATGCCGAGCCGACGGCCAATGCCCGCCGCATCGCCAACGACCTGCTGGCGCAACTGCCGGAAATCCGCCGCATCGTGCAGACGGACGTCACCGCCGCCTTCACCGGCGATCCCGCCGCGCGCAGCGTCGAGGAGATCATCGTCGCCTACCCGTGCGTCCTGGCCATCTCCCTGCAACGCATCGCCCACGTGCTCTACCGGCTCGGCGTGCCCTTGCTGCCGCGCATGCTCACCGAGTACGGGCATGAGCGCACCGGCGTCGACATCCATCCCGGGGCCCGGATCGGCACGCACTTCTTCATCGACCACTGCGCGGGCGTCGTCATCGGCGAGACGGCCACCATCGGCAACCATGTGAAACTTTACCAGGGCGTGACGCTCGGGGCCAAATCGTTCGAGGTCGACAACGCCGGCAACCCGGTGAAAGGCGTGAAGCGCCACCCGGCCATCGGGGATCACGTCACGATCTACGCCCACGCCACCATCCTGGGCGGCGACACCGTCATCGGTTCGAACTCGGTCATCGGCGGCAATGTCTGGCTGCTAAAATCCATCGCGCCGAACAGCATCGCGTACTACAAGAGCGACGACCTCGTCATCCGCGCGCGCGAGAAGAAGGAAGCAATGGTCGAGGACGCAGGTGACTGGATGATCTAGTCATTTTCGATTGCGCGCAATCGCGCTGCGGGTCGCAACATGAGGGTCCGTCACCCGCAGGGCCGCGGCCGGCCCTCCCACCATCCGACTACCGCCGCTGCCTCACCGCCAGCGCCCGGGCCACCTCGCTGGCAAAGAACGGACCGCGGTAGATCAGGCCCGTATAGAGCTGCACCAGCGTCGCACCGGCATCGAGTTTCTCGCCCGCCGACTCCTCGTCCATGATCCCGCCCACGCCAATGATCGGCAGGCGGCCGGCCGTGCGGCGCGAAATAAAGTTGATGATCGCGGTGGCCCGGTGCCGCAACGGCCGCCCGCTCAATCCTCCCGCCTGCTCCGCCGTCGCGAGGCGGCCCGGCCGGGCCAGCGTGGTGTTCGTGGCAATGATGCCGTCGAGCTTGAGCTCGTCGATCACCCCGAGGGCCGCGTCGATCTGCGGATAGGTCAGATCGGGGGCGATCTTGAGGAGGATGGGCCGGCGCGGCCGTCCCGCCGTGACCCGGGCCTTGTTCTCGTCGACCAGGGCGGCCAGCAGCGGCTTGAGCCAGGCCGCATCCTGGAGTTCGCGCAGGCCGGGCGTGTTCGGGCTGCTGACATTCACCGCCACATAGTCGGCATGATCCGCGAGCAGCCGGAAGCTGCCGAGGTAATCCTCCGTCGCGCGGTCCAGGGAGGTGACCTTGCTCTTGCCGAGGTTGATCCCGAGGGGAATCTTCCGCCGGCCAGGCGCGGCCCCCTTCGACAGCCTCGCCGCCAAGACCGCCGCACCCGCATTGTTGAAACCCATCCGGTTGATCACCGCCTCGTCCGCCGGGTAGCGGAAGGCGCGCGGCCGGGGATTGCCCGGCTGGGCGTGCAGGGTGACGGTGCCAATCTCCACATGCCCGAAGCCCAGCGCCGCCGCGGCCGTCCACGCCTCGCCGTTCTTGTCGAACCCGGCCGCCAGGCCGACTGCGTTGGGGAATTTCAAACCGAGGCACTCCACCGGACGGTAACGCGCCGGGGACAGCTGGTTCCACTGCTCGAGGAGGGCGCACAGCGGCCGCAGCCGGCCGAGCCCGGCCAGGGCCGCCACCCCCAGTTCATGCGCCCGCTCGGGATCGAGGCGGAAAAGCGCCGGTTTGACCGCATGTTGATAAAGCCATCCCATTTGCGGCGGACAGTGGCACCGGAGCGCCAAGATTCAAGCCCGGCCGGGAACGCGCCGGGACTAATTTTTTGGTCTTGTTATTTCGCCGACCCGTTCCACCCTGCCGCGAAATTTGCGCCCGCGTCCCGGGCGCCGGAAAGTTTTTCCAACTTTTGCGTTTCAAGATTTGACAAGGGCTGAATCGCCCCCTTTTCGTGCAGCTAAATCAGCAACAACCACATGGCGAAAGGCTCTCCTCAACTCGAATGGTGCATAGTCCGGCTCGGTGAAGACCACAATTGGTGGGTCGACGAAGTCAGCGACGCCGTGCACTGGGACGTCGACGGCCTGAGCATCATCGATCCCCGCCAGGTCGACCACATCATCGAGCTGATCGAGCCGCTCCGCGAATACGGCTTCAACTCCGACGTCTTCGAGCGCGCCTTCATCCCCTTCCGCATCGCCAAGGATCTCGGCAAGGGCCGCGTCCGCCTCGCCCGCACGAAGCAGCCGCTGCTGGAGTCCGAGGAAAAGCTTTTCGCGCTGCCGGACATCATCGACGAGGAGAACGGGCCGTACGCCGATTTCCTCGACCACATTACCCGCCTGCGCGTCAAGCTGCTCAACGACCTGCTCGACTTCGAGGAGAAGTTGACGGTCGACGAGGTCGAGGACCAGCTCCGCGAGGCCCAGAACAACGACTTTATCGAGGGCAAGGCCGTGCATCTCTTCCAGGAGATGACCGCCATCCTCGACTTCATGCCCGAGGGTTACGGCGACGACGATGACGAGACCGAGAAGCGCTCCGTCGAGGACGACGCCGACGACATCCCCGAGATCGAGGCCGGCGAGGAGGAAAAACTCAAGAACGACGCCTCCCTCAAGTGGGATGACGACGAGGACGGCGAGGACGAGAAGGACGAGGACGGCAAGCCGGCCAAGGACGGTGACGACGATGATGAGGACGAGGACAAGGAAGACGGCGAAGAGGACGACAAGCCCAAGAGCAGCAAGCGCAGCCGCAGTTAAAACGCTTGTTGCCACGATGCGGGCAATCACTCACTTACGAGTCACCCGCATGTTTTTGTCCCGTCTGTCCCCCCTGTTGGCTGCGCTGGCCTTCCTGCTCCTGGGCGCCGGCTGCGCCACCGGCGAGGGCGGTTCGACCGCCGCGGGCACGAACCCCAACGTCGCCGCGCCCTCCACTTCCGCGCAGCTGCGGCCGGGTGACACGATGATCGTGTCCCTGCTCAGCATCCCCGAGCCGATCAACAGCAACGTGCAGATCGATGAGCAGGGCCTGATCCGGCTCCAGTATATCGGGGCGGTCACCGCCGCCGGCCTCACCACCTCCGAGCTCTCGCAGAGCATCCGCGACGCGTACATCAACAAGAAGTTTTTCACGACCCTCGACGTCTCGGTCAACGTGACCGAGCGCTACATCTATATCGGCGGCGAGGTCCAGCGCCCGGGCCGCATCGTCTGGTCGCCCGACCTCACCCTGACGAAGGCCGTGCAGTCCGCCGGCGGCTTCACCCTCTACGCCAAGGAAGCGCGGGTCATGCTCACGCGCGACCGCAAGGCCTACGATTTCGACGTCAAGCTCGCCCAGCGCCACCCCGAGCAGGATCCGCTGCTCTTTCCCGGTGACTCGATTCAGGTGCCTCGTTCGGCATTCTAAGTGCTCCGCTTAGAGGCATGAATCTCTTTCAAACGAAACCCGTCGCCACGCTCATTGCTGAGTCCGAGGCGACCGGGGAGCACGCGATGAAACGCGAGCTCGGGCCGCTCAACCTCATCAGCCTGGGCATCGGCTCGGTCGTGGGTGCCGGTATTTTCGTGCTGGCGGGCACTTCCGCCGCCAACTACGCCGGACCGGCCATCGTTCTTTCGTACATCCTGTGCGGCATCTCCTGCCTGTTCGCCGGCCTGTGCTATGCGGAGTTCGCCACGATGATCCCCGTCGCGGGCAGCGCCTACACCTACACCTATGCCACGATGGGCGAGCTGCTCGCCTGGGTCATCGGCTGGGACTTGATCCTCGAGTACCTATTCTCTGGCGCCGCGGTGGCGGTCAGTTGGTCGGGTGCGTTCCAGGGTTTGCTCAGCGAATTCGGTGTCACCATTCCCTCCGTCATCGGTTCGGCGCCCTTTGCCATCGACCGGACCCAGCTGCTCACTTCCCACCTGCTGGGCATGTCCTTTGACTACCATCCGCTGGTCACTACCGGCAGCCTGATCAACCTGCCGGCCGTTTTCATCTCCCTGGCCCTGACGGTCGTGCTCGTCATCGGCATCAAGGAGTCCGCCAATTTCAACAACTCCATGGTCCTGGTGAAAGTCGGCGTGCTGCTGGTGCTGATCACCTACGGCCTCTGGTGGATGCTGGGCCACCGCGATATCGTCATCGCCAACTGGACCCCGTTCATCCCGCCCAACAACGGCACCTTCGGCGAGTTCGGCTGGAGCGGCGTCTTCAAGGGCTCCGCCGTCATATTTTTTGCGTACGTTGGCTTCGACAACGTCTCGTGCGCGGCCCAAGAGGCTCGGAACCCCCAGCGCGACATGCCCATCGGCCTGCTCGGCTGTCTGGCGATCTGCTCCTTCCTCTTCATCGGCGTGTCCGCCGTGCTGACGGGCATGGTGAACTACACGAAATTGGGTGTCGACGCCCCGTTCGTCTACGTCCTGCAGCAGGTCAGCGCGCCGGCTTGGCTGCGGTTCAGCATCGAAATCGCGACGATCGCCGGACTCACCTCGGTCTGCCTCGTCTCGCTGCTCGGCCAGCCGCGCATCTTCTTCTCGATGGCCAAGGACGGCCTCCTGCCGGCCTCCTTCGGCAAGTTGCACCCGCGCTTCCGCACGCCGTATCTGCCGACCATCCTCACGGGCGTGGTCTGCGCGATCGTCGCCGGCCTGCTGCCACTCGACCTCTTGGGCGAGCTCATCTCGATCGGCACCCTCATGGCCTTTGCCCTGGTCTGCGCCGGTGTCTGGGTGCTGCGTGTGAAACGGCCCGATCTGCCCCGCCCCTTCCGCACTCCCTGGCTGCCACTCGTGTCCGTCCTCGGCGTGATGACCTGCGTAATCCAGATGTACATGCTGCCGCCCGACACCTGGCTGCGTCTCGGCATCTGGATGGCCCTCGGCTTCGCAGTCTACTTCGGCTACAGCGTCAAGCACAGCACCCTGCGAAACGGTCCGCAGAAGTAAGCCGGGGCCGGGCACGGCCGCGGCCAGTTGAAAGCTGAGGGTTGAGAGACCGGACCGCTTCTGCGGCCTGAACCGTCAAAGGTGAGCCAGCGATTAGTCCGGCTTGGTCCTCAGGTCGCGTCTCCTCCGACAAACTGCCGCGCTTCTCGCGCCAGCACCAGCCAATCCACGTCAGCGGCAGGGTCGACCGCAAGCCACTCCTTCATCACCCGCCCTGGTCCCGGCTCAAATCGCACCCCCGCTCCTGATTCAATCAACGCATCGACTCTCTTCCGGGGCAGCTTCACGACAAAGTTTCCCTTCGACGAGACCATCGCGAAAATCTTCCCGCCGACACAGAGGGCCGAGGAGCCAAAACCACGCTTCGCGGCCCCGACGGTCACTCCGCGGCTGCGCCTCAGCGCCGCCACTATTTTTGCAAACTTCGCTGCCGCGTCCATTGAGCAGGGTTTGCCGGACCTTCACCTTTTGTCTTTCAACTGCTTCGCCACTTCCTTGGCGAAGTAGGTCAAAATCATGTCCGCCCCGGCGCGCTTGATCGCCAGCAGGGACTCATCCCGGCACCGCGCCAGGTCGAGCCAGCCGAGCTGGGCGGCCGCCTGGATCTGGGCGTACTCGCCGGAAATCTGGTAGGCCGCCACCGGGACGCGGGTGGAATTCCGCACATCGCGAATGATGTCGAGGTAAAGCCCGGCGGGCTTGACCATGACAATGTCCGCTCCCTCGGCGATATCGAGCTGCACCTCGCGGACGGCCTCGCGGCGGTTGGCCGGGTCCATCTGGTACGTGGCCTTGCTGAGCAGGCGGGTCCCCGCCGCCTTGGCGCTGCCGACGGCGTCGCGGAACGGGCCGTAGTAGGCCGAATTGTATTTCGCCGAGTAGGCGATGATGCCCGTGCCGGTGTGGCCCGCGGCATCGAGGGCCTTACGGATCGCCCCCACCCGGCCGTCCATCATGTCGGACGGCGCGACGAAATCCACGCCGGCGTCCGCCTGCATGACCGCCATGCGGCAAAGAATCGCCACGGTCCGGTCGTTGTCGACGTCGTCCTGCGCCGCGTTCAACACGCCGTCGTGGCCGTGGCTCGTGTAAGGATCAAGCGCGACATCGGTGATCACCGTCAGCTCCGGCACGGCGGCCTTCACGGCGCGGACCGCGCGCAGGACGAGCGTCCTCTTGTTCAGGGCCTGGGTGCCGTTGGCATCCTTCAGCCTGGCGTCGAGCTTCGGAAACAGCGCCACGGCGGGGATACCCAGCGCGTGCAGTTCCGCGCATTCCTTGACGAGATCGGCGATGCTGAAGCGGCTGACCCCCGGCATCGACCCGATCGGCTCGGGCGCACCCTTGCCGTCGACCACGAACAGCGGCGCGATCAGGTCCTCCACCCGGAGCACGGTCTCGGCGACCAGCGAGCGGCGGCTGTGCTGCCGGCGCAGGCGGCGGGGACGGTGGGTCAGGGGGAGCTGGAAGTTCTTGGCCATGTTTTTACGAAGCCACAGATTTAGCCGCTATTCCCCACTAATTCACGCTAATCTTGAAAAAAGATATGGAAAGAGTGCCTTTTATTAGCGCCAATTAGCGAAGATTAGCGGTTAAAACCTACCTCATGCCCATCCGGCTCCACGATTCCCTGACTCGCCAGACGCTCGAGCTTAAGCCCGCGCAGAAGGACGGCGTTTACCGTTTCTACAATTGCGGCCCGACCGTCTATGCCCCGGCGCATATCGGCAACTTCCGCACCTTTGTCATCAACGACGTCATCCGCCGGCTGCTGGAGCTGGAATTTCCGGGCAAGGTGAAGCACGTCCGCAACCTCACCGACGTCGACGACAAGACGATCCGGCGCGCCCAGGACGAGCAACGCCCGCTGGCCGAGGTCACCAGGCAATGGACCGACAAATTCCACGCCGACTGCGCCGCGCTCAACTGCCTGCCGCCCCACGTTGAACCGACCGCCACCGGCCACATCCATGAGCAGGTCGACATGATCGACGTACTCATGAAGAAAGGTAATGCCTACCGCGCAGCCGACGGCTCGGTTTATTTCAAGGTCAGCTCCTTCGATGGTTACGGGGCGCTTTCCCGCGTCAAGGAACGCGAGCTCCAGGCCGGCAGCGCGATGAAGGCCACGGCCGCCGACGCCGACGAGAAGGAAGACGTGAGCGACTTCGCCCTCTGGAAGGCCCACAAACCCGACGACGGCGCCAATGCGTGGGACAGCCCGTGGGGCCGCGGCCGCCCGGGCTGGCACATCGAGTGCAGCGCGATGAGCAAGAAGCACCTCGGCGACACCATCGATCTCCACACCGGCGGCGTAGATCTGCTTTTTCCCCACCACGAAAACGAGATCGCGCAAAGCCAGTGCTGCAACGGCACGCTCTTCTCCCACCACTGGTACCACAGCGAGCACCTGCTCGTGGACGGCAAGAAGATGAGCAAGAGCCTCGGCAACCTCTACACGCTCGACGAACTCGTCGCGAAGGGCTTCTCGCCGATGGCGCTGCGCTACGCGCTGCTCATGGGCCACCCGCGCAAGCAGCTGAGTTTCTCGCTGGACTCGATGCACGCGGCGGAGAGCGCGCTGACCACGCTGAAAAACTTCCGGGCCACCCTCCTGCCCGGCGCCGGGCTTGGCCACGATGCCTTCGGCCCGGTGCTGCAGGCCCTGCATGACGATCTCAACACCCCAGCTGCTCTCGGAGCATTGTTCACCATCGTGAATCGCTATGCCGGTGAAGTGGACGCGGCCTCGTTCGACCGCGCCATTTTTGCCCTGGGACTCGACCTGAACGCCGCTGCGGCGCCCCAAGCGACCGCTCCTGCCGCCGTCACCGCCCTCGCCGAGAAACGCTGGGCCGCGAAGCAGGCCAAGGATTTCGCCGCCGCCGACGCCCTCCGCAAGGAGCTCACCGGCGCCGGCTGGTCCATGCTAGACCGCAAGGACGGCTACAGTCTTGAACCGGTGAAGAAGTGATCGTGGAGGGCCCGTCTCCAACGGGCCTCGGACGGTCGGAGACCGTCCCTCCAACTTCGGCTCAGTGGCTGGCCACCCTTGGTCCGGTTGCCTGCAGCCCCGGTCTTGTCGCGCCCACGGCGCTCGGAACGGCTTCGCCTCAAGCGCGGCTACTCAGTCCCGGCTCACGACGCCTTCCGCAAAGCTTTCACCGACACGATCTGGTCGGGATTCACCACCAGCGAAAACGGCCCCTCATCGGGGTAAATCACGAGATCCCTCGTGTTGGGATGCATCTGGGCGTGGTCCGGATGCGGCAGCAGATGCTTTTCGCCACTCGACAGGGTGATTTCGAGGGGAAATTCGACCGGTCGTCCCAGCAGTTTTTCCAGTGAAGCTCTCACTCCTTTACGACTACTGGTTCACGCCATATTTTCAAGTCCGCCGTCCATAAAATTCAGCCCGAAAAAAGGCGGCCTTAATCCTTTTCTCGCGCTACCCGTCGGCCAGTAACCGCGTGCGAGCCTTGCGACAACGTGGCCGACCACCCCTTCGGATTCACCTCAAGCGCGGCTACACGGAAACGGCGGCCGGCAAGGTCCGCATTGACACCCACCCCCTCCCTGTCGCCAAATATTCCTTCGGCCCTGCAATCGTAGGCAGGACCACAACCAACCATCGCCATGTCCATGACCCCGCTAGAGGAACTTCGTCACTCCGCCTCGCACGTGCTTGCCACCGCCGTGCTGCGCCTTTTCCCCGAGGCCAAGCTCGATATCGGCCCGCCCACGGACACCGGCTTCTACTACGACATCGACCTCGACCACAAATTCACGGCCGAGGACCTGGTCAAGCTCGAGGCGGAGATGAAGAAGATCGCCGACGAGAACCAGCCGTTCTACCGTAAGGAAGTCTCCCGCGAGGAAGCCGTCGAGATCATCAAGTCCCGCGGCCAGGAACGCTACAAGCTGGGCCGCCTCGCAGACATTCCCGCCGACGAGAAGATCTCGTTCTACCAGAACGGCGAGTTCATGGACCTGTGCGCGGGCACGCACGTCCGGTATTCGTCGAAACTGAAGGCCTTCAAGCTTCTCTCGATCGCCGGCGCCTACCACCGCGGCGATGAGACCAACAAGCAGCTCCAGCGCATTTACGGCACCGCCTTCCCGACGAAGGAGGAACTCGCCAACTACCTGACCCAGCTCGAACAGGCCAAGCTCCGCGACCACCGCAAGCTCGGCAAGGAGTTGAAGCTTTTCCACATCGACGAGGAGGTCGGTCAGGGCCTGATCCTCTGGACGCCCAACGGCTCGATCCTGCGGCAGGAGCTGCAGAACTTCATCTCCGGCGAGTTGAAAAAACAGGGCTACTCGCAGGTCTTCACGCCGCATATCGGCCGGCTCGCCCTTTACAAGACCTCGGGCCACTTCCCCTACTACAAGGAGTCGCAGTTCCCACCCGTGGTGGAACGCGACTTTCTCGACCAGCTGATCTCCTCCGGCTGCTCCTGCGCCGAGATGTCGAACCGCATCGACGCCGTCTCCGTGCACCTCGCCGAAAAGGTGAACAAGCTCACGGGCAAGGAGACGATCACCAAGGATCGCGTTCTCCCGGACGACCAGCTGATCGACGGCTTCCTCCTGAAGCCGATGAACTGCCCGCACCACATCAAGATCTTCGCCTCGCAGCCACACTCCTACCGCGACCTGCCGGTGCGCCTCGCCGAGTTCGGTACCGTCTACCGCTGGGAGCAGTCCGGCGAGCTCAACGGCATGACGCGCGTCCGTGGTTTCACCCAGGACGACGCCCACCTCTTCTGCACCGAGGACCAGGTCGCGAAGGAAATGCTCGGCTGCCTCTCGCTCGTGAAGACCGTCCTCACCACGCTCGGCATGCAGGATTACCGGGTGCGCGTCGGCACGCGCGATCCGGACAGCACCAAGTTCACCGGCAACCCCGAGCAGTGGGACAAGGCGGAGAACGCCTGCCGCGAGGCCGCCAAGACCCTCGGCGTGCCGTTCACCGAGGAGCCCGGCGAGGCCGCCTTCTACGGCCCGAAGATCGACTTCGTCATCAAGGACGTCATCGGCCGCGAATGGCAGCTCGGCACCGTGCAGGTGGACTACAACCTGCCGGTCCGCTTCGACCTCACCTACATCGGGGCGGACAACGCCTCGCACCGTCCGGTCATGATTCACCGCGCGCCCTTCGGTTCGATGGAGCGTTTCTGCGGCGTGCTCATCGAGCACTTCGGCGGCGACTTCCCGCTCTGGCTCGCGCCCGAGCAGATCCGCATCGTGCCGATCAGCGACAAGGTCATCGACTATGCCCAGGCCCTGCACACCCAGCTGCTGGCCGCCGACCTGCGCGTGTCGGTCGACACCCACTCCGACAAGCTCGGCGCCAAGATCCGCCGCGCCGAATTGGAGAAGATTCCCTACGTGCTGGTCCTTGGCCAGAAGGAAGCGGAGGCCCAGAGCGTCTCCGTCCGCTCCCGCGCCAAGGGCGACGAGGGCGTGCTCAAGGTCGAGGACGTCATCGCCCGCTTCAAGCAGGAGGTGGCGACGCGTGCGCTGCCGGAGAAGAAGGCGGTGGTAGCCGCAGGTTCTGCCCAACCCCAAGCCAACTGAATTTTAAACCCGGAGGACACTGAGCTCGCGGAGACCAAGGCTACGCGTGACTAGATTCAGTGACCGCGCTGTCTGAATTCCCACTCCGCATCCTCCCCACCCTCCGCGTTTAAATGTCTGACTCTGCAGAAATGTCCGTTTGGAAAGAAGAACTCGACGCCATTGTCGGGGCGCGGGCGCACGGGCAGTCGGCGGAGATTCTGCCCCGACTGCGGAAACTCGATGCGCAGCACCCGAACGTCGCCGAGATCAACTATCAGCTCGCCTGGACTTGTGATGTGCACGGCAAGTCGGCTGAAGCCCTGCCCTACTACGAGAAGGCCATCGCGCTGGGTCTGCCGCCGAACGAGCTCTCGGGTGCACTGGTCGGTCTGGGCTCGACCCTGCGCCAAGCCGGCCAGCTCGATCGCTCGGCCGAGGTGCTGCGTTCCGGCCGGGCGCAGTTCCCCGACAATCGCGAGTTCGATGCCTTTCTGACCCTCACGCTCCACGCGCAGGGCAAACACGCCGAGGCGCTGCAACTGGCGCTGGAGGTCCTCTGTGACACCACCGATGACCCGGGCCTCACCGCGTACCAACGCGCGATCCGGCACGCGGCGGCGAAGCTGAGGTAGGGGCCGTTGCCCTACCTTGCCCACTCCAGCGGCTCCGAGGCCGGAAACTTGCTCGTGAGATCAAGCGCCCGCCCTTCCTTGATCGAGCGGTGCACCGATTCCATCACCTCGACCACATGCGCGGCGTGAGCCCCGCCGGTCGGGTGCGGCGTGCCTCCGCGCAGGGCTCGCCAGAGCTCGTAGACGCCAGCGCTCCAGTCGCAGTGCCACTCGCCGACCCCGGCCGGCGAGCGCACCGGCGGCACCGGGTGGTATTTTCCGCCGTAAGGTCCGATTCGGATCTTGGCGGTGGCGGCAAACCACGCGGTGGAAATCGAGCCGGTGTCGCCGTGGATTTCCAAGCCGGCGCGATTCTCGGCCGGCTCGCCGACATAGAAATTAGCCGTCAACCGCGCCTTCAACCCGCCGGCAAACTCCAGCACCGCGACCGTGAAGTCATCCGTCGTCAGCTTGAAAGACACGCCGTCCTTGGTCTTGCGGTCGGGCATTAGAATGCCACCGCCCGCGACCACCCGCCGCACCGGACCAAACCACGCGGTCAGCATGGTCAGCGAATAGACCGCCACGTCGAAGACCGGTCCGACCGCATAGAACGGCGCCGGGTTCGGGTGCCACGTCTCAATGCGCCCCCAATCCACGGTCGCATACGCCACGCGCGGTGTGCCGATGTGACCGTCGCGAATCAGTTTCCACACGGTCTGCTGCGCCTCGCCCAGCCAAGCCACCGGGGCGCAACTGAGCCGCAAACCCAGCGAATCCGCCAAGGCCACCAATTGGCTGGCTTCCGCATAGGTTGAAGCGAGCGGCTTCTCCGTGTGCACGTGCTTGCCTGCTTTCAGGCAGCGCGTGACCACCTCGACGTGCGCCTGCTGGATAGTGAGATTGACGACGGCCTCCACCGCCGGATCGGCGAGCACTTCATCAAGTGACGCATAGGCTTTGCCGCCAAATTTCTTCGTCCAAGCCTGGGCCCGGGCGGGATCGAGATCGCTCGCCCCGAGAATCTTGATCTCCGGCCGCGTCAGCATCGCCTCGCCGTAGCCGCCGGCAATATTGCCGCACCCCACCACCACCACACGCAACGGCGGCGCGACTTCCTTCACCTCAATCGCATCCCACCACTGCGCGGCCAGTTCACGGCCTTCTTTTACCTCGGTGCTGGGATCAAATTGCTCGGGCTCATGCTCGATGCCGATCGGTCCGCGAAAACCTTTGGCCCGGAGGACCGCTAGAATGGCCTTGAAGGGAACGACGCCATCGCCCAACCGGCAGGTCTCATGGCCCAGGTCGATGAACTCGAAGCCGGTTTTCTCGGCGCGTCTCGGTTTAACATCCTTCAGGTGCACCACCTTGATCCGCGGGGCCAGTTCGGTCACGGCCGCCAGCGCATCCCAGCCCTGGGTGGCACACCAGCCCGTATCGAGAGCCACGCCGACCAAATCCTCGTCGCCCTCACCCAGCCGCTTCCACATCTCGGCAGCGCTTTTCTCCGGATGATTCTCGATCGCGTAGGCCACGCCATGCTCGCGTAGGATTGCCACGGCCGCCGCGCGATTCTCCGCGAAAAGCTGAATGTGTCCGGCGATAATCGGAATATCCAAGGCCACGCAAAACCGGCAGGCCCCGTGCAGGTCGTTCGCATCGCCCGGGACCCAGGCGGCGTAGCTGCGCACCGTCAGGCCATGGGTGGCCAGCAAGGCACGCGCGACCGCGACATGCTGGAGTGTCGCCCAGCGCCAGTGCAGGTGCGCCCCCCAGAGATCAATCGCGGTGAAGCCTAGGGCCTTGACCTCAAGCAGCATCTCCTCGAAGCGCGCGGGAAAGGTCTCGAACGGGGTGAACCATGCCTGGGTCGCCGCATCGCCCTGCGACCAGCCCCGCTCCATGCGGTAGCCAAGCTGACGGGCGACAAAATTGGCGGTAACAAACGAAAGCAGAGGGGGCATGCTTTAAACCTAGCGGAGGCGCATGCGGCTGTCTAGCGGACTGTGCAGCGGCGAAGTTGAATCTATGCAACCGCAGCCCGCGTCCACTCCCCGTCCACCAGCCGCAGCGCGCCGACCGGATTGGCATTCTGCAACTCGGGCGGGAGCAGCTCATCGGCGAAACCCTGGTAGCAGACCAGCCGCGCCCAGCGCGTGAGGGCCCGGGTGCCGACCGAGGTGCTGCGGCCGCCGTCGCTCGTGGCGGGATACGGGCCGCTGTGCACGATGGCCGGGCTGACCTCGAGGCCGGTCGGGTAACCGTTCAGGATCACCCGTCCCGCCTTGGCCGCCAGCACATCGATCAGCGCACCCTGGGTCTGCGCTTCGGCCGCCCCGGCCTGCAGGGTGGCGGTCAGATTTCCCTCCAGATGCCGGGCGACTTCCAGCATCTCGGGGCCGTCCTTGCACCAGACAACGAGCGAACTCGGCCCGAAGATTTCCTGGGACAAAGCGGGATTGCCCAGAAACTCCAGCGCGGTGGTCTCGAACCACACGGGCGCGGCGCCCGTTTGTGGGAGCGAGCTTGCGCGCGACTGCGCGGTGCGATCTGTCGCGAGCAAGCTCGCTCCCACCGGTTTGACGCCGGCGGTGCGGGCCCGGGCCTCGACGCCGGTTCTGAATTTGCCACAAATCCCCGCGGTCAGCATCGCGGCTTCCGGCGTGGCGGCCAGCTTCGCGGTCAGGCTCATCATGAATTGCTCCGCCGCAGCCGAGCGCTGCAGCACGATCAGCCCGGGATTGGTGCAGAATTGCCCGACGCCCACGGTGGCAGACGCGTGCAGTCCCTCCACGATTCCGGCCGCGCGCTCCGCCAGCGCGCCGGGCAAAATGAAAACCGGATTGATGCTGCCCATTTCCGCATAGACCGGGATCGGCTCAGGCCGCGCCGCGGCGAGGTCAACCAGCGCCCGGCCACCACCGAGCGAACCCGTGAAGCCCACCGCCTTGACCAGCGGATGTTTCACTAAGGCCTGTCCCACCGCAAAACCGGCGTCAAAGAGCAGCGAGAACGTGCCCTCGGGCAGGCCGCAATCGCGCACCGCGTGCAGGATCAGGCGGCCCACGAGTTCACTCGTGCCCGGATGCGCCGGATGGGCCTTGACGATCACCGGGCAACCGGCGGCAAAGGCCGAGGCGGTGTCGCCGCCCGCGACCGAGTAGGCGAAGGGAAAATTACTGGAGCCGAAGACCACCACCGGACCGAGCGGCCGGAGCATCGAGCGATGATCGGGCTTGGGCAGGGGCTGGCGCTCGGGCTGCGCCGTTTCGATGCGGACATCCCGCCAGTCGCCGCGCTCCGCCGCCTGGCCGTAAAGCCGGAGCTGGCCGCAGGTCCGCGCCACTTCCCCCTTCAGCCGCGCCTCGGCCAGGCCGGTTTCGAGCATCGCCCGGGCGACGAGGTCGGCCGTCTTGGCCTCGAGATTGGTGGCGATGGCGTGGAGAAATTGACTGCGCGCGGCTCCCGGAAGTCTCGCCCACCCCGGGGCGGCCGCGGCGGCCAGCTGTGCGGCGCGCCCGGCGTCCTCGTTCGTAGCCGACGAAAACGACGGCTCGAAATTCACCCCGCGGACCGGGTCAAACGCCTGGAAGCTCGCGCCCCCGGGGCCACTGGAACCAAAGCCGATCAGGGAGGCGCCGTCAGGTTTCATGGGGAAAGTATGACTGTCATCCTGAGCGTAGTGAAGGATCCAGTATCATCTCCGGCGGCGATAATCATACTGGATTCTTCGCTGCGCTCAGAATGACAGGCAAGCTACAGTTTCGGATGATCCTGCCGGGCTTTGGCCAGCACCGCCTGCGCGTGGGCCAGATCGGCCCCGGCGATTTCCAGCCGCGGGGGCCGGACATAAGGCGTGCCCCGGCCGACCTCCGCCTGCACCCACTTGATGAGCTGCACGAACTTCGGCACCGTATCGAGCCGCAGCAAGGGCAGGAACCATATATACAGCGCCGCGGCCCGAACCTTGTCGCCGTGACTGGCGTAATCGAACAGCGCGACCGATTCGGCCGGAAAGGCGTTCACCAAACCGGCAATCCAGCCGGTCGCGCCGGCGTAGATCCCCTCGACGATGGCGTCGTCCATGCCCACGAGAATCTCCAACCGGCGACCGCAGATGGCCCGGATCGCGGTCACGCGGCGGACGTCACCGCTGGACTCCTTGACCGCCTGCAGATTCGGATGCACCGCGGCCAGCTCGGCGATCTGTTCCGGCAGGAAGTCGGTTTTGTAGGCAGGCGGGTTGTTGTAGAGCATGCAGGACAGTTCGGTCGCCGCGATGACGGCGCCGACGTGCGCCCTCATTTCCCGCCAGTCGCTTGCATAGACGTAGGGCGGCAGCACCATCAGGCCCTGCGCACCCGCCTGCGCCGCCGCCCGGGCCAGCGCCACGGCCTCCGCCGTGCTGAGCGAAGCAATCCCGAGCACCACCGGGGCTCGCTCGCCCACGGCTTTCACGCAGGTTTCAACGATGGCAATTTTTTCGGCAAAGCTGAGCGTGGCCGCCTCCCCGAGCGAACCACCGGCCACAATCCCGGTGCAGCCGCTGTCGATCATCCACCGGCAATGGGCGGCAAGTGCCGCGTGGTCCACCGACAGGTCGGCGTGCAGGTTCGTCGTGATCGCGGGTAGGACGCCTTTCCAGTTCATGGGATGTTTAAGAATGGAGGGCCCGTCTCCCGACGGGTCGCAGTCCGTCAGGCGACGGACCCTCCAAGGGTGGGATACTCACGCATACCGGTTGGGATTGAGCAGGCCAAGATCCACCCGCGGCTTCCGCCCGGCCAGCAGGTCGGCGACGAGCAGTCCGGAAATCGGCGCCATGGTCAGGCCGAGCATGGCATGACCGCAGGCGGCGGTGAGGTTGCCGTAGCGGTTAAAACGGCCGAGGTAAGGCAGGCCGTCGGGCGAAACCGGCCGGTACCCGAACCAGGGCTTGATCCCCGCGAAGTCGGCGTCCGAAAGCTCGGGAAAATAAATCCGGGCGGCGGCAATGATCTGCTCCACCCGCTCCGGCCGGACAAAGTTGCTGTGGCCGCTGATCTCCATCGTGCCTCCGAAACGCAGCGTATCGCCCATGGGGGTGACCGCGACGCGTCGCTCGGTCAGGATGAGGGATTTTGTAAGATGCAGGCGCGGCTTGGGCAGGGTCAGGCTGTAGCCCTTGCCCGCCTGCATGGGCAGGCGCAGGTTGAGCCCGGCCAGCATCGCGGGGGCCCACGAACCGCCGGCCAGGACAAACTCATCGGCCAGCAGATCGCCCGACGTCGTCTGCACGGCGGCAATGCGCCGGCCCTCCGTGCGCCAGCCGAAGACCGTCGTGTTCCATTGGAAGCGCACGCCCATTTCCTTGAGCACGGAGGTCATGGCCCCGGCAAAGCGCCACGGCGTCAAATGCGCATCGATCGGAAAGTACACGGAACCGGCGATGTCCATCCTGGCGCCGGGCTCCAGCTCGGCCGTCTGCCGGGCGTTCAGCACCCGCGCCTCGACGCCGAGCTCGTTGGCGATCCGCGCCAGGCCGTGCGCCTCGTGGTCCAGGCCTTCCTGCGTCCGGCACAGGTTGAGCAGGCCTTCCTTCTTCAGCTCGAAGGTGTTTCCCGTGATGTCATCCAGCTCCTCGTAAAGCTTGCGGCTGCCGAGGCAGAGGTCGCGGAGGATGGGCGCGGCGCGCTGGACCTGGGCGCGGTTGCAGGCCCGCCAGAACAGCCAGCTCCAGCGCATGAGTTCGCCGTCGAGCCGCGGCTTGATATAAAACGGACTCCGCGAGTTCGTCATCCATTTCAGTCCCTGCCAAACCATGCCCGGGGTCGCGAGCGGGATCACATGGCTGGGCGAGATGTAGCCGGCGCTGCCGAGGGCGCAGTGGTCGCGGTCCGCGCCGTTGCGCTCCACCAGGGTCACGGCGTAGCCCTCGCGCGCCAGGTAATAGGCGCTGCAGAGCCCCACAATGCCGCCGCCGCAGATGATGACCGACTTTGACTGGCGCATGGTCAGCGGATGCCCGTCGCAAACGGATCCGCCGGATCGGCCAGCAGCGTGGTCTCGGCCATCACATGCGCCGTGCCGGTGATCGTCGGGATGATCTTGTCGCCCTGCTTCCGGTATTTCCCGCGAAACACGCTGCCGACAATGCTCTCCTGCACCCACTCGGCGCCGACTGCCAGCTGGCCGTCGGCGGCGAGGCACGCGAGCTTGGCACTCGTGCCGGTGCCGCAGGGCGAGCGGTCGTAGGCCTTGCCCGGGCAGAGGACAAAATTGCGGCTGTTCACCCCGGCCGTGGTGGAGGGGCCGAAGAGCTCGACATGGTCGACCTCGGGAAAACCCGAATCACTGACCGCCTGCCGGACCCGCGAGGTGTAGTCGGTGAGCTGCGCCACGTTGGCGAGCTCCAGCTTCTGGTCGTGGTCCTGGATCAGGCAGAACCAGTTGCCGCCCCAGGCCAGGTCGCACATCACGTCGCCCACACCCGGCAGGTAGAGCGAGAGATCCTTTTCCCTGCGGTAGCTCGGCACGTTGTTGAAGGACACCTCGCCGTTCGGGTGCAGCATCGCCTCGATGGGTCCGACCGGCGTGTCGATCTTCAGCGCGCCCGGCTTGATGCGCCCGAGGTGCGCCAGGGAAACCACGAGTCCGATCGTGCCATGACCGCACATCCCGAGGTAACCGACATTGTTGAAAAAGATGACGCCGAACTGGCAGCCGGGCTCGTGGGGGGCACACAACAAGGCGCCGACCATGACCTCGGATCCGCGGGGCTCCCCCTCCACCGTGGTGCGAAACGCGTCATGCTGCTCCTTGAAAACTTTCACCCGCTCGCTGAGCGGGCCGGCGCCGAGGTCGGGGCCACCTTCCAGGACGAGGCGCGTGGGCTCCCCGCCGGTGTGGGAATCCAGAACTTTGATGCGAAGTGGTGCAGCCATCGGGAAGTCGGGGCAGGATCACCGGCCTTGTCCCCGGTGAAAAGAAAAAAGCCGGCCTCCGCGGGGAGACCGGCCGGGAAAAACCAGGTTCAGACGGCGGCGTCGCCGCGTTCCTCGGTACGGATGCGCAGCACCTCTTCGAGGGGGGTGATGAAAATCTTGCCGTCGCCGATCTTGCCGGTCTTCGCGGCCTTGGCGATGGTGGTGACGACCTTCTCGAGAATGTCATCCGAAACGGCGATCTCGATCTTCACCTTGGGGAGAAAGTCCACGGTGTATTCGCTCCCGCGGTAGATCTCGGTGTGACCCTTCTGGCGGCCGAAGCCCTTCACCTCGGTCACGGTCATGCCCTCGATCTCGATCTGGGACAGCGCTTCCTTCACTTCCTCTAGTTTAAACGGCTTGATGATGGCGGTAACTAATTTCATGGGAATCGAACGGTAGGTTGATGGGTTAAAATACTCCAACCTTTCCCAGTCTGGCCGTCGCGTTTAAGCCCGGCAATGCAATACCGTGCGCCACACTTCTACCTGCGGGAAAGTACATCCTGACTAGCAACTCTGATGCCACCGGCGGGTTTTCCCCGTGGCGGGCATTGGGTCACCCTCGGTCAGCTGGGCAAGATCCGAGTCATTTAAGGCCAAGACCATCGGACATATGGGAGCGAGCTTGCTCACGACATGACATGGGCGAGTCGCGAGCAAACTCGCTCCCACAGATAAAATTAAAGCCGAAGCACTCCCGACCATTGACCCTGCCGGAAAACAAAAAAACCGGCCCGATCGGGCCGGCTTTCAAAGTGAAACGGGATGCAGGCAGATCAGACCGCCGCGTCGCCGTGCTCGTCGGTCCGGATGCGGATGATGTCCTCCACCGGGGTGACGAAAATCTTGCCGTCGCCAATCTTGCCCGTCTTGGCGGCATTCGCAATGGCGGTGACAACCTTGTCCTTCATCTCGTCGGTCACGGCGATCTCGAGTTTGGCCTTGGGGAGGAAGTCGACGGTGTACTCGCTGCCGCGGTAGACCTCGGTGTGGCCCTTCTGGCGGCCGAAGCCCTTGACCTCGGTGACGGTCATGCCTTCGACGCCCAGATTGGTCAGGGCTTCCTTAACGGCTTCGAGTTTGAACGGCTTGATAATGGCGGTAATAAGTTTCATGCGAGTGAGGGGGTGGAAGACGAGTTTTCCCAATCCGCCGTCCCGGCGCAAGACTTACTGCACCGGTATGACGGTCTGGATGTGCAGGTCCTTGAGCTGCTTGGCCGTGACCGGCGTCGGGCTCTGGGCCATGAGGTCCTGCGCCTTCTGGGTCTTGGGGAAGGCAATGACGTCGCGGATGCTGGTCGTGCCGCACAGCAGCGCCACCATGCGGTCCAGGCCGAAGGCAATGCCCCCGTGCGGCGGCGCGCCGTAAGTGAAGGCCTTCAGCATGTAACCGAAGCGGCTCTCGACCACGTCGGCCGGAATTTTGAGCACTTCCTCGAAAATCTTCTTCTGCAGCGCCGGCTGGTGGATCCGGATCGAGCCGCCGCCCAGCTCCATGCCGTTCAGTACTACGTCATAATGCTGGCCGCGCACGGCCTTCGGGTCCGAATCGATCAGGCCGGTGTCCTCGGCCACCGGCGCCGTGAACGGGTGATGGGTGGCGACGTAGCGCTTGCTCTCCTCGTCATAGCTCATGAGCGGGAAATCGACGACCCACAGGAAATTCCACTGGTTGGCCGGGATGCTGAGCTTGCCGCGCTTCACGAGCAGCTGCGCCGCCTCGAGCCGGGTACGGCCCAGAATGGCGCAGGCGCGGTCCCACGTCGCCGCGGCAAAGAAGATGATGTCACCGTCGGCAATGGAGAGCTTCTGCGTAAGCTCGGCCTTTTCCGTTTCGGAGAAAAATTTCACGATGGGCGACTTCCATTCGCCGCCCTCGACCTTGATGAAGGCGAGGCCTTTTGCGCCAAGTGATTTTGCGATCTCCTCGAGCGCCCCGATCTCACCCTGCGTGATGTCGGCGAGGCCCTTTGCATTGAAGGCCTTCACGCAGCCGCCGGCCGCGACCGTGGAGGCAAAGACCTTGAAGCCGGACGCCTTGAACGTGGCGGAGAGATCGACCAGCTCGAGGCCGAAGCGCGTGTCGGGCTTGTCGACGCCGTAGCGGTTCATGGCGTCGTGATACGGCAGACGCGGGAACGGCGTCGGGAGGTCGTGATCGAGGACTTCCTTCCAGACCTTCTTGAGCATGCCCTCGAAGAGCGCGTAGATGCCCTCGCGGTCGATGAACGACGCCTCGACGTCGATCTGGGTGAACTCCATCTGGCGGTCGGCCCGCAGGTCCTCGTCGCGGAAGCACCGCGCGATCTGGAAATATTTTTCCACGCCCGCAACCATCAGGATCTGCTTGAACTGCTGCGGTGACTGCGAAAGCGCGTAGAACTGGCCGGCGTGGATGCGTGACGGCACGAGGTACTCGCGCGCGCCCTCGGGCGTGCTCTTGAACAAGGCGGGCGTCTCGACCTCGATGAAACCCTGGCCGTCGAAGTAGTCGCGCACGGCCTTGGTCGCGCGGTGGCGGGTCAGGAGATTCTTCCGCATCTTCGGCCGGCGCAGGTCGAGGTAGCGGTAGGTCAGGCGCAGGTCCTCATTGACCTTGTCGCCGCCGGCATCGGTCAGCGGGAACGGCGGGGTGTCGGAAATGTTGTGGACGATCAGCCCGGTCGCCTCGACCTCGATCTCGCCGGTCGGGATGCCCTGGTTCATCATGGCGTCAGGCCGCAGGACGACCTGGCCGGTGATGCCGATGACGGACTCGCTCTTCAGCTGCGCGGCCTCGGCGCGGAGCATGGTGTCGAACTTGATCTGCGTGATGCCCTCGCGGTCGCGCAAGTCGATGAAGATGATGCCGCCGTGGTCGCGGACGGAGTCGACCCAGCCGGCCAGGGAGACGGTGGCGTTGAGATCCGACTTGGTGAGCTGGGCGCAGTGGTGGGTTCGTTTCATGGGCACTAGGGGCACAGCTAAGCGCCCCGCCCCGCCGGTGGGCAAACAGAATTTGGGCCGCTATGACACGTTTGCCCGGTTCCAGCCTGTAGCCGGGGTCGCCGACCCCGGTCCGCGCTCCCGTAGCCGCGTTGGAGCCCGCGACAAGATGGCCGGTCTGCCCCGCCACTTCACTCCACGCTCGCCCGCGCTCGTCTCACCGGTAATGATCAGCGATTTAACGCATAAGACAATTCATGGATGTTCAAGCCACACTGAATTTCTACGGGCGCACGGAAGAAGCGGTCGCGTTTTATGGCAGGGCGCTTGGCGCGGAGACTCTCTTCCTGATGCGGTTTCGCGACTGTCCCGACCCGGCCCAATCGAGACCAGGTTTTGAGGGGAAAATCTTTCACGCCACCTTTCGCATCGGTTCCACGGAGGTCATGGCGTCGGACTGCGGTTGCGAGACGACGCCGGCCGAAGCAACCTTTGCCGGTTTCTCTCTCGCCCTGCGCGTGGAAACCCCGGGCAAAGCCGAACGGTTCTTCGCGGCCCTCAGCGAGGGCGGTCAGGTCCAAATCCCCTTGCTGAAAACATTTTTTGCCGAGCGATACGGCATCGTGGTCGATCGCTTTGGCATCTCCTGGAAGATAATGGCCGAGTCTCCTGCGCAAAACGGAGAGGAAAAAACGGGAGGGGCGTCGCCCAACCGGACGTCAGTGCCAGCAGCCCTAAGCGACCGTGACTCAGCTTGAACTTTGGAAGAATAGCCAAAAATCATGCCAAACACTGATTCACGCGTAACAATCCACATGGCCGCGAGCCTCGACGGCTTCATCGCGCGAAAGGACGGGCGGACCGACTGGCTCGAGACCTCGGACGAATTCGCGGGCGGAGCCACGATGGACCCGGCATTCGTCGAGGCCTTCCTGAAGTCGATCGGCTGTTACGTCATGGGTTCCAGAACCTATGAGACCGCGCTGAACTTTGAAGCCAAGGGGTTCGGCTGGGCGTATGGCGACAAACCCGTTTTCGTGCTCACCAGCCGCCAGTTGCCGCGGACCCGGGCGACTGTCGAGTTCTACTCCGGCGATCTCGCGCAACTCGTGAACGGGCGTCTGCGACCGGCGTTTCGCAGCATCTGGATGGCCGGCGGCGGCGTGGTGGCGGGCGAGTGCCTTCGCCGCGGGCTGGCCGACGAAGTCCGTTATTCGATCCTGCCGGTCCTGATCGGCGACGGGATCCCCTTCTTCGACAAGCTCGACCGGGATGTCGCCCTTCACCTCAAGGAGGTCAAAGGCTACAAGAACGGCATGGTGGCGCTTTGTTATGAGGTGCGGACGGAAATGAAAAAGCCCGGCCAAGCGCCAGAGGCAACGGCCTGAGTAAACGAAAGCACTCGGAGCGTTATCAGCACTCGATTGTCATCCTGAGCAGCGCGAAGGATCCATGCGTTCGTACGCGATGCCGCGTTTGGAAGCGTCTGGATCCTTCACTGCGTTCAAGATGACAAACCTACCCTGAAGACAGTGCTTACCCCAGAATCAGCCCCTCGCCCGTCATCTCCGCCGGCTTGGGCAGGCCCATGAGTTGGAGGACGGTCGGGGCGATGTCGGCCAGGCGGCCGCCGGTGCGCATCTTGGTCTGGCCGGCGGTGAGGCCCTCGCCCACGGCGAAGACTTCCACGAGATTGAGCGTGTGCGCGGTGTGCGGGCCGTTGTTGATCGGGTCCCACATCTGCTCGGCGTTGCCGTGGTCGGCGAGGATCACGGCCTTGCCGTTCTTGGTCGCGAGCGCGGCAAGCAATTCACCCAGGCCCTGGTCGGTCGCTTCGCAGGCCTTGATGGCGGCGGGCAGCGAGCCGGTGTGGCCGACCATGTCGGGGTTGGCGTAGTTGACGACGACCAGGCCGTACTGGCCGGAAAGGATCGCAGCCTTGGCCTCGGCGGTCACCTGCGCGGCCGACATCTCGGGCTGCATGTCGTAGGTGGCGACCTTCGGGCTCGCCGGACAGGCATTCACCTGGCCGGGGAACGGCGTGCTGCGATAGTTGTTGAAGAAGAAAGTCACGTGCGGGTTCTTCTCCGTCTCGGCACAGCGGAACTGGCCGATGCCGGCACTGCTGACGACCTCGCCGAGGATGTGCTTCAGCGGCGCCGGTTTGCCTGAGATCACGTGGACCGGCAGGCCGGACTCATACTCGGTCATCGTCGCGTAGTAGAGATCGAGCTTCGCGCCGCGGTCGAACTCCTTGAAGCCGTCGATCACGAACGCCTTCGTGATCTCGCGCGGACGGTCGCCGCGATAGTTGTAGAACAGCACCGCGTCGCCGTTGCCGATCGTCGCCACGGGCTTGCCGTCCGCCCCGGTGATCCACGTCGCGGGCACAAATTCGTCGCCATGCTGGGTCGCGCTCAGCGGCTTCTCATAATAACTGGCGACGGCCGCCTCGGCGCTCGGCGCGGTGGCCTCGGCCTTTTGGCCCGTGAGCATGTAATACGCCTTCTGTACGCGCTCCCAGCGGTTGTCGCGGTCCATGGCCCAGAAGCGTCCGCAAACCGTGGCGATTTGACCGACGCCGATCTCCTTGAGATGGGCCTCGACCTGCTTGATGAAGCCGAGCCCGCTCTGCGGCGGCGTGTCGCGGCCGTCGGTGAAGCCATGGATGAACACGCGCCCCGCCAGTCCGTCCTCCTTCGCCTGGCGCAGAATGCCGTAAAGGTGCTCGAGCATGCCATGCACGCCTCCGTCGGAAACAATGCCCATCAGGTGGAGCTTGGCGGTGGGCGAACCCTTCAAGCGGGCGACGACCTCGTGCCACACGGGATTGGTCGCGAGCTGCTTCTCGGAAAACAGCTTGTTCAGGCGGACGAGTTCCTGGTCCACGATGCGGCCGGCGCCGATGTTCTCGTGGCCGACCTCGGAGTTGCCCATCTGACCGTCGGGCAGGCCGACGTCGAGCCCGCTCGCGGCAACGAGGGTCCGCGGGTACTTGGCGTGCAGCATGTCATCGCACGGCTTGTGGGCGAGGTAGACGGCGTTGAATTTGTTCTGCTCGGGGTGGGGGTTGGCACCCCAACCATCGCGGATGACCAGAAGAACGGGGGGACGGGTTGAATTCATGTATAGATGTGACGATACTAGACATCAGAGTGAACGCCCTGGTCGCGACCAAATCCAGATAAAATCTCAAATCCACCCGTCGACGGCATAAAAATTGCAGAACCCCTTCCTGCCATGACGCTCGTCATTCGTGATCAGCTGGTGTGCCCCCCGACCTGGTTCGCCTCGTACCGGGACCTGACCCTCTACTGTCACATTCTGCTGAAGCTCGACATCGTCATCGAGTCCGACACGGCGGATATTTATTACCGCTGGATCAAGCCGCAGGGCGGGATGGACTTCATCGAGGATATCGTCCGCCCCGGCAGCGAACGAGGCACGCGGCTCGATCTCACCTGCACCGCGCCCCGGACAATTGTGACCGACCGGATCGTCCCGGAGAACGTCCACCGGCTGATCGCCGCGATCCAGTCAGTGGCGGCGTAAGCCCAACCTTGGTTTGGGTGTAGGGCCGCCGCTTGCCGCCGCGCCTCGCCCGTGCCGAACGGCACAGCGCAAGTGCCGGCCCTACAACTTATTTCTTCACCGGGATTAGCGGCACGATCATCTTCCTCCTCCGGTTGACATTCGGAAGGTTTGCCCCACCTCTTTTGGATCTCACCCATGTCCCAGTCCGCCGTCCTCCTGCTCAACCTTGGTTCCCCCGACTCGACCTCCGTGCCGGATGTTAAGCGCTACCTGCGCGAGTTTTTGGGCGACGAGCGGGTGATCGACAAACCGTTCCAGCCGCTACGCTGGCTGCTGGTGAATGGCATCATCATCCCGTTCCGCGCGAAAAACTCGGCGCACGCCTACTCGACCATCTGGACCGACGAGGGCTCGCCGCTCGTGGTGACGAGCCGCCACACCCGCGAGAAGCTCCAGGCGGTCATGGACCTGCCCGTAGAACTGGCGATGAACTACGGGAACCCCTCGATCCCTGCGGCGCTGGCGCGGCTCGCGGCGAGCGGCGTCGAGCGCCTGCTGCTCTTTCCCCAGTACCCGCATTATGCGATGTCGAGCTGGGAGACGGTCGTCGTCAAGGTCCGGCGCGAAGCGGCCCGGATCGCCCCCGGCATGATCATCGAATGCGTGCGGCCGTATTACGAGGACGACGACTACATCACCGCGCTCGTCGCCAGTGCCCGGCCCTACCTCGATCACCCGCACGATCACCTGCTTTTCAGCTACCACAGCATTCCCGTGCGGCACCTGACCAAGGCGGACTCCTCGCACGCGCACTGCCAGACCGTGCCCGACTGCTGCAATACCTGCAGCCCGGCCCATGCCACGTGCTACAAGGCGCAGGTGACGCATACGACGCGCGCGTTTGCCGGGAAAGCCGGGCTTGATCCCGCCAAATGGTCGATGGCCTTCCAATCCCGCATTGCGAACGAACCTTGGATCAAGCCCTACACGGATTATGAGTGCAAACGGCTGGCGCGGGAGGGCAAGAAGCGCCTGCTCGTCATCACGCCGGCCTTCGTCACCGACTGCCTCGAGACCCTCGAGGAAATCCGCGTGCGCGGGGCCGAGGATTTCATCGGTGCGGGCGGGGAGTCGTTCGAGCACATCCCCTGCCTGAACGATCAGCCGGTCTGGATCGATTTCCTGGCCAACCGGGTGCGCCGCTGGCAGGCCAAGGTTGCCCCCGTGGCCGCCCGATAGTGGCTGGTTAGCCGCGCTGGAGTGCAGCCCGACAACGTGGCCGGGCGCACGGCCGGAACCACCCTTTCGCAGGCTCAAGTGCGGCTACGTTATGTTTAAGCCGCTTCAAACTTAGCTTATGGATGGGCGACTTTGGTAAAACGAATTTAAAGAACCGTGTCCGGCTGCCGTCGGACCCATCTTTTACTCGCTTGGACCCACCAATAGTAAAGCATGCGTTAAATTCCGGAAATGAACAATCCGTCCGCCCAGAACCCCGTGCGCAAACCGCTGACCCAGGCGGGTACGGCGGTGCTTGTGCTGGATACCAACGGGCGCGTGCAGATGGCGAGCACCGCGGCCTGCATCCTATGGCAGGCCTCGGTCACCGAGCTGGTCCGAGACAGCTTTCCCAACCTGTTTGTTTTCGACGTGGTTTCCCGCGACCCGGACTGGCTGCAGTCGCAGTGGGAAGTGCTGCTGGCCGGGGCGCTCACTCAGCCCATTACCCTGCAGCTCCAGCCCAAGGAAGCCGCGGCGCGCGACGCTGTCGTTCGCATCGAAAAGGCCGGCGACGAACCGGTGACCTATTTTGCCTTCGTCCACCTGCCCGCCCCGGCAGTCGCCGCGGCGGTCCCGGCGCATCCGTCTGTCGGCCCGGCCGATAGTTTTCTCACCCAGCTCAACGAGCGCAGCCCGCTGGGATTCTTCGACCTGAATTTCCTCAAGAATGAGGTCTACTACTCGGCCGGCTGGAAACGGCTGCTCGGGTACGGCGACGCCGAGCTCCCCAACACCTACCAGACGTGGCTGGCGCTGATCCACCCGGATGACTCCACCGCCGCGCCTGACCGGCAGAGCCGCAGCGGCGCGACCGGCCCGCGCCAGTTCTCGCTCGAATTTCGCATGAAGCACGCCGGCGGCCACTACGTGTGGGTGCACAGTGTCGGCGTGCAGTACTACGGCCCCAACGGCGCCCTGCAGCGGGTGATCGGCGCGCACCTCGACATCGGCGACCGCAAGGAATTCGAGGAGGCGGGCCTGCGCTCGGAGGAACGGCTGCAGCAGCTCGGTGACCGCGGGCGCGTCGGCATGTTCGACCTGGATTTCGCCTCCGGCGTGTACTGGCTCTCGCCCGGTTTTAAATCACTGCTCGGCTACGCGGATGCCGAGTTACCCGACACGCTGGAGTCCACGTTGCGCACACTGCCCATGGATGAGACCACGGGCGGGCTGCAGGCGTACTTCCTCGGCCAGCATCCCAGCCAGCTCGCCTATTTTGATGTCCTGCGGCTGCGCCACAAGGAAGGCCGCGAGGTGCTGGTGTACGCCGGCATCGTGCGCCAGATTTCCCGACGCAAGGACCTGCAGCGCGTGCTCGGGTTTGCGATGCCGCTGCCCGACAACCTGCCGCAGGCGGGTGACACCGGCCTCGGCCTGCCCGCCGCGCACCTCGCGGCCATGCTCGAGGAGCTCCATGAGGCGGTGGTGTTGGCCGACGCCGAGGGCCGGATCATTTTCCTCAACCCCAAGGCGGAGCAACTGCTCGAGCGGACCAACGACGCAGCCCTGGGCGAGCACGTCTGGGAAATCTTCCGCCTGGTACACCGGCAAAGCGGCCAGACCGGGGAAAGCCCGGTCGCCCGGGCCCTCACGACCGGTGAAGCCTCGCCGCTCAACAACGAGTTTGAGCTCGATCTCGGCGGGAACCGTTCCCGGCCCGTCGCCTTCAGCGCGCGCCCGGTCGCCGGCGCGACCGGCCAGGCCGCCGGGGTCGTGCTGGTCTTCCGCAATCCCGAGGAAATGAGCCTCACGCCGGAGGAATTGATCCAGGCAAACCGCTTTGAAACCCTCGGGCAGCTGGCCGGCGGCATCGCCCACGATTTCAACAACCTGCTGACCACCATCCTCGGCGGGGTCTCGCTGGCCAAGGAAAACCGGGACTTTGTCGGCCTCGAGAACAGCGAGCGGGCCTGCCTCGCCGCCAAGTCGCTCTCGAAACAATTGCTGACCTTCTCACGGGGCGGCACCGCCGTGCGCCAGGTCGTGAAGCCGGGCGACATCCTCGCCGATGCCGTGCGCCTCGCCGCGGCCGGCTCGACCCTCCGGGTGGAGGTCAACCTCGCGCCGGAAACCGCCGCGATCTGCGTGGACCGCGCCCAGATCCTCCAGGTTTTTCAAAACCTCGTGATCAACGCCATCCAGGCGATGACCACCAGCCGCGACCCCATCATCGTCAGCGCCGGGAATGTCACGCTCACCGAGGGCCAGATCGCGCCGCTCGCCGCCGGCCCTTACGTCGCGATCGAGGTGCGCGACAGCGGCAGCGGCATCAAGCCCGAACACCTGCAAAAGATCTTCGAGCCCTTCTTCACCACGAAAAAAACCGGCACGGGCCTCGGCCTCGCCACCGTGCTGTCGATCGTCAAGCGCCACGGCGGCCAGATCGGCGTCGACACCGAGCTCGGGATCGGCACCGCCTTCACCGTCTTCCTGCCGCAGGCGGACCGGCCCGAGGACGTCGAGGCCCGCCGGGCCCCGACCCTGCGGTTTGGCACGGGCCGTGTCCTTTTCATGGATGACGACGAGGAGATCTGCACCCTCACGGGCGTGATGCTCGAGAGCCTGGGCTACAAGTACGACCTCGCCCGCAACGGCGAGGAGGCCGTGCAGTTCTACAAGCGCTACCTCAACATCGGCCGGCCCTACGACGCCGTGATCATGGATCTGACGATCATCGGCGGCATGGGCGGCGAACAGACCTACCGTCAACTGCACGACCTCGACCCCGAGGTGCGCGCCATCATGGCCAGCGGTTACGACAACGATGCGATGGCGCGACAGTTCCTCGACATGGGGTTTTGCGGCTACCTCGCCAAGCCCTACCGTGTCGGCGATCTCGGCAAGATCCTCCGGACCGTCCTCGGCAAATAAGCCGTCGCGGCCCGCCGCATTCCATCGTCACCGGCCGGTGGTGCACCCGGCTCGCGCGGCCGTACACGGAGATTGTATGCCGGGGCAATTCGGCGCAGGGTTCGGGTGAAACCCGCCCAAGATGTCGCACGTGCAATGAAATCCCCCGGCCTGACAGGCTCCCGGCTGTTGACGGCGCTGAAATTCCGGCCGCGGTCGCTCGCGGTCCTGCGCCAGGGTTACTCCCACCGGCAGGCGCTCACGGACGGCCTGTCGGGCGTCACCGTCGCGCTGATCGCCCTGCCCCTCGCCCTCGCCCTGGGCGTGGCGAGCATCCCGGCCGGACTCAAGACCCCGTTTCCCGCGCCGGCGATCGGCCTGTTCACCGCGATCATCGGCGGATTCATCGTCTCGCTTCTCGGCGGCAGCCGCGTGCAGATCGCCGGTCCGACCGCGGCCTTCGTCACGGTGATCCTGCTCATCGTGGAGCAGTACGGCTATGACGGCCTGCTGCTCGCCACGATCATGGCGGGGGTGATCCTCGTGCTGATGGGGCTCAGCGGCATGGGCACGCTGATCAAGTTCATCCCCTACCCGGTGACGAGCGGTTTTACCACAGGCATCGCCGTGGCGATCATGGCCGGCCAGGCGCCGGAATTCCTCGGTCTGCATGCCGGCTCGGCCCCGCCGCGGGAGTTCATCCGCAAAATCCCGTGGCTGGTCTCGCACCTCGGGCTGGTCAACCTGCCGACCCTGCTCATCGCACTCGCCTCGGGCCTTTTCATTCTTCTCTGGCCAAAATACCGCGCGCGGCTGCATGCCGACCGGGTGCCCGGGGCCATCATCGCGATGGTGGTCTCGGCGGTGGTCGTGACCTGGTTCGGCTGGGACAAGAGCCTGGGGATCGCGACCGTCGGCTCGCAGTTCGGCCCCGCGGCGATCCCGCACGGGCTGCCGCCGTTCGTCTGGCCGGTGATCACCTTTGAGCGGATCCGCGACCTGATCGGACCGGCCACCACCATCGCCCTGCTCGGCGCCATCGAGTCGCTGCTCTCCGCGGTCGTAGCCGACGGCCTGATCAACGACCGGCACGATTCCAACACCGAGCTCATGGCCCAGGGCCTGGCCAACATTATCTGCCCGTTCTTCAGCGGCATGCCCGTGACGGGCGCCATCGCCCGCACGTCCGCCAACGTGAAGGCCGGCGGCCGCACCCCGGTGGCCGGCATGGTACACGCAGTGACGCTGCTCCTGATCGTGCTGTTCTTCTCGCAATACGCGCAGTACGTCCCGATGGCCGCGATTGCCGCCGTGCTGGTCGTCGTCGCCTTCCGCATGGGCGAATGGCACGAGCTCGTCCGGCTCCGCAAGATGCCGCTGAGCGACGCCCTCGTGCTGCTCACCACCTGCAGCCTCACGGTGGTCTTCGACCTCGTCGTGGCCGTGGAGGTGGGCATGATGCTGGCAGCGGTGCTCTTCATCAAGCGCATGGCGGACACGACCGAAATCACCGAGGTGACCGCCCGTGACGAGCTCGAGACGCCCGAGCAGCTCGCCCACGGCAAGGACATCCCGGCCGGCGTCGTGGTGTACCGGATCTTCGGCCCGTTCTTCTTCGGCGCCGCCGAAAAAATGGAGGACGCGCTGATGCGCGCCGGCATCACCCCCCGGGTGCTCATCCTCCGCATGCAGCTTGTGCCCGCCATGGACGCGACCGCCCTCAACGCGCTGGAAAGCATTGTCGAGCGCATGCAGGCGGCGGGCGGCGCCGTCATCCTCAGCGGTCCGCACCGGCAGCCCCTCGACATGATGGTGCAGGCCGGCTTCATCGACCGGCTGGGCCGGCGCAACATCCGGGCGCATTTTGACGACGCCCTGGTCCGGGCACGGGAAATCCTCGCCGCCGGCAACGATGCGCCGTCCGCCCCCGCCTGATCACCATGCTCCGACACGCCACCCCCAGCTGGATCTACTTCGGCGGGCTCATCCTCACCCTCGCCGCCGGCGCGATCAACGCCGTCGGGTTCCTCGGCCAGCATCACCAGGCGCTCAGCCACATGTCCGGCACCGTCACCGTGCTGGGCATGGAACTCGCCCGCGCCAACTATGCCGTGGCGCTCCACGCCCTGGCGGTTCTCACGGCGTTCTTTGCCGGCTGCATGGTCAGCGGGGCGATCATCCGGCAGACCTCCCTGCGCCTCGGCCGGCGTTACGGCGTGGTCCTGTCCCTGGAATCGGCCGCCCTCTTCCTCGCCGTGTACTTCCTCCGGCACGGCGCCAACACCGGCGACTACCTGGCGGCGCTGGCGTGCGGGCTCCAGAACGCCATGGTCTCCAGCTACAGCAGCTCGACGATGCGCACGACCCACATGACCGGGATGGTGACCGACCTCGGTATCGCGTGCGGCCATTTCATCCGCGGCGCGACGGTGGACTGGTTTCGCTTCCGCATGTACGGCGTGCTGTTCCTCGGTTTTTTTGCCGGCGGCGTCGCAGGGGCGATCGGCTACGAGCGATTCGGCTACGACACACTGCTCTTTCCCGCGCTGCTGAGCGGCGTGGCCGGGGTCGGCTACACGATCGTGAAACACCTCGAGCACCGCCGGAAGGCGCGGGAGCGCCACCCCGCCTGATCAGCCCCGCCAGGTCAGTGCGTGGCAGAGTGCAACGCCCGCCGCATCCGCCTCGTCGAAGGCCAGCGTCCGGCCGTGCCCGAGCATGGCCATCACGGTGCGGGCCATCTGGTCCTTGCTCGCCCGGCCCTGCCCCACGACGGCCAGCTTCACCCGCAGCGGGGCGTATTCAAAAATCTCCTTCTGCTGCAGCGCCGCGGCCGCGATCGCCGCGCCGCGCGCCGCGCCGAGGATCTGCGCGGTCTGGAAATTCTGCACGAAGATGGTCTGCTCCAGCGCCACGTGGACCGGGTCGAACTCGGTCACGAACGCCGCCACCGCCCGGTGGATCTCCCCCAGGCAGTGCGCCATGGACAGCTTCGCGGCCATCCGGACGGTCACGCACCGCAGCAGCACCGCCGGCCGGCCGGGCACAAACTCAATCAGCGCCAGGCCGGTGCCACGCAGGCTGGGATCGATACCGAGCACGCGGCCCTGGAAGGCCGGCCGCTGCAAGGTCGGGGCGTCGGGCCACGACTTCGCCGTCAGCTTGCCCTCGAGCTTTGCCTTCCACATCTGCCTGACGGAGGTCCGCGCCATAAAGTGGCCCACGGATACACGGAACGGCGGGAAAGAAGAAGCGGAATGTTTGGCGGCCGGTCCGACCACCGGCCGGCCGGATCGTCGCAGGCTGCTTCCGGCTTGTGATTGGGCCGCTGCGTCCGCCAAACTGAAATAATCCCTGAATGAAACGGCCACGCCCAGACCAGGATCTTCCCCCCGAGCGAACGGTGCCGCCTTTTCCCAACCGCTGGCAGCGCTGGCGGGCCAAGGTCCAGGCCTTTCACCTGCGCGACCTCTGGTGGCGGGTGTTGGATCGCTGGGAATCCAGCCGCCGGCTCCGGCGCGCCACGTACGGGTCACTGCTGCTGGCCCTCGTGGCGGGTGGACTCTGGTGGGGCGCCTATCCTTTGTGGACCAAGCACAATGCCATTAAGATCGCCCGGAAATGGCTCGCGAGCGGCCACTACCAATATGCCGCCGACGCCGTGGCGCAGGCAATGAAAGTCGCTCCGGAAAGTCCCGAGCCGTGGCAGATCGCCGCCGAACTGGCCCGGCTGGGCGGGCAGAAGGACAAGGCGATCGAGTACGCCCGCCAGGCCTCGAATCTGGAACCGGAAAATGCGGAGCTGCTGATTGCCTGGGCGACCGAGGCCCTGCGGGCGGACCGGCCGCAACAGGCCGAGCAGGTTCTGGCCCGGGTGCCGGCCGACGAACTGGACCGTTCGTCCCAGGCCCAGCGGCTGTTGGGCGAACTTGCCCGCCGCAAGGTGCGCCTCACCGCGGCCAAAAAATACTTCGAGGCCGCCCTGCGGCTCGACGGACCGATCGCCAACGACGAGGTTCCCCTGGGCATCATCCTACTGAACGCCACGGACGCGACCGAACGGAAGCACGGACTCGACCTGCTGGCCAAGTGGACCGCCGACCCGGAATGGGGCGTGGTCGCCTTGCGCCTGTTGCTGCAGGATGCGCTGGCGCGGAACGACCGGCCGGCCTTGTTGCAATGGGCGGAAGCCCTGCGGCTCAATCCCGGTTGCACCGTGGGCGACATGCCCACCTGCCTGCTGGCGCTCGCACGGGCCGACGAAGCGCGCTTCTCCGCCGTCCTCGCCGGCCTCGAAAAAGACCATGCGGTCAGCCCGGAGGCGGCAACCCAGCTGCTGAGCTGGCTGAACCAGATCGGGCGCAGCGCCGACGCGGTGCGCTGGATGCAGACCCTGCCGCCGGCCGGCCTGCAACGGCCGCCGCTGGCCGTGGCGGCGGCGGAAGCGCTGCGCCAGACGGCGGACTGGCCGGCGTTGCAGGCGTGGACCGACGGCAAGAACTGGGGCCCGGAGGCTGATTTTCTGCGCTGGGCCTACGGCCTGAAGGCCGCCCGCATGCTGGACGACCGGGCACAGGCGGAGGAACTCTGGCGGACGCTGTACAGTCACGCCCAGCTGAACAGCGTGCACGCGCTGTTCGCCGGTTCGACCGTTTACACCTGGGGCATGATCCCGGAGGCCGAAGCCCTGTGGTGGCGCGCCGCCGGACAGGAAGGCAAGATCGCGATCGAGGCACTCGGTTCGCTGGTCCGGCATTACCAGCAGCAACGCGATGCCGACGGCCAGTACCGCGTGTTCAGCCAGTTGCACCTGTTGCAGCCGCACGACGCAGCCATCGGAAACAACTTCGCCTTCTTCGCCGCACTGACCGGACGGGAGCAGCGCACCGCCGAGGAGGTCGCCCGGGCAAATCTGACCGCCGCCCCGCTTAATCCAAACTACGCGGCGACGTACGCCTTCATTTTGTTCACGCAGAATCGCAGCAACGAGGCGCTGGCCGGGCTCAAGCCCCTGGCACCGGAGACCAGTCACTCCGAGTCGGTCGCCTTCGCCTATGGCCTCGCTCTGGCTGGCACGGGCAACAAGGCCACGGCAAAAACCGTCCTGGGGAAACTTGATCCCGCCACCCTGACGCTGACCGAGGTGGAATTAATCAAGCAGACGCTGGCCGACTGAGGCCGCGCCCGGCTCGCGCAGGCGGAAACGCCGCACCACGAACAGACCCAGCGCGCCAACCACCGGCAGCCACGTGCCGACTTCGGGCACGGGATTGCCGCCGACCGTCATGGCCGCACCCACCTGGTAGACCAGCAGCCCGCTCGGGTTCAAGGCGTTCGAGCCCGAGGTGCCGGTGGTGCTGTTGGTGTTGTCGACCACGATGGTGATGTAGTTGGTGCCGATCTTGAAATTGGCGTTGGCCGAACCGTTCGAGTCGGTGAAATTCTGCAGGTAAATCGACGTGGTATTATTCCAGGCGTTGGTCCGGGATGAGGCCAGGGTGCTGCTGCCGGTCTTGACGCTGCCATTGCCGTTCAAAGCCGGGTTGACGTAGATGGAGTATTGATCGTCCGACGCGATGGTCAGTGAAATCGAAATGTTGTTCGTGACCGCCGAGCCGTTGCCGCCTGCGCCGGAGATCTGGAATGCCAGGGTGTACGTGTAGCTGGCCGCGTTGGTCCCCGTCGTGCCGTTACCCGGCAGGTAGTCACCGCCGGTATTCGTGGAACCACCGGCCGAGGTCGGACTCGCACCGGGCGGAACGATCCATTGGGCAGACCCGGTATTCTGCACCCAACCTGGATCGATATTTCCCCCATTCACGACATACGCCGGTCCTTGGTAAGTGGCGTTGCCACTCGTGCCATTCACATTGGCGTAGGTGACCGACCAATGTGGGTCCTGGGAAGCACCACTCAGCAGGCCGTAGGTGTTATTCACGCCAGTGTAATACAGGCCGTTAATATTGGTCGCGGCGCCTCCATACATCAGGTTGGCCAGCCCGAGAAAAAGGGCGGCCAGAACTGAACCTGCTTTGATTGCGTAGCTAAGTCTCACGAGTTGTGTCTAGGGTGTATTGCCTATGTTTCAATCAAATTCTTAGGGTATTTATCCCCTAATATCGGCTCAATTTACCACCGCTCCGCCACAAACACAACCGACCGACCGAGAATAACTTCGTTCTTCCGACCGAATGCAAAATTTAGTTTCTCATTATCAGTCTGGGCATTACGAATTAATCTTCGCAGCATTGGTGCGGCTTATCTCAAAACACCAATAATTTAACGGTCGCGATCACAGTCAGGAATACCGCAGTCCTTTCAAACACGACCTGATTCATTTTGGTGGCCGCGATCCGGCCAATCAAACACCCGAGCACCACGGCCGGGGTAAGCCGCAGGTTCAACCAGAGGCTTTCATGATTGATCAACCCCAGGTTGACCATGAACGGGACCTTGAACCAATTGAGCATCAGAAAAAACACCGCATTGGTGCCAAGAAAACCCAGCTTCGGCATGCGCATCGCGAGGAGATAAAGGGTCATGACGGATCCCGCCGCGTTGGCCACCAGCGTCGTGAATCCCGCCAGCAATCCCGTACCCGCCGCCACCCAGCGCGGGGCCTGCGCCACCTCCGGCTCATCCTGGCCTCCGCGCACCGCCCGCCAAAAATGCACCACGAGCAGCAGGGCAATGATGCCGCCGACCAGCCGCTTCGTCTGCAGGTCGTCGATGCGGCCGAGCATGAACCAGCCGAGGATCACCCCTGCGGCCGTCCAGGGAAACAGCCGCCACAGGTGACGCCACTCCGTGTGCCGGCGGTAGAGCAGCACGGCAAATACATCACCCACGATCAACAACGGCAGGATGACCCCCGTGGCCTGGCGGGCGGGAATCACATTATAGACCAGGGCCACGAACAAAATGCTCAGGCCCACGACGCCCGTCTTGGCCAGCCCGATGAAAAAAGCCGCGGCGATCAGCACGGCCCACTGCCAGGGTTCATAATTCATGCCCCGCCTCCGGTCGCGGAAATTTTTCCGTCAACCACCGCCAGCACCTGCCAGCCGGCCCCGTCGGACTGCGGCAGGCTGGTGCCGGTCGCGATCACCTGCGGCTCACCTTCGAGCGAAGCCCAGAATCTTGCCCGCCGGTCGGGATCGAGTTCACCGAGCACGTCATCGCACAGGAGCACCGGCGTCACCCCGCCCTGCTGCTTGAAATAGGCGGCCTGCGCCAGGCGCAGGGCGATGACGAGACAGCGCTGCTGCCCTTCGGAGGCGAATTGTTTCGCGGGCCGGGCGTTCAACAACAGTTCCAGATCGTCGCGATGCGGGCCGCGCTCCGTGGATTTCAACAACGTGTCGCGCGGGCGGTTTTTCAGCAGCAACGCCGCGAACTCGCCTCCACTCGTGGCCGCGGTGTCCGGCGCGTAGACCAGTCCGGCGGACTCGGCGCGGACTCCGTCCGCCGCGGCGCCTTCCGGCACCAGCCGCGCGTGGGCGATCCGGAACAGGCGGCTCAATTCCTCCACCCCGCTGGTGCGCTTCGCCACCAGGATCACGGCGTGGGCGGACAGCTCATGCTCGAAAGCCTCCAGGGCACCGGCGTCGCGCCCGCCTTGCTTGAGCAGCATATTCCGCTCGGCGACCGCACGGGTGTAGGACTGCAGCGCGGTCAGGTAGGCGGGGTCCATGGCCGCGAGGGTCAGGTCCAGCCAGCGGCGCCGCAGCGAGGGCGCGCCGCGCAGGAATTGGTTGTCCTGCGAGGAAAAGACCACCGTCGGGAATTTTCCGATGAACTCGGCGAGCCGCGTCACCCGCCCCTGCTCCCACATCACCTCGCGCCCTTGCGCGGTCAGCGTGATGGTGATCCGGCTCTCGCCGAACAACTCGTGCTCCACCACGAACGCCAGGCCCGCCTGCGGCTGGCCCAGCCCGACCAGGGTGCGCGCCTCGGCGCCCCGGAAGGAACGCAGCGCGGTGACATAGCCCGCCGCCTCGATGAAATTGGTTTTCCCCTGGGCGTTGGCGCCACACAGGAACGTCCGCGTGCCCGCCAGCTCGACCGCGACGAGCGGGAGATTACGGAAGCCCTGCAGGGTAACCGAGCGGAAACGCATGAAGCCGCCACTATGGCTGCTTCGCCGCGGGCGGTTCCACCTTAAATTTCTCCCAGCCGGCGAGGATCGCCTGGACCACCGGGTTGCCGACGCGGAAGGCCGCCTCCAGTGACGGGATATAGCCCGAGTAATGCCCGATCTTCTCGCCGAACATGCTCTGCGCCGCGGTCGCGCCCGGCCACTGCATGTCGTAATTGCTCGCCGTGCGCAGCACCAGCAGCCGGCGGACATCCGCCTTGCCCGCCCGGGTGAGCCACGTCAGCGCCTGCGCGGTGCCGGTGTCCTCCATCGCCGTCGTCACGAAATTGCCTCGGCCGTCGGTGTGATACTTCACCCACGCGTTGGCCCACTCGTTCATCAGCTTGCCGTGCCAGTACGTCTCCGACGATAGCGTGGCGCCCTTCAGCACGAACGGCTGACGCTGCGCATTGGGAAACCCGGTATAGACCGCCCGGCGCTCCTGGAGCCCCGGGCTGTCCGCGAGCGGCGTATTTTTGGTCAGCTCGTAGGCCCAGTTGACCAGGCCGGGCTCCAGTTGGAAAACCTGGCTGGTCTCCTCGGTGCTGCGCGGCATCTCATACGGCCGGCCCTTCCGCAGGGGCACGTACCCCGTCGGCCAGTCGGCGGGGATCTCGCGCGGATCGATCTCATGACCCAGGTCGCCGTTCACGATGAAATCTGCCCAGACCGCGCTGCCGATCGAGCCATCCTCCGGGTCGATGCCCGCGATGCCCGCCACGAGCCAGTAGCTCTTGGTCAGGTCAAAACGCGGATCACTGCCGAGGGCCATGATCGTGGCGGCGGCGCGCGTGTTGCCGATGCCCGTGACAATGCCGATGACCGAGCCGTCGGCGTTGCTGCGCACATCGTGGTAGGCCGAGGGCAGCGCGTAGGTCCGGTCGAGCTTCAGGCGCTCGACCCAGAACTGAAACTCGCCCGGCACATCGCCGGAATCCTGGCCCGGCTCGAACATGGCGACGACGACCACCTTGGGGGCGATGACCTCGGCGTGCCCCGCGTTGAGTCCGGCCAGCAACAGGAACAGAAGGGTGATTTTGCGCATCGCCCCGAGTCAGCAGCCTGCATGCCGGATGTCCATTTGGTTCTTGCGGATTGCGGGCGCGAAAGGCTTTTTTGTCCCTTCTATGAGCAAAGCCACCGCCTCCACCGAAGTCGCCGTGTTGAAGACCAGCTACGGCGAGATGACCCTCGCCTTCTGGCCCGATGTCGCCCCGGCGACCGTCGAGAATTTCAAGAAGCTCGCCCGCGCGGGTTTCTATGACGGCACCGCGTTCCACCGCATCATCAAGGGTTTCATGATCCAGGGTGGCTGCCCCAACACCAAGGAAGGCGAGAGCGGCATGCCCGGCACCGGCGGCCCCGGCTACAAGATCAAGGCCGAGTTCAACCCGAAGGCCCACGTGCGCGGCGTCATCTCCATGGCCCGCTCCTCGCACCCCGATTCCGCCGGCTCGCAGTTCTTCCTCTGCCACGGTGACGCCAAGTTTCTCGACAACCAGTACACCGCCTTCGGCCAGCTCACGGCCGGCGACGATGTGCTTGAGCGCATCGCCAATGTCCCGACCAAGTCCGGCGGCGGCGGTGAGAAAAGCACGCCCATCGACCGCGTCGCCCTCGAGAGCGTCAAGATCGTGGCCGTCGCCTGAACCCCGCAGTCCCGCCCCCGTCCAATCCAGCCCGCGCCTCACCGCGCGGGCTTTTTTTATCAGACGGCCGCCGCTGTCAGTTGCCTCGCGACGGCGGCTATACGCGGTCCGGTGTCATTTAGCCCCCGTCTTCGCCGTTGGTATCACCGCGACCGGCCCGGCGTTGTTCTCGAGGGTGGCGCGGATGATTGAAGCAACCTGGGCCACCCGTACACTGGGCTGCAGCCGGTCGACTTGATCCAACATTTGCAGTGCCGCCGCCCGGTCCTTGAGCCGCGCCCAGCTCCAGGCAAGGGCCAGCAGGGTATGCGGCTGGTCGTTCAGCGTGCCGAGGTGACGCTGAACCAGATTGATGTTCGCCAGCGAGGGCTTCGCCGCCGTGGCCTCCACCCAAGCCATGATCTCGTACGCGGAACTCTGCGCCGGGGCGCAGTCGATGGAGCGCTGCAGCAGCGTCCGGAGCAGCGTCACTTCCTTTTCGGGCAGCCGGAAATAAACATCGAACTGACCGAGCCAGCGCTCGGCTTCCAGCTCGCCGAGTTCGCGGTAGATGGCGGGGTTGGTGGAGCCGAGGTCGATGGCCTGGTTCCAGCGCTCGCGCGCCAGTTCGCGGTCGCCGTCGAGCCAGGCATCGTTGCCGAGCACCTCGCGCAGCCGCGCATCAGCGGGGTTCTTATCCTGGGCGCGCAACAGGGTAAGGCGCGCCAGTCCGCCCCGGGTGATCCGGCACGACAGCTCCGCCAGCCGCACCAGCATTTCGCCCGGTGGAACCGGCCGCACCAAGTAGGTGCCGGGATCCTCGGTGCGGGGGCGGGCAAGCTTGTTCTGATTGAAATGCCCGGCGACAATGTAGCGCTTAAGTTTCTCCTCCAGCTGGGGGTAATCGTAGCCGAGCAACTCCCGGCAAGCCTGGCGCAGCAGCTCCGGGTGGTCCGGCGTCTGGCCTTGCCCCGCCAGGCGCCGGAACTGTTCGAGACGATCCCGCGGGAGTCCGGCAAGACCGTAGTAGCAGTAATGCAGAAAGGCCCAGGACTCCGCATAGAACAAGCCCGCGTGGTCGCTATCCTTGAAGACCGCCGAGTCGTGCGTGATCGCGAAGAGCTGCCCGAGCGGAATCAGTTCCTTCTGCCTCAGTTCAAGGATCGAGCTCTCAATCGGCAGACCCATGATCACCTCGCCATAGTCCTCCTCGAGGGTGGAGAAAAGCTCCGCCATGCCCTCATTGTACCAAGGGGGCGGGGTCAGCTCGGCGATGCGGAAGAGGTAATGGATGTATTCGTGGTAGACGGTCCGTCGGCCCGCATCCCCGTCGGTCGGGGCGAGGGAGATGACGGTACGGTCCGTCTGGTTTTCGCAAAAGCCCGCCAGGTTTGCATTCTGGGCGTATTCCGGCGGCCAATACCCGTGAAAATCCCGGTTGGAATCGAAATAGAAGATCGTGACCGGCTGTGCCACCCGCGCCGTCAGCTTGAAGCTGTCGAGAAACACCGCCCGCAGCAGCTCCATGTGGCCCAGCACCTCCCGTGACTCGTAGTCGCTGCTCTCGCTGTACATCTCAAAATGGGGCGAGTGGTAATAGTGCCACTTCTTCCCCAGGCCGGGGAATATTTCCGGTCGGGCCGCGGATGTCCCGGTCGCGACAGCCAACAGGAACAGCAGGCCGACGGGCCATCGCAGGAAATTGCGGTGGGGCGATAAGGACATGATTAACGGGCCGTCAACCCGGCCGCGTCAGCCTGCCGTCCCGCGGCGCCCGGGCAAAACAAAAGCCCGTCAACCGCTCACCCTGGTTAGCGCCAGGATCCAGGCGGCGGCCTGAACCGGCTGACTCGTTTCCGCTGAGCCGGAAACCCGGCGAACTCAGCCTGGGTTTTCCAGGTCCAGCTTGATTTGTGGCACCGACTGGTCCGGCTCCGGCTTGGCATCCGGCCGGCGGTCAGGGTTAACGGGACGATTCTCCAGTTTCGCCCGGATTTGCTCGGCGCCCGATCTAACCCAGTCGCTGGGGCCGGACCGGTCGAGGGCATTGAGGATCTCGACCGCCCCGGCCTTGTCGTCGAGGCGCAGCCGAACGAGCGCGAGGGCCAGCAGGGTGCGGTCCTGCTGCTGTAGCCGCGGAAAGTTTGCCTGCACGAGGTTGATATTGGGGATTTGCGGCGCATTGGCCGTGGCCTCCACCCAAGCCAGCAATTCGTACGCCGCGGCCAGTTGGGGCTCGGCCGCAATGGTTTTTTTCAACAGGCTGCGTAGCTCGGCGGCCGTGTCATCGGGCAGCCGGTAGTAGAGATCAAACTGGCGGAACCGCTGCTGGCTCTCCAGCAGGCAAAGCTCATGCAGCACCGCGGGGTTGGAGGAACCGGCCGCCACGGCCCGCTTCCACCGGTCGAGCGCGCCGTCCCAGTCGCCGTCCTTGATGGCATCGGCGCCGAGCACCTCGTTGATGCGCGCGGCATCATCCCGCGGTTGATCGAGGGCCTGCAACAGGATCAGTTTGCCCTGCGCCGACCGGTTGATCTCGAGCGCCACCTCGGCCAGGCGGAGGTTGATTTCGTCCAGCGGCACCTTGCGCATTTCGTAGCCCCTGGCCGGTTCCACCGCCGGCACGGACAGCTTTTGCCACCCGTAACGCCCGCCATGGAAATAATGGTCCAAATCCTCGTTCATGGTCTCATAGGAAAGCCCCAGCGAATCCTGGAATTTGCGGCGGACGGCCTCGGCATCAAAATTGCGGGTGTTTTTCAGGGCGAAGCCAACAAACTCCGACACGGCCTTCGGCGGCAGCTGGTTTTTCCCGAAATACAGGTAGTGGACCATCGCCCAACTCTCGTCGTGAAAGAGGTTGTTCGCCTGATTGGCCCGGAACGCGGTGGATTTATCATCCAGGCCGAACATGACCTGGACCGGGATCAGGGTGGCGCGCTGCAACCGCTGCACCTGCGCCTCGTTGGCCTTGCCGAGTTCCAAACTGTCGGAGTTTACGACCAGATTGGCGAAGAGCTCGGACACCCCGTAAGTGTACCAGGCCGGACTCGGCGCATCGAGCAGGCGGAACAGGTGAAAGGCATAGCTGCCAAACGCGAGCCGCTGGGCCGAGTCGTAGTCCGGGAGTGGCGCCACCGTCAGGACCCCCCGGTCCCACTCCGCGTCATAGAACGCGGCGAGATTGTCGACCTTCCGGTAGGCCTCCGGCTTGTAGGCGTCGAAATATTTCTCGCGCGAGAAAAAATAAACCGTGACGGGCACGGTGCGGATGGGCGTAAAGCCAAACGTCTGGAAGAAAATCGCGTGCACGAGCTCCAGGTTGTGCAGGAGCAGGCGCGAATCGCTTTCGGAATTCCGGCTGTAGAGCTCGAAATGTTTCGAGTGGAAAACGCGCCACTTCTCGTCGGCGCCGGGCATCAGGGCCGAGGTACGCGGGAGAAACGCCAGCACTGCGCACAACATCAAGGTCCGGCCCGGCCACTTTCGGGTACTCACGGTCAACTATGGTTTCGATTCCCGTTAGGTGGCACACTTGAACTTGGGCCGGAAGCCCGGTCTGTCGCAAATCCAAAAAATGCCCCCCACGCCCGGCTCGCGTCCGGGCGCATGGGTCGCCGGGTGGCCCGGCAAAAAGCCCGGCGGCCTTGCGGCGCACCGGGCAGGGAAAACAGGCCGGGGCTCAGGAGTCGAAGCCGACCGCCTTCGCGACCGCGTCGTAGGTGATCCGGCCGTTGCGGGTGTTCACGCCGCGGGCCAGGCCCTTGTGCTCGCTCAGGGCGCGCTCGACGCCCTTCTGCACCATCATGGCGACAAACGGCTCGGTAGCCTGCGTCAGGCCCATGGTGGACGTCCGGCCGACGAGCGCCGGCATGTTGGGCACCGCGTAATGGATGACCCCGTGCTCCTTGTAGGTCGGCTTCTGGTGCGAGGTGGCGTGGACGGTCTCGATGCAGCCGCCCTGGTCGATCGCAATGTCGCAAATCACGCTGCCCGGGCGCATCTGGGCGACCATCTTGTCGGAGACCACGATGGGCGCCTTCGCGGCGGGAATCAGCACGGCGCCGATGAGCAGGTCGGCATCCGCGACCGCGTGCTCGATGTTGGCGGGGTTGGACATCAGGGTGACGATCCGGCCGCGGTACTCGGTGTCGAGCGCCTCAAGCTTGCGCGTGTCGAGGTCGAGCACGGTGACACGGGCGCCCATGCCGGCGGCCATCTGCACGGCGTGCGCGCCGGAATTGCCGGCCCCGACCACGACCACATGACCGGGCATCGTGCCGGGAATGCCGCCGAGCAGCACGCCGGAACCGCCGAGCTGCGACTGGAGAAAGTAAGCCCCGATCTGGATCGAGAGCCGGCCGGCGATCTGCGACATCGGTTTCAGCAGCGGGAATGCGCCATCCACGCCCTCGACCGTCTCGTAGGCGATGCCGAGGATGCTCTTCCGGCAAAGTTCCTTGGCGAGGGCCGGGCCGGCCGCGAGGTGCAGGTAGGTGAATAGTGTCTGGCCCTGCTGGAGGAGACCGTACTCGGCCTCGAGCGGCTCCTTCACCTTCAGGATCACGTCGGCTGTTTTCCAGACCTTGGCCGCCGAGGGCGCCAGACTGGCGCCGGCGGCCTTGTACTCCTCATCGGTAAAGCCGGCGCTGTTGCCGGCCGACTTTTCGATGAGCACCTTGCCGCCCAGTGCCACGACGCGGCGGCACAGGCTGGGGGTCATTGAAACGCGGGTTTCACCGATCTTAATTTCCTTGGGGACTCCGATAATCATATGGCGGTATGACACGGCATTGCCGCCCGGCACGCAATGCCGGAAGCGCCTGCCACCTCCGGCGCAGGAGGTGAGCCATCCAAGTACTTGAGCGGCCGTCCTTACCATTTCATTCCGGCGGAACTGGGCTTGGCAAAATCCTCGGAGGGCACCAGAACGCCAGCCATGAACCAATACCTGGGCCTGCTCGGCGGCAGTCTCCTCGCGGGCGCCCTTTGCCTGTGGGGCAACCTGCGGGAGCTTCGCCGCCGCCGCCTGTTGGACGACACCCCCACCTCGAAAGCGCTCGGGGTGTTCATCGGCCTCGCGGAACTGAAGGGAACAGCGGAGGCCGCCCAGCCATTGACCAGTCCTCTGGCAGAGCGCACCTGTGTGCAGTACGCCGGGAGCGTGGAAGAGTCGTGGTCGAAGACGGTCACCGAGTCGTACACCGACGACCAGGGAAAATCCCAAACCCGCACCACCCGCGAGAGCGGCTGGACCACGGTGGCGGAGAGCGAGGCCAGTATCCCCTTCTACCTGAAGGACGACACCGGAATGATTTTAATCCGCCCGACCGGCGCGCAGCTCGATAACGATGTCTTTCTTTCGGAGATCGTCGATCGAGGCAGTCCGATCTATTATGCAAAAGGCCCGGCCGACAGCATCCCCAATTCCGACTACAAGCGGCGGTTCGTCGAACGCGGCCTGCCGCACCAGGCGACCCTGTTTGTGATCGGGCCGGCCCGGGAGCGCGCCGACGTCGTGGCCGCGGAAATCGCGGCCGACCCCGGCGCGCCGCTTTTCCTGATCTCTACCCGCGGCGAGGATAAGGTTAAGTCGGCCATGGGCGGCTGGGCCTGGCTCTGGGGAATGCTGGGGTTGGGGGTGGCGAGCGCACCGTTGATTTTGACCGCCGCGGGAAACGGACCGAAAGTGCCCGATGGATTCCGCATCCTGGAGGTCATTCCGCCGGTGCTTTTCGCGGTGAGCTGGTGCCTCGGCTGGCTGTGGATGGTTTATAACAGCATCATCGGGCTGCGTCAGCGCGTGCTGCAGGGGTGGTCGCTGATCGATGTCCAGCTGAAGCGGCGGCATGACCTGATTCCGCGCATCGCCGCAAGCGTGTCCGCGCTGGGGACCCATGAACAGGAGGTTCAAACCGGACTGGCCGGCCTGCGGGCCCAACTCAGCGCCACCGCGCCGGGGCAGGCCGGACCCGACTTTGCGGGTGTCGCCGTGACCGTCCGGGCGATCGTCGAGCGCTACCCCCAGCTCACGGCCCAAGGCGGTTTCAGCAGCCTGCAAAAGGAACTGGTCGAGACGGAACAGCGCGTCGCGCTGGCGCGTTCGTATTACAATGACATCGCCACGCAATTCGCCACGCGGCTGGAAGTGGTGCCCGACCGCTGGGTCGCCGCCATCCGGGGCCTGAAGGCGGAGCCGCTGCTGCAGGCCGCGGACTTTGAGCGGGCCGCGGTCAGGCTTGACCAGGCCTGAAGCGGTTCACTGCATCGACCCCTGCCGCCATGCCCATCAGCCTCATCGTCGCCTGCGCCGAGAACCGAGTGATCGGTCGCAACCGCCAGTTGCCTTTCGACATCGCGGAGGACAAGGCGTGGTTCGACCAAAAGACCGCCGGCCACGTGGTGGTGCTGGGTCGCATCTGTTTCGAGACCTGGCCCAAGGCGGTCGCCGCCGGCCGGCACCCGATCGTCATCACCCGCGACCGGACCCTGGCGTCGCCGCTGGTGCAGGTCGCCGCCAGCGTGCCCGAGGCCCTGGCGCTGGCGCGGACACTCCCCGGCGAAACCCTGGTGTGCGGCGGTCAGCGCATCTACGAGGAGACCCTGCCGCTCGCCGACCGGCTTTATGTCACACTCGTGCACGCCGAGGTGCCCGGGGACACCTATTTCCCCGAGTGGCGGAAGATGAACTGGCGCGAGACGGCGCGGCGCGAAAGTCACGACGCCAACTATCGGTACACCTTCCTCACCCTCGACCGTCAGGAGTGAGTCCGGTCGGTGAACGTCGTGTCGACGTGCAGGACCGCATAGAGCGGGCAGAAACCGCCGATGGACGTGATCACGGGAATCAGGCCCAGCAGACCATACCAACTGGAGTAATGTGCGCCGAGTCCGAGAATAAAGCAGCCCAGCACGAAGCGAACTGCGCCGTCATAGGAGCCAACATTTGTTTTCATGGGAGTAACGGGGTTCGCCCCTAAGATACTCCCAACCGGGAATTGCACTGTGCAGTTCTTGGCTAATCCCGTGCACCGTTCACCCTGGGGGCCGGAGCGCCGCGTGGGCCCGCGCCACCTCGATGTATTTCTCCGCCCAGCCGCGGAGCCCGCGTTGCTCGGCTTCCGTCAACGGCCGGACAACCTTCGCCGGGGACCCGAGAATCATCGAGCCCGGCGGAGCCACAAAGCGCTGCGTGACCAGGGCGTTGGCGCCCACAATGCAGCGGTCGCCGATCTTGGCCCCGTCGAGGATGGTCGCGCCCATGCCGATCAGGCACTCGTCGCCGATCTCGCAGGCGTGGATGATCGCGCTGTGCCCGATCGTGGAATACTGCCCGACCTTCACCCCGTGATTGTCCGCCAGATGCACCATGGTCAGGTCCTGGATGTTGGAGCCTTCCCCGATCTCAATGGTGTTGATGTCGCCGCGGAGCACGCAGCCATACCAGACGCTGCTCTGCGACCCGAGACTGACGGCGCCAAGCACCGTGGCATTGGGGGCGACGAAGGCCGCCCGCGCCGTATCCGGCTTCCTGCCTAAAAAACGCGCTAGTCGCTCAAGGATTTCCATACCCCATGCTACCGGAGACTCGGGGCAGGCCAAGCCTGCAGACTCAGGCCGCCTTGCGGCGATTGTCCTGCGGCCGCCCGCCCGCCAGCCAGACCACGAGGCCAATCGCGCAGATTCCAGCCACGCAGACGGCGGCAATCAAGGCGCCCAAGGCAAGGAAGAGATCAAGGATTTCTCCGGTCATCGGTGGAGACGTGGTGGTTCGTCACTGTTAGACGCCCACGGTTCACCAGGGTTTCGGCCTTTCGTATCATTCCCGCGAAAAAGATACGGAAATAGAGACAACCCCCCATGCGCCGGCACTCCCGCGAGGTACCCGGCCGGAAAATCAGACTACGATGCCGGCGATGGTCGCGGACAAATAGGACGCCAGCGTGCCACAGAAGAGCGCCTTGATCCCCAGCTTGGCCAGGTCCGCGCGACGTTCGGGCACCAGGGCGCCGATGCCGCCGATCTGCATGCCGACACTGCTGAAATTGGCGAAACCGCAGATGGCGATGCTGACGATCAGCAGGCCCTTGTCGGTGATGATCGGCACCGCCTTGTCGGTCAGGTTCTTGAACGCCACGAATTCGTTGATCGTCAATTTCTGCCCGAGCAAGGTGGCGACATTGTTGATGTCCGCGGCCGGGACACCCATGGCCCAGGCCATCGGATAGAACGCCTTTCCAAAGATCCAGTTGAGCGTCAGGTCGAAAGTGGGATCAAACACATGGCCGGCCGAGACCAGGAGCCAGTCGATGCACGCAATCACGGCGATGAAGCCAATGAGCATCGCGATCACATTCATGGCGATCTTGAAGCCGTCACCGGCGCCGTGCGAGATGGCATCGATCACATTGGTGTAGTCGCTCTTCACCTCGAGCTTCACGGCCCCCATGGTCTGGCTCTCCTCGGTTTCCGGATAAAGGATCTTGGCGATGACCAGGGCGCCCGGCGCGGCCATGAGGCTGGCGGTGATCAGCTTGGGCGCCAGATCCAGGCCGGCCTGCAGGCCCATGTTGACGTAGACCACCAGAATGCCGCCCGCGATGCAGGCCAGGCTGCCGCTCATGGAGGCCAGCAATTCGCTCTTGGTCATGCCGGCCAGGTAGGGCCGGATCATCACCTGGGCCTCCACCTGCCCGACGAGGGCGCTGGCCACGTTGCTGAGCGCCTCGGCGCCACTGACGCGCATCACAAAATTCATCGCCTTGGCCACCACCGCCACGACCCGCTGCATGATGCCGTAGTGATAGAGCACGGCCACGAGGGCGCAGACCAGAATGATCGTCGCCGTGACATTGAAGGCGAAGACGAATCCGCCCGCCATGTAGTTGCCGATCTTGCCCGGTCCCTGTTCCACCGCGATGCCGCCGTAGACGAACGCCGCACCCGCACGGGCAAACTCCTCCAGCTTGCCGATGCCCTGCCCCACGATCTGGAAGAACCGCGCGACCGGTCCCACGTGAAAGATCAGCATCGCGATCGCCACCTGCAGGCTGATGCCGGTGAGCACGAGCCGGAGATTGATGCGCCGCCGATTGTTGGAAAAGAGGACCGCGAGGCCGAGAATGAGAGCGACGCCAATCAAGCCGTGTAGACGATCCATGGGTGTGTTGCCGTTGAAGCTGGTTGCCGGGGCGAACCGTTGCGATGCGGCGAGAAGCTGGGGAACTAAAGCCCGCAATTCAATCCCAGACCGCGCCCGTCCCGCGCTTCGCCGGATTCGCCCCGGACTTCAGGGCCGGTAGACCCAGGCCAGGCCATGCGTCAGCGAAAGCGGCTTGACCGACGTGTGGTTCTCGCCGGGATAAAGCGTGAAATCCCAGGTGCCGGACCGAGGCGGGGATTTCTCGAGCAGGGCGGCGAAGCGCTGCACCGCGGCAATGGCCTCGGGGTCCTCCGCCGAGCCCATGCTCAAGTCGAGGCGCGAGGGAAATTCCTGCTGCGCCAGCCGGGCCGCCGCGAGCTTGGTCAGGCATTCGTCATCCCACCGCAGCGAGGGACTGGCCGCCACAATGCGCTGGAACAGCGCCGGCCGCTCCAGCCAGGCGTAGACCCCGAACAACCCGCCGTAGGAATGCCCCAACAGGGCCCGATCCGCCGGGTTGGTCCGGAAAGTCCGGTCGATGTAGGGCACCAGTTCCTTTTCCAAAAACGCCAGAAACTCGGCCGCCCCGCCCGAGCCCGGATGCTTCGCCCAGTCCGTGGGCGTGAAATCATGCTCCCGCCGCCGCATGATTCCGTCATAGGGCAGGCCGTAATCGACCGCCACGATGATGAGCGCCGGCAGCCGCTGCCCGTAATACAAGCCGTCCTCAATCCCCGCCAGCAGCGCAAAGTTCCAGACGCCATCCAGGACATAGAGCACCGGGTAGGTCTTGCCCGACGTGGCGTAATCCTCCGGCAGGTTGATCGAGAGCTGGTAGGTCCAACCCATCCGGGTCGAGACCAACTCCCGCCGCTGGGTGTGCGGCAGCTCGACCCTGGGCCCGTCGGCCTCGGACCGCGCCACGACTGCACCCAGACCAACCGCGAGGACAAGACCGAGCAAATGGAGCGATTTCATCCCGGGAAAAAAGCAGCTTATGTGCCTGTTCCCCGCCTGCCCCGCGCAGTGCCCCGGAGAAATCACCCGCCCAGTTGCCGCAGCGCCTCGTACGTCGCGATGCCGGCCGCGGTGGAAAGATTGAGCGAGCGGAGCTCCCCGTTGGCGTGCGGAATCTTGACCCGCTGCGGTTCGCCGAGCTCCGCGTGCAGCCAGTCGGGCGCCCCGGCCTCCTCGTTGCCAAACACGAGCCCGTCGCCGTCGGCGTAGCGCGCCGCCCAGAAAGATTGGGTGGCATGCGTCGTGAAAAGCCACAGCCGCTGCGGCGCCGCGGGGCTGGCCTTGAACGCCGCCCAGTCCGCGTGATGGTGCACATCCAGGGAAAACCAGTAGTCCATGCCGGCGCGCTTGAGGTTCTTGTCCGTGATCTCAAACCCCAGCGGATGAACCAGGTGCAACCGCGAGCGCGTGACGGCGCACATCCGGCCGATATTGCCCGTGTTTTGCGGGATTTGCGGTTGAAACAGCACGACGTGGACCATGACGCCCGGAGCGTGCCGTCACCCGCGGCGCGGTGTCAATGCGCCGTGGTGTCCGGCGCAGCAACCCCGCCCCGGCGGCGGTCTTTATCCGCTTTACCGAGGCCTGATTTAGACTAGACGTATGCGCACTGCCTGGGTCGCAGGAATTTCCCGATGTCTCACCCTTTATCGCGCCGCGATGAAAAAACGGTTATCCTCGTCGACGATGAAGTCGCGTACATCGACCTGCTGCAGCAGCTGCTGAGCGAGCACTTGGGTTGTCCGGTGCAGGGCTTCAACAAGCCGACGGAGGCCCTGGCGGCGATGGCCACCCTCAATGTCGGCTTGATCATCACCGATTACCAGATGCCGGACATGAACGGCCTCGAATTCATCGCCGCGGTCCAAAAGACGAACCCGGCCATCCCCGCCGTGATGATCACGGCCTATCAGCCGAAATTCACCCCGGCCGAACTTGCCCGGGTGCCCGCCCTCAAGGCGGTGATCCGCAAGCCCTTCAAGTGGACGACCCTCGCCGAGCACGTGGTGAAACACTGGCCCGATTCCCGGCCGCCGTTCATCAGCAACTCAAGCCCGGCGGCGAACCACCGCTAGGCCCTTGTTGTCCGCCTGCAGCAGGTGGACCGTGGACGGTAATTTTTGGGCGGCGAACGCGGCGGCCATGGCGCGGCCCACCTTGGCCGCCACGCGCGGCCGGGCCACACAGAGCACGCTGGAACCGCTGCCGCTGAGCCACCCCGTCAGCGCACCCGCGGCCACGCCGGAATCGATCGCGGCCCTCGCCCCGGGAATGAGCGGCAGCCGGTAGGGCTCGTGCAGGAAATCACACACGGCATCGCGGAGCCTGTCATACTCGCCGGAAAGGATCGCCGCGACGACATACGCCGCGCTGTTGACGCTCTTGATGGCATCGAAATACGGCAGCTCCTTGGGCAGGATGCCGCGCGCCTTCTTGGTCTCCAGTTCCTGGTCGGGCGACACCACGACAAAGACCAGGTCCCGCCCGATGGGCTTGCGCAGCACACCCAGCAGTTCGCCGGTATGCGGATCGCAGCGCGCCACGCAGAAACCGCCGAGCACCGCCGGGGTCGCATTGTCCGGGTGGCCCTCCAGCTGGGTCACCAGGCTGCACAGGTCGTCCTTGGTCAGCTTGGCGCCGGCCAGTTCGTTGAGCGCCGCGACGACCCCCGCGCGCAGCGTAACACTCGAGCCGAGACCGCGCGACATGGGCACATCGCCCTCGATGGCCAGGGTGTAACCAAACTCCTCGATCCCGGTGCGGACGAAGAAGAGGCGGCCGGCCTCATCCGCCATGTTAAGCCCGGCCGTATCCCGGTCGGTCGCCGGTTGCGCCCCGCGCCAGTCACCGCGGGTCAGCGTGATGCGGTTGTAGATCTTCAGCGCGAGCCCAAGCGTGTCGAAGCCGGCGCCACAGTTCGAGGTGCTGCCGGGGACGCGGACGGTGACGCTGTTGGGCAATTTGCTTTTCATCGGCGGAATTTGAGGGCTTTGCGCGCCTCCATTTGCTGCTCACGCTTTTTGACGTCGGCACGCTTGTCGAACTGCTTTTTGCCGGTCGCCGTCGCAATCTCGACCTTCACCAGCGCCTCCTTGAAATACATCCGCAGGGCCACGATCGTCTGGCCGCCGGTCTCGACCGCGATCGTCAGCTTCCGGATTTCGCTCTCATGCAGGAGCAGTTGCCTCACGCGGCGCAGGGCGTGCTGGGAAAGTCCGCCATGGGAGTATTCCTGGATAAACGCGCCGTAGAGCCACACGCCGCCCTTCTCGATCCGGGCGAAGGCATCCGTGATCTGCGCCTTGCCGGCCCGGATGGATTTCACCTCGGTGCCGACCAGCTTGATGCCCGCCTCGAACTTATCGTGCACGAAATAATCACGCAGCGCCTTCGCATTGCGGAGCTCGGTGTAGCGGGCGGTGTCATGCGGCTTGGCGGACATGGTCAGTCAGCGACTATGCGCGGGGATAGACCCGGGTGACAAACAAAAGAAGCGAGGCCGGGGCCTCGCTTCGCGGTGGTTCGGGAATCGCTCCCGGGCAGGCCGGTTCAGGCCGTGTGCAGCTCGTAGCTGATCTTGCCCTCGATGACCTCGCGCAGCGCGACATCCTCAGGGCTGAGCTTTTCGAGCGACTCGACGAGCGGACGGCTGCCGCGGCGCAGCTGCTTCACGCGACGGGAAATCACGTTGATCAGGATGTTCGGATCGGGAATGACTTTCTGGGCTTCGCGGATGTATTCGTCTCTCATGGTGGCGGTCGGTAAGATTGTGAACGGATAGACCTACGCCGCCGCGAAGGTGCGTCAAGGGCTAATTGAGTCTGCGCCCGGCGGTTTTTAGGCTTTGCCGGCCGGCCGGAGCCGTGCGAAACTGCCTCCATGTTCGTGGCTTGGACAACAACCGCACTTCGGGCCGACGCCGACCGGCTGGCGCGCGGCGCCGTGGAGCAGCGGTATGCCGTGTGTGCCCAGGTGGACGGCCCGGTCACTTCCTATTATCACTGGGAGGGAAAGCTCGCGCAGGCCGAGGAATTCCGGGTGTGGTTTAAATACCTGCCGGGCAACGCCTCCGCCCTGAGCACCTGGGTGCATGCGCACCATCCGTTCACGACGCCCGAGTGGATCGAGGTCAGTGCTGAAAACGTAGGTGAAAAGTACTTGTCATGGGCAATGGCGAACTCTACATCCGCACCCTTCCACAGTCCGAATTAACCATAACCGAACCTCTTTATGTCCCAGCACAACAGCCTTAAGTCCAGTGGCGGCGGCGGCCTCGTCATCAAACGCAATGTCCTGAAGCGCTTCGAGCGCGTCGCCCTGCTCAAGAAGCGCGGCCAGTGGAAGGAAGGCGATCGCGTCCAGGGTCTGCGCAAGACCAAGGCTGACGTCTAATCGTCCGATTTTCGTTGAGGCGGGCGTGTCATGCGCCCGCCTTTTCCGTTTATGCACGACCAGCTCAATGCCCTGATCGAATGGTACAAGCACTCGCTCGAGACGGGGGGCTATCCGCTGATCGTGCTGCTCATGTTCATCGAGAGCACGTTTCTCCCGCTGCCCAGCGAGCTGATCATTCCCCCCGCCGCGTACCTCGCCTACACCAAGGGCAACCTGAGCCTGACCGGCATCGTGCTCGCCGGCGCTTTCGGTTCCTGGCTCGGCGCCACGGCGATGTACTGGGTCGCGCGCGCGGCCGGGCGGCCGCTCGTGCTCAGGTTTGGCAAATATTTTCTCATCTCGCCGGCCAAGGTTGAAAAGGCCGAGCGCTGGGCCGCCGCGTACGGCAACTTCGGGATCTTTGCCTCCCGCCTCCTGCCCGTGGTGCGCCACCTGATCGGCATTCCCGCCGGCATCGTGCAGATGAACTACTGGCGCTTCTCCCTCTACACCCTCATCGGCTCGGGCCTGTGGTGCACCGTGTTGTGCTGGCTCGGCATCAAGGCCGGGCAGGACGAGTCCCTGATGCGCGGCGAACTGCATTCGATCACCCTCTGGGGCATCGGCGCCCTCGCCGTGCTCGCGGTGATCTATTATTTCTTTGTCCACCGGCAGATGCAGGCGGCGAAGAAATAAGGCCGGCCGCGGCGCCCCGCCACCGCGATCTTATGCGGATCGCACCCAAATGGAATAAGACACGGCGGCGCGAGGCCTGGTGTTGATTCGGGGCGCGCCGGCTGCTTGCCTTCCCTTCCCCTACCATGAGCCAAAAGAAGAAAGTCGCCATCCTCACCGCGGGCGGTCTCGCCCCCTGCCTCAGCGCGGCCGTCGGCCAGCTTATCCTGCACTACACGCAGCAGTGCCCGGACTGGGACCTCATCTGCTACCGCTCCGGCTACAAGGGCCTGCTCAAGGGCGACAGCATCGTCGTCACCCCCGCGATCCGCGCCCAGGCCGGCGTCCTCCGCCGCTACGGCGGCAGTGTCATCGGCAACAGCCGCGTCAAGCTCACCAACACCAAGGACTGCGTGAAGCGCGGCCTCGTCAAGGAGGGCCAGAATCCCCTCACCGTCGCGGCCGAGCAGCTGCAGCGCGACGGCGTGGACATCCTCCACACCGTCGGTGGCGACGACACGAACACCACGGCCGCCGACCTCGCCGCCTACCTCGAGAAACACAATTACAAGCTCAACGTGATCGGCCTGCCCAAGACGATCGACAACGACATCATCCCGATCAAGCAGAGCCTCGGTGCGGTCACGGCCGCCGAGCAGGGCGCCCATTTCTTCTCGAACGTCGTCACCGAGCTCGGCGCCAGCGGGCGCATGCTGATCGTGCACGAGGTGATGGGCCGCAGTTGCGGCTGGCTCACCGCCGCCACCGCGAGCCACTACCAGCAGGGCCTCGCCGCCCAGCCCTGGGTACCGGCCATCGGCCTCGCCAAGGGACGCTATGCCGTCCACGCCGTCTACCTGCCGGAGCTGGAACTGGACATCACCGCCGAGGCGGCCCGCCTGCGCGCGATCATGGACGAGCAGGGCAACGTCAACCTCTTCGTCAGTGAAGGCGCCGGCCTCGACAGCATCATCAGCGAGATGACCGCCAGCGGCGCGAAGATCGACCGCGACGCCTTCGGCCACGTCCGGCTCGACACGATCAACCCCGGCAAGTGGTTCGGCGAGCGCTTCGCCGCCATGATCGGCGCCGAGAAGGTGCTCGTGCAAAAGAGCGGCTACTTCGCCCGCTCCGCCCCGGCCAACGACGAGGATTTCAAGCTCATCGACACCTGCGTGCTCAAGGCCGTGGAATGCGCCCGCCAGGGCATCACCGGCCTCATCGGCCAGGACGAGGAGCGCGGCGATGAACTCCGCGCCATCGAATTCCCCCGGATCAAGGGCGGCAAGGCCTTCGACGTCAGCGCGCCCTGGTTCAAGGACCTGCTGAAGGAGATCGGCCAGCCCCTCACCCCGGTCAAGACCGCCGCGGCGCACTGATTGGGTTCCCGGTGCAGGCTCCTGCAAGCAGGCTCGTACACGTTCTTCATAAAACCGGCTTGAAAACGCCCGAACCGGCAGAATGCTGTCCGTTCGGTTGTTCGCGAATGTAGCACAATGGATAGTGTAGTAGCCTCCGAAGCTATTGATCCCGGTTCGACTCCGGGCATTCGCACCAGCCTTCGCTCCGGTGGAACTACGGCTCGGCGAGCCAAGTGACTGCGGCCAACAATCAAGCCGGCCAAGGTGGCCCAAGCCTATGGCAAACGAACCACCGCCGTCGTTCCCTCACCCACCTTGCTTTGCAGGGTGAGCGTGCCGCCCAGCCTTTCGAGCTGGCGACTGGCCAGCGTGAGACCCAACCCCAGGCCCTGTTGCTCATAACGCTTGCGATCAAACTGCGTAAAGGCACCCACCCGCGCGATTTGTTCGGCGGTCATACCCCGACCCTGGTCCGAGACGCGCAGGACCGTCCCGTTATTCTCGGGGAAAAACCCCACCTGGATCGGCCGGCCCGGCGCGGAGAAACTGCAGGCGTTCTCCACCAGTTCCTCCACCAGCGTGACCAGCAAGTCCTGGTCGAGGCCGGGCGTGCAAGGCTGGAACCGGCAGGTGAGATCGGCGCTGCGCTCATGCTTGGCCGCCACCGACCCGGCCGTAGTCTCCACCGCCGCCTTCGCCTCCTCCGCGCCCAGACGCCCGGGCGGGTTGCTGGCACCTGCGGCCTTGGGCCCCTGTTCAAGGTCCAGGATTTTAAGGTAGTTGCGCAGGGTCCGGTACAGGCGCAGGCCGCTCTTGTTGATATCCGAGGCGTAACTGATGATTTCCTCCGACGAAAGCTGCCGCGCATCCTCCTTCAGGATGTCGCTCAGCCCGATGATGCCGGTCAGGGGCGTGTAGAATTCGTGCGGCATCGCTAGATGGATCGTGCTGCGCATCTCCTGCAGCAGCCTGCCCTCCATCGCGCCGTGCAGTTCGGCCTTCTGCAGCCGGGTGGCGACGCACTGGAGGAGATCTGTCATCTCGAAGGGCTTGGCGAGGTAATCGTCGGCCCCCAGGTTCATCCCGGCGCGCTGCGGTGTCGCCGTGGTATTGCCCGTCATCATCACAAACGCCCGGGTCTTCAATTCGGGATCCTTCCGGAATTCCTGCAACACCTGCCGGCCGTTCATATCCGGCATGTTGACATCGCACAGGGTAAGATCCGGCTGGAGTTCCCGGGCCAGTTTCAAGCCCTGTTCGCCCGTGCGCGCCAGCAGCGTCTCATACCCCGCCGCCTGCAACACCATCTCAAGCGTCGCGCGCATCGATTCCTCGTCATCGATGATCAAAATCTTTTTCATGAATGCGCTTGGGCATCGGGAGTGCGAGGTACCCTGATGCCGGTCAATGAATCCTTCGCTCCTCCCGGGATGACAAACCTATTTGCATGCCCCGCCCGGGAGGTGACCGGGCTCGGCGGAATATTCCCTAAGAAAGGCCGGGCCGCTGCGTCATGCTGCTGGACCCCTTCCTCCCATGCTCCTGATCCCCACCCTGCTTTGCCCCAAATCCTGGGAATCCATGTCCGGCGACGAGACCCGGCGTTTTTGCACCTACTGCAAAAAACACGTCCACAACCTGGCCGCCTTATCAAGCAATGAGCGCCTGGCGCTCCTCAGTTCGCCCGCCGCCTCGATCTGCAGCCGCTACCGGGTGGCCATCCGGCGGCCGGTCAAGGGCATGGAAGCACCCTACCTCCAGCATCTGGTCAAATACGGCGCCGGGGTCGCCCTCACGGGCTCGGTCCTCCTCGTGCTGTGGGAGATGCACGGGCAAACGGAGCAACAGAAGTATTATCGCACCGGCACCGGGGCAAACTGCGCGATGCCGAAGAATCTTTATACCGAGCACCGGTCCCAATTACTGGGTGAAATGTATGTGCGACCGCGCCCTGCACCGAAATCGGAGCCGGCCAATCCTGAAACGGTTTCGACGCCCACGCACCTCGACTTGCACTTGGATTCGGCGGTGATCGACGCATTGATCGATAACACCCAGCCACTGATATCTGTCCCCAAGCCGGAATTACCGTTGGAAATAAAGCAAGCAAAAGGCCGGCGCCCGGCCGGCCTTCGTAGTTCAAGAACTTAAAACTTACGCCTATCGCTTACCGCCGCGGCGCCCCGCGCCGCATCAGATATGAATCGCCTCGTTGGTCGTGGCGGCGGCGGCCTCGGCCAGCGCCTCCGACAAGGTCGGGTGCGCGTGGATGGTGTGGTGGATTTCCTCGATCGTGGCCTCGAGGTTGATCGCGAGACCATACTCGGCGATCAGCTCGGTGGCTTCGTTGCCGATGATGTGGACGCCGAGGATCTCACCGGTCTTGGCGTCGCTGATGACCTTCACAAAACCCTCGGAGTCACCGGAGGCCACGGCCTTGCCGGACGCGGTGAACGGGAACTTGCCGACCTTGTAGTCCAGTTTCTTTTCCTTGCAGGCCTTCTCGGTCAGCCCGGTGCTGGCGACTTGGGGCTGGCAATACGTGCAGCCCGGGAAACCGGCGACCTGCTTGGGCTTGCTGTGGCCGAACATACCATTGACGGCGTTGACCGCGCGGAAAGTGGCGACGTGCGCCAGCCAGGGCGGGCCCTGGATGTCACCCGCAGCGTAGATCCCGGGCACGCTGGTCTGGTAATCGGGGCCGACCTTCACAAAGCCGCGGTCGGTGTCGACCTTCACCTTGGTCGAGAACAGGCCGTCGAGGGCGGACGTGATGCCGATGGCCACGAGCACGGTCTCGGCCTCGACCTCGGTGGTCTGGCCGTCCTTCACGAGATTGATCTTCACCGACTTGTCGCCGACGCGGATGTTTTCGCTCTTGGTGTTGGTGTGGACCGCGATCCCCTGCTTGGTGAAGCTGCGCTCCAGGGTGCGGGCAATCTCCTCGTCCTCCACCGGCAAAATCTGCGGCAGCATCTCAACCAGCGTCACCTTGCAGCCGAAGGCATTGAAGAAATAGGCGAACTCCACGCCGATGGCACCGGCCCCGATGATCACCATCGATTTCGGCAGCGCCTTCGGCACCAGGGCCTCGCGGGAGGTCATCACGCGGACGCCGTCGACCGGCAGACCCGGCAGCGGCTTGGGCTTCTGGCCCGTCGCGATCATGATGTTTTTGGTCCGGAAAAACTTCCCCTTGTGCTCGCCCTCGATGATCTCGACCATGCCCGGGACGGTGACCTGGCCCTTGCCGACGAAGTAATCGACCTTGTTCTTCTTGAACAGGAATTCGATGCCCTTGGACATCTGCGTCGAGACCCCGCGCGAGCGCTGCATGACCTTCTCGAAGTCAAACGACAGCCCCTGCACGCTGAAGCCGAAGAACTCCGCCTTCTGAAACGTGCGATAGACCTCCGCGCTCTTGAGCAGTGCCTTGGTCGGGATGCAGCCCCAGTTGAGGCAGGTGCCGCCGGCGCGCTCCATTTCGATGCAGGCGACCTTCTTGCCCAGCTGGCCGGCGCGGATCGCGCCCGCGTAACCCGCGGGACCACCGCCGATGACTACCAAGTCGTAAATATCGTCTGCCATAGTTGGATTTTGTGAGGGGCAAAGTCGCCGCGGCCAGCGGCTGCGTCAAATTGAAAGTCATTCGGAAAGTACCGGATCAAGGCAAATCGCGGAAACGCGGAAGAACTGAACTACGGAAGCCCGGCCAATTCGCGTCATCCGCCCTTTCGCCCTTTCGCGATCTCCTCCTCAGATATCGATCACATCATCCCGCTTGCCCATGGGGGCGGCGGGCGGCGTTCCGGGCGGCTTCGGCGGGGTCAGCAGCCGGTTGAGCACCAGATTGGTCACGCTGACGATCAACGCCCCCAGCATGGCCGCGCCGAAAGTCGAAACATGGAAGCCATCGACCAGCCGCCCGACGAAATAGAACAGCAGGGCATTGATGATCCAGATGCCGATGCCGAGCGTGAGGACGATGAAAGGCAGCGTGAAAAGCAGCAAAAGCGGCTTCAGGACGGCATTGAAGAAACTCAGGACCAGCACGACGACCAGCAGGGTGCCACCCGTGTCGTAGCTGATGCCGCGCACGATCTTCGTGCTAAGCCAGACCCCGACGGCGAGCACCATCCATCGTACCAGCAGATTGACGAACGCGTTGTTCATTGAATGATGTCCCTACTTTTTGCCGCGGACCCCCGCGGAGCAATGAAAATTCTCATCGTCCAGGACTACCTCCGCAGCGGCGGCACCGAACGCCAGTCCGTGTTCATGGCCACGGCTTTCGCCAAGGCCGGGCACGAGGTCACCCTGCTGACCTTCCGTCCGCGCGGCGTACTGGAATTGGACGCCGGGCAGCAGCCCTTCGCCTTCCGGTCGCTGCAGCCGTTCGACACCCGCCTCGACTGGTTTGCCCCGGGCCTGCTCGGGGCCGCCGAGGAAGCCGCCCCCGACCTCGTGCTCTGCATGGGTCGCATGGCGAACTGCTATGCCGGCTTCATCCAGCGCCGCCTCCCCCGCGCGGCGGTGGTGTGCACGATGCGCACCGGCAAGGCCCTGCCCGCCCTTTTTCTGCGTTCCATGCGGCTGTGCCGGCACGTCATTGCCAACAGCCACGTCGCCAAGCGCGTCCTCACCGACCAGCACGACATCCCTTCCCACAAGATCACGGTCATCCATAATTCCGTCCTGGGCTTCACCGACGAGACCGCGCCGCGCAACCAGGCCCTGCGCCGCTACCATGGCGCCAACCAGAGCACCGTCGTGCTGGTCAACGTGGCGATGTTCCGGCCCGAGAAGAACCAGCGCGAACTGATTGAGATCTGCGCCAAGCTCCCCGGCTACCTCGACTGGCAGCTCTGGCTCGCCGGCGAGGGCCCGGCCCGAAAAAAATGCGAACGCCTGGCCCACGACCTCGGCCTCGGCGCCCGCGTCAAGTTCCTCGGCTACCAGTCCGACCCGGCCCCCCTGTACCTCGCCTCGGATATCGCCGTGCTCGCCTCGCAAAGCGAGTCGCTGTCGAATTTCCTGATCGAGGCCCAGCTCCACGGGTTGCCCGCGGTGGCCTATGACATTGTCGGGGTCGGCGAATGCTTTGTGCCGGACCGGTCGGGCTGCCTGATCGCCAACCTCGACCAACCCGGCTTTGTCGCCGCCCTCGACCGCCTGATCCGGAACCCCGCCCAGCGCCAGCGGTTCGGGGAACTCGGCCGCCAGCATGCCCAGGCCAATTTCGTGCCCGAGCGGCAGGTCCAGGCACATCTCACGCTCTTCCGGGAAGTGACAAAGGGCTAGGCCGGGATCGCGGCGATTCCCCGGACACCTCCGCTGCTGACAGCATTATGTCAGGAGACACCCGCCGCCACACTCCCGGGTTTGCATTCCGGTAATTCGTGCTCATTTGTGCCAGCAGTGCCGCCCAAACCCGCCCCCGAGTCCATTCGCCTGCGCGGCGTCCGCCAGAACAACCTCAAGGGTTTTGACCTCGATCTACCACTCGGGAAATTCATCGTCGTCACCGGCCTGAGCGGGGCCGGCAAGTCCTCGCTGGTGTTTGATACGCTCCACGCCGAGGGACAACGGCGCTACGTCGAGACCTTTTCCGCCTACACCCGGCAGTTCCTGGACCTGCTGGACAAGCCCAAGGTCGATTCCATCGAGAACATCCGGCCCTCCATTGCCATCGAGCAGACCAACACGGTCAAGACCTCGCGATCCACCGTCGGCACGATGACCGAGCTGACGGACTTCGCCAAGGTCTGGTTCAGCCACGTCGCCGGGTGCTTTGATCCGGCCACCGGCGAGAAGGTCGAGGACGACAACCCGCAGACCATCTGGGCCAAGACCCATGCAGCGCATGGCACGGCGAACCTGCTGCTCTGCTTCCGCATCGCCAAGCCGGATAACTTGGCGTGGACCGAAGTGCTGACGAGCATCAAGGGCCAGGGCTACACCCGGGTGCTGGCGTCGAAGGAAAAGTCGAAGACCGATCTGATGCTATACAAGATCGATGGCCTCTTAAGCCAGCCTTCGGCCGCCGCCCTTCGTCATTCGACTTTCCTCTTTGTCGTCCAAGACCGTCTGGCCATCACCGCCGACAACAAGGCCCGCTTCCTCGAGGCCACCGAAGCCGCCCTGCACTTCGGCAAGGGCGAGGTTTACCTGTTTGAGAATCTGAAATCTGAAATCTCCGATTTGAGCTTTATCGGCGCCGGCCATTACTCCCGCGGCCTGCATTCGCCCAAGACCGGCCGGACCTTCCGTGCCGCCTCACCGGGGATGTTCTCCTTCAACTCCCCGCTCGGCGCTTGCCCGAAATGCCGGGGCTTTGGCCGCGTCATCGACATCGACTACCGCCTCGCCGTCCCCGACCACTCCGTCTCGATCAACGACGGCGCCATCAAGCCGTGGGAAGGGGAAGTCTACGGTGAATCCAAGCGCGACCTGCTCACGTTCACCAAGAAAAGAGGCATCCCCACCAACGTCCCGTTCGCCGCGCTCACACCCGAGCAGAAGGCCTTCGTCATCGACGGCGAGCCCGGCTACGGCAAGGAGAACGGCAAGGAATGGCCCAAGTATTGGTACGGCCTGAAGGGCTTCTTCCGTTACCTTGAGAAGACGACGTACAAGATGCACGTGCGCGTCTTCCTCTCGCGCTTCCGGACCTACAACCAATGCCCGGAGTGCCACGGAGCCCGGCTGCAACCCGAAGCCCTCTGCTGGAAATGGCAGGGCACCACGCTGCCCAGTCTCTATCAACTCCCGGTGAGTGAACTGCTCGCGCTGATGCAGTCGGCGGGAGACTCCGCGGTGCCACCGGATTCGGCGTCCGGCCATCACCAGCGCGATCTGGCCTATGAGTCCATGGTCACCCGCCTGCGCTACCTCGCCCAGGTCGGCCTCGGGTACCTGACCCTCGACCGCACGTCGCGCACCCTTTCCGGCGGCGAGGTCCAGCGCGTCAATCTCACTTCCTGCCTCGGCACCTCGCTGGTCGACACGCTGTTCGTCCTCGATGAACCGTCCGTCGGCCTGCATCCGCGCGATATCGACCGGCTCCTCGGCATCATCCGGACCCTGACGGACACGGGCAACACCGTCGTCGTGGTCGAGCACGACGAGGCGATGATCCGGGCCGCCGACCACGTCGTGGAGGTCGGGCCCGAGCCCGGTGCGCGCGGTGGCGAAATTGTCTTTCAGGGGACCGTGCCCGCCATGCTGGCTTCGCCCCGCAGCATCACCGGCGCCTATTTTTCGGGCCGCCAGCGCATCGACGCGCCGGCCCAGCGCCGGCCGAAGCCGGCCGCCTGGCTGCGTTTCACCAACGCCACGAAGCACAATATCCAGCACCTGGATTTCCGCCTGCCGCTGCAGCGCCTGGTCTGCCTGTCCGGCGTGTCCGGCTCGGGCAAGTCCACGCTGCTCGACAATGTCATCCACCAGGGCCTGCTGACGCAGCGCAACCTGATGACCGATGATCCGGCGTCGTTCGCCTCGATCCAGTCCGACCTGCCTTTCTCCGAGGTCGTGCTCGTCGACCAGTCGCCGTTGAGCCGGACTCCGCGCTCAAATCCCGCCCTCTACTGCGAGGCCTGGGAGTTGATCCGGGAGCTCTACGCCACGGTGCCCGCCGCCCAGGAAGCGGGCTTCAGTCCGTCGACGTTTTCCTTCAACAGCGGCGAGGGCCGCTGCGACCACTGCCAGGGCCTCGGCAGCGAACGCGTGGAAATGCAGTTCCTCTCCGATGTCTTCGTGCCCTGCCCCATCTGCGAGGGCCGGCGCTTCAAGCCGGAGGTGCTGGCCATCGTCTGGAACGGCCGGTCCGTAGCGGGCCTGCTCGCCACCACGATTGCGGATGCGCTGCCACTGTTTGCCGGTCACGCCGAAATCCAGCAGCGCCTGGCCGCGCTCGACGAGGTCGGGCTGGGCTACCTCCCGCTCGGCCAGCCGCTGAATACGCTCAGCGGTGGCGAATCGCAGCGCCTCAAGCTCGTGCGCTACCTTTCGGACTACGCCAGCGATGCGCAAATTCCGGCGCAAGATTCTGGAATCCCACCGCCCAAGTCTCAAATTCCAGCCGGCGCGCTGCTCCTGCTGGACGAGCCCACCACCGGCCTGCACCGGCACGACGTGAAGCGGTTGCTCGCCGTCCTGCAGCGCATCGTGGACCAGGGCCACAGCGTCGTGGTGATTGAGCACAACCTCGACGTCCTGAAGTCCGCCGACTGGATCCTTGAGGTTGGCCCGGAAGCCGGCTCCGGCGGCGGCCGCATCGTCGCCGAGGGTCCGCCCGAGGCCATCGCCCGCGCCGACACCGCCACCTCCCCCTTCCTCCGCGACGCCCTGTCACTTGGTAACGCAATACGTTACAACGGATCGGAACTGATGGCGGCGGAGGATCCGGCACCTTATCAGGCGGGCCTGACCCTCGGGGCCAGCGAACTGACCGTGATCGGGGCCCGGGAGAACAACCTCAAGAACATCTCGCTGACCATTCCGCACCGGCAGCTGACGGTCGTCACCGGCGTCTCGGGCTCGGGCAAGTCCACGCTGGCCTTCGACATCATCTTTGCCGAGGGCCAGCGGCGCTTCATGGAGTCGATGTCCCCGTATGCGCGGCAGTTCGTGGAGCAACTGCCGCGACCCGACATGGACCGGCTGACCGGGATTCCCCCGACCGTCGCGATCGAGCAGCGCGTCACGCGCGGGTCGCGCAAGTCGACCGTCGCCACCATCACCGAGGTCGCCCAGTACCTCCGCCTCCTCTACGCCCGGCTCGGCATCCAGCACCACCCGGAAACCGGCCGCGCCGTGACGCCCCTTTCGCCCGGCCAGTTGCGCCGGCTCCTCGACAAGGTCGTCGCCTCGCCCGCGGGCCGCAAGGCGAAGCACCTGTACCTGTGCGCCCCGCTCATCCGCGGCCGCAAGGGCCACCATGAGCCGATCGCCAAGTGGATTGAAAGGCAGGGTTACGCACTCATGCGCGCGGACGGCCGGCTGCTGCGCGTCGACACGTTCCAGAAACTCGATCGCTACAAGGAGCATGATGTTGAGGTCGTGGTCTGCGACCTGAAGTCGCAGATTGGCAGCCGAAAGCCGAAAGCCGAAGGTCGAAAGTCCGGAGCGGGCAAAATCGACCCTCGTCCCTCGTCCTTCGATTCTCCAGCGCGAGCGCTGGAGACCGCCCTTCGTCTCGGCAAAGGCGCGTGCTTCCTCGTCACGCCCACGGGCCAGGTCCTCTCCTGGTTCTCCACCACCCGCACGGACATCGCCTCCGGGGAATCCTTCCCCGAGCTCGACCCCAAGCATTTCTCCTTCAATTCGCCGAAGGGCTGGTGCCCGACGTGCCGCGGTCACGGACGCATCTACGACTGGATGCTGCAGCCGGATGAGGACGAGGAAAGGTCGCCGGAGGTGGCTGACGCACTGCGCAGCTTCGATCCCGCTGATCCCGCCTCACACGGCAAGGCGTGCCCGACCTGTCACGGCGAACGGCTCAACCGCATCGCCCGGGCGGTGAAACTGCCGCTCAAGCAGGGTGAACCCATCAGCCTGCCGACGCTCGTGGGACTTACGCCCGCCGGCCTGATCGCCCAGCTGCGCAACCTGCAGCTGGAGGCCCGCGGCAAGCTCATCACCCAGGACATCGTGCCCCAGATCGAGGAGCGGCTGCGCTTTCTCGGCCAGGTCGGTTTGGATTACCTGGAGATGGACCGTCCGACCGAGACGCTCTCCGGCGGCGAGGCCCAGCGCATCCGGCTGGCGGCCCAGCTCGGTTCCAACCTTTCCGGTGTGCTCTATGTCCTCGACGAACCTTCCATCGGCTTGCACGCCCGGGACAACGACCGGCTGATCGACACGCTGATCACCCTGCGCGAGAAGGGTAACACCCTGCTGGTCGTAGAGCACGACGACGGCGTCATGGCACGCGCCGACCGGATCATCGACCTCGGCCCGGGCGCGGGCATCCACGGTGGTACCGTGCTCGCGAACGACACACCGGCCGAACTGCGCAAGAATGCCGGCTCACTCACCGGCCTCTATCTCGACAAGGGGATCAAGCACCCGCTGAGGGGAAAGTATCGGGAAATCCCAAAGGCCAAAATCCAAACGCCAAAAATTCCTGCGTGGCTGGATCTCACCGGGATCAATTTCCGCAACCTGAAAAACGAGTCGCTGCACCTCCCGCTCGGGCGGCTGATCATGGTGTGCGGGCCGAGCGGCGCGGGCAAATCCACGCTTTTCCGCGACATCCTGCATCCGGCCGTAAGCTGCGCCATCAAGCAGCGGAAGGCCCGGCTCACCGGCCAGGACTTCGCGCGTCTCACCGGGTTTGAAGCAGAATCGAAAATCGGGAACCAAAAAACCCCAACCCTGTTCGCCGCCCTCACCGGCGCCCACGGCTTCAAGACCGTCGTCGAAGTGGACCAGTCGCCCATTGGCAAGACGCCGCGTTCCACGCCCGCCACCTACCTGGGGATCTTCGACCTGATCCGCCAGTTCTTCGCCTCGCTGCCGGAGTCCAAGATGCGCGGGTACACCGCAAGCCGTTTCTCGTTCAACACCGCCGGCGGGCGCTGCCTGACCTGCTCGGGCGCCGGGCGCATCAAGCTGGAGATGGCTTTCATGCCCGATTCCTACTTGCCGTGCGACGACTGCGGCGGCTCGCGCTATGGCCCGGAGCTGGCCGACATCACCTGGAAAGGCAAAACCGTCGGCCAGGTGCTGAAGCTTTCCTTTGATGAGGCGGCGGTGTTCTTCGATTTCCACTCACAGCTCTCCCAGGTCTGCCGGCTGATGGTGGACTGCGGCCTTGGCTACCTCACGCTCGGGCAAAGCAGCCCGTCCCTGTCCGGCGGCGAGGCGCAGCGCCTGAAGCTCGTCACCGAGCTGACCAAGGGCCTGCAAACCTACCAGGAACGCTCCCGCGGCATCGCGATCCGCAACCTCTACCTGCTGGAGGAGCCGACCATCGGCCTGCACCTGAGCGACTGCGAAAAACTCATCGACGTGCTGCACAACCTCGTGGAGCAGGGCCACAGCGTCGTGGTGATCGAGCACCATATGGATCTGCTCGCCGAGGCCGACTACATCATCGAACTCGGGCCGGGCGGCGGACCCAACGGCGGTGAGATTCTTTATCAGGGCCCGCTCGCCGGACTGCTCAAGGTGAAGGGGAGCCCGACGGCGCCGTATCTGCGCTTAAAACTGAAGAGTTGATAAGCTATCTGAGCTTTTATTTTTCAGCTTTTAATTTCTGAGCCGCAAGGGCCTCGTCATAATGCGCCGGAAAATAGAACTTAATTCGGCGGAGTGCGCCTTCTTCCTCTGGTGGATATTTCGCCTGCGCAATATCGTCTAGGAGAAGCGAACATAAATCCGAAGATTGAAAGCCACTCCAATCCTCTCTGGCAGAGGCAACGATTTCAGGATATTTTATGGGACTGCAGATTTGAACCCCGCCTGAAGGACGGTATCTTACACCAACTTGCGGTCTATTTGTGATTTGCCCCAAAACGACCAGACACACATCGCCCACCAAGATACGATACGGTAATTCAAGGGATTCTTCCTTATAAGCATAGGCTCCGTGGCCACGGAGGGGCTTGTTATTGTAATCATTGCATATGCGCGCCCAAGTAATGTGATTTTCCTCCCTAATTTCAAGTTTTGTGGGTCTCGCATCATCCAGATGCAGTAATAGGTCCGGGATCGCGGCAGTTCCTCTTGCAACCAATTCTTTCATCGCAGGATAAATTATCGGTTTCTGTGATCCCATGATCCCGCCCGTGAATTTTGGCTGTGACTCTTCAGCAATGAATTGATCAATCCATGCCGTAGGGTGCTGTCCAATAGTAAATCCGTCTAATTTTTGCAGATCATCAATCAGTTCCTCGCAGGTTTTTGCCGGCAGATCGTCGGCTCCCTTCATAGCAGTGCAGGAGACCAGAAATGCTAAAAACAGGTATTTCATTTAAGGGCAGGGCCTCATTGCCGGGAAACCAAGTTTTCTAATAGGATTGCCTGAAATAAGTGATTTCCAAGCCCATTGTGAACCTTACGCGAGAGCCAGTGGCAGGCTTGGGCTGATCTGTAGCTGATAGCCCGCCTCGCTCACCCCGCCCGGCTCGCGCTCGGCCCACGCGGCAAAGGCGATCATCCCGGCGTTGTCGCCGGTGTGCTGCGGCTGGGCGCGCAGAAAAGCAATCCCATGCTCCCGCGCCACCCTCTCCAATCCGGCTTGCAGCGTCCGGTTGTTCGCCACGCCACCTGAAAGCCCGAAACTCCGGTAGACGCCCCGCTCCAACGCCAGAGCCGACTTGCGCAGCAGTGCCTCGAACACCGCGTACTGGTAGCTCGCGCAAAAATCGGCTCGCCGGTGTTCGATGACCTCGGGGGAAAGTTTCTCCAGCTGGTAGCGCAGGCTGGTTTTCAGGCCGGAGAAGCTGAAGTCCAGGGTGGCCCGCTGGGCCATGGCCTTGGGAAACTCAAACGCGGTGGCACTGCCACCCGCGGCCAGCTTCTCCACCTGCGGACCGCCGGGATAACCGAGGCCGAGCAATTTGGCGCCCTTGTCGAGGGCCTCGCCGGCTGCGTCGTCGAGCGTAGATGACAACAGCCGGAGACGCCGCGACTCATCGATGGTGAACAAGGCCGTGTTGCCACCCGAAACCAGCAGGCCGAGGTGTGGCAGCAGTTTCGCCAGCTCCGCCTCGAAGGCGGCGGGATTCGCCGTATGCAGGGGAATGAACGGCGAGAAGGCGTGCGCCCGCAGGTGGTTCACGCCCACCACCGGCACGTCCCAGGCCAGCCCGAGACTCTTGGCGGCGGACAAACCCATGGCCAGGCAGGCCGCCAGGCCGGGTCCGCTGGTCACGGCGATTTTTGTGATGGCGGAAGCCGGTGTGTCCGCGAGCGAGCGCCGCAACAGCGGGCCGAAATTCTCGAGGTGCTCCCGACTGGCGAGGTCCGGCACGACCCCGCCATAGGCTTCATGGAGGGCGATCTGGCTGTGGACCCATTCGCCCAGCAGGCCGCGCGCCGGGTCGAACACCGCCACGGCGGTCTCATCGCAGGAACTTTCGAGGGCGAGGATCATGGCGCGAAACGTCCCTGTGGGAGCGAGCTTGCTCGCGACTTCCGGCCCATGAGTCGCGGGCAAACTCGCTCCCACCAGGAAATCAATGCCACGAGATTCATTGTGCCGGCACCTTCGCCGCCAGCACCCCCGTCAGTACCTCCCGCGCGGCGGACAGCTGCTCGTCCTCGATGCGGTCGAAGCCGAAGCGTTCGTTGAATTCCGCCGGGGCGGACAGGTCCGGGCGCGCCTGCTGGAGGCGGAGTTTGCTGTCGTCGTCCGCCGAGACCTCCAGTTCCACCTGGGGCGTGATGCCCTTCTCGTGAATGGTGACCCCGCTCGGCGTGTAATAGCGCGCCGTGGTCAGGCGGAGGCCCTCGCCGTTCTGCAGCTCGAGGATCGTCTGCACCGAACCCTTGCCGAAGGTCTTCTCGCCGACGATCACCGCGCGCTTCGTGTCCTTCATCGCCCCGGAGACGATCTCGGCGGCACTGGCGGTGCCGCCATTGACGAGGATGGCGACGGGGTAGGTCCGCGGCTGATGGCCGCCGGTGGCCTTGAAGTTCTCGCGCGACTCCGGCGTGCGGCCCTGCGTGTAGGCGATCAGCTCGCCCTTCTCAAAGAACTCATTGCAGACGTCGATCGCCGCATCGAGCAATCCGCCCGGGTTGTTGCGCAGGTCGATGACCAGCGCCTTCAGGCCCTGCTGTTCCAGGCCCTCGAGAGCCGCGGTGAATTCGTCGCCGGTGCGCTCGCTGAACTGGGTGATCTGCACGTAGCCGATGCCGTCCGGGCCCATCGCGGCGTTGCGCACGCTGTCGAGGCGGATGCTCTCGCGCTTGAGCTTGAAATCGATCGTCCGGTTCTGGCTCGGCCGGTAGGCCGTGATCACCACCTCGGTGTCGGGTTTGCCCCGGACCAGCCGGACGGTCTTTTCCACCGTCGGGTTTTCCAGGACCTTGCCGTCGATCTTCACGATCCGGTCGCCGTGCCGCATGCCGGCCCGCTCCGCCGGGGTGCCGGCGATGGGCGCGACCACCACGATCTGGCCCTCGCGCTGTTCCACCTGCATGCCAACGCCGCCGAAGGCATTGCTCAATTCCTCCTCGGTTTCCTGGTACTGGTCCGCCCGCAGAAACTGCGAATGCGGGTCGAGCGTGCCGACCATGCCGTCCAGCGCCGTGCGGGTCAGGTCGTCGTAACCCGCCGGGGCGTCGCCGACGTAGTTTTCCTTCACCAGCTGCATGACATCGCGGAAATAGCGGACGTTTTTATCGCGCTCGCGGTCCGGCCACCAGCTGGGGGCGCCCGAGTGGGCGGCAACCTGGGCCACACCGTAGCCGACCAGCACGGCGGCCACGATTGCGAAAAAGTGTTTGAGCATGGCTTTAAGTGGAAGCAAATGCTTCAGTTGGCAAATGGGTTCCTCCTCCGACTTTTTTGAAATCTTCGCCACTGAGCCGACTGCGGCCCAAGGCGTCTCCTTCGCCCGCTTCATGGAGCTGGCCATGTACCACCCGACGGCCGGGTATTACACGCGGGACTTCAAGCGGGTCGGGCGGGACAACAAGGCGGATTTTTTCACCTCGACCACCTTCAGCCCCGTGTTTGGCGAGCTCGTGGCCGCCGCGGTCGTCAAGCTGCTCGCCCCGGCCGCGCCGGCCGACTTCGTCTTTGTGGAGATCGGCGCCGAGCCCGGCGGCGGCATCCTGCGCGACGTGGCCCACCCGTTTGCCAGCTACCAGATCATTTCCCTGGGCCAGCCGTTCACCCTGCCGGACCGCGCGGTGGTGTTCTCCAACGAGCTCTTCGACGCCCAGCCGTTTCACCGCGTCGTCTGGCGCGAAGGCCGCTGGCGCGAACTCGGGGTGGCCCTGACCGGCCGCACCCTGCGCGAAGTCGAACTGCCGGAATTGTCGCCCGAGCTGGCCGCTCACGCCGACCGCCTGCCCAAATCCTCCGCCGAGGGTTACCACATCGATCTGCCACTGCGCACGATCCCGATTCTGGAGCGCATTGTCGGCCCGAAGTGGAGCGGTCTGTTTGTGGCCTTTGATTATGGCAAATACTGGCAGGAACTGGTGGAGAATCTTCCCGCGGGCACCGGCCGCACCTATCACCGCCAGAAAATGGGCAGCGATCTGCTCGCGCGGCCCGGCAAACAGGACCTGACCTGCCATATCTGCTGGGACTGGCTGGAGGACGGCCTCGTCCGGGCCGGGTTTGGCGAGTCCCGGGTGGACTCACAGGAGAGCTTTTTCATGCACCATGCCCAAAAAACCCTGGCCGCGATCACGGCGGCCGAAGCGGGCAGTTTCAGCCTCCGGAAACGGATGCTCATGCAGCTGATGCACCCGGCCAACATGGGGCAGAAGTTTCAGGCACTCTATGCTTTACGCAAGTAGAGCGACCCTGGTGATGGTTTTCCAAATTTCCCTTGCTAAGACGACGAGCCGTCCTTTACTCCTGACCCTTTAACTCAAGAAACACCATGGCACGAATTTGCGCAATCACCGGCAGACGCCCCACCAAGGGCAAAATCATCCACCGTAAAGGTCAGTCGAAGAAGAGCGGCGGCATCGGCACGCACATCACGACGCTGACCCCCCGCTTGTTCCGCCCGAACCTGCAGTGGATCCGCGTCAAGCTGCCCAACGGCGGCACGAAGCGCATGTGGGTCTCCGTCAAGGCCATCAAGGCCGGCCTCGTCCAGAAGGTCTGAGGAATTCCTCCCACCCTTCCCCAAGCCCGCCGCGCAAGCTGCGGGTTTTTTCATTTGTAGGGCCGGCGCTTGCTGCCGTGCCGGGCGTAGCCCGCAGGTGGCAGCGCTATCCGGCAGCGCCCAAGAGATCCCGATACTCCTCATGCCGCTCGATGAACTTCGCCACATAGGAGCACGCCGGCACGACCGTGCGGCCCTGCGCCCGCGCGTCAGCCAGCGCCGCCCGCACAAGTTTTTCCGCAATCCCGCGGCCGCGCAGCTCGGGCGGCACCAGCGTGTGGGTGAAAATCATCCGCTTCCCCTCCAGCACGTATTCGCAAATGGACAAATGCCCGTCGACCAGCAGCTCGTAACGGCTTGCGGCCATGTTGTGCCGGACCGTGACCGCCGCATCCATCAGCCGGCCTCCGGCTTGGCCGCGAATCGCGTGCGCAGTTTTTTGAAAAGGGCCTCGAGATCCTCGCGACCCTCGATCTTGAGCATCCAGAGCAAGGCGCCGTAGAGCGCGCACGCGGCCGGGATCAAACCGACGACCTCCACCAGGTCGCGCGCCTTGCCGCCGAGTGGCAGCAGGGCCACCAGCTGCGTCCCGCCCCACACCGCCAGGGCCATGACCGCCGTGGCGGTGAGAATCCGGCCCACGCTCGGCAGCAGCAAACCGAGGCCCATGCCCGGCAGTTGCCCGGCGAGCGCCCGGTGCAGCAGCCAGGTCTGGGCGATGATCGCCACCGTGCTGGCGAGCACCAGGCCGGCCGCGCCCAGCCAGCGCATGAGGAGCAGGCTGAGCCCCAGGTTGATCAGAAAGTCGACCGTGGCGACGCGCACCGGCGCCTTCGTGTTCTTCACAGCGTAGAACGCCCGGACCGTCAGGTTGACCACCGAGAAGAACGGCAGGCCGAGCGCATAAATCGCCAGCAGCGGCGCCATGGCCTGTGTATCGGCGGCGGTGAAGTTGTGCCGCTCAAACAGCAGCCGCACGATCGGTTCGCTCAGCAGGGCGAGTCCCGCCGCCGCCGGCACGTTGATGAGCAAAATCAGGCGGACGCCCTTGCGGAAGTCCTGCGCGAGTCCGTCGAAGTTGCGCTCGACCGCATGCTTGGTCAGGAGCGGGTAAACCACCGTCGAAACCGCAATGGCAAACACCCCGATGGGCAGCTCCATCAGCCGGTTCGCGTAGAACATCAGCGTGCCCGCCGAGTCGTTGATCGAGAAGGCCAGCATGCTCGAGACATAGGAATTGACCTGGTAGATCGCGGTGCCCCACAGGCCGGGCGTCATCAGCAGCGCGATTTCCCGCACCCGGGGCGAAAGGCCGAGGTCGAATTGCGGCCGCCAGCCTTCGCCGCGGATGAGCGCCGCCGCCGGCACCGCCATCTGCAGGAAGCCGCCGACCAGCACGCCGGCGCACAGCCAGTGGATTTCGCCCAGCGGCGTGGCGGAGAAATGCAGGCCCGCGCCGCCGAGGGTGGCGATCATCGACAGGTTGAGCCAGATCGGCGAGAGCGCCGGCTCGAGGAAGCGGTGGAACACCTGCAGCGTGGCGCTGAACGCCGCCGCGAGACAGACGAAGATCAGGTAGGGCACGAGGATCACCGTCAGGTCGGCGAGCAGGTACCACTTGTCGTCGTGGCCCGGCAGCCGCCGCGACTGGCTGAAGACCAGCATGAAGACGGCCGCGAGTCCGCCCGTGATGACGAGCAGCCAGCTCGCCACCTTGTTCAGCAGGGCAAACGCGCCCGGCCGGCCGTGCTCGTGCAGCTCATGCTGCAGGTTCGGCAGAAAGGCCGCCGCCAGCGCGCCCTCGCCCAGCAGCCGGCGGAAAAGGTTCGGCAACCGGAAGGCCGAGAGAAAGGCCGTGTTGAGGACGCTCGCCCCGAAAATCGCGGCGCCCAGCTGGTCGCGGATCAGCCCCAGGACGCGCGAAACGACCGTGAGCAGCGAGACGAGGCCGATATTCTTTAAGTTTTTCGACACAGCCTCGGGCCGGAAAGGACGCCGGGCGGTTTACTGCACGGCCAGCTTCAGGGTGCTGCCCTCGATCGCCACGGAGTTCAATTTGGCCCAGGCCGCGCGGACGTCGTCCGGCGCCTTTTCGTGCGCGGTGATGTACGCGACCAAGGGAGCGGCGGCGGCCGGCAGCAGGTGCACCGGGCAGGAACCGAGATAGACCGTCTCCGGCGCAAACACGTAGCCATCGCCCTCGCGACGGAAACCGCCGGTCGCCTGCACCGTGACATCGGTCGCCAGGCCGTACCAGTTCAGCGTGCATTTCATGCCAATCTGCAGCTTGCCGTCCACGATGCGGAAATTGGGCGCGGCCGGAATCACGAAGCCCTCGAGTGGCGGGGTCGTGGGCTTGGCGGGAGCAGCGCCCGGTTTCGCCGGCGCGGCGGGAGTGGCGGGCTTGGCGGCGGGCGCGGGCTGGGCGATCGTGGCGGCCCAGGCGTTCAACTCCTCCTCCACGAGGTGCACGCTGGTGCCCGCGAGAAATTGCTTCTGCTTGGCCTGCCAGGCCCGGCTCTTCGCGTTGCTCTCCGCGCCGGGCATGAAATAGACGACACCGCGGGCGGTCTCCTTCGGCTTCTCCTTCAGGAGGACCACGGGCTTGAAGACCAGAAAGACGCACGCCACCACGATGCCGAGCAGCAGGCCCAAAATCGCCCCGAAGATAACCTCGAGGAGACTCGGACCATAAAGGGCTTTTTCAATTTTTCTGGCCATGGCAGCGGGTATTATTTGGCGGCGGTCGGGGCCGCCGGTTTGGTTTCGGTGGACTTGGCGGGAGAGGGGCTGTCAGCCGATCCGGACTTCTTCTTGTAATCGGTGATATAAAAGCCGGTGCCCTTGAAAATCAGGCCGGCGCCGCCGCCCACCTTGCGCTTGAGGGCGCGCTTCCTGCAGGTCGGGCACACCTTGAGCGGTTCATCCTTCATCGACTGAAATGCCTCCATTTCGTGGCCGCATTTGGTGCAGATGTATTCGTAGGTTGGCATCCGGAAAGTGACCAACGGTATGATTTGGCCCGCGCGGCTTGGCGAGTCTGTTCTTGGCGGGTCCGAATGGAGTTAAAGCACTATGGGCGCAGCATCGGCCGTCGCCAAGCCTATGGCCCGACAAGAGTCTGCGCCCCTACCCAGAGCTTTCCAAACCCCGTCCAAAATCCGTTTGCCAACCCGGGGTGCCCGCCAAACTGTGGCCGTCCCGATGGATTTTTCCGCCCAGTTCGAGCACTACCGCCTGCAAGTGGAACGGGGGCTGGACGAATTGACGCCTCCAGCAGGCACCCGGCCGGCCCGCCTGCACGAGGCCATGCGGTACAGCCTGCTGGCCGGCGGCAAACGCCTGCGGCCGGTGCTGGTCCTTGCCGCCGCCGACCTGTTCGCCGCGGCCGGTTTAGATCCCCAATCAAAAATCCACGACCCCCGGCCGGCCCAATCGACCGGCTCAGGGCGGTCAGTGGATCCACTGGCCGCCGCCGTCGCCGTGGAGTGCATCCACACCTACTCGCTGATCCACGACGACCTGCCGTGCATGGACAACGACGACCTGCGCCGCGGCCGGCCCACCGCCCACAAGCAGTTCGATGAGGCCACCGCCCTGCTCGCCGGCGACGCCCTGCTCACCCTCGCCTTCCAGTTGCTCGGCCGGCACTACGCGGAACACCCCGCCCTGTGCGCCGCGCTGGCCCGCGCAATCGCCGACGCCGCCGGCAGCGAAAAACTGATCGGCGGCCAGATGGCGGACCTGCTGGCGGAGAAAAAATCCAACGCCACGGCGGGCGAGCTGGAATACATCCACCTTAATAAAACCGCGGCCATGCTGAGTGTTTCGCTCGTCGCCGGCGGACTCTGCGGCGGCGCCACCGCGACGCAACTCGCCGCGCTCCACGACACCGGCCGCCACCTCGGCCTGGCTTTCCAGATCATGGATGACATCCTCGACGCCACCGCCGACACGGCGACGCTCGGGAAGACCGCGGGCAAGGACGCCAAGGCGGGCAAGACAACCTACGTCAGCCTGCACGGGCTCGAGGCCTCGCGGAAATTCTCCCGGCAGCACACCGAGGCCGCGATCGCCGCCCTGGCCGCGCTGCCGGGCGACCAGTCATTCCTCCGGGTGCTGATCGAGTCGATGGCCGTCCGCTCCAACTGACCCCAGCCGATGGCCGGACAACAGCAGGACTACATCCTCCGCCAGATCGAGCTGCTCGGACGCTTCGCCGCCCGCCTGCGGCGGAAGGGAAAGCCACTGGACGACAAGGACCGGCTCGAACTGAACGAAACCCTCCTGCTGGCGCTGCACCTGCAGGAACAGAATTTCGGGATGCCGGCGGCCAAATTCCTGAGCCTGACGGCGGACGAGCAGGTCGCCGCCCTCCGCAAGGGGGAATCCACGGCCGACGGCCAGGCCCGTTGCCTCGTCTATGCCACGATCCTGAAGGAAACGGCGGTGCTCTACGCGTTTCGCGACAACGAGGATCTCGCACTCGGCGCCCGCCAGCTCGCGCTTTACCTCGCACTCTCGCTGGCCCTGGAGCCGCCGACTGATGGACGGGCCGTCCACGCCTTGATCGATGAGCTTCGCGCCGACCTGGGCGAAGCCGGCCTGCACGCACCCACCCGGGAACTGCTCGGACAGTTCGAGCAATCCCGGCCCGCCTGAGCCAGCCCCGGCGCTGATCGCTTCGCCTGGCAGCGATGGACACGGCGGAAAGAACCCGACCGGGCTGGAGCGGTTTCAGAAAAGATGTAGCCGCGTTGGAGCTTGGCTACAACGTGGTCGGCCGCGATCAAACCCAAGCTTTCGCAGACTCAAGCGCGGCTACCGCAAGATTTAAACCGCTTTAATGCTTCGGCGGAACCACGGTCAGCCCGTCGAGCAATTCGGTGATATCGTCCGCCACCTCGGCGTAATTCTTTTCGGTGGCCCAGCCGCGCAGCTGCACCGCGCCCTCGGGTCCGCTGTAGAAATAACCGTGGTTGAGATAGGCCACCCCCTCGACGCGCGCGGTGAATTGCAGCTCGGCCATCTGGACCGTGCCGCGGTATTTGGCCCCGCGTTTCTTCACGGTCACGGACTCCGCCCCGTCCTGCGCGGTCTTGAGCACGGCCGCCTCGATGTCACCACCCTCGATCGCATGTTCCTCCGCGATGAACTGCGCCTCGGCCTTGCGGTCGGGCCGCAGGAAATTGAACACGCCCGGCTCCTGGTCGGAGGGATCGCGATACCACTGCGCGGCATCATAGCGCAGCCGGAAGTTCCCGGCCCCCAGCTCGCGCCAGCGTTCGTTCTGTTGCACCACGCGGGCATCGGTGTAGCCGGGCCGCAGCTGGATCGACTCAAACAGCCGCGCGCCGTGGGCCGCCCCGGGGCCCGGCTCCGGCCACTCGGCGCTGAAGACATAGAGGGAGGAACCAATCACCACGAGCCGCACCTCGCGCACCGTCCCCTCCCGATGCTGGGCAATGACGAGCCGCTCGCCCGCGAAGGGCCCGAGCACATAGGCTTCGTGCCGCCGGATCTCACCGGGTCGCGAACGCAGCAACTCGGCCTCGGATTTTTCGTAGAGTCCCGCCTCTGCCCCGGGCTGCAGGGCGAGCGGATAGGTGAAGCGCACCAGCAGGAAATGCTCCCCGGCCAGCTCCGCGAAATACCGGCGGGCCCGAACATCCCCCTGGGGCGAAGGCGTGAGCACCGCATCGGTCGACGGCGGCGCCGGGAACTGCGCTTCCACCGCCCAGTCGGCGGCGGCCAGCGGTGACTCATCCGCCCACAGCAGCCCGGTGCCCGGAAAAAGAGCGCAGATAATGCCGAGTAGTCGCCGCATCCGGTCGTAGTTAATCCGAACTGCTTCCAAGGCGGCAAGCCCGCAAGAGTCGGGACGACGATGACCTGAAATCCGCCGGTTTCCCACAGAGGGGCGCAGGCTTGCTGCGCCCCTACCCCCTTTAATCCGGCCAAACCAAAGCGACTTGGCGAACCTGATTACTTCGCCGCGGCGGCCGCCCGAACGAGCTCGATGAACGACTTGGCCTCGAGGGCCGCACCGCCGATCAGGCCGCCGTCGATGTCCTTCTGGGCGAGCAACTCCGGCGCATTGGCCGGCTTCATGGAGCCGCCGTAAAGGATGCGCACCTTCTGGGCGAGCGGGGCGCCGTAAAGCTTGGTCAGCAGGTCGCGGATGTAGGCATGCACTTCCTGCGCCTGCTCCGTGGTCGCAACCTTGCCGGTGCCGATCGCCCAGACGGGCTCGTAGGCGATGATGACCGTGGTGATCTGCTCCTTGGTCACGCCCAGCAGGCCACCCTCAACCTGGCGCTGCACCACCGCGAGGGTGGAGCCGGACTCGCGCTCGGCGAGGCTCTCGCCCACGCAGAAAATCGGTTTCAACTGGTTGGCCAGCGAAGCCAGCACCTTCTTGTTGATGAAGGCGTCGGTCTCCCCGAAGTATAAGCGGCGCTCGCTGTGGCCGAGGATGACGTGGGTGACAAAAAGCGCGCGCAGCATCTCGGCGGACACCTCGCCGGTGTAGGCACCGTTCTTCTCCGGGTGCATATTCTGCGCCCCGAGCTTGACGGACTGGCCCTCGAGTGCGCGGCCGACGCTTTCGAGCGCGGTGTACGGCGGGCAGAGCACGATGTCGACGGACGGATCGCGGCCGACCGCCTCGACGATGTCATTGGTGAGCGTGACGCCGTCGGCGGCCGTCTTGTTCATCTTCCAGTTACCAGCGATGACTTTTTTGCGGATCATGGTGTTGGGGTTGTCATCCTGAACCACGTGAAGGATCCAGGTTGTTGGCGAGAATTCGGTTGCGCTGATGGATTCTTCGCTTCGCTCAGAATGACAAGCAAATGTTGTTAGGCTTCCAGAAACGCCACGCCGGGCAGCACCTTGCCCTCGAGGAACTCGAGGCTGGCGCCGCCACCCGTGGAGGTGTGGGTGACCTTGGTGGTGATCTTGAATTTCTTCGCGGCCGTGGCGGTGTCGCCGCCGCCGATGACCGTCGTGGCGCCCAGGGCCGTCGCCTCGGCGATCGCCTCGGCCATGGCCTTGGTGGCGAGGGAGAACTTCTCGAACTCGAACACGCCCGGGGGGCCGTTCCAGATGATCGTCTTGGCGCCGAGGATCGTCTCGCGGTAAAGGGCGATCGATTTTGGGCCGGCGTCGAGACCCTGCCAGCCGTCGGGAATATCCTCGCCCACGACCTGGGTCGCGGCGTCGGGGGCGAACTTGTCCGCAGCCAGGAAATCAACCGGGAACACGAGCTTCACGCCCTTGGCCTGCGCCTTGTTCACGAGCTCCTGCACGATCTTGGCGCCCTCGGGGTCGAAGAGGCTCGCGCCGATCTGCTTGCCGAAGACGACCTTCTTGAACGTGAAGGCCATGCCGCCGCCGATGATCAGCGTGTCGGCCTTGTCGAGGAGGTTGTTGATCAGCGGAATCTTGTCGGCGATCTTCGCGCCGCCGAGGATGGCAAGCAGCGGGCGCTGCGGGTGGTCGAGCACCGCGGCGAAGGCCTTCAGCTCGGCCGCCATGAGGAAACCGGCCGCCTTCTGCGGGAGGTTCACGCCGACCATCGACGAATGCGCGCGGTGCGCGGTGCCGAAGGCGTCGTTGACGAACACGTCGCCCAGCTTCGAGAGCGAGGCGCGGAAAGCCGCCACGGCCGCCGGGTCGGCCTTCTTCGAGGTGCCGTCCTCGAGCTTCACCTTGCCCTCCTCCTCGATGTGGTAGCGCAGGTTTTCCAGCAGGACCACGGTGCCGGGCGCGAGCTTGGCGCAGGCGGCCTCGACGGCGGGCCCGACGCAGTCGTCGAGGAACGTCACCGGTTTGCCAAGGAGCTTCTCCAGCTCGACGGCGACCGGCTTCAGCGAGAACTTGGCGATCTTCTGGCCATCCGGGCGGCCGAGGTGCGACATCAACACCACCGAGGCGCCCTTTTCGAGGGCGTACTTGATCGACGGCAGCGCGGCGGCGATGCGCGCGGTGTTGGTGATGGCGCCGGTGGCCTTGTCCTGCGGGACATTGAAGTCCACGCGCATGAGCACGCGTTGGCCGGCGAGGTCGAGATCACTGATGGATTTGAATTTGGGCATGGGAGGCAGAAGTAGCGGATAGTGAGTAGTGGGTAGCGAGCAGACTCAAAAAGAAAGCGAGTAGGAGCCGATTATGCTCACTACTCGCTACTCGATGTTCGCTACTTGAGGCAGCGCAGCCGCCTCACAGCTTCGCGGCGATGATCTTGGTCAGGTCGACGACGCGGTTGGAATAACCCCACTCGTTGTCGTACCACGAAACGAGCTTGAAGAACTTGCTGTTGAGCTCGATGCCGGAGCCGGCGTCGAAGATCGACGAATGCTTGTCGTGGATGAAGTCGCTCGAGGCGACCTCGTCGGACGTGTAGGCCAGGATGCCCTTCAGGTAGGTCTCGGAGGCCTTCTTCATCGCCGCGCAAATATCCTTGTAAGACGTTTCCTTCGTCGTGCGGACCGTGAGGTCGACCACCGACACCGTGGGGGTCGGCACGCGGAACGACATGCCGGTGAGCTTGCCCTTCACCTCGGGGCAAACCAGCGCGGTGGCCTTGGCGGCACCGGTCGTGGAGGGAATGATGTTGATCGCGGCGGAACGGCCGCCCTTCCAGTCCTTCTTGGAGGGGCCGTCGACGGTCTTCTGCGTCGCGGTGTACGAGTGGATGGTCGTCATGAGGCCTTCCTCGATGCCGAAGCCTTCCTTGAGCAGCACGTGGACGATCGGCGCGAGGCAGTTCGTCGTGCAGGAGGCGTTGGAAATGATGCTGTGCTTGCTGAGGTCGAGCTTGTCGTCGTTGACGCCGAGCACGACGGTGATGTCCTCGCCCTTGGCCGGGGCGGAGATGATGACCTTCTTGGCACCGGCGGTGATGTGGCCCTTGGCCTTTTCGGCCTCGGTGAACAGGCCCGTCGACTCGATCACGAGATCGACGCCAAACTTGGCCCACGGCAGGTCGGCCGGGCTCTTGGCGGAAACGACATGGATGTCCTTGCCGTTGACCACGAGGACGTCGTCCTCGAGCTTGTCGGGGGAGGATTTCTTGGAAGAAACTGTGCCGCTAAAGCGGCCCTGGGTGGAATCGTACTTGAGCAGGTACGCCAGGTTGTCGGCCGGCACGATATCGCCGACGGCGACGACATCGAGGGTGGTACCGAGCAAACCTTGCTCGACCAGCGCGCGGAATACGAGGCGGCCGATGCGGCCGAAACCATTGATTGCTACTTTAACTGCCATGGTAGTGATGAGTTATGTTCGTTGGAACGGGCCGGCAAGGATACCGGCAATCGGTTAGAATGAAAAGCACGCCCTCGGCCATGGCAAGCGAGATGCGTGCCATATTTCGCGCACATCTTGCTCTGAAAGCAGAGCAATTGTCGCGCAGTCGGAAAACGTGATGCAGGTTCGCGCCCGCGCCGGAAACGCCCGGGCCGGAGCGGAAACACCTTGGGGTTATTCTGCTGGCCAGCAGAACGCTCCACCGGTCCGACTCGAACCCCTCACCACTCCGCCTGCCACAGGCTGCAGCCGAGGGCCGGGATGAACAACTCGGCGGTCACCTGCTGGCCGGGCGGCCGCCGGCCGCCGGCGTAAAAACATTCGTGATCGGCCACCAGCGTCCACGCCTGCAGGGCAAACTCGCCGACCGGCACGGCGATGTCCTCGGTGTGCGGGTTGACCGCAAACATCAGCCGCCCCGGTCCCTGGCTGCCGTCGGCGTTGTACACCGCCACCAGCGCCGGCGCGCCGGGCACCGTGCAGCACTTGAAAAAACCCTCCGACGGTCGCGACCACTGCCGCAGAAGAAAGCCGCGCGGCGAAAGCCGGAACGCGATCCAGTCCGAAAAATACGCGTGCGTCGCCGGGAAGCGCGCGATCCGGCGGTAGTCGAGCGCGTTGAGGTCGCCGCGCAGGTAGGTGTTGTTCACGCCGTACTTCGAGCGCAGGAAGTCCTGCCCCTGGGCCAGCATCGGGATGCCGACCGACGCGAACAGGATCGCTGCCATCAGGTGCGTGCGCTGCCGGTCGTTCTGCGTCGGGTGGTAGCCGTTGCAGTCGCCGTTCTCCGTGATCACGTCCAGCCACGTGCGGTCGTCGTGCGACTCGGTGTAGGTCACGGTCTGCGCCGGCCAGTAGGCGAAGTGCCACGGCGAACCTTTCAGGAAATACTCCAGCTTGTCGGAGGCGCCGTTGCCCCGCACGTAGTCGCGCACGAAATTCCGGTAGCCGTCGTTCCACGACGCGTACCCGGTGGGCCGCAGCGCGGCGGCGATGTGCCCGCGGAAGCTCCAGGGTTCGGCGATGAGGATCACATCGGGCTTCACCTTTTTCACGCTGGCCTCGATCGCGCGCAGCACGTCCACGCCGATCAGCTCCGCGAGGTCGAACCGGAAGCCGTCCACGCCGTACACCTCGATGAAATGGATCAGGCTGTCGCTGATGAGCCGCGTCGCCATCGCCGAGCGGCACCGCAGGTCGTTGCCGCAGCCGCTCCAGTTCGCCAGCTCGCCGTCGTCGCTCAGCTCAAAGTAATAGAGCTTGTCGATGAACAGCAGGTGCGCGGGCTCGCCCACATGGTTGTACACGACGTCCAGGATGACCGCCATTCCCTGCCGGTGGAGGGCCGCGACGAGTTCCTGGAATTCCTTGACCTGGGAGGCCCGCGGCGCGTCGAGCCCGTACACGCTGGCCGGCGAGAAGAAATTCGCCGTCATGTAGCCCCACTGGTATTCCTCGCGGGTCTTGTTGTCCGCCTCATGCACCGGCATGAGCTCGACCGCGTTCACGCCGAGTTTCTTCAGGTAAAAGTCCGGGCTCTCCACCCATTTCGTCAGGCCGGTGAAACCCAGCCGCTCCTCCGCGCTCAGGCTGATCGGGGCGTGGGCGACCAGGTCGCGCACATGCGCCTCGGCCACGACCAGGTCCTGCCACGGTGGCGTGATGAACGTCCGGTCCGCCCGGCCGACCCACGCCGGATCCAGGACGATGCCGGGGCCCATGCGGCCCACCGCCGCCTGCGCGTAGGGATCGAGGATCTTCTCGCCGGGATGAAAATGTCCGAAGACATCGTGCGGGCCGCTGACTGAGTACCAGTAATACCAGCCATGCAGGTTGCGGTCGAGGTGCGCCTCCCAGACGCCCTGCCAGCCGCCGGCCTCCTCGTGACGGTCGAGCTCGTAGCCAAAGGCCTGGTCCTGCGCCTCGATCTTCTCGCAGAGGAAAAGGCGCACGTGCTTGGCGCGCGGCGCGAACAGGCGGAAGGTCGTCTCGCCGTTGACCACCAGGGCGCCGAGCGGCAGCTCGCTGTGCATGTCATGGAAAAACCGCCCGAGCCGCAGGCGGGTCTTGGGCGCCTGCTTGCCGTCGCGGACGTGCACGACCGAGTAGGTCTGGTTGAGCAGCACCGGCGCCGCGGTGGTAAACTGGAACAGGTTGCGCCCGGTGCGATTCTTCAGGATGGCCCGGTTGAAGTGACTCTTGCCGTCGGACACCAGGTTGGTCGCATCGCGCGGCAGGTCGATCCAGCGGTTGTCGCCCGTGACAAACTTGAACTGCTGCGGCGGGTCCGTGAGCAGCGCGGCGGCGGGCTTGCGCAGCAGCCACACCGCCCGGCCGTTGAGTTCGCCCGGCACCATCGACCAGTCCAGCTGGCCGACGGCCGCCTCCCAGCCGTTGAAGTCGCCGGCGACATACACCGGCATGACGGAAAAATCCACCCAGCTGTGCTCCTCCGGGTCGAGGACGAAGACCAGCTGGCCGATCTCATCGACGTAGTAGGCCGACTCCTCCGCGTAGAGCGAGGGCGCGGCCGGGCCGAAGTCGGCAAACGCGAACGCCTTGTCGCCCGGCGCCAGCAGCGGGAGGGATTCCTCCGCCCAGTCGGCATCGAGTTCGATGATCCCCTGCGAGGCCGACATCAGCCAGGCGCGGACGATACGTTGGGTTTGTTCGGGCATTCCGGCTGTTTCTCCAGCAATTGCCGCGCCACCGCAAGCGCGGTGTGGAACGACACGAGCGGAGTTTTTAACCGCTAATCCTCTCTAATCGGTCGCTAATTCTGATCTGACTGGGAAGAAGAATTGCACCACAGAGGCACAGAGACACAGAGCGAAGCCGATCGAATTCAGAGCAAATCTGAAAAAATCCGACATTCCGACCTCCGTGTCTCTGTGCCTCTGTGGTGTAAAAATTTTAGTCTTCTGCCCCAATCCGTGCCTGACGGGGAATTTCGCTGGCCTAAAATTAGTGTTCAATCGTGGCCATTAGTGGTTTCTCTCCCGTCATGTCCCGTGAACGCATCCTCGTCGGCATGTCCGGGGGCGTCGACAGCAGTGTCGCCGCCCTGCTCCTCCAGCAGCAGGGCTTTGAGGTGGTCGGCGCCTACATGAAGAACTGGATCAATGAGGACAACGTCATCGGCGAGTGCCCGTGGATGCAGGACATCGTGGATGCCCGCGCCGTGGCCGACCAGCTCGGGATCGAGTTCCGGGTCGTGAACCTGATGGAGGACTACCGCCGGCTCGTCGTCGACTACCTGCTCGACGGCTACCAGCGCGGCCTGACGCCCAACCCCGATGTCATGTGCAACAGCCGCGTGAAGTTCGGCGTGTTCCGCGCCTACGCCGAGGCCGAGGGTTTCACCGCGCTGGCCACCGGCCACTATGCCCGCAGAGTTTCGAGCTCTCAACCCTCAACCCTCAGCTCTCAACTCCTGCTGGAGGGCCTCGACAAAAACAAGGACCAATCCTACTTCCTCGCCCTGCTCTCGCAGGAGCAGCTCCGCTTCGCGCGCTTTCCCATCGGGCACCTGCCGAAGCCCGAGCTGCGCCGGCTCGCGGCGGACGCCAAGCTTGCCACGGCCGCCAAGAAGGACAGCCAGGGCATCTGCTTCATCGGCGAGGTGAAAATGGCGGACTTCCTCACCGCCTACGTGCCCGAGCACCCGGGCCCGATCGTCCGCGCGACCGACGGCCAGATCCTCGGCGAGCATCGCGGCCTGCACTACTACACCATCGGCCAGCGCCGCGGCATCCGGATCCCGTCGAACACCGACGACAAGGCCTACGTCGTCACTGGCAAGCGCGCCGCCGACCACGCGCTGCTCGTCGCCTTCGACGGTCCCGAGGCGCCGGGCCTGTGGACCAGCGAATGCCGCATCCACCGCCTCAGCTTCATCGGCGAACCCATCAGCGCACCCCGCCGCCTCGAATGCCGCGTCCGGTACCGGGACCCCCGTGTCGCGATTGAATTCAACCCTGTAGCCGGGGTCGCTGACCCCGGTCCGAACCCGGGCTCAGCGAGCCCGGCTACAACGGCCACCATCAAATTCTCCACCCCCCAGCGCGCCCTCGCCTGCGGCCAGATCATGGCCCTCTACGACGGCGAGCAACTCCTCGGCGGCGGCGTGTTTGTCTGAGCCCCGGTTCGACTGTAACCGAAGCTTCAAGAGTCTCGCTTCAGGCCCCTGATATAATCGCAGTCGGAACTCGGGGCGATTCACGGCCGGCGCCTTGACCCGCCCGGAAATGGGCATTCTATCGTGGCAATGCCGACTACCCCCGATCGTCAGTCCCGTGAGGTTTTGAAACGCATCGCCCACCGGGTGATGCTCGAACGGGGGCTCGACCCGGATTTTTCCCCGGGGGCGCTGACTGAACTCAGCGCGATCAAGGGACCGGCGGCGCCCGGCGCCAAGGGGGTCCGCGATCTGCGCGGGCTGTTGTGGTGCTCCATCGACAACGACGATTCCCGCGACCTCGATCAGCTGTCCGTCGCCGAGGCGCTGCCGGACGCCGCCGTCAAGCTGCTCGTGGCCGTGGCCGATGTCGCCGCGCTGGTCCGGCAGGGCTCACCGATCGACGCGCACGCGCGGAAGAACACGACGTCCGTCTACACCGCGGGCGGCATCTTCCCCATGCTGCCGGAAAAGCTGTCCACCGACCTCACCTCGCTGGGTTTTGGCGTCGACCGCCAGGCCATCGTGATCGAGATGATCTTCGCCCGCGACGGTTCGCTGACCGCGTCCGACGTCTACGAGGCCACCGTACACAATAAGGCCAAGCTCGCCTACAACAGCGTCGCCGCCTGGCTCGAGGGCACCGGGCCCATGCCGGCCGCGATCGGCCCGGTCGCGGGGCTGGCCGAGAACATCAAACTGCAGGACGAAGTCGCCGAAAAGTTGCGTGCCCGCCGCCACAAGCGCGGCGCCCTCTCCCTCCAGACCATCGAGGCCCGGCCGGTGTTCGTGGGTGACATCCTGCACGACCTCACCGCGGAACAAAGCAACCGCGCAAAGAACCTGATCGAGGACCTGATGGTCGCGGCCAACGGGGTGGCCGCCCGCTTCCTTGCGGCAAAGAATTTCCCCTCCATCCGCCGGGTGGTCCGCACGCCCGAGAAGTGGGACCGGATCGTGGAGCTGGCCGCGGCGCGGAACGTGACCCTGCCCAACGAACCCGACGGTGCGGCGCTGGAGAATTTCCTGATCGCGGCCAAGGCCGAGGATCCCGTTTATTTTCCCGACCTTTCACTGACCATCATCAAGCTGATGGGCGCCGGCGAATATGTCATGGAGCTGCCCGGCAACCACGCCGCCGGCCACTTCGGCCTGGCGGTGAAGGACTATGCCCACTCGACCGCGCCCAACCGCCGGTTCCCCGACCTGCTGGCCCAGCGCCTGGTGAAGGCAGCCCTGGCCGGCCGGCCCGTGCCCTACGGCAACGAGGAACTGGCAATGCTCGCCGACCACTGCACGGAGCAGGAGGACGCGGCGAAGAAGGTGGAACGGCAGGTGGTTAAATCGGCCGCCGCGATGCTGCTGATTTCCAAGATCGGCCTGAAGTACGACGCCACGGTCACCGGTGCGTCGGAGAAGGGCGTCTGGGTCCGCCTCTTCCACCCGCCGGTGGAGGGAAAACTCCAGCGCGGGGGCGACGGCCTGCAGGTCGGCGACCGCCTGCGCGTCCAGCTGATCCACGCCGACGTGGAGCGCGGGTACATTGATTTTGCGGCGACGAAGTGACCTGCTCTTTGTAGCAGCCGTGGTAACACGGCTGGCCAGCGGTGTTACCACCGCTGCTACATTCAATCAGTTTTAAAATCCCCGATCTTCTCGCCTGCCAGCCATAGGCTTGGCGACGGCTGGGGGCCGAGCCGGTTCCAGCCGCAAAACGCGTGACGCCGGCGCGCCGATCGCAACAATGCCGGCGCCATGAATGCGATGATCGCCCACGCGCGCGACTACCTGGAACGGGAACGGCTGCAGCCGGACCTGAACCGCGCGGCGCGCGCCACCGTGGCGTTCATGGGGCCGCTGCTGGCCGCGCACTGGTGGCAGTTGCCGGTCGAGGCCTCCTTCGCCGCCCTGGCCGCGCAAAACATCGCGATCATCGACGTGCGCGGCTCCTACCCGCTCCGCTTCAGCCTCATGCTGGTCATGACCGCCGTCCTCGCCGGCGCCACCTGGCTCGGCAGCATCACCAGCACCGACCTGCCGCTCGCGCTTTGCGCCGTCGTGCTCCTCATGCTCGCGGGCGGGCTATGGCGCCACCTGAGCACGGAGTACGGCCCGTCGCTGGCCATCTCCTCCGTGCTGCTCTTCCTCATCGCGCTGGCCCACCGCGACACCGCCCTGATCGCGAGCCGGCATTTCCTCGCCGTCCTCGCCGGCGGACTCTGGGGCGTGCTGGTGCAGGTGGCCCTGTGGCCGTTCCGCGCGCAGCATCCGATGCGCCGCACGGTCGCCGACAGCTGGCTGGCGTTGTCGGACCTGCTGGCGGCGATGGCCCCGGATGAAGCCGCCGGCGCGGACCAGCGCCACCGCCTGATCGCCGAGCGCCAGACGCTGCTGCGCACGGCGCTCGACCAGGCTTCCACGGCCATTGCGGCGGCCACGGCCGGACGCACCCGGCCGCACCTGCGGCAACTCGACGAACTCAACTACGTGGCCGCCCGCCTCGCCACCCGGCTCGTCGCGTTCAACTCCTCGCTGGAAACCTTGATGGAGCGCCCCGATTTTCCCGCGCTGGCGCCAAGCATCGAGCCGGTGCTCACCTCCCTGACCAACACGACCCGGACCATCGCCCTCACCGTCGTCTCCCGCCAGCCGTCGCATCTCGCCGCCAGCGAGGTCCGGCTGCTCCGGCTCGGCAACCTGCTGCAGGCGCTACAGGACCGCGTCGTCTCCCAGACCCGCCACGCCGCCGATGGCACGCAACTGCAACTCGTGCTCCACCAGATCGGCACCCTGCTGCCCGCCGCCGGCCAGGCGCTCCGCGCGACGGTCGAACGGGCGGGCGAGCATGCCGCGTTTTCACTCGAGCTCTTCGACCTGAAGACGTGGACGCTGCGCCCGCTGGCCTCCGCCCTCAACCTGCAATGGCGGCCTGACAGCACGCTGCTGCGTTTCATCGCCCGCGCCACGGTGCTCCAGCTCATCGGCGTCGCGGTATTCAAATACTTCGACCTGGCCCGCGGTTACTGGCTGCCGCTGACCACGCTGGTGGTGCTCCAACCGGACTATGGCGCCACGCGGCTGCGCGCCGTCCAGCGCGTGCTGGGTACGCTGGGCGGCAGCCTGGCCGCCAGTTTTCTCCTCTGGCTCTCTTTGCCGTCCGCCGTGCTGCTCGCCGCCCTGGCGGCCACGATGTTCGGCTTCGCGTTCTGGCTGAAGCGCAACTACCCCGTCGCGGTCTTCTTCATCACGCTCTTCGTCGTCCTCATCACCGAGGTGTCCTCCAAGGTGACGATCGCCTTCACCCTCGAGCGCCTGGCCGCCACGGCGGCCGGCGGGCTGCTTGCGCTCCTCGCAGCCCAGCTCTTCTGGCCGGTGTGGGAGCGGCAGCGTTTCCCGGCCCTGCTGGCCACCGCGCTGCGGGCCAACCGCGACTTCCTGCGGGTCGTCGGCGATCGGATCGCCACCGGCGGGAGTTACGACCCGACCGCCATCGCCAGCAAGCGCGCGGCCGAGATCGCCAACAGCATGGTGTTTTCCTCGCTGCAGCGGATGTCCGGCGACCCGAAAAACCAGCAGGAGGATTTGGAAAAGGCGGCCTCCCTCGCCAACGGCAACCAGTGCCTCACGCGGTCGCTCACCGTGGTCGCCCTGCACCTGTCGCCCGGCCAGCCGCTGCAGCGGCCCGAACTGGCCAGCTTCATCCGCACGGCGGGCGAAACCGTGGAGGCGCTCACCACCGCGGCGGAAACGACGCCCGCCGACAAGGCGCGCTTTGCCACGCTGCGCGCGAGCCTGGATGAACTTTCCCTGCCCGCGCCCGCGCGGACGGCCTCGCCGCTGGAGCACTCCGTCTACAGCCAGTTCGCCCGCTGCAGCACCGAGCTGAGCGCCATGCTGCTGGCGGCGGGGTGACGAAGCGGTTGCCCAGAGTGTAGCCGCGTTGGAGCACAGCGACAACGTGGTGCGCCCGGACCACGCTTTCGTCCCCGACTCAAGCGCGGCTACCGGAATATTAAACCCACCCTAGCGCAGCGACGCGAACGCCAGGCTCAGCGCAAAGGCGATAAACACGACGCCCAGCACCCGGTCGATCCAGTGGCCGTGACGGAGAAACCGGCTCCGCACCTCGGGCTTGGTGAAGACGACCGACACAAAGCAAAACCACGCCATGGTCACCACGGTCATCCACAGGCCATACCCGACCTGGATCAGCTTCGGGGTCGACGGGCTCACGCGCAGCACAAACAGGGCGATGAAGAAAAGCGCCACCTTGGGATTGAGGACGTTGACCAGGAAGCCCGTCGTCCAGGCGGCCCCGCCCGTGGGCGCGGCGCCGACCGCGGCGAGGTTGAGGTCACCCGGCCGCGGCCGGGTGCGGAGTGCCTGCACACCGATGTAGGCGAGATAGGCCGCCCCGAGGTATTGGACCACGACGAGGGCCGGGCCGGAATGCCGCAGGAACAACCCGAGGCCGAGCAGGCAGTAGGTGATATGGACGGACAGCCCGACCCCGATGCCGAGGCTCGTCCAGATCGCGGTGCGCCGGCCGTACGTGAGGGACTGCTTGAGCACGATGGCGAAGTCGGGCCCCGGGCTGGCGACGGCCAAGGCGTGCGCCAGGGCAACCACGAGAAACTCAGGCCAGTAGTTCATGGGGTGGATAAGCGGATCAGGGTTGTAGGGCCGGCGCTCGCCGCCGTGCCGGGTTAGCGTTCACCGAAAGGCGCGGCGGCAAGCGCCGGCCCTACAAGATCGGCAAACACACCCATCATCACTTTGCCGGGCCGCGGAGTTCCATGTCCTGCGAGACGATGCTCAGCGCCTCGGCCATCGTGCTGAAGCCTTCCTTGACCTTGAGCATGCTGTCCTGGTGGAGCGTCTTCATGCCGCTCTTCATGCAGATGCGCTTCAGCTCGGCCGTCTCGGCCTCCTTGTTGATCGCCTCGACCAGCTCCTCGTTGTTGACGAGCAGCTCGTGGATGCCGACGCGGCCCTTGTAGCCGGTGTTGTTGCACTTCGGGCAGCCGGAGGGACTCGCCTTGTAAATCTGGCCGTGCCAGCCGATGGCGCGGTGCATGACCTCTTTCTCACGGCCCTCGGGCTCGTAGGCGACGCGGCAGACCTTGCAGACGCGGCGGATGAGGCGCTGGGAGCAGACGGCCACCAGCGAGGAGGAAATCATGAACGGCTCGATGCCCATGTCGGTGAGGCGGGCGACCGTGCTCGGGGCATCGTTGGTGTGCAGCGTGCTGATCAGCATGTGGCCGGTGAGCGCGGCCTCGACGGCGATGTTCGCCGTCTCCTTGTCGCGAATTTCGCCGACGAGGATGATGTCAGGGTCCTGCCGGAGGAAGGAGCGGAGGGCGGCGGCGAAAGTCAGGCCGATCTGCCGGTGCATCTGCATCTGGTTGATGCCGGCGAGCGTGTACTCGATCGGGTCCTCGGCGGTGCGGATGACGACGTCCGGCGTGTTGATCTCGTTGAGCGCCGAGTAGAGCGTCATCGACTTGCCGGAGCCCGTCGGGCCGCAGTGCAGGATCATGCCGTAGGGCTGGCGGATGCACTCGCGGTACTTGACGAGATTTTCCTCGCTGAAGCCCAGCGCAGGCAGCGGCAGCGTGGACTTCTGCTTGTCGAGGATACGCATGACCACGCCCTCGCCGTGATTGAGCGGCGCGGTGGAGACGCGCAGGTCGATGTCGATGTTCTTCTTGTTGTACTGCTTGAAAACGATACGGCCGTCCTGCGGCAGGCGGCGTTCCGCGATGTCGAGGTTGCACATGATCTTGATGCGGGCGACGAGGGCGCCGGCCACGCGGGCGGGGAGCCGCAGCTTTTCCTGGGTCAGGCCGTCGATGCGGTACCGGACCACGACTTCCTTCTCCCACGGCTCGATGTGAATGTCGGAGGTGCCGGCAAAGTAGGCGTCCTCGATGATGCGGTTGGCCAGCTGGATGATGGGCGCAGACTCCTCGTTCTCGAGGTCCTCGTCCTTGATATCGGTCTCGACCTCGTCGAACTGGGCGCCGAGCTGGTCGACCACGTCGGAGAACTGCACCTCGTCGTGCATCTGGTCCTTCTTGAGCTTTTCCCGGATGTCGGACTCGCGGCCCAGCAGCCGGATGACGCGCTGGCCGGTCTTGTCCTGAATCTTGGTCGCGACCGTGGTGTCGAAGGGATTGGCGAAGGCCACCAGCAGGAAGTCCCCCACCTGCCCGACCGGCAAAATCATGTTCTTCTGGCAGAACTCCAGGTCGATCTTCTCAAACGTACTCGTGTGCACCCGGTAGCGGGCGACATTGAACGGCGCCAGGCCCAGCGCGCGGCACTTGGCCAGCAGCAGCTGGAACATCGTGATGCGGTGGTCCGCCTGCAAAATCTGGTCAAGCTGGTCGCCCGTCGGCTCGTCGGGCCGGGCCAGCAGCACCGCCTTGTTCTCGGCGGTGAGTTTCCCCATCTCCTCGAGCTTGTCGATGATCTGCGTCTGTGTGCGTCCGAGCGGCATGGGTCAGGTGGTCGGCGGCGGCGTGGGCGGGCTGCTGCCGTCGGCGGGAAAGGGCGTCTTGGTGCCGGGCGGGGGCGCGGGAAACGGCGCGGTGCTGCCCGGCGTCATGCTGAACGGCGCGCGGGTGCCGCCCTTGGCGATGCCGCCGCGCTTCGCGACCTCGGCCCGCTCGGCCTGCACGCGGTCGAGAAAATCCGCGATGATGTCCATGGTCGTCGCCTGCCAGATGATCTGGCCGCCCAGCGCCTTTTCCCAGTAGGCGCGGACCGCCGGGCTCAGGTAGTAGGCGGTGGCGACAAAATTAAAATCCTCCTCCTTGTCGAAGGGCACGCTCCAGGTCGCCCAGCAGGCGCCCAGGTCGAGGTCGCGCTTCACCTCCTCCGGCACATCGTAGCCGCGGAGGTCGATGACGCCCACGCCGTGGTCGTCCACCACATGGTGCAGCAGGTCCTCCTCGCGGAGCACCTTGGTCTCGTAGGCGAGGATGTTGAGCACCGAGCTGCGGCGCATGTCGCCCGTCGCGGCGATCTCGAGCAGCCGCTCGTTGGCCGCCTCGAGGTCCTCGAATTTCACGAGGTTGTGCTCGATCAGCGCCGAACCCAACAGGCGGTTGGACCGCATCAACAATGGCCGGTGTTCCGACATGTGACGGCTAAACTACTCCGGCCTTGGCCTTTGGCGATTTCTTTTCTTTCGGCCGCATCTTCTTCACGCGCTTCAGGATTTCCTTCTTGAGCTTCGGAATCCCGACCTCGGTCAGGCAGGAAATCGGGATGATTTCCACCTTGGCGTAGCGTTTCGCAAACTTCTTGAGGTTCACGACCGCGCTGTCCTCGTCCATCTTGTTGGCCGCCACCAGCCGCGGCTTGTCGAGCAGCGCCGGGTCGTAAAGCTCCAGCTCCTTGAGCAGTTGCTTGTAGTCGTCGCGCGGGTCGCGGGTATCCGTGCCGGCCATGTCCAGAATGATGAGGAGCAGCTTGCAGCGCTCGAGGTGCTTCAGGAACCGGTGCCCGAGCCCCTTGCCGTCGCTCGCGCCGGCAATGAGCCCGGGGATGTCGGCCATGATGACGCGGTCGTAGTCCTCCGCGTAGTCGATGATGCCGATCTGCGGGTGGAGGGTCGTGAAGGGATACGGCGCCGTTTTCGGGCGGGCGTTGGTGATGAGGTTGGTGAGGGACGACTTCCCGGCGTTGGGGAAGCCCACGAGGCCGATGTCGGCAATGCTCTTCAATTCGAGCCGGTAGATGCCCGTCTCGCCCGGTTCGCCCGGGCCGGTCTTGCGCGGGGACCGGTTGACCGACGACTTGAACTTCGTGTTGCCGAAGCCGCCCTTGCCGCCCTTGCAGAGCACGAACTCCTGGTGGTCTTCCAGGATCTCGGCCACGACCTCACCGGTCGCGACGTTGTAGGCCACGGTGCCCAGCGGCACGCGCAGGATGGCCGGCCGGCCCTCGCGGCCGTTGCAATCCTTGCCGAGGCCGTGCTCGCCGCGCTCGCCGTTCCAGTGGGGCTTGAACTTGAAATCGATGAGGTTGTTCTGGTCATCGTCGCCGCGCAGCACGACATCGCCGCCCTTGCCGCCGTCGCCGCCGTTCGGTCCGCCCCAAGGCTCGTATTTTTCGCGGCGGAAGCTGGCGCAACCGCGCCCGCCGTCACCCGCCCTGACCTTGACCGTTGTTTCGTCGATGAACATGGAGGCTAACACGCGCAAACCGCGTGATATGTCAAAGGGGTAACTTAAGCCGTGATTTTGATCCCCTTCCGCAGGTAGGTAGGCACATCCAGGTCCTGGCCCTCGAAGAGGTTACGGTCGGTCTTGTCGAAGGACCCGCGGTTCTCCACCGGTTCGCCCTGGAAGCCGAATTCTTCCTGCTTGGGCTTTTCCGGGTGCACGCCGCCCGCGGCCCGGCCCGCGTCGGCGGTCGCCGCGGGCTTGACGCTGGTGGGGCTGTCCGGGGTCGACGCGGCGGTCGCGGTGCCCGCCGGCTTGTCGGCCGGTTTCCGGGCCACGGGCTGGGCCACCGGCCGGCGCGTGAAATTGCGGCTGCCCAGGTCGGTGGTGCCGATGACACAGATCTCGACCTTGCCCTGCAGGCCCTCGTCGATCGCCGCGCCCATGACGACATGGGCCTCGCGGCCGAATTCCTCGGTGATCGCGGTCATCAATTCATTGACCTTCGTGAGGCTGAGATCGGCACCGCCGGTGATGTTCACCAGCAGGCGGTCGGCCTTGCGGGCATATTCCGGCGTGTGCAGCAACGGGCACTGCTTGAGATCCTCGAGCGCGGCCTGCGCCGGGTTTTCGCCCTCGCCCACCCCGAGGCCGAACAGGGTCTTGCCGCCGCGCTGCTGGAACACCTGGCGCAGGGCGGTGAAATCGACGTTGATCAGGCCGGTGCGGGACAGCATCCCCCAGATGGATTTGACGCCCCGGCCGATCCACTCGTCGGCGCGGGCAAAAGAGTCCAGCACGCTGGTCTGCTCGGTGCCTTCCTGCAGCAGCATGTCATTCGCGAGCGGGATGACGGCATCACACACCCGGCGCAGCTCGGCCAGGGCTTCCTCGGCCTGCTTGCGGCGGCGGCCGCCCTCGAAACTGAAGGGCAGCGTGACAAACGCGATGACCACCGCGCCCGCCTCCGCGGCGAGTTCGGCCACCACCGGGGCGGCGCCGGAGCCCGTGCCGCCGCCGAGACCGGCGACGATGAACACGAGGTCGGTGTCCTTGACGATCTCGGCGATCTTGTCGGCGTCGGCCTCCGCGGCCTTGCGGCCGAGCTCGGGGTCGCCGCCGGCGCTGAGGCCGCGGGTGAGCGAGGTGCCGATAAGGATCTTGTCCTGCACCGGCGAGGTGCCGAGCGCCTTGAAGTCGGTGTTGATGACGGCCAGCTGGAGCCGGTCGAGATTCTCCATCTTGAGGCGGTCCACGGCGTTCGAGCCGCCGCCGCCCACGCCGACGAGCTTGATGCCGACGTTGCGGTCGGCGAGAGCCTCGAGCGGCAGTTCATTCGGGGTCAGGTCCATGGGTCGTCAGGTGCTGAAGATGCGGGTCAGGTTGCTCAGGAGGCCGGTCTTGCGCCGCGCGGGCACGGCATGCTCGTGCGCGGCGCGCAGGCCGAACTGGAAGACGCCCAGCACGGTGCTGAACATCGGGTCCTTCAACTCGTCCTTGACCCACGCCGGCGCCTCGCCGCGGCGGGCCGGGAGGCCGAAGACGCGGGTGGCCGCCTCCTCGAGCCCGGGGAGCTTGGCGGTGCCGCCGGTGAGAATGATGCCGGCGCCGCAGTGCTCGGGGAGAAACGCGTTGCCCAGCTTGTGCTTCAGTACCTCGAGCAGCTCGAGGGTGCGCGCGGCTGCGATGGTCTCGATCGCCAGCTTCGGAATCTGGCGGTCGCCAAAGGAGGCGTCGCCGTTCAACCACACCTTGTCGGCCTTGTCGCGCGTCTGGACCATGCCCCGGGCGTGGCGCAGCTTGAGCAGCTCCGCCTGGGCGGGCGTCACGCGCAGGCCGATGCTGAGATCGTTCGTGAGGTGGTCGCCGGCAACCGGCAGCGTGCCCGTGACGAGCACGTGGCCGTCGCGATAGAGCACGTAATCCGTCACACCCTTGCCGATGTCGATGACCAGCGCGCCCTGCGCGCGTTCCTCGGCGGTGGTGAGCAGCGAGCCGTTGGCGAGGCTGGCCAGGACCAGTTCGCGGACCTCAAGATGGTAGCCGCCGACGACGTGGATGTTGTCACTGACCTTGCCCTCGTGCCCGTGGACGATCCAGTAAGCGATCTCCAGGCGGCGGCCGGACAAATGCTCGGCGTCCGGCACGGCGCGGCCGTCGAGCCGGAACGGCCGGCGGATCTCGTGGATGCGCGAGCGGCCGGCGGGCAGCTCCTTTTCCTTGGCGAGCTCGCAGACGGTGGCGATGTCGAGGGCGGTCACCGTGTTGTCGGCGGATTTCACGTTGACCGACGCCTCGCTGTAAAATCCGTCGAGGTGGCCGCCGGTCTGTGCGAGCCACACCTCCTCGATGCGCGCCCCAGCGCGCTTCTCCGCCATCTCCAGCGCGTGGTGGGTCGCCTCGCAAGCCGCCTTGTAGTCGACGACCTCGCCCTTCATGACGCCGCGCGCAGGGGCGACGCCGACGCCGATGATGTTGAGGCTGCGGCCGCGGGCGATTTCGCCCACGAGCACCGCAATTTTGCCGGTGCCGATTTCGACGGCGCCGATGATTCTGCTGCTGTTAGAGATCACGTTTAACTTTCCGTTGCGTTGGTTGGATTGAAAGACCTTGGGCCGGCATCCGCGCCAGCTCGTCGGGAGTGTTCTGCAGCTTCACCGGCACCTGCCCCTCGAGGGCGAGGTTGACCGACAGGAGCGTGGGCTCGGGCAGCACCCGCACCCGGTCGATCACGTAGTCGAGCTGGGCGATCTGCTTGAAGAAATCACGCTTCCGGCTGAAGACGATCTCCGGGATGTCCTGCGCCTTCACCACGATCTCATCGCTCTGGGCCAGCCGCGCCAGCGAGACGACAAGCCATTCGCGGTAGAGGTGCGGGGCCTGCAACTGGGCGGTGGACAGCAGGGTCGAGACGTCGGCCATGCCGGCGATCGGCTCGTAACCGCGGGCGGACCTGACCAGCCGGACACCATCCAGCCACGGCAGGCTGGCGAGCATCTGCTTGTCGTAATTGAGGCCATCGTAAACCACGCCGTCCTTGGCCACGAGCAGTTGCCGCGTCGTGCCATCGGCCTCGCTCGCCTGCAGGCGGGCCACCGGGGTCCGTTCCTGCAAGGTGACCACCAGGGTGTCGGGAAAGCTCCGGGTCAGCACGGCCACGCGCACCTGGCCTGTCAAAAGCAGCCGGTCGCGCAAGGCGGGCAGGTCGACCGCCATCAGGCTGGCCGACTTGGGCAGGGCGAGGACGCCGGCGACCCATTTCTGGGTCAACACCCCGTCGGTGATGAGCACCACGTCGCGCACCGGCTCGCTGTGCACGGCGGTCGCGAGGGCGGCGCGATCGGTTTCCCAGGAATGCACCACCACGTAGGTGGACCAGGCGGCGGCGGCGGCGAGGGTCAGCAGCGTGCCGACCTTGAGCCACTCGAGCTGCTGGCGCCGGCGGCCCTGGCGCGACATCGCGAGCGGCTTCACCTCCTGGCGGATATTTCGCCAGGAACGGCCCGGGGGCTCGGAGGTGGGTGGTTCAGCCGGATTCATGGGCGCAAGGTGGTCGCCAGCTGGAACCGTTCCACGGCGGGTGCGACCAGTTCGCGACACAGGGCGATAAAATCCAGTCCCACACAGCGCGCGCTCATCGGCAGCAGGCTGGTCTCCTTCATGCCGGGCAGCGTGTTGATTTCCAGCAAATACAATTCGCCCTCGTTCGAGAGCATGAAGTCGATGCGCGCGTAATCGCGGCAGCCGCACGCCGCGAAGGCGGTCTCGGCCAGGGCCCGGACCTGCGCCGAGAGTTCCTCGGAAATCTGCGCGGGGGCGATATACTCGGTCAGGCCCTTGGTGTACTTGCTCGTGTAGTCGAACACGCCCGACTTGGGCACGATCTCGACCACGCCCATCGCGCGGCCCCGCAGCAGACCGACCGTCAGCTCCCGGCCGAGGATCCGCTCCTCGGCGACCCATTCGCCCGAGCGGATGCCGCCCAGCGCGATCTCCAGGCCCACCTTGGAGGAAACAATCTGCAACCCCACGCTGCTGCCCTGGCGGTTTGGCTTGAGCACGACCTGGTCGCCCAGCTCGGCCGAAAGCGCGGCGGCGGTGGGCTTGGCGGTCGCCAGGAAACACCGGCCCGGCGCCACCGGCACGCCCATGGCGGAAACCGCGAGGCGGGTCCGCCACTTGTCAAAGCAGAGCTCGCTGGCCCGCGCGTCGGCGCTGCCGTAGGCAAAACCGCCGGCATCAAGCAGGCGCTGCATGCCGCCGTCCTCGCCGAAGGTGCCGGGTTGGACGATGCAGACGACGTGCGTGGCGGGATCGAGGCCGGCCGGCAGGGCATCCTGGTCGAGGAGGAAGAGCTGCGTGGGATAGGAATAAGCCATGGCCTGGGCCACGGCCTTGCCGGACGCGAGCGAGACGTCGCGCTCCGCCGAGGTTCCCCCGCAAAACACTGCAATCACCGGATCGCTCATAAAAATTTCCTCCGCGCCCCTGCGCTGACGGATTGGAGTCGGGTCACAGCACGTCCCTCCATTCCTGTCCGTAGAGCAGCACCTCGGGCTCAAGGTCGATGCCCCGCGCGCTCTTCACCCGGGCGCGGATCTTGCGGACGAGGCCGATGATGTCAGCACTGGTCGCGTGGCCGCGGTTGACGATGAAATTGGCGTGCACCGGCGAGACCTCGGCATCCCCCACCCGCTCGCCCTTCAGCCCGGCCTCGTCGATCAACCGCCCGGCGGACGTGCCCGGCGGGTTCTTGAAGATGCAGCCGGCGCTGGGCTCGCGCGGCTGGGATTCCACGCGCTTCTTCTGGTACACATCGATCTGCCGCCGGATGTCGGTCGCCGCGGCGCTGGCCGCGGGCTTGAGGCCGGCGCCCAGCGCGATGGCTTCCTGCAATTCCGCACAGTGCCGGTAGTCGACGTGCATCTCGGATTTTTTCATCACGTGCAGTTCGCCCTGCAGGGTCATCAGGTGAACCTCCTCCACCACGTCGAACATCCAGCCGCCCATTGCGCCGGCGTTCATGCGCAGCGCGCCGCCGACGGAGCCGGGAATCCCCTCGAGAAATTCAAAGCCCTGCAGGCCCGCCTTGGTCGCAAGGCCGCAAAGATTTTTCAACCGCAGCCCCGCGCCGGCCCAGACACGTCCGTCCGGCTGCACCTCGAATTTCTGCCAGTGCTGATGCCCGAGGCTGACGACCAGTCCGTCGACACCGTGGTCGGGAATGATCAGGTTGGAACCGCGCCCGAGCAGCAGCACCGGCAGGTTGCGCCGGTGGGCGGCGAGCAGCAGCTGGCGCAGATCCTCCGCCGTCGCCGGCTCGGCGTAAACCCGGGCGGGACCGCCGACCCGCATCGTGGTCTTCGGGCCCAGCAGCTCGTGCTCGGTCAGCTTGGTTTCCGCCCCAAGGTGCATCCGCGCGGCCGCGACAAACTCGTTCCAGCCCGCCTCGCGTGTCTCCGCGGCCTTGAGCGCCGCGACAAAATTCCTCGCCGCCTGCTCGATGTCGCCCGCGCCGACAAAGGCCAGCGTGTCGCCGGGGAGCAACGCCGCCTTGAGCGCCACCAGCAAGCCGGCGTCGTTGCCCGGCAAATAGGTCACATGCGGCTCGGCCCCGTTTTTTTTCAGTTCCGCATAGATGTCGGCGGACGTGCCACCCGCCACCGGCGACTCACTGGCGGCATAGACATCCATCAGGAAAAGACTGTCGGCCCCCGCGAGCGCCGCGGCGAACTCCGCCTTGAACTGCGCGGTGCGTGTGTAGCGGTGGGGCTGAAAGACCACGACCAGCCGGCCGGTCGCCGCGCGGCGCAGGCTGCCGAGCAGGGCGCGAATTTCTGTCGGGTGATGCGCATAATCCTCATAAACCCTGATAGAGGCGGCGTGCAGCAGCGTCTGCCGGCGGCGCACGCCCGCAAAATTCCCCAGCGACTGCGCGTCGATCGCCGCGCCCATGAACTGCGCGGCAGCGAGCGCCGCGGTGGCATTGCCCGCGTTGAAATCGCCCCGCGCGCGGACCTGCGCCTGCTTGAGGGCAAAGCGTCCGCCGAGGTCGAGCGTCAGGCCGGACTCCGTTTCCCGCACCGCCTGCAACTGATATTCGCCGGTGCGCCCGAAGGTGAGGGTCGATGCCGGCCTCCGGACAGTGTCGGCCGGGCGCGACGGGACGGGGCGCTCCATCAGCCGCGAGGTGATCCGCGCCGACAGCGCGCAGGCATCGCTGGTGAAAACCGCGCCCTTGGTCCGCGCAAACAGCGCGGCAAACGCGGCCTCGAGGTCGGCCAGTTTGGCGTAATGGTCCGCGTGGTCCCAGTCGAGATTCACCGCCACGGTCACCTCGGGCGCAAAGCCGTCGATCGTGCCGTCGCTCTCATCGACTTCCGCCACCACCCACTCGCTTGTGCTGGCGCGCGCAGGCGGCAGCCCCGGTCCGCCCGCGTCCGGGTCCTGGAACAATCCGCCCAAAATCCAGCCGCAGGGAAAATCCGCCCGCTGCAGCGCGGTGATCAACATCGCCGTGGTGGTCGTCTTGCCGTGCGAGCCGACGACCGCCAGGAGTTTTTTGCCCTTCAGCACCTCCGCCAGCATCTCGCCGCGGCGCACCTGCGGCAGCGCCCGGGCCGCGGCCGCGCGGCGCGTGGAGTGCGCCGGGGGAATCGCGGAGGAAAAGACCACCAGTTCCGCCTCGGCCGGCAGGGCGCTCACAACCTGCAGGCCCGCGCGCTCGAGCAGTTCGCGCACGGCGGGATTCCAGCCGTCATCCTCGCCGGTGACGCAAAACCCGAGCTGCGCCAGGTAGACGCCGAGCGGGGCCAGGCCCATGCCGCCGGCGCCGAGGAGATGCACGCGGGCCGCTTCCCGGCCAAAAACTTTCGGCGGCACGGTCATGGGACGGAGGGCGCCGGGGCGTGCCGCAGGTGCCGGGCGGGCGGCGTGCCCGCGGCGAGCTCCTCGAGGTCGTGCACGATCGTCTCGATGCTGTTCTCGTGCGCCATGCGGCGCAGGTTCGCGCGGAATTTATTCAGCAGCCAGTCATTGAAAATAATGTCCAGCACCTCCTGGCGCAGCGTGGCCAGCAGGGGCTCGCCGATGACCACCCCACCGCCCTGCTGCTCGAAGTACGTCGCGTTGGCCCACTGGTGGTTGTCCGCGGCGAAGGGAAAGGGAATCAGCACGGCCGGGGTCTCGCAGTGTACCAGCTCGGCGATGGTGCCGGCGCCCGCCCGGCTCAGGACGAGGTCGGCGGCCGACATGAGCACGCCCACGCGGTCGGAAAAGGGCTCGAACCAGGCGTGCACCGGGCGGCCGTTCTGGCCGGCCAGATCGCGCCGGCCGGCGGTGCCCTTGCCCATCCCCGTGACGCAGTAAACCTGGATGCCCTCGAGCGCGAGCGCCGCGAGGTTCTGTTCCACCCACTGGTTGAGCGGCCCCGCACCCTGGCTGCCGCCGAGGACGACGAGCAGTTTTTGCGTCGGATCGACCCCGAGCTGGGCGCGCGCCACCTCGCGCGGCAGGCGCGCCACCTCGGAACGCACCGGCAGCCCGGTGTGCCGGACCATGACGCCGCGGATGCCCGGCAGGCGCACGCCGGGCGGCAGATAAAGGCGGTGGGCGACCCGCGAGAGGACCCGCACCGCGCGGCCGGGGATGCGGTTTGCCTCGTGCAGCGCGACCGGAATCCCGAGCAACCGGCCCGCCATGACCACGCCAGCGTTGGTGAAGCCGCCGAAGCCGACGATCGCATCAGGCCGGTGCGTGCGGATGAACTTCAGGCTGAAGAGCAGACCCTGCGTCTGCCGCCAGTGGAAGCGCAGGTGCACATCGGGTCGCCAGCCAAACGGGGCGCTCGGCACGCGCTCGGCGGCGAGGTGGCAGTATTTCCCGATCAGGCGCGTATCGACCTTCTTCTGGCTGATGAAAAGCGTGACGGTGTGGCCGCGCGCGATAAGCGCCTCGGCCAGCGCGATGCCGGGCGAGAGGTGGCCGCCGGTGCCGCCGCAGGCGATGACGAACTTACTCACGCGAACACCTCCGGTGAAAATTCCAAAAGCCAATCGCCAAAGGCCAAAATCCGGGCTTTCTCCGTTTTGGAATTTATTTGGCCATTGGCCACTGGACTTTGAAATTTTGTCTTCAAGCGGCCACCTCCGTGAGGGAACGCCGGCGCACAAGCGGTTTCGGCCGTTCCCAGGTGCGCTGGGTGTTGACGATGACGCCGATGAGCAGGCCCATCAGCAGCAGGTTCGAGCCGCCCGCGCTGATGAACGGCAGCGCCATGCCCTTCGAGGGCAGCAGGCTCGTGACGACCCCGAGGTTGATCACCGCCTGCAGGCAGATGAGCAGCAGGCAGCCGGTCACGAGGAGAAACTGGAAGAGGTTGGGCGCGCGCCGCACATGCATGAGGCCCGCGACGAAAATCGTGATGAACAGCGCCACGACCAGCAGCGTGAAGACGAGGCCCATCTCCTCGCCGAGGATCGCGAAGATGTAATCCGTGTGCGCCTCGGGCAGGAACGCGTTTTGCTGGCGGCCGTTGCCCAGGCCGACGCCGTCGACGCCGCCAGCCGCGAATGCGAGCAGCGCCTGCCACGGCTGGTAGCCGGTGCCCTGGCGGTTGGCCTCGGGATCGAGGAAGGAAAGCACGCGGGCGAGCCGCACCGGGTTGTGCATGACCAGCACGACGAAGCCCAGCAGGGCCAGGCCGATGGACGGCAGCAAAAATTTCAGCCGCGCCCCGGCCAGGAAAAGCAGAATCACGCCGATGGTGCCGATCAGGAACGCCGCGCCGAAATCCGGCTCGACCAGCACGATCAGGGTGAACAGCCCGATCCACGCGGACGGGATCACGAAGCCGCGCCAGAAATCGTGCAGGCGGCTCTGGTTGAGGGCCAGGTAATGGGCGAGGGAAAACACGAGGGCCAGCTTTGCGAACTCAGACACCTGCAGGCGGACGCCGCCGAAGCCCAGCCAGCGGCGGCTGCCCTTCACGGTGATGCCGATATGGGGAATGAGCACGATGAGCAGGCCGAAGAGCGCGATGGCGGCGGCAATCCACGCCACCTTGCGCAGCTGCTCCAGGTCGGCCATCGACACGCCCCAGCCGGCGCCAATCGCGAGCGCGAGGAAGATGAACTGCTTGTACAGGTAGGCGTAAGGCCCGCCCTTGATGGGCGAGCTGGCGCTGAAAAGCACAACCAGACCGATGCAGACGAGCGCCGCGACGCAGACAACAATAACGCTCGCGGGAGAAATCGTGAGAGGTCGGCGGGTAGCGGGGGCGCTCGGCGAACTCACCATGGTGGCGACGGCGTTTACTTAGTCGGCGTCGGATCAGCCTTGGCGTCTTCCACCTTGATGGTCGGCACCTCGGTGGCCGCCCCCTTCAGGCCGGAATCAAGATCCTGGCCGGGCGGCGGGGCGGTGATTTCAAAGTGAGGCGCGGCGGCGGGCGCAGCCGCCGGGGTCTCGGCGGCGCCGGCGGCCGGAGCCGGGGTCGCGGCGGCAGGCGCGGCCTTGCGGCCGCCCTTCGCACCCACGGCCTTGAAGCCGGGGATGATGAGCGACTGGCCGGCGCGGACCTTGGAGGGATCGGTAATGTTGTTCGCAGCGGCGAGTTCGCCGGTGCTCACCTGATATTTGCGGGCGATCACGCCGAGGCTCTCGCCCGGCTGCACGGTGTGGCGGACGGCTTCGCCGCCCGGGCCAGCGGCCGGGGTAGCGGATTTTTCCGTCGCAGCGGGCTTGCCGGCCGGGGCCGCGGTGGCGAGATCCTTGGGGGCGGCAGCGGCGCCGACCTTGCCGGGAATGATCAGTTTCTTGCCGGGCTGCAGCGAGGCACCCGTGCCGAGGCTGTTGGCCTTCGCGAGTTCGGAAACCGAGAGGTGGTTTTTCTTGGCGATGCTCCAGAGGCTGTCGCCCTTGCCCACCGTGTAGGTGGAGACCGGCGCAACGTCCTCGGTCGCCTTGGCTGGGATCACGGCGACCGCCGCGGCCGAACCGGGACGCGTCGGGACGGCGTGACCGGAGGGCGAGGCGGGCGAGTAAGTGACAACCGGGGTGCCGTTATCCACGACCGTCGGGCTGACCGCGCCGGTGTCGAAGGCCACGGGCGCCGAGGTTGAGCCGGTGGGCACGGTGGCATCGGGGGTCGGCACGTTGTGCGGACCGGATTGGCAACCAGGGCTGGCAAAAATGAAGATAAACGCGAGCAGGTGCACGGCGACAACGGCTCCGAAGATCTGGAGAATTTTCATGGCGGGAATATGAGAGGCAGGGTTGGTAGTTTGCTATCTAAAAATGAGAGTTATTCACAGCTTTTCCACAATGCTTTCGAACTGGCGGCCGCGGTCATCGTAACCGCGAAACATGTCGAAGCTGGCAAAGCCGGGACTGAGCAGAATGTGATCGCCGCTGACCGCCCGGGCCAGGGCTGACTTTACCGCCTCCTCGAGGTTTCCGCAAGGGGTGAACGGCACCTGCTGGGCCCGGCAGAAACCCGCGAGGACGGGCTGGGTTTCGCCGATCAGAAAGGCATGGCGGATCCGTGTGGCGATCCGGGCGACGAACCCGGCCAGGTCGCCGCCCTTGGCCTTGCCCCCGCCAATCCAGAGCACGGGTGCGGCAAACGTGGCCAGCGCCGCCTCGGCGGCATGGAAATTGGTGGCCTTGGAGTCGTTCCAGAAGGTCACGCCGTGGCGCTCCCCCACCTTCGCCAGCCGGTGGGCACCGAGGCGGAAGCTGCGGGCGGCCGCGTAAAGCTTTTCCTCGGGCAGACCCGCCTGCCGCCACCAGGCCAGGGCGAGGAGGAAGTTTTCCAGCTGGGGATAGGCGCCAAAGACCGTGCCGGCGAGGCGGGCGATGACCGGCTGCCCTTCCGAGGCGACGCAGGCGGACTCCGGCAGGTCACGGCCTGACTCCGCGGCGAATTTCTGGACGGAGGAGCCGACGAAGACCGCCGCCGCCGGGGTGCGGGCGACCAGCTGCCACTTGGCGTTGAAATACGCCGCCAGCCCCGGGTGACGCTCAAGGTGATCCTCGGCAAAATTGGTCCAGAAGGTCGCGGTGGGCCGCAGGTACTGCAGCGTCTCCGCCTGAAAGGAACTGACCTCGCACACGGCAATATCCACGCGGCCGGTCTGCTCGATCACGAGGCGGCTGAACGGATACCCGATATTGCCGGTCATGTGGGCCCGGCGCCCGCTCAGGTTGAGCGCGTGGGTCAGGAATTCCGTGAGGGTCGTCTTGCCGTTGGTGCCGGTGATCGCGAGGACCTCCCCTTGCCAGAACAGCGACGCAAAATCGAGTTCCCCGAGGCAGATGCAGCCGGCGGCCCGGGCCGTCTCCAGCCAGAGATGCTCCGGCGCGAAGCCCGGACTGAAGACCACCAGTCCGTGCCGGCGGGCCTGCTCCACGGTAAACTCGTTTTCCGCATCCGCGGCCTTTTCATCATAAACGCAACCCGATCCGCCGATCGACGCCAGCAACGAAACCACGCCCCGGCCGCTCACGCCCCCGCCGAAAATGGCGACGGGGCGCTGCAGCAGGACAGCGATCTCATCTGGCGGTGACGGGAGCATGGGAAAAAGAGTAGGTGCCCGCTGGCAGCAAAAAGGTAAGGTTCCGATTGGTTGGTATAAAGAACCTGTCAGCGGGCTCCTACGAAAGTCTTGGCGGTCCGCAGCAGCGGACCCTCCGGCAACGCGGCCTGCCCCTTGCGGAGGCGGCTGAGCTTGGCCAGCGAACGAACGACCGGCTGGCGCAGCAACAACACGCTCGTGCGGGTGACGTCGCGGAAACTGGGCGTGATCTCGAAATTGTAGTCGATGGGCATGGGCGGAGTGGTGATTGGGTGGATGTGGTTTAGGTCTCGGTGGCTTACGGTGTAGTCGCCGCAAATTTCAAAGGCCCAGCGCCAACTGCCAAAGAAATCCCGACAAAAAGGTATTCCATGCCTTGCGAGTGGAGTGGTGGCGGTTCATTTGGTTTTCTGAGTTTTCCAAAATTTATTTGGCCTTTGGCGTTTTTGAAATTTGGAATTTTCTCAGCGCAGCTTGAGCGTCGCCAGTCCCGCCAGCGCAAAGCCGAGCGAGAGGACCCAGAAGCGGAGGACCACCTTGGTCTCGGGCCAGCCGCGTTTCTGGAAATGGTGGTGGATGGGCGCCATGAGGAACAGCCGCTGCCCGGTGCCGGTGCGGCGCTTTGTGAACTTGAACCAGCCGACCTGGAAAATCACCGACAGCGCCTCGAGGACGAAGACCCCGCCGACGATCACCAGGGTAAACGGCTGGTGGATCATGAAGGCCATGACGCCGATGAGTCCGCCGAGCGCGAGCGAACCGGTGTCACCCATGAACACCTCGGCCGGGTGCGAGTTGTACCAGAGGAACGCCATGCAGGCCCCGACGAGCGCGCCGCACACGACGGTCAGTTCACCGGTGCCGGGCACGTGGCTGAGCAGCAGGTATTCGGACAGATAAACATGGTCCGCGACATACGCCATGATGCCGATGACCAGCGCCACGGTGATCGTGCAGCCGACCGCCAGGCCATCGAGACCGTCGGTCAGGTTGATCGCGTTGCTGAAGCCCACGATCCAGAAATAGATCAGCACGAGCAACAGCCACCAGGGCATGTGGCTGATGATGGCGGTCTTCAGGAACGGCACCCAGAGCTCATGGATTTTCTGCGCGCTGACCGGATGCCAGAGCAGGACGCCGAGCGCGATGATCGTGGTGCCGGACTGCCAGGCGATTTTTTCCCAGGACTTGATGCCGTCCTTGTTCTTGTGGACCACCTTCAGGTAGTCGTCGCGCCAGCCGGGAATGGTCAGGGCTGTGTAAACAAACAACGCGACAATCATCCAGACATTCGGCTCGGCCCAGAGCACGCTGCTGACGAAGACCGAGACGAAGATGATCAACCCGCCCATGGTCGGCGTGTGCTTCTTGTCGAAGTACGTCGCGCCCAGCGAACCGGTGCGTTCGTCGATATAGCCGTGGCCGAACTTCAGCTCGCGGAACCTGCGGATGAGCCACGGGCCCGTGAAGAAGCCGATCAGCAGCGCGGTCGCGGCCGCCCCGACCGTGCGGAACGGAATGGAGTGCAGCAGCCGCAGCGGGCCGAAGAGATGCGCGTACTCAGAGAGGTAGCTAAGCATGGGCGGCAGCGTGCTGGTCGAGCACGGTTTCAAGCTGGTAGCGGCGGCTGCCCTTCAGAAAGACGGCCCCCGCAAATCCGATCAGGCGGTCGCGCACGGGCTGCAGGTCGGCGAGCACCGCGACTTGCGCCGCATCGTTGCCGTTTTCCAGCAGTCCCTCGCGCAGGGCCCCGGCCTGGTCGCCGATGGCAAAGAGATAGTCGCCGCGCCGCAGATGCAGTAGCCGGCCCAGCTGCCGGTGATACACGGCGGCGTCCGGGCCCAGTTCCTCCATGCAACCCAGCACATAGAGTCGCGGCTGGTCGGTCCCCGTGAGGCTGTTAAAGGCATCGATGGCGTCGGTCATCGACGCCGGGTTGGCATTGTAGAAATCACAATAGACCGTGGCGTTGCCCGCGCGGCGGAATTCCCCGCGCCATTTCGAGGGCTGCCAGTTGGTGATCCGGGCCTGCAGCACCGCGTCGCCCACCCCCAGCTCGGCGGCCAGCACGAGGGCCAGCGCCGCATTCTGCGCCATCCCGCTGGAGACGCGGCGCAGGAGAAACCGGCGTTTCCGGTCGAGGGTCACCTCGGTCCGGTCCGGGCGCTGGAAAAGATTAAAGCCCACGCTGCGCCCGGCGAATTTGGTCATGCCCTCGTTCTCCGGCACGACGACCAGGGCATCCGCAAGCGCGCGGAAAGGCGCATAGGCCAGGCACGAAGCCGGAAACACCCGGCGACCGCCGGACCGCACCCCGGCCAGCAAGCCGGCCTTCTCCACCGCCACGCCCTCGACCGAACCCAATTTCTCAATGTGCGCCGGCGCCACGAGCGTGACCACGGCATGGTCGGGCTCGATCATCGCGGTCAGCGGCGCCATTTCGCCCGGCCCGCCGATGCCGGCCTCGATCACGGCCGCGCGATGCAGCGCCGGATCGAGCTTGGTGAGGGTCAGCGGGACGCCGAGGTGGTTGTTCAGGTTGCCCTCGGTCGAGAGGACCTCGGGCCGGCCGCCGAGCAGCAGTGCCAGCAGGTCCTTGGTGGACGTCTTGCCCACGCTGCCCGTCACACCCACCACCGTCCCGTGAAATTCCCGTCGATGTTCCCGGGCGATCCGCTGAAACGCCGCGAGGGCATCGGCCACGACGAGTTGCGGCAGGGCCGAGTCGCTGATTTCGCGACTGACCAGCGCCGCCGCGGCCCCGCGGGCCTGCGCCTCGGCCAGAAAATCGTGCCCGTCGCGCCGGTCGGTCCTTAGCGCGACGAAGACCTGGCCGGCCGCGAGCTGCCGGGTGTCCTGCGTGAAGCCGGACAACCCCGCACCCGGTAAGCGGGTCCAACGGCCGCCCGTCCAGGCGGCCATTTTTTCTGCGGCGAAGGTTGGCATCGAAGGAGGTTCAGACCGTCTTGATTTTCTTGATGGCGATCAGCTCGCGCACCACCTGCCGGTCGTCGAAGGGCACGATCGTGTCGGCAAATTCCTGGTAAGTCTCATGGCCCTTGCCCGCAATCAGCAGGCAGTCGCCCTCGCGGGCCGCATCGAGCGCCAGGCTGATCGCCCGGCGGCGGTCCTCCACGAAGCTGATCCGGCCGGGCTGCCCAACGCCGGCCTGCATGTCGGTGAAAATCTGCGCGAGCGCCTCCGAACGGGGATTGTCCGCCGTGGCCCAGGCAAAGTCGGCGAACTCCTGCACCGCCGCCGTCATCAGCGGGCGCTTCGAGCGGTCGCGGTTGCCGCCGCAGCCGAACACCACGAGCAGCCGGCCGGGCGTGATGGCCCGGAGCATGCCGAGCGCGTTGCGCAGCGCGTCGTCCGTGTGCGCATAGTCGACGAGCACGTTGTAGGGCTGGTCCTCCTCGATGCGCTCCATGCGGCCCGGCACGCCGGGAAAACTCTTGAGCCGCGCCATGATGACCTGCGGATCGCGGCCGAGGGCATAACAGGCGGCGAAGGCGGCGAGCAGGTTGCTCACATTGTAGCGGCCGATGAAGGGACTCTCGATCTCCAGCGCGCCCTCGGGCCAGACGAGCCGGAGCTGCGTGTTCTTGAAGTTCAGGCGCACGTTCTCGGCGCGAACCGTCGCCTCGGGGGCCTCGCCGAACGTGACCAGGCGGACATGCGCCGGGATGGCGGCGGCGAGCTGGCGGCCGTAGGGATCGTCGAGATTGATCGCCGCCGCCTTGGGCGCCGCGCCGGCCGCGCCCGTGAACATGCGCGACTTCACCGCGAAGTACGCCTCCATCGTCTTGTGGTAATCGAGGTGGTCGCGCGTGAGATTCGTGAAGACCGCCACGCCAAACTGCATGCCCAGCACGCGCTGCTGGTCGAGACCGTGGGAGCTGACCTCCATCGCGGCCTGCCGGCAGCCGGCATCGCGCATCTGCGCGAGCATGCCGTAGAGCTCGAGCGACTCGGGCGTCGTGCGGTACGACGGCACCACGCGGGCGCCCAGGTCGTAGTTGACCGTGCCAATGACGCCGACGCGCTGCGCGGTCGTCGAGAGCAGGTGCTTGATCAGGTTGGTGACGGTGGTCTTGCCGTTCGTGCCGGTGACGCCGACCAGGTCGAGGGACTTGTCCGGAAAATTGAAGAACCGCTGCGAGACCTGCGCGAGCGCCCGGCGGGCATCGGCAACCTGGACATAGGTCACGCGCGCGGCCGTGCCCGAGGGAATGCGCTCCGCCACGATGGCCACGGCGCCGCGGTTGATCGCCTCGTCGATGAAGGAGTTGCCGTCGGCCCGGCGGCCCGGGAGGGCAAAGAACAGGTTGCCCGGCATCACGCGACGGCTGTCCATCGCGAGCCCGGAGATGGGCCGGTCAAGGTCGCCCTTGCTGGCGACAATGTCGCCGTCGGTGAAATAATCGGAAAGCTTGGGGGCCATTTTAAAGATGCGCGAGGTGACGCGGTTGGAGGCGCGGGTGCGGTGGAGCGGCAGGGAGCGGAAGGCGGCGACGAGGGGATAGTTGGGAGTAAGGTAGCCGATCACCGGACACCTCCCTGCATCGCGAGAACGTTGGGCGTGGCGGGCATGACGGGTTTGATTTCGAGATACTGGATGAGCTGCTCGGCGATGTGGTGGAACGCCGGCGCGGCGACCGCCCGGCCGTAGGCGACCCCGCCGTTGGGCATGTGCGCATCATCGACGATCACCGAGAGCACCACCTCGGGGCGGCTCGCGGGGAAAAAGCCGACAAAGGAAGAGACGTGGCGGTTGGTGACGTATTTGCCGTCGACCAGCTTCTGCGTCGTGCCGGTCTTGCCCGCGACCTCGAAGCCCGGGATGTCAAAACCCTTGGCCGTGCCCTCGCGCACCACGCCGGTGAGCAACTGGGCGAGCTGGGCGGCCGTGCTGGACTTGAGCACCGTGCCGCGCTTCTCGGGCCCGAAGGTGCGGATGACGACCCCGTTGGCGTCCCGGATTTCCTTGATGATCTGCGGCCGCAGCAGGACCCCGCCGTTCGCGACCGCGCTCATCGCCATGTGGATCTGCAGCGGCGTGGCCGCGACCGAGTGACCCATCGGCATGCGGGTGATCGTCAGGCCGTCCCACCGCTCGGGGGCGGCGAGCTGGCCGCGGATCTCGCCGCCGAGTCCGAACCCGGTCGGCTGCCCGAAGCCGTAGAGGCGCGCGTACTCATAGAAGCGCTGCTCACCCATGAGCATCGCGAGCTGGGCGGCGCCGCGGTTGCTGGAGTGCGCAACGATGTCCGCCACGCTGAGCATGCCGAACGGCTCGTCTTCCTTGGGCAACTTGAGGGTGTGGCCCTTGTAATCGATGGTCGTGATGCCGCAGTCGAAGCGGGAAAGCGGCGTCACCAGGCCCTCGTTCAGGGCGGCGCCGATCGCGACGATCTTGAAGGTCGAGCCGGGCTCGATCATGTCCGTGACGGCGTAGTTGCGCTGGGCGTCGAGCGGAGCCTTGCTGTAATTGTTGAGGTCGTAGCTCGGGTAGTTCGCCATGCCGAGGATGGCACCCGTCATCGGGTCGCTCGCGATGATGGTCGCGAAGTGCGGAGTGTATTTCACGGCGATCGCCTTGAGCTCATCCTCGATGATGTGCTGGACGACGGCATCGATGCTGAGCACGACGTTGTTACCGTCCTGCACCGGCACCTCGCGCGAGCGGAACTGCGCGAGTTCGCGGCGGGCCCCGTCCTTCTCGGACTCGATCCAGCCGTCCTGGCCCTTCAAATACAGGTCAAAATGGTGCTCAGCCCCGGTTACCGGCAGGCCCTCCTTGTTGACGTAGCCGATCACCTGCGCCGCCAGGCTGCCGCTCGGGTAGACGCGGCGATAGGCGCGTTCAAACGTGAGCCCGCGGATGTTGAGCGCGGCGATCTTGTCAAAGGTGGGCTCGTCCACGGCTTCGCGCAGCTTGACCCAGCGGTCCTTGGTCTGGCCGTCGACCTTGCCGTCGCGCGTGTCGTTCTCCGGCTTGATGCTGCGCAGGCCCGGCGCGAACGCCTTCTCCACGTCCGCGAGCGGCATGCCCAGCAGGGTCGCAAGCTGGCTGCGCTTGGCCACTTCCTCGGTGCGCTTGCGGGAGCGGCGGGCCTCGTTGGTGTCGGACTCAAGGTACTCGTCGAGCGCCCAGGGATCCACGGCCACCGTGATCTCGGAACGGCTGGTCGCCAGCAGGTTGCCGTGGGCATCAAGGATCGTGCCGCGACGCGCATGCTCCACGACGATCTGGCGGCGGGCCTTGTCGACGAACCGCAGCAAGTCCTCGCGGTCCAGCACGTGCAGGAACACCAGCCGCACGCCCACGGTGACGAAGCACGCGAGCACGCCGATGGCGAGGAGGGTCAGGCGATTGGTGGCGAAACCCTTCGACATGGCTTAGCGGAGGGACGCGTTGACGACGCGGAAGGAAAAGGGATCGTTGCGGGAACCGGTCGTGCTTGCGGCGACATTGAACACGTCGCGATTGCCCTTGGCCATCAGGCGCAGCTCGGGGGACTCGCTGACGCGCTGCACCTGGATCTCGCGCGGGGACAGGAGGCCCAGCCGCATGACTTCATTCTGGCGGAGCAGCGCCTCCGGGTTGAGCGCGGCGGCGACCTCGGCGTTAACCTCGTCGAGCTGGCGCTCGACATCCGCGATCCTGACCTCGAGGGCGTGGCTGCGGTTGGCCGTGCCGGAGATGCCCTGGCGCACCCAGACGGCCCCGAGGCCAAGCGTGCCGGAAAACACGAGGAGCAAAAGCGTCAGGGCGATGAGCTGGTTGACGCAGGTGTGGGTGGGCGGTGGCTTCATGGTCGGTCAGAGTTTGCGGAGGACGCGCAATTTGGCGGAACGGCTGCGGGGATTGTCGGCCAGCTCGGCCGCGGACGGGGTCAGGGGTTTGCGCGTGAGCGGGTCGGCGTACTTGGCGCGGAGCTGCTGCGGCGTGGCGTCGTTGGCGTCGACCGGCAGGCCGCAGGCCTTGCGGAAGAACTGCTTCACCGGCCGGTCCTCGAGGGAATGGAAGCTGATGACCGCGAGCACACCCCCGGGCGCGAGCTTGGCCAGGGCGACCGGCAGCGCGCGCTCGATGGCGCCGATCTCGTCGTTGACCGCGATGCGGATGCCTTGAAAGGAGCGCGTGGCCGGATGGATGCGGGACTCGCGCTTGACCGCGGCGGGAATCGCATCGGCGATCAGCGCGGCCAGCGAAGCGGTGCGGGCCAGGTGACCGGTGCCGCGGGCGCCCTCGAGGGCGGTGACGACCCGGCGCCAGTTCTTCTCCTCGCCAAAATCGCGGATGGCATGGACAAGTTCCTCGTGGGTCGCCTGCTCCAGCCAGTCGCCGGCCGGTTGGCCCTGCCGGCGGTCCATGCGCATGTCGGCCACGGCGTCCTGCCGGAAGGCAAAGCCGCGGTCCGCCTCGTCCAGCTGGAAGGAGGAGACGCCAAGGTCGAACAGGATGCCGTGGAAGTCGCCATCCGACAGCAGGGCGAGATCACCGAAGTTCAGGTCGACAAAGCTGAAGGTGTGCGGGAACTCGGCGCGGAGCGGTTCGGCCCGGGTGGCCGCCGCGGGATCGCGGTCGAGGGCGGTGACGTGCGCCCCGGTGGCGAGGATGGCGCGGGTATGCCCTCCCCCGCCGAAGGTGCAGTCCAGGAGGCGTTGACCCGCCTGCGGCGCGAGGTACTCGAGCACCTCATGCAGCAACACGGGTTGGTGCCCCGGTTTCATGGAGCGGGCGGCAGGCTCAAGCGCGGGAGCGGGCATGGAGTTTCTTCCACGGGAGCACGATCGAGATCGGCTCCCGCAGGAGTGAGCGCCGGTTCGCGCAAAACACAGGGGAGAGCTTGGGCAGGTGCTGGGGCCGGATGAGCGTCAGTGTTTTCATAGGTTAAAGTCCGATGCGGCGCATCATGTCGCCGAAGTTTTCGCCCGCCGTCGTGCGCTGCATCTCGGTCCAGCGCGCCGGGCTGAGGATGTTGAAAGTGTCGCCCATGCCGCTGAGCACCGTGTCCTTGGTGATGCCGGCATGCCGCAGGAGATCCGGGCTGACGCCGAAGCGGCCCTGCTTGTCGAAGGTGAAGGAGAGCGCCTCGGAAAAAATCTTGGCCTTCACCGCCTGCGCGTCGCGGTCCGACAATTTCATTTCGGAAATCTGCGCGAGCAGTTTCTCCACACGCGCGGGCGGCAGCACCGCGATGTAGTTGTCGGGATGCGGAATCGCCAGAAACGTCTCGGTGTCCGTGTGCACCCAGCGCCACAACGATGGAATCGTGAGACGATTCTTGTCGTCGAGCGTGTGCTCAAAACGACCCGAATAAACTGTTGTGCCCGTTTGCGCCATGGAAGTGTCCCGGTTTCCCCAATCCCCCAGAACGCCCCATTTCTCCCCATTTCACACCCTACAGTCAAGAAAACACCGATCACATTTCACGGAAATCTATTCACAAATTGCTGCCAAACC
>CAIUGM010000009.1 GCA_903898675.1 uncultured Verrucomicrobiota bacterium
ATCACCGCAGCGTGCGCGCCGCCTGGCGCCAGGCCGCGGAAACCTGGCTTCGCTGCCAGGGCCTGATCACCGTCTCCCTCAACCAAAAAGTGTTACCCAATTTACCGCGAAAATATGTCCGTGATTAGGAAGTACGCACACCATAGCGTTAACCGGGGGCAAGGAGCATACTGCCGCCCGAGTTAGTGTGTGAGGGCCGTCCAGGGGTGGACGGCCCTTTGTGTTTTAGCCGGTCGCGGCCGGCCCGGATCAGGAATAATCCCGCCGGCCCTCGAGCGCGCTCTTGAGGGTCACGGCGTCGGCGTAAAGCACGCCGCTGCCGCTGGGCAGGCCGAAGCCGATGCGCGACACCTTCAGGCCGGACTTGGGCAGGCGTTCCGTCAGGTAGTGGCAGGTTGCCTCGCCTTCGACATCGTTGGACAGGGCAAGGATCAATTCGGTAATTTCCCCGGCCGCGATGCGCTCAAGCAGCGAGCCGAGGTTCAAGTCCTCCGGGGCCACGCCGCGGATGGGCGACAGCTTGCCGTGGAGAACGTGGTAGCGGCCGCGGTAGGCGCCGGAACGCTCGATGGCGGCGAGATCGGTCACGAACTCGACCACGCACACCTGGCCGGTGCGGCGGCGCTCGTCGGCGCAGATGGGGCAATGTTCCTGCTCGGACAGGTTGCCGCACACCACACAGCGCCGGACATTCCGGGCCGCGCTTTCCAGCGCCGTGACCAGCTCCGGCAGGCGGGCCGGCTTTTCCACCAGCAGGTGCAGCGCGATCCGCTCCGCCGAGCGGTAGCCGACCCCGGGCAGCTGCTTCAGCAGCTTCTGCAGATGTTCCAGCGCGGGAGTCATCAGGATTTTCGATTTTGGATTGTCGATTTTCGATTGTCGGACGCAGGCCGCCCGATTTTCCAAATCGAAAATCGAGAATCCAAAATCGAAAATTAAAAGATTCCCGGCATCTGGAAGGCCGACGAAATCTTCTGCATCTCGGATTCGTTCAGGTCCTTCGCCTTCTGGGCGGCTTCCTGCACGGCGTTGAGAATCGTCTCCTCCAGCAGCTTCTTGTCCTCCTTGAGGAATTCAGCGTCGAGGGTCAGCGCGAGAAACTTGCCGGCGCCGTTGACCTTGATCTGCACGGCGCCACCGCCGCTCGACACGTCGATCACCTGCGTCTCGAGTGATGACTGCATCGACTCGATCTGCTTCTGCATTTTCTGGGCTTGTTTGAGGAGTTTGCCTACGCCGGCCATGTTTGAACAGGGGTTGAGAGTTGAAGGTTGAGAGTTGAAAGTGCGGCAACCGGCTAAGGCGACAACAATTTTTCGTAGCCCGCCCGGTAGTCCGCGAACCGCGGTTGCCAGCCGAGCATGCGCTGGATCTTGGCACTGGAGATGATCCGGTCGGGCATCGGCTCGCCTCCGCGACGCGTGCCGGGCACCCCGTCAAAAAGCGGCATGGCCCCACCCAATCGCCGGGCCAGCCAGCGCACGACTTCCTCCCGCGGCGCCGGCGCGGTGTCGGCCACATTGAAGATCTCCTGCCGCACATCCGCCGGCGCCGTCAACCCGGCCAGCAACGCGGATACGATGTCGTCGCGATAGATCAGATTCAAGTGATGCGCGCCACTGCCTCCGAGGGAAGTCGCGCCTTCCCTGAGCTGGTTGAGCAGATGATGCCGGCCCGGACCGTAGATGCCGGCCAGACGAAAGATGAACCAGCGTGCGCAGGCTTGGGCGGGCGCGTGCTCGAGCAACGTCTCCGACTCACGGATGATCCTGCCGTTGGGCGTGGCGCCGGGGGCCGGCAGGGTTTCGTCAACCACCGCACCCTCACCCTGCGGGTAAACCGACGTGCTGCTGGTGTAGGCCAGCGTGCCGGCCGGCGTCCGGCCCTGGGCCGCCCAGGCCAGAATGGATTTCATTCCGGCGACGTAGGACCGCTCGTAGCCGTCGGGGCCACCGCCAGAGCTGACGCAGTTCACCACGAAGTCAGCGCCACCCTCGATTTGTCCGTGCCACCCGGCGGACGACAATTCGGCCACCACCACCCGGCTGAGTCCCTGCACCCGGAGCGCGGCGGCCTTGTCCGGATTGCGCGTCAGCGCCTCGACCCGCGCCCCCGCCCCCAGCGCCGCGTGCGCCAGCGCCGTGCCGACGTAGCCGCAGCCGAAGATGACGAGCCGTTTGCCTTGAAGGGAGACCATGATTTGAACCTCGAAGGGACACAGATCCCTGAGAAATCTCAATGCATTTGGCCCACGGAACACACAGAATACACGGAAATAAAACCTCCGGATTCTTCCGTGTGTTCCGTGGGCAAAAAATCCGTGGATCGAAAAATTAGTGTCCCCTTAGCGCCCTTAGTGGTTAATCCTCCTGCCATGCCCACCGTGCTTGTCCTGCTGGCCGATGGTTTTGAGGAGATCGAGGCGTTTGTCCCGGTCGATCTGCTGCGCCGCGCGGATATCGGGGTGACGGTCGCATCCCTCAACGAACACCGCCACGCCACCGGGCGCAGTGGCATCACGTCGCACGCCGACGTCGCGCTGTCGTCCATCCCGGGAAAACTCTTCGACCTGCTGTTTCTGCCCGGCGGCGCCGGGGTGAAAAATCTGCGCGCCGATCCCCGCGTGCGCACCATCGTACTGGAGCATCACGCCGCCGGCCGCTGGCTCGCGGCGATTTGCGCCGCACCGACCGTCCTACACGACTGCGGCTTGCTCACCGGCAAGCGGTACACCGCCCATTTTTCGGTGGCGGCTGAACTTCCGGCAATTCTGGCCGATGAACGTATTGTGACTGATGGCAAACTCACCACCTCCCGCGGCGCCGGGACCGCCATGGAATTCGGGTTGCATCTCGTGACACTTTTAACGTCGGCTGAAAAATCAGCCGAGATTGGCAAAGCTATTTGCCTTTAAGGCTTTGCGTAAAATCGCGCATTGCCTCCGGGCGCGCGTTCCTGTTGCATTTCTCCGGCCCTAAACCGGCCTTGGTTTGTTCGCGAATGATCAAAATTCAGGCTTTGCCGCCTCCTGCCTGGGGAAGCGACGGGGCGAAGCTGTGGCTAGTGGCTTAACCCTATGTGCGGCATAGCGGGAATTCTTTCCGCCCGGCTTGAGCCGGTGGCACGCGAAGGCGCGGTGGCCCGCATGGTTCAGCGCCAGCGTCACCGCGGCCCGGATGACGACGGGATCGCTTCCAACGGCAATGCCACGCTCGGCATGTGCCGGCTCGCGATCATCGACCCGGCCAACGGGCACCAGCCGATGGTGAGCCCGGACGGTCGCTTCACCCTGGTCTTTAACGGCGCCATCTACAACTACCGGGAGTTGCAACCGGGGCTGACGGCCCACGGCTGGACGTTCCGCACCAACTGCGACACCGAAGTCCTGCTCGCGGCGTTCGCCCTCGAGGGCGCCGCTTGCCTGCGCCGGCTGCGCGGGATGTTTGCCTTTGCCATCTGGGATGCGACGGACCGCACGTTGTTCGCGGCCCGGGACGCCCAGGGCATCAAGCCGTTCTACTATGCCCGCCTGCCGGGCGAAGGTGTGATCTTTGCGTCAGAGCTCAACGCCCTCCTGGCCGGCGGACAGGTGCCGCGCGAAATCGATCCGGTTTCCGTCGGCGAATATCTCGCCTGGTTCAGCGTGCCGGCCCCGCGGACCATCTATCGCGGCATCGCCAACCTGCCGCCGGGGCATTGCCTCAGGGTTGACGCCGCCGGACGCGTTAAAACCGAGGCGTGGTGGCAGCTGCCGGCGCCGGTCAGCCCCGGCCGGATCGCGACCAACTACCATGATTTTGTCCACGGCCTGCGCCACCAGCTCGACGATACGATCCGGGCCCATCGCATCGCGGATGTGCCAGTCGGGGCGTTTCTGTCCGGCGGCATGGACTCGACGGCCATCGTGGGACTCATGACGCGGCACGGTGGGCCGAAGCTGAAAACCTTTTCCCTCGTCTTCGGCGAGAGCGGTTACTCCGAGCAGGCGAGCGCGCGGCTGGCCGCGCAGGCCTTCGGCACGGATCACCACGAGGAACTGATCACCGGGGCGCGCGTCGCGGCCGACCTGCCGCGGATGCTGTGGGGCAGCCTGTGGCTCGGGCTGGTCGCGGCCTTCGCGTGGTGGCACGCACCGGCGGCTGACCCCAAGCTCCTCTTTGTCACCGCTTGCGCCTGGGTGCTCCTCCTCCTGCAACCGGTGGATGATCGCCTGGTCTTGAGCCCGGCCCTGCGGTGGCTGGGTTGGGTCGGCACCTTTTCCTACTCCCTTTATCTGGTTCATGCACCCATCGTCAGCAAATTCCGCAACTTGCTGAGCCGCCACTGGCAGCCGGCGGACCCGGGCGCCGTCTGGGTACCGGTCGCCGCTTGCGGACTGGCGGTTGCGGGGGCATGGTTATTCTACCAACTGGCGGAACTGCGGACGGAGGCCTGGCGGAAGAATTTCCTGGGCCGGCGGCCGTCTCCTGCCGTGACCTTAAAATGAAATCCTACGACCTCATCTGCATCGGCGGCGGCAGCGCCGGATTCAATGCCGCGCGCGTCGCCACCGGCCTGGGCCGGAAGGTGGCTATCATCGACGGCGCGAAACAACTCGGCGGCCTCTGCATCCTGCGCGGCTGCATGCCTTCGAAGACCCTCATTTACGCCGCCGAGATCCTCCAGCACGCCCGGCACGCGGACAAGTTCGGCCTGAAGGTCACCGGCGCCCGCGCCGACATGAAGGCCGTGCACGCCCGGAAACTGCGGATCATCGGCGAGTTTGCCGCGGACCGCGTGAAGGCGCTCAAGGCCGGCAAGTTCGATCTCTACCAAGCCTACGCCAGTTTTGCCGACGCGCACACGCTGCAGCTCTCCGACGGCACGCGGCTCCGCGGCAAAAGCTTTCTGATCGGCACCGGCTCCAAGGTCAGCATCCCACCCGTGCCCGGTCTCCGGGAAGTGAAGTGCTGGACCAGCGACGACGTGCTCGACCTGGATTTCATCCCGAAGAGCGTGCTCGTGCTCGGCGGCGGCATCGTGGCCTGTGAACTCGCGCAGTTCCTTAACCGCATCGGCACCAAGGTCACCCTGGTCCAGCGCAGCCCGAACATCCTCCGCGAGCACTCCGAGGACGCCTCCTGTGTCGTGCAAAAGGCCTTCGTCGACGAAGGCATCGAGGTCTTCGCCGGCACGCAGATTCAGTCCGTCGCGCAGGGTAAGGGTGGCGTGACCGCGACCTTCCTGCACGACGGCAAAAAAGTCGTCCGCCGCGCCGCTCACTGTTTCAACGCCCTCGGCCGCGAGCCCAACACCGCGCGCCTCGGCCTCGCCGCCGCCGGGGTGAAAACCCGGCCCAACGGCCAGATCATCATTAACCGGTGGCAGCAGAGCAACGTGCCGCACATCTATGCCGCGGGCGACTGCTCCGGTCCGGCGGAGATCGTCCACATCGCCATCGCCCAGGGCGAACTCGCCGCCCGCCACGCCGCCAAGGTCAAGGGCCTCAAGCCGGTCGATTTCTCCCTGCTGCTCAGCGTGGTGTTCACCGATCCGCAGCTGGCCACGATCGGCGCGCTGGAGCGCGATCTCGACGAGCAGGGCGTGCCCTACCTCTGCGCCACCTACCCCTTCAACGACCACGGCAAGTCCATGCTGATGGAGGCCAACTACGGCTACGTGAAGGTCCTGGCCGAGCCCAAGCGCGGTCGCATCCTCGGCGCCGAGATCGTGGGCAAGGATGCCGGCGAGCTCATCCACTGCTTCTCGACGCCCCTTGCCATGCGCGCCACCGTCCACGACATGCTCCGCGCGCCGTGGTACCACCCGACGTTGGCCGAGATCATCACGTATCCACTTGAGGAAATTGCCGACAAGCTCGCCCACTAAGTTGGCGAGTTTTGTCTGCCCGATTCGACCCTTTCCGACCACCCAACCACCAGACAAGCCCAGCCGCATGACCAACCATCACATCCTGAAGCTGCCGTTATATGCCGCCACGCTGCTCGCCGGCATCTGTCTGGGCGGTTGCCGCAGCACTCCGGCTGCAACCGGTCCCGACCTGACCGGTGCCTGGCGCGGGAAGGTTCAGTTCACCACGGGCGCCTATGCCGCGGTCAAGGACCTGGAATTCCTCTACCAGTTCAATACCGGCGGCACGCTGCTGGAATCTTCAAACTACGACGCCGCCCCGCCGGTCACACCGGCGTACGGCGTGTGGCGGCAGATCGGGGCGCGGCAATTCGAGGCCCGCTATGAGTATTACTGGACCAAGCCGCCGGCGGCCTTCGACGAGATCACCAAGGGCGGCGGGTGGTCGCCAGGCGGACGCGGCGTCCTGACGCAAATCATCACCCTCTCTGAAGACGGCAATTCCTTCGACTCCACGATCAAGTACGAGGTGTTCGACCAGTCAGGAAAACCGGCCGATGCGGCCAGCGCCGCGAACGGCCAGGGGATACGGCTCAAGTTCTGATCGGCTGGACCAGAGGCGGTGGGTTCCGCAAAAAAGCGCAACCGGACAGGCCCGACCTGAGGGCAACGTCCCCGCATTTTCCCTTTGCTGGCCCGGGTGATTTGAACAGTGATTGACCCATGCCCGATTACCGCGCCCCGGATTTTCTCGTCGAATTGCTCAAAGCCAAGTCGCCCTCGGGCGCCGAGGCCCAGGCCCAGGCGGTCTACGATCATTTCGTCAAACCGCACGCCGACACCTACGCCAACGACGCCCTGGGCTGCCGGCTGGCCACGCTCAACGTGAAAGGCGCGCCGACCGTGATGTTCGCCGGCCACATGGACGAGCTCGGCCTCATCATCACCTACGTCAACAAGGACGGCTACCTCTACTTCGACACTATCGGCGGCCACGACAAGAGCATCATCTCCGGCCGCCGCGTCATCATCCAGACCGCCCATGGCCCCGTCAAAGGCGTCACCGGCAAGCGCGCCATCCACCTTATGGAGGAGTCCGACCGTAAAAAGGTGCCGGAAATCCACGAGATCTGGATCGATATCGCGGCCAAGACCAAGGCCGAGGCCCTCAAGCGCGTCGCCATCGGCGACGTGGCGACTTACGATCATGAATTCGAGCTCATCAACGGCAGCGTCGGCACCGCCCGCGCCTTCGACAACAAGGTCGGCGCCTACGTCGTCGGCGAAGCCCTGATCCGGCTGGCCAAGGAGAAGGCCAAGCTGGGGGCCCGGATCGTCTCCGTCGCCACCACCCAGGAGGAGATCGGGGTCCGCGGGGCGCAGACCTCCGCCTTCTCGGTCGATCCGCACATCGCCCTCGCCGTGGATGTCGGCCACGCGACCGACCACCCGGACTGCGACCCGCGCAAGTATGGCGAGACCAAGCTCGGCGGCGGCCCGATCCTCTGCCGCGGCCCGAACATCAACCCGAAGGTTTACGACCGCCTCGTGGCCTGCGCGAAGAAGGCCAAGATCACGGTCCAGTTCGACGCCGACCCGCGCCCGACCGGGACCGACGCCCGCGCAATCCAGATGGCCCGCGGCGGCGTGGCCTGCGGCCTGGTTTCCATTCCACTCCGCTACATGCACACGCCCAGCGAGGTGGTGGACCTGGAGGACGTCGAGAATTGCGTGAAGCTTTTCGTCGCCTTCGCCAAGTCGATCGAGAAAGGCGAAAGCTTTAATTGGTGAGCGGGCGTAGCGGCAGGCCTCCGTGCCTGCCGTGGCAGATATCACGTTCGGAGGGCGCAGCGAGTCTGCGCCCCTACCGACCGACAAAAAGGCGCGACCGTTACCGGGCGCGCCTTTTTGTTTTAAATTCCTAATTCCTCAAGCCGCGTTCTTGTCCGACGACGCGCCGCGGGAATTCTTCTTGAGCGTGGGCTTCTTCCGGCCCTCGACCACGGCCTGGTCGATGATGACCTCGGCGATGTCGTCGCGCTGCGGCAGGTCATACATGACCTCCAGCATGAGTTTCTCAAGGATGGCCCGCAGGGCGCGGGCCCCGGTCTTGAGCTCGATGGCGCGCAGGGCGATGGCCCGCAGGGCATCGCGGGTGAACTTGAGCTGCACCCCGTCCATGGCGAAAAGCTTGGAGTACTGCTTCACCATCGCGTTCTTGGTGCGGAGCAGGACCTTCTCGAGGTCCGCCACCTTCAGCTCATCGAGCACCGAGATCACCGGCAGGCGGCCGATGAACTCCGGGATCATGCCGAAGCGGATCAGGTCCTCGGGAGCCACGCCACGCATCATCTCGTCGGGCGACAGCTCATGGTCCTTGTCATTGATGTGAAAGCCGAGCGAGCGCGAACCCATGCGCTTCTTGATGACGTCGTTGAGCCCGACAAACGCGCCACCGCAGATGAAGAGGATGTTCCCGGTGTTGACCTGGATGTATTCCTGGTTCGGGTGCTTGCGGCCGCCCTGCGGAGGCACGTTGCAGGTGGTGCCCTCCAGGATCTTGAGCAGCGCCTGTTGCACGCCCTCACCGGAGACGTCGCGGGTGATGGAAACGTTTTCCGTGGTGCGGCGGATCTTGTCGATCTCGTCGATGTAGATGATGCCGCACTCGGCCTTCTTCACGTCGTAATTGGCGGCCTGGAGCAGGCGCAGCACGACGTTCTCGACGTCCTCGCCGACATAGCCGGCCTCCGTCAGGGTGGTCGCATCGGAAATGGCGAACGGCACATCGAGGATCCGGGCGAGGGAGCGGGCCAGCAGGGTCTTGCCCGAGCCGGTGGGCCCGACGAGCAGGATGTTGCTCTTCTCGACCTCCACGTCGTTGAACTCCGCCGGCATCGTCACCGCGTCGCGGATCGAACCAGCGTCGTAATTCAGCCGCTTGTAATGATTGTAGACCGCAACCGAGAGCACCTTCTTGGCGTGGTCCTGGCCGATGACATGATCATCGAGCACCTTCTTGATATCCGCCGGCTTGATCAGGCGGAACGCCGGCTTGGCGCCCTCCGGGGTGGCCGGGGTCTTGACCTCGCGGTCAATGATCGTCTTGCAGACATTGACGCAGGAATCGCAGATGTAGACTCCCGGGCCCGCAATGATCTTGCGGACCTCGGCCTGCGATTTGCCGCAGAACGAGCAAAGCGTCATGCGAGAGGATTTAGCCATGAGGAAAGCTTCGGGTCCGGCCGGCGGTTAGTCGAGGGATTTTACGGGCCGGCGCCGCAGGGAAACTCAGGCGGCGCTCTGCGCGATCTTGACGGCGTCGCGGGTGGAGGCGACCACGTGGTCCACAATGCCGTAGGCCTTGGCCTCCTCGGCACTGAGGTAGTAATCGCGGTCGGAGTCCAGCTCGACCTGGTCGACGGGCTTGCCGGTATGCTTCGCGATGGTCTCGTTGAGGGTCTTGCGCCAGCGAATGATTTCGCGGGCCTGGATGGCGATATCAGCCGCCTGGCCGCCGGCGCCGCCGGAGGGCTGGTGGATCATGACGCGGCTGTTCGGCAGCGCAAAGCGCTTGCCCTTCGTGCCGGCCGCGAGGAGCACCGTGCTCATGCTGGCCGCCATGCCGATGCAATAGGTCACAACGTCGCACTGCAGGAAATTGATGGTGTCGTAGATGGCCATGCCACCGGTGACGACGCCGCCGGGCGAGTTGATGTAGAGATGGATGTCCTTTTTCGGGTCCTCCATCTGGAGGAAAAGCAACTGGGCGATCACGACATTGGCCACGCCATCGTCGATGGCGGAACCGATGAAGATGATGCGGTCCTTCAGGAGCCGGCTGTAGATATCCATCGACCGTTCGCCGCGGCCGGTGTTTTCGAGGACAATGGGAACGTAGTAGCTCATGCTTTGGCTGTTGCCGTCTTCACGGTAGCCTTGGAGACCAGAAAATCAAGGGCCTTGTCGAACATGATCTGCTGCTGCACCGCGCGAACCTGGTCGCGGTCCTTGCCCAAGTCCTTGGCCAGCTTGTCCGGGCGCTGCCCGCTGCGGCGCGCCTCGCGCATCAGCCAGGCGTTGAAATCTTTTTCGTCGACGGCGATCTTCTCGGCCTCGGCGATCTTGGCGAGGATGAGCTGGACCTTGACGCGGGCGACGGCGGCCTTCGAGGCGCTGTCGTAGAGTTCCTTCTTGTTCTGCTCAAACTGCTCCTGCGGCACGCCGCGGCGCATGTTCTCCTCGATGAACTGGCGGAGCACCCCGTCGCGCTCCGAGGCGATCAGGCTGTCCGGCACCGGGAAGCTGGCCTTGGCGACCAGGGCGTCGGTGATCTGGCGGCGCTGGGCGGCCTTGTTCTCATATTCCTTCCGCATCATCAGATTGCTGCGGATCTGCGACTTCAGGGCGGCGAGGTCGTCGGCCTGGTTGGCCTTGAAAAATGCCTCGTCCATCGGCGGCAGCACGCGCTCACGCACTTCCTGCACCTCGATGGCGTAACTGACGACCTTGCCAGCCAGGGCCGGAACTGCGGCGAAGTCGGCCGGGAATATAATGGCGACCGTTTTCTTGTCGCCGGCCTTCAGGCCGGAAATTTCCTTCGACATGCCGGGCAACAGGCCCTCGTTGGCGCCCTCGACCTCTTCCCAGGTCTGCGGGGCGCTGGCATAGATGGCCTTGTCGCCGACCACGTCCGTCAACGGCTTGCCGTCCAAGCTGCCCTCATAGCCGAACCGCACGTAGTCACCCTTGGCGGCCGCACGTTCCGCGACCTTGAAATCGGCGCGCTCCGCGCGCAGGCCCTCGATCATCGTGTCGATTTCCGCCTCGGTCGGCTCGACCGGCTGGATCTCGGTCTCAAGGCCGGTGTACTCGGGCAGCTGGAACTCCGGGCGCACATCCACCGTCAGCTTGATTGCCGCGGACAGGCCGGGCTCGATCGCGCCTTCCTCGACTTCCACCAGCGTAAGCACCTCGAGCTTGGATTGGTCCAGGCCGTCACGGTACGCCTTGCCGATGACCTTGTTCTTAAACTCGTCCTTCAGTTCCTTGCCGTAGCGCTTCGCCACCATCGCCGCGGGCGCCTTGCCCGGACGGAAACCCGGCAGGTTAACCTGCTTGGTGAATTCGCCCAGGATGGCGTTGTATTCCACGTCCACCTCGCCCTTGTCCAGGGTTACGGTCAGCGTTTTGCGGGTCTCGTTGATGTCGGTAATTTGTACGTTCACGGGATTAAATTCGGGTGGGTTCTGAGTCGGTAAACCGGTCAAAGTAGGTTACCCGTCGTGGCGCGGTCAATGACAGATTCCAAAGGCCCGGACGGTCTAAACCGACATGGACATTTGCCCCGGTCGGGCCAAGCTGCCCCTCGCGTAATGCCTTCCCTTTCACAGCTTTTGACCAGCCATGGCCGCGTGTTGGTCCTCGACGCCGCCTCGACCAGTGTCCAGGTGGGTTTGCTGCAAGCCGGGGCGCCGCCGCTCTGGCACCGCACACCCGATGAAGCGGGCACGGGGATCTTCACGGGTACGAAGGCCCTTTTGACTGCGGCGGATCTGCAGCTCGATGCCATTGCGGCGTTCGTGTTTTGCGAAGGCCCGGGCTCGATGCTGGGCACGCGCACGGTGGCGATGGCCCTCCGCACCTGGCAGATGCTCGCCCCGCGGCCCGCCTACACCTACCAGAGTCTCGCCGTCGCGGCCCGGTTTGAGTGGTCCCGCCGGGCCCCGCGCAGCTTCACCGTTATCGCCGACGCCCGCCGGGAGACGTGGCACTGCCAGCCGGTCGACGCCAGCGGCCGGATGACGCCGCTGCAACGCCGGCCCGCGGCCGAATTGCCCGGGGGGGAATGGGTGTCCCCGGAAAGCTTCCGCGCGTGGGCCCAACCGCCGCGCCCGGCCGGTCCCTGCAGTTACACGCTCGCGGAGATCTTTCCCGCCCTGGCCGACGGTGATTTCTTCCGGCTCACCGCGGCACCGAATGCCTTTCAAGCCGACGCACCCGACTACAAGAAATGGTCCGCGCAGGTCCATAGTTCAGCCACCGCGGATACAAAATGACGGCCTCCGGACAACTCCCGCGGCGCTGCTGGGTCGAGATCGACCTCGCGGCCCTTGAACGCAACCTGAAGCTCATCCGCGCGTCCCTGCCGGCGCAGATCAAGTTTGTCGCAGTGGTCAAGGCCGACGCCTACGGTCACGGTCTGCATCATGTCGCCGCCCGCCTGATGCACGCCGGGGCGGACCTTTTCGCCGTCGCCAATGTGGCCGAGGCCATGGCCCTGCGCGAGCTGAGCAGCGACTGGCCGGTGCTGCTCCTCAGCCCCGTGCTGCCCGACGAGGACCGGTACCTCGCCGACTATGACCTGGCGGCGACCGTCTCCTCGGCGGAGGAAGTGCGCCGCTTCGACGCCGTCGGGCGCAAGGCCGGCAAGCCCGTGGCGGTCCACCTGAAAATCGACACCGGCATGGGACGCCTGGGCGTCTGGCATACGCAGGCGCCCGCGCTGTACGCGCAAATCCAGGCCGCCCCGGGCGTGAAGCTCGCCGGTGTGTTCACCCATTTCTCGAGTGCGGACGAGGACCCGGCGTTCACCGCGGAGCAGCGCCGCATCTTCCTGCACGCGCTGGACAGCTTCACCGGCTTCAATCCCGCCGGACTTTTTATCCACGCAGACAACAGCGCCGGGCTCGAGACCGCCCCGGAGCGCAGCGTCTTCAACGCCGTGCGCGTGGGCCTGCTGCAGTTCGGCATTCTCCCCCACCCGCACTCCCTGCTCGCGCGGGTGCACACGGAACCGGTGTTCAGTTTCCACACCCGCGTCGGCCTGGTGAAACAGCTGCCCGCCGGCACAGGCATCAGCTACGGCCGGACGTTCGTGCTGCAGCGCGACACCAAGGTGGCGATCCTCACCGCGGGGTACGGCGACGGCATCGCCCGCGCGGCCAGCAACCGCGCGCAGGTCCTGCTCAATGGCCGGCGCTGCCCCGTGCTGGGCCGGGTGACCATGGACCAGACCATTGTCGACATCACCGATGTGCCCGGCCCGGTCAGCAGCGGCGATCCGGTGGTCCTCGTCGGACACCAAGCCGGTGCCGAGATCAGCATCACCGAATTCAGCGACTGGTCGGACACGATCCCGTGGGAAACCCTCTGCTCGGTCACCAAGCGGGTGCCGCGTCTTTATCGCACGGCGCTCGGCGTGTAGCCCGCGGATGAAACCGCGGCAGTCCGGGGGCGTCATGTCGATTGACCCCAACCGGACCATGCTGGAAAAACTCGCCACCCTGCCCCCCGCTGACGCCTGGCAAGCCCTGCCCGCCAGCCTATGGGATGAGTCCGCCGCCCGTCATCTGCTCCAGCGCGCGGGGTTCAGTGCCACACCGGCGGAACTGGCCCGCGTACTCAAGGAGGGTCCCGTGGCCACACTGCATCGCTACTTCAACCAAATGCCGGAGTTCCCCCGGCCCGCGCAGGTGGCCGAGTTGGCGGCCGAGAGCCCGCGCCTGGCGCGCCGCCTCAAGCAGGACTGGGCGCCCGAGCAGAAACGCCTCGCCCAGCAGGAGGCCCGCGAACGCTCGCGGGACGCGCTGCTGGACATGACCATCAGGTGGCTGCAACTCGCGTCGCGGCCTGAAAATTCCCCCGCGGAAAAATGGCTGCTGTTTCTTTCCGACGTATGGGTCGTGAGCATCGAGAAGGTCAAGAACGCCGCCCTGATCTACCGGCACGAGGAGATCCTCCGCAGCCGCGCCCTTGGCAGCGCGGTCGACCTCGCCAAGGCGATGTCGCGCTCACCCGCCATGGTGGTCTACCTCGATTTGCAGCAGAGCCGCCGTGATGCGCCGAACGAGAATTTCGCGCGCGAGCTCTTCGAGCTCTTCACCCTCGGCGAGGGCAACTACACGGAGAACGACATCAAGCAGGCGGCGCGCGCCTTCACCGGCTACCGGCAGCTCGATGGTCAATTTGAATTTGCCCGGCGCCAGCATGATGACGGGCGCAAGACCGTCTTCGGGCAGACCGGCAACTACGACGGCGACGACATCATGGAACTGGTCTTCCGCCAGAAGGCCGCCAGCACCTTCCTCCCGCGCGAAATGGTCCGGTTCTACCTCAGCGAAACACCCTTGCCGGCCGCCTACACCGATTCCCTGGGCAGCCAGTGGGCCCGCCAGGGCTATGACCTCCGCCGGTTGGCCGTGATGTTTTTCAGCAGCCGTGCCTTTTTCGCCGAGGACTTCCGCGGCAGCTTCATCAAGAGCCCGGTGCAATTTTACCTCGGGTTGCTCCAGGACCTCGGCCTCAACGTGGCCCCGATCCCGCGCCAGGTCGTGGGACCGTTGCGGCAGATGGGCCAGCTGCCGTTTGATCCCCCGAACGTCCGCGGCTGGATCGGCGGCCGCGCCTGGATCAACTCCGCCACGCTCGCCGCCCGCCGCCAGCTGATCGACGCACTGCTCCATCCGCTCAATCAGGCGGCGCTCAACGCCGATGATACGATGGCGCTCAACACCGCGGCCTCGGGTGGCGCCACGCACTTCACCCTCGACGAGGAACGGGTCCGGGCGTGGGCCAAGCTGCCCCCGGGCGAGGCCGCCGCCCGCCTGCTCGCCTGCAGCCTGCCGGGGCGCACCGATGACGCCCTGCGCGTCCGCATCGCCGACTTTCTCCAGCATGGCACCGGCAACCCGGAAGCCGCGGTACGCACCGCGCTGGGTGCACTGCTCGATTCGCCCGATTACCAGCTCTGCTGAACATGAAAAATACCACGCCATTCCTGCCCAGTACCCGCCGCGAGTTCCTCAAGCTCGGCACGCGTGGCATCGGTCTGCTGGCTTTCAGCCGGTTTGCCCCATCCTTCATTGTCGAGTCGGTGGCCGCCGAGGCACCCGCGGCCGAGAAGGACCGGACCATTTTGGTGCTCGTCCAGCTCGCCGGGGGCAACGACGGGCTGAACACAGTGGTGCCCTTCGCCGACCCGAACTATCGCCGGCTGCGCCCGACGCTGGGTCTGGCGGGCAACCAGCTGATCCCGCTGAATGACAGTCTCGCGTTGAACAGCGCCTGCAGCCCGCTGCACCGGTTGCTGCAGGAAGGCCGTCTCGGCATCGTGCAAAATGTCGGCTACCCGAACCCCAACCGCAGCCATTTCCGTTCAACGGAGATCTGGGAAACCGCCAGCGCCAGCAACGAATTCCTCCCCACGGGGTGGCTCGGGCGCTACTTCGACAACGCCTGCAACGGCCTCCCGCACGGCGACCCCTGCGGGGTGAACATCAGCAACGAGGTGCCGCAGTCGTTCCTTGCCGCGCAGGGCCACGCGACCTACAGCTTTCCCGTCAACGCCCGGGGCAATCGCGGCCGCCGCGAAAGCCTCCCGCTGCTCGAGAGCATGCTGCAGGCGCCCGCCGGGCAGGAGCATGAGCACGACAACTCGGGCTACCTCCGGCACACGATGATGGACGCGCTCGTCACCGAAAAGAGATTCCAGACCTTCCTCGGCGACTACAAGCCAGGCGCGGAGTATCCGGCTTCCCCGTTCGCCAATTCGCTCCGCAACGTCGCCGCGCTGATCGCCGCCGGCGTTTCCACCCGGGTCTACTACGTCTCGCTCACGGGCTTTGACACCCACGCCAACCAGCTCAACACGCAGAACAACCTGCTGAAGCAGTTAAGCGAGGGCCTCGCGGCTTTCCAACGCGACCTCGAGAGCAAGAAACTGGACGGCCAGGTCCTCACCATGACTTTCTCCGAGTTCGGCCGCCGCCCGAGTGAAAACGAGAGCAAGGGCACAGACCACGGCACCGCGGCGCCGCTCTTCGTCATGGGCTCCCGGCTGAAGGCCGGCCTGCACGGCCACGCCCCCGACCTCAACGTTGAGCACAACCAGGACATGCAGTATTCGACCGACTTCCGGCAGGTATATTCAACGGTACTCGACAAGTGGCTCGGCTGCAAATCCGGCACCATTCTCGGCCACGACTATCAGCCGCTGGGGTTTGTGTGAGGGCGGTTGACCGCGGGTGGAGCGCGGCCTCAGGACGCGCTTGCTTGGTCGGACACCCTCACTCCGGCTTGCCGATGCCCGAGGCCTTGAAGCCGATCTTCCGCAGGACGGCGAGGTCGACCACGTTACGGCCATCAAACAGGAAGGCCGGCTTCGGCATCGCGGCGAAAATTCTCGCATAGTCGAGCGTCCTGAATTCGTCCCACTCGGTCACGATGGCGATGGCGTGCGCCCCCGCGCAGGCCTCATAGGCATCCTTCGCCACGGTCAGGCGCGGGTTGTCCACGCCCTTGCCCAGCGTATCGGCCTTGATCTCGTCGGCCGGCACCTTCGGGTCATAGACGCAGACCTTGGCGTGCTCACCGAGGAGATCGCGGCAGACGTTAATGGCAGCTGATTCGCGCGTATCGTTCGTGTCCTTCTTGAAGGCAAACCCGAGGATCGCGATTTTCTTGTCGGCGACGGTGTTGAAAAGCTCCTTCACGATGCGGTTGGCAAAACGCTTCTTCTGCCAGTCGTTCATCGCCACGACGCCCGCCCAGTAGGACGCGACGTCCGGCAGGCCGAAGCTCTCGCACAGGTAACTCAAATTCAGGATATCCTTCTGGAAGCACGAGCCGCCAAAGCCCACGGAAGCCTTCAGGAACTTTGATCCGATCCGGCTATCCTTGCCGATCGCGTTGGCCACCTCGTCCACGTCCGCGCCGGTCGCCTCGCACAGCGCGGAGATCGAATTGATCGACGAGATGCGCTGCGCCAGGAACGCGTTGGCCACGAGTTTGGACAGTTCCGACGACCAGAGATTGGTCGTGATGATGCGCTCGCGTGGCACCCAGCGGGCGTAAACGCTGACGAGGGTCTCCACCGCCTTGTCGCCCTCGGGCGTGCGTTCACCGCCGATGAGCACCCGGTCCGGGTTGGTCAGGTCCCTGACCGCCGTGCCCTCCGCGAGGAACTCGGGGTTGGAAAGCACCTGAAACTTCAAGCCGCGCGTGTTGGAAGCCAGGATCGAAGAGATCGCGTCAGCCGTCTTCACCGGAATCGTGGATTTCTCGACGATGATCTTACCCCGGTCCGCGTGCTCGGCGATGGTCCGGGCCACGGATTCGATGAACCGGAGGTCGGCCGCCCGGCCCGCGCCGACGCCATAGGTCTTGGTGGGCGTGTTGACCGACACGAAAATGATGTCCGCCTGCTTGATCTGACCGGCGACGTCGGTGGAAAAGAACAGGTTGCGCCCGCGGGCGGCGTTCACGACCTCGTCCAAGCCCGGTTCAAAGATGGGCAGGTTGCCGCTGTTCCAGGCGGCGATGCGGGCGGCGTTCATGTCGACCACCGTTACCGTGATGTCGGGGCATTTCAGGGCGATCATGGCCATCGTCGGCCCGCCGACGTAACCGGCGCCAATGCAGCAAATATTCATAGCAATAGGCCGGGATGCTTGCCGCACAAATGGCGGGCAACAATCAAATAGTTCCGGGCGGCGCGCGATCGGCCCCAACGAAAAAGCCGGGCTTAAGCCCGGCTCGAAACAGAATTTTCTGGCGCGCCTCAGGCCGGACTCGGAGCCGGCGTGCCGGGCGCCCCGGAGGCCTCGTTGGCCGCGGGTTTCTCGGCCGGCTTGGCCACATCCGGCAACACCAGTTTGGGCGGCTTCACATTGACGATCGGGGTCTGCAGGTCGCCGAATTTCAGGATCTCCAGCACATGCTTGCCCTCGATGGTCTCGTGCTCGAGGAGGGCGGCGCCGACCTTGTCCAGCGCGGCGCGGTGCTCGGCGATGATCTGCTCGGCCCGCTTGTACTGGGTGTTCAGGATATCCGAGATGGCCACGTCGATCTTGCGCGCAGTGTCCTCGCTCACGTGCTGCGAGCGGGTGATATCGCGGCCGAGGAAGACGGTGTCCTGGTTGTCGCCCATGGCGACCGGGCCGAGTTCGCTCATGCCGTAGTCGCATACCATGGCGCGGGCGATACGGGTGGCTTGCTTGAGATCGCCGTAGACGCCGTTGCTGAAGTCACCCGTGACGAGTTCCTCGGCAATGCGCCCGCCCATCGCCATGGCGATCTGGTTGAGCAGTTTTTTCCGAGGCTGGGTGAGGATGTCCTTGGTCGGGAGATAGGTCGTGCTGCCCAGGCTCTGGCCGCGGGGAATGATGGTGACCTTGTGCACCGGCATCGTGCCGTCATCGAGCACGGCCTGCACGATGGCATGGCCGGCCTCGTGCCAGGCGACGAGGCGCTTCTCGGCATCGTCCATCACGCGCCGGCGCTCGCGGCCCCACAGGACCTTGTCGCGGGCGTCGTCCACGTCGGTCATGTCGACCCGCTTCTTGCCGCGGCGGGCGGCCAGCAGGGCGGATTCGTTCAGGAGATTGGCCAGTTCGGCACCGGACAGGCCGGGCGTGCCGCGGGCGATGATCGCTAGGTTCACGTCGTCGGACAGCGTGATCTTGCGGGCGTGCACCCGGAGAATCTGCTCGCGGCCGATGATGTCCGGCAGGTCGATGTAAACCTGGCGGTCGAAACGGCCCGGGCGCAGCAGCGCGCTGTCGAGCACATCGGGGCGGTTGGTCGCGGCGATGATGATCACGCCTTCCTGCGTGTCGAAGCCGTCCATCTCAACCAGCAGGGAGTTGAGCGTCTGTTCGCGCTCGTCGTTGCCGCCACCCAGGCCGGCGCCGCGCTGGCGGCCGACCGCGTCGATTTCATCGATGAAGATCAGGCACGGCGCATTCTTACGACCCTGTTCGAACATGTCGCGCACGCGGCTCGCGCCGACGCCGACGAACATCTCGACGAAGTCCGAGCCGCTGATGGAGAAGAACGGCACGTCCGCCTCGCCGGCAATGGCCTTGGCGAGCAGCGTCTTGCCGGTACCGGGAGGTCCCACCATGAGGATGCCCTTCGGGATGCGGCCGCCGATCTTCTGGAATTTCTTCGGGTCCTTCAGGAAGTCCACGACCTCGCTGACCTCCTCCTTGGCTTCGTCGCAACCGGCGACATCGCTGAAGGTGATGCGATCCTTGTCGCGGGTCAGCATCTTGGCGCGGCTCTTGCCGAAACTCAGGGCCCCCTTGCCGGCCTGGCGCAGCTGGCGGACGAAGAGGAAATAGAGCAGGCCGATGACGATGACAAAGGGCAGGACATTGAAGAGCAGCTGGGTCATCGCCGTCGTCGCGGGTTTCTCCACGAAAGCCTGCGACTTCTGCAGCCGCTCGAGGTTGACGTCGGTCAGCCGGCCCGTCGCGATGAACGCCTTGGTCGTGCCGGTTTCGCTCTGGAAGGTGGCTTCCTTGGCTTCGCCGGTCAGGACCGACCAGTCGCGGCCGCCGGTCGCATCGCTGCGGATGGCGCCATCCTTGACGTCGCCCTTCTCGGCCAGTTCCACGACCTGCTGGATCTTCAGGGTGGCGGGGCTCGCGGTGCGCCCCGGGTTGAGGAAAAACAGGGCGACGATCGCGCCGATGATCAGCACCCAGATCAACCCGGTTTTAAGGGGGAACCCGTCGGGGGGCAGGCTTTTAAGAGGGCGGCGTTTCTTGTTATCGTCGTTATCGGACATGGGGGATTAGAGTGGTCGGTCAACGTGTAGGTTCCCTCTACATAAGTCAAACGCCCGGCGGTTGGAAAATATCCCCCACATCGGGACGCCCTACCCTTTCTTGAATACCAACTTGCCCTGTTTGATCACGGCAAAGCCGGCGGTGCCCAGACTGAACCGGGTCGGTTGGCCGCGCTCCACCGCCGCCAGCAAGGCGCTGAAGCCCTGGCGGGACAGGTCCGTCTCCGGCCGCACCACGCCCAGCCAGCGATGCAGGACCCGGCGGACGACCGCCCGGGGTACGTCGGCCAGAGTCGCCACGCCCAACCACCGGCCGCGACCTGGCCCGGCCAGCTTCCCGGCCCAGGCGTCCAGCGCCCGATCGTCCTCCTCGAGCAATTCGCGGGACAGCGCGGCCCCCGCCAGCGCGTCGCGCCCGGCCGCCTTGATCCAACCGGGCAGGACCGTGCGGCGGATCCGATTGCGAAAATGAGCATCGCGCGCATTGGAAGAATCCTCCCGCCAGCGGGCACCGGCGGCGCCCAACGCCTTGAGCAACTCCGCCTTCTTCAGCGTGAGTAACGGCCGGAGGTGGGTCCGGCTCTCAGTCGCCGCCTGGACCGGCCGGGGGGCGGCCAGACCGCCGGCTCCGCTGCCCCGGGCCACCCGCATCAGCATGCTCTCGGCAATATCGTCCTGCTGATGCGCCAGCCAAAGCCCGCGGCTGTGCGCCCGCTTCATTTCCCGCGCGAAAAACCGATGCCGCATCGTCCGCGCCTCCGCCTCGCTGGCGCCGTCGTGCAGCCCGCGCCACTGGCCGACCTTAAGCCCGATGCCCAGGCCCGCGCAAACCTGGCGGCAGAACTTTTCCTCCGCCGCCGATTCCCGCCCGCGCAGCCGGTGATTGAAATGCAACGCCAGCAACTGCCCGCGGCGTTCCGGCCAGTGCGCCCAAAGCAACAGCAGCAAGCTCAGGGAATCAGCCCCGCCGGAGAAGGCCACGCTCCAGACCTCGTTTTTGCGGCGCCGCGCCGCCCAGGCGAGGACGGCCGGATGAAGCCGCGCGGCCGGAATCTGTCCGCCGAGACGCATCGCCCTGGCGGGCCAGCCGGCGGTGGACTGACGGTTCCGGGTCATGACGGGCAAAACGAATGATCCTTGATGGGGTGCGCCGCGATTGCCCTGCCGGTTCCTTTGCCTGCGCACAGGATGACGGGGGGCTGGCGTTACTTGAAGCTCAGGTACTCCTTGCCGAAATACGGCACGAGGGCGGCGGGGATCTTGACCCGGCCGTCGGCCTGCAGGTTGTTTTCCAGCAGGGCCGCCAGCACGCGCGGGACCGCCAGGCCGGAGCCGTTCAGCGTGTGCACGAGCTCGGGTTTGCCGGTCGCCCTGGCGCGGAAGCGGATCTGCGCCCGCCGGGCCTGAAAGGACTCGAAATTCGAGCAGCTCGATACTTCCAGCCAGCGCTTCTGGCCGGCGGCCCAGACTTCCAGGTCGTATTTCTTCGACTGCGAAAAACCCAGGTCGCCGCCGCACATGAGCAGCACCCGGTAAGGCAGCTCCAGTTTCTGCAGCAGCCGCTCGGCGTCGGCGCGGAGCTTCTCCAGCTCGTCGTAGCTGGCGGACGGATGCACCCACTTGAGGAGCTCGACCTTGTCGAACTGGTGCACGCGGTTGAGGCCGCGCACATCCTTGCCGTAACTGCCCGCCTCCCGGCGGAAGCACGGCGTGTAGGCGCAGCGGCAGACCGGCAGTTGGTCCTCATCCAGGATCTCGTCGCGGAAGAAATTCGTCAGCGGCACTTCCGCCGTCGGCACGGCGTACAGGTGGTCCGGCGTCGTCTCGTACATCTGCCCTTCCTTGTCCGGCAGCTGGCCGGTGGCGGTCGCACTGGCGGCGTTGACGAAGATGGGCGGGCTGACCTCGGTGTAGCCGGCCTTCACGTCCTCATCCAAAAAGAACTGCAGCAGGGCGCGGGAAAGCTTCGCGCCGTCGCCGATCAGGAACGGAAACCCCGCGCCGGTAACCTTCGCGCCGCGGGCGAAATCGATCAGGTTGACGAAGCCGGGAATCTCCCAGTGCGCCTGGGCGTGGGGCGAGGTCGACTCGATCGCGCCATGGGTGGCGTAAACCTGGTTTTCCTCCGGCGTGCGGCCTTCCGGCACGGTGGTGTGCGGGATGTTGGGCAGCGTGAGCATGGCGGCATGCAGCTTTTCCTCGGTGTGCTTGAGGCCCTCGTCCCTGGCCTTCAGCTCCAGCGAAACCGCCTTCATCTCCTGCACCTTGGCGATAAACTCGGGCGTCCCCTTCTTCATCGCCGCCATCTCGGTGTTGGCGGATTTTTGCTTGGCCCGCAGGCCCTCGACCTCGGCCAGGAGCGCGCGCCACGCCGTGTCGAGCGCGAGCACCGCGTCCAGGTCCACCTCGAGGTGCTTCCGGGCGATGGCCGCGCGCACAGTGTCGGGTGATTCACGAAGGAGTTTGGGATCGAGCATGGGAAGGAAAGTTGAAGGCGAATCCCCGCCGTTGAACAGGCTAAATTTGGCCGGCCGTCACTGCGTGGCATCCGGCCTTCCGTCGTCGCCCGGCTACCGCGGACAAGCCTGGTTCCACCGCCCGTTCAGGCCGGGGCCAGCGCCGCCCGGCTCTGCGCCCGCTCGAGCGTGGCCTCGATGCGGTTGAAGAGATAAAACACTTCCTTCGCCGACAGCAGCCGCAGATCGCCCACCGGGGCCTGAATGGCATAATTGTTCGGACTCTTGAGCGGGTACGGGCCGTATTGCCGAGGGTCGGTCGGTCCGAACAGCCCGATGGTCTTCAGCCCCATCGCCGCCGACAGGTGCATCGGGCCGCTGTCATTGGAAACCACCCAGTCCGCCTTGGCCAGCAGGGCGGGCAACGACGTCAGGCTGGTGTTGCCGGTGAGGTTGAGGAATGTGCCGTCGGGAAAAGACTCCCGGCACGGCAGGTAATTGTTGCCCGCCCAGACGACCTTGCGCCCGGCCTCGCGGATCAAAAGAGCGGTGAGCTGGGCGAAGCTGTTCCACTTCTTGTTGCTCTGGCCGCTGTCCCGGAAGATGAGCACGGGGCGCAGGCCCTTGCGCGGCTCCATGAAACTGAGGTTGAGCCGCTCGAGTTCGCGGAAACGCAGCGGGCCGGTCAGCCGCGGTTCGGCGCCCACCACCGTGCAGAACTGCAGCAGGATTTCCAGGACATGACTGGCGGCACCGTCCGCCGGCAGCGGAATTTTCTCGTTGTAAAACATTCCCGCGCCCTCACGGGCGTCCGTCCGGCCGACCTTGCGCTTGCCGCGGCTCCACTTGGTCATGAGCCCGGTGCGCAGCAGGCCCTGGAAATCCAGCACGAGGTCGAAATTCTTCTGCCGCACCTCGCGCATCAGGCGCAGGAAGCCGCGCGCGCCCTCGTTGCGCCGGAAGACATAGACCTGGTCGACCGCGGTGCTGGACCGCACGAGCGGCGAGAAGATATCCCGCACGATCCACGAAATGCGCCACTCGGGCCGCTGCGCCTTGATCGACGCGGCAACCTGCAGGCCGTGCACGATGTCACGGAGCGCCGAGGGCTTGATGATGAGCATTTCTGGCATGACGAAAAATCAGACCGCACCGGGCGGCCGACGTTCCTAAACTTATAACCGGGCAAATAAACGCAAACGCGAATCATTCCCCCGCCGGGTTTTTGCGGGATTTACCCGGATTTTGCAGCGTCGCTCAGACCGCGCGCGCGACCAGTTCCTGCAGTGCCGCCAGCACCACCGCCGGCTCCAGCCGGGCCAGCACGCCGCCCGGGGCCTCGACCGCCCGGTGTTTGGGTGACTCCAGCGGAAAGGGTCCGAAGCGGCGGGGCGAAGTCGGGCCGAAGATGGCCAGCACGCGGTTCCCCGAGGCGGTCGACAGGTGCATCGGCCCGCTGTCGTTGCCGATGAAGGTGGCCGGCTGCCGCACCAGCGTGATCATCTGGTCCATCGGGCACCCGGTCAGGTTCAGAAACCGGTCGGCCGGCACGGGCCGGTCCGGCTGGCCCGGCTTGCCCGCACACCAGGCCACCCGGCTGTCCGGGATCGCGGAAAAAATCAGCGCGGTCAGTTCACTGAAGCGCGGCCACTCCTTTTCCGCGCCCCGGCTGTCGGTGAAGATCAGGAACGTGCGGCGCGGATCGCCGGCAAAGAAATCCTGCCAGTGATACGTCGCGCCCGCCTTCAATTCCAGGGGGAAATGCAGCTTGGGCTCGATCCCCGCGCTGGTGAGAAACGGCTGGAGTATCTCCAGGGCGTGGTACGGCCCTGGCCCGGCCGGGCGCGCCACGCACCGGCGGTAAAAAAACCCCGCGCCTTCCCGCGCATCCGGCCGGCCCCACTTTTCGGGCGCCCGGGCCGCCGCCGTCATCAGGCCCGACCGGAGCAGGCCCTGCATGTCCCAGACCGCATCGAACTCGCGCTGCCGCAGTTGCCGCAGCAGGCGCAGGAACGCCCGCCAGCCGTCGCGCCGCCGGAAAATGATCGCCTCGTGCACGAACGGCGCCGCCTGCACCAGCCCCGCAAACCGCTCCCGCACCACCCAGCTGATCCGGCACTCCGGCTGTTCCCGCGCGAACGTCTGCACCACCTGCAGGGCATGGACGATGTCGCCGAGCGAGGACGGCTTGATGACGAGGAGGCTTTTCATGGAACGAATCCGCAGGCTTGTGTCCGGCCCGGTTTTCTTCAACTCCATTTCCCTGCATCCATGAAATTCGACGCGCAGGAACTCGCCGCCCGCCAGACCGACCTCACCGCCCGCTGGCATCAGGTCACGCCCGCCGCCAGTGGCGAAGGCTTCGTCCGTTTGCTGGAGGAAAATCATCTCCGTAATTTCGCGCTCTGGCACGAGGAGGACATCGCGCGCCGCGACGACCTCGGCTTCGAGGCCGTCTACCGCGCCAAGCGCAACATCGACCGCTACAACCAGGAACGGAATAATTTCGCCGAGGAAATGGACAAGGCCGTCGTCGCCGCGCTCGCGCCGCCGGAATCCGGCTGCCCGCGCAATTCGGAGACGCCCGGCATGATGATCGACCGCCTGTCGATCCTCGCGCTCAAGGAATTCCACATGCACGAGGAGACCGTCCGCTCCGAGGCCACCGCCGCCCACCGCGAGAAATGCGGCGAGAAGCTCGCGCGCATCCGCCGCCAGCGCGCCGACCTCACGGGCTGCCTGGCCGACCTCCTCGCCGACGTGGTCGCGCAGCGCCGCACCTTCTCCGCGTACTTCCAGTTCAAGATGTACAACGACCCGGCGCTGAACCCGCAGCTTTACCGCCACGCCGCGAAGTCCGGCCCCGCATGAGCCGCGCCAGCGAGCAATCCCGCCGCTGGCTGCCTTCCTACTGGCCGACCTGGTTGGGCGCCGCCTTGCTCCGGCTCGTCGATCTGCTGCCCTGGCCTGAAAAGCGGCTGCTCGCCCGCGGCCTTGGCTGGCTGGCCTTTCACGTCATCCGCATCCGCCGCCGCGTCGTCTTCACCAATCTCGGGCTCTGTTTTCCCGAGAAATCTGCGGCTGAGATCCACGCCCTGGCGCGCGCCCATTACGACTCGCTGGCCCTCGGCCTCTTTGAAGTCTGCGCCGGCTGGTGGGCCCGGACCGGGGATCTGCCGCCGTCCCGCATCCACGGGCTGGAACACCTGCAAGCCGCCCTCGCGCGCGGGCATGGCGCGATTCTGCTGACCGCCCATTTCACGACGCTGGAAATCTGCGGCCGCTTCATGGCCGAGGCCATCCCGGTCGGCTGCCTGTACCGCGATCCCAACAATCCCGTCGTGGCGCACCTGATGCGCGGCCAGCGCGAGCGGCACATGTCCGTCGCGGTGCATTTCGACGACCTGCGCGGACTCGTGCGCACCCTGCGCGGCGGCCACGCCATCTGGTACGCCCCCGACCAGGGCAAGCGGAGCAAGTCGTCCGAGATCCTCCCCTTCTTCGGCGTCCCCGCCATCACCAACACCGCCACGGGCAAGATCACCGAGATGACCGGCGCCCCGGTCGTCCCCTACTTCGCCAAGCGCGAGGCCGACCATTCCTACACGCTGACGCTGCTGCCGCCCCTGGAGAATTTTCCCACGGCCGATGCCTCGGCCGATGCGATCCGGATCAACCAGCTGATCGAGGAGTACATCCGCCAGGCCCCCGAGCAGTACTTCTGGGTCCACAAACGCTTCAAGGCGCGCGGGCCGGGGTACCCGGAAGTGTACGGCGCCAGGAAGGAGTGAGCAGCGGGTAGCGGGTCGCGAGCATCACTGCCACCCGCCCGGAAAGTTGGCTTCCTTTCTACTCGCTACCCGCTACTCACTACTCGCTCCTTTTCGCGCATGCCCTATCCCGATCACCGCCCGCTGCGCATCCTCGTGATCCGCTACCGCTTCATCGGTGATACGATCCTGGCCATTCCCTTCCTGCGGAATCTCCGCCAGGCCTTTCCGGCCGCGAAGATCGATGTGCTGGCCGAGCCCGTTTCCGGCGACACCCTGGCGCTCTGCCCGTACAAGGACGAACTGCTCTTCTACGCGCCGCGGTTGAAGGGCGAAAAGAAGCGAAATTCTAGATTCCCCACCAGCCTGCTCGGCGCCGCCCGGTTGCTGCGCGCCCGCAACTACGACCGCTGCTACATCCTGCGCCGCTCGTTCTCGAGTGCCATTCTGCCGCTGCTGGCCGGCATTCCGCACCGCGTCGGGTTTGCCACCGAAGGCCGCGGGTGGCTGCTCCAGCGCAGCACGCCGTACGCCGATAAGCACGAGGTCGAGTGCTTCCTCGATGTGCTCCGGGCCGACGGCATACCGGTGACCGACAGCTCAAACGAAAACTGGACCGACCCGGCCACCGACCAGCGCGTCGCCGCGGCGTTGCCGGCGGGGAACCGGCCGCGCGTTTTCGTCTGCGCCAAATCCATTGTCTTGTCCAAGGACTGGGCGCCCGAACGTTTCGCGCAGTTGATCGCCTGGCTGGTCAACGAGCGCGGCTGCGAGGTCCACCTCTGCGACTCGCCCGCCTACGCCGGCTATTACGAGGAGATCCGCGCCGCCCTGCCGGCCCCGCTCGCCCGGGACTGGATCGACTGGAGCCGCGAACTCTCGATCAGCGGTTCCAATTCGCTTTTCCGCCGCATGGACCTCGCCATCGGCATCGACACCGGCCTGCTGCATATCGCCGCGTCGTTTCATGTGCCGATCGTCGCGCTCTTCGGCCCCCTGGAGCCGTGGCGCTGGCATCCGTGGGACACCCAGCACACGATCCTCCGTCCCGCTGACCTGGGCGGCCCGCGTCCGTTGTTGCGCCTCGGTGTGGCCGAAGTGCAGGCTGCGGCGGACCAGTATCTTTCCACCCTCAATTCCGGCCGCTGATTCCCATGTCCAAGTCCGCCCCGCTCACCCCACTGGTCCTCCGCTTCGGCGCGTTCGGCGACATGGTGCTGCTGATTCCAGCCCTGAAGATCCTGGCCCAACGCTACGGCTGTCCGTGCGACCTCGTCACCTCCGGCCGCTGGACCGGTCCGCTGATGCAGCGCGTGCCGGCCTGCGGGCCGCTGCAGTTGCTGACCAGCCGGCGCGCACCCTACTGGTTCAACCAAAGCCAAAGGCAGCTCGTCGCCTGGTTGCGCACGCGACCCGCGGGTCCGGTCTACGTTTTCGAGCCGGACGACAAGCCGATGTCCTTGCTCAAGCGCGGCGGGGTGAGTGCCGACTGGATTTGCAGCATGCGCGACCTGCCCCGCCTGCCCGGCGAACACATCGCCGCGCACGCGTTGCGTCTCGCCCGCCAGACCCCACCCGCGCTTCGCGACCGCGCAGACTACGCCGTCGATCCCGGTTTTCTTCCCGACGCCCGGCCCACGCTTTCCGCCGCGGACAGACTCGATTGCACCCAGTGGCTCGAACAGCGCGGACTCACGGGCGCGCCGCTTGTGCTCCTCCAAGCCGGCAACAAAAAGACCATGAAGGGCGGCGACCGGAAGCGCAGCAGCAATGTCGACTACTGGCCGGAAACCAACTGGGCGGAAGTTATTTCCGGCATCCGCCGCGCCATGCCGGCATCCCGGGTAATCCTGTGCGGCTCGCCGGCCGAGCGCCCGCTGGCCGAGGAAATTACCGGCCACGTCAAGGCAGGCCGCGACGGCGTGGTGATCGCAACCGACGACCTGCCCATCGTCCGCCTGCTGGCCCTGCAGGAACGCGCCCACAGCATGATCTCGGTGAACACCGGCCCGGCGCACTCCGCCGCCGCCATGGGTTGCCGCGAAGTCGTGCTGTTCACCCGCCACGCCCACCGCGCCGCCGACCTGTATGCCCCGGTGCCCACCACCGCGCCCGTGAAAATCCTTCACCCCGTCTCCACCGCCCCCGATGCCGGCCTGGAGTCCATCACCCCCGGGAACGTGGTGGACGCCTGGAAACAACTGGTTGGAATCTAAAAACAGACCCAAACGGTTTAACCACGGATTTCACAAATTATCACGGATGGTTTAAGCCGGGCGCGTAGAAAAAATCCTGGGCGCAGCAAATGCAAAAGTCGCATGGCAGGAATACCCCTCTCTGTTTTTGTGTTCTTTGCGTTTTTTGTGGCCACTAGATCTGTTTCCATCCGTGTAATCCGTGTTCAAGTCTGCGCGAATGAACCTACCCGGCTAAATTAGTCGTTGCCGCGAGCAGCCACGCTAACAGCTTCTCTTTACCAGCGATGCCACTGCTCGAAGTCACGGATCTCCGCACCAGCTTCCACACCCGCTCGGGGGTTTATCGGGCAGTCGACGGGGTCAGCTTCTCGCTCGGGAAAGGCGAAACCCTCGGCCTCGTCGGTGAATCCGGCTCAGGCAAGTCCGTCACCTGCTACTCGCTGATGGGCCTCGTGCCGCAACCGCCCGGCCGGATCGAGAGCGGCACCGCGATGTTCGACGGCATCGACCTGCTGCACTGTGCGCCCGCGCAGGCGCGCCAGATCCGCGGTAAGCGGATCGCGATGATCTTTCAGGACCCGATGACGTCCCTGAATCCCTACCTGCGTATTTCGGAGCAACTCATCGAGCCCCTGCTCATCCATGAGAAGATCTCCAAGGCCGACGCCCTCGTCCGCGGCCTCGCGATGCTGGAAGCCGTCGGCATCAACGATGCCGCCAAGCGCATCCACAGCTACCCACACGAATTCTCCGGCGGCATGCGCCAGCGTGTCATGATCGCGATGGCCTTGATCACGAAGCCCGAGATCCTCATCGCCGACGAACCGACCACCGCCCTCGACGTCACCGTGCAGGCGCAGATCCTGGAACTCATCAAGAAACTCCAAAGCGAACTCGGCATGGCCGTCATCTTCGTGACGCACGACCTCGGCGTCGTGTCCGGCCTCTGCGACCGCGTGCAGGTGATGTACGCCGGCCGGATCGTGGAGACCGCCGACACCCGCACGCTCTTCCGCTCACCCCGCCACCCCTACACGAAGGCGCTGCAACGCTCGATCCCGTCGCTGCAACCGAAGGGCAAGGAACTCTACACCATCCCCGGGCTGCCCCCCGACCTCTCCAAGCCCATCGCCGGTTGCGCCTTCGCCCCAAGATGCGAATTCGCCGTCGACCGCTGCCGCACCACCGATCCCCGGCTCGTTGCCATCAATCCCGGCCACGCCACCGCTTGCGTGAGGGTCCAGAGCGCGGAAATTTGACCACGGACTTCACGAATGAACACAAATCAATCCAGAGGGTTGCCCACGGAACACACGGAATACACTGAAATGATATCTCCCAATCCTTCCGTGTGTTCCGTGGGCAACATGCCTTGGTCTTCCTTCGCGTTTCTTCGCGCTCTTAGCGGTTAACTGAAAAATGCCTGCCCCGATCCTCCAGCTTAACGACGTCAAGACGCACTTCCCTGTCTCGTCGGGCTTTTTCGTCCGCCATCAAACCGGCACCGTCAAGGCCGTTGACGGCGTGACCCTGAGCGTCGCGCGCGGCGAAGTCCTCGGGCTCGTCGGCGAGTCCGGCTGCGGCAAATCCACCCTAGCCCGCACGATCCTCCAACTTGTCCCGACCACCGGCGGCACGGTCATCCTCGAAGGCAGGAACCTCACCTCCGCCTCCGCCGCCGAGATGCTCCTCGCCCGACGCGACCTGCAGATGGTTTTCCAAGACCCATTCGCTTCGCTCAACCCGCGCATGACGGTCTACGCCACGCTCGCCGAGCCGCTGCTTGTGCACAAGGTCGTGCCGCCGGATCAGGTGCGCGCCCGGGTCACGGCCCTGATGGAAAAGGTCGGACTCTCACCGCGTTTCCTGGAGAAGTATCCGCACGAGTTCTCCGGCGGACAACGCCAGCGCATCGCCATCGCCCGCGCGCTCGCCCTGGAGCCCAAGGTCATCATCGCCGACGAGCCGGTGTCCGCGCTCGATGTCTCGATCCAGGCACAGATCCTCAACCTCCTCTCGAAGCTGTGTCGCGAGATGAACCTCGCGCTCATCTTCATCGCCCACGACCTCTCCGTGGTGAAGCACATCTCCGACCGCGTGGCCGTGATGTACCTCGGCAAGATCGTCGAGCTCGGACCGGCGGTCGAGGTGATCGAGCACCCGCGCCACCCTTACACCCGCGCGCTGGTCAGCGCGATCCCCACCCCCGACCCCGACATCGAGCGCGGCAAGAAGCGCCTCGTCCTCCCCGGCGACCCGCCCTCCCCGCTCAATCCTCCCGCCGGCTGCGCGTTTCATCCGCGATGTCCTTACGTGCAGGAGAAGTGTAAAGTGAGCGTGCCTCCGCTTATACCCTGCGGCCCAAACCGGGAAGCGGCTTGTGTGCGCTTGGACGAAATCGGAGCCCAATAAGGCCTATGCTGTGCCACGATCGGCAGAAACCCGGAACTCAACGATTAGAGTCTAGCAAGTTTTCCAGCTTTTCACGTCAACAACCCGAACCTAAAATCTTTCCCCGAATCAGCAGATAATACTGACATACACAGTATGATTGTCGGCTCCAAATCCACCTTCGCTATCGAGTCGGGCATTACACGTGCTTACGAAAGAGTAAGCTTTCGCGCGCTCGGTTTTTTTGTGCTTCACATCGGTGGCCAAAATTATGGCGTCCGCGCAACCGACGCTTCAATGCTGGCGTGCTCGCTTACGGAAATCGAAGCCCGGATCGTCCGCCGCAATACGCATGTCGCACCCTTTGCCACGGGAATCGAAGGAAGCCGTATCGCGGATGCAGTTCGCAAAGCTCTCTACGCACCCAATCAAGAAGAAGAACGGTTTTTTGGCATATCGGGGCGAGAGTTTTCCGACCTTATCTATTCGAAGAACATTCTTTGGGCACCGGATGGTGATGAAGCATTTGATGACGGAAGCCATGTACTGCATATCGATTTTGGCGATCAAGTCCGATTGATAGGTTTTAGATGTAGCGAAGGCTACCACTACGACCCAAAGACTCTAACCGATATCTGGCTACCAGCCGCCGATTTTTATCGTGTTCTCCATCAGTGGCGAAATGCCTTCCTCACCGAATGGCAAAAAACACAGAAAACCCCAGAAGAAGAAGCTCCGTAAAATCCTGGTTCGGACAGGCTGTAAGAAGTCAGGCCTTTTATTTCTACTGTATATTGGGCTCAGACCCTGAGCGGATTAGCGCCCGCCGGCTCTTCCCAGTGATAGCTGACTTTCTCGCTACCGATGCGCCATTCGCGCGGGGTGGTGGTGGTCAGCCAATCGAGCGGTTCGCAGCCGCCGGGGGTGCCGCCGGAGAGGGCGGTTTGCATCGCGGCGCGGAAGGCGGACTTTTGCTCGGGGGTGACGGTCCGCGGATCGACTGAGACAAAGAGTGCGGTGCCGCTGCGGGCGACGAGGTCGAGGAACTGCTGGTCGAATTCCCACGGGGTCAGCTCCGTGTGCGCGGCGCAGTCCGGGTCGCTTGAGAAAAAGGCACCATTCTGCGGCAGGCGGAAGGCGAGCGTGTTGATGCCCATGCGACGGGTGCGCTCCCAGACGTGGCCGGAAGTGTCGTCGCCCGTGCGCTGGATCTCGAAAATCCCGGCACCGAGGTGACCGATGGTATTGCACCCGAGCAGCACGGCGTCCCCTGCCCCGGCGCGCAAGGTGCGGTAGAGGCGCAGAATAATCTCGGCGTTGGTGAGCGACTGGTCGGCGAAGTGCCAGCCGCTGTCGGTGAGCTCGGCCCCCATCTCAAAACCCCATTTCCCGAAAATATCGTAGGTCGAGAAGTCGTGTTTGATGAGCTCGTAGCCCCACGAACGGATCCGGGCGACATCGTCGTGGATCAGCTGCAGGTTCTCCGGCAAAGTCAGGTCGAGAGGTTTTTCTTCGGATGTGCACGGCCCGGACCGCAGCCGGCGGGGATCGTCGACGACCATCAGCGCCGTCGGCCGCATCCAGATGCCGGGACGCACGCCGAGTTTCTTCATGTCGGCGGCCAGGCCGGGCATGTCGGGGAAAATACCCGGCTTGCCCGCCGTCCACGGACCACCGGGACACGAGGTACCGGGCGTCCAGCCGGCGTCGATGACGCAGAAGGGCCGGTTGACGTGGCCGGCCGCGAGTTCGGCCAGGAAGGCGGCGTCGCGGCGCATCGCGTCGGCGTCGAAGTTGTGGCCGTAGGCGTAGTACCAGTTGTTGTTGCCGCAGATCGGCGCGGCGGCGAGCCGGGGCAACGGGCTCATGACGCGACAAAAGCGCGTCAGCGCCGCGAACGGAGTCTCGCCGGCAGAATTAGTCAGCGACACCACCGTGGCCGCCGCGATCTCGCGGTCGCCGGGCCGGCAGGGACTGCCGCCGTTGCGGAAGTCGAGCCAGAGGGAAATCCCCGCGCCATCGACCGTCCAGAAACAGAGCGTCGACGGCTGGGTCTTGACGCCCGTTAGGAAAGTGCGGCCGCTCGCCACCTGATGCGCGGCGAAATACCACGGCATGACGCGCTCAGGCTGGAGCGTCCGCCACTGCAGGTCGCCGTAGCCGCGCTCCCAGTGGTCGCCGAGGAAAAGAGTCTCCGCCGGAAAGGTCGTCTCCCAGCGCAATACGATGCGGTTCAACTGGCCTTTCACACAGGACACGTGCACCGCGAGCCCGGCGCCGTCCGCCGATCCTGACAAGGCAACGACGCCCTCGACCGTCGTGAAGCGATCGCCTTGGCGTTGGGTCGAGATCAGGCCGGTGCCGTCATGGTCCACAAGCACCCGGGTCGGCCTGTCCGACAGCCGCCTGGGCATCTCCGGCGTAGCCCCACCGCCGTCAGCTTTCGCCGGGACCGATTCACCCGCGCGCAGGGTCGAGGCGATCAGAAGCGAACCCGCTCCAAGCTTGAGGGCGTCACCCAGAAAGGCGCGACGATTGGCATCGTGGGGTAGTAACGACATGGTTCGAGGAAGAGAAGGTCGGCCGGACGAGGCAAGAACCGGATTGGATTACGGTCATGCATTCCGCAGCCGTCGGCCCCGTGCCGGTGGTTCCGATGCAAACCTGACAAACCGGCAGGAACGGAGGCCTGCCGCTACACGGAGAGATAATCTCCGCCTACTTCTTCTTCCACTGCCCGCTCTCGTCCTGCACCCAGACGCCGCCGCGGCTGTTGCTGGCAATCTGCTTGGCGCGGGCCTTGCCGACGGAGTCAGCCGAGGCGCCGGTTTGCTGGGCGATCAGGGCGTAGACGGCCTCGCGATCATGGTTTTCGGCGGACACGACGCCACCGGCCGTGGACGAGCCGCTGTCCCGCACTTCGATGAAGCCGCGGTTGTTTTCGCCGACATAGCCCTTGGCTTTAAGGTCATCGATGGACGGAAGACGCGACTCCATCCGGCTGCGGAGGTCGGCGGCGCTCTCGGCGAAAGCCGGGAGGGTCAGGAGGCAAAGGAAGGCAAAGACGGAAAAAAGTCGGGTTTTCATTTTGATCAGGATTTGGGGGCTTCGATCGTCGTGGATTTCTTGTCGAGGTCGCCGAAGAAGTCATCCAGCGCCTTCTCGACCTTCACGTTCACGTCGACCGTGATGTGGATCGGCTTCACCTCGATCGGGGCGGTCTTGATGTTCAGGCAGCCGCTGCAGAGCAGCGGCAGCACGAGCGTGGAAAGGGCGAGGCGGTTCATGGGATAAGTTGTTTGACCACGGATTTGAGGGATGGTCACGAATTTTTTCTGCTCAACCCTTGGCCACGAAAAACACAAGAAACACAAAAAGAGACGAGGAACTTCTCCGGCCGTGCGATGGTCCATTTTTTGCGTTTTTGGTGGCCATTCCCTTGCAGACTCATGGTTTAGATCCACCGAAGCTGACGCGGGAATCCATACCCAGGTTAATGAGCTTCTCGATCGGGCCGTTCACGTTGAGGTCGAGCACCACCGGCGCCTTGACCTCCGGGTCCACCGGTTCGCCGGCAAGGTGCAGCTGCGCGGAACGGCCCGCGGGCACGTTGGGCGGACGGATGTCCAGGCGCAGTTCGCCGAGCTTCAACTTGAGCAGGCCGGACTCGATCTTCTTCAGGACCGAGTAACTGGCACTGCCCGGAGCCACGCCGTTGGTCAGCAGGCCGCCGGCGTTGAGCTGAAGCTCCGCATAGACTCCCGGCTTGAGCGCCAGCCAGCCCGTGCCAAGCCGCAGACCGCTGCCGTCGATGCGTACCGGCAGCCGGCCATTGACGCGTCCGACGGCCTTGGCCGGGAGGTCCTGCGTCAGGGCGAGCACCTCCTCGACACTGATGCCGTCGACCAGCAGCACCGCCGACAATTCGCGCTGGTTCAGGAAATAGGTGAACGGTTCCGCCGCCACGGTGCCGCCCAGGGCCTTGAGCGAGGCATGGGAGACCGTGATCTGGTTGGCGCTGGCGAAGGCGAACTCGCCCCTGAGGTCCTGCAGCGCCAGCTGGCCCGTCCGCAGCTCGCGCACGCGCACAGTGCCGGGTTTCGTGACAAACTTGTCGAGGTCGATGAACTCCAGGTCGGCCTCGATGCCCTCGGCCGTGATATCCTTCTGCGCATAACGCACCCGGCCCTCGCGCAGCTGCACCTTGCCCCCGGCGGCAAGTTCCTTCCCGACCAGCCGGCCCGCGGCACTGCCGGTGAGCTTGCCCTCGATGTCCCACGCACCGCCCGGCAACAGCACCAGGCGTTGGACAAATCCCTGCCAGAGTTTCAGGTCGAGCGACATCTCCGGCACTTGAAAGGCGAGTTCGTGCTTCGCCGGGTCGAAGGTGCCCCCGCCCTTCACCCCGAGACCGGGGCCATTGGCCGCGACTTGTGCGCTCCACTTGCCACCGCTGGACGGCTGGGCGTCAAATTTTACCGTCAACGCCTGGTCCGGCAGGGCCGCGGCCCGGATGATGAGCTGCCCGTCGATCGAAATCTCCTCAAGCGGCAGGCTCGTCGGCGCCACCGCGGCGGTGCCGTTCTGGTAGGTGGGCCAGTCCTGCGGATTCGTGTCCGACCCGTCGATGGTCACCGGCACCCGCGCCTGTTCGATGTGCACGGAGCCGAGCGATGGCGTCCACCAATGTGAGCGGGCAAAGGTCACCCGGTGCGCGGCGAACAATTGCGTCCGCACCTTGAACCCGAGGTTCTCCACCACCACGCGCCAGGGTGAGGCCGAGGCGACGTTGAAGCTGATCTCCGAAGCCCCGCCCAGCCGCAGCAGCGAGCCCACCGCCATGCCCGTCAGTGTCAGCCGGGCCAGCAACAGGCCGGTGATCACGACGAGCGCGAGAGCCGCGCTCGCGAGCAACAGCCGGCGTTTGTTTATGGCCAAGGTCATGAGATGATTCGGGATCACCTGAGGTCACCACGAAACACACGAAATACACGAAAATTCTGAGCCGAAGATAAAATGACTGCTGAGATTCCATCCTTGCACAGGCTTCGGGTATTTCGCGGTCAGCCTCCGGATCTGGCCCGGGGCAAAAAGTCTGGGCTTTCGGGTTCTGGCGACTAGCGTGTCAGCTGATCGACCGATTGCTACCACTTGAATCCGGCTCCGCCATGAAAAAGTCACTCCTGCTCGCGGCCCTGCTGCCCTTCACCGCCGCCCTCGGCTCACCCAGCGAACCGGCCCCGCCATCCGACAACACCCCGTCGGCCCAGGAGGAGGCACCCACGGCGGTCACGCTCTACAACGAGGGCACCGTCCTGCTTTTCCAGACCCAATGGAAAGCCGCCCAGGCCAAGCTGGAGGCCGCCCTGGCACTCGATGAAAAGCTGGCCGAGGCGCACAACAACCTCGCGTACGTCCTCCGCAAGCAGGGCGACGCGAATTACGCCCTGTCGCTCGCCCACTACAACCGCGCCCTGGCGCTGAAGCCCAAGCTGGCCGAAGCCTTCATGTACCGCGGCGCGCTCTACGCCCTGAGTGGCAAGGCCGATCTGGCCAAGGCCGACTACGACACACTCGTCAGCCTGAAGTCCAAGCTCGCGCCGCACCTCAAGAAGATCATCGACACCGGCAAGGAAGAGGAACCCGAACAGTTCTACGGGGTGACGAAGAAGAAGCGGTAGGCGCGCGGGCCGGACACGAGTGAAGTAGCCGCGCTTGAGTCGGAGACGAAAGCGTGGAGCTGTGCGACCACGTTGTCGCTACGCTCCAACGCGGCTACCTTCCCGATCGGCCGCCGCCGCCCCTAGATCTTCACCGGCTTCAGATTCCAGATATCCTTGGCGTACTCGCGGATGGTGCGGTCGCTGGAGAACTTGCCCATCCGGGCGGTGTTCAGGATCGCCATCTTCGCCCACTTGGACTTGTCGCGGTAGGCGGCGTCCACCCGGGCGTGCGCGTCCGAGTAGCTGCGGAAATCGGCCAGCAGGAGGTACGGGTCCCCGCCCTGCAGGAGACTGTCATGGACCTGGGCGAAGGCGCCCGGTTCACCCGGGGTGAAGTAGTCGCTGCCGAGCCAGTCGATGACCGCGCGCAGTTCCTCGTCGGCGTTGTAGTAATCCCGCGGGTTGTAACCCTTGGCGTGCAGCGCCTCGACCTCCTCAACCGTGAGGCCGAAGATAAAGATATTGTCGGCTCCGACCTCCTCGCCGATCTCGACGTTGGCCCCGTCGAGTGTGCCGATCGTCAGCGCGCCGTTGAGTGAGAGCTTCATGTTGCCGGTACCCGAGGCCTCCTTGCCCGCGGTGGAGATCTGCTCGGAAAGGTCGGCGGCGGGAATGATCTTCTCCGCCAGGGAAACGCGGTAATTCGGCAGGAAGGCGACCTTCAGTTTACCGCCGATGCGGGCGTCGGAATTGATCCGCTCGCCGATGACATTGATGGCGCGAATGATGTTCTTGGCCAGGTCGTAGCCGGGCGCCGCCTTGGCGCCGAAGATGAAGACGCGCGGCACCACGTCGAGCGACGGGTTCTGGACCAGCCGGCGGTAGAGCGCGAGGATGTGCAGCAAATTCAGGTGCTGCCGCTTGTACTCGTGCAGCCGCTTGATCTGGACATCGAAGATCGCGTCGGGTGACACCTCGACGCCGCACTGGGCCTTGATGACGGCCACCAGGTCCACCTTGTTGGCGCGCTTGATGGCCATGAACTCGCGCTGGAAGGCCGCGTCGTTGGCGTGTTTCTCCAGCCCGCGGAGCAGGTCGAGGTCGCGGACCCAGTCGGCCTTGCCCAGCTTCTTCGTGATCAGCGCGCTCAGGCGCGGGTTGCTCTTCAGCAGCCAGCGGCGGGGCGTGATGCCGTTCGTCTTGTTCTGGAATTTATCCGGATACAGCGCGTCGAACTCCGGGAAGAGGTATTTTTTCAGCAGCGCCGTGTGCAGGGCGGCGACGCCGTTGACCGCGTGCGAGCCGGCCACCGACAGGTTCGCCATGCGGATCTGCTTCGAGCCGTTTTCCTCCACCAGGGAGCAGATGCGCTTCTTGTCATTGTCGCCGGGCCACTTGGTCTCGACGAGCAGCATCAGGCGGTTGTTGATCTCGAAAATAATCTGCAGGTGGCGCGGCAGGACGTGCTCGAAGAGCCCGACGCTCCACTTCTCCAGGGCCTCGGGCAGCAGCGTGTGGTTGGTGTAGGCGAAGGTCGGGCTGACGATGGCCCACGCGGCCTCCCACGCCATGTTCTCCTCGTCGACGAGGATGCGCATGAGTTCCACGATCGCGATGGCCGGATGGGTGTCGTTGAGCTGGACGGCGACCTTGTCGGCGAAATTTTTCCACGAGTTGGCGGGATTGCGGAAGTGGCGCCGGATGATGTCCCGGAGCGAGCACGCGACGAAGAAGTACTGCTGCATGAGGCGCAGCTCCTTGCCGTTCTCCGTCTTGTCGTTCGGGTAAAGCACCTTCGAGACCGTCTCGCCGATCGCCTTCTCGCGCACCGCCTCGACGTAGCCGCCGCGGTTGAACGCGGCGAGGTCGAAGTCCTCGGAGGACTTCGACGCCCAGAGGCGGAGGATGTTGACCGTCTTCGTGCCGTAGCCGGCGACCGGGATGTCGTGGGCCACGCCGATGATCGTCTTGGTGTTGACCCAGCGCGGACGGTAGTTGCCGCGGTCATCAAAGACATTCTCCACGCGGCCGAAGAAATGAACCTGTTGCGTGTATTCCGCGCGGACAATTTCCCACGGGTCGCCGAAGATCGTCCAGTTGTCCGGATGCTCCACCTGGTTGCCGTTCAGGAACTCCTGCTTGAAGAGACCGAACTCGTAATAGATGCCGTAGCCGAGGGCCGGGTAGTCGAGGGTCGCCAGCGAATCGAGGAAGCACGCCGCGAGGCGGCCGAGACCGCCGTTGCCCAGGCCCATGTCCGACTCGGACTCGCGGATCTTTTCGAAGTCCTGTCCCAGCGACTCGAGCGCCAGCTTCGCGTCATCGAGCATGCCGGTGGCGAGCAGGTTGTTGCCGAACAGCCGGCCCATGAGGTACTCAAGCGAGAAGTAGTAAATGCGGCGGACGTTGTTGGCGTTGTGCACCGCCTGCGTGGCGATCATGCGCTCATGAATCGTGTCGCGCACGGCCAGCGCGGTGGCGACCCACCAGTCGTGCGGGGTGGCCGAGCCCTCGTCACGGGCCAGCGTGGACACCAGGTGTCGCTCGATCAGGGAGCGGAGAATGTCCGTGGGCTTGTCGGGATGAGCCCGACCCGTGCTCTTGGCTGGTTTGGCGACTGGTGCTTTCGGCATATAAGGGACTTGAATCACAAGTCGTGCCAACCGGACAGGCAAGGCAGGATTATCCGCCGGCCGGCGCCGCGGACACTACGGCGAGCGTCCCTCGGGCGGGGTGGAATTCTGCTGCCCGGATTTCGAGGAAATTTCGGCTTTATCGCGGTTTTTCAAGCCCCCGCCGGCGTTGACCAGATTGGCGGTGACAAAAATCAGCAGGTTACGTTTCTGCGAACTTTCCCCCACGCTGCGGAATAGCCGCCCGATGATCGGCAGGCTGCCCAGGACCGGAACCTTGTCGTGCACCTTTTTCACGTCCTCGCGCGTGAGGCCGCCCATCACCAGCGTGGCCCCGTCCCACAACGTCACCTTGGTCGTCACCTCCCGCACGGCGAAGATCGGTTGATAAAACCCGGGCGGCACCGTGACGGTCGTGCCGCCCGAAATCGCGATGCTCGGGCCGCCGTATTCCACGAAGCCCTCGAACTCCGTGACCTTCGGATTCAGGTCCAGACTGATGCTGCGGTCGTCCTCCTCCACGGTGGGCGTCACGCGCAACTCAACCCCGACGTTGCGCGTGGTGAACTCCTGCGGCGTGCCGGAGGTGATCGAGACCCCCGCGGATCCGCCGCCCGAGTTGCTGCCCGTGCCCACCTGGCTCTGGATTTGCCCGTAGGACTGCGGGTAGCGGAGCTCCTGGGCCACCGTGATCGTGGCGGGATTGCCCGACAACACCGTCAGCTTCGGCGCGCTCAACAATTCCGTCCCGCTTTTCTGCGAGAGGGCGCGGACCACGGCATTGACATCGAACTCCCCGATGATGCCCGAAAGATTGGCCAGCGGCCCGGCCGAACCGCCGAGCAATACTCCGCCCGGGATCGTGGGCGCGGTGGCCGACAGGTTGAGCCCGCCCTCCGGCTGGCCCGAGCCGGTGATGGAAATCTGCTGCGTGGTCGTCGCGTTCTTGAAGGCATCGGGCAGACTGCGGGTGATGCCGCCGCCGGTCTGGTAGGCCGCCCGCACGCCGGCATTGAGCTGGCTGGCCTTGGTCGCGACATTCCAGTGAACCCCGAGTTCCTCCAGCGCGCCCTGCTGCACCTCCATGAACTTCGCCTCAATCTCCACCTGGCGGATATCATGGTAGCGGCGCAGGATATTCCGGATGCGCTCGAGGTTGCGCGGTGTCTGCGTCACGATCAGCTGCGAGCCGTCAAAGGCCAGCGCACTGCCCGGCACACCGTCAAAGGCCACGCCCGCCATCTGCAGGAAATTTCGGATTCCCTGCCCTTCCCCTTCGATCGTGCCCGTCCGGGCCCCACCACCAGCGAGCGCGTCAGGCACCGGCGGGGTCGTGGCGAGGCCGCTTTTACCCGTCATCCGCAGCACCGTCGAGCGCGAGACCGGGAAAAACTGCGTGTCGAGCGACGACTGCTCCCCGCCCGGACGCAGCACAACGGCATCCGCCTGCACCTCGTATTGGTAGCCGACCGAATCCGTGACCAAGTCCAGCACCCGCTTGAGGGACAGATTGCGCAACGTAATATTTATGGCCGGTCCCGTTTTGCCCTGGTCGAGCAGGACGATATTCACGCCCCTTGGATTGGCGCCAGGGTCGTCGAACTCCTCCGACACCGCGCTCAGGGAATTCGCCACCTGGTTCAGGTCCAGGCCGCTGAAGTTCACGCTGGGGATGACGATGCGGTTGAGCTTTTCCCGCAGGGGCGATGAGTCCGCCGCGCCGGCCGGCGCGGGCGGGCTTTCGACGTTTCGCGGGGGCCGCTGCCACGCCTGCCCGACCTCGGTGAGCATCTGTTCACTGGCCCGAGTACGCTCGACCTCGTCGGCGGCCCGCGCGCCCACCGTGGCAAACGCAGCGAGCAAAAGGAAATGATGACTGAGCCGGGTGGATATCATGGGGTGACGGTTTAGTTGGAATTGGTGGCGAGGGTATCCACCGGATGCACGGGGACGGGCGCGGCTTTGGCCGCCACGAGCGTTGCGCCGGCGCTTTCGACGGGTTGGAGAACTTTGACCAGCGGCGATGACCGGCCGGGAATCTGCTTCGTCACCACGACTTCCGCGGGATCAAGCTGGATGTGCTCCACGCGATAAATCGCGCGGCCATCCACGAGCGTCTCACCCTCGCGCACTTCGCGGGCCGTGAATCCCGGGCCCGTCGGCCGGAGCACGGCCAGCGGCGGGCCGGAGTATTTGCGCGTGCGGTTGTCGAGGATCTCAGCCTGTCCCGCCCGCTCGTCATACACGACCGCCTCCGCAAAGAAATCCGCGCGTGAACCGGGGACGCCAGCGGGGTCCGGTGCTTTCGCCACCTTAAAATTGTCCAGACGTACGCCGAGCGCTGCGCTACGTCCACCCACGCGCAGGAACGTGGTTCCCGGCTGTGAAGGGCTAACGAACACCGCCACATAGCGCCCCGGTCCGCCAAAATACCCGGCCAGTTGCACGCGGAATGGTTCCAGCCGGACCGCCTGCAGCTCGAGCCCGAACGCACCGGCGTCTTCCGCGGAAACCCGCGGCGCGGTCACGGCGAAGGTCTGCGTCTGGGGATCGTAGGAGATCAGCGGCGGCGTGAACGTTTCAAACAGCCAGTCCGCCGGACTGGAGGGAGCCGGCGGCTCCGGCCAATACCCGGCGGATGCTGCAGGCCGCGCGAACGCACTTCCTGCGTACGCCGGCCAGGCCAGCGTGGCCTGGGGCGGTGGAATTTGCCGGCGCCCCGCCGGCCACTGCCGCCACGTCCAGCCCGTGCTCAGCAATGCGGCGGCCGCCATGAGGCCGACGAGCACCTTGGGCCAGGTCACCGGTCGCGCGACATTCATGATGCCGGTCCCTCCGGCCCGGCGTCAGGATCGAGCAGTTGCACGATCACAGTGAAGCGCGACAGGTTCCGCGTCACCAATGGGACAAGTTTTTCCCGGGACGGAGGCGGCTCGCGGCTGTCGGCCGACTTGTCCGTGTCGAGCGGCTCGACCTCCACGCTGCGCACAAACACCGGCCGCGCCTGCGCCGCCAATCGATTCAGGAAATCGCGCAGCATCCGCGTTGTTCCGGAAAATTCCAGGCGATACGCCTGCCCCGACAAATTCTCCGGCAGCCGCAGGTCGAGGGCGGGAGCGAGGTCGAAGAAATCCTGAACCTGGTCGAGGCCGTCCGGCTTTGCCGCGGGGGTCGCTCCATCCGAAACCCCCGGCCGGAAGTCGGTCTTACCCGTCGGCCTCTGGCGCTGCACGGCAAGCAGGGCGAGCGGCCGTGTCTCAAGCAAAGTCTCAACGAGACCCTGCAGCGCACGGCACTGGCGCAACACCACCGGCGCAAGGGCTGTGTCCGGACCTGCTGCCCGATGACTGGCGAACCCGAAGCCTTCACCCGGTTTGAGCGTCACCTGCGCGGCCTGCGCCCTCGCGCGCAGTTGCTCGATCCCGCCGGAAATCTCGAAATATGCCTCGACCGCGGTTGGGGTCTTCGGAAGCGAACCGTCCGCACGGTTGCCCACCGCGAACCGCCACGCGCTGACAGCCTCCGTCGCCGCCACCCGGTCACGCGCGATGGCCGTTTCGTTTTCCTCACTCGGCCCCGGCTTTTCCCGGGCGAGCATGGAGTGTTCGGCGTTGAGTTTCCGCAGATTCGCCAGCGCGCGCTGCGCCTCCGCGCGGGCACGCTGCAAACTGCAGGACTCCAGCGTGAGCAGAGCCAGGAACGAAAGCAGCAGCCCGACCGGCGGGAAACTTTGTTTGAATCGGATCATGGCGTCAGAGCGGTTGTTGCGGATCAGTGATCAGCATAAAATCAAAGCGCAGCAGTCCCGGCCGGCTGTTGTCGAAGCGTTCGCCCTCGATCGTCGCGATGAATGGCGAGTCCGCCATGTCGGCGAGCAGGTCCTTCACGCGATCGATGTTTTCCCCGCTCACGCGGGCCAGCGGGTGGGCCCGGTCGAGGAGGCAACCCGAGACGCTGAGCCTGAGCGTCGCGCCCGGCACGATCTGCAACCGCTCAAGCCACACGTCGTCGACCCGCATCAGCCGCGCCTGCAGATCGGCGAGCAAGGCCAGCCAGCGGGTCCGGCGCGCCTGCACCGACTCAAGCAACGCAATCTCCTGCCGGCAGCGCTCAACCTCGAGCAGTTGCTGGTGCTGGCGCACGCTGCGGGCGCGCAACGGCGCCAGGGCCCGGTCGAGGACCGCGGACTTCACCTGCGTCGCTTCCGCCACGCGTTGATAGTAAAGCAGCGGCGGAAGCGGCGTAGCGACTGCCAGCAGGCCGGCGGCGACCAGCCACGGCAGACGTCGGCGAAAATCAGCCCGCTGGCGCCGGGGAGCCGGCAGCAGGTTGAGGACCGTCTGGTTTGGGAGCAAAGCCACGGCCGCGGCTCCGGCCAAGTGGGCTGACGCACCGGCGGTCCACTCCGGACCGGTCAGAACAGCCGGCGAATTGATGACGGCGCTGACGTCCAGAAACTTGACCGGGAGTCCGAGCTTCACGACCAGGAGTTCAGCCAGATCCGGCACGCCGATGTCCTCCCCGATCAGGTAAACCAGCGCGGGCAACGCGAGACCCGACTGGGCCTGTAGCAGCGCCAGTGCACGCTTGAGTTCCTGCCCGAGACGTTCGACCTCGGCATCAGTGACGGGTCCGCCGGTCGTGCCCGAGGCATTGAGCGGAACCGGACGGAGCCAGAATCGCTCCGCCTCCACCAAGAGCAGTGAGGCCGTCCGCCCACTGAAGTCGAGGATCAGGGAGGCTTCAGGGCAGGCGCCAAGCCCCAGCCTGAAACCCGCGAGCGCCACCAGCGCCGCCGGCAAGACCAGGCTGGGCTGAAAGCCGGCGTTATGCACCGCGTGGCAGAGCGGCTCGACCAGGTCCAGCTTGGCCGCGGCGATCAAAATCTCGTCATCCGGCCCGCGTTCGCCGGCGCTGACGCTATCCCAAACCACTTCGGTGAGCCCGGTCGGAATGTATTGCCCGGCCTCGAAGCGGATGATTCCGGCCCGCCGGGCGGAATCGATCCGCGGCACCTTGATTGATTTTGTGAGGGTCAGGTGGGCGGGCAGCACCAGCACGGTTGGGCCGGAGAACTTGCACCCCCGGCGCAGGATTTGTAGCGCCGCGCTGGTCTGCGCGAGCCACCGGTCGGCCGGCAGGTCGGCCCGGCCCAAATCCTCGCCGGCGAAATGCTCGAGGGTGAGCCGGCCGCCCCGGCGGGAGAAAAGCCCAAGCGCGGTCCGGCGGGGGCCGCAATCGAGGATGATGATCCGGGGGGAAAACACGGGTGAAGGAGTTGCACGGCCCGTGTGGCGAGAGTGGATTGCCGGACTTTCCCCAAAGGTCACGGCCTTATTTTAGGTGGCAGAACCACGACGCAGCCGCTCATCAGGCTCGGCGGAACCGGCCAAATAAAGTTGCCGGAGCGGACGGGTGACGCACGCTGCTGGCCTCATGTCGCCCACCCTGCCCTACAAAGTCAGTGTCCTGGTCTTTATTGAGAACACCGCCGGCGAGCAGTTGCTTTTGCTGCGGGCCAAGCAGCCGAACCTCGGGGTCTGGACCCCGATCGGCGGCAAGCTGGAGATGGCGACGGGCGAGTCACCCTTTGAGTGTGCCGTGCGCGAGACCGAGGAGGAAACCGGACTGAAGGTCCGGCCGGAGGACCTGCACCTCTTCGCCATGATCGCCGAGAAAGCCTACCAGGGCGACACGCACTGGCTCATGTTTCTCTTTCGCTGTCGGAAGCCGATCGCCGGGCTGCCGACCGACATCAGCGAGGGCAAGTTCGGGTTCTTCTCGCGGGAAACGATCCGGACCATGCCGATTCCCGAAACGGACAAGGCGGCGCTCTGGCCGATCTTCGACCAGTACCGCGACCGTTTCGTCTCCCTCCGGGCGGACTGCACTGTGTCGCCCATCAAGATCACCGTGGAGCAGATCACGCCGGCGAGTTGACGGGGAAACGAGCGCTGATCCCCATATCAGACGTAGGGGCGCAGACTTGCTGCGCCCTCGAAGGGACAAGCCTGCTCCCTAACCCCATACTACCTGCCGCTAAGTTGCCTTAACGTGCAACTTTCGCTTGTGTTCAGCCGCTTTTGGCTAAAAGAGGAACGCTGGAGTCCAGATATTGCTTTAAACTCAAAACATTCCACGTGATTAAGAAAACACCCTCTGCCAAAAAGTCCGAAGTTGCCGCCGCGGGCTATGATGCGCGGCAGGCGCCCATCAATGCCAAGCTGGGCCAGGACGAGAAGATCCAGTTCTACCGGGACATGCTGCGCATCCGCCGGTTTGAGGAGCGCTGCCTCCGCAGCTACCAGCAGGGCAAGATCGGTGGCTTTCTCCACCTCTACATCGGCCAGGAATCCGTGGCGGTCGGCTGCTGCTCCGTGATGAGCGACAACGACCATATCATCACCGCGTATCGCGACCATGGCCACGCGCTCGGCGTCGGCATGGGCATGAACGAATTGATGGCCGAAAACTTCGGCAAATACACCGGCTGCTCCAAGGGCAAGGGCGGCTCGATGCACTACTTTGACCCGAGCCGTCACTACTGGGGCGGCCACGGCATCGTCGGCGGCCAGATCCCGCTCGGCACCGGCATCGCCTACGCCCTGAAATACAAGGGCATCAAGGGCGCCTGCATGGCCTTCATGGGCGACGGCGCGGTCAACCAGGGCGCGGTCCACGAATCCTACAATCTCGCGGCGCTCTGGGATCTGCCCGTCGTCTACATCATTGAGAACAACGGCTACTCGATGGGCACGAGCCAGGAGCGCTCCTCCGCCGGTGAATCGTTGGCCGGCCGCGCGGCCGGCTACGGCATGAACTGGGCGATCGTCGAGAACGGCCATGACGTCTATGAGGTGCGCGACAAGGTCAGCCGCGCCCTCAAGCTGGCCCACGAGCAATCCAAGCCGACTGTCCTGGAGATCCGCACCTACCGCTACCGCGGCCACTCCGTCGCCGACCCGGACTCCACCTACCGCGACAAGGCCGAGATCGAGGCCTACAAGAACACCAAGGACCCGATCATGGTTTACCAACACGCCCTGCTCGCCGAGGGCGTGCTCACGGAGGAAATCATCAAGACCATCGACGACTCCGCCCGCGCCGAGGCCGAGACTTCCGCGCAGTTTGCCGAGCAGAGCCCCTACCCGACCATCGAGGACATCAAGAAGGACGTGTATTGGGAGGTCGACAACCCGCAGGACAAGAAATCCGTCGGCAGCCTTTTCTTCGACTGAGCCCGAGCGGCGCAGCGCAAATTTCAAACCTGAAATCTCAAATTTAAGCATCCCATGCCTCTTATCACTTACCGCGAAGCCCTCCGCCACGCCATGGCCGAGGAACTGGAACGCGATCCCAACGTCGTCATCATGGGCGAGGAAGTCGCCCAGTTCAACGGCGCCTACAAGGTCACCGAGGGCCTCCTCGCCAAGTTCGGCCCGAAGCGCATCGTCGACACGCCGATCAGCGAGGCCGGTTTCCTCGGCATGGGCATCGGCTCGGCCATGCTGGGCATGCGCCCGGTCATGGAGCTGATGTTCTTCAGCTTCTACTCCGTCGCCTTCGACCAGATCTTCAACAACGCCGCCAACATCCGCTACATGTCCGGCGGCCTGATCAACTGCCCGATCGTCATCCGCGGCCCCGCCAACGGCGGCACGAACGTGGGCGCCACCCACTCGCACACACCGGAGTCCATCGCGGCCTATCACCCGGGCATCAAGGTCGTCGTCCCTTCCACCGCCTACGACGCCAAGGGTCTCCTGAAGTCCGCCATCCGCGACAACGACCCCGTGATGTTCATGGAAAACACCATGCTCTACGGCGAGACCGGCGAGGTGCCCGACGAGGAATACCTCGTCCCGCTCGGCTCCGCCAAGGTCATGCGCGAGGGCAAGGACATCTCCATCATCGGCCACGGGCGCGCGATCCAGATGGCCCTTAAGTCCGCCGAGATGCTGAAGCACAAGCACAACATCGACGCCGAGGTGGTCGACCTGCGCTCCATCCGCCCGCTCGACGAGGAGACGATCCTCGCCTCCGTGCGCAAGACCAACCGCGTGCTGCTGGTGGAGGAAGCCAAGCCCTTCTGCTCCGTCAGCGCCATGCTGGCCTGCATCATCCAGGAAAAGGCCTTCGACTACCTCGACGCCCCGATCCGCCGCGTCACCTCGGTCGACGCCCCCGCCATCTACAGTCCGCCGCTCGAGAAGGAGCAGCTCCCCACCCCGCAGAAAATCTTCGACGCCGCCCTCGCCGTCCTGAAGTGACCTTAAAGCTTACCCGCTTAAACCTTAAAACTTTCCTCCATGGCCGACATCATTGATATGCCCAAGCTCAGCGACACCATGTCGGTGGGCACCCTGGTCAAGTGGCTCAAAAAAGAAGGCGATGCCGTCAAGTCCGGCGACATGCTCGCCGAGGTCGAGACCGACAAGGCCACGATGGAGCTCGAGTCGTTCTTCACCGGCACGCTGATCAAGATTTTTGCCCCCGCCGGCGCCCAGGTCGCGATCGGCGCGGCCCTCTGCGCCATCGGCAAGCCCGGCGAAGCCGTCGAGGCCCCCGCCGCCCCGGCGGCGAAAACCCCGGACGCGCCCGCCGCATCCGCCCCGGCGAATGAAAGCCCTGCGCCCGCTCCCGCTCCGGTCACGGTCGCGCCGGCTCCGGTTGCTCCCGCCGCCCCGGCTACCGTCGCCGCTCCCGTGACTGCCGCCGTGGTCGCCGACCCCGGTCCGGCCGGCGGCCCGCGCGTCAAAATCTCCCCGCTCGCGAAGAAGATCGCGACCGACCAGAAGATCGACCCGTCCCGCCTGACCGGCTCCGGCCCCCACGGCCGCATCGTCAAGGCCGATGTCCTCGCCGCGGCCGCCAATCCGGCGCTGCTCGCGCCGGCGGCATCTCAAATTTCAAATGGGAAATCCCAGATTGGCGCCCTCGGCGCCAAGGGCCCGATCCAGCCGGACCGCCTCGTGCCCGCGTCCAACATGCGGGCGATCATCGCCAAGCGCCTGCTCGAGGCCAAGACCCAGATCCCGCATTTCTACCTCGAGATCGAGGTCGACGCCGAGCCGTTGCTCGCGGTCCGCAGCCAGTTGAACGCCGCGTTTGAGAAGGAAGGCGTCAAACTCTCCGTCAACGATTTCATCCTCAAGGCCAGCGCCGACGCCCTGCGCCGCGTCCCTGGCGTCAACGCCTCGTGGACCGGCACGGGCATCCAGTACCACGGGGCCGCGCACGTCTCGTTCGCCGTCGCCATCGAGGACGGCCTGATCACCCCGGTCATCCGCGACACGCACACGAAGTCCGTGTTCGCGATCAGCGCCGAGGCCAAGCCGCTCGGGAAGCGCGCCAAGGAGAAGAAGCTCAAGCCCGAGGAATTCACGGGCGGCACGTTCTGCGTCTCGAATCTCGGCATGATGGGGATCGAGCGTTTCTCCGCGATCATCAACCCGCCGAACGCCGCCATCCTCGCGGTCGGCACGACCGTCACCAAGCCCGTCGTGAAGAACGGCGGGATTGTCGTCGGCCAGACGATGGTCCTCACCCTCTCCTGCGACCACCGCGTCGTCGACGGCGCCCTCGGCGCCCAGTTCCTCGCGGCCTTGAAGGACCTGCTCGAGAAGCCCGCCCTGCTGCTGGTTTGAGTTCTGACCGACGGCCTGAGTGATGGCGGAACCGTTCCGCGGAAATTTCTCTTTTCGTAGGGGCGCAAACTCTTGTCGGGCCATAGGCTTGGCGACGGCCGATGCTGCGCCTTCGATCGTGATGCCGCGCATACAAGGCGCAGCTCCTCGGCAAGCTCGGGGCCCTGAGTCTGCCGAACGGGCAAACCTGCGCTCCAGCCCCCCCCCGCCTGCTTGAGCAAGACCAGCTTGATGCGTCCACGGCGCGAACCGGCCCGTAAGACGAAGCACACCCACTCCGCATGAAAACCTGGTTCATCACTGGCGCATCCAGCGGCTTTGGCCGCCACCTGGCGGAAGCCGCCCTCCAGCACGGCGATCGCGTCGTTTTGACGGCGCGCCAGCCCGGGGCCCTCGCTGATCTCGTGGCGCTTTACCCCGACCACGCTGTCGCCGTGGCCCTCGACCTCACGATCCCGACACAGATCCCCACCGCGCTGCAACAGGCGCAGGATAAATTCGGCGTCATCGACGTGCTGGTCAACAATGCCGGCTACGGCCTGCTCGCCGCCCTGGAGGAGACCGACGATGTCCGTCTCGCCCGCAACCTGGAGATCAATCTCATCGGTCCGCTCCGGCTGATCCGCGCCGCGATCCCCCTGTTCCGCCAGCAGAAGCACGGCCACATTATTTCCATCACCGCCATCGCGGCCTTCGCTAACGAGGTCGGCTTCGGGGTCTACGGTGCCGCGAAAGCCGGCCTCGAGGCCGCCTCCGAGTCGCTCGTCGGTGAACTGGCGCCCTTCGGCATCAAGGTCACGGTCGTGGTGCCCGGGCCATTCCGCACCGATTTCATCAAGCGTTCGCTCGAAGCCGTCCCGCGCCGGCCGGAGTATGCCGGAACCGTGGGCAAGTTCGACGCCTTGCTCCAGCGGATCAACGGCCGGCAACCCGGCGACCCGCGCAAGGCGGCGGAAGCCATCTACCAGATCGCCGGCGCGGAAAAGCCGCCCTTCCGCCTGCTGCTCGGCAAATACGCCTACGACAAATTTGAAAAGAAACTGAAGGCCCACGCCGCCGAGATGGAGGCCTGGCGGGCCACCGGGCTGCCGACGGATTTTACGGCGTAGCGCGGTTTAGTTTACTGTAGCCGCGCTTGAGTCGGAGACGAAAGCGTGGTTCAGCCGCAACCGCCGCGCCCGAAGGGCGCAGCGAATCTGCGCCCCTCCTAAGCTCTCATACTGTCCGCGACGTTCATCCGGTTACTTCGCACCCTGCCCCGGCGCCGGCTGCGTGAACAGTGTCACGAACTGCTGCTCCAGCTTCGGGACGTCGATCTCCAGCACGGCCGTGACATCCGGCTCGCCGAGGTGCGGGCCCTTGCCCGCCGGCCAGCTGAGGGTCGCGCCGTAGGTGGCGCCGTGATCGGTATCGATGTCCATCGCGACCTTTTCGCTGTGCTTGATGATGGTCGGATCGAGCAGAATCCCGGCCGCGACCTCGTCCCACATGGGAAAGCCCGGCTGGGCGTAGCGCGCCACGTATTTGGCCAGCAGCGTCGATGCCGCCGTGGCCCGCTTCACAAGGTCGGGCGTGAGCTTCGTGGCCGTGGTCGCGTCGTTCGGCACGGCGGTGATCTTCTTCCAGCCGGCGTGCAGCATCATGTGCGCCGCCTCGGGGTCCCAGCGGCTGTTGAACTCCACGCGGGGATTGTGGATGAACTGCATCGCGAACTCGTCGAGCTGAGGCGCGCGCGGGTTGAAGCTGCCGCCCATGATGACCAGTTCCTGCGCCTGCGCCGCAAAGCCGTCGTCCAGCCGCGCCGCGAGCGCCAGGTTGGTGAACGGGCCCATCGCGAGGATGGTGACTTCACCGGGGAACTCCCGGACCTTGCGGATGATGAAATTGGCCGCCGTCTCGGGCAGCGGCTTGGTGGTCGGCTCGCCTTCCTCCATCGGTGGCACGATGTCGGCGGCGTGATAGCGGTTGCGATTGACCGTGTTGTAGTCCGGCCAGACGTCCATCCAGGCGCCCTTGTAGGGCAGGTTGCCGTAAATTTTTTCCCAGCGCCGCGTCCCCTCCTCCGTATTCAAGAGCGGATAGGTCGCTCCGGCGATCACCGGGATGTCGGTCCGGCCGATCAGCTCCAGCATGCGCAGGGTGTGCGCCGTGTTTTCCTTCTGCCAGCCGTCGCCGCTTTCGATCGTGATCCCGAGCACCTCGAAGTCCGGCGACTGCATCACCATCAGGATCGGCTGCAGGTTCGGGCCGCCGGGACCGAAGGCATCCTGGTCGATGATGACCTTGCGCCGGGAGGCGAGCGCCGCGGTCGCGGCCAAACCCAGGCCCAGGACCACACCGGACAAACGGAGCAAACGCGAAAATCGGATAAGCATGCCTGGTTAAAGCAGGTGGTATGCCTCATGACAAACGAAGCCATTCAACGAAAAGGAGCGAAGAAACTAAGCCTGGAATCACTCTTACAATGAAGTTTTTGACCACGGATTTCACGGATTAACACGAATAAAGCAGCAGAAACAATCACTGGCTTAGTGTTCGATTCACATCCGTGATAATTCGTGAAATCCGTGGTTAAAACTCCGCTCCGTCTTCGCATCATCGCTTCTTTGCGTTTAACCCCTCAGCCTTCCGCCCGCTTCCGCGCATCGGCGTCGATCAGTGCCTTGAGGGCGTCCAGCGTCGCCTTGGCCTTGGCCTTGGCGGCCGGCAGGTCGGCGGCGGACTTGGCCGGCTCCTGGGCGAAGAGATAGAATTTCATCTTGGGCTCCGTGCCGCTGCCACGGGCCGCGAAGGAGTAGCCGTTGGCGAGGGTGACCAGGTAGAGGTCCTGCGACGGGATCAACTCGCCGTCGTTGTCGTGGAACTTCTCCCGGCCAAAGTCCTGGAAACGGGTCACCTTGGTTTCGCCAAAGGCGGTCGGTGGACCGGACCGGTAGGTGTCGAGGATGCGCTTGATCTTCGCCGCACCGCTGGCGCCCTCGTAGTAAATATTGATCACGCCCTCGAGGAAGTAGCCGTACTTCAGGTAAACCTCATCGAGGTACTCCGGCACGGTGAGCCCGCGTGATTTCACCCACGCGCAGAGCTCGGCGAACATCAGGCAGGCGGAGCTGCCATCCTTGTCGCGGACCGAGTCGTTCGGCAGGTAGCCGTAGCTTTCCTCAGTGCCGAAGAGATAGAATGAACTGTGCTTCTGCAGCAGCTTGGCCCGCTCGCGGAAAGCCGTGGCGTCGTAATCCAACGCGATGCCGTCCTGCGCGAGCAGCCCAGCCTTCAGCTTCTGCTCGTAGCCGGCCATCTTGCCAGCGATCCACTTGAAGCCGGTCAGGGTGTTGATGACCTTCACGCCATGGCCCTTGCCGATGGCGTCCAGCAGCGGCGAGGTGACGAAGGTCTTGACGATCACCGCCGACTGCGTGCCCGCCGCGGGAATCCAGCCGAGCTCCTTGTACTTCGTGACGCGGTAATCCGACAGCAGCGCGCCGACCTGATTGCCGGTCAACAGCTCCATCTTGCCGGCGCGGTTCCTGACCGCCGTGCCCATGCGGTCGCAGTCCGGGTCCGTGGCCATCACCACGTCGTGCCCGCCCTTCTCCGCCAGGGCCACCGCCAGGGTGAGCGCCTCGGCGTTCTCGGGATTCGGCGACTTCACCGTGGGAAAGCGCGCATCGCCGGCCAGCTGTTCCGGCACGGCCGTGACGTCGATCCCGGCCTGCTTCAACAACGGCAGCGTCGCGATCGCGCCCACGCCGTGGATATTCGTGTAGACCACCTTGAGCGGGGTCGACTTGAGGACCGCCGGATCGAGCACCGCCTGCGCCGCCACGGCGAGATAGGCCGCATCCGCCTCGGGCTTCAGCGTAACGACCCGGCTGATGTCCTTGGCCAGAAAACCCAGGACCGTGGCCAGCGGCACGGCGTTGACCTCGGCGATGATGTTCTTGTCGTGCGGCGGCGTCACCTGGGCGCCGTCGGTGAAGTACGCCTTGAAGCCGTTGTCGTGCGGCGGATTGTGGCTGGCCGTGATGACCACACCGGTGTGTGCCTGCAGGTAGCGCACGGAGAAACTCAGCTGCGGCGTCGAGCGCGGGCCGTCGAAGATGAACGCCACGCCGCCGAGCCGCGTCCAGGTCGAGGCGGCCAGTTCGCAAAAGTGCCGGGAGAAATGCCGGACATCGTAGGCGATGACCAGTTTCGGCAGGTCGTAGCAATTCTGCGTCGCGAGGTACTTGCTGACGTACCGGTAAAGCCCGACGACCGCGCGGATGAGCGTGAAGTCATTGAGCATGTTGCAGCCCACGTTGGCGTAGGCCGGCGAGCCCGTGGCGCCGATCTGGCCGGTCTCGGCCTTGGCGGCCACAACGCCGATGGTGCGGCCGCGCATGCCGCCGGTGCCGAACTCGAGGTAGCGGTAGAAACGGTCGTTGAGCTCGCTCCACTCGCCGCGCTCGACCAGCTCGGTCATGCTCTGCGCCGCCCACTCGGGCAACCCGGCCTGCGCCCAGGCCGTCAGGTTCTCGGCGGCACCGGGCAGCAGTTTTCCATCCTTGGCAGCTTGGGCGATTTTTTCAGGGAGCGACATGGGAGGTGAGGTTCAGAAAAAGAATGATTAACCACAGAATACACGGAAAACACGGAAAATAATCGCACCGGAAGCTGCAGGGTTAACCCAGGAATCGATCGGTAACGTGTCGGTGTTTCCCGACAGTTTCGTTAAGAAATCCGGATTATTTCTGTGTGTTCCGTGTGTTCTGTAGTGACAACTATTCCAAGTACAACCCGTCGGCCACGACGGGCTTGACCGGCAGTTGCTGCCAGCGCTCGGCGAACGTGGCCGCATCATAGCCGAACAGCGGTGAGAACTCGACGGCCGCGGCCGGCAGGCCGGTGGCATCGGTCTCGACGTGGGCGCCCACCGCCTTGAGCCACCGGGCGAACTGCCGCAGCTGGTCGTCCCGGCAGGTTTGGGGTGAATCGACGCCCTCGGCGTTCTTCACCGGGCTGAATTCGTCCGCCCGGCCCGTCTCGATGACCACGGAGTTGCGCGCAAACGGCAGCGCATCGAAGACAAACATCTCGAACTTAACGCCGTTCGCCTTCTCCGGTTTGACCGGCTGGCCCGCCGCATCGACGGTCGCAATCTTCTTGTCCGCCCGGTGAAACGGCAGCACCGGCACCTCCGCATTCCCTCCTTCATTCTCCCTTCTCCCTTCTCCCTTTTCCATACTTCCGCCCGCCAACCGCCGGGCAAACTCCCGGTCGATGACATGGATGGCGATGCTCCCGGCGTTGTAGCGCAGGTCGCCCGCGGGCGTGGTCTCGCGCTGCATGGCGAGCGGCATGTCACTGTACTCCACGACCACCAGCTTGCCGCGCTGGATGCAGAAATGGCCCACCTTCTCCTCGGGATAGGCCTTGGGCACCATCTTGCTCGACATCTCGGAACCGGCCAGGAGGTGGAAGCCGATGAACGCCGGGTCGACGCAGCGCACGATGGGGTTGTCGACCTGGAAGTAGCTGATCGTGTCGATCCCCTCGGCCTTCATGAGGTCGAGCGCGCCGCTGCGGTGCAGCGCGCGCAACGACCCGCCGTGGCCGTCGGGGCTGAGGGCGAGCGTGCCGGGCGTCTCGAGCAGAATCCTGCCGGCGAAGTCCACCGCCGGCATCCGGCCCTGCCGGAAGAAGTGCACGCGGCCGGCGTCCAGTCCGAAATACTTGTGCTGCACAAAAAAGGCCTCGGTCTGCGCGTGGTTCGCGTGACTCGTCATGATGAACCAATGCAACGGCCGGCCGTAGCGCAGCCCCACGGCCTTGATCTTCTCGGCAAAAACCTGGAACAGCGGTTTCTTCCGCAGCGGGGTCACGGCGAAAGTGCCCTTCGGTCCGTCGTAGCCGAGCCTCGTCCCCTGCCCGCCCGCGACCGTGAAGGCCGCCACGCGGCCGGCGCGCAACGCGGCCTCGCCCGCGGCTTGCGCCTCGGCCCATTTGGCCGAGCTGCCGCCGTTCACCGGCAGGCGCTCATACGGCGCCGGGCTCAGGTCGGTGAGATCGGCGGTCGCGCCGCCGGACTTTAAAACCAAGGTGCGGTTGAGTCGCTCCACCTCGGCGAGATCCACCTCGGCGGCCTGCGCGAGCAATTCCTGCTGCGCGGCGGCCGGCAGCCGGTCCCAAAAGGCAAAGACCTGCCCCTGGCCGGCGGCGCGGAAGGAGGAAATTAATTGTTCAATGTTCATCGGGCTGATTCAGGGGGTTTGACCACGGATTACACGGATTCTCACGGATAAAGGTGTGGCATGTCATCCTGAGCGGAGCGAAGGATCCAGCAGGATTCTCGCACACTTAAAGTGCGATCCTGGATTTTTCACTGCGCGCAAAATGACAGAATCGAGCCAGCTTTGATTCATCCGCGTCAATCCGGGTAATCCGTGGTCAAAAAGCCTTGGCTTGGTCTGGTTCGACCAGCACCCAACTCCAATAGTTAGATGCCTCACTTCTTCTCCTCCTCAAACCGGAACACAAACTCCTGCGTCCTCGCGTAGCCGAGTTTCTGGCGGATGATGCGCTCGACCAGCGCGGGGTCGTGGCGGAGTTGATCCAGGTATTTTTCCTGCGCCTGCAACCGATTCTCGGCCTCGGACAGCCGGCGCTCGTTGGCGGTTTCCTGGGCCTTCAACGCGGTGTAATCCCGGTGCACCTGCACAAAAAACGAGCCGGCCCAGAGCGTCACACCCACAAAGAGGGCCGTGTAAAGTCCGAGGATCAGTTTGCTGAAGTTCACCGTGTAAAGTCCTCCAGATAAAGGAGGCGGAACAGACCCAAGCAACTTTTTTCAAAGCCATTTCACGCGGTTTTGGCGTGCTTTTTCACCTTCGGCCGGGATACTCACGCCGCGATGTATCAAAGCTACTACGGATTTACGGAGATGCCGTTCCATATCACTCCGGACCCGAAGTTCCTGTACCTCAGCGCCACCCACCAGGAGGCTTTGCAACACCTCAAATACGGGGTCGGCGAGAAAAAGGGCTTCATCGTCCTGATCGGCGAGGTCGGCTGCGGCAAGACCACCCTGTGCCGGAAGTTCCTCAACGAGCTCGACCCCGCGCACTACGACACCGCGCTGGTGCTGAATCCCCGCGTCACCGAGACGCAGATGCTGAAGGCCATCCTCACCGAGCTCAAGGAGCCGCAGCTGGCGCGCAGCAAGAACGACCTTGTCGCCCAGATGAACCAGGTCCTGCTCGACCGCATCGCCGCCGGCCGCGAGATCGTGCTGATCATCGACGAGGCCCAGAACCTTTCCTTCGAGGTCTTCGAGCAGGTGCGCCTGCTGTCGAACCTCGAGACCGACAAGCAGAAGCTTCTCCAGATCGTCCTGATGGGCCAGCCCGAACTGAAGGAGAAGCTCGCGCTCGAGGAGCTCCGCCAGCTGCGCCAGCGCATCCTGGTGCATTACGAGTTGCGGCCGTTCGCCCGCGACGAGATGGACCGCTACATCAGCCACCGCCTGACGGTCTCCGGCAGCATGGGCCGGCCGCACTTCACGCCGTGGGCGCTGCGCCACATCTTCAAGGCCAGCCGGGGAATCCCGCGCATCATCAACAATCTCTGCGACAAATCCATCCTGTCCGCCTTCATCCGCAACTCCGACGAGGTCAACTACTGGGACGCCCGCCGGGCCTCACGGGACGTGGAGCGGCTGATTGACTGAGCCATTGTTCAATTCTCATCGTTCAACGTTCATTGTTCATCGCCAAAGCCCGTACCCAATGACAACTGAACATCGACCAATGAACATTGACCAATATTCCCGCCTCCCGCCTCCCGTCTCCCGCCTCCTGCCTTTTCCGACATGAGTTTGATCAACGAAGCCCTCAAGAAGGCCCAGAAGCAGCGGACGGGCGAGGCGCCGCCATTGGCCTCGATGCCGACGATCGGCGGGGAGCCGGCTTCGCAGATCGCCGCGCGTTCGAAGCCGGGTGGATCAAATGCTCTCATCCTCAAGATCGGGGCCGTGGCCGCCACGCTGTTGGTCGTGATCGCCGGCGTGATCGTGATGGCCCGGCTCTTCTCGAATCCGGCAGAGTCCAAAACCGCCGTCCCGACCGTAGTAACGGCCCAGGCCCAGCCCGCCACCCTGCCGGCTGCGACCATCGGCGCTGTCGCTCCTCCGACAGTTAAGGCGTCGCCTGCTCCCGAGGTCGCAACTGTCGCGCCTACCACCTTTGTCCTGCCCGTGGCCGTCCCACCGACGCCCGCGCCCCCAGTCGTGGTCGCGGCCAAGGTTGAACCCAAGCCGGTGGTCGCCGCGCCCGTCGAAACACCTGCACCGGTCGCAACGGCCAAGCCGGCCGGAGCGCTCAAGCTCGACTCCCGTTCGATCAATTACATCGAGGGCCTCCGCGTCGCCGGCATCCGGGCCTCGGGCGCCGACAGCAAGGTCCTCATGAGTGACCGCGTCTACCGCATCGGCGACATCGTCGAGCACGACCTCGACCTCAAGCTCGTCGGCATCACCGCCAACTCCCTAACCTTCGAGAACGACAGCGGCGCCCGCTACACCCGAAATTTCTGAGCACAGCGGAAAGCATCTGGCTTTACCTGAGGGCCGGACCTCGGAGTTTACGAAGGGTCGCCAGTTCGCCCCAGTCGGTGAGGCTCGGAAGCAGTCGTGGCGCAGTGCGATCGCCCGGCCCCGCCCTCGCGCGGAGGCGAGCCAGCTGCACGGCCACGAAGGCCCGGCTGCCCAGCACGGCGCCGTCGGTGAAATACCGCACCCGACAGCGGAGGACGGTCGCCCGCGGCAGCTTGCCCCTGGCTTGCAGCACTTGCTGGAACTCCCCGGGAGTGATGGTGCCAATGTGTTGCCGTGGTCCCGCCCCCGTGCCAAACAGCACCAGACGGTAGCCGGCTTGCACATTAGGCCAGGATTGGCCGGTGGCGCCGAACACGGCCGCGATTCCGTGCTGCGCCAAGAGTGAGCCGGCCACGGCCTCCGCGTAGCCACAGAAGCGATAGTCCTTCGGATCCGCGACGAGGCCGGCGCGGACGCAATTCAGGTCGATATAAGCTGCAATGGTTTCGAGTACTTCCTGTTTTGATTCCACAAGGACACTCTTGAAGCGCTCCGCCCAGAGGGTGCCGAACCGGCGGTGGCTTTTGTTGAACCAGATCGAGAACCGCTGCTTGAGCAGCTTCATGAACTGGGAGAGGTTGCCCATCAGTGCCAGCTGACGCCGCCGCCAGAGCACCGCCTCAGGGCCATTGGTGGCGAGCTGGGCCCGGATCACTTCAAGCCGGGCGGTCTGGTAGCGGGTTGGCTTTGGGTAAAGCACCTGGTAGCGGCGCAGCAGCTCTGGATCAGGAATTTCGGTCTTCTGCGGCACGGTCACCAGCACATGGAAGTGATTCGTGAGGATGGCGTAGGTGTGGATGGTTACGCCGCAGTAGTCGGCGATCTGCCAGAGTTGTTTCCGGAGGACTTCCTTGGCGACCTCGTCGAAGAGCCTCTCGCCGTTCACCGTCCGCGTCATGGCATGGTAAACCCCCGGGCCCTCCTCTCCTGGCACCACTATCCGCGCTTGCCGCATCCGAGACCGCCAATCTGCGCCAACCACTGTCCATCCGTCAACCTGTTATAGCCTGTCCCTTTTACCCCCTTTACCCCTCTTGAGACTCTCGCTTGAACTCAGAGCGCCATCACCAGCACATCAACATCCGCGGCCTGACTTTTTGAGGCCTAACGCCAATTGGCGGGAAGTGCAGCGTCGTTGACTGACTTCAGTAGGCCGAGCTCGGCGGGAAGAAGACTTGCCGCAGCGTTTTCAGGGTGATGACAACATCGAGGCCGATTGACCAGTGGGCGATGTAGTAGAGGTCGAGCCGGATTCTCTCCTGCAGCTGCTCGGGGGTCGTGATCTCGCCGCGGAAGCCTTCGCTCTGGGCCAAGCCGGTGATGCCGGGTTTCACCCAGTGCTTGGAACGGTAGGCCCGCACCTGCCGCTCGAATTCCTCGTCGAGCAGGGGCATCACGGGCCGCGGGCCGACGATGCTCATCTCGCCGGTGAGCACATTCCAGAACTGGGGAAACTCGTCCAGGCTGTGCCGGCGGAGGAAGCGCCCGAACGGGTAGATGCGCTGGTCGCCGGTCTGTGCCTGCCGGACCTCCGCCTTTTCGTCCGGCGGCGACACGTACATCGACCGGAACTTCAGCATGAAGAACTCCACGCGCTTCTCCCCCGACCGCGGCCGGACATGGAACAGCGGCCCAGGCGACTGGATCCGCTGCACCACCCACACGACGGGGATCAGGAGCGGGAAGAATAAAACGACCACCGGCAGCGCCACCACGAGGTCAAAGGCCCGTTTGACGGCGCGGTTGAGCGGCTCCTCCAGCGGCTCCTCGTGCAGGGTGAAGAAATGCCGGCCGCCCTCGTCCACCGACACGACCGGATGCCCCAGCACCTCATCGACCTGGTGGTGAATCAGCAGCCGGCACCCGCGTGCCTGGCACTGGTCGAGTATCAGCCGGGCCGTGGCGGGATTCTCCGGCAGCTCCATCAGGATTACCTGGCCGATGCCCTTCTCCTCCAGCACCCGCGGCAGCTCGGCGACGTAGCCCGCGAACGGTGCGGCTGAATTCCGCGGCGCCTCGGCGAGCGCGTCCAGCGAAACAAACCCGGCGGGCAGGACGCCGAGGTGGGAGCGTTGCGCGAGCCAGTCCTGCAACACCGGCAGCGAACGGGCGCGACCGATGAAAAGCGTCGGCACCCGCTCGCCCTGGCCGAAGAGAATTTTTGCCAGCCACGCCGGCAGCGTCGCGTGGAGCCAGGCGAGCCCGAGCCAGCTCAAGGCCAGAAACGAACCCAGGAAAAGACGGCTGATCCGGTGGTCCTGCGTCGCGAACATCATGCTGAAGACCGCCAGCGCCATCAGTGCGACCTGGGTCGTCGCCAGCCCGGCGGCGTCCACACCGCCCAGCCGGGTGAGCCGCGGCTCCACCGCGCGGATCCGGCCGGTGGCGGCGAGCATACCGATCACGACACACAGGAAATACGGCAGCAGGTTGACCTCCCGGCTGAGCTTCACGACCGGCACGTAGGCCATGATGAACGCCGCGTAGGCCCAGAAAAACACCGCCACGCAGAGGATCACGGCACTGCCGTGGATCCTGACCAGTCCGCGATGCCGGTTGGTGATCATGTGGGTTCGCGGACGGTAATGATCGCCGGGTGCCCGGCAAGGCTTGAGCGTGAAACCCATGGTGTGGGCCGTTGCCCTCAACGGCCTTTCCCGATCAGGGCGGTTGAGGGCAACCGCCCCTACCCCGGCCTCGTTGCCGCTTGCGGTCACCGGCCGGTTTTTCAGCATAAGGCGATGCTCCCGCCTGCCCCCGCGTTGCGACTCCGGTCGCCTTGATGCCATGACCGCGATTTTGGGGATCTCCGCCTTCTATCACGACTCCGCCGCCGCCTTGGTGGTGGATGGCCGGATCGTCGCGGCCGCGCAGGAGGAACGCTTCACGCGGATCAAGCACGACCACGCCTTCCCCACGCAGGCCGTCGCGTTCTGCCTGCGCGAGGCCGGTCTCACGGCCGCTGAACTGGACCACGTCGTATTCTACGAAAAACCCTTTCTCAAGTTCGACCGCCTGCTGGAAACTCACCTCGCGGTCGCGCCGGCCGGATTTCGCGCCTTCCTTAAGGCCATGCCGCAATGGGTCCATGAAAAGCTCCAGCTCCCGCGCGCGATGAACCGCAGCCTCGGCGGCGGTTACCGGAAACGCTACATCTTTACGGAACACCATGAATCGCACGCGGCCAGCGCGTTCTTCCCCTCCCCGTTCGACGAGGCCGCCCTCCTCGTGCTCGATGGCGTCGGCGAGTGGGCCACGGCGAGCCTGGGGCACGGCTCGGGCCATCAGCTGACACTGACGCACGAGATGCATTTCCCGCACTCTTTGGGCCTGCTGTACTCCGCCGTCACCTACCACTGCGGCTTCAAGGTCAACAGCGGCGAGTACAAGCTCATGGGCCTCGCGCCCTATGGCGAACCCAAGTATGCTGACGTAATCCTCGGGCAGCTGCTCGACTTGAAGGCGGACGGTTCCTTCCGGCTCGACCAGTCGTACTTCAACTACTGCGGCGGCCTGACCATGACGTCGGACAAATTCAGCCGGCAGTTCGGCGGTCCGCCGCGCCGGCCGGAATCACCGCTCACCGCCCGCGAACTCGACCTCGCCGCGTCGGTGCAGAAAGTCACGGAGGAGATCATGCTCCGGATGGCGCGGCATTTGCACCAGCTCACCGGTTCCAAGAATCTCTGCCTGGCGGGCGGCGTCGCGCTCAACTGCGTCGGCAACGGCCGTCTGCTGCGCGAATCGCCCTTCGCCAACATCTGGATCCAGCCCGCGGCGGGCGACGCGGGCGGAGCCCTGGGCGCCGCGTTGTTCGTCTGGCATCAGCTCCTGGAGAATCCCCGCACCCCGCAAAAACCCGACAGCCAGCGCGGCTCGCTGCTCGGGCCGGTTAACCCGGCCGCGACCATCGAAACCGAATTACAAGGCCGTCAGGCGGTTTACCGGAAGTACCCGGAGACGGCCGAACTATGCGCCACCACCGCGGGACTCATCGCCGACGGCAAGGTGGTCGGCTGGGTCCAGGGCCCGATGGAGTTCGGTCCCCGCGCGCTCGGCAACCGCAGCATTTTGGGCGACGCCCGCAACCCGGCGATGCAGTCGGTGATGAATGTGAAGATCAAGTTCCGCGAATCCTTCCGCCCGTTCGCCCCGATCGTACTCGCGGAGCGGGCGGCGGAGTATTTCGAACTGCGGCCGGACCAGGAAAGCCCTTACATGCTGATCGTCGCGCCGGTGCGGGACGACAAGCGCGTGCCCGCCTCACCGGCACCGGCCCGCGGCCTGGCGCAGGTCAGCGAAGTGCGCTCGGTAATTCCGGCTGTGACCCACGTGGACTATTCGGCCCGCGTCCAGACCGTGGACGCCGGCCGTAATCCCCTGCTCCACGAGCTGCTCACGGCTTTTGACCGGCTCACCGGTTGCCCCGTGCTCATCAACACCAGCTTCAACGTCCGCGGCGAACCCATCGTCTCCACCGCCGCGGATGCCTACCGCTGCTTCATGGCGACCGACATGGACGCGCTGGTGATCGGGGATTTTGTCCTGCTCAAGGAAGAGCAACCGGCGACGGCGCGTGTGCTAACTACCAGATCATGGACATAGGAAGTAGCTGAAATTGGGTAACACTCCATAACCAATGAGGAGTGTTACCATGACAGAGGAAGAGACAACGAAGAAGGCTGGGGTCCGCGAACCGCGGACCCCGGGGAAACGCA
>CAIUGM010000010.1 GCA_903898675.1 uncultured Verrucomicrobiota bacterium
CGCGAGATCCGCTCCATCTCGGCCAGGGCGGTGGAATCCTGGCTCACGTTTTGCAGGCGGTAGCCGATCCCGTGCTCGGATAGAAAATCGATGACCTCCGTGCACCAGGGGCAGCCGGTCTTTACGTAGAGGATGGGGAGGGGCTCTTTCATGGGTGTTATGACCGGCGTCGCCTGACGCGGTTCGGTCGCATTCGGTCAGGCTTGCTCGGATTGGCGCCCAAGGTGTCGCGGCGGTGGCTCATTCCAGATCATCGCCGTCCTCGGTGTCACCGTAGGCCGCCGCGGCCGGGTGCGGTGGCTCAAGCATCGGCTCGGCGGGACTGGAAGGCTTGGCGGCCTTGTTTTTGGCCATGCTCTGCTCGATGAACGCGAGGATTTCCGACCGGCCGCTGCGGGTGGTGGCGGAGCTGGCGAAGGTCGGCGGCCGCTCGTCGGTCGAGAGGGCCATCGCCTGGCGGAACAGCTCGATCGTGTTGCGGGTGGTCTGGGCCGCCTGCTTGTCGATCTTGGTAAAGATCAGGGCGAAGGGCAGCTCGTGCGTGCCAAGCCAGTGGACAAACTTGAGGTCCATTTCCTGCGGGGGCAGGCGGGAGTCGATCAGGGCGAACACGCGCCGGAGGTTCGGCCGGTTCCCGAGATAATCGCGGACCGCCGTGTTGAACTCCAGCCGGTCCTCGCGCGCGACCTTCGCGTAGCCGTAACCGGGCAGGTCGACCAGGCTCCAGGTGTTGTTGATCGTGAAGAAATTGATCAGCTTCGTTTTCCCGGGCAGGTCGGAGACCTTCGCGAGGTCCTTTTTTTCGGCCAGCAGGTTGATCAGGGAGGATTTGCCGACATTCGAGCGGCCGATGAAGGCGAATTCGGGCAGGGCCGACACCGGGCAGGAGCGGAGGTCGGGTGCGCTGGTCGCAAAGGTGGCGGATTTGATCTTCATGGGTTCGGGCGTCCGGCCAACCGGACTGGCCGCAGGCGCCAACGATCAGCCGACAGCCCGGAGAATCGCTAAAACCCGGCCGGACGGAAGCCCCGAATGCTCCGTTGCCCTGGCCAAACGTGCCCCGTGCCCCCATCTCCGGGGCGCGACCGCAGGACCCTGAATCCCCAAACACTTGTCACTTATTAAGTGACAAGTGGGTCGGGGCGGTGGGGCCTGGACCACGGGGTCAGAGTGCGTCTCGGATTCCCGCAACCAGCTCGAAGGATTGTACGCGGGCGGCGTGATCGTAGATCGCGGCGGTGATCATCAGCTCGTCGACTTTCGTGCGCTGGAGAAAGGCCGCGAGCCCGCGCTGCACGGTCTCGGGCGACCCGACCACGGCCTCGCTGAAGGTGTGCTCGACATTGGCCTTTTCGAACGGGGTCCAGAGTCCGTCCATGCTGTCGACCGGCGGAGGCAGCGGACCGGGCGTGCCGCGGCGCAGCTTCAGGAAATTTTGCTGGAGCGAAGTCATCAGCCGCTGCGCGGCCGTATCCGTCTCGGCCGCGATGACGCCGATGGCGGCCATGGCGTAGGGTTTTTTCAACGTGGGGGACGGACGGAAGTCATGCCGGTAAATCGCCAGCGCCTGGTCGAGGTGGTCCGGCGCGAAGTGGGAGGCAAACGCAAAGGGCAGGCCGAGCGCCGCCGCGAGCTGCGCGCTGAACAGGCTCGAGCCGAGCAGCCAGATCGGAATGGCGAGGCCGCCGCCCGGCACCGCCTGCACGACCTGTCCCGGCACGACCGGATGGAAATAGGCCTGCAGTTCCTGCACGTCCTGTGGAAACGTGTCGGCGGAATCAAGTGCGCCGCGGCGCAGGGCCCGGGCCGTGGGCTGGTCGGTGCCCGGCGCGCGGCCGAGCCCGAGGTCGATGCGGCCGGGGAAAAGCGATTCCAGCGTGCCGAACTGCTCGGCGATCACGAGCGGCGCATGGTTGGGCAGCATGATGCCGCCCGAGCCGACGCGGATGGTGGAGGTGCCGGCCGCGACATGGCCGATGACCACGGCCGTCGCCGCGCTGGCAATCCCGGGCATGTTGTGGTGCTCGGCCAGCCAGAAGCGCCGGTAGCCGAGCCGTTCGGCATGCCGGGCCAGATCCCGCGACCGGTTCAGGGCATCGGCCACGGTGCCGCCCTGGATGATCGTGGACAGGTCGAGAACGGAAAAAGGAACCATCAGCCAGACAGTGCGCAGGTGAGGGTGATTTTCCAGCGGTGGCGCGGTTTATCTCCAGTCAAAGTGTAAAAGCGGCCGGGCCCATTTTTTGTCAGGGTGAACGTGACAAACGGAAAAAACTTCCTATCTACTGGCGGTCTATTTTCAAAAACATGAGCACCGACCTGAACGAACTCAATGCCCTCGTCGCAACCCTCAAGGCCGACCAGCTGGCCCAGAAGGAAAAAGAGAAGCGCGATGCGTGGACCAAGTACGTGTCCCTCTCGATGATCTGCCTCGCGGTCCTCGCGGCGATTGCGACCCAGAAGGGCGCCGGTTTTTCGTCCGCGACGATGAAGCAGCTGAACGAGGCGACATACAATCAGGCCCTGGCCTCGGATGAATGGGCCCATTATCAGTCCAAGGGAATCAAGCAGAGTATCTTTGAGCAGGAGCGCGACCGGCTGATCGCGGCGGGCGCGACCATCGAACCCAAGCTGGCCGCGGACTTGGCGGCCAAGGTGGAGCACTACGAGTCGGACAAGCGAGATATCACCAAGATAGCGAAGGGATTTGAAGCCAAGCGGGACGCCGCGCGCGAACTTTCCGCCCAGTATGCCAAACGCGGTCAGGACATGGGGCTTTCCACGACTTTTTTCCAGATTGCGATCGCCCTCGGTGGCGTGTGCCTCGTCGTGAAGAAACGCTGGCTCTGGTACGTCTCGATGTCGACCGGACTCCTCGCGGCCCTGCAGATGTTCAATGTGCTCCTGATGCATTGAAGGTGGGCGGGGTGCAGGCCTGATGCCGGGAAGCAGCGCGCTTGCGCTACGAATGGCGGGATCGTTTGCGGATAGATTTGTCCGGACTTGCTCCCGGGTTTGTACGCATATTTTGCCCCCGGACTCTGCTTGCGCGGGTGACATTCCTTGTTAGCTATGAATCATGAAGGTTTCTACCCCCCGGATTGTCCTGCCCTTTATTTTGTTCTGCGCTGCGGTCCTGGCCGCTCCCGGCGAAACGGCGCCGCGCAGCCGCCAGCTCCTCGATTTCGGCTGGAAGTTCCATCTCGGGAACGAGTGGGGCATCGCCCAGAACCTCGCCAAGTCCGGCACCGGCTACGGCCCGGCGAGCGCCGCGTTCAGCGACTCGAGCTGGCGCCGCATCGACCTGCCGCACGACTGGGCGATCGAGCTGCCGTTCGATCCCAAGGCCGACACTTCCCACGGCTTCCGGGCGATCGGCCCGGGGTTTGAGCAGAACAGCACGGCCTGGTACCGCCGCACATTCGAGCTGCCGGCCACGGCCGCGGACGGACGCGTCTGGCTGGAATTCGACGGCGTGTTCCGTGACGCCACGGTCTTCGTCAACGGCTGGGCCGTCGGCCACCATGAAGGCGGCTACAACGGTTTCCGCTACGACATCACCGATGTCGTCGAGGCCGGGGGCAGGAATGTCGTCGCGGTCAAGGTCGACGCGTCGCAGTTCGAGGGCTGGTTCTACGAGGGCGCCGGCATTTACCGGCACGTGTGGCTGGTGCAGACCGCCCCGCTGGCCATCGCGCCTGACGGCGTGTTCGTCTTCAGCCGGTTCAAGGATAACATTCCTTCCGGCCCGGCGGCGGTCCACCTGCAGACCCGCCTGTTGAACAGCGGCAAAATGCCCGCCGACGCGACGGTATCGTGGGAGATCATGGCGCCGGACGGCAAGTCCGTGGCCACCGGGCAGGCCGCCGCCCGGGCTGAGGCAGGCGTCGCCCTCGATGTGGCGCAAACCGTGCCGGTCGCCGCGCCCGAACTCTGGTCGCCCGAGACCCCGCGGCTCTACAAGCTGGTGACGACGGTCGCGCACGCGGGCCGCACCATCGACCGCGTCGAGACGGAGTTTGGCATCCGCACCTTTGCGTTCGACGCGGACAAGGGATTTTTGCTGAACGGCAAACCTTACCTGATCAAGGGCACCTGCAATCACCAGGATCATGCGGGCGTCGGCGCCGCCGTGCCTGACGGGGTGCAGTACTTTCGCATCATGCGCCTGAAGGAAATGGGCACCAACGCGTATCGCACGTCCCACAACCCGCCCACGCCTGAACTGCTCGAGGCCTGCGACCGTCTCGGCATGCTGGTCATGGACGAGAACCGCCTGCTGGGCAGCGACAGCCAGAACCTGGATCGCTGGGACGAACAGGTCCGCCGCGACCGCAACCACGCGAGCGTGGCGATCTGGTCGATTGGCAATGAGGAGTTCACGACCCAGCGCTCGCCCTCGGGCGGCCGCGTGGCCGCGGCGATGCAGGCCCTGGTCAAGCGGCTCGATCCCACGCGCCCGGTCACGATCAATTCCGACACCGGCAACGAGTACGTCGGCGTGAACACCGCCGTCGAGGTCCGCGGCTGGAGCTACCACATCGGCGAGAAAAACATGGACGCCTACCACGCGGCGCATCCCACGCAGCCAAACGTGGGCAGCGAGCAGGGCAGCACCGTCAGCACGCGCGGCATCTACGCCGACGACAAGGAGCGCGGCTACGTGAGCGCCTACGACGACCACGCGCAGAGCTGGTCCAACACGGCCGAGCAGTGGTGGAGCTTTTTCGCCCCCCGGCCGTGGATGTCCGGCGGTTTCATCTGGACCGGCTTCGACTACCGCGGCGAACCGACGCCCTACGCGTGGCCCTGCATCAACTCGCACTTCGGCATCTACGACATGTGCGGGTTCCCCAAGGACAACTTCTGGTACTACCTGTCGTGGTGGACGGACGCGCCGGTGCTGCACCTGCTGCCGCACTGGAACTGGGCGGGCCGCGAGGGCGGCGAGATCGATGTGCGCGCCCTGAGCAACTGCGACGAGGTGGAGCTGTTCCTCAACGGCCACAGCCTCGGCCGGCAGGTGATGCCGCGGAATTCCGAGCTGAAATGGAAGGTCTCCTACGCGCCGGGCGTGCTCTCGGCCAAGGGCTACAAGGGCGGCCAGCTCGTGGCGGAGACGAAGGTCGAGACCACCGGCGAACCTGCCGCCGTGCAGTTGACGGCGGACCGCGCCACGATCAAGGCCGACGGTGAGGACGTCTCGATCGTCACGGTCGCGGTCACGGATGACCACGGTCGCATCGTTCCGGTCGCGGGCAACCACCTCGCGTTCGAGCTCACCGGCCCGGGCCGCATCATCGGCGTCGGCAACGGCGACCCGAGCTGCCACGAGCCCGATGCCTATTTCTCCGGCCCGACGGTACGCACGACCGCGGTCGACGGCTGGCGCTGGAAAAAAGTCCCCGATGCCGAGGCGGCCAACCTGCCGGAAGTGGGCGTGACCTATGACGACTCCGCGTGGAGCGCCGTTGACGTGAACAGCGCCAGCGGCCCGCTGGGCCCGACCGAGCGCGGCGTCTTCCGCACGAAGTTTTCGATCTCCGCCGCGGATCTCGCCGCGCCGGGCGTCGAGCTCTGGTTCGGCAAGATCGACGGCAACGGCTTCATCTACCTCAACGGGCAGCGGCTGGGCCTCAGCGGTGACGCCCGCTCCGCCTCGGTTTACGACGTCAAGGCGCTGCTGCATCCCGGTGAGAACACCGTCGCGGTGGCCATCGCCAATTGGAACCTGGCCGCCGGCCTGAACAACGGCGTCAAGATCCGGCTGATCGACAACCCTGTGCCGGTGGCCTGGAGTCGCAGCGTGTTCAACGGCCTGGCCCAGGTCATCATCCGCGCCGGCAAGGAAAGCGGCCCGCTCCAGCTGACGGCGCGCGGCGACGGTTTGAAACCGGCGACGGTGACGATCAAGGCCTTGGCGGCCCCCCTGCGGCCGGCGGTGCAGTAACCCCGTCGCGGTAAGGCGCAGGTGCAACCCGGCCTTCCGGCCGGGTTTTTCTTTGGCTGGGCCGGAACGTCTGTCCGGTCGGCCGCAATGGTTAGCGATTTCCGAAGTAGCCGGCCGTTCGCCGGTGTTATGCCCCGCAAACCCGGCGGCCCGCGGTTGTCCGCGGGTGCTGGCCGGAAGATTCATCCCGTCATGGAAAAAATCACCACGCTCGGACGACAACTGTACGCCATCGCGCTCCTCGGTTATGGCGCGCTGTTTCTCCTCTACGCGGATGCGGTCGGGCAGCTGGCGCCCTCCTGGCCGGCCTGGCTTCCGGGGCCGCCGCTGGGCGGGTATGGCGCCGGTGCGTTGCTGCTCGCGGCGGGGCTGGCGATCTTGCTGGGGAAAAAGGCCCGGGTGGCGGCGACGCTGACGGGCACCTTGGTGCTGGGCTGGATCGTCACCCGCAACCTGCCGCTGATGGTCGCCCATCCCGCCGACATCGGGGCCCGGAACAATGCCGCGGAGGCGTTTGCGATCTGCGCCGGGGCCTGGCTTGCGGCCGGCTCGCTGACGGGAGAAAAATTTAACCGCGGGAACGGCTGGGGCGCAGGCTTGGCGACACTGGACTGGATCCGACCCGCGGGCCGGTTTTTACTGGCCGGTGCGCTGGTCTTTTTCGGCCTCGAGCATCTCCAGTTCGCGGGGTATGTCGCCACGCTCGTCCCGGCCTGGATTCCCGGCCCGCTGTTCTGGGCCCGGTTCTGCGGTGTGGCGCTGCTGGCGGGCGGGGTGGGGATCGCGCTCCGCTGGCCGGCCCGCTGGCCCGCCCTGCTGACCGGCCTGATGATTTTCCTTTTCGGCCTTTTGGTGAACGCGCCCCGCGTCTCCACCCGGCTGCACAACCCCGATGAATGGACGAGCCTCGTCCACACCCTGGCCTGGAGCGGCGCCGCCCTGCTGTCCGCCGCTCCATCATCCCGCCGGAAGGAATCACCGGAAGACGTCACCTGATAGGTGACATGCGACGGGGACGGGAACCGCTTGCGGTGGCGCGTGCGGCCACGTTGCTGCTTCGCTCCAATGCGGTAAGTTAGCCTGAAACCGGCCTACGCGGCGGGCGGGGTCGGCGGGGTCGTGTGTTCCTGGAAGAAGCGGACGACGAGTGCGGGGGCTTCACTCGGGTAGACATGGCCGTCGGGATGGATCAACGCGACGAAGGGCGCGCCCAGGTTCGAGGCATAAAGCTGGCAGTCCTTCGCCGGCGGCTCGCCCCAGGGGCGCGGCGTGGCGTCGCAGCCGTTCACCTTGCGCACCTGCGCCATGACGAGTTCCTGCGTCGCAAACGGTGTGATGACATCCTGTTCGCCCGCAATGTGGAGCACAGGGATTGGCCGGCTGGCCAGGCCGGCGGCGGATTCGCCCGCGGACGGCGCGATGGCCGCGAGGACGCCCGGGCGGGCGGCGGCCAGCAGATAAGTGAACCCCGCCCCGTTCGAATGCCCCGTGGCGTAGGTGCGCTGGGGGTCGGTCTGGTAACGGCGGCGGACCTCGGCGAGGAGGGCGTCGAAGAATTTCAGGTCGCGATCAGCCAGCTCGCCGGTCCGGGACTGCCAGCCGCTGTCCAGGCCCTCGGGGTCGGTCCGGCCCGGCGTGGGGAGACCCTCGGGATAAACGACGACCGCCTCCCGCCAGTTTTCCTGGATGCGAAAGGAAGTCGCGGCATGGTGACCGTTGCTGCCATGGCTATGAAAGCCAAACACCACGGGCGCGCCTTGCGCGGCGAGTCGGGCCGGCGGATAGATGATCGCGGTGCGCGTGACGCCGTCGATGGTCAGGGCAAGGGTGACCGGCTCCGGAGTCCTGCTGACCAGGACTTGCAGGGTCAGGACCAGGACGCCGGCGATAAAAATCAATAAGGCGGTGCGGAGGAACATGTGCGCGCTATCCCCATGACGCAGCGGGTGCACCGAGGTTACGCCGGCCGGAAAATACCCGGGCCGGCTTCGGGCCTTGAGCTTGCGGCGGGTGGGGATCAAGGTGCCCTGGGCCATGCCACTGCTCGCGGAGGCCGTCGCCGGTTTCCGCCGCACCATGAGTCCGCACCGGACCCCGACGCCCAACCACACCCGAACCCCCATGCAAGTCACTCGCCAGCAGATCGTCACGCGGGGCTTCGCCAACCGCTGCTGCAATTGCGGCGCGGACACGCTCTTTAAGCCCGGCACACCCTTCGGCGTGCATGAAGCCTGCGCCAGTTGCGGGATGAAGTTCGACCGGGGCGAAGGATTTTACCTCGGGCCGCTTGTGATCAACTACGGCGTGACGGTCTTTGGGTTCGTGCTGCCGGTCATTGGCTTTTACGTCTACCGCAACCTGAGTGCCGGCATGACCATCGCGCTGGCCGTCGGTGGGGCGATCCTGCTGCCGGTCTTGCTCTACCGTCTGTCGTGGAGCTGGTGGCTGACCGGTTACTTTTATTTCCTGCCCACGAAACTGACCGCCAATCGGGACGGCTTGGGCGAGGACTTGGAGGACTGAGGCTAGCCCTCCAGGTTAAGTCCGCGGGGACTGGTAGTCCTGCTGCCAAACGAAAAGCCCCGGAGTTTGCTCCGGGGCTTGCTTGTTAATGGCGATCGTCGCGCCGGTCGTCCTTCCGGTCATCGTGGCGGTCATCCCGCCGATCGTCCCGGCGGTCATCGCGGCGGTCATCGCGCCGGTCGTCGCGTCGCGGGGCGTCGCGGAAGCGGACGCGGGTCTCGAAGTAATTGGACGGATAGCGCGCCACGATTTGATTGTGGAAGCGGTAGGGCTTGCTGGTTGCCATCCGCAGCGGGACCGAGCGCTCGAAGTCGATCCGGATGCCCGGCGGGAGGAAGCGGTCGTTCCGCCATTGGCCGCGGTCGTTGAAGAACCACACATGGTCCGAAACGCGGTAATAGACGTTGGCCGACGGATAATAGTAATAGTCTTGGTTCGCCTGGTACCAGTGAGCCTGTTCCCAGGGGCTTGGTCCGTTATCGGGGGTGATCACGATGACCGCCGGCGGGGGCGGCGGCAGCCGGCGGCCGAGCCGGATCTCCGCGGTGAAATCGACTTGGGCGGAAGCGGAAGTGGCGGCGAGTCCGGCCACGGCGAGCGAGAGCAGGAGGATGGATTTTGTATTCATGCTACTGATTTAGACTCCAGCCGTCGTTTTGGGTTACGATCCTTCCACCGGGATTGAGTTCTATTTTTGGAACAAAATCACCGGGAGGTGTAACTTGCCCGGTCTGCTTCCGTCGGCGGGCCCGGGTGGATAAACCTAAAACGCGGAAACGGGGAGCATGTCGGATGGGCCACCACGAAATACACTAACTACACGAAAGGAATCGGGATTAAATACCGCGGAATCCGGCTGGGTCCACCCGCCTTGGCTCTCAGTCCCTCCCGGCCCGATTTCGTGTGCTTCGTGTATTTCGTGGTTACCTTCTGATTCTGGGATTAATCGCGGAAACACGGAAGAGCGGAAACGCGAAGCAGGCGGGGAACCGGCTACGGCTTGCGCTCGTTGCCCCAGAGCGTCGGCGAGTTGCCGTGCTGCTTGCGCCAGGCGTCGCGCCAGAGGTGGATCTCGGAAGCGCCGATGGCGGGCATCGGCTGGCGCTCGGCCTTCGTGACGGCCGGCGGCAGCGGACTGGCGGTGTCCTGGTACCAGTACGCCACCGAGGCGAGCTCCAGCGTCATGTTGTTGTTGTGCCCGTGCTCGATCGTGAACCGGCACGATTTGTCGAAGTACACCGGGTCCGCGATGTGAAAGCGGTACACGTGCGTGCGCCCGAGCCAGCCGGTCTCGCCGTTCACGCGGGCATAGCCGAAGTAGGGGTGCTGGAACAACTCCTTGGGCGACCAGCTCGTGTTGAAATAATCCTCGGTGCCCGTGCCGTTCAGCGTCGGCTTGGGGTCGCCGTCGATGAAGACCATCTCGTCCCCCTCGCCGTACCACATCGGGCTCGGGCAATTCACGTAGTAGTTCACCCCGACAAACTGGCCCTTGCCCTTGATGTCGGCGAAGAGGTAGTTCCCCTTGCCGTCGGGATTTTTGCCCTGCGGGCCGAGCAGGCTCCACTCGTTCTCCCCCTCCGGGAGGGCCGGCGTAAGCTGGTGGTTGTACCAGGCATGGAACCGGCCGAGGTCGGCGGGGAGGTGCGGGACCTCGTCGTAGTCGATGTTGAAGTAGAGGGCGTCGATCTTCTGGCCGCTCTGGTTCTCGATCTCGATCCGCGCCCCGGTGGCGAACGGCATGGCGAAGTAGCTGACGTAGGACTTGCCCCAGCCGGGCGTCACGGCCAGCGGTGCACTGACAAAATTATACGCCTCGCCCCAGCCGTTGCCGAAAAACGGGCCGATCGGCGCCTCGACGGAGGGGAAGGGGTTTCCGTCCCAGTACATCCGGATGATGACGTTGTTGCGGTCCAGCTTGTCGGCCCCGGGCGCGAGGGTGATCCAGATGTGCCGGATGATGCCGGGGCCCTTGACGTTCATGATGTCGACGCGGGCGCCGTCGGGAATGCCGGCCATGTTGTCGGCGTTGCCGCCGGTGCGGTCATAGCTGCCGATGCGCCTCGACTTTACGTCGGAGTGGATCTTCGCCAGGCCGGCGAATTCATTGCCCGTGTCCTGGGCGCACAGCGCGCTGGCGAGCAGCAAGGCGGAGACGGAGAGCAGAAGCGTTTTGGTTCTCATGGGGTGGAGTCGTCCGGCCACAACAGGTGGTCGAGAGGTGGAGCAAGATGCACCAGGGGCGGACGATCTCCAATCCTATTTGATTCCTGAAAGGAAGTCCGCCGCATTGAGCCTGGTGCGTGTCGGGGAATGTTCATGCCCGAAAAATGAACGCTGACCATTGGACAATGCACCTCGGACAATGACCCGGGGTCGGCGACCCCGGCTACACTTTATCCGACCGTACGGCCCAGCGCAGTTTCGCCGAGGTGCTGCGGGGGTTGGCGCGGCGCTCCTCCGGGCCGGCGCGGCCGACCTCCTCGTTGGTCGCGGTATAAATCCCCGCGCGCACGCCTTCGCGGAAGGCCTGCTTCACGCGCCGGTCTTCGCCGGAGTGAAAGGTGAGGATCGCCACGCGGCCGCCGGGCTTGAGACAGGCGGGCAGGTGGCGCAGGAAGAGGTCGAGCACGCCGAATTCATCGTTCACCGCGATGCGCAGCGCCTGAAACACGCGCCGCACGCAGTCGTCGTCGGTGGCGGGGTCGTGGCGGGGCTTGTCCGCGAGCAGGATGTCACGGATCGCGTCGGCGAGCTGCCGCGTCCGCTTGAACGGCGTCGCGTCGCGTCGCGCGGTGAGTTCGCGGGCGAGCAGGCCGGCGTTGGGTTCGTCCGCGTTCTCGGTCAGCGCGGCCGCGAGCTTTGCGGCCGGCACGCGGGCCAGCCATTCCGCCGCGGATGGCGGGCGCGCGGGATTCAGGCGCAGGTCGAGCGGGCTGTCGGCCTTGAACGTGAAGCCGCGCGCCGGGTCATCCAGCTGCATCGAGGAAACGCCCAGGTCGGCGAGGATGGCGTCCGCCCCGGCGAGGCCGAGATTCGCCAGCACCTTGGGCAGCCCGGCGAAGTTCGAGCGCACGGCCGTGAAAACCTCCTCGCCGAAACCCGCGGCGCGCAGCCGCGCGGTGGTCTTGGGGTGCTCGACCGGGTCGACGTCCAGCCCGACGAGCCGGCCGCCGGGCGCGAGCCGGGCCAGGATTTCCCGCGCATGCCCGCCGAAGCCGAGCGTGCAGTCGACGGCAATCTCGCCCGGCCGGAGGGCCAGCACGCCGAGGATCTCGGCCACCATGATGGGCCGGTGGCTGCCCGCGGGGGTTTTGCCGGAGGCGACCACCTTGGCCACGTCGGCCGCATAACGCTCCGGGTTGAGCTCCTTGTATTTGTCCTCGAAGCGCCGGGGATTCTTCCCCGCGTAGCGCGGACGGCGCGGCGGGCGGGGCGGTTGCGGCATGGGGTCGGGCATTGGGAAGCGGCCGATCACCGATAGCGGGGCGGGCGGCCTTGGGGAAGGACTAAGGCGATCCGGTCCGCGATTGGGCGGCATTTTTCTAAAATTCTCCTTGCGAACCGCGGGTTCGTGACGATTTGTTTCACCGTTCATACAGAGTTCAGATGCACGGTTGAGTACGTGATTTGAGTCCGTCAGTGAGACTGTGAAACGACTGCGTCAGTGACATCGGCCAGGGAGTAATCAGGTCCGGTATCGTCAGGGCAGTTTTCAGGTCAGGCGCCAGCGGCGCACCGTCGGCGGGAGCGTGTGAGTGTTTGGGTCGGAGTGGCGGGCCGTGTCTCGGCGGCCGGCGTTCAACCGTGGGGGCAGGGCAACATCCAACCATCAACCAATGCGGGCAACCGCGCGGAGGAATCGTCATGAAACTTTCCCAGCTACTTTTGCAACGCGACGTGCTGCTGCGGCAGACGCTGCTCGCCAACCAGGCCCAGGCCTATGTCCAGCTTGAGGCGCTGACCACGCGCCTGGCCCGGGCGCAGTTGAGCGGGGCGGTGTGCCTCGAGCCGGCGGATCCCACGGCGGGGGAATACTGGCCTACGCTGACAGCGCTGGAGGGCAGCCAGGCGGTGATCGAGGAGCACTTCGCCGATTCCCACATCGCCGAGCTGGCCGACCTCATCGCCTTCCTGACGGGCCGGCCGGACGAGGAAACGACCTTCCGCCTGGAGGACATGGCGGTGATCTTCCTCGCGCCGCTGCGGGACAAACTGCAGCGCGCCGGCGTGGAATTTGATCCGGCGTTGCCGGCGCCCGCCGCGCCGGAACAGCGTGACCCGACCCGGCGGTGACGCAGGCGTTCGCACCAATAATAACATGGTGACTTGCCACCTGACGTTGCGAATACGGTTTTAACGCGAAGGGCGCGAAGGGCGCGGAGAAAAGGTCGGTTGGGGCGGGGTGCTGGAACCAGAGTTTCCCTTCCCTGAATATCCTCCGCGATCCCCGTGTCCTCCGCTTCTGGATCTTCGGTTGTCTATTCCAGCACCGCCAGGAACCGCACCAGGTTGGCAATGTGGTCGTCGAGCGGGACGCCGAGGTGGTCGCAGCCTAGCTGGATGGTGCCCCGGTCGATCTTGGCGGCAAAGCCCGGGTCCTTGAACTTCTTCTTGATCGAGCTGGCCTTCATCTCGCCGTAGCGGACGGGATTCATTTTCCGGTAGGCGTAGAAGATGCCGCTGATCTCGTCGCAGGCGACGAGCGCGGCCGCGACCTTGGTCCGGGGCAAAGTGGTGAAGCCATGGTAGCCGTAGGCGTGGGCCTCGACGGCGTGGATCAGGTCGTCGGGATAACCCCAGTCCTTGAACCACTGCAGCGATGGCGCCGGGTGGGTGTCGGGGTGCTCGTCAAAGTCGATGTCGTGCAAGAGGCCGGTGAGGTACCACAGCAGCGGGTCCTCGCCGAGCTGCAGCGCGTATCCCTCCATTGCGGTGGCGACCATCACGGCGTGGAGCCGCTGGTAGTCGTTCGCGACATGCTGGTGGAGGAGGGCGGTGGCGGCTTCTTTGGTGGGGAGAGGCATGGGCGTGGGAGAAAGTGACAACAGTCAGAGGTCAGCGATCAAGTGGTGCAACCGGGATGTAGGGCGGTCGCTGGCCGACGGGCCGTGCTGGGTTGCGACCAAGGCCCTTCGACGAGCAACGACCCTGCCAGTCACTTGGTTTCGGTGGCTGGCCGGTAAACCCAGTACAGGCCGCTGGCAAACGAGAGCAAGCGGACCGAGTTATGGTTTTCCCCGGGGTAGACCATGTAGCGGGCGTCGAGGCTCGCCGGTTTGTTCTGCTCAAGCGTATCAGCGAAGGCGGTCGCGGACACGGCATTGTCATTCTCGGTCCCCGTGGAAAGGTCGAGCCGGACCTTGGCGGTGAAATGCTTGAAGGCTTCGGGCGCGGCCTTGATGAGCAGGTCATGGTCCCAGTTCAGGGTGGGGCTGGCGGCCACGATGCGCTGAAAGAGCTCCGGGCGCTGCTCGAGGGCGTAGATCGCGAAGACTCCGCCATAGGAATGTCCGAGCAGGCCGCGATCCGTTGGAATGGTGCGGTAGGTGCGGTCGATATAGGGGATCAGCTCCTTTTCCAGAAACGCCAGGAAGTCGGCGGCGCCGCCCGAGGAGGGTGCCTCGGAGCTGTTGGTGGGGAGGAAATCCCGCGCCCGCAGGGCCATGACCGCGGGATCCTTGCCGTAGCTGAGATTCACCATGATGACGGGTGGCATCCGCCCGCTGTAGGGATTGTTTTCCTGCAGAAAGGCCATCAGGGCAAAGTGCCAGCCATCGAGGACGTAGAGGACCGGGTAGGATTTACCGGAGGTGGCGTAGTCGGCCGGCAGGGAGATGAGCAGGTCGTAATGCTGCCCGATCTTCTGCGCCGTGATCGAGCGCTGCTCGGTATTCTCCAGGACAACGGCCGGCGCGGTTTCTGCGGCGAGCCCGGCCTGGCCGAGGGCCAGCAGGATGAGAAGGGTGATGGTTTTCATCGCCTAATCGGGAAGCAGAAGCTGCGCCTTTTGGGTCATTAAAAACTTGTCTGGGCGACTTCGTGTGCCTCGTGCCCTTCGTGGTTAACCTCCGGTTTCTTGGGGAGGATCGCGGAAGCGCGGAGGAGCGGATTGACGGAAGTGGCCAAGGCTTCTGATTGGTCACCACGGAATACACCAAATACACGAAAACGATGACAAACGGATTCTCGGGAGATTTCAGGGACTGCCGGCTCCCGAATCGAACTGGTTTCCGGATCCTCCAGGTCCGATTTCGTGTGGTTCGTGTTTTTCGTGGTTAAACTCCGGCGGTTTTGTGTTCTCCTCGCCGCGTGCTGCGCATCCTGTCCGACCTTCATTTCTACGACGCCCGGTCGCAGGTCCGCGACCTCGGGCAGCTGGAGCCGCTGCTGGCGGGCGTGCGGACCCTCGTGATCAACGGCGACAGCTGTGAAATGCGCCCGGGGGTTCCGGTGCCGGACGTCGCGCGGCTGCAGCGGTTTTTCCGGGAGCGGGTGCCGGAGGTGATCTTCCTGACGGGCAACCACGACCCGGATATCAGCGACACCCACGAACTGCTGCTCGCCAGCGGGCGCGTGTGGGTGACGCACGGGGACGTCTGCTTCGACGATCTCACGCCGTGGAGCCGGATGTTGCCGGAGCTCCGCCGGGCGGTGCATGACCTTCTCGCCGCCGATCCGGCGGCCGATTACCGCACGGTGGACACGCGGCTGCGCATTGCCCGCGAGGCCGCGCGGATTGTGGGGACGGAGATCGACCCGGCCGATGCTGGATTTCACGCCACGCTGGTCCGGCTCTGGGACACGTTCTTCCCGCCAACCCAGATCCTGGCGATGCTGCGGGCCTGGCGCGATCTGCCCGCCCTCGCTGCGACCCTCGCGCGAGCGCAGCGCCCCACGGCGCAGGTGGTCGTGACGGGCCACGTGCATTTCCCGGGAGTGTGGGTGCGGCCGCAGCGCCCCACGGTGATCAACACCGGCTCCTTCTTCAGTCCGCTCGGCGGACATCTGGTCGACGTCGAGGGCGAGCGGGTGGTCGTCCGGCGCATCCGGCGGCGGAGTGGGCAGTTTGAGGCTGGGCGGCTGGTTGGGGAGATTCCGTTGATCGCGGCGGGTGCTTGAGTTGGGAATGAGATCGCGGAAACGCGGAGGAGCGGAAGCACGGAATCGGATTGGGGCAACAGGAAGGTCACCACCAAATACACGAAAGGGATTTTCGGGTCTGCCTTCGTGGGCTTCGTGTCCTTCGTGGTTAAGTTTCCGGCTCATCGCTCCGAGCTTCACCCTCCTCGGGATTGACTAATTTCCTGAAAAATCATTCCTCGGGCCATGGCTGGATCGACGACCTCATCGACCAAGACGCCCTGGCACCTGTGGGTGGTGGGGATAATTTCGGTCCTATGGAATTCGGTTGGGGTGATGGATTTCGTCATGACGGAGATGAGAAATGCGGCCTACCTCAGCAAGGTCACGCCCAGGCAGCTGGAGTATTTTTATGGTTTCCCCTCGTGGGTGATCGCGGCTTGGGGACTGGCCGTGTTCAGCGGGTTGCTGGGATCGCTGTTCCTGCTCTTCCGGAAACGTCTGGCCGGGTCGGTTTTTGTCGTCTCGCTGGCCGGGATGGTCCTGACGGACGTCTACAATTTTGTCCTGACGAACGGGCTGGAGATCATGGGCGAGGGCAAGGCGGCGCTGATCTTCCCCGCCATCATCTTCGTGATCGGGATGCTACTGTGGCTTTACTCGCGGGCGATGGGCGCCCGGGGTGTGCTGCGCTGAGCGCTGGTTTTGGTCCGCAGTCCGGTGGGGAGGATCGCGGAAACGCGGAGGAGCGGAAGGGCGGAAAGTGAGAGCTGCCGGCGCCCATCGGGCGTCTTGCGCTGGGCCGGGGCGGACCGTAGGGTGGGCGCATGAACCGCGCGCCGGCCATTGCCCTTGCCAGTATCATTCTTTCCCTCGTCACGGCCTGCTTTGTCGCCCGGTTGTGGTTTTTGTCGGACCAGTCCGCGCCCAAGGCCGCCTATTTCCTGATTCTGGTCAGGGAACCTAAGGGCAGCACCACCAATGCCTACTTTGTGGAAACCCACCAATGGAGCACCGCCGCGACGGCGGCGGACCGGGGCGACAGGATTGTCCGCTTCGTTCCCTTCGATGGCATCGGCCGGGTCGAGGTGAACATGGCCGATATCCAGGCCATCCGCCGGTTGCCCTGAAGGAAGAGATCGCGGAAACGCGGGAGGGCGGAATCGGATTGAGGCGTCATGACGGGCACCACGAAATACACCAAATACACGAAAGGGATTTCCGGGCCTGCCTTCGTGAGCTTCGTGTCCTTCGTGGTTAACCTCCGCTTCCTGAAAAGAAGATCGCGGAAGCGCGGAGGGGCGGAACGGCGGAAGGTTGGAGTACGGTAGCCGCGCTTGAGTCGGCGAAAGGGTGGTTCCGGTCGGGGTGTCCAACCACGTGGTCGCCGGGCTTCAGCCTTCGCCAAGCCTATGGCTGACAGGCCAACGCAGCTACAGCTTAGATGGAGTCGCCACCGGGTCGGGCTTGGCGCCCCATTCGGTGAGGCGGCGGTCGGTGTCGGCCAGGGTGCCCTGGAGCTGGGCGATGATGTCCTGCGCGTTGTGCAGGTGGGTGGTGACGGACTCGGGGGTGCCGGTCGCGGCGGTCTGTTGCTGCACCTTGAGGTTTTGTTCGACGAGGCCGGTCAGGAGCGCGATCTGGCTGAGGAGCCGGTGGCGCCGCGCCTGCCAGCCCGTGACCAAGGCTTCGTGGACGGACTTGCCGTTGACCGCGGCGAGCATGACCTGTTCGCGGTCGCCGGCGTTCGCCACGCCCCGGTCCATCGCGTCGAGCTGCAGCTCCTGCAGGGCCGTGTCGAAGGGTTGGAGTTGCTCCGCCGTGAACCGCGCGCCCAGCTCGGCGCGGAACGCGGTGAGCTCGCCGGCGGCGGAAGCGCGGATCGTGATCTCCGGCAGGTCCGGCGGCTTCGCACAGCCGCCGAGGCAGCCGATCAGGAGAATGACGATAAGGCGGCGCGACATGAACCGAGGCTGGTCCCGCGGGCCGGCGGAGGCAAAGCGGAATGCTCCCCCGGGCATCCTGGGTTGGGCCTGAAGCAAAGGCTTGAGCCCTTGCGCCTACACTTGGCCTAGCGAGCCGGAGGGTTTGCCGCCTGCCGGTAGCGCAGAGGAAAAACCACGCGGAAGGTCGTGCCCGTTTCCGGTGAACTGGCGATCTCGATACTGGCATCGAGCAGCTCGCAGAGGCGCTTCACGATGGAAAGCCCGATGCCCTCGCCGGGTTGGTGGGTGGAGGGTGCGGCCGGGGCGTTGGCATCGCGCGGTGCCGGCAGCACCTGCGAGGCTTTGCCCTGGCTGGCGGCGGTTTTTTCGTCCGACTCCTTGGCGCTCGCCGTGGCTTCCTGCAGGCCGGTCACGAGCATGGTCACGGGCCCCGCCCGGAGCCCGGGGCCGGTGTCCTTGACCATCAGCCACCAGGTTTCCTTTTCTGTGCCCCACGTCAGGTCGACGCCGCCACACGGGGTGTACTTGAGCGCATTGCCCAGGAGATTTTTCGCCAGTCGCCGGGTTTTATCGGCGTCGCCCTCGACCAGCAGCTCGGCCGGACCCTCCACCCCGAGGAACAGATGGCGTTCGCGGGCGAACGGCTGGTGGGCCGCGCCGAGCTCGGTGAGCAGGACGGTGGCATCAAAGGCGGCGATCTTCCGGGTTTCCTGCCCGGCCTGCAACCGGGCCAGCTCCATCAATTCCTCCAGCATCGTGTTCAGCCCCTGCACGGCCTGTTTCAGGTACGAGGCGGATTCCACGCGGTCGGTCTCGGCCATGGCCGGCCGGCCCAGCAGCGTCGCGGCGAGGTTGACGCCGAGGACGTCACTCTTGAGATCGTGGACGGCCTGGTGGAGGAGGGTGGAGCGGCTCCGCTCGATCTCGTTCACGGTGGCGAGCGCGCCGCGGAGGTCGCCGACGTGCCCGGCGGACTCGGCCTGCTGCATGCGTTCGTATTGGCCGGCGCTTTCACTGATGGTGTCGTTGACGAGGGCCATGATCTGGCACTGGGCCTCGGCCAGGGTGTCGGGTTGAATCTCAGGGTTTTTCTCCGCGACCAAGCGGAGCTCTTGGTAGAGGCAAAACTGGAGGTGGCCGCATTCCTTGATGAGTTCCTGCAGCCGGTAGCCCTGCTGCCAGCGGTGGAGGCCGTGCTTCACGCCTTCATCCTTTTTGTCGACGTCGGCGGCCCGGGCATCCGCCCCGCCGGGGCGCGATCGCAGGCGGAACTCAAAGGCGTCGAGCATCTCGGGGATGTGGTCAAGGAACTGCCCGAGGGTGAGTGAGCGTCCCGTGGTCTGTTCCGGGTCGGCCCGGTCCGCCTTGCGCCACGCCTGCAGGATTGCGTCCCGCCGTTCAGCAAAGTAATCGCTCAAGGCGGAGAACTGCTGGCTTTTGGTCAGGGACATCGGTTCATGGTGTTCTCGCGTGCGGCAATAGCGACCTCTATAACCTCCGGACTGGCAGGGATCGAGGAAACGCGGTGGAAAGGAACGACGGAAACGGATCAAGGCTTCAGGGCAGGCCACCACGAAACACACCAAGGACACGAAAGGAATCCCTGGGTCTGCCTTCGGGTGCTTCGTGGTTAAACTCCGGCTCCTGAATGGGGAAGTGCATGTTGCCTTCAGTGTCCTCACCGATCCCTCTCCGCGCTCTCTGCGCCCTCCGCGTTGAAAAGCCTGGATTCAATCCTTGGGCTTGTCCGCTCGCCCCAACCGGCGAGATCAGGCGGGCGGCCGTAAAAAGAGTCCCAGTGTCGACAGCGCGAGGCAGGCGTCGGCGGCGGTGATGCGTAACCGGACCTTGGTGGTGGTGATATCCGCGGTGGGGACCAGCCGTTGCGCTCCGATGCTGGTGGTCGTGGCGCATTCGACCCACCGGCCGGCGGTCGCATCCCAGGCGTCAAGCGCCACGCCGGCGATCCGCTGGCCGAGCGGCAGGTATTCCCGCAGCAGGATCAGGTTGAAGGTGCGCGGCGCAGCGAACTCGAGCACGAGTTCGGCCGACGTCACCCCATCATCCGTCGCCCAATAGGCCCCGGGCTGCCCGGCGATCACGTTGGCGGCGGCATACCGGGCGTCGTGGCCGCGCGTGTTGCTGGCCTGCACCCGTGCGCCGGCGGCGAGATCACGGCTGAAGGTCGCGTCGCGATACGCCCGCCACGCCCGCAGGGCGGCCACATCCGGCTCGGGAATGATCCCGCGCCGGTCGGGCGCGAGGTTGAGGATCAGGTTGGCGCCGCGCCCAACCGAGGTGAGGTAGATGGCGAAGAGCTCGGCGGGCGACTTTACCTTGGCGTCCTCGGCCGCGTGGTAAAACCAGCCCGGCCGGATGGAAACATCCACCTCGGCCGGCAGCCATTGCGCGCCGCGGCGGTCGCCGCGGTTCAGCTGCTGCCCGTCGGCATGCCCGGGCATGAAGCCCGCGGCGTTGATCGTGGCCCAGCAGGGATCGCCGGCCACGCCCCGTTCATTGCCCACCCAGCGCACGTCGGGGCCGCCGTCGCTGAACATGACGGCCTGCGGCTGGAGTTCGCGCACGATTTTCCAGGTGGCCGGCCAGTCATAATAGGTGGTGTTGTCGATCTGGCGCACCTCCCGCGCCCCGCCGTAGTAGCCGTCGCCGCCGTTGGCGCCGTCGAACCACACCTCGAAGACCGGGCCGTAATTCGTCAGCAGCTCGCGCAGCTGGTTGCGGTAGTAGGCGAGGTAACTTGGCTGGCCGTAATCCGCGCGGTTGCGGTCCCACGGCGACAGGTAGAGGCCGAACTTCAACCCGTGGCGCCGGCAGGCGTCGGCGATCTCCCGCACGATATCGCCGTGGCCGCCTTGGTAGGGACTGTGCGCGATGCTATGGTCCGTGTAACGACTCGGCCAGAGACAGAATCCGTCGTGATGCTTGGCCGTGAGCACGAGGCCGGTCAGCCCGGCCTCCTTGACCGTCCGGGCAATCTGGTCGGCGTCAAAGGCGGTGGGGTTGAACACGGCGGGGGATTCGTCGCCGTAGCCCCACTCCTTGTCGGTGAAGGTGTTCACCGTGAAATGCACGAAGGCATAGGCGCCGAGCTGGTGCCACGCCCACTGGCGCTCGCTCGGCACCGGCGCGAGGGGAGCGGGCGGCGGCACCGCGGCCACCGCCAGCCCGCCGCAGCCAAGCAGCAGGCCAACCAGCAACGCGCGGGGCAGGGGCAACCGGTTCAACACGAGGCGCCCAGATTACCCCACGCCTCCCGCGAGGCAAGGGCCTGCTGCTCACGCCCCCCGGTAACTTGTAACGTATTACGTTACAAAATGGCTGGGGTCATCGGTTCGTAATACCGGGAGTCTCAGGGTCCGAATCTGCCGGGCAATGTCCTTGCTGATTCTTCTCCGCGCTCTCCGCTTCCTCCGCGTTTAAAAGTCCGGATTCAAACCCGGAGCGAGGCGCGGAAGCCGCGGCCGCTGTAGTAGGACTGCGCACCGTTGTGGTACACCCAGACATGGCCGAAACGGCGGTCGCCATAGAGGCCGCCGCCCAGTTTCCGGATGTCTGCGGGTGCTTTCAGCCAGCTCGAGGACTTTGCATCGAACTCACCCACTTGCTGGAGCTCCCGGTATTGTTCCTCCGTCAGGATCTCCACGCCCATGGCCGCGGCCAGGTCCATGGCATTGTGCTTGGGTTTGAATTCCTTCCGCGAATCCAGCGCTGCCCGGTCGTAGCAGACGCTGGTGCGACCAGCCGGGCTTTCCGCGGAACAGTCGACGAAGAGGTACTCGCCCGTCTTTTTATCGTGCCCGACCACATCGGGTTCGCCGCCGGTTCTTTCCATTTCACCGAGCGACCACAGTTTTGCGGCGTTGGCTTCCAGCTTCGCCTGAACCTTGGCCCAGGGCAGCCCTTCATGGCGGCGCATGTTTTGCTCAAAGCGGGATTGCAAGGTGCCGAGCAGTTCTTCCCGTTGGGCGGGTGAGAGCTCCTGCTTTGTCTTCGCGTTTTTCATGGCGGTTTTATTGCCGGGTCGGGGAAGGTTGGCCGCTGCTCAGCCCGGGCGCGGGCGGCTGGAGTCGGTGTCTTGAGCAAGCCCGGTCCGCCGATTTGGGCAAGCCCGGGAATCAGCCGGGGGCGATCGCGGTATAGCGTAGCCGCGTTGGAGCGCCGCGACAACGTGGTTGGGCTGGCTGGGGCCGGACCACGCTCGGCTTGGCTGCTCAACCCGGTTTAAACGCGGAGGGCGCGAAGAGTAGAGGAATTAGGGAGGCGCCCGATTACCCCACGGATTCCGCGAGGTAAGGGTCTGCTGGCGACGCCCCCCGGCAACTTGTAACGTATTACGTTACGAACTGCCGGGGGACATGGGCGCGCAATACCGTGATGGGTCAGGCGTCCAAATTTGCCAGTCAGGGTCATTCCCAATCACTCTCCGCGTTCTCTGGGTCCTCCTCGTTTAAAAGTCTTTGATGTCACTTAATGGGTGACATGGGGTTTTGGGGCGACGGGCTGTGCGTTGGCTTTGATGTTCCAAGTTGGAACATCAAGGCCCGGGCGGGAGCTGCCCGTCAGCTTCTTTGCAGTTTGTTATCCACAGGAATCGATTTCGAGTCATAGCATGGCGCCATGAAGATATTCCTTTTCGCGTTGCTGGCCTTGGGGTGGACGGTCGCCGGGGCGGCCGGGCCGGAGGCGCCGGCGACCTACGGGAGCAATCCCGCGGCCGGGAAGTACTACGAGGTCCGCGGCATCCGGATGTACTGCGAGACCTACGGCAGCAGCGGTCCGGCCGTGCTGATGATCCACGGCAACGGCGGCAGCATCGCGGCGTTCAAGCACAACATCCCGTACTTCGCCGGCAAATACCGGGTGATTGTGGCCGACAGCCGGTCGCAGGGCCGGAGCCGGGACGCCGGGACGGAACTCACCTTCGAGATGATGGCCGACGATTACGCCGCGCTGCTGGACGCCCTCCACGTCGACTCGGCCTACGTCATCGGCTGGAGCGACGGCGGCATCACGGCCCTGTTGTTGGCGATGCGGCACCCGGAAAAGGTGATCCGGCTCGCGGCGACCGGGGCGAATATCCGGCCCGACGCCAGCGCGTTCGCGCCGGGGCTGTGGGAGGACTGGCGGAAAACCTATGAGCGCGACCGGGCCAAGGTCTGGGCCACGGACCAGGAGAAGAACGACTGGAAACTGTTCCTCCTCGACTGGCGCGAGCCCAACATCCCGGACGCCGCCCTCGGCGCGGTGAAGTGCCCGGCGCTGATCATCTGCGGCGACCACGACATGATTTCGCTCGAGCACACGGTGGAGATCTACCGCAGCCTGCCGCAGGCCGCGCTGTGGGTCGTGCCGCACTCGGGTCATGCCACCTTGCAGGAGCATACCGACGATTTCGACCGGACAGTCGACAGCTTCTTCAGCGTACCCAACCCGGTCGGCCCGTAGAGGCCCAGGCTACCGGGCCTGACCCGAACTTTTTTCGGGCTTCACGCAAAGCCCGGTTGTGCTTTGCGGGGAAGGCGGCATAGTATCGGACATTTATGAGTTCTGACGAAGCCAAGGCCAAGGTATCCAAGCGCAAGCAGGTCCGCTATGCGGTGGGCGACGACTGCCGCTTGCGCGCCACGATCCTGTTGCGGAGCTCCGACGAGGCCTCGGCGAACAAGCAGTGGTCCGGGACGCTGATGGACCTGTCGCCGGAGGGAGCCCACGTCCGCCTGAGCCTGGGCGCGCTGGCTTACGCCGGTGAACGTTGCGTGCTGACCCTGTCGCACGGCGGCACGAAGCTGGAGATCAAGGGCAGCGTGGCCCACTATGTCTGCTCGGCGCGGTACTCGGTGTGCGGGATGCGCTTCGATTCGCTTTCGACGGCGGAAGACAAGGCGTACCAGCCGATTTTCCAGGCCATCGTCGCGGGCGCGTCGCTGGCCGCCGGGCCGTCGGTCACCGAGTCACCGAGCCGGCACCGGGAGGAATTCCGCGGACCGAGCCACGCGAAGCTGGTGGTGTGGCGCGACAAACCGGAAGGGAAGCTGGTGGGCTTCGAGTTCACGATGGCGCGCTACGCCGCGGCGCTGACGACGATCGGGGCGGACATGGCGAAGAACAAGACGCAGGTGCATTTCCGGTCGGCGGCTTCCGGCAGCGCGGGGGCACCGCTCACGCGGACCCAGGAATTGGAAGCGCGCTGGGAGTTCTCGCTCGCGGGCTCGAACCTGGCCAAGGCCATCGCGCCCGATATCCAGCAACTGCTGCGGCTGGTGAGCTGAGGCGCGGGCGTGACGGGCAATCGGGGTGGATGGGAGCCTCGCTGATCGGACCAGGAATTTTCAACGCGGAGGCGCGAAGGAGCGAAGGGCGCGGAGAGGAGGGGGATGAGCCCGGGAATCAGGTCAGTACCTTCGCGAATTTCCCTTCGCGATTTTTGTGCCCTTCGCGTTTAATCTGATTGAAAGCGAGGCTTGGGCCTGAGGCTGCCTTAATTTGACGGATATTAACATCCTCTGCGCGACCGTTCCGGCCGCCTGCGTTGTGCCCTTTATGCCACGGCGCCCATGCCGCCGGTTTTCTCGGCTTGTTTCACGAGCTTCATCGCGGCGTCGAGCTTTAGGTCCGCGAGCTTCTTGAAGGTGATGCAACTCCGGCCGGTCTTCACGTTGCCGAGCTTCGCGGCATTCTGCTCGACGAGGTAGCCGCCCTTGTCGGAGGAACAGATATGGAGGGCGTAGCCGCTTTTCCCCGCGACGAGCCCGATCAGGAACCAGTCACCCTCGCGACCGCTGGCATATTTGTAGTGATACTTCCCGTAGCCGAGGACGGGCGACGGCCCCATGCCGGACATCATGACCGGGGTGAGCTTCGGTGCGGTTTTGCGGATGGCCTGGTGGATCGTGGTCATCGTCTCGCGGCGATCGTCGGGCAGGGCCGCAAGGAATTCAGCGACGGTGGGAAGTGGCTTGGGCATGCGGCGAGGCTGTGGCGCCGAGCCTCAGCGGGCAAACCTGAACAGGCGGCGCGCTGGATTCTTCGCCGGCTAATGAGGGAAAGGGAGAGCATGGCCTCTTTCGGGCACCGCTTGCTTGGGGTAGGGAATTTTTAACGCGGAGACGCGGAGGAGCGAAGGGCACGAAGAGGAAGAGGCATAAGATTAGGAAGCTGGTCAGTACCTTCGCGGATCTCCCTTCGCGACTTTGCGCCCTTCGCGTTTAATCCGGGAGCAAGGAATCCTTGGGCCTGAGGCTATCCTGGCTCGCAGGACTTGAAAAATCCATCGCCCGATCCCTGCCGCACGGTCTGCGTATCGCTGGCTAAGTTCACTTGGCCGGGGGCCTGGTACTGGGCGGGCCCACGCGTTTGCGCCAGCCGTCGCTCGGCTGGGCGTCCCAGAACCAGCGGCGCGACGGCACGTAGGCCGACAGCTTGCCGCTGGGCTTCGTCGGCACGAAGACTTGGAACCGCCAGTTGAGCACGTCGGCGACGAAGATTTTCCGGTCGGGTCCGATCGCCAGGAAGTGGGCCCAGGCAAACTGGCCGGGGCCGTGCCCGGGCTCGCCCAGCGCGCCGAGGATCTTGCCGTCGCCATCCAGCTCGACGATGCGGTCGAAGCCGCCGTCGGCCACCCAGACGTGTCCGTCGGCGGTCAGCCACAGCCCGTAGGGGTAGCCGATCCCGTTCCATTCCTTCAGGAAGGTGCCGTCGCCGTCGAAGATCTGGATGCGCAGGTTCTCGCGGTCGCCGACGTAGACGCGGCCCTGGGCGTCGACGACGACCGAGTGGGGCAAGATGAATTCGCCCGGCCCGGTGCCGAACCTGCCCCAGGCCTTGAGGAACTTGCCTGAGGCATCGAACTTCACGATGCGGGAGTTGCCGTAGCCGTCGGCGACGTAGATTTCGCCGTGCGGCCCGAAGCCGACGTCGGCGGGTGAGTTGAAGGTCCAGTCGCTCTCGCTGCCCTCGTTCCTCCGGCCGAGGACCATCAAGACCCGGCCCTCGGGGGACAGCTTGACCACAAAGTGCGTGCCGTCGTCGGTCGCCCACAGGTTGCCCTCGGGGTCGACCCGCAGGCCGTGCGGGTGGTCGAAGACGCCGTCGGCGAGGCTGCGCAGGAATTTGCCGCTGGCGTCGTATTCCAGCAGCATCGGGGCGCGGCGCTGGAAGAGGTAGATGTGGCCCGAAGGGCTCAGTGCGACGCCGGAGGCCTCGAAGAAGTTCCCGCTGGGCGGCGCGGCGAAGAAATCCGGTTGCACCACATAGCCCAGCTCCGGCACGGCTTGGAAACCGGCGCCCGGGTCAGCCGCCCGCAGCAGCCCTGCCACCAACAGCCCCAGTGCCAGTCCGCCGCGCAGAAGAGGGTTCATCCCGAAAGGTCACGAAAAGTGATTCGTTGAGTCAATCTCCCGGTTGGAAGGTGAAGCGACCTGTCACCGCCCGTTGCCCGACCCGAGGTTGCCCTGATTTGACGGACATCAACGTCCGCAGCCTGACCCCTCCCGGCCGACCCGAAGTCATCGGTTAGATTTCACTGGGAGAATTGATTCGTTTTCTGCCCGCGGGTTTGTCGGAATGGGCGGCGTATGAAACCCCGTGCATTGCTTACCCTCGCTCTCCTGTTCGCGGCTTCGACGGCCGGCGCCTTCGCCGCCCAGTTCAAGGCGCTGCTCATCACCAATACCGCCGGCTGGCACCACGACTCGATCGAGGCCGCCGTGCCCGCCCTCCAGGGGCTCGCCAAGCTCCACGACTTCGATCTCGTCTGGCCGAACATGACTAGCGCGGTGCTGACCGACAAGGGGCTTGCCGACTACCAGGTCATCATCTTTGCGCTGACGACGGGCGACATCCTCAACGACGACCAACAGGCGGCCGTCGAGCGTTTCGTCAAGTCGGGCAAGGGCTTCGTTACCCTCCACACGGGCACGGACACGGAATACGACTGGCCCTGGTACACGAAGATGGAGGGCACCACCTTCCTCATCCACCCGGCCGTGCAGACGGCGACCGTCGTGGTGCAGGAGCCCGATTTCCCGGGCATGGACCGGTTTGCCCCGCGGTCGCTCCGCACCGAGGAGTGGTATCAATTCAAGACCCCGCTGCCGGCGGACTGCCACATTCTGCTGACGGTGGACGAATCGACCTACAACCCCCACGCCGACTGGGGCGCCAAAAAAGGCGACGGCATGGGCGCAGTCCATCCCGTCTCCTGGTATCACGACTACGACGGCGGGCGCTCATTCACCACGATCCTCGGCCACCTGCCGGCCACCTGGTCGGATGCGGTCTTCCTGCACCACGTCTACGGCGGCATCTACTGGGCCGCCACCGGCCGGGGCTTCAGGGCGAAGTAAGCGGCGGAGTTCGGGTCGCGAAGATCCTCCCGTCTCGCCACCGGCCGCACGCGGCACGGCAAGGTCGTGGCTGGGAAAGGAACAGACAGCGACGAATTGCCGCCCGCAAAATGTCAATATCCGCAGCCTGACCCTTTCTGGCTGCTCAATTTAACCACTGATGCATCGGCTAACGTCGATGCTACTTGGTGCGCTCCGCCTAATCGGCTCCGCCTTGGGCTTCTGGGGGTCGGCAAATCGCCGACCGGAAGTCGAACACCGATCTAAGCGGCGATTAGCCGTCCCCGGAGCCAACACCGGAGCCGATCAGGCGGAGGGGACTTCCAAGCAGAGCCGTTAGGCGATGCATCAGTGGTCTAACCCTCCGGAGATTTGAAAACACTCCCTAATGCTCCGCCTAACGGCAGCGCTACGTTGTGTCCTCCGCCTAATCGGCTCCGGGGTGGTGTTTCGGGGCCTAGGCTGCCGGCGCGATGAAGTCCCCGCGTCGCCATGCCGCGCGTAGCAGCAACACCACCGCGACCGTGGTCGACGCGATCACGAGCCACGAACTCTCGGGACCGAACATTCCGCCGGTCAGCCAGTCGGGCCCGGCAAAGCGGCTTTCGAGCGGCGCCAACGTCCGCCAGTCCTCTATGCCTGAAAGCGGCAGGCCGCTCAGCAGGATGGCAAAGTTCCATGCCGCATGATGGGCGGCCACGACCCACAAGTTGCGCGTCAGGGTGAATACTGCGCCCCACAGCAGGCCCGTCAAAGTCACCGCGATCAGCATCGTCACCGCGTCAACGATTCCGCCTGTTGCAACGTTTTCCAGGTGCTGCAGCGCAAATATCACCGCCTGGACCGCCAGCGCCCACTTTGTCCCCCAAGTCCGTTCCAGGATCCGGAACAGCAGGCAGCGGTAAGTCAGTTCTTCCAGGGTCGCCGCGATGCCGATCACGGCGGCCACGCCGAGCAACGCCGGTGACGCGCCGCGAAACAGGACGCGTTCGTAGACGCCGAAAGCGAAGAGCACGGCCATCGGCAGCGCCACCATGGCAGCGCCGCTCGCGCCGCCCAGCAACAGGTGAAGCGGCCGCAGGCGCAGCTCGGCCGCCTGGCGTTTTTCATGCCAGTGCACGAAGGCCCAGTACCACAGGACGTCGCTTATCATTGGGCTTTGCGATGCGTTGTCTGTCGAATGCGCTCGAAAGTAGCAGAAGTGCAAACGGTCTTACGACGCCCATATCGCTGAAGTCCACGATGACCTCTCCTTCTTCGGGCAGATTTCTTAAGGTCTGTGCAAATTCAATTACATCGAGGATACCATACTTCGCCGGAATTCTAATCTCCGTAGTCATTGAGTGGAAGCCAGTCGTTAAATAGAAAAGGCGACCTTCAGGTCGCCCTCGCTAATTTTAGAACTGTTCTATCAGGCTCATTGGCAGGCTTCGCATTCCTCGCCGTTCTTCATGGCCTCGATGGAGCAGACGCGCTTCTCTTCGGCCGAATACACCTTCTTCGAAGGAGTTGAGGGCTGAGAGTTGAGCGTTGAGAGATCGGCAGTAGCCGGAGCCGACGGAGTCGAGACGCTGAAGGGAGCGGTCGTGACTTCGGCGGATGCGGCGGCGGTAGCTGCCGTGGCCGTGTCGCGTGTGGCGGTTTCGGCTTTGGTTTCGCCGGCGGCGCCGCGGACTTCCTTCTTCACCGTTGAAGTCGCTTTCTCGATGCTGGAGGCGCCGAGGCTGCGGAGGTAGTAAGTCGTCTTGAGGCCGGAGTGCCAGGCGGAGCGGTACATGTGGCTGAGCACCTTCAGGTCGGGCGCCTTCAGCCAGAGGTTCACACTCTGGGACTGGTCGATCCACTTCTGCCGGCGGGCGGCGGCGGCGATGACCCACTTGAAGTCCACGCCGAAGGCCGTGAGGTACTTCTCCTTCAGGTCGGCCGGGATGGCCTCGATGTCGGCCAGCTCGCCGTCGAAGTACTTCAGGGCGTCGCTCATCTCCTGGTTCCACAGGCCGCGGGCCTTGAGGTCGCGGACGAGGAACGGGTTGAGGACGACAAACTCGCCGGAGAGGTTGGATTTGACGTAGAGGTTCTTGTACGTGGGCTCGATGCAGGGCGAGGTGTTCGTGATGTTCGAGATCGTCGCCGTGGGCGCGATGGCGAGCACGTTGGAGTTTCTCATGCCCTGCTTGGCGATCTTGGCCCGGAGGGGCTTCCAATCGAGGCGGGAGCTGCGCGGCACCTGGATGGGCAGGCCGCGCTCCTGCTCGAGGAGGTCGAGGGTGTCCTGCGGCATCAGGCCGCGGTGCCACTTCGAGCCCTTGTAGCTGGAGTACGTGCCGCGCTCGGCGGCGAGGTCGGAAGAGGCCTCGTAGGCGTAGAGCGCGATGGCCTCCATGAACTCGTCGTTGAACTCGACGGCGGCGTCGGAGGCGAAGGGCACGCCCTTCATGTAGAGCGCGTTGGCCAGGCCCATCACGCCGAGGCCGATCGGGCGGTGGCGGGAGTTGGAGGTCTTGGCGGCGGCGGTCGGGTAGAAGTTGATGTCGATGACGTTGTCGAGCGCGCGGACGGCCACCTGGATGGTGTCGCGGAGCTTCTCGAGGTCGAGCGTGCCGTCGGGCTTGAGGTGGGAGTCGAGGATGACGGAGCCGAGGTTGCAGACCGCGGTCTCGTCGTTCGAGGTGTTCAGCGTGATCTCGGTGCAGAGATTGGAGCTGTGGATGACGCCGGCGTGGTCCTGCGGGGAGCGGACGTTGCACGGATCCTTGAAGGTGATCCACGGGTGGCCGGTCTCGAAGAGCATCGAGAGCATTTTCTTCCAGAGCTCGAGGGCCTCGATCTTGTGGGCCTGGATCTTGCCTTCCTCGCCGAGCTTCTCGTAGCGGATGTAGGCTTCCTCGAACTTCTTGCCGTAAAGGTGGTGGAGGTCGGGCGTCTCGTTGGCGCGGAAGAGGGTCCAGGTGCCGCGGGCCTCCATGCGCTTCATGAAGAGGTCGGGGATCCAGTTCGCCGTGTTCATGTCGTGGGTGCGGCGGCGGTCGTCACCCGTGTTGCGGCGGAGCTCGAGGAACTCGAAGATGTCGTTGTGCCAGGACTCGAGGTAGGCGCAGCCGGAGCCCTTGCGCTTGCCGCCCTGGTTGACGGCGACGAGCTGGTCGTTGTGGAGCTTCAGGAAGGGGATGACGCCCTGCGACTCGCCGTTGGTGCCCGCGATGTGGGCGCCGGTGCCGCGGACGGAGGTCCAGGAGCCGCCGAGGCCGCCGGCCCACTTGGAGAGCTGGGCGTTTTCGGCGATGCCGCGGTACATGATGGCCTCGAGGGAGTCATCGACGTAGTACAGGTAGCAGCTGGAGAGCTGGGAATGCAGGGTGCCGGAGTTGAAGAGGGTCGGCGTGGAGCTGCAGAAGCGGCGGCTCTTGTAGAGCTCGTAGAGGCGGATGGCCCAGTCCTCGCGGGTCTTCTTCTTTTCCTCGAGGAAAAGGCCCATGGCGACGCGCATCCAGAAGAACTGGGGTGTCTCGAGGCGCTTGGAGCGCTTGCCGGTCTTGTCGATGATGAGGTAGCGGTCGTAGATCGTCTGGACGCCGAGGAAGTCGAGCTCGAGGTCGGCCGACGGGTCGAGGGCCGCGGCGATCTTGGCGAGGTCGTACTCCTTGAGGCGGGGCGAGAGGCGCTTGATGGCGATGCCGCGGTCGATGTAGGCGGCGAAGGCCTGCTGGTGGAAGCGCTTGAGGGCGCCGATGCCGTCGCGGACGATATCCCAGCCGAGGACCTCCTCGTAGATGTAGGTCAGCTGGATGCGGCCGGCGAACTTGGCGAAGTCGGCATCCTTCTCGATCAGCGTCTTGGCGTTGAGGATGATCGTGTTGTTCAGGTCGCCCAGGGCGATGTTGTCGAAGAGGGCGCGGCGGAGCTCGGACTCGATCTCGTCGGAGGAGAGGCAGAGGTCGAGGCCGATGGAGGCGAACTCGATGCGCTTCTTGAGGTCGAGGCCGTCCCAGAGGAACGTGGTGCCGTCGGCCTTGGCGACGACGACCATGGAGTTCTGCTGGGCGGGGAGGGCGTCGGCCGCCGGGGCCGCGACGGGCTCGGCGAGGCGGGCGGTGGCGCGGGCGGCGCGGTAAAGGATGTAGTCCTCGGCGACCTTGTAGTGGCCGGCCTTCATGAGCTCTTCCTGGACCATGTCCTGGACCTCCTCGATATGGAGGAAGGCCTGCTTCACCAGGAGGGCGCGCTCGGTGACGGCGCGGGTGATGGCGGTGGCGGGGGCGGGATCCTTCTGGAGGGAGAGGAAGGCCTTGCGGATGGCGATCTCGATCTTGGCCTCGTTCCACGGCACGACCTGGTGGTTGCGGCGGATGAGGCGGACGGAGACGCCATGGGTTTCGTGGGAAAGGTTGAGCTTGGAGGCGCGCTTGAGCAGGAGGCTCTTGGCGACGTCGTGGGCGTTGTTGTCGACGAGGGTCTTTTCGATGAGCACGTAGAGTTCGTGGAGGGAGACGCGGATTGGGCCGCGCATGAGGGCCCGCTTGGTGAGGTTGGAGGCGACTTCGCGGGTGACTTCGGCGACGAAGCGCTGGTTCTTTTCGTTGAAAATGTCCTTCTCGCCCTTGGCCTGGAGGAGGTTCGCGAGGGAGCGGCCGACGGTGTCGGCGACCTCGCTCAGGTCGAAGCGCTCCTCGCCGTGGGGGCAGAGGACCTGGACCTCGGGGACGGCGACCTCCTCGTCGCGGAGGATGTCACGCCAGTTGTAGTTGGGTTTCTGATCCTTGGGGGCGACGGTCAGCTTCTTGAGCGCGAGGTCTTGGGCGACAGAGGGTGTGTGCATGGTAGGCGTGGACGGACGGGACTAAACTGGTTGAGAGATGAAAGGTGAAAGAGGGGGAAAGGAGGCTGGAACCAGATGAAAGTTGAGGGCTGAGAGTTGAGAGACGGGCGGTGAGACCAAGAAGGCTTGGCACTTAGTCGAAGCAGGAAGAGGCGGGGGATTGGTGGTTGGGGACCTGTCTATCAACTTTCAACTATCAACTCTCAACTGACGCGGGCCGGGCCCGCGTCACAGCTCGTCGTCGCTGGAACCGTGGAGGGCGGAGGATTTCTGGTACTCGGTGACGCGACCCTCGAAGAAGTTCTGTTCCTTCTTGATGTCCATCATCTCCGCGAGCCAGGGCAGGGGGTTCTTGACGCCGGCGGTGAGCGGGGTGAGGCCGACACCCTCGAGGCGGCGGTCGGCGATGTAGTCGATGTACGTCAGAAATTCCTCGATGGACAGGCCGACGGCGTTCACGGGCAGGCAGTCGCGGATGAAGTCCTTCTCGAGGGCGATGCCCTCAGCCATGGTCTGGCGGAGCTCTTCCTTGAACTCGGCGGTCCAGATCTCGCGGTTCTCCTCGATGAGGTCCATGAACAGGTTCCGGAACAGCTCGATGTGGTTGGACTCGTCGCGGAGGGTGTAGCGGAACATCTGGCCGATGCCGGGAAACTTGTTCTGGCGGTAGAGGGCGAGGACCATGCCGAAGAGGCCGTAGAACTGGGTGCCCTCCATGACCTGGCCGAAGGTGAAGATGTTTTTCGCGAGGAGGCGCTTGTTCTCGGGCTTGGTCATATCGAGGTCGCGGCGCAGGTCGCGGGAGACCTTGTTGACGAACTCGTTCTTCTTCTCGATCGACTTGATGTCCTCGAACATCGCCTCGCACTCGTGCGGGTTGATGCCGAGGGAGGAGATCATGTAGAGGAGCGAGTCGGCGTGGATGTTCTCCTCGTGGGCGTGGCGGCCGAGGACGAGCTTGAGCTCGGGGGCGGTGACCAGCTCGCGGACGACGTGCTGGATGTTGTCGCCGACGATGCCCTCGGCGGCCGAGAAGTAGCCGATGCCCATGCGGATGATCCAGCGCTCGATGTCGGACACGGTCTTCGGGTCGCGCCACTGCTCGATGTCCTTGCCCATCGGGACATCCTCGGGCTCCCAGTGATTCGCCTTCATCGTCTTGTACAGATCGTAGGCCCACTGGTATTTCAGGGGGAGGATGTTGAAGTAGGGTACCTGGCGGCCGTTGATGACTTTTTTGGCGGCGAAAGCGGCCTCGGCCTTGTCCTGATCGAGAATGAACGTCTTGTTACCGACGGTGAATGATTTGTGCATGGCAGTGCAGCGAAAGACTGAAGTTTTTGGAGAAAAGCGATGTGTGTCCCGTGGTCTAGAGACGGCAGAAAGCCTCTGGCGACACCAAGTTGCCAAAACTTCCTGACACGTTATCGACCACCACAGGATGTGGATGCCCGGAACCTTGACCACAACTAATGGGAATCGCCCAATATCCCGTCAAATAGATTAAAGACCTGATTTGCAAATTTTACGTCACTTTTTTGGTGGACAACCCAACGACAACCCCGCGCCGTCGAATATGACCCGCAAGAATTGGGCGAAGTGATGTTTTCAGAGGGAAAACGCCGAAACGGGTGGTGGCCGATAGGCGGGTAAAATTTTTCTTGACGCGAAAAATCCGCCGCGTGCCCGGATTTTCAGAGGGAAAACGCGCCGCGCGAAAAAATCGCGTGCAGAACAAAATATGCGGCGGTGAAGGTGTGCGCGATTTTCTGGAGGGCCGGTCGCTCAACCGGCCCTCCAGAAAAATGGATGCAGCCTGAGCATGGTCAGGCAACTGTAGCCGAGGTCGCTGACCCCGGTGCTGATACGCTGTCATGCCGACCGGGGTCGGCGACCCCGGCTACACGCGATCCAAAGAAAAAGGCGGCTGCGTTGCCGCAGCCGCCTTGGAAGTTTGGATCAGCTTGGGCCGTCCAGTCGATTAGAACGAGAGCTTGGCCTCGAGCTGGATGCGCCAGCGCGACATCACATCGTCGATCAGGAAGGTCGACGGGGCGAACGAGGTCGGCTTGATCGTGCCGTTGGCATTGATCGTGGCGTTGCCGATGAGCACGCGGTCAAACACGTCGTTCACGTTGCTCGGGGCGCGCAGGACGTCGTTGAACAGGTGCTTCGAGATGAAGCTGCCGAAGTTCGTGAAGTCCATGATCAGCTCGAGCTTTGATTTCTTCAGGTGCAGCGGGATCTCCTGCTTCAGCCGCAGGCTGAGGCTGTTGACCCACGGCTGGAAGAACGCGTTCTTCGGGGCGTAGCTGCCGGCGTACTTCGAGAGGCCGCTGCTGTTCAGGTAGGCGAACAGGGCGGCCTGCTGGGCGGCGCTCAGGCCGGAGAAGTCGAAGCGGGCATCGGAGGCACCGGTGGGGATCGCGACGAGGTCGTTGCCGGACATGCCGTCCTGATTCATGTCGTTGCTGTAGGCGTACGAGTAGGGCGAGCCGCTGCGGCCCTCATAATAGAGCGACGCGGTGGTCGGGTAGCCGTTGAAGAGGATGACCTCGCGGCTGATGCTGGCCTGGACGCGGTCCTTGACCTCGAAGTCCGAACGGCCGGTCTCGACCGAGCCCTGGTTGAACACCGCGTTGCGCTGCCAGGCACCGGACGCGGTCGTCTGGCCGTTGGCCTGCGCCTCGGTGGACTTGCCGCGGGTGTAGGCGAGATCGAAGGCCCAGTGATTCTTCATCGCCCGGTCCCACGCGATGGTGACGTAGGTCGCCTCGCCGGCCCGCACATTGCTCGTGTGGAAGATATTCGTGTAGTTTGCATACTTCGCATTGGCCGCCGTGCCGGGGTTGCCGACGAAATAGACGCGGCCGTCAGCGGCGGTGCCCTTCACCTTGAGGTTATCATTGGAGATGAAGAGCGTGTTGTCGTTGATGGAGTGCGTGACATCCACCGAGACGACGGAATCGAGGAACGCCAGCTTGTGGTCGACGCCGAGATCCAGACGCCACAGGGACGGCATGTGGGTCTTGTCGTCGGCGAGGTCGATTTCCGAACGGGAACTGCCGGTCTGCGTGCCGGTGCCCAACGGGTTCTTCGGGTCGAAGCTGTTGGTCAGGTAGCCGGTGAGGCCGCCGGTCGGGATGGTGTTGACCGTGTAGGTGCCGAGACCGGTCTGGCCGTAGGAGTTCGACCAGAACACCCAGGGGGAGCGGCCGACGAAGTAACCGGCGCCACCGTGGACCTGCGTGGTGCGGGCCTCGTCGACGGACCAGTTGAAGCCGAAGCGGGGCGAGACGTCCGTGGCGCCGTCAACCGTGCCGTCGTTGCGCATGCCGGTGTCCGAGAAGAACTGCGGATTGAACACGGGACGGGTGCTGCTGGTGGACCAGTCGTAGCGGATGCCGGCGAGGAATTTCAGGCGGGGGTTGACCTCCCACTTGACCTGCCCGAAGACGCCGGACTGCGTGTACTGGCTGACGTCAGCGTAACCGCCCTTGATGGCGAGGTCGGTGAAGTTGCGCTGGAACGCGAGCGGGGTGTCGGCGGCGAAGGCGGCCGGCGAAGCGTACTGGATCACACCGTAGGAATACTGGCGGAAGAGGTTGTAGTAGTTGTTATCCTCCATGTCGGCGCCGGTGGTGAACGTGAAGTTGCCCCAGGTGTAGTCCCCGTTGGCGCTGTAGTTCTTGGTGTCGACGTTGATCTGGTTGCCGTGGCGGAAGCGCTCCGTGCCGAGCACGACGACGCCGTTGGTGACCGCCGCGCCCTGCTGGTTGACGCCCTTGACCCCGAAGATGTCGATTTCGGGGGAGTTGACGGCGGTGGGCGTGTACTGGTCCTGCTTGACGTGGGACCACTTGAGCTCGGTCTTCAGGTCGGGGGTCCAGTCGCTGAACAACTGGGCGGAGAGACTCTTTTCCTTGCGCGTCTGTGCGTAGAAGTGGGAGGAGTAGGCTGTCGCCGGACCGCCGACGAGCGTGTTTGGCGTCACGTCACTGCCGCTGCCGTAGGAGGTCGTGGTGAAGGAGCCGAACTGCGGCACCTGGCCATCGGTGGTCGAGTAGCGGGCAGAGAGGCGGTGCTTGGCGTTGATGTTCCAGTCGAGCTTGAGGAGCTTCTTCTCCTCGCTGGCCACGCTGTTGGCGTTGCCGCCGATCGAGCCGAGCGGGACCTGGGTGATCGCCGCCACGCGGGCGTCGATCGTGGCGAGGTCGGCGGCATTCACGATGGGCATGCCGGCGGCGTTCGGGGCGCCGATGCGCTTGAATTTCTCCCAGTTCAGGAAGAAGAACAGGTGGTCCTTCCAGATCGGGCCACCGAGCGTGAGGCCCTTGGTGGTGCGCTCGAGCTTGGGGATGACCTTCTGGCCGGTGGCCGCGAGGGCGCGGTCGTTCGGTCCCTGCATCTGCAGGCCGGCGAGATGATCGCCGCTGAAGATGTAGTAGGCGGATCCGTGGAATTCATTCGTGCCGGTCTTGGTGACGGCATTGATGGAGGCGCCGGTGAAGCCGCTGTAGCGGGTGTCGTACGGCGAGAGCTGCACGGAGAGCTGCTCGAGGGTCTCGAGCGAGATCGGGTTGAAGAACGAGGCCAGGCCGCTGGAATTCAGGCCGAACTGGTCGTTGATGCGGTTGCCGTCGATCATGACGGAATTGTAGCGGTTGTTCTGGCCGGCCGCGGTGATCATGGCGTCTTCACGGTCGCCGGACAGGGCGCGCAGCGTGATGGTCGGCGTCGCGCTGACGAGGTCGGCGAGCGAGCGCTGCGTGGTGGGCTTGGCGGCCAGGCGGGCGGCGGTCAAAAGCGTGCTGGTGCCGAGCGAGTTGGCGTCGAGGGCGGTCCGGGAACCGGTGGCGACGAATTTCTCGAGCGTCACGACGTCGGATTTGACGGTGAGGTTGAGGTCGATGGAGGTACCCAGCTCGGTGGTGACATCGGTGAGAGGCTCGGAGGAATAACCCTCGGCCTTCGTGGTCACCGTGTAGGGACCGCCGACCGGCAGACCGCTGAAGCTGAAGCGCCCGCCGGCATTGCTGGTGGCCGTGTAGGTGGCGTTGGTCGGCGTGTGGACCGCGGTCACGGTGACGCCGCTGACGGTTTTGCCATCGCTGGTGCGAACAAGTCCGGTGATACCGGACGAAACGGCCTGGGCGAAAGCCGCAGGACCGAAAGCCGTGGCCAATACGGTGGCCGCGACGATGAATAACGATTTCAGGAACGATTTGTGCATGGTGTGATGCAGTTTGTGTTTTATGACTGGCTTGCTGACTGATTCATAAGGCAGGTCACCTTATGAAGTGGGGACTGACCGGCGAAGCGAACGCCCCGGTTTTGGCTTAGTCAAGCCCTCAACCCCCGTTTTCCGGTACCATTAGGGGATGTTTCACGGCTGTAACTTATGCGGCAGATTTGTAGCACGCCGGGCTGGATTTCCCCCTCGCGCCGGCTCGCGGGAATGTCTAGCTGGGACCATGGCTTCGACTTATACGCCGCGCGAGGAGCTGGCCAACAGCGTCACCCACGGGCTGGGGGCGGCGCTCAGTGTGGCCGGACTGGTGCTGATGGTGGTTTTTGCCGCCCGCTACGGCGATGTCTGGCAGGTGGTGAGCACCGCGGTTTTTGGCACCACCTTGGTGCTGCTTTACAGCTCCTCGACGGTCTATCACAGCTTCCGGGACGAGCAGCTGAAGCATCTCCTGCAGAAATTCGACCACGCGGCGATTTTTCTGCTGATTGCCGGTACCTACACGCCGTTTGCGCTGGTCACCCTGCGCGGTCCGTGGGGTTGGAGCCTTTTCGGGGTGGTCTGGGGGCTGGCGGCGGTGGGGATCACGCTCAAGTTTTGGTTTGCGGGGCGCTTCCGTCTGGCCTCGACCCTGATTTACGTCGGCATGGGCTGGCTGGTGATGGTGGCGATCAAGCCGTTGGTGGCGTCGCTGCCGCCGGGCGGGCTCCGGCTGCTGATTGCCGGCGGTCTCTGTTACACGGGCGGGGCGGCATTCTATCTCTGGAAACGCCTGCCGTACCACCATGCCATCTGGCACCTGTTCGTGCTCGCGGGGAGCGCCTGCCATTGGGCGGCCGTGTTTATTTATCTGATTCCGGCGGCGGCGTAGGACTTAAATCCTGTAGCCGCGCTTGAGTCGAAGACGAAAGGGTGGTCCGGGGGATCCACCTTGTCGCTGCGCTCCAACGCGGCTACACCTTTGAACCCAGGCTCAGCCGCGGTTCAGCCACCAGACGGTGGCATTCAGGACCGTCGCGAAGCTCACCCAGGCCAGATACGGTAACCAGAGCCGGCCGGCGACCCGGTCGAGGCGCCAGAACCGGACCTGCACCACGACAAGGACGGCGAGGAGCACAAGAATTTCCAGTAACGCCAGCCCCGGATTGCGGAGGCCGAAAAACAGACAGGACCAGATGGCATTCAATCCCAGTTGGACATAAAACAACCGAAGCGCACCCGAACGGAGCGAGGATGCCGCCTGCTGCCAGATCCGCCAGGCCGCGACAGCCATTATAGTATAGAGGACGGACCACACCGGCCCGAACAGCCAGCCCGGGGGATTCCACGCCGGTTTGTGCAAGGTCAGGTACCAGGTGCCCACGCTGGAGGCGGTGGCGAGACCACCGATCGTCGCGGCGGAAAAGGCGACGAGCAGGAAACCAACCAGGACCGGCCAGCGATTGGGGCGCATCGGGCAAGAGTGGGTCAGAGGCAGCGGAAGCGCAACTCAGGCGCGGGCCGGCGGCGTGATTTCGCCGGACGCCAACCGGTGCAGGAACAGCGCGGCGACCTGGGCGCGTTGGACCAGGCTCGGCAGGTGGCAAAATTCCTCGGGGCTGTGGAGGTGGTCGCCCACGCAGCCGAGGCCGTCGAGGTTGGGCAGGCCGGCGGCGGCGAGGATGTTGCCGTCGGAACCGCCGCCCACGTGCTGCCAGCTGAAGGTCAGCCCGAATTCGCCACCACACTTCTGCCAGTCGGCGAACAGGGCGGCCTCGAACGGCGTCTCGACCTTGGGGCTGCGGTTGAAGCCGCCGCCGATCTCCAGCCGGTAGCCCTCGCGCGCGTGGAGCGGGGCGCTGATCTCGTGCAGCCGCTTCAGGAAATGGATGTCGTCCCCGGGATTGGTCACGCGCGCGTTGATCACCGCCTCGGCGCGGTCCGGCACGATGTTGGCGGCGCCGCCGCCGGTGATGCTGCCGACGTTCACCATCACGCCCGGCAGTTCGCGCGTGAGGGCCTCGACCTGCGGCAGGATTTCACAGAGCGCGAGGATGGCGTTGCGCCCGGCGCCGGGATCGCGGCCGGCGTGGGCGGCGCGGCCGTGGCAGGTGAGGGTGAAGATGCCGGTGCCCTTGCGCGATTTCACGAGGTCGCCGTTCGCCCGCGCCGGCTCGAACACGAGGCCGAAGGCATGGCGCCGGGCCGCCGCCTCCAGCAGCGGGGCGGTGCCCTGCGAGCCGGTTTCCTCGTCGGGGCCGAGGAGGATTTCATAGCCGAGTTGCGCGGCCGCCGGGGTTTTCTCGAACGCCTGCAACGCCGCCAGCATGACGACCAGGCCGCCCTTCATGTCGGAGGTGCCGGGGCCGCGCAGCGTATCGGGGGCGGTCAGTTCGCAGTGCTGGAACGGATGCGCCGCACCATAGACCGTGTCGTAGTGGCCGCTGAAGAACAGCTGGACGGCCGCCGCCGGGCGGACCCGGATCCGCAGCGCCTTGGCCGTGGTGTCGGCGAGGGTCAGCCGTTCCAGCTTGGCGCCCGGCAACCGGGCAAAGTCGGCGTGCAGCAGTTCCAGCATGGCGGCCAGGCCGGGCAGATGATCGCTGCCGGAGTTCTGGTTGCACCAGCGGATGAGCAGGTCGCGCAGCTCGTCGGCGCGTTTGGCCAGGGCGGTGATCGACGGAGGGAGGTCGGGCATGGAAAGGATGAAAAACGGGGAAACGTTGCCAAATGACAAGGCGCGAACGACCCGGCCGCCGGTGGTTTTCCGGCCGCATGCGCCCGCCGGGATGGTGAAATCACCCCGGTGCGAAGGGTTTGCAAAGCACGGGGCAACCTGCAAGCTGCCGCCCGATGAATATCGCAATCATTGGGGCGGGCAATGTGGGCGGCGCGCTCGGGAGAAGCTGGGCGAAGGCGGGACATTCGATTTTCTTCGGGGTGCGCGATCCGGGCGGCACCATGACCAAGGCCCCGTTCGCGGTCGGCTCCGCCGGCACCGCGTGTCTCGTGCCGGACGCCGTGCGCCAGGCCGAGGTCATCGTGCTCGCGACCCCGTATGAGGCCGTGCCCGACGTGATCCGCACGATGGGCGACGTGCACGGCAAGATCATCATCGACTGCACCAACCCTCTTTTTCTCAACGCGGAGGGCAGCCTCAGTCTTTCCGTCGGCTCGTCCACTTCCGGTGCGGAGGAAATCGAGCGCCTGGTGAAGGGCGCGCGGGTCGCCAAGGCCTTCAACACTTATGGTTTTGAGAATTTCGTGGACTCGAGCTACCCCGGTTATGGCGACGCGAAGCCGGTGATGTTGTATTGCAGCGACGACGACGAGGCGAAGGAGGTTGTGGAGCAACTCGCCACCGATCTCGGGTTTGAACCGGTCGACACCGGCGGGCTCGGCATGGCGCGCAGCCTCGAGCCGCTGGCGCTGCTCTGGATCCGCCTCGCGATGCGGCGCGGCCGGAATCCGAATTTCACGTGGGCGATGCTGAAGCGCTAGGATCGGGCGGAGCCCGGTCAGATGAGAGTTGAAGGTTGAGAGTTGAAAGACGGATCCGGAGTGTTCTCAAACCATGCCGGCAGGCATTTCTGTCATTCTGAGCGTAGCGAAGAATCCCCAAGGCCAGGAGCGTGACGCCACGTGTGAGCGACTGGATCCTTCGCGATGCTCAGGATGACAAACAGGTTTGAAGACACTCCCTAGTCCGGGTGGGCGTGGTTCGTTCTTTCAACTTTTGTCTTTCAACTTTCAACTGCGCCATGCTTCTGGCGCTGAACAAACCCTACGGCGTGCTCTCGCAGTTCACGCCTGAGCCGGGCTCGCGCTGGCGCACGCTGGCGGATTTCAAGCTGCCGACCGGGGTTTACGCGCTGGGCCGGCTCGACGCCGATTCCGAGGGGCTGCTGCTGCTGTCGGATGAACCCGGGTTGAATTCGCGCCTGCTGGATCCCGCGGCCGCGCACCGCCGCGAATACTGGGTGCAGGTCGAGCGGATCCCGGACGACGCGGCGCTCGCGCAGCTCGCGCGCGGCGTGAAAATTGACGACTACACCTCCCGGCCCTGCACGGTGCGGCGGCTGGAACCCGCGCCGGCGATCGCGCCCCGCGATCCGCCGGTCCGCGTGCGCCAGACCGTGCCCGACTGCTGGCTGGCGCTCGAGCTGACCGAGGGAAAGAACCGGCAGGTGCGGCGGATGACGGCGGCCATCGGGCACCCGACGCTGCGGCTGCTGCGCGTGCGCATCGGACAGTTCGCGCCCACGGATCTCGCGCCGGGCCGGTGGCGGGAACTCACCGCGGCCGAACGCGCGGCGGTGTTTGCCTGAGCGGCGTCGGGTGGCTTCGACTTGGATTTGATCCTGTGGAAGCGAGCTCCCACCAGGCCGAAGGCCTTTGCCCAGAGGATATTTACTTCTTCAGCAGCGTATCGACGAGGCGGTTCAAGGTCACCGGCGCGGCCTCGCGCAGCGGCACCTTGGCGCCGAACGCGACGGTGGCGAACGGCTGTTCCGAGCGGACATCGCGGACGGCCAGCTGCAGGAAAACGAGGTGATCGCCAAAATCCCAGGTCCAGCGGTCCTGGTACATCACGACGACCTGGGTGTCGTCCGGCATCATCGTGAGCGGGCCGGTTTCGACGATGCGCCCGTGCGCCTTGAGTGCCTCGGCCAGCTGGTGGTCGAGGCCGTGATTGTCGTTGAGGTTGCTCTGCACGAAAAACCGCTGGATCTTCGCGAGGCTGCGGCCCTGGTCGATCTGGGTGTCGTAAGAGGCGCAGCCGCCCAGGAGCAGGCCGGTGCCGAGGACCATCAGGAGGCGGAGCGGGAAGAATTTCATGCGGATTTCTCCGCCCAGACTTGCGCGAGATGAACGAGGGTTTCAACCGCTTTCGCCATGTCCTGCAGGCTGACCCATTCCCGCGGGCTGTGGATCTCGTGCATGCCGCAGAAAATATTCGGCGTGGGCAGGCCGCGCTGGGTGAGGTTTGAGCCGTCGGTGCCGCCGCGGATCGCCGAGGAGCGCGGGGTCAGGCCGGCGCGGCGGATCGCCTCGCGCGCGAACTCGACCGGGCGCATGTCGTTTTCCAGCCAGTAGCGCATATTCCGGTACTGTTCGGTAAAGGTCAGCGTGCAGGTGGCCTTGGGCTCGGCGGCGCGCAGCTCCGCCACGATTTTTTCCAGCCGCGCGTGATGGGCGGCGAGCCCGTCGCGCTCGAAGTCGCGGAGGATCAGCCGCACGCGGGCGTGTTCCGCGGTGGCGGTGCACTCGACCGGATGGATGAAGCCGGCGCGTCCGTCCGTGCGCTCGGGTGACAACTCAGCGGGCAGCGCGGCGAGGAAGCGGCCGGCGAGGCGCGCGGCGTTCACCATCACATCCTTGGCGGTGCCCGGGTGTGAGGCGATGCCCTTGATCTCGAGGACCGCGCCGTCGGCGCTGAAGGTTTCGAAATCAATCTCGCCGGGCGTGGAGCCGTCCAGCGTGTAGCCGCAGATCGCGCCGACGACCGCGGGGTCGAGCCTGGTCATGCCGCGGGCGATCTCCTCGTCGGGGTTGAAGCAGACGCGGATGCGGCCGTGCGGGATTTCCGGGTGACGCAGCAGGTGGCGCACGGCGGCCATCACGGTCGCGACGCCGGACTTGTCGTCGGAACCCAGCAGCGTGGTGCCGCTGGCAGTAATCACATCGTGGCCGATCGCCTCGCGCAGGTGCGGGGTCGTCTCGACCGTGAGTTTTTGCGCGGGGTCGTCTGGGAGGATGATCGGCCGCCCGTCGTAGGCGCGGTGGACGATGGGCCGGGCCGCGCCGGGCAGGTTGGTGGCGGTGTCGACGTGCGCGAACCAGGCGATGACGGGCGCGGGCTGCGGCGCCGTCGCGGGCAGGGTGGCGAGCACGTAGCCGTGTTCGGTCAGGACGACGTCGGCCAGGCCGAGCTGTTCCAGTTCCATCGCGAGCAGGCGGAGCAGATCCCACTGGCCCGGCGTACTGGGGGTGGCCGTGGATTGCTCGTCGCTGCGGGTGTCAATCTGCACGTAGCGCAGGAAGCGCTCCAGGAGGTCGTTCGAGTCGATCAGCATGGCCTCACTTGGTCAGGCCGTGCGGCCGGGGACAATCCGAAAGCCCCCGGTTCACGGCCGGCGCCGGTAGCGGCCCGCCTGGTCCCAACCGGTGCGGAGCGACTGGCCCTCGCCGTACAGCGAATCATCGAAGGGCGAGGTGCGGTACGGGGCGCCCATCAGGCCGTAGCCGCCGTAGTAATATGGCGAGCCAAAGTCATCCGGATAAAAACCGTAGAAACCGCGGCCGGTAAAAGAGGCGAGGCCGACGTTCAGGCTCAGACCGCTGGCCGGGTCGAAATAATTGAGGTTGAGTTCCGAGCCGTGGAAGGTGCCGCCGCCCCCGCGGCCGTAGGTCAGCGCGATCGAGCCATGGATCTCGGGTTTCACCGCGGGATTCAGAACTTCGCTGTCCTTGATGCGCGGGCGCTCCCGCGGCTTTGGGCGGGCGGCGAGGGCCGCGGCCACCAGTTCGTTGAGCCGGGTCTGCTCTTCGGCCGTCAAATGGTCGAGGCCCGCCTGCTGGCGTTCCGTCGCCGTGCAGCGGGCGACAAACGAGCCCCCGGCCTCGCCGGATTTCTCCTGGCGAACAAATGAGAGCTCGCGGGCGACCAGCTGGTCGAGCGCAACGCGCTCCGCGGCAGAGAGGGTCGTGAGTCCGGCTTCGGTTTGCTGCCCGGAGGAAAGCGTCGCGGTGAAACCACCCTCGGCCGCGGCGAGCGCCGTCGTGACAGCGAGCAGTCCGGCCGCCAGCGCGGCGCGCAGGAAAAGGGGGAGGAGGGAACGCGGCGGGAACATGCGGTTTCTGACCTTGGGGACAACGGCCTGTTCCCAAGGTGCTGACTCCGGCCGCCGGGTCAACCCTCGCGCCCGTCCTCAGGCGTCCTTCGTGGCGATCTCCACGGCACCGCCGGCGACGGCGTATTTCATCACGTCGGCCGGCGAGGTGTTCTCGATGGGCCGCATGTGCTCGCGCTTGATCAGGTAGAGCTGGCCGCCGAGGGTGTAGGATTGCGGGACATAGACCGAGACGTAGTCGTCCGGCAGGTTGAAGCAGCCGGCCTTCTCGTCGGTGAGAAAGCCGATCATCCAGGCCTCGTCGTCGAACACGCGGACCAGCACGGCGTGGGTGAAGCGTTTCTTGTTGCCGACAAAGGCCTCGAAGAAATCGCGGACGGACGTGTAGATGAAGCTGACGCCGGGGGTGCGCTCGATGCCCAGGCTCACCAGCCGGAACACCCGCTTGACCACCTGGAACGTGCTGAACCAGCCGATCACGAGGATGCTCGCGAGCACGAAGAGGAAGCCCGCGCCCGGTGCGACCACATAGGGGTGCAGCAGTCCGTCCACGCGGAGGAACAACCAGTATAAGGCGCTCAGGGTGATGATGGTGGGCGCCACCACGAGGACGCCGCGCAGGATGTATTCCCCGGTGTGGCGCAATTGGAAACGGGGGGTCAGACGCAGGCGGCTGGGTTTGCTTTGGGACATGTTATGGATAGATTTTGTCATCTTTAGACAGATCTGGCCGCGCATGGTTACAAGATCTTCGGGACATGGACGTTGTAACCCGATGAACCTTTTTGCCGTCTGCTGGTCATAGTCACTCACCACCAATTTTACCGCCTATGAATACCAAAACTCTCTCAATCATTCCCGTCGCGCTGACCCTGCTTTGCGCCGGCTGTGTGGGCACGGGGCCCAACACCCAGCAAGGCGCCCTGGCCGGCGGCGTGCTCGGCGCCATTGCCGGTGGCATCATCGGCAACAACAGCGGCAATCACAACGGCGCCCAAGGCGCCCTCATCGGGGCCGCCGCCGGCGCCCTGCTCGGCGGCACCGCGGGCAACCAGGTTGACCACCAGCGCGGCACCATCTACGGCTCGGAAGCCGAGGCCACCACGCAGGTGGTCGTCCAGGCTCCGCCGCCCCCGCCGCCGGTCCAGACCGAGGTGATCGTCCAGCAGCCGGCCCAGCAAGCCATCTGGATCCAGGGTTACTGGGAGTATGAGCCCCGCGGCTATGTCTGGGTGCAGGGCCACTGGGAAGTGCCGCCGCCGCGCTATCATCGCTATGTTGCGGCCCATTGGTCGCGCCGCGGCGAGAATTACGTTTACGTCCGCGGTTACTGGCGTTGATCGGGCGTTGACTGGGTCGCGGCAAACCCGCGACCCTCAGCCCGATGTCTCGCCCCGGATGGATTTACCCCGCGCTGGTCCTTGCGGCCGGCTTCGTGTTTCTCAGCCCTCGCGTGTCCGCGGAAGAAAATCCGCTCCGCCTGTGGTATGGCCAGCCGGCCCAACAATGGGTGGAAGCCCTGCCCGTCGGCAACGGCCGGCTGGGCGCGATGGTCTTCGGCGGGGTCGCCGCGGAGCACCTGCAGCTGAACGAGGCCACGCTGTGGTCCGGCGGACCGCGGGACTGGAACAACCCCGGCGCGCGGGACGTGCTGCCGCAGGTGCGCGCCGCGATTTTTGCCGGCCGGTATGCCGAGGCGGTCAAGCTCTGCCAGCAGATGCAGGGTCCGTACACGGAGGCCTACCAGCCGCTCGGCGACCTGCGGTTGGATTTTGCCCCGACCGCCGGCGCCCCGGCCGCCTACGAGCGGTCGCTCGACCTTGACCGGGCGGTGGCCACGGTGCGCTACCAGGCGGATGGGGCCACTTTCACGCGGGAGGTTTTCAGCAGTTTCCCCGACCAGGTGATCGTGGTGCGCCTGGGCTGCAGCCAGCCGGGAAAAATCTCCTTCACGGCGTCCCTCGATTCGCGGCTGCATTTCCGCACGGCCGCGGCGGGCGGCGACACCCTGGTGCTGAGCGGCAAGGCGCCGGCCCACACCGACCCCAGTTACCTCGGCAACACGCCCGAGCCGGTCAAGTACGAGGAGGGACCGGGCGGCGAGGGGATGACGTTCGACCTGCGCGTGCGGGCGGTCGCGGAGCACGGCACGGTTACCAGTGATGGCCGGAGCCTCACGGTCACGGGCGCCGACGCCGTGACGCTTTATGTTTCCGCGGCGACGAGTTTCAACGGCAGCGACAAATCGCCGGCCCGCGAGGGCGTGGATCCCGCCGCGGTGGCCGCCCGCTACCTGGCGGCGGTGGAGGGCCGGCCGGCCGCCGATTTGCTCGCCCGGCACACGGCGGATCACCAGGCCTTGTTCCGCCGCGTGGCCCTGTCGCTCGGCGGCGCGCCCGGGGCGGCGGCGCTGCCGACGGATGCGCGGCTGCTGCGCTTTGCCCAGGGCGAGGCGGATCCCGGGCTGGCGGAACTGCTCTTCCAGTACGGGCGCTACCTGCTGATCGCGTGTTCCCGGCCGGGCGGCCAGCCGGCAAACCTGCAGGGCCTGTGGAATGACGAGGTCCGGCCGCCGTGGAGCAGCAACCTGACGATCAACATCAACACGGAGATGAACTACTGGCCCGCCGAGGTCACCAACCTGGCCGAGTGCACCGAGCCGTTGTTCACCTTCATCGGCGAACTCGCCGCGAATGGCCGGAAGACCGCCGCGACCAACTACGGCGCCCGCGGCTGGGTCTCGCACCACAACTCCGACCTGTGGCGGCAGTCCGCCCCGGTCGGCAACTACGGCTTCGGCGACCCGACCTGGGCCAACTATGCGATGAGCGGGCCCTGGCTCTGCCAGCACCTGTGGGAGCACTACGCCTTCGGCGGCGACCGGAAATTCCTTCGCGAGCAGGCGTGGCCGCTGATGAAGGGCTCGGCGGAATTCTGCCTCGACTGGCTGGTCGACGACGGCCACGGCCACCTCGTGACGGCGCCGTCCACCTCGCCCGAGCTGGGCTTCATCGCGCCGGGCGGCGTCAAGTCCTCGGTCAGCATGGCGTCGACGATGGACATGGCGATCATCTGGGACCTGTTCACGAACTGCCTGGCCGCCGCGCACGAGCTGGACATCGAGCCGGAGTTTGCGGCGCGCGTCGCCGCCGCCCGTGCGAAACTTTTCCCGCTGCAGATCGGCGCCCGCGGCCAGCTGCAGGAGTGGTTCCAGGATTTCACGGAGCAGGAGGTGCATCACCGGCATGTCTCGCATCTCTTCGGTGTGTTCCCGGGCAAGCAACTCACGCCGGCCACGCCACAGCTGTTCGCGGCGGCCCAGCGCGCGCTGGAGATCCGCGGGGACGAGGCCACGGGCTGGTCGCTCGCCTGGAAGATCAACTTCTGGGCGCGTTTCCGCGACGGCGACCACGCCTACCGCCTGGTGAAATACCTGCTGCGCCCGGTCGGCGCGACCGCTGGCGTCAACTACGCCGGCGGCGGCGGGGTCTACCCGAATCTGTTTGATGCGCATCCGCCTTTCCAGATCGACGGCAACTTCGGGTTCACGGCCGGCGTGGCGGAGCTGTTGCTGCAGTCGCACCAGCAGGGCACGGATGCGTCCCGGCCGCTGGTGGAACTGCTGCCGGCGCTGCCCTCGGCTTGGGCCACCGGCTCCGTGTCCGGCCTGCGGGCGCGCGGCGGCGTGGAAGTCGGCCTGACCTGGCGCGAGGGCCGGCTGGTGGCCGCCAGCATCCGCTCCCTGACCGCCCAGACGGTGGAAGTGGGCTACGCGGGGAACCGGGCCACGGTCAAGTTGCTGGCCGGCGAGGAAGCGCAGCTCAATGCCGCGCTGAGACTGACGGCGCTGGTGACGCAGTAGGAGGGCGGTTCTTCCGTCCGTTCTAGTGTAGCAGCGTTGGTAACACCGCTGGCCAGCCGTCTTACGACGGCTGCTACACGGAATCACTCAGAGCGTCGCGAACACGGCGCGCAGCTGGGACGGGAAAATCGGCTTCGGCAGGATGTGATCCACGTTCAGCTTGCGGTACGCGGTGTCCACCAGCGGGCTCAGCTCGGAACTGAAGACGATGATCTTCCCCGTGTAAGGCCGGGTGCGGATGCAGCTCACCAGCTCGAGCCCGTTCATCCCGGGCATGTGGTGGTCGGTGATGACGACGTCGAAGGCGGTCGGATCCGAAGAGATTTTTTCCAGGGCTTCCTCGGCATTGGGCACGGTGTCGACGGAATGTCCGTCGCGGCCGAGCACGATCACGAGCAGCTCGCGCAGCTGGCGCATGTCATCCGCATAGAGCACGCGCAGGGACTTCCGGACGGGAGCGGCGACTTGGGCGGTGGTTGCGGGATCGGACATCTTGATTGAGCTGAGGGCTATCAACATAGACGCCGGATGTCGCGCAAAGTTCTGTCAAAACCCTGCGAAACTTCCACCGGGTGATGGAGGGCGGTCTGCCGGCGGCCCGTCGGCACAGCCGCCTCACTTGGCGGCCGTCGCCTCGAGCCCGCGCCGTTGCAACAGGGGCCCGATGTACGGTTCGCCCCCGGTGAAGTTGCGGAAGAGCACCATCGCGTCCTCGCTGCCGCCGCGGGAGAGCAGGGTCGTCCGGAAGTGGTCGCCGTTCGCCCGGGTCAGGCCGCCATGGGACTTGATCCACTCGACGCTGTCGGCGTCGAGCACCTCGCTCCAGAAATACGAGTAGTAGCCCGCGGAGTACCCCCCGGCGAAGCTGTGGGAGAAATACGTGCTGCGGTACCGCGGCGGGACCGGCGCGAAGTCGAGTCCGGCCTTCTGCAGGGTGGCCGTCTCGAAGGCCAGGACGCCGTCGGCGCCGGGCACGTCGGCGGGGGCGAGCTGGTGCCAAGCCTGGTCGATGACGTTGGCGGCGACCAGCTCGGTGGTCATGTAACCCTGGTTGAACTTGGCCGTGGCGAGCACCTTGGCCAACAGCTCGGGGGGCAGGGCGGCGCCAGTCTGGTAGTGCCTCGCGTAGTGTTGGAGCACCTCGGGCCAGTCGCGCCACATCTCGTTCACCTGGGAGGGATACTCGACGAAGTCGCGCGGGACGGCGGTGCCGGCAAAGCGCGGGTACTTCACGGTGGAGAACATGCCGTGCAGGGCGTTCGCTTATGCAGATTGAATTGTGTAAAGATGTGTGAGTAGGTGCCTATTCCTTGCGCGGCTTAGAAGGTTGATCCCCCTCTGAAGGGGCGGCTTCCCGCCTGTTTCTATCATAGGACACGGCAGCTGCGGAGCACGGGGCCGTGTAAATATAAGCCATGTAAAGAAATCGTGGATTGTGGCTCCAAATCGGTGACCGAGATGATTTCACACTCCGCCGTTAGGCAGGCGAGCGCCGGCTAGGAGTCGTGCCCAATTAACTGTCGCGTTTTGAGCTAGCTCGGCCGCCCACATGTATAGATCCGCGAACGCCCGCACGCGGGCTAGGATTGAGTTGGTCGCGAACGCCCGCGGCCAAAGCGTCTGGATGACATAGCGGCAAACCAGACTGACCGGAAAAGGGCTGCCATTTGCGAAGAGCAACGGCAGCCGGCCGCCGTCTTTCAGGTGGATTGATACGACATTATATCCGGATGCCATGTTGTCTCAATAATAATTTCGTTAATACCTAAAGTCAAATAAATAAAGCAAGAATGTTTACACGGATAATAGTCTGCTTAATACTACCAATTCAGCCGGATTCGGATCGCCGAAGAAACAAGCGGGAAGTCGCCCCTTCAGAGGGGGATCAATCTTCTAAGCCGCGCAAAGTTTACATTCCACATTTACTCTGCGTATGTGGCCGAACTCATGGAAGGCGGTCTTGACCTCGTCCCAGGTCAGCAGCGTGGGCTCGCCGGCGGGCGGCTTCGGGATGTTGAGATGGTTGCCGATGACCGGCTTGCCGCCGGTCAGGCCGTCCTGGGGCACGTAGGCGTTGGCCCAGGCGCCGCCGCGCTTGTTCGGCCGGGCGTAGTAGTCGGCGAGGAAGAGCGCGAGCGGGGTGCCGTCCTCGTTGAACACCTCGAAGACGAGCATGTCGGGGCTGTAGCCCTTGAGGTCGGTGCGTTCCTTGAAGGTGATGCCGTAGAGCTTGGTGGCGGCGTAGAACACGCCGTCCACGAGGACGCGGCGGAGCTCGAAGTAGGGCTTGAGCTGCGACTCATCGAAGGCGTAGCGCTCCTTGCGGACCTTCTCCGCATAGAAATCCCAGTCGGCCGCCCCGATGGCGAAGCCGCCCTTTTCCGCGTCGACCATGGTCTGCATGGCGGCGGCTTCCCTGCGCGCATTCGCCACGGCGGGCGGGGCGAGCTGGGCGAGGAGCTGGTTCACCGTGTCCACCGACTTGGCGGTCTGCTCCTCCAGCTGGTAGGCGGCGTGCGTCGGGTAGCCGAGCAGGTTGGCGCGCTCGGCGCGGAGCCGCGCGGTGCGGGCGACGATCTCGCGATTGTCGAATTCGCCCCCGTGGCTGCCGCGGGCCAGCGAGGCGGCCATCACGCGCTCGCGTACGGTCCGGTTGGTGAGCAGGGTGAGCGGGGGCTGCCCGCTGGTGTTGGTGAGGCGGAGGGCAAACTTGCCGTCGTGGCCGGCGGCCTTGGCGGCCGCGGCGGCGGCGTTGATGGCGGCGTCGGACAGGCCGGCGAGTTCCGCGCGGGTGTCGACGAGCACGGCGTCGGCGGCGACTTCCTTGAGCACGTTCTGCGAGAACCTGGTCTGGAGGACGGCGAGCTCGGCGTTGAGCGCCTTGAGCCTGGTCTTGTCGACGTCGTTGAGCTTGGCGCCGGCGCGGACAAAATCCTTGTAATAGCGCTCGAGGAGGCGTTTGGACTCCGCGTCGAGCCCGAGGGTTTCCCGGGCCTCATAAAGCGACTGGATGCGGGCGAAGAGCGCGGGGTTCAGCCGGATGGCATCGGAGTGGGCGGCGAACCGGGCGGAGTAGTCGCTCTCGAGCTTCTGCAGCGCGGGGTTGGTCAGGGAGCCCGTGAGGATCCCGAAGTCGCGGACGCTGCGCGAGAGCAGTTCGCCGGAGCGCTCGAGCGCGACGATCGTGTTGTCGAACGTGGGCTTCTCCGGGTTGTTCGCGATGGTCGCCACCTCCGCCAGGTTCTCGGTCGTGCCGAGGTCGAAGGCCGGGGCGAAGTGTTCGTCCTTGATCAGTTCAAAGGGCGGCAGGTGGTAGGGCAGCGGGCTCTCGGTGAGCAGCGGGTTGGGCGCAGGGGCGGCGAGCATGGGGAGGGCCAGGCACAAGGCCGGGAGAAGGAGGGTCAGGATCGGTTTGGGGTGAAGGGCCGGGAATTTCATAAGCCGCCAACGGTGGCTTTTGGCGGCGGGTTTGCAAGCCGCCGGCGCGCGGCGAGGCTCAACCGGAGGGGCGCAGACTTACCGCGCTCCGGCAGGAAACGTCGCGTGACCCGGCAGGTTTCCGGCCTCGCCTCACGCGACAATCCCATGCACAAATTACCGTTCCAGTCGTCCATTCTACTCCGCCATGATTTCCACCCCGCTGTCCCGTTGCGTTGCCACGATGGTTTTTTTTCTCACGCTCGCGGGCGGGCTTGCGGCGGCCCCGGCCGGGCCGCGGGAGCGGCTGCTGCTGGATGCCGGCTGGCGCTTTGCGTTCGGTCATCCGTCGGATCCCGCGAAGGACTTCAACCACGCCACCGGTTATTTTTCCTATCTCGCCAAGGCGGGCTACGGCGACGGCCCGGCGGCGGCGAAGTTCGACGACTCCGCCTGGCGCACGCTCGACCTGCCGCATGATTGGGTCGTTGAGCTCCCGTTTTCCGAGCACGGGAGCGCAAGCCATGGTTACAAGGCGGTGGGGCGCAATTTCCCGGACACCAGTGTCGGCTGGTACCGCAAGACCCTCGCCATTCCCGCCGCCGATCTCGGCCGGCGGATCAGCGTGGCGTTTGACGGCGTCTTTCGCGACTCGGAGGTGTGGGTCAACGGCTTCTATCTCGGCCGCGAGCCGAGCGGCTACACGTCCTTCCGCTACGATGTGACCGACTACCTCAACTACGGCGGGGACAACGTCATCTCCGTCCGCGTCAACGCCACGATGGAGGAGGGCTGGTTCTACGAGGGGGCCGGCATCTACCGCCACGCCTGGCTCGAGAAGACGGCGCCGGTGCATGTGGCGGCGGACGGGACTTATATCGTTACCGCGATGCAGGAGGACAAGGCCGAGGTCACGACGCTCACCACCGTGGTCAACGCCGGCACCGCGGCGGCGACATTCAAGCTCGAGCAGGCGATCGTGGGCCCGGACGGCCAGGTTTTGAACGCGAGTTTCCCGACCGACTACACGCTGCCCGCGGGCGGTGCCGGCGAATTTCCCATCGTGCTGCTGGTCGCGCACCCGCAGCGGTGGTCGGTGGAATCCCCGGCGCTGCACAAGCTGGTCACCACCGTGCGCCTGGGCGGGGCGGTGGTCGACCGTTACGAGACGACGTTCGGCATCCGCACGATCAGCTTCGACCCGGACAAGGGATTTTTCCTGAACGGCCGGCGGGTCGAGCTGAAGGGCACGAACAACCACCAGGATCACGCCGGGCTCGGCGTGGCGCTGCCGGATGCGCTGCAGGATTACCGGATCGCGCAGTTGAAGGCGATGGGCAGCAACGCCTATCGCTGCTCGCACAACCCGCCGACGCCCGAGCTGCTGGAGGCGTGCGACCGGCTCGGGATGCTCGTGATCGACGAGAACCGCCTGATGGGCCCGAGCCCCGGGCAGCTGAGCCAGCTCGAGCGCATGATCCGGCGCGACCGCAACCACCCGAGCGTCATCCTCTGGTCGCTCGGCAACGAGGAGTGGGCGATCGAGGGCAACATCAAGGGCGCGCGCATCGCCGCGTCGATGCAGGCCTTCGCGCAGCGGCTCGATCCCACGCGGCGCACGACGGTGGCGATCAGCGGCGGCTGGGGCGGCATTTCCAGTGTGATCGACGTCGCGGGTTTCAACTACATCAAGCAGGGCAACACCGACCGGCAGCACGCGGAGTATCCCCGCCAGCCCGGCGTCGGCACCGAGGAAACCACGACGCAGGGCACGCGCGGCATTTATCTCGACGACCGCCCCAAGGCGCACCTCTCGGCGCAATGGGAAGGCTCGTCGGGCGGCAACGCCGAGACCGGCTGGCAGCATTACGCGGCGCGGCCGTTCCTGGCCGGGGTGTTTTTCTGGACCGGGTTTGACTATCGCGGCGAGACGACGCCCTTCGGCTGGCCGGCGATCAGCTCGCAGTTTGGTATTCTCGACACCTGCGGGTTTCCCAAGGACAGTTTCTATTACCTCCGGGCCTGGTGGAGCGACGAACCCGTGCTGCATCTTTTTCCGCACTGGAACTGGCCGGGTCGCGAGGGTCAGGTCATCGACGTTTGGTGTTACAGCAATTGTGACGAGGTCGAACTGACGCTGAACGACCGGTCCCTCGGCAAAAAACCCATGCCGCGCAACGGCCACCTCGTCTGGCCGGTCGCCTACCAGCCCGGCGTCCTCGAGGCGCGCGGTTTTCGCGGCGGCCGGCAGACGGAGACCAGCCGGGTTGAAACCACCGGCCCGGCGGCGGCGCTGCGGCTGGCCCCGGACCGGGCGGCCATCAAGGCGGACGGCGAGGACAGCGCGGTGATCAGCGTGGAGGTGGCGGACGCCAAGGGGCGCCTTGTGCCTACGGCCGGCAACCTGGTCACGTTTTCACTGGAGGGACCGGGCCGTATCATCGGGCTCGGCAACGGCGACCCCGTCTCGCACGAGCCGGACCAGTACCACGCGACGCTTCGCCTCGTCTCCATTGAGAACTGGCACGGCCGGATCGCGCCCGGCGGCACCATGCAGCCCTCGGCGCCGGAAACCCAGGAACCGATCGCGGCGCTGGGCAACTGGCTGGCCCCGCGGCCGAAACCCGGCGAGGTCTATGATCTGTCCGGCGTCTTCACGCTCGGGGTCCCGCCCGCCGGGGCCCGGCTGCATTTGTTTCTGCCCAAGCTGGGGGCGAAGACCACACTTTGGGTCAATGGCCGCGAGCTGGCCCGTGATCTGGATACATCGGTGAGCGGCCCGGCCCTCGCGCTCGACCCGGGCCAGCTCGTGCCGGGGCTCAACCGCGTGCAGCTGATCGTGACGCCTTTTGCCGACAAGGAAAACCACATTCCGGAAATTTCGCGACTGGGGGCGGTCCAGGTGGTGACACCCGCGCCGGCCAGCCAGCGCAGCGCCTTCAACGGCCTGGCGCAGGTGATCGTGCAGGCGGGCAAGGAAGCAGGCGCGATCAAGCTCACCGCGCGGGCCGAGGGTCTGGCGCCGGTGGAGTTGACGATCACGGCCATGCCGGCGGCACTGCGGGTGAGTGTGCCTTGAGGAGTTAGCCCAGCCTGCCACTACGTAAGGATCCTCGGAGCCGTTCGACCGCAGCTCACGGTCTGCAACAAGCTCCGGGGTATTGACCCACTGGGAATAAAAAAGCCGGCCGGAAAATGAATTCCGGCCGGCTGGTCTAAAAACTTTGGCGACGAGCGTCAGCTCACTCGGCGCGGGCCTTGTCGTAGGAGGCCTGGAGCTTGTCCCACGAGGCAATCACGTTCTGCTTGGCGCTGTCCCACGTATCGGCCGTCGCGCTGCCGAGGGCGGCGAGCTTCTCGTGGTAGTCGGCCTCGGAGTTCTTCAGCTCCTCCATCGCGGCCTTGCGGCTGGCGCTGGCCTTGGCGTCGGAGTAGTTGGCGCGCATCTCGCTCAGCTTGGAGTCCATCTTGGACGACAGGGCCTTCGCGTTCGCGCTGAAGCTGTCGCGCTTCTCGAAGGTGAACGACTTGACGTCGCCCCAGGCATCGACGACGGCGGCCTTGGTGTCCTGGTAGGCGTCCTTGACCTTGGCGGTCGTGTCCGAGCGGTCTTCCTTGGAGCAGCCGGTGACGGCGAGCGCGGTGAGACCCGCGGCGAGCAGGGCGAGCGGAACAAAACGGAGGGTGAGGTTTTTCATAAGGGAGGGTTGTGTTTAGGGCGCGATCCCGGGCTTCCGGGAGCGGAAGGCGGCAGGCGCTGTGATAATAAGACCGATCCGGCGCCGGGGCGTTCGCGCAGTGGGAAGAATTTATCCCGCGGATTGCGGGAACCACCGGCGGGGTCCCCGGTCATTCGCGTACCCGCCGGGTGTATTGCAGATTGCGCCGGCCCCGGACCTGGCGCATGGTACCGCCGGTTTCCTCAACCCCCAACCCGTTCATCCCGTGATCTTCTCCGCCGGTTTTCGCCGCCTGCTCCATGTGATTGGAATCGTTCTCGCCGGTGCGTCCGCGTGCGCCGCCGCCCCGGCCTACAGCTTCAAGAAGGGCGTGAACATCAGCCACTGGCTGTCGCAGAACGAGCCGCAGCAGCCGTACGCGGCGCCGTGGTTCGACGAGGAGGACATCACCTGGATCGCGGCGCAGGGCTTCGATCACATCCGTTACCCGGTCGACGGGCGCGAGTGGCTGCTGCCGGACGGCACGCTCGACGAGGCCAAGATCGCGCCCTTCGTGCGCGCGCTGGCGTGGACCAAGGCGCACGGGCTCGGCGCAATCCTCGACATGCATTTCCTGCCCGGGGCGAGTTTCGATCCGGGCTCCGAGCAAAACACCGTCTTCACCGACCTGAAGCTGCAGGAGAAGGTCGCCGATTTCTGGGCGCGGGTGGCCCGGCGTTTCGTGAATGAGGGCGACTACCTGCGCTTCGAACTGCTCAACGAGCCGGTTGCGGAGAAAAACGACGAGCTCAACGGCTTCAACCGCCGCATGCTCGCGGCCATCCGGGAATCCAACCCGGTGCGCATGGTTTACATCACGTCCAATCGCTGGAGCGCGTTCTCGAACGTCGGCGACATCGAGGTGCCGGCCGACCCGAACGTCGCGCTCACGCTGCACTTCTACGAGCCGATGCTCTTCACCCACCAGCGCGCCCCCTGGGTCAAGTTTCCGGCGAACATGCCGGCGGTGAGGTTTCCGGGCGCATTGCCCGATCTCGCGCCGTACCTGCCAGCCAAACACTACGCGCTCAAGCCGGCGGGCTACGAGCTGACGGTCCGGCAGATCGATGAGGCGTTCGACAAGGTCGCGGCGTGGGCGGCGAAGAATGCGCCCGGCCGGGAAATCCACATCGGCGAGTTTGGGGTTTATATCGCGGCCGATGCCGCCTCGAAACGGAACTGGATCGCGGCGGTCAGCGGCAACGCGGCGCGCCGCGGCTGGGGCTGGGCCGTGTGGGACTACCAGGACAGCTTCGGCGTCCGCGATGCGAAGGGCGAACCCACGCCGATCCTTGACGGGCTGTTTCCGAAGGATGGGTGAGGCGGCGGTCGCTTGCCGTCGGTAGGGGCGCAGCCCCTCGACAAGCTCTGGGCCCTGAGCCGGTCGAACGGGCAAGTCTGCGCCCCTACGCTGCGCTTTCTGGGGCAACAAGCCTCAAAACTCCGCCAGGAACTGCTTCAGCTCCGGCAGGATGATTGGTTTCGGGAGGACCATGTCGACCTTCAGCGTGAGGTACACGTCGTTGACGTCCTCGTCGATTTCCGAGCTGAAGATGAAGATCTTGCCGCCAAAGTTGATCCGGCGCAGTTCCCGGACAACCTCCAGGCCGTTCATCTTCGGCATGTGGTGGTCGCTCATGAAGAGATCGAAGGCCGCCGGGTTCTCCTCGATCTTCTTGAGGGCCGATGCGCCGTCGGCGAAGCTCTCGACCACGTGGCCGTCGCGGCCGAGGGACATGCGGACAATCTCCCGCAGTTCCCGCATGTCATCGACATGAAGAATGCGCAGGGCCTTCTTCGCGGCGGTGGCGGGGACGGGATTGTGGGCTGCTTCGCTCATGTCTCCGGCAATCTGGCGATAAAGTCTGAAAATGCACGCATGGTTTTCGATTTTACCGGCCACCGATTTATCCGGCCGGCCGGTTGTCTCCGCTTGGCAATCCGGGGTGGTTTTGCCTCACTCACCCCCATGCTTACCCCCGTTTCGACCCTGCGCGCGGTGCTTCTGCTTGCCCTGAGCCTGGTGGCTTCGTCGTTAGGAGCCTCCGCGGGGAGCGAATGGCCCGTCTATCTCGGCGACAAGGGCGCGAGCCACTTCTCCACCCTGAACCAGATCACCCCGGCCAATGTCCCCGAACTCAAGATGGCGTGGCAGTGGAGCGCCGGCGATGCCCGCCCCGACACGTCGCAGATCCAGTGCAACCCGCTCATGATCGGCGGCGTGCTGTACGTCACGACCGCCCAGATGAAGCTGGTCGCCCTCGAGGCGGCCACCGGCCGCGAACTCTGGCACTTCACCCCCGCGGAAGCTAACGGGGTCAACCGCGGCCTCGCCTACTGGGCCGAGGGCGACGACCGCCGCATCCTTTATGGCAACGGCCAGTGGCTGCAGGCCATCGACGTCCGCACCGGGCGCCTGATCGAGAGTTTTGGCGACCATGGGCGGGTGGATCTTGCCGAGGGCCTCGGGCGCGACGTGCACGGGCTGGCGATCCAGGCGAACACCCCGGGGGTGATTTTCCACGACCTGATCATCATGTCGATGCGGGTGGGCGAAGGTCCCGGGCCCGCGGCGCCCGGCCACATCCGTGCCTACAACGTGCGGACCGGCCAGATGGTCTGGCGCTTCAACACGATCCCGCAACCCGGCGAGCCCGGCTACGAGACTTGGCCGCCGGAGGCCTACAAGACGGTCGGCGGCGTCAACGCGTGGGCCGGCATGACGGTGGACGAGGCGCGCGGGCTGGTCTTCTGCCCGATCGGCTCGGCGACGTTTGATTTCTGGGGCGGCGCCCGCGTGGGCAACAACCTGTATGCGGACTGCCTCCTGGTGCTCGACGCCGCGACCGGCCGGCGGGTCTGGCACTACCAGTTCACGCACCACGACCTGTGGGACCGCGACCCGCCCGCGCCGCCGACGCTGCTGACCGTGCGGCGCGACGGCCATGAGATCGCGGCGGTCGCGCAGGTCACCAAGTCCGGCCACGTATGGCTCTTCAACCGCGAGACCGGCGAGCACCTCTTCCCGGTCGAGGAGATCGCGGTGCCGTCCTCCGACCTCGCGGGCGAGGTCGCGTCGCCGACGCAGCCGCTGCCGTTGAAGCCCGCGCCGTTTGCGCGCCAGCTTTTCACCGCGGAGGAGATCACCAACCGGACCCCCGAGGCGCACCGCGCCGTGCTCGAGCGCTTCGCGCGGCTGCGGGCGCACACGCGCTTCGCCCCGCCGAGCCGCGAGGGCACCATTATTTTCCCCGGCTTCGATGGCGGCGCCGAGTGGGGCGGGGCGGCCGCCGATCCCGACGGCATCCTTTACGTCAACGCGAACGAAATGCCGTGGGTCCTCAGCATGATCGACTCCGGCGGCGCGACCTCGCTCGGCCAGCAGGTCTTCCTGCAGAACTGCACGGGCTGCCACGGGGCGGACCGGGGCGGCAACAAGGCGGCCAGTATTCCGTCGCTCGTCGACATCAAGGCGCGGCTCTCCCGCGAGCAGATCATGGAGGTGATCACGAAGGGCCGCGCGGTGATGCCGTCGTGGTCGTTCCTGACCGTGCCGCAGCGCGAGGCCGTGGTGTCGTACCTGCTCGGCGAGGCGCCGGTGAGCGCCCCGGAGCGGTCGGGCGAGTGGAAGACTTTCCTGCCCGATGCGGACCGGCCCGGTTTTGTGCCGCCGCCCTACACGCACACCGGCTACAACCGCTGGCTGGATCCCGACGGCTACCCGGCGATCAAGCCGCCGTGGGGCACGCTGAACGCGATCGACCTCAACACGGGCGAATACCTCTGGCGCGTGCCGCTTGGCGAATATCCCGAGCTGACCGCGCGCGGGATTCCCCCGACCGGCATGGAGAATTACGGCGGCCCGCTGGTGACGGCCGGCGGCCTGGTGTTCATCGGCGCGAGCAAGGACGAGATGTTCCGCGCCTTTGACCGGCGCACCGGGCGCGAACTTTGGAAGGTGAAGCTCCCCGCCGGCGGCTACGCCAGCCCCGCGACCTACGAGGTGGCCGGCCGGCAGTATGTCGTGATCGCCTGCGGTGGCGGCAAGCTGGGCACCAAGAGCGGTGACACCTACCTGGCGTTTGCGCTGCCGGCGAAATAAGCGCCGTGTTCAACTGTAGCCGGGGTCGCCGACCCCGGTCCCCTTTAGCTGGCTCCCGCCGGTTTGGCGTCGGGTGCCGCCGCGTGCCGCCGCGCGCGGGTGATCGGGTATTTTATCCCGACATGATAAACCGTCATGAGGATCAGCATGCCCAGCAAGGCGTAGACCAGGCCTTCCAGCGTGGTCGGCACGGCGGGCTTGAAGACCGACCACGTCGCGCGCGCGATGGAGGAATCGAGATGACCCAGGAAGACGAACGGCCGCGACCACAGCGAGGCGTCCTGCAGGGCGGTCTGCGCGGCGGTCAGGGTGTCGACCCGCGTGACGGCTTCCGTCATGACGCCGCCGAGCCTGGCGACGGCGGGATCGGGATTGGCGGCGGTCTGCCCGATCAGCCGGTCGAGGGTGAGGCCTGACTGCAGGGCCGCGTGCTCGAATTGCTGGAGCTGGCGGCGCGCCTCGTCGAGGTGGCCGCCGAGACGCTGCACATACTGCTGCATGAACTCCGGCACCTGGGAGAATAGAATGGCGCCGGTCACGCATAACACGCGATCCAGGATGCTTTCGCCCGCTTCCAGCAGGCTTCGGCCGGGTTTCATGAGGCGAACGTGGAGTTGGTTTGAGGGCAAGGCAAGCTGGGCATCGGGATGGTGACTGGTACAACAAGAGTATCGACCGGCCGGGTTTGGTTCCTAAGTTGGTGGGACGTTCCCCGTTTTACCCCATGAAACTGCCCCTCGCCCTGATTCTCGCCCTGATGATTTTTGGTCAAGCCGCGGCCCCGGCTGCACCCCAGCCAAGTTTGCTCTGGCCGGATAAGGTTCCGGGCGAGAAAGGGACGCTGTCGCCCGAGGTCGATGTCACCACGGCCAAGGACGACCTGATCGCCGGCCGGCCGGTCATCCGCCTCGGCAATGTGTCCACGCCGACCCTGACCATCTACAAGCCGGACCCGGCCAAGGACACGGGCGCGTCCGTGCTGGTCTGCCCCGGTGGCGGCTACTACATCCTCGCGCTCGATCTGGAGGGCACCGAGGTCTGCGAGTGGTTGAACTCCATCGGCGTCACCGGGATCCTGCTCAAGTACCGCGTGCCCCGGCGCGAGGGATTGCCGATGTACACCGCACCGCTGCAGGACGCCCAGCGGGCGATGGGTCTGATCCGCCACCAGGCGCGGGAGCTCGGGCTCGATCCGCACCGGATCGGCGTGCTCGGCTTTTCGGCGGGCGGCCACCTCGCCGCGGCGCTGAGCAACAATCATGGCGCGCGCACCTACCCGGTCATCGATGCCGCGGACGGGGAAAGCTGCCGGCCGGATTTCGCCGTGCTCATCTACCCGGCCTACCTCACGGACAAGGATAAGGGCGAACAGGTCGTGCCGGAGCTGCCGGTGAGTGTGACCAACACGCCGCCGACTTTCCTCGCGATGGCGCAGGATGATCCGATCCGGGTGGAAACGGCGCTCCACTATTACCTGGCGGTGAAGAACGCCGGCGTCCCGGCGGAGCTTCACCTTTATCCGAAGGGCGGCCACGGCTACGGGCTGCGGCGCACGGCGGTCACGGTCACCACGTGGCCCGACCGCGTGGCCGACTGGATGCAGGCGTCCGGCTGGCTCAAGCCGGCGAAATAATCCCGCTCGATTCGCGCGGCTCCAAGCCGCTAGGCTGCGCCCATGAAATATTATTTCTGCAAGCTGCACGCCCCGCGGCCGACGTTTGCCCAGACGATGACCCCGGCGGAGGGGAAACTGATGGCGGAGCATGGCGCCTACCTGCGGACGTTTCCCGGGGCGGTGGCCTTCGGCCCGGTGGCCGATCCCGCGGGGTTTTATGGCGTCGGCATCTGGGAACTGCCGGACGAGGCCGACATCAAGGCCATCTGTGACGGCGATCCCACCATCAAGTCCGGCCTCGGGTTCCGTTACGAAATCCATCCGATGCCCCAGGTGGTCATCCGGAAGTAGCCCCGGCTCCCCCGCGACATGCAAGCGCAGATTGGCGCCGTGACTTTCCTCGTCCGGGACTACGACGAGGCCATCGCTTTTTTCACGCAGGCGCTGCGCTTCTCGCTCGTGGAGGACAGCGCGCTGGGCGACGGCAAGCGCTGGGTCCTGGTGGCGCCGCCCGGTGGCGCCGGCGTCCGCCTGCTGCTGGCCCGGGCCGCGAACCCGGAACAGCTGGCCGCCGTGGGCCGGCAGGCGGGCGGCCGGGTTTTTCTTTTCCTGCACACCGATGATTTCGCGCGCGATCACCAGGCGATGAAGCAACACGGGGTTCGCTTTGCCGAGGAGCCGCGCCACGAGGCCTACGGCACCGTCGCGGTGTTCGAGGATCTCTACGGCAACAAGTGGGATTTGCTGCAGCTTAAGCGCTAGGGTGGTTCGGGCCCCGGCTATCTGCCGAACGGGATGCTCACGTCGGCGCCCACTCGCGGCCGGAGATCGGGCCCGACTTGCGCCGAGCCCTGAAGCAGGCCGCAACCCGCGAGGGTTCCGCTCGCGGCGAGGGCCAGCGCCAGCCCGGCGACCAGTGACAGGGAAGGGCGCGAGGCGGTCCGGGGAGGAGGCATGCGGCAATGACGCACCCGGCTTCGGTTTGGTTCCATCGCGTCCGTTTACCGGCTGTTTTTTCACGGCGACCGGCTCAGTGGCCCGGGGCGGAGGAGAAGTTCACGCAACGGTCACACTTCGCGGGATTATTCCGGGAACCCGCGCTTCCATGGCCGGGTCGCATCAGCCATACCGCCCGATTCCACCGTTGGATTTTTACCCGACTGGAATCAAAGCTGCTGAAAGGTGGCTGGCGGGCCGGCCCTCCAACCCAATTTCCATGACCTCGTTCAACCAGTATCAGGACTATGCGCGTTCCCTGCTTGAGGACATCCAGTCGGCCGCCGCGAGCGTGCTGCCGCGCCGGGAGATGTTCACGGACTGGCTCGACGCCTTCCTGGCGCGCGCGGATCAGCTGGGGTTCCAGCTGAAGCCCGATGAGCTGGACACCTTGCTCGCGCTGGACCGGTTGCTCCGGATCAACCGGATCCCGGCCCGCGTCCGCCGCCGGCTCGAGTGAGCTGCTTTTTCAGCGCAGGCGGTTGTTGAACCAGTTCACCGACCGGGTGACCAAGTCCTCGACGTTGGCCGGATTGCGGGAGTTGTGCCGCTCGTTTTCTTGGGCAACCCTCCTGGTTTCCATGTCCAGCGTGCGCAAACTGCGCAGCGGACACAAAAAAGCCGGAGGGCAGGGCCCTCCGGCTTGGCGCAGAGAAAAGGTGTCGTCTGGCTTACAACCGGTAGCGGAAGGTCAGCGAGGCACCGAGACCCTGGCGGCGGAACACCACGTCGTTGCCGGCGAAGCTCACGTCGATCGGGTCATAGAGGGCTTCGTTGAGCAGGTTCTTGAAGCTGACCTGCACGTCCCACTTCTTTGACTTGTAGAACACGTAGCCATCGAGCTCGTATTGGAACGGGATCTTGAGCGTGCCCTCGTCGTTGGCGTTCTGCTGGCCGTTGAACTGCGGGCCGACCCCGAAGCCGAAGCCGTTGTCGAATTTGTAGGCGACAAAGAAGTTGGCGAGGAACGGCGGGACGCCGGGCGCCTTCATCTTGCCACCCGCCGGGGTGTAGCCGGCGAAACCGCCGGGGCCGCCGTAGTTCGGGCTGCCGTAGGGGAACCCGGAGTGGCCGGTGCCGGGCTTGCCGTCCACGATGATCGAGGAGGGATAGCCGTCGGTGTAGCTGCCGGTCTGCTCATAGAACGAGGGTCCGTAGGCGGTGGCGTTCTGGAAGGTCATTTTGGCGTTGATCGTCAGGTGCTTGTTGGGCTGGTAGACGCTGTCCAGTTCCAGGCCGTCGTCCTTGACCTTGTAGGGCGGCCCGATGAGCGGCACCGCGCGCTTGGTCTGGCGGAACACGGCCGCGGAGAAATACAGCGTGTTGTTGAGGAACGACTCCTTGTAACCCACTTCCGTGAGCTGGCTCAGGGATTTCATCGAGGCCTCGAGCTGCGCCTTGCTGCCGCCGGCGATGCCGCCGAAGTTGCCGCTGCCCAGGATCGCGTTCACCCGGTTGTACGTCACGTAGACCGAAGAGGTGTCCGAGGGTTTGTAGATCAGGCTGTTGAACGTGGAGAAATCGTTCGAATTGCCCGTGTACTTCGGACCCTGGGCCTGGCCCACGAGCGCCGGGTGGAATTCCTCCGCCGCAATGTGGTCGAGGCGGACGCCGATCACCCCGCTGACCTTGGGGGTGAACTTGACGTCATGCTGGTAGAACGCCGCGACATCGCTGAAATGATTGTCGGAATCGCTGCCACCACCGAAGCCCGGCTTGCCGGGAACCGGCAGGCCGCCGCCGACGGTGCCGTTGCCGAGCGGCGGCGCATAGTACGGCCAGGTGGCCAGGTCATAGATGAAGAACGGCTCCGTCGAGAAGTCCTGGTAAAACTTCAGCTTCTCGTACTTCAGGTCGATGCCGGTGATCGCACTGTTCGTGGTGCCGCCGAGCTTGAATTCCGGCGTGTGCCACTCGAGGCGGTCATTGACCGAAAAGTCGGTCGGGACGAATTCACTGTAGCCGTAAGACTCATACTTGCTCGAGGTGCGGCTTTCCGCGTACAGCAGATTGACGACCTTGCCAGAAACGCCGAGGTCGATGGTCGTCTTGGCCTGGCCCTGGTAACGTTCGGACCGGTCGTAGTCCTCCGGGGCCACCAGCGCGGTGTAGGGGGCGAGCTTGACCGTGCGGGCGGTGGCGGGATCGAGCAGGGCGAACGCCGGGCCGCCGGTGACGGAACCGGCGATATAATCCTGGTGGTCGATCTGCGCCTGCGTCACGCGGTTGACGCCGCTGATCTCGTTGAAGCGGTTCTTGTACCACTGCACCCAGAGGTCGGTCGTGACGCTGCTGGTCGGTTTCCAGCTCAGGGCCGCGAAGATATCATGGCTCTCGTTCTTGGTGCCGAGGTAGTAGCCGTCGCCGTCGCGCTCGAGGATGCTGATGCGGTAGGCGAGGGTCGGGCTGATCGGGCCGCTCGTGTCGAGCGTCCATTGGGGGTTATAGTAGCTGCGGCCGGTCGTCCAGTAACCCTGGGTCGTGGTGAACTCGGTGTGCTGCGTGTCGAAATACGGCTGCTTGGTCACGAGGTTCACGTAGCCGCCCGGGCCCTGGCCCTGCGGACCGTACACGGCCGAGCCCGGACCCTTGATGATGTCCATGGCCTCGACGCCGTTGAAGCTGGGAAGCACGCTGTTGCGGCTGTATTTCTCGCGCTGGCCGTTAAGGTAGAGCTCGCCGAGGTCACCGCGGATCTGCGGGGTGGCGGGCACGCCGTACTGGGCGGCGGAATAAACGCCCGGCGCAAACTGGCCGAAGTCCATCGCATCCTTGATGCCGCGTTCCTCCATCCAGGCCTTGTTGACCGAGGAGACGGACCGCGGCGTGTCGATGATGCTGCGGTCGTCGCCCAGGACGCTGCCGATCGGGCGAACCGTGGGCAGAACCTGGTTTTCAAGCGGGACGTCGCTGACGGTAAGTTTTTCGAGGAGGGTGACGGGTTCGCTGCTCGTGGCAGCGGGTGCAGTACTGGCAGTCTGGGCGCTCAGAAGCCCGGAGAAGCCGGCCGCAAGCGCCAGCCCGAGGCCGGCGCGGAATAGGACGTTTCGTGTGTGGTTCATGGTTTGGTGGGTTGGCGGGGCGACCGGAATTCACAAAAGCACTGACGTGATTCCGGTAATTCGAGCCGCTTGAAATGTCGGTCTGGGCCAATAAAAAGGACCCAGATCATGAAAGGTAAACGCTACAGTACAGAGGAGAAAGTCCGTATCCTGCGGGACGTGGACGGAGGCAAGAGCATC
>CAIUGM010000011.1 GCA_903898675.1 uncultured Verrucomicrobiota bacterium
GCGTTGGATTGTGCCGGGGCCGAACGGATCGGAACCCGTGCCGCGGAAGGCGTGCCAGTACGCGATCGAGAACCGCAGGTGCTCGCTCATCGTCCGGCCGTCGATCACCTCGTCGGGATTGTAGTGCCGGAAAGCCAGCGCCTTCGTGGCCGACGGGCCGGCGTAGGCGATCTTGGGGATGCGGGGAAAATGGGAGCGGGGGGATTTCATCGGAAGGGCTGCAATACTTGAGGAGACCCGGCAGGAAAACAGCAAAAAAATCTCCCGGCCATGGTTCCATGACCTGCGAGCCGCAGGAGTTCTTCCGCCAAACGGGTTGGCCCGTGCGAGCCGGGGCGCAAAGCCGTATCCCTTATGACTCAATTTTTCCCCGTTACTTCGAGGCGGTCATCGCGGCCGCCGGCGCGGTTGTCCGCTCGACCCGCGGGGCCGGCGGCCAGGCGAGGCTGGCGCTAACGGAGCCGGTCGTGGTGGCGCGACCGGCCTGCAGTTTGAAAGCAGCGCCGCTCGGGGGCAGGCGAAGCACGATCGAAGCGACGCCGGCTTCCACGGCGGACCGCGCCGGGCCCATCAATTCCGCGCCGCCCTCGACGGTGAAATCAATGCAGGCGGCCTCATCCAGGCAAAGCGCGCCCTGCGCATCGAGCAGCCGCGCGTGGGCGATGGCCGAAAATAATTTGGCAAACGTGGGATAACTTCGAGTTTGTGTAGCCGCGTTGGAGCGAGGCGACAAGGTGGCCGGCCGCGGCCGGAACCACCCTTTCGCAGACTCAAGCGCGGCTACCCAGACAAAGCAACCGCTCAGGGCTGCGCCCACGCCGCTGAGAAATGATACCGGCCCGACTCCACTGAGAATACCGCGCGTTTGCCTTCAGTCCGGACGAAGCGAACGCCCGGCGAAGCGCTTACGGGTTGGTCGCCTTCCTTAATGTCCGCTGTGGCGGCCGGGATCGAAACTTCCGCGGTGCAGTTCGGCGGCAGGGTTACATCGAGGGTGAAAACACCGGCGGCCTTGTCCCAAGCGACGGCAATCGGGCCGCGCGGGGATTGATACGTTGCCTTGGCCCAGGTGATGCCGGCGACGGGTTGCGGCGCGATCAAGACCCGCTTGAACCCAGGTGCAGCCGGATCCGGTGCGAGGCCGACCAGGTCGTGGTAGAACCACTCCATGATCTGCCCGAGCATGAAATGATTCTGCGAGGCATCCCGGTTCGAGTCCCATGCCTCCGTCAGGCTGGTGGCGCCGTGCGCCAGCTGGTAGCCGTAGCCGGGCTTTTCCGACTGGATGTTCATGTCGTAGATGACATCCGAGCGTCCGCCCTCCGCGAGCGCGCGCAACAGGTAGCGATAACCGACGTCACCCGCAGTGATGGCGTTGCCGTGCGCACGCACTTCGCGGATCAGGCCGGCCAGCACCGCGTCACGGTGCCCGGGTGGCACCAGGTCGAGCACGAGGGCCAGCGCGTGGGCCGTCTGCGAACCCGTGGCGTAGGTATCCGTCGCGGCGTTGAAGAAGGTTTGGTTGAACGCCGCCTTGATGGCTTCCGCCTGCGCGGTGTAACGCCGCGCGTTTTCGGTCTCACCCAAATGTTCGCTGATCTGGGCGAAGGTCTGCGTGCTGAGGTAGTAAAAGGCGGTCGCGGTCAGCGGCACCGGGGTGAGCTGCGCGACGCCCGGGTGCTTCGGCCCGATATCATACCAGTCGCCGAGGCCGTGGGACACGATGCCGTCCTTCGCACGCGTGGTCAGGTAATCGACGTAGCGCTGCATCGCGCCGTAGTGGCGCCGCAGGGCGGTGTCGTCCCCGGTCCAGATGTACTGCTGCCAGCCCGCGAGGAGCAGCGCACTGCCCCATTCGGGGGAGTCGCGGAAACCGCCTTCAAACACGACGTATTCCGGCGCGATGTCCGGCAGGAGACCGTTGGGCTGCTGGGAGTCGGCCATGTCGTCGAAGGTCTTGGCGTACAGCCGGGCGAGGTCCCATTCGTAACGAAGCGAGGGGCCGTTGAGGTGGTATTGCTCGAGCCAGCCGAGCCGCTCGCGGTGCGGGCAGTCGGTGATGACGTGCGAGAGGTTGCTGAGCTGCGCCCAGCGGATGAGGGTGTGGATCCGGTTGAAGAGATCGCTTGAGCAGGAGAATTCCCCGGCCGGCGGTGAATCCGAGTGGGCGACGAGGCCCGCGATGCTCGTTACCTCGGGCAGTGGACCGCCTTCGGTGGCGGTCGTGCGCTCCACCTGCAGGTAGCGCGCGCCTTGATAAAAAAACCGGGGTGACCAGGACTGATTCCCGGGAGATGGGGCCAGCGTGTAGTTCCACGAGGCTTCGCCGCCACCGACCGAGCCGCGATCAACCGAGCCATCCGGGTTCACGAGTTCGGCGGGGATGATTTTGATCCGGCTGCCGGCTTCACCATGGACGCCCAAGTGTAGCATGAGGGAGGCGTTTTGTCCGAGGTCGTAGACCGTGACACCGGGCCGTACCTCGCGGGTCGCGACCGGCTTGAGGGTTTCAAAAGTGTGGATGGCGGGCGAAGCATGGGAGGCTCCGCGCAGTTCGCCGCCGGGGCCCGTGGTTTCCGCCGCCGGTGACCAGTGCAGCGTGGTCGCACGGGCATCGTAGTCCTCGCCGCCATACACGTGCGCGAAAGTCGTGGGTCCGGGAGCGACCTGCCATCGGGAATCGGTGACCACGGTCTCGATCGAGCCATCGGTGTATTCAAGCCTGAGGTGGGCGATCGCCATGAGCGGGCGGGCCGGGCCGGCGAATTTGGTGTAGCGGCCCGGCTGGACGTTATACATGCCGCTGGCCAGCGTGAGCTCGAGGGTGTTCGGACCTTTGCGTAATTGGTCCGTGAGATCGTAGGTGTCGTAGAGCGTTGTCTTGGTGTAGTCGGTCCAACCCGGGGTCAGCAGGTCATGATCGAAAGTGCGGTCATTCAGGGTCAGCTGATACTGCCCGAGTCCGCTGACGGAGAGCAGGGCCCGCCGCAGCGGCGGCCGCACGGTGAATTCGCGGTGCAACCGGAGGGTGGAGTTGGCGAGCGGATTCGGCACCGGTGAATCGTGAGTGCCTTGCGCCCACTGCAACAACTCCGGGCGGGAGATCCATTTCGCGCTCCAGTCGGTCGGAGTGAGCAATCCCATCGTCCACGTGGTCGCAGCACTCCACGGCGACACCTGGCCGGCGCCATCCCACACGCGTACCTGCCAGAAAATCTGTTCGGCGGCATGAGGCGGCCGGCCCGCATACGCGATGGACAATTGCTCTTCGGATTCGACCCGGCCGCTATCCCACAGGTCGCCGTGCCCGGCGGCGAGCGCTTCGCGCGACGAAGCCGCGAGGATCTGCCAGGCGGTCTGGTGCTGGCCGCGCGAGTTGTCGCCGGTTAGCTTCCAGGAAAGCCGCGGCGGCGCGGAATCCACCCCGAGCGGATCGGTCATTCCGTCGCAGCGCAGGTCAACTGGCGTGAGCTCTGCCGCCACGGCTTGGGCTGCAAGCAAGGCAATCAGGATGGCGATTTTTTTCCACATGGGGTGAGCGGGGAATGGGCGATTTAAAGATTGATGTAGCCGCGCTTGAGTCTGCGAAAGCGTGGTTCTGCAGGCGGCCGACCACGTTGTCGCCAGGCTCCAACGCGGCTACAGTTTTTCTGAAACAGCCTTAGCTTAGAGCGGCGCCAAGATTAAGCCCAGACATTGTTCCAACTAAACTCACGGTGCAACAATCACGGTGGTACGAAGCGTCACCGGCCCGAGCAGGCCGGAATCCTGCAGCGGGTCACCGGCTTTCCAGAGCCGCCAGCTGCTGAAGGTGTAACGGCCGGTGGGGCTGGGTTTGCCATTCAGCAACCAGGCGGGCCATGCCTTGAGCGTGCCGTTGGGGTTGCGCTCGCTATCCTCCGGCAGTTGCTCGTCACCGATGAGGCGGTTGACCCAAAGATTGACGACCTCGATCTCCAGGGTGTTATCGCCGGCCTTCGCCGCGGACGTGATGTCGACGCAATAGGGCGGTTTCCAAAGAATGCTCAGGTCCTGGCCGTTGAGGCGGACTTTCGCCATGACCTCAACGCGGCCGAGGTCGAGGTAAAGGCGGCGGTCAGGCAGTTTGGCAGGAATGGTCAGCGTCTTGGCATAAGTGGCGGTGCCGGAAAAGTGTTTCACGCCGTTGTCGGGATGGAGACTCCACGACATCAGACTATCCAGTGTGATTGCGGCGGGCGCACCCCAGCCGATGGGGAACCGGAGCTGCCAGGGACCGGTCACGGCGACGACGTCAGGCGGAGGGTTGACCTCGAACTGTCGCGAGTGGCCGTCGGCGGTGGTGAGCACGTAGGCGCCGCGCTCGCGGAGATCGCCGTTGACGAGGTCGATGACCGGTTCGCTGCCGGGTTGCAGGGTAACATACACGCCGTGCTCCATCACGGTCACGCCGTCCCAGACCACGTTCATCAACCGCTCGGCGGGCGCGGGGTCGGGCCGGGCGAAGACAATAAACGCCGAGCCGTTGGGCTCGAAGGGAATCGAGAGCGTCGTTTCGTGGGCGGTGGTGGCATACGCCTGCAACGGTGAGATGCGGCCCGTTACGGGATCCCACCGCTCGGGCTGCCGGCCGGTGACGCGGAAGGTGCAGTTGGCGACGATGGCGTCCGCCCCCGCATGGCTGAGAAAATAAAACTCCGCACCATCGACGTTGCGGTGAAGGAATTTGAGGCCGGCGCTATTGACGAAGTCCGGCCCGACCCCGAGCGCGGCGAGCGCCATCTCCGGAGCGATGCCGCGGAAGACGCGACCCCGGCCCAAAGTGCGGTCAATGGCGGACGGATCGGCTCCCCAGATTTCGGCGACGAGTTCCTGAAGCGTGTGATCGGCCGCCGGGTAATCGGTTAGCCCCGGGGTTCTTTGCGGCGGATCGCCCAAGACTGCCGCGCCGGCTTTGACCAGGTCGCGGATACGGGTCAACAGGGTGACGCTCATCGTCGGCGTCGCGGGGAGGATGACCAGGCGATAGCTCGCCCCGCTGGGGAAGGTGAGTTTGCCGTCGCGGACGCTGGCCCGGAGAAAGGTGTCCGGCCCGCTGGCGTCATAACTGTAGCCGTTGAGCGCGATGTTCTGGAACCGGTGCAGGGGTTCCTCGGATTCGAGCTTCAGCACATCGGCGACATAGGTGCCCTGGCGGAGCAAATACTGGCAGCGCGCGAGGTACTGGTGCCACGGGCCGGAAAATTCCCACCACGTGTTGGTCCGCTCGTAATGCAGCCCCCACGGTCCCATCTGCATGCCGGGCAGAACCCCGGGCGCAAAAGGCTGCGCGGCGTACCGGTGGAAAACGAACCGGTTGATGCCGCCGCAAAAGGCGTCGTCGCCGATGGCCTTGATCATGGCCGGATGCCAGAGGAATTTCTCGCGACTGCCGGAGGTGAAAGACTCGGCGCCGACGACGGCGAGGCCATTGAGGTGCGCGGCCGACGACATGGATTTGACCGTGGGATAAAAATCCGCGCCCTGGCCGTTCGGCGTCCAGAACTCGGCCATCGGCTCGTCGGCGAACGCGGCGCTGTCGAGGTCCTGGCCGATGGTCGTGTAGGACTCGAAGGTGTTGCGCAGCCCGGCCGTGTGGGCCAGGCGCTGGAATTCCGCCGTGTAGTTTTCGATCATCAGTTCGGAAACCGTCTTGCGCACGTCGTAGAGAAAGCGCTCTGAAACCTGGAGATCGCCCAGGACGCGGCCGGTGAGGATGGGCAGATAGGGGATGGGATCGTAACCGCGACGGCTCTTGAATTCACCCCGCATGGCAGCGGTCCAGTTTGCCCGCCGCCCTCCCAAGAATCGATGTGCGTCGCGACCAGCGTGCCTTTCGCCTCCGGCCCGGCCAGGTCGTTGAGGCGCCGGACAAACGCGTCGAAGTGCAGCGCCGTGGCCGCCTTGTCGAGTTTGTCGGTTTCCGGCCCGTCGTCGCCGGGCCGGCTCGGGCCGATGATATGACCGTTCCAGGCGTGGCCAAACCGGATGATGGTCCAGTCGCCCGCCGGCGCATCCCAGGTCAGCGAACCATCGGCGGCCATCCGGCCGGAGAGATCGACGACCCGGTTGAGGGGAATGATGGCGTCGGCCGGCGCCGTCGTGTCGAGCGGCGCGCTTTGCGTGCCCTTGTAGGCGACCCATGCCTTCCACTGCAGCGCCTTCATCATGAAATCGGGGATCTGATACGGCGACCGGCCGGTTTCACCAATGGCGAGCACGGCGATGTCGCGGTATTCCTCGCCGGCCACGGGCCGGGCGAGCGTGCCGGTCCACCGCATGCCGCCTGTCAGGTGGACTTCGCTTTGCACGACGGTCTGCATCGCCTTGTCGTGGGGCACCCACGGACCGCCGCTGCCGTAGTAGCCGGCGCCATCGTTCACGTTGATTTCGAGGCCGAGACGTTTGGCCTCGGCCAGCGTGTGCTTGAACAGGGCCTGCCACTGGGGATCGAAGAACCGGACGGAGCCGGGCGGAGTGCTCTGCGACACGTCGAGGATCAGGGCGCCCCCGAGGCCGACGCGCTGCATGGCCTCGAGGTCGGCCGTGATGCCTGCCTGGTTGATGTTGCCGTCGATCCACGTCCAGTAGACCCACGGTCGGGCAGAGTCCGGCGGTTGGGCAAAGGACTCGCGCAGGTTGGCGCGGGCGGCGGGCAGGGCCGCACCCAGCGCGAGGAATAGACTGAGCAATTGGAGCAGACGGCGCGGCGCGGGGAATTTCATGGGCAAGGGCGCGGGCTGGACCGCGCTTCGCGGAGGGGTTGGCCCGGAGGGTTCCGCCATGATTCCGGGATTTTCCGAACGGGCCAGAAAATTTCTCTCCGCATCTTCGTGGTCCGGTTCAAGGCGCGACGGCGAGGTAGTTGCCATAGCCGACCACGAGGGTGGACAGGATCAACACGGCGATCCCGCCTGCGATCAGCACGTGGGTCCGGCGGCTCGTGCCGCGCCATTCATGGAGCGCGACGCCCCACAGCGTGCTGAAGATGATGATGCTGGCCATGTGGAGGGTCCACGAGGAGAAGCCGAAGCGGCCCATTTGGGTCTCGCCCATGGTGTAGAAGAAAAACTGGAAGTACCAGGTGAGGCCGGCGAGGGCGCAAAAGATCAGGTTGGCGAGGCGCGGCACCGGAACGCCCGCCGGCGTGTGCCGCGCGCGGTATTCGCCGAGGGTGCGGTTGCGCAGGTTCAGGCCGACGCACCAGACGGCGTTGCTCGTGAAGCCGCCGAGCAGGACGACCACCAGCTTGGGCAAGCCGGTCCAGAGCGCCGGCGTCCCGGCCGCGGCGGAAAGCGCCGCCAACGGGCCGGCGGCCTCGAGGGCGAAGGCGAAGCACGCGCTCATCACGCCGCAGAACAGCGCGACGGCGACGCCCTTGCGCAGGTTGAATTCATTGCCCGCGGAATTCTTTTCCGCGCCGGGCAGCTCGCGCTCCTTGCTGAGGCCGGCGAGCGCGGCGATGACGATGCCGGCCACGCAGATCCCGATGCCGAGGAGGGTCGTGCGGCCCGGTGCGGTGGCGGCGATGCCGCCGAGGGTGCCCTTGAAAAACGGCGGGATCAGCGTCCCGCAGACCGCGCAGGTGCCGAGCGCGATGCCGTTGCCGAGCGACATGCCGAGGTAGCGCATCGTCAGCCCGTAGGTCAGGCCGCCGAGGCCCCACAGCAGGCCGAAAAACCAGGCCCAGAACAGGACGCGGACCGGCGCGCGGGACAGGACGCCGGCGAGGTCGTTGGTCAGGACCAGCCCCAGGGCCCAGGGTGCGATCAGCCAGCTGAAAAATCCCCCGATGAGCCAGTAGGTTTCCCAGGACCAGTGTCGCACCCGGCGATAGGGTACATAGAAACTGCCGGCGGCCAGGCCGCCCAGCCAGTGGAAGACGACGCCAAGCAGGGGAGAGGGATTCATCGGGGACGGGTCAGCAGACCTTGATCGTTTCCAAGTTGAGCAGGGCGCCCAGTTTTTCGATTTTATCCGCGAGATGCCCGACGCCGACGGCGCAGTGGTGCGCGGGACCGTGACTGTTCCAGCGGTGGACGAATTCCCGGGCGCCGCAGGGAAAGCGATAGCGGCTGTTGGTGTTGCCGATCTCCAGGATCGGGCCGGGCACGGACTCAGCCTCGGCGCAGAGCAACGCGAGTTTGCCCCCGCCGGCCTCGATGACGGACAACAGCGTGACCGGGCCGTGCTTAACCGACATCTCGACCGAGACGCCGCGGCCGACCTTGCCGTGATACACCTTGAGCGGGCGCACCCGGGTCTTGCCCTGGGCGATCACAATATGCCCGGGGCCGTCGTGACCCATCAGCACGACGTCGGCCTTGAAATCCATCGCGTAGTATTCGGTGAAGGATCCACCGGCACCGAAGAGGTCCATGATTTTCATGGCCTGCGCGTTTTTCACCTCGTATTCGCCGGCCACCGGCACGCCGCGCGCGGTGAGCAGGGAGGTGCCGAGGATGATCGAGGCGAGGGTGGCCTCGTTCTCGGCGACACCCGTGCCCTGGTAGTAATAGGCGAGCGAGCCGAGCCGATGGTCTGACACCAGCCGGTCGAGCGCGACGGAAGTGCGCGCCGCCTCGAACAGGTCCTTTCTGGTGCAATCGGCGTCGACGGCGAAAACCTCGTGAAACTCCGCCTCGCGCCGGGCGATCTCGGCGGGCGCGGCCGAACGGCGGAGGGCCGTGAGTTCGTCGACTTCCACGTATTCGAGGTGGGTCCCGAATGTCACGCTTTGCAGGGTGGCGTCCGTGTCGATGTCGAGCATCCCGCCGTAGGTGTGACCCAGCAGCCCGAGCCGGTTGCCGGCCATGCCGGCGGCCACGCGCGCGGCCTCGACCCAGGCGTCGATCTCGCGCCAGCACGCCGGATCTTTTTCCAGCACGCCGGTGACCTCGTGAAAGGGGATGCCGGCACGCTTGAAGACATTGGCAATCTCCGGGACCGGGCAGGCGGAGCAGTGGGCCAGCCACTCCCCGGTCATCTTGGTCCGATCGCCCAGCCGGTTGAAGGCGCGGTAGTCGATCGCCGCGGTCGGGGCGAGGTTGAGTACGATCACGGGCACCCGGGCCCGTTGCACGACGGGCAGCACGGTGGAGGACAGCGCGTAGGTGGTGACGTACAGGAAGATCAGGTCAACGTCCTGCCGGCGGAATTCCCGCCCCGCGGCCTGCGCCCGGTCCGGGTTGTCGACCAGGCCGAGGTTCACGATCTCGACCCCGGGCCGCGCCAACCGGGTCGCGACGCGGGCGACGTAACCTTCCAGCCGCGCCTTCAGGCCGGCGAATTGCGGCCAATAGGCCTCAAGGCCGATGCCAAAAAGGCCGACCCGCAGGGGTGGGGTGTCCATGGCGGAGAAAATACCAGATCGACGCCGTCAGGGGAATTGGGCAAATGATCTTTGTCATACGGAAAATGCCCAAAACGGAGAAAAACTATTTCCGCTACTTTTCACCCGGGCCCGCCGCCGCTCCCTGGGGCCTGGCGGTGACGGCGGCGGGCTACACGGAGATCGCGCCGGGCGCGGCGTACCCGCCGACCCGGCATCCGGCCGACCATGAATTCGACTGGTCGCGCGGCCGCACCCTGGCCGCGCTTCAGGTGGTGCTGATCTCCGCGGGCGCCGGCTGGTTCGAGTCCCGGCCAACCGGACGAAAAAGGGTCACCGCGGGCTCGGCCTTCCTCGTGCTGCCGGGGGTCTGGCACCGTTACCAACCCGACGGACGCACCGGCTGGACCGAGAGTTGGGTGGAACTGCGGGGCCCGGTCGTCGACCGCCTGCGCCGGGCGGGCGTGGTGCAGGCGGCCGCGGCGGTCCGCCGGCAGACCGAGGCGGTGGGCCTCAACGAGGTGCTCGAGGCGGTGCATGCGCGGGCCCGGGCGGCAGGCCGGGGGTTTGATCCGGAACTGGCGGCGCTGGCCATGGGGGTGCTCGCGGCGTGGTGGCGGGTTGGCGAGGCCCGCCCGGCCCAAAGCCGGACCCTGCGGGCCATCGTCGAGGCGGAGCGCTACCTGGCGGCCCACCACACCGAGCCCGTCAATGTCCAGGCCCTGGCCGCCCGGTGCGGCGTGGCCTATTCGCATTTCCGCCGGCAGTTCCGCGAACATACGGGATATGCTCCCTGGCAATATGTGCTGCGCCTGCGCCTGGTGCGGGCCCGCCGCCTGCTGGTGGCCGGTGATGCCCCGCTCGACGGCATCGCCGCCGAGCTGGGCTTCAGTTCGGCCTTTCATCTTTCCTCCGCGTTCAAGCAGGCATTCGGCCGGGCCCCGGATCACTGGCGGCGGGAAATGGCGCCGCGCTAGACTTCCCCGGTCACGTAGTGGCAGCCCTTGCTGACCGGGTTGAGCGCCGCGGCATGCACGACCAGCAGGGCGGTCTGCACGGCGTTGCGGAGCTCGATCAACTCGCGGGTTGGCCGGCAGTCCCGGTAGAAGGCCTGGATGTCCTCGCGCAGCTCCAGCAGGATTTTCCGCGCCCGCGCCAGCCGGCGGGGCGAGCGGATGATGCCGGCGTAGTTCCACATCGTGGTCTGGATCTGCTGCAGGTCCTGCCGGATCAGCAGCGGGTCCGGGGTCCGCGCCGGGCTTTGCCAGGTGCCCGGCGCCGGGTAGGCGGGTCCGCCGCCGCGCAATTCGGCGTCGTCCGCGGCCGCGGTGGCCTTGGCGCTGACGAGGCACTCGAGCAGCGAGGTGCTGGCGAGCCGGTTGGCGCCGTGCAGGCCGGTGCAGGCCGTCTCGCCGATGGCGTTCAGGTGGCGGACATTGGTGCGACCCTGCAGGTCCGTGTGGACGCCGCCGCAGGAGAAATGCGCGGCCGGCACGACCGGGATCGGCTCGCGGGTGATGTCGACGCCCTGGGCGAGGCAGCGCTCGTAGATGCCGGGGAAACGCTCGCGGATGAAAGCCGGCTGCAGGGCCGACAAATCGAGGTAGGCACAGGCCTCGCCGGTTTCCGTCAGGTGCTGCTTGATCGCGCGGGCGGTGATATCCCGCGGGGCCAGCGAGCCGAGCGGGTGCACGCCCTGCATGAACTGCCGGCCGTGTCCGTCGACCAGTACCGCGCCCTCGCCCCGCAGGGCCTCGGTGATGAGGAAAGGCGGGGCGCCCCGCTGGAAAAACACCGTCGGATGGAACTGCACGTACTCGAGGTCGATGAGCCGCGCGCCGACGCGGTACGCCATTGCGACGCCGTGGCCGACGCTGCCGGGCTGGTTGGTCGAGTGCAGGAAAATCCCGCCGAGTCCGCCAGTCGCGAGAACGGTCTTCCGCGCCACGAACGCGACGACCTCGCCGGCCGCCGCGTCGAGCGCGTAGCAGCCAAAGCACGTCAGCGGCTGGTAGCGGTCCGCCGGCTGCGGGCTGTTGTGGGAGAGCGTGAGCAGGTCGATCGCGAGGAAGCCGCTGTGGCGCGCGATGCGCGGCGTGGCGTCGACCCGCGCCGCGACCGCCGCCAGGATGGCGTGGCCGGTGGTGTCCTTGGCATGGATGATGCGGCGCTCGCTGTGGCCGCCCTCGCGCGCGAGGTCCAGCGCCCCGGCGGCGTCGCGATCGAAGCCGACGCGCAGTTCGTCGAGCAGGAGTTCCTTCACCGCGGCCGGACCCTCGCGGACCAGCTGGTCGATGGCGGCGGGGTTGGCCGTGCCGTCACTCGCCGCAAGGATGTCGCGGGCCAGTTCGACCGGATCGGGCGTGGTGTCGTAGATGATGCCGCCCTGGGCCCAGTCGCTGTTGGCCTGCAGGGGCGGGCCGCTGGACAGCAGGACGACCCGGTGGCCGGCGCGGGCCGCATGCAGCGCATAGGCGGAGCCGGCGAGGCCGGCTCCGATCACCAGGCAGTCGGTGGGGATGGTTTTCATCTTGGAACGGCGCGCGGGGACCGCCGGTTACTTTTTCCCGGACGGCAGGACGGTCAGGCTGAGGTCGGCCGCGGGAGCGGAATGGGTGAGGGCGCCGCTGCTGATGACATCGACGCCCGGCAGCAAGTAGTCGCGCAGGGTTTCAAAGCGGACGCCGCCGGAAATCTCCACGAGGGCCCGGCCGGCGATCACCTTGACCGCCGCGGCAACCTGGGCCGGCGTCATGTTATCCAGCAAGATGACCTCCGCCCCGGCCGCGCAGGCCTCGCGGACTTCGGCCGGCGTGGTGGCCTCGACCTCGATCTTGGCCGCATGGGGCGCCGCGGCGCGGCAGAGCCGCACCGCCTTGGTCAGCGAGCCGGCGGCGGCAATGTGATTGTCCTTGATGAGCACGTGCTCGCCGAGGGAGGAACGGTGGTTGAAGCAGCCGCCGCAGCGGACGGCGTATTTCTCCAGGGCGCGGAAGCCGGGCGTGGTCTTGCGGGTGTCGACGATCCGTACCTTGGCGCCGGCCACGGCATCGGCAAAGCGGCGCGCCTGCGTGGCGATGCCGGAGAGCCGCTGGATGAAGTTGAGTGCGGTGCGTTCGGCCGTCAGCAGCGCCGCGGTGGGACCGGCGATGCGCAGGATCTCGGTGCCGCGCTTCACGCGCGTGCCGTCCGCCACGAGCACCTTGACCTGCAAGGCGGGGTCGACGCGTTGAAAAACGCAGGCGGCCACCTCGCCGCCGCAGACCACGAGGTCCTGGCTGGCGGCGATGAAGGCCCGGCTGCGGTGCCGCGCGGGAAAAATGGCGCGGCTGGTCAGGTCGCCGAGTCCGGCGTCCTCCTCAAGGGCGAGGTCGATCAGGTGAAGGGTGCGGGGGGTGATCATGGTGAGTGGAGAATGACAGGGGAGTCGCCGGGCTCTTCCTAAGATCTCAACCCTGGGGCGTAAGTTCAAACATCCGTTCGATGCTGCGGGCAGCGCGCCGGCGCAGGTCTTCGTCGAGCGTCACGATCTGGTCGGGGCGCGGATGGGTCAGCGCGTCCCGGATCTTCTCGAGGGAATTCAGCTTCATGTAGGGACACAACCGGCACCCGCCGATGAAGTGCTTCTCGGGCGTCTCCACCTGCAGCCGGCCCACGAGGCCGCACTCGGTCAGCATGAGGAAGTAGGGTGCGGCGGTGGTCTTGACGTACTTCATCATCGCGCCGGTGCTGCCGACGAAATCGGCGGCGGCGGCGACCTCGGGCGGGCACTCGGGATGCGCGACGACCTTCAGGCCCGGGAAGCGGGCGCGGGCCGCGACGATGTCGGCGACGGTAAACTGGTCGTGCACGATGCAGGTGCCGTCGGAGGAAATGATCTCCTTGTCCACGCCGCGCCGGTGCAATTCGCTGCGGACATTTTCCGCCATCAGCCGGTCGGGCACGAACAGGATCTGGCGCTGGGGCAGCCGGGCGATGATGTCGTAGACGTTGCCGGACGTGACGCAGACGTCGGACTCGGCCTTCACCTCGGCCGTGCTGTTGATGTAGCACACGACCGCCGCCTCCGGGTAGAGGGCCTTGAGTTCCTGCAGCTGCCGGCCCGTGATCGAGTCGGCGAGCGAGCAGCCGGACTGCCGGTCGGGCACGACGACGGTGGCGTGCGGGGAAAGGATCTTCGCGGTCTCGGCCATGAAGACCACGCCGGCAAAAACGATCACGCGGGCCTGTGCGTCGCGGGCCATCAGGCTGAGGTGGTAGGAGTCGCCCTTGAAATCGCCCACGCCGTAGATGATCTCGGGCTCGACGTACGAGTGGGTGAGGATGACCGCATTCTTTTCCCGCTTGAGCCGGTTGATCTCCAGGGTCAGCGGGGCGATGCGGCGGCAGGCCGCGAGGTCCCACCGGCGGCCCGGTTCGCAGTCCACGTGCAGCAGGGCCCGGAACAGGCGGTCCGTCTCGAGTTCAAGTTCCGGGGTCGTAACCGTCATGGGTGGGCGATCGCCTCGCTGTGCACCGAGCTGATCTCATTGTTCTCCCCGAGCAGGACGATGGTCGGCGCGTGTCCGGCCACCTCCTCGGGCTCGAGCTGCGCGTAGGCGGCCACGATCACGCGGTCGCCGGGCTGGACGAGGCGTGCGGCGGCCCCGTTGATCTGCACCTGGCCGGGTTCGCCGTAGATCACGTAGGTCGTGAAGCGGGCGCCGTTGGTGATGTCGTAGATGTCCACCTGCTCGTATTCGAGCAGCCCGGCCTCGCGGCAGAGGGCGCGGTCGAGGGAGATGGAACCCTCGTAGTCCAGATCGGCGGAAGTGACCGTCGCCCGGTGGAGTTTGGCTTTGAGAAAGGTGAGGCGCATGGGGAGAAAGGAGTTCAGGCGATGGCGCGGTTCAGCAGCTCGGCGTGCTTGAGGCCGAAGAGCACGAGCTCGGGGACGATCTCGTCGAAAAGTTTCTCGGTCTCGAACATCCGGGCGAATCCGCCGGTGCCGATGACCACGGGTTTCACGCCGGCGAAGCCCTCGCGGGTCAGTTCGGCGACCAGCTGCCGGATCGCGCCGACATGCCCGTGATACAGGCCGGACTGGATGCTCTCCACCGTGCTGCGGCCGAGGGCGGCCTCGGGCCGGGTGATTTCCACGGACGGCAGGCGGGCCGTGCGGCTGGCGAGCATCTCGGCCGAAATGCCGACGCCGGGCAGAATCGCCCCGCCGAGGTAATCGCCCGCGGCCGCCACCATGTCGAAGGTGGTCGCCGTGCCGCAGTCGACGACGATCACGTCGCGCTTCGGGTGGCGCAGGGTGGCGGCGATCGCGTTGGCGATGCGGTCGGCGCCGACCTCGAGCGGATTGCGATACTTGACGCGGAGGCCGGTCTTCACTCCGGCCTGCAGCACGAAGGGCTCGTGGTGGAAATACTTCACGCAGGCCCCGCGCAGGGCGTAGGCCGCCGGCGGCACCACCGAGCAGATCGCCACGCGGGTGATCGCGGCCGGGTCGACGCCGTTTTCCCGCAGCACCGCGAGGAAGAACACGCCCAGCTCGTCGGAGGAACCGAGCGGATGCGTGGTCTTGCGGAACTGGCAGCGCAAGGTCTCGCCGTCGAATACGCCGCCGTGGATCTGGGTGTTGCCTACGTCAAGACAGAGGAGCATGGGAAAAGTTAGCCGGTCGCGGCGGTGACGAGCAAGTGTTCCAGCGCCGCCGCCAGCCCGGCGCGGCTGGCGCAGTGCACCGCGACCGTGCCGTCGGGTTGGTAGATGTCGGCCGGGAAGTCGCCCGCGCCGTCGGGCCGGGCCGCCAGGTCGTTGTGCACCACCCAGTCCGCGTCGGCGTGGGCCAGCAGCGCGGCGACCGCGGCCTGCGCGTCGGCCGCGCTGGCGTCGCGGGTCAGCTTGAAGGCGACCACTTGCAGCGGGGTGGGGCTCAGGGCGCGGAGCCGGTCGAGCAGCTTTGGGTTTTGCTTCAAACGCAGCAGCGGCGGGAACCCGGAGTCGAGCTTCGTGGCGCCGACGGGGCACACCTGCCCATCGACGATCACCGACTCGACGCCGAAGTCGCCCACCGCCGCTGCGTGAATCACCGCATCGAATCTTTCCTGACCCAGCAGCCTGGTCAGGGCGGATTCGAGGTCGGCAAAGGACGAAAAAATCTCCTCGCGGCACGGTTGCGCCGGTCGTTCGGCCTGCTTGGCGCGGAGCAGGACCGGCTCATGGCCGCAGCGGGCGAGGTGCGCGGCGATGAGCGCGCCCGTGCCGCCGGTGCTCGTGTTGCTGAGCACGCGGACGCCGTCGACCGGTTCCGCCGTGCCGCCGCTCGTGATGAGCACCCGGAGCCGGCGGGCGGGCCGGGCCAGCGCGGCCTCGACGGCGGCGACGATCGCGGTCGGTTCGGCCAGCCGGCCTTCCCCGGTCTCGCCACACGCGGTGCGGCCCGCGCCCACCGGTAAAAATACCGCGCCCCAAGCGCGCAACTTTTCCACGCCGGCGATCGTGGCCGGATGCGACCACATGGCCGGGTTCATCGCTGGGGCGACGAGCCAGGGCTTGGTGCGGTCATGCGCGAGGAACAAGGCGCCGACGAGGTCGGGGGCGAGTCCCGCGGCGAGACTATTGATGGTGTTGGCGGTGGCCGGGCAAACCAGCACCACGTCGGCCCAGCGCGTCAGGTTGATGTGCTCCATCGCGGCGCCCGGCGTGAAGGCGTCGCTGAGGACCGGGGTCCCCGTGAGGCCTTCCAAGGTGGCCGGGCCGATGAACTTCAACGCGGCGGGCGTTGCGACGGTGCGCACGCGATGCCCGCGTTGCACCAGGCGGGAGACGGCGTCGCACGCCTTGAAGCACGCGATCGAGCCGGTGAAGATGAAGAGGATGTTAGAGCCGGACATTGTCGATCAGCCTGACGCCTTCGAGGTACACCGCGCCGAGCCGCACGCCGTCCCGGTCGGCCACGTAGTCCACCGCGAACCCCGCGGCCTGCAGGGCGCCGGCGGCCGCGGGGGCGTCGGCGGAGTTTTCCATGATCCAGGGAAAGAGCGTCGCCTGCACCCGCGCGTCGGCGGAGAGCCGCCGGTTGCGCGAACTCAGCGCCAGCCCGTCCGGGTCGCGGACGGTCGGGCACGCGATGATTTCGCCGGGCAGGAAAAAAGTGCCGGCCAGGCCCCGGATGAGCTGCAGCTGCTGCCAGTCCTTCTCCCCGAAGTAGGAGCGATGGGGCTGCACGAGGTTCAGCAGCTTGAGCACGACGGTGAGCACGCCGTCGAAATGCCCGGGCCGGTGCACGCCCTCGAGCTCGCGGCTGAGGGCGTTCTCGGTCACGCGGTAGTTATAGCCGTCGGGATAAAGTTCCTTTTCCCCCGGGGTGATGACCGCATCCACCAGATCCCCGGCCAGCGCCAGGTCGGCGGCGAGCGTGCGCGGGTAGTGCGCGAGGTCGCCGGCGTCGTTGAACTGGGTGGGGTTGACGAAAATGCTGAGCACGACGAAGTCGCATTCCGCGCGGGCCCGCTCGAGGAGGGCGTGATGGCCGGCATGCAGCGCGCCCATGGTGGGCACGAAGCCGACCCGGCGGCCGGGGAAGTCCGCCGCGCTGCGGGCTGCGCGCCATTCCGCCAGGTTGGAATAAACCGTCATGCGATGACCTCCGCGCGCGCCGGAAAGCGCGCCGCCCGGACATCGCCGGCGAACTGGTTGAGGGCCCCGAGCACGGCCTCGTGGCCGTCGAGGTAGCTCCGGGCGAAGCGCGGGCGGAAAGTGGCGTCGAGCCCGAGCAGGTCGGTCAGCACGAGCACCTGTCCGGACGTATCCGGCCCCGCGCCGATGCCGATGGTGGCGATAGTAAGCTCGTCGGTGGTTTGCTTCGCGAGGGCGGCGGGCACGCATTCGAATACCACGGCAAACGCGCCGAGTTCCTCCACGCGGCGCGCCTCCGCGCGGAAGCGTTCCGCCTCGGCGGGCGAACGGCCCTGCAGCCGGTAGCCGCCGAGCTGGTTGACCGATTGCGGGGTCAGGCCGAGGTGGCCCATCACGGGGATGCCGCTGCCGATCAAATGCGGGATGACGTCCTCGTGGCCGGTCACCCCCTCGATCTTCACCGCGGTGGCGCCCGCCTGCATGAGCGCCCCGGCCGCTTCAACGGCCGCCTGCGTTCCGCGGCGTACACTCAGGAAAGGCATGTCGGCGATCACCACGGTTTCGGGCGCCCCACGGCGCACGGCCGCCGTGTGGGTGCACATCATCTCGATCGTGGCGTGCACGGTCGAGGGGAGGCCGTGGACCACCATGGCGGCGCTGTCGCCCACGAGGATCGCGTCAGCCTGCGAGGCCGCGACAATCCGGGCCATGAGCGCGTCGTAGGCGGTCACCATCACGATGGGCCGCAATTCCTGGCGCGCGCGGGTAAATTCGAGGATGCTTTTCACTCGGCCTGGGCAGTGGTCCGGCAACGGAAAACCTGCAGGCGGCAGTGAGGGATACTTTTAAGTGCTTGTCGCATGGCGATCAGGCCTGGGTATTCAGGAAACGGAGGTTGAACTGTGCTATGTCCGGTCGCGGACGGGTACGCGCTAGACCCCGCCAATCTTGGCGGATTGCCCGGGCAGGCAAATGAAATGTTCGCCGATGACGCGGATGCGGATGACCAACCGGGCAGCCAACGAGTTCGCAGGCCGATCGATTCAGCGGTTAATCACCTGGGCTGGAAGGAGTGCGAGGCTGTTGGCTTGGGCGTGGTCATGCAGGGCCTGCTGCGCCGCGGGCGTGTTGCGGGCCCGGCCCTGCCAGGTTTTCAACGCCGGCGCCTGCAGCGCGCGGCCGAAGGAGAAGCTCAGCCGCCAGGGCGGGGCGGGGTGGGCGCAGATCGTCCGCAGGAGCAGCGTGGCCGCGCCGGCTTCGAGCCCGCCGGAGAGAAAGACAATGCCCGGCACTGCGACCGGCACGGCGCGCCGGAAGCAGCGGAGTGTCGCCGTCGCCACTTCCTCGGGGCTGGCGATTTCCTGACAACCGGTCCCGGGGAGAACCAGATTGGTCTTCAGCAGCATCTGCTCCAGGACCACGTGCTGCTCCGCCAGGGCCGCGAAAACGCCCTCGAGGGTGGTGCGGGTGATTTCCTCGCAGCGCGCCAGGGAGTGATCGCCTTCCATGAGCGTCTCGGGTTCGAC
>CAIUGM010000012.1 GCA_903898675.1 uncultured Verrucomicrobiota bacterium
CCCTGCGGCTACCTCGGCGACGCCAAGCACGAATGCCGTTGCGCCCCCTCTCAGATCCAGCGCTACCGCGCCCGGATCAGCGGCCCGCTGCTGGACCGCATTGACCTCCATATCGAGGCGCCGGCGCTCTCCATCGCGGAGCTGCGCAACGACCAGGCCGGGGAATCCTCCACGGTGATCCGCTCGCGCATCGAGCAGGCCCGCGCCCGGCAGCGGGTCCGCTTCCAGGGCAGTCCGGTCAACGCCAACGCGCGGATGTCCCCGCTCCAGTTGAGGAAATACTGCACGCTCGACCCCCGGCTCGGTGACTTGCTCCAGCAGGCGATGGAGCAACTCTCCCTTTCCGCCCGCGCCTATGACCGCATCCTGAAGGTGGCCCGCACGATCGCCGACCTGGCGGACGCGAGCCGCATCGAGTCGCCGCACCTCCTCGAGGCCATTCAGTACCGCAGCCTCGACCGGAATGTTTTCTACTGAGGGTCCGCGCTACCGTCGCGTGAAAGCGGTCGAGTCGGCCAACTGCCGCATGTCGGCCGCCTCGGCCCGCAGCTGGGCCGGCGACTTGTACTCGAGTCCGGCCCGTTCGAAGGCCTGCCGGTCATCCATTTCCTTCTTCCACTCCGCGTAGGTCATAGGGACGGACGCACAACCCGCGATAAACGGACAAAGCAAAACGAAAAGGAAAAGCAAACGCACCTTCATGGGCCGCACAGGGCAATAGCGGCCCCGGGCGAAACAGGGCAAGCCAGCAATCTTCGACCAAACCGGGGCCGCACCGGGGCCGATTTGTTACAGACCTGTAAACTCCGGCCGGAATCCCAACGGAATTGAACGGATCGCAGACGCCTGCGTCTGTCTCGTTGTAGTTCAAGGTTTGCTTGGTGTTAGGCTAGAAGGGCCGTCTAGGGTAGACGGCCCTTCTTCGTGTCCGGAGGCCGGACCCGTTCGCCAGGGCTCGCCGGCCCGCAGGCCGATGGCGGGAAAGATGGGGTCTGACGAATTATCTCCCCTCCCGTCACGGCTTCATCCATACGAAACCCCTTCGATGAAAAAGACCTTCCAACTCAAGGAGCCCGGCCAGGCCGACCAGCGGGTGCTTGATGCCATCAAGCACGAGGTGCGGAAATACGTGAAGCGCGAACGCCGCAAGCCGCTCACAACGGGCGTGGATTTCTGGGACTTCGACTGCAAGGTCGGCGCGAACCAGGCCGAGGCGGCGGTCAAGCACCCGGCGGAAGTCGCCGCCGCCATCGATGCGGTGGCTGCGGCTGAGGGGGCGACGACCGTCTATGTGGAAATCATGGCAAAGCCCGGGCATCGCCTGAAAAAAGCGGTCGCAACGCCGGTCGAACCCGAGGCGACTGTTAGTTTGGAGTCAGGGGACGTTGCTCCATCTGATTGAACCACAGAGGCCAGGAAACACCGAGGGCCGAGGTTCAAACCTTCTGTGAGCCATCAACCGCCGCCTTGGAAAGCGGAGAGTTCAATTCAGCCGGAATCCCAAGGCCTCGAGTTCGTTCATGTTGAACGGCGCACTCTCCAGGACTTCCTGCAATTTGGCGAGGGCCCCGGCCATGTCCGGCGCATCGAACAGCGCCGCGCCGTCGTCGTTATCGTGTAAATGCACCGCCCAGGGACTGGTCGCGGCGTCGGCCGTCACCTGAAAGGCCGAGCCATAGAGGTAGTTGCCCGGCAGCCCCGGATGCGGCCCCGTGCCCGGCACGAGGAAGAGCGTGTGGACCGGATCGTGAATCGCCACGATGCCCTGCTTGGCGCGATGATGGGCGACGCGGCCGGCAACACTCAGGCGATGGCCTTCCGCCCGGACGCGGCGATCGGCCGGGAGCGACTGGACGTAGCGGCTGAAGATGCTGGCGTTGGACTCGAGGGCCTCCGCCGCAATCTGGCCGGCGATGAGCGCCGGGAGATTTTCCGCATGGAACGAAGGCAGCCGGGCCAGCGAGCGCGCGGTGACATGCCCCGACTTGTGATCGGCATCGGCATAGGCCTGATGTGAGGCATAAAGCCGCTTGATGGCATCCTGGTAGGAAGGGGTGACAGGCACGGCTCCGATGGGGCTGTGCTCGATCATGTCCAGCACGGTCTGGTCGAATTGTGCGTTGGGGTCAGGGGTCATGAATGAGGTCTAGCGGAGGCGGACGGACAACACGAGGCCGATCTCGCAATCAGGTCGACTGAGGCGACCTTATGGATGACTGAAGCCCGCCCGTCCGCGGGCTAAGTGCGTAACAATCACTTCTTCTTGTCGTCGTCGGAGCGACCACCCTTGTCGTCCCCGCGGTCATCCTTGACCGGCGGTGGCGGCGGGGGCTGCCGCGGCGGGGGCGCCGGCTGACGGGCGGGAGCCGCGGCGGGAGGCCGGGGCGGATTGACGGCGCCATCGCGGGACTCGCGGCCACGATTGTCCGGCGCACCGCGGTCAGGTTGAGGCAGAGGCTGGCGGCCGGGCATGGTTGCGGCTGGGCCGCCCGCGGCGGCGGCACGGACTGCGCGCCCGCCTGGGGCACCACGACGGGAGGAAGGTCAGAGCGGCGATTGGGCGGCGGGGTTTGCTCGCGATTAGCCGGCGGGCGATCCGGACCATTGCGCCGCGGATCGTTCGGGTGCGCCGAACCGTTGGGAAAAGGCGATGGCCGCTGGATGTCCGGTCGCGGCGTGTTGGGCCGGTTGGCCGGGGGCCGCGGGGCATTCGGCTGCGGCTTCCAGGGATGCCGGTCCGGTTCGTGTTGGTAGCCCGGGCCGCCGGGAAAGGAAGGATGCCGCCAGTCACGATGGTCGCGCCAGTAACGCTCCCGATCCCGCGGGTCGATCGACCAGACGCGCCGATGCTGCCAGTCTAGATCGTAGCCGAGCCAGAAGCCCGTGGGATACCCCAACCCAAAACTCAGGTAGGAATCGGAGTAATATCCCGGCCGGCTGACATACACGACCTCCGGGTCGTAATCCGGGACATAGATCACATCAGGCTGGGCCGGCATGATGCTGATGTATCCGTCGTCGATGATCACCTCTTGTTGCGGCGTATTGGTCAGGGAACCGGCAGCCCGGGCCTGGGCCCGCAGGCGCTGGATCGAGTTCATCACCTCCGCGGGTTCCTGGACGAAGGCTTCACCAACCGACTTGGTCCAGGTGAGGTTGCGATCCATCCATTTCACGATGTCGGGATAATGGGCCAGCGCCTTGAGGCTGTCGTCCCACGGCTGGTCATCCGTGTCAGCGGGATCGCCGCCGTCCTGCAGGTAGCGCGCGGCCAGGACGACATCGGACGGGTCCGTGGCGGACGGCAGGATCAGCGCGATGAGTGCGTCGGGATATAAGGCGATCGGCCCGAGAGCCTGGTCGAGTTCCTGGGGCGAAGGCGGAGGTGCGTCAGGCGCCGCCGGCTGGGCCAGGAGGGGTCCGGCAATCAGCATAGTCAGGGCAAACAGGCGGCAAAGCTGAGGTTTCATGGTTAAATCGCCGGAATTGGGCTCCTTATTGGACTCCTGATCCGGTCTTCGGTGCCGCCAAATCGGCTCGGGTTGGCTCCGGAAACGGGAGGTTCAGTCTCCGAAACTGCGAGTTGGCCTCCATCATCGAATAAACTTTTTCCCTCGCTTTTAGGCCGTTTCCTCGCGGCATTCGCACCATGCCGTTCAACAAACTCGGGCTCTTTTCCAGCATCGTCCGCGCCGTCGCCGCCAAGGGCTACGGCGAGCCCACGCCCATCCAACAGCAGGCCATTCCCGTGGTTCTGTCCGGTCGCGACCTCATCGCCTCCGCCCAGACCGGCACCGGCAAGACCGCCGCCTTTGCCCTGCCCATCCTCAACCGCCTCGGGCCGCACAAGCTGCCCGCGCCCCGCGTCCTCGTGCTCGAGCCCACCCGCGAACTCGCCGCACAGGTCGACGAGGCCTTCCGCGAGTTCGGCCAGTTCACCGATGTCCGCACCGCGCTCATCCATGGCGGCGTCGGCTACGGCGCCCAGCGCAACGCCCTCCACAAGGGCAGCGACATCGTCATCGCGACCGTCGGCCGCCTGATGGACTTCCTGCACGAGCGCGCGCTGCGCCTCGACAACCTCGAGGTGCTCGTGCTCGACGAGGTGGACCGGATGCTCGACATGGGCTTCATCAAGGACGTCAAACAGATCGTCAGCCTGTGCCCCAAGAAACGGCAGACCCTTTTCTTCTCCGCCACCGTACCGCCGGAGATCGAGGCCGTGGCGCGTTTTGCGCTGCACGATCCGGTGCGCATCGCGATCGGTCGAGCGCGCTCGGTCAACGAGTCGGTGACGCATGCCATCTACCCGGTGAGCCAGGGACTGAAGTTCCAGCTGCTGCTCGCCCTGCTGGAGAAAACCGATTTCAACAGCGTGCTCGTCTTCACCCGCACCAAGCACGGCGCCGACAAGATCGCGCGCAAGCTGGAGGCGGCCAAGCACACCGTCGCGGTGCTGCATGGCAACCGCAGCCAGGGCCAGCGCACCGCGGCCTTGAAGGGCTTCAAGGACGGCCGGTTCGAGGTGATGGTGGCCACCGATATTGCCGCCCGCGGCATCGACGTGGCCGGCGTGTCGCATGTCATCAACTACGACATCCCCATGACGCCGGACGACTACGTGCACCGCATCGGCCGCACCGGCCGGGCCGCCGCGGTGGGCGATGCGTTCACGCTGGTCACGCCGGAGGAAACCAATGACGTCCGGGCCATCGAGCGTTTCATCAAGGCCACGATTCCCCAGCTGAAGCTCGAGGGCTTTGATTACCATGCCGCCCCACCCCCAGGACAGCCGACCCAGGGTGATTTCCGCGGTCGCCGCCAGGGTCAGGGCCGTTCTTCCGGCGGTGGCTCGCGCGGTGGTGGTGGTGGCGGCCGTCCTGCGGCCGCGGGCGCAGCCCATCATCCCAAGGGTAAACCCGGTGGGCACTGGCACACCGGCGGCCGGCACTGAGCCGGAAACCAAGACCGCCGAAATTTCCTGGCACGGTCCCGTCCAGCGACTCCCCGTTGGCGTGAACGGGCTTGGCTCCTTCAGCCCGCAGCTGTTTTCCCATGACTTCCATCGACACCATCCTGACCCACCCCGGCGGCGCACATAAGGACGAGTTCCTCGCGTGCAGCGTGCTGCTGGCCCTCCATCCCGTGCCGGTGGTGCGGCGGGAGCCAACGCCCGACGACCTGGCAAGTCCGGCGACCTGTGTCGTGGATGTCGGACACCTGCACGAGCCCGCGCGCCACAACTTCGACCATCATCAGCTGCCCAAGGATCACCCGCCGACCTGTTCGCTCTCGCTGGTCCTGCAGCATCTCGGCCTGTACGAGGACGCGCGCCAGTTTTGCGACTGGCTGGAAGCGACCGAGTGGTTCGACTGCCGCGGGCTCGTGGCGACCGCCCACTGGCTCGGGGCGGATCCGGCGACCGTGAGCAAGCTGATCTCCCCCATCGACAGCACCCTCCTGCGCCGCTTCGCGCTGGCCAGGCGGATCGCCCCGGGCGACCCGCTCTGGGAAGTGATGCGGATGATCGGCGAGGATCTGCTCGGCTATGTGAAATCGATGCGGAGCCGGCTGGATTTCATCGGCCAGCACGCCGAGATCTGGGACATGGAAATCGGGGGCGGACCCGCCAAGATCATTTTTATTCCCCGCACGGAGCCTCTGCCCGAGGAACCATCCATGGGCCTCGACCAGTTCATCGAAAGCCGCGGGCTGGTCAGCCAGGTTATCGGCACGGTTTATCCGGACCGGCGCAGCACCGGCTATGGCCTCTCACGCTTCCGCGACAACAGCCGGCTCGATTTCACCCGGCTCGCCGGCCAGCCCGGGGTGCACTTCACCCACGCCCGCGGCTTTGTGGCGAAGACGTCGGTCGCCGAGGTGGAACAACTGAAGCAGCTGATGATTCAGGCGGGGACGAATTCCGCCGTCAGCTGACGGGACAAACCGGTCGATCCACGGGTTGTTCAATTCTCACTGGTCGGCGCTCATGGTTCATTTCATCGGCCCGATGAACAGTGAACGATGAGAAATGAACCATGACCCGGGTTCACCGGCTCACGCGATACCCAGCAGCTCGACCTCGAAGACGAGGGTGGCATTGGGCGGGATGGCGCCGGGATAGCCGGAGCGGCCGTACGCTAGCTCGGGCGGCAGCGTCAGCTTCACCTTGTCGCCGATCTTCATCGTCGCAACCCCGAGATCCCAGCCGGCGATCACCTGCCCGGCGCCCAGGACAAAAACAAATGGCTCGTCGCGATCGACCGAGCTGTCGAATTTCTTTCCGTCGGTGAACCAGCCCGTGTAATGAACGGTAACCGCCTCGCCCTTGTTCGGGGTGCGCCCGGTGCCGGCCTTGAGTGACTCGATTTTGATTTCGGGGGTAGCCATGCGCGCACCATGATTACCGCACCCAATCGGGTCAAGGCACCAACGCCGAGACGCCCCGCGCACCCGCTAAATCCCATTCCAGGCGCGGGCAGTAACTGGCGCATACCTCGCCGTCTCCCGCTGCGGCTGGGTCGATCCTGAAACCTTAGTAGTCTATTAAACTACAAACAGTGCCTGCGCAGTTTGTAGTTTAATAGACTACTAACGGGCAGGCAGTTTATCGCCCACGAAGATCACATACGACGAACTTTTCGACGTCGCATGCAGCCGGGCCGGCACGACCTCGACCTTGAAGCCCGACTGGGCGAAACGCCGGGCAAAGGCCCGGTCGGGGCCGGCCGACCAGATCGCCACCCGCCCCGCGGGTTTGAGCGCACTGAGCAGCCGCTGCAGGCCGCGATTATCGTAGAGCCGGGTATTGCCCGGCAGCACCATCGCGGCCGGGCCGTTGTCCACATCGAGCAGAATGGCGTCGTAAGGCTCGCGCGCGGCCCGGGCCAGCACCACGCCGACATCCTCCACCAGGATTTTCACCCGCGAATCCTTGAGCAGGGCGCCGTTCAGTCCGGCCAGGTGCGTGCGGTTCCACTCCACGACCTCGGGCATCAGCTCGGCGACATGTACCACGGCGCGCGCGCCGGTTTTCTCCAGGACCCGCTTCAGGGTAAAACCCAGGCCGAGTCCACCAATCAGGATGCGCGGGACGGCCCCGAGGGCGAGGGACGCCACCGCCAGGTCACCCAGGACCAGCTCGGAGGCCGCGGTCATCGAGTGCATCAGGTCGCGTCCGTCGAGGCGGATGCAGAAGCTGCCGTCGTGGGAGTGCAGCGTCAGGCGGGCGCCATCGGGCATGCGGGTCTCGGCGAGTTTGAGATTGGGCTTCATGAAAAAAGAGGAACTGAGTTGGCCACGGATTGCACCGATAGGCACGGATAAAGCATTCCGATTATCGGGCCGGAATGAATCTCATTCCATCTGCGTCCGTTTTGCCTTTTGCTAAAACCATCCGTACCCATTCGTGCAATCTGTGGCCAACCAGCCTTGATCCGACCATTCCGTGGCTTCCTTCATCAATTTCTCCGTCTACAAGTTCACCCCGCTCGGCGACCTGCCCGCGTTGAAGGATCGCCTGTTCGCCCTGAGCCAGTCCGGCGGGCTGCGCGGCACGATCCTGCTGAGTCCGGAGGGCATCAATCTCTTCGTCGCCGGCCCGCGCGCACAGGTCGACGCCCTGCTGGCCGAGTTGCACCGCGTGCCCGGTCTCGAGGACCTGGCGCCCAAGGAAAGCGAGAGCGACGAGCAACCGTTCAACCGGATGCTGGTGAAGATCAAGAAGGAGATCATCGCGTTTGGCGTGCCCGGCATCGATCCCGCGCGGCGCCCGACGCGCAAGCTCCCGGCGCGCACCTTGAAGCAGTGGCTCGACGAGGGCCGGGCCGTGACGCTGCTCGACACCCGCAACGACTACGAGGTGCGCATGGGGACGTTCCACGGCGCCCGGCCGGCGGGCATCGACAACTTCCGCGATTTTCCCGAGGCCGTGAAACGGCTGCCGCCGGAACTGAAAAAGCAGCCGATCGTCATGTTCTGCACCGGCGGCATCCGCTGTGAGAAGGCCGGTCCCTTCATGGAGCAGGCCGGATTCGAGCAGGTGCACCAGCTCGACGGCGGCATCCTGAAGTATTTCGAGGAGTGCGGCGGGGCGCATTACGACGGGGAATGCTTTGTCTTCGACCGCCGGGTCGGCGTCGACCCGGCGCTGCGGGAGACCAACTCAGTGATCTGCTTCAACTGCCAGATGCCGTTGACCGAAGCCGAGCAACAAGACCCGCACTATGTGCCGGATGTGACCTGCCCGCATTGCTTTGATGGGAAAAAGGCGAAACCAAGCAGTTTTTGAACCACAGAGGCACGGAGGCACAGAGTTCCGGAGTGCCGAACCAAGCAGTATTCATCGCTGTATGCCGAGTGTTCACTTCCCTCTCGAATTCCGGTGTCTTCACCCTGTGTCTCTGTGCCTCTGTGGCTAATCCGTTTTCTTAAATCCGCCTCTTTCGCTCTCGCCCACGATATAACTGTCAACCGGCACCATTCGCGGCTATGTTTCCAGCATGGATATCAAACTGCCGCAGATGCCTTTCAAGTTCAACACGCCGGACGGCCTGATGGAAGTCACGGTCCGGAGCGGCAGCATGCAGGGTAAGATCGAGGTGCGCGATCTGTACGCCGCCGCCGCCACGTTCATCGACCACGGGCCCAAGGCACTGCAAAGGATCCAGATCACCCCCAACGCCAAGACGCACGGTGACGTGATGAAGGCGCTGTTGAACGGCTTCAAACTCGACTTCAAGGCGCACGCGAAGGACAGCCTCGACTACCGCGTGCTGGAAGCCCTGAGCACCGCGGAAGGCGTGGTGGATCTGGACAACTGAGCGGCCGCCTGACTCAGGTCCCGGCCACCGGTCTGACTTCGTACAGCTCGCGCACCGACTCGCGCAGCAGCACGATGATCGTGAATACGCCCAGGATCGTGCCCAAGGGCATGTGAACGCAATTCAGCCCTGCAACGACCAGTGTGAACGTGCGGTGCCGCTTCGCGCGAAGACTGAAGGCGGCCAGCAGGTTCAGGATGAGGCAGGTCACCAGCCAGACGGCAGCCACCAGATAGAACCACTTGAAGATCGCAAAGAATTCCGCCGGGGGCGGCCCACCCTTCTGTCCTTCCCACAGCTTCGGGTTGGCGAAGAAGAAATTCATGAACGAGTAGTGGGCGAAAACAAACAGCAGCCCGAGCAGGGCCAGGCCCGCCCCGACGAAGTGGAAGATCGCGAGCAGCTTCAGGTGATCGGCGTCCACTTTGCGTTGATCGCGCAGCAAGGGGGGAAGTTCGCTCATGGGGATGCACGAAACATGGGCCGACGGCGACGGCTTGTCGAGATTGGCGGGAAGTCCACTGCTCCGGGCCGGACCGCAACGGAACGGTTGCACCCGCGCCGGCAGCGGTTTGGCTCGGTCGGCATGTGCGTCCGTTACACCCTGCATAACCTTGAGGCCGCGCTGAGCGCCATCGCCCGCGCCCTGGACCGTCAATTCGCCTCACCCGAGTGGGCGCGACCGAAGCACAACATCACGCTCACCCACGTCGTCTCGACGGTGGCCATCAGCGACGGGGAACCGGTCGTGCGCGGCATGGCCTGGGGGCTCGTGCCGCCTTACGCCGGCGGAGCCGCGCAGTTAATGCCCAATGCCGCCGCCGAGAAGGCCGCGTCCTCCCCTGCTTTCCGGGAGGCCACGGCCACCCGCCGGTGTCTCGTGCCCGCGAACGGCTTCTATGAGTGGGCGACGGCCGGAAAACTTAAACTGCCCCACCTCTTCACGCTGCGGGACGAAGAACCCTTCGCCTTCGCCGGGATTTGGTCCCCCCGGGCCGACGCGGATCTGCCGCCGGCGTTCGCCATCCTGACAACCGTGCCCAATGAACTCGTCGCCCCGATCCACCACCGCATGCCCGTGATTCTCACCCGGGAAACCATGCCCCGCTGGATCGGCACCGCGCCGTTGCCGGCGGCGGAGTACCACGCCTTGACGCGGCCGCTGGACTACCGGCGGATGCAACAGCGTCCGGTCAGCCGCTTCGTGAATAACTCCCGCAATGACGGGCCGCAGTGCCTGGCCCCGGCTGAACCGGATTTCGCCGAACCCGAGCTTGATTTCTCCTGAAGCGCGCGGCGACCGCCGTCGAGCGCCCCCGGACAATCCCACCTCTGCCGCTCAGGTCGCCGGCTCGCGCTGCAATTCAATGGCCAGGCTGCGGCAGGCCTTCAGGTCGGTTTTCCCGGTGCCCAGCATCGGGATTTTCTCGACCCGACGCACGACCCGCGGAATCCACAGGTTGGGCAACCCGATCTCCAGCAGGCGCGCACGCAGCTGCTCGACCGTCACGTCCTGGGTGGTGAGCAACACGAGGGCTTCGCCCTTGGTCGGATCGGGCACACCCACCACGACCGCCGACGGGCCGTCGGTCTGATCCCAGTCAAACGCCTCGATGATGCGCTGCTCGATCGTGCCGTGGGGCACAATCTCGCCGCCGATCTTGGAGAAGCGGGCCAGCCGCCCCTCGATGTGGAGGAAACCGTCATCGTCAAACCGGCCGAGGTCGCCCGTGACGAACCAGCCGTTCTTCAGGGCCGCGGCGGTTTTCTCCGGGTCCTTCAGGTAGCCGGAAAATACATTCGCCCCCCGCAGCCAGACCATGCCCGTGGAATTCATGGGCAGTTCCGCGCCCGTCTCGGGATCCACGATCCGGGCGGTCATGCCCGGCATAAGCCGGCCGACGGCGCCGGTCTTCTTGCCCAGCTGCGGCTCCGCGGTGGACGTCGTGATCGCCGGGTGGTGCTGGTTGATGTTGGTCGCCGGGGTCGTCTCGGTCAGGCCGTAACCCTGCAGGATCTCGATGCCGAACTGCGCGAGAAACGCATCGTACAGGTCCAGCGGCAGTTTTTCCGCACCGGTGACCACCAGGTTGAGCGACTTGAGCTCCTCGCGGGTGGCCTTCTTGAGGAACGGCCGGATGAAGGTCGGGGCGCCGACGAGGACCGTGGCCTTTTCCTGCTGGATGGCCTCGACGATTTTCCGGGTGTCGAGCGGGCTGGGCAGCGTCACGACCTGGCAGCCGCGGAGCAGCGGGTACCACAGCGTGACGGTAAACCCGAAGGAGTGGAACACAGGCAGGCAGGCCAGCATGACGGCGGTGTCGGGCAAAATCGAAAGCGAGGAAATCTGCGCGCAGTTCGCCAGGATGTTGCGGTGGGACAGCACCACGCCCTTCGGTTCGCCCGAGCTGCCGCTCGTGAACAGCAGGCTCGCCTCCGCCTTGTCGCCGATGCGGGGCAGCCCGAGCAGGTTCGGAATCCACTGGTTCGGCAACAGCCAGGCGGCCAGCAGCCAGGGCAGGATCGCCTTCTTTCCGCCCATGGCCTCGATCTCCTGCTTGAGGTCGAGGGTGTGTTCCGGAAACGGAAAGCCGGGAATCTTGGCGCGCATCGCCTCGGCGGTAATGACCGTCTCGATCTCGCCGATGCGCAGGCTGGCTTCCACCGCGGCCCGGCCGGCCGTGAAGTTGAGGTTGACGGGGGTCTTGCCCGCGCAGGCGACCGCCAGGTTCACGATATGCGCGCCGGCGCCGGGCGGCAGGACGATGCCCACGCGTTTCCCGGGCACCGTCCGGCGGATGCGCCGCGAGAGCGCGGCCGCCACCGCGAGCAGTTCGGCGGCAGAAATCGCCCGCCGCTCAGCGGTCCGGTCGACAATCTCCACATGCCGCGGGCGTCGCGCCAGCGAACGGACCACCTCGCGCGCCAAGTGCCGGCGGAGCACCGGCCGCTCCTGAAACGCCCGTTCGCCGAGGTCCAGCATCGCGAGGCGGGCCGCATCCCGGTCGGCCCGCTCAAAGGGAATCGGCCGCCCGAAGATGACGCAGACCGGCGTGGGCATGAGCCGCGGGGCCTTCCAAAGGTAGCGGTTGCCCGCGAAGGAATAGACGGAGCCCCACAACCCGTCGATCACGGCGGGTACCACCGGCACGCGGGCCTGCCGCGCCATCGCCTCGAAGCCGCGCTTCAGTTCCATCAACTGGCCGGTGCGCGAGATCGCGCCCTCGGGGAAAACACAGACCAGTTCCCCGCGCTGGAGCGCCTCGACCGCCGTGCGGATGCCCTTGAGGGGTTTATTCGGCGCCACCGGAATCACGCCCAGGGCCCGGAACAGAAACCGGACCGTCGGGCTCCGGGCAAAGCCCGCAAATGCCACGAAGCGCAGCGGCCGCGGTGCGGCGATCTGCAGCACGACCGCATCCACGTAGGAAAGGTGGTTGCAGAGCACGAGGGCGCCACCCGCCGGCAGGAGCTTGTGGCCCCGCACCCGGACCCGGTAAAAAATCGGCCCGATCAGCCGCATCACCGTGCACAGGGTCTGGTGCGGCAGGTGCCAGAGCGCGTAGCCGAGCATGACCAGCGTCAGGCCGGTCAGCGCAAACAACTGCGTAGCCGGGTTCCAGTCGAGGAGAGTCTGCCCGGCACAAAGCACGAACAGGCCGTTGGCGGCCAGGCCCGCGATGCTGTCGAGCAGCCCGACGGCCGCCAGCACCCGGCCGCGCCGGCCCGCGCTGGCGGTTTCCTGAATGAACGCGTAGAGCGGCACGAGAAAAAGTCCCGAGGCAAAGCCGGCCAGCACGAGCCAGGCGTCGAACGCGGGGCCGGCGTGACCGATGAGCCCGAGGGCGAGCACCGCGCCCGCCAGCAGCACTCCGCCGATCGGGGCGAGGCCGAGTTCCACGCCCCGGCGGGAAAGCGCCCCGGCCGTGAAGTTGCCCACCAGCGTGCCGACGCCGAGGAGCAGCGCCATGAAACCGGATGCCGTCGCGGAGCCGACACTGCCCTCGTGCAGCTCGGCCCCAAGCTGGATCAGCAGCACGAGCAGGTAGGCGCCCATGCCATAGAAAAACATGATGCCGAACGTGGCGCGCATGAGCGGGCGCTCGCGCCACAGCTCCATGATCTGGTGGCCGTGCTGCCAGAACAGCCTGGCCCGGAAAGGTTCGTTCGATTGCGCCACGGTCGGTGCGACCAGCTGGAAAACCAGCCACGAGAGCACCGAGAAAACCGCCAGCACCACCGCGGTGAGGAGCGCACCGTTCCAGGCCGCATCCACCGGCACCAAACCCTGGGAGAGTTTATACTGAGTCAGCTGGTCGAAGAGCCAGCCGCCGCCGAAGATGCCGCCGAGAATGAACGCGACTGACAGCATTTCCATGAGGCCGACCGCGCGGGGGAGGCCCTGGGCGCTCACCAGCTCGCGCAAAATGCCGCGCTTGGCCGGGGCAAACACCGTCGCCTGCATCGCCAGCAGGACAAAGCAGGCCACGGCGCCCCACAGGGAATGCCACCAGAGCGCGGCCGTCAGCAACAGCATGCACACCGCCTGGACCCCGAGCGAAACACTCAGCACCTTGCTCTTCGCAAACCGGTCCACGACCCACCCGGCCAGGGGCGAAAACGCGATGAACGGCAACACCAGCAACGCACTGAGCAAACCGCGGATGACGTTGGGATCGGAGCCGCCGAGCACGCCCGGAAACTGCGCCAGGGCAATCAGCATGAACTTGGCCGCATTGTCATTGAAGGTGACCTGGGCCTGCGCGCCCAGGAGCGCAGCCAGTGAAACGCGGGGTGATTTCATGCGGGGTGCGCAGAACTCTGCGGGTGTCCCGCCGGTCGGCAAGACCTTCCTTTGCCGCCACTAAGCGGAGAATTTTCCGCCCTCTGCCCGATCGAGCATGCTGACTCCGGCCGACGGCTGAACACCACTAGCGCGCCGGCTCGGCGGACTTCCATTGCGCACCAATCTCGCGCAGGCGGGCCAGCTGTGGGCCGGAAATGAGCCCGTCCCGGTCGGGCGGCACGTCGAGGAGGTAATTCGTGCTGCGGGCATTGCAGGCCCGCAGCCGGGCCACCACTTCCCCGGCGGTCTGCAAATCCGAGGGCCGGGTTGCCTCGCGCCAAAACCACCGCGCGCCGGTCTGGATCGTGTCGCAAACCTCCGTCGGCCGGGCATTGCCCGCCGGCGGGAGCGTGGTCTTCCAGGGAAACTCGATGCCCAGCACATCGGACTCATCCAGGCTGCGGGCGTTGTTGCCCAGCACGAGGCAATGCGGCTGCAGCGACTTCAGGTATGCCCGGATTTCCGGCCACTGTGCCGCGGTGTACTTGTTGTCGTACTGGTCGATCCAAAGCAGATCCACCGGGCCGTAGTTGGTCAGCATTTCCGCGAGCTGGCGCTTCATGAACCCCACGTAGTCGCCGGCCGCCTCCGGCGGGAGGCCATGCAGGTTGGGCCGGCCCGGCGGCGGGGCGTTGTGATGGGCCGCATCGGAATAATCACCGGGGAAACAATAATAGAGCCCGACCTTCAGGCCGCGCGAACGGCAGGCGTCCACGAACTCGCGGACGATGTCGCCCTGCCCGCCACGAAAATTCTTGAACAACGTGATGTCGTGGGTCGTGACGGCGCTATCGTAGAGCGCGATGCCTTCCGTGTGTTTCACGGTCAGCACCAGGTACGTCATGCCCGCGGCCCTGGCGGCATCGGCCCACTGCCCGCAGTCGAGCTTCGTCGGATTGAACAGCGCCGGGTCCTCGTAACCGCCCGCCCAGTCATTGTCGGCGAAGGTGCCGAGGTTGAAATGGATGAACATCCCAAAGCGCCAGGTCATGAAGTCGCGCTGCTCGGTCGATAGCGTCACCGTTTCCGCGGTCCCGGCGGCGATCGCGGACGAGGCCAGCAGGGCAAAAACCAGGACTGCCCGGGCGACGGGGTTGATCCGCGGGGTTGGCTTCACCCGGCGATTCAGCGAAGCGACAGGCCCGGCGTCAAGCGAGGCTTCGGCGCCCATGCGCCGGCTCAGGCCATCGCAAAGCTCGGCGCCGGCAGCGAACGGACCGGCTCGAAGAAGCTGGTGACATTGGATTCCTCGCCAAATTCCGGTGCCAGTTGCAGCAGGAGCGCGCGCAGGCGTTCCCGCGCGCGGGCGATGCGGCTTTTCACCGTGCCCACGTTGATGCCGAGGGCCGCGGCGATTTCCTCATACGAGAGGTTGCGGATGGTGCGCATCGTCAGGATTTCGCGGTGCGACTCCTCGAGCCGCTCCATGCACTCGGAGATGAGCTCGACGAATTCGCTGGTCATGGATTCCGTGCGCGGTCCGGCGCTGCCGTCCGAAAGCACCCCGGCCAGCGAAACGCTGCTGCCTTCCACCACCGCGCGGTCGATGGAGATCGTGTCCTGGCGGCGGCGGCGGAAATAAAACCAGTAGCGGTTGCGCGCGAGGTTGAGGCCGATGCAGTACAGCCACGTTGCGAGCGAGGAGTCCCCGCGGAAATTCGCCAGGGCCCGGTGGGCCCGGATGAAGGTGTCCTGGGCGACCTCCTCCGCGTCGGCCTGATTGTGCAGCGTCTGGTTGGCCAGCGAGCGGATGCGCGAATAATAGCGCTGGATGATCTCGCTGAAGGCGGATTCATCCCCGGCGTTGAAGCGCTGAACCAGCCCGGCATCATAAGCCGCCTCGGCCTTGTTCTTCGACTTCGTCGTCGCTTGTTCGGTTTGCTCGGCGTCGCAATTTTCGGAACGGGAACGGTCAGGGCGCAGGTTGCTCATGGGATGGGAGTGGGTGGATGGTTTATAATCGTCCCCACGCAGTAACTTAGCCCATGCCAGCAATCCCAGATTAAATGCATCACCCTGGCCATTAACGGTTTATTTCACATTCACTCCACAGGCTCCACCCTGCGCAAAGCACCCGATGATGCACTCTGCGAGATTCGCGCGCCACGTCCTTGCATTTTGCAAGAGCACTGGCGTGACGGAGCCCAGTGCCCCGATTCCACTGATCAGTTATCCGGCGAGAGGATTTCCGAGAGCTTGGCCGTGGCGATTTTCGTGAAGTAAGCCGAGGGGTCGGGCTTCGCCAGGGAACCGGCGACCGTGACGGGCAGCTGCGTCTTCGCGTAGCCCAGCTCATCCTTGGTGCCGTCCAGCAGCCGCAGCTTGCCCAATAGCTGCTCGATTTTGCCGCGGCCGGCGAATGCCAGGGAAAGACTGAGCGGTTGGTCCAGGAGCGGCTTGCCCGCCGTGTACGTGACCGTGCCTTTGCCCAGCAGCCGGATCTCGGGCGCGATCAGGCTGATGTCCTCCAATGTGACGTTGAGCGATTCATCGCGGACGAGCCGCAGGCTGAGCTGGTCGTATTTGAGTTCGGCCACACTCTGCGCCAGCTGATCCACAAAGTAGGCGGATCCCGCCACCTTCTCCGCGGCCTTGGTGACCTTGTCCGAGCCAAAAATGGAACCGAACACCGAGGCACCCAGTTCCACGGCCTTCGAGGTCATCGAGACTTTGCTGCTGGTGCGTTGCAATCCGCGGAAGACGCCCTGCCGGCTGGTCAGTTCAAACCGGCCCCGGGTTTGTTCCGCCGTCTGTCCGACCGAGGCACCCTGCCCCTCGAGGTGCCCGTTGACCGCGAAGATGCCCTCGAGGGCCGCGGGTTTGGCCGGCTCGATGGCCTTGAAGAATTTACCCGCATCAAACTCGGTCAGCGAAAAATCCCCCGCCAGCGCATAGGGCTGCGCACCGGCGGTGAACTTGAGTTCGCCTGCCGACTTGAACCGGCTTTTTTCGCCGAAGGCGGCGTCGAGGCGGGTCAGCGTCACGCGCGCCGGAGTCAGCTGCACGAGACCGGTCAGGCCGGTCATCGACCAGTCCTTCCCCCGCGTGACGGACTTGACGTCGAGCGCCAGCTGCCCGTTGAAACGCGACCAGGCTGCGACCGCGTCCGCCGCCAGCGCTGGCGGCGACGTCACCGGCCCGACCGGTTGCTCCACCGCGGCCGCGGAGGTCAGGAAAACCCCGAGCAGCGACAGCGCGTCCGCCAACTCGACGTGTTCGCCGGCCAGTTTGCCGTCCAGCGTGAAGCCGCGGCCGGCCGGGGCCAGCTCGAGGGCAAAGTTCAAATCGGAGCGCTGCCCGCCGCGATCCAACAGGAGCGGCGCCTGGACCGACAGCTTGCCGTCCGCTTGGGCGATGGCCCGGAAGCTCAGGTTGGCAACCGGCAGGGTCTGGCCGCTGGCGGCCGAGACCAGGCCGTTCATCGTCAGGCGCGCCTCCACCTGCCGGGCCGCACCCAGTGCCACCCGCACCTCGCCACTCACATGGCCCTGCGCGACCGCCTCGGTGCCCGCAAACAACGGCTGCCGGGCGAGAGTCGGAACTTCCAGGGCGAAGGTCAGGTTGCCATGCAGTCCCGCCGCCTCCGTGTGCGTCCCTTCGCCCCGGAGCGTGACCACCGTGGCACCGGTCGTGTCCTTGACCGTCACCTCGCCGGTCTGCACCCGCCCGCCAATGCCACCGGTCAGCTCAAAGACCGGCAGGGCCTCAATCGCCAGCCCCGTGAGCGCCCGCTGTCCATCCTGCGTCAGGGAAACATCCGCCAGCTTGAACGCCGACACGGCGTGCAGTGAAAGCTTGTCGCCGTCGGCCGTCAGTACGAACTCCCCTTGCTCCACCTTGCCCCCGACCTGCGCGCCGGGCTGGCCCGCCGCGACACTGCCCAGCGGTATGTGACCGAACGTGAAACGCATCAGGTCCACGGCGGATTTTTCGTGGCCAGCCGTCTGGCGCGTCGCCAGGTCAAAATCGAACGCCCGCAGGGCTGCGGCCTGGAAGTAAGGCGCGCCGGCGGCATCCGTCACTGTGGCGCCGAGCCGCCGAAGCTCGATTTTTCCCCTGGCCAGATCGACCCCCGGCTCGGCATTTGGCAGGTCAACCTTCGCACCGGTCAGCGTGAAATCGGTTTCGCCCGTCGCCTTCACCGGACCCCATGGCAGCCACGGGGCCAGCAGCGCAGGCAGATCGGCCGTGCCACCGACCGAGATGGCCATGGCCGGGTTCTCCGACAGCGGAGCGGTAATAGTGAGTCGCGCCGCAACCGCATCGCCCGCTGCCGTGCTCAACTTGAACTCGCTGATCCTGACCTGCACTTCCTGACCGGTAAGCACCACTTCAGGATTCAGGCTGACGGCGGCCTTGGCGAGCAGCACCCGCCCTTCCTGCACCACCGTGAGCCCGTCAACCTTCAACGGTTCGGCCGCGCGGAGCAGCAGGCGGTCCGGCTCGGCCGAGACCATCAGCCGGCCGGTGATCATGCCGCCCGAAACATCCGCCTCGTGAATAAACGGCCGCACCCATGCCACAGGCAGGCCGTGCAACTGGAGGCTGAGCACATCACCCGCCGTCGAGCCGCCGACCTTGAGCCGGCCTTCCAGCAAATTGAACTCCGCCGCACTGGAGGCGTGCAGCTCAAGCACCGGTTGGTCGCCGCTGAGCTGCAGTTCCAGTTGACGCAGGCGGGCCACCCCATCCGTCTCGGCGAGGTCGAACTGGGCCTCCAGCTTGACCGGCCCGATGGCGCGCCAGGACGGGTCGATGGCCTCGAGCCGGCTCGCCGCCACCGCCAGGTTGCCCTGGAGGCTGACCGAGCGCGTTCCAGGCTTAACGGCAAAGCGCCCCGCCCCGCGCACATCGAAATCCGGCAGGGCCACGCCCAGCACGAAGGGCTCCACCTGGGGTGCGCTCGCCTTGAGGGTCCATTGGCCGGCATACTCCTTCTGTCCCGCGGGCAAGGCGGCCTGCAGGGTCAGCAAATTCGCCGCGGTGCCGTGAATCAGCGTGTCCACACTGGCCGAGTAATTCTCGCCGGCCTGATCCCGGCTCAACGTCGCGGAGATCTTCAACTGGTTCTGCTCGGAAAACGTCTTGCCCTCCGCATCCACCACCGCAGTCAGGCTGATCCGGTCGAAGGCGCGCCGCTGTGTCTGGGTCGCCCGCAGGCTGACCTCGGCGTTCAACGCGGCGACATGGGCGTCAGCGGCCGGATTCCTGATGGTCGCGGACAGCAGCAGGGCGCCGGCCTGTCCGGGAGAAAATTTACCGCCCGTGATCTTATAGTCCGCCTCGATGGGCGGCTGGCCGGCGGCCCCGGGCAGCAGGGCCCGGCCAGTCAGGCGGCAGTCCTCGAGTTCAAGTGCCACCGGCAATTCAAGCCGGGCCAGCAAACCGGGAGCCGCCACCGGGCCGCCGGTGGCCGCGGCCCCGGCTTTGGCGCGGGATACCCGGCTCGCGTCCATCATCAGGCCGGTGGCGGTCAGCTGATGGATCACGAGCCGGCGGCTGAAGACGAGCTGCACGAGCGAATAATCCGTCTCGAGGCTGTCGAGCTGCACCAACAGGCCGTTCTGCGCCAGCCGCACCCCGTGCAGGGACAAGGTCGAGAATCCCGCCGAGACGTGCTCCACTTCCAGCTTGAGGCCAGGTTGGCCCGCGGCCGCCCGCAGCACCGCCCAGCGCTGAAGTGACGGCGTCAGGGCCAGGGTGAGGGCCAAGGCGCCAACCACCGCGAAAACCCCGAGGGTGATGAGCAACAGGCGGGCGTACTTCATGAGATGCGTTTAAGACCCACGGAAGCTAGGAAAGTTACAGCCAGGGGGCGAACGAAAAGGCCGCCTCAAGGGCGGCCTCGCGAAAAGAAAAAAGCCGCCCGGGAATTACTTGGCCGGGTAGGCCAGCTCCTTGGTTGGGCGCATCTCGTCGGTCAGGCCCATGGCCTTGCGCAGCGAGGCGACCGCGACATTATAAGTGTAGAAGGCCTGCAGCTGATTGAGCCGTGCCGTCGTCAGGTCAACCTGGGACGTGAGCACATCCAGCTGGGTGGCCGTGCCGGCCCCGAAGCGGGCGTTGGCCAGGCGGGCGGCTTCCTCGGCCTGTTCCACCACTTTCTTGGAGGCTTCGGCGAGTTCCGAAGCCTGCTGGAAGTTGGACACGGCGCGGCGCACGTCGACATCGACGATCAGCTGGGCTTCAGCGGCGGAAAGCTTGGCCTGCTCGAGGAGCGAGCGGGCCTGCGCGACGCGGCCGGCGGTGGCCCGGCCATCGAAGATGTTCCAGGTGGACTGCAGCCCCACTGTCCAGCCATGTAGCTGGCTCGGGCTGTTGGGCCCGAAGAAAATGCTGCCGTCAGTATACGCATAGGAGCCGAAGGCCGCCAGATTGGGATAATAGTTGGCCTTCCGGACATAGACACCCTGCTCCGCGGCATCGGCCAGCTTGGTCAGCCGCAACAAGTCCGGGCGCTTTTCCCGTGCACTCATGAGCGCGGACCGCAGGTCGAAGGTCGTCGGGGTAAAATCAAGCGTGCCGATGAACTCGGGGATTTTCGTGACAAAAGGCTCGGTGGCGGTCGTGAAACCGAGGGCCTGCCGCAGTTCCTCGATCGCCAGGCGGTAGTCGTTACGCGCGGTGATCAGCGCCGGCTGGGCATTGGCGAGGGAAACCTCCGCGCGCAGCACCTCGAAGTTTGAAACGGTGCCCGCCTCAAAGCGGTTCTTCACGTCCTGCAGCTGCCGCTGCAGCAGCTCGACGTTCTGCTCCTGCACCTTGATCTTCTCGCGGCTGACCAGCACGGTGTAGAACTTGGTGCGGACATCCAACAGGGCGGCGTTGATCACCGACTGGAGATCGAGGGTGGCCGCCTCCAGGGCGAGCTTCTGGCTCTTGATCGAGGCCACCACGCCCCCGCCGGCGTACAAGGTCTGCTTGGCCGTGATTGAAACACCCCAGTTGCTGTCCTTGCCGTTCTGCGAGATCTCCGTGGCGTTCCGCTGGTAGTTGCCCGAAGCCGAGACGTTGGGAATCTGCGGTCCGCGGACCTCGAGCACCACGCCCTCCTGCTGCCGGATGCGCTCCTTGGCCTGGCGGATGGTGAAGTTGTTATCGAGCGCGAAGGCCAGCGCATACGGCAGGTTGAGCGAATCCGGCACGGGAAAACCCGGGTCGGGCTTGCCGTCGTTGAGCTGCGCGACCAGCGCGCCCGCCGGGAGCAGCAGGGCCAGGCCGAGGGAAAGGAGGGAGGATGGGACCAGTTTCATAAGGCGAAGCGATCAGGGGATTGTCCGGTTACTTGGCGAGCACGGGTTCGGCCTCGGGCAGCGGGGCCGGGGCGGCGGCGTGCGCCCGGTGGTCCTTGGCGAGGAGCACGTAGAGCGACGGCAGCACGAAGAGCGTGAAGACCGTGCCGATCGTCATGCCGCCGACCAGCACAAGGCCGATCGAGTTGCGCGCGGCAGCACCGGCCCCGGTCACGAGCGTGAGCGGGAAGTGGCCGGCGATCGTGGCGACGGACGTCATGAGCACCGGGCGGAGGCGCGTCATGGCGGCCTGGCGGACCGCGGCGATCTTCTCCATGCCCTCCTCCTGGAGCTTGTTGGCGAACTCGACGATGAGGATGCCGTTCTTGGCGATCAGGCCGACCAGCGTCACGAGGCCGACTTGCGCGTAGATGTTGAGCGTGGTCGTCCAGCCGTTGGTCCAGAACGGGATGTTGGGGTTCGGCATCTTCAGCACCGTGAACACCAGCGCGCCGAACATCGCGAGCGGCACGGAGCCGGCGAGGATGACGAGCGGGTCGCGGAACGAGTTGAACTGCACCGCGAGCGCGAGGAAGATCAGCACGACGGCGAGGGCGAAAGCGGGGAGGAACTTGTTGCCCTCCTGCCGGAGCTGGCGCGACTCGCCGGTGTAGTCGATCACGTAGCCGGGCGGCAGGATCTCGCGCGCGGCGTCCTCCAGCACCTTCAGCGCCTGGTCGACCGTGCGGTTGGTCATGCCGGAGAGTTTGACGGCGTTGAGCTGCTGGAAGCGGTTGAGCGACCGCGGCACCGTGGTGTTGCGGATCGAGGCGATCGTGCTGAGCGGCACGAGCTGGCCGTTCGGGCCGCTGACATAGAGGTCCTCCAGCTGGTCGGCCGTGAGCCGGCTGTTGCGCTGGATCTGCGGAATGACCTTGTAGCTGCGGCCGGCGATGTTGAAGCGGTTGACGTAGTTGCCGCCCAGCGCGGCGTCGAGATCGGCGCCGACCTGCGAGAGATTCAGACCGAGAGTGGCGACCTTCTCGCGATCGATGACCAGCTCCGACTGCGGCTGGTCGATCTTCAGGTCGATCTGCGGCGGAAAGAAGAAAAAGCCGCTCTGGGCCGCCTTCATCGAGATTTTCTGCGCGAACTCGAGCATCTGCTTCGCATCGGCGGTCGAGGCGATGACGAACTCGACCGGGAAGTTGCTGCCGCCGGGGAGCGCGGACGGAAGGGCGACGAACGACTGGAAGCCGGGCACGCGCGCCAGCCGCGCCTGCACGCCGGGCAGGATCTGGGCGGTCGTGCGAGTGCGCTTGTTCCACGGCTTGACCACCATTCCGCTGATGCCGTCGGCCCCGGCGACCGCCGAGCCGAGGGGGTTGGAGGGCGGCAGCAGGATCTGGAACGTGTGCTCGACCTCGGGCGTGTCGAGGAACGCCTTCTCGGTGGCGCGGCCGAAGAAGCTCTTCTGCTCGGCCGTGGCGTTGGCGGCGGAGTTGAGGATGCCGATGATGAAGCCCTGGTCCTCGGTGGGCGCGAGCTCCTTGGGCGAGAACATGAACATGGGGATCGTGCACAGGAAGACGACAACCCACACGAGGTACACGGCGGGCCGGGCCGCGAGAGTGCCGGCGAGCACGCGGCCGTAGGCCTCGCGCACCTTGTCGAAGCGGTGGTTCACCCAGCCGGCGAAACCCTTCTCCTCCTCGGCCGAGCTGTGCAGAAGGTAGGCGGACATCATCGGCGAGAGCGTGAGCGCCACGATGCCGGAGATGGTGACAGCGCCGGCCAGCGTGAGGGCGAACTCGCGGAAGAGCGAGCCCGTGAGGCCGCCTTGGAAGCCGATCGGCGCGTACACGGCGGCGAGCGTCACCGTCATGGCGATGATGGGGCCGACAAGCTCGCGCGCGCCCAGCAGCGCGGCGTCGAACGGGGTCCGGCCCTCGCGCAGGTGGCGCTCGACGTTCTCGACGACGACGATCGCGTCGTCCACGACGAGGCCGACCGAGAGCACGATGGCGAGCAGCGTGAGGAGGTTGATCGTGAAGCCGAACACCTGCATCAGGAAGATGCCGCCGATGAGCGACACCGGGATCGCCAGCACCGGCACGAGCACCGAGCGGAACGAGCCGAGGAAAAGGTAGATCACGATCACCACGATGAGCAGCGTGTCGAGGAGCGTGTGCGTGACCTCGTGGATCGCGTTGTCGATGTACTCCGAGGCGTCGTAGCCGACGCCTGCGATGAGGCCGGTGGGCAGCTCCCGCTGTAGCGCCGTCAGCTCGACCCGGACCCGCTTCACCACGTCGATGGTGTTGGCGTTGGGCAGCGGCCAGACGCCGATGAAGACCGAGGTCTGGCCGGTCATGCGCACCTCGGTGTCGTAGTCCTCGGACCCGAGCACCACGTCGGCGATGTCCTCGATCCGCACGATGGTGTCGTTCTGCTGGCGGATGACGAGGCGCTTGAACTCCGCGATGGAGTGCAGGTCGGTGTTGGCGGTGAGGTTGACCTGCACGAGCGCGCCCTTGGTGGCGCCGACCGCGGCGAGGTAGTTGTTGGCGGCAAGCGCGGCGCGGACCTGCGCCGGGCTGATGTTGTACGCCGCCATGCGGTCGGGCTTCAGCCAGATGCGCATCGCAAAGGTGCGCGCCCCGAGGATGTCCGCGCGCTGCACGCCCTGGACGGCGGAAAGCCGCGGCTGGACCACGCGCACAAGGTAGTCGGTGATCTCGCTCTGCGAGAGGATGTCGGAGGAGAAGCTGAGGTAGGCGGAGGCGATCTGGGAGTCGGCCGACTCGACGTTGATCGACGGTAGCTCGGCCTCGGGCGGCAGCTCATTGCGGACCTGGTTGACCTTGGCGGTGATCTCGGCGAGCGCCTTGATCGGGTCGTAGTTCAGCTTCAGGTGGATGTTGATGTAGGAAAAGCCCTGCAGGCTCTTCGAGTCGATGTAGTCGATGCCGTCGGCCGCCGCGACGGAGCGCTCGAGCGGGGTCGTGACAAACCCGCGCACCAGCTCGGCGCTGGCGCCGACGTAGACGGTCGAGATGGTCACGGACGCGTTATCGCTGCGCGGGTACTGCCGGACGTTGAGCGAGCGGACGGCCTGCAGGCCGGCGATGACAATCACGAGGCTGACCACGATCGCGAGGACGGGTCGGCGGATGAAGAGGTCGGTGAAAGAGGGTTTCATGGGTGTGGTGCGGGGAGGCGGCCGCCGTCGCCCGCGGTGGAAAGGATTCAGGTGTTTTTCAACTTGGGCGCGAGCTGCGCGTCGGGTGCCATGGTGTTGTCCACGACCACCGCCATGCCGGGCCGGAGCTTGAACACACCGGTGGTGACGACCTGGTCGCCGGCCTTCAGGCCGTTCTCGACCACCACGAAGTCGCCGCGCGATGCGCCGACCCGGATGAACTGCTGGCGCAGCCGCTTTTCCACCTGGCCGCTCTGCTCGTTCTTCCCGTCCTCGATGACGAAGACGGAATCGCCATAGGGCGCGTAGAGCACGCTTGTCGCCGGGATCGCGAGCACCTCACTCCGCACGGGCAGGACGATCTCGACGGTGGCAAACATGCCGGGGCGCAGAAGCTCGCCGGGGTTGGCCACGGACGCCTGGACGCGGACATTGCGCGTGGCGGCATCCACGTCGGGGTTGATCGCGTTGATCTTGCCCTCGAATTTCTGGCCGGCCGCGGCGTCCGTGAGCACGTGCACGGTGGCGCCGGACATGATCGCCGCGAGGCGCTGCTGCGGCACGGAGAAGTTCACGTAGATGGGATCGAGCGTCTGCAGCGAGACGATCGCATCGCCCTCCTTGAGTATCTGGCCGAGATTGACGAGGCGGATGCCGAGGCGGCCGGTGAAGGGCGCCCGGATGGTCTTCTTGGCAATGAGGGCCCGGATGCCATCGGCCGCCGCGTCGGCCTGCTTGGCCGAGGCATCGGCGGCGTCGAGGTCGGCGGCGGCGTTGGTGTTCTTCTCGCGGAGGTCGCGGGCGCGGGTGAGGTTGATCTTGGCGAGGTCGGCGGTGGCCTCGGCGGCCCGGAGTTGGGCCTCCTCGGTGGAGGTGTCGAGCTGGACAAGGATGTCACCCTGCGTGACGGCGGTGCCGGCCTCGAGGCTGAGCTTTGCGACCTTCCCGGGCACCTCGGCGGCCACGGTCACGCCCTGCACGGCGGCAAACGTTCCGGTGACATTGATGCTGTTATCCCAGGTCTCCGCCTTCACCGTGGCGGCGGTCACGGTCTCGGGCGGGGGCACCATCGTCGCGCCGGCGGCGGCCATGGTAGAAAACTGGAGCTTCTTGATGACGACTAGTGCGCCGACAATGATGACAAGGCCGACGATGGTGATGGTGATTTTCTTGAACATGAGACGTGGAGTTAGGTTGAAAATGTCAGGGTCATCCGGCCAGCGGGGCGACGGCCTCGCGGCGCGGGGCGAGGGCTGCGGCTTGGTGCTGGATTTTGCCCAGCAGCCGGACGAGGGTTTTGCGTTCGGACTCGGACAGGGTGCTCATGATGGCACCAGTGGACTTGAAGTGGCCCGGTAGAAACTCCCGGAGAAAATCCTCCCCCTTTTCCGTCAGTAGCACCGACATCATTCGGCGGTCCACGGGGTCGGGTTCGCGCGTCACGTACCCATCCCGCTCGAGGGTGTCGATCAGGCCGGTCATGGTCGCGCGCGTTACTCCGGCGGCCTCGGCCAGCTCGGCCGGGGTGCGCGGACTCGGGCTGTAGGGATCCGCCCCGAGCAGCTTGGCTGCCTTGGGCTTCAGGCTGCGCCAAAGGAGCATCAGCACGCAAAAGCGGCCTTGGGAGATGTTGTGATCCACCAGATTCCTTTCCGTTACTGCAAATGCCTCGTCACTGGTGCGCAACAAGTGAAGAAACGCCTCCGCTGCCGAGGGATCAAGATCGGGGAATTCCTTGGCCGCCTCCAGAAGGCACTCATAGCGCGGCAAGTCTTTGAGAAGCAGGTAGGGCATTGTTCAGTCGCCTGAATTTATTGTTAGGCGGCTGACAGTTAGCCTCCTAATGAATTTGGCAAGCAGTCTTTTTAAAATTCTAGGCAGCCGGTGCCGTGCCAAACCCAGGCGGTGGCGGGATGGATCGGCCGTGAACGCGCCAATTCCCTCTTTCTTGAGTGTTCGAAAAATTACTGTAGCAGCCGCGCTTGAGTCGTAGACGAAGGGGTGGTTCCGGGCGTCCACGTTGTGAACCAGCTCCACCGCCTCTGCTCCACGTATTGGCAATGCTCTTAAAGCGACTTCGCCGCGGCCACCACCGCCTCGGTCGTGATGCCGAGTTCCTTCATCGCGATGTTGCCCGGCGCGCTCAGGCCGAAACGGTCGATGCCGACCACCCTGCCCGCGAGCCCGACATACTTGTGCCAGAGGCCCGTGACGCCGGCCTCGATCGCCACCCGCTTGAGGCAGGTGGACGGGAGGATGGCCTCGCGGTACTCGGCGGTTTGCCGGTCAAAACGGAGGAACGAAGGCATGGAAACCACGCGTGTGCCGGGCCCGATGGCCTTGGCGGCCGCGACGGCCCACTGCACCTCGCTGCCGCTCGCGAGCAGGATCAGCGTCAACGGAGCGGTCTCCTGAATCAGAATGTAGCCGCCCTTCAGCACGCCGGCCCGCCGCTCGTGCGGCGTGCAATCGTTCAACATCGGCACCGCCTGACGGCTGAGCGCCAGCAGCGTCGGTCCGTCGGTGCGCTCCAGCGCGGCAGCGAAGGCGCCGGCGGTTTCCTCGGGATCAGCCGGGCGGATCACATCGAAATTCGGGATCAGGCGCAGCGCCGAGACCGTCTCGATCGGCTGGTGCGTCGGGCCGTCCTCGCCCACGCCGACCGAGTCGTGGGTGTAGATATAAATGACCGGCAGCTTCGCCAGGGCGGCGATGCGCATCGAAGGACGCGAGTAATCAGCGAAGACCAGGAACGTCGCGCACGACGGACGGAAAATCCCGTCGTAGGCCACGCCATTGTTGATCGCGGCCATGCCATGCTCGCGGATGCCGTAGCGCAAATTGCGGCCGGCGCGGTTGGTTTTGTCGAAGTCCTTGTCGGCGGCGATATAGTTGAGCGTCGAGCCAAAGAGGTCGGCGCTGCCCGTGATCAGCAGCGGCAGCTCGGCGGCCATGGGCTGGAGGACGTCCTTGCCCGCGGCGCGCGTCGCCAGCTTGGCGTCGGCGGGGAACAGCGGGATTTTCTCCATGAGATGCGCGGCGCTTGGCGTCTTGCCCGCGCTTTCGAGCAGCGCGGCCCTCTCCGGGTTGGCCGCGGCCCAGACCCCGTAGGCTTTCTTCCATTTGCCGTAACTGCGCTTGAGCCGCTTCTTGTGGTCGGCGAAATACGCGCGGACCGCGTCGCTCACATAAAAATGCTGGTCGGCGGGCAGGCCGAGACCCTGGCGCGCGGTCTCGGAGAACTTCGCCCCACCCTCGCCGTGAGCCTTCGCGGTCCCCTGCACTTCCGGGATGCCCTTGCCGATGATGGTCCGGGCGATGATCAGCTGCGGTTTTCCACTCTTGGCCTTCTTGGCCTTGTTGACCGCCTTGAGGATGGCCGCCAGATCGTTGCCATCGGCGACGGTCTGGACATCCCACTCGATCGCCTTGAAGCGCGCGGCGGTGTTCTCGCTCTGCGTCTTGTTCGCCATGGCGTCGAGCGTCACGTCGTTCGAGTCGTAAATCAGGATCAGGTTGTCGAGGCCCTGGTGACCGGCGAACTCGATGGCCTCCATCGCCACGCCTTCCTGCATGCAACCGTCGCCGGCGAGCGCGATGACGTGATAATCAAAAATCTCCTGCCCGGGCACGTTGAAGCGCGCCGCCGCCATCTGGCCGGCCATGGCCATGCCGACCGCATTGCCGATGCCCTGGCCGAGCGGGCCGGTGGTCGCCTCGACGCCCGGGGTCTCGTGAAACTCGGGGTGGCCCGGGGTTTTGCTGTGCAGCACGCGGAAGTTCTCCACTTCCTTGATCGAGAGATCATAGCCGCTCAGGTGCAGCCAGCTGTAGAGGAACATCGAGCCGTGGCCGGCGGACAGGACGAAGCGGTCGCGGTTCAACCAGCGCGGCTCGTCGGGGTTGTGCACGAGGGCATGGCCATAAAGCACGGCGCCGATCTCGGCGCAGCCCAAGGGGAGGCCCAGATGGCCGGAAGAGCATTTATGCACGGCATCGATGGCGAGGCCGCGGGCCTGGGCGGAAGCTTGGGCAAGAATCTCAGTCTGAAGTTTCATGATGGGAAAGTCGTGGGAGTGCCCAGTCATTTACGTGCCGGCCTCCCGGGGTGCAAAGCCCAATTTTTGACATAAAAAAAGCGAGCCAGACGGCTCGCTTGAAATTTAACTGGTGAGGAAGCTCAGGCCTTGACCGGTTTCTCGTAGCGCTTCTCCTTGACGGCCATGGCGGCCTTGCCGGTGCGGCCGCGCAGGTAGTAGAGGCGGGCTTTGCCGGGCTCGGAGTCCTTCTCGACCTCGATCTTCTCCAGGTTCGGGGAGTTGACCGGGAACACGCGCTCGACACCCTCGCCGTAGCTGATGCGGCGGACGGTGAACGTCTCGTGGATGCCGCTGCCCTTGTGGGCGATGACAACACCGGTGAAAATCTGGACGCGCTCCTTGTCACCCTCGCGGACCTTGGTGTGCACGCGGACACCGTCGCCGACTTTGAACGGCGCAACTTTATGTTTCACCTGGGAGGCGGTGATTTCTTGGATGATGGGATTCATGGCTGGTTATTTGAGTAAATCGGGACGAACTTGCTTTGTTTTCTCCAATTGCCGCGCGTGCCGCCACTTCTCGATTTCGCCGTGGTTGCCCGAGAGGAGCACTTCCGGCACGGACATGCCGCGGTAAACGGCGGGACGCGTGTATTGAGGAAAGTCGAGCAACTTGCTGGTGAAACTTTCGGTCGTCAACGACTTTTCTTCACCGAGCACACCGGGAATGAAACGGGCCAGCGCATCGATCAAAACCGCCGCCGCAAGTGTGCCGTTGGTAAGCACATAATCCCCGATACTGACCTCCTGATCGATGACTTTTTCCCGGATTCGCTGGTCGATGCCTTCATAGTGGCCGCTCAGCAGCACCAGGTGCTGCTGCTGCGACAGCTCCAGCGCCAGGGCCGGCGACAGCGGCGTGCCATCCGGCGTCAGGTAAATCCGCCGGCAACCGGGTGTCTGCAGCTGCTCAATGGCGTCAAACACCGGCTCACACTTGAGGACCATGCCCGCCCCGCCGCCAAAAGGCCGGTCGTCGGTGACGTGGTGCTTGTCCTTGGTCCAGTCGCGCAGGTTGTGCACCTTGATCTCCAGCAGCTTGGCCTCCTGGGCGCGCCCCATCATGCTTTCCGACAGAAACCCGTCGAGCATGGGCGGAAACAGCGTCAGGACGTCGATGCGCATGGGTTTATTTCACCACGAAGAACACGAAGGGCACGAAGATTCTCGGAAATAAAAAAGCCCCGGTTTGCACCGAGGCTGAGTGTACGGGAGCTGAGCTTCGTGTTCTTCGTGACCTTCGTGGTTAAAACCACTCAGGCCGTAACCGCAGCCGCCGGGACGGCGCGGCGGGCGCGCTTGATCATCGAGTGCATCGTCGCGGTGGGCTTGGCGCCCTTCGAGACCCAGTAGTCGACGCGGTCGAGCTTGATGGTCAGGGTGTTGCCCTTGGCGCGGGGATTGTAGGAGCCGATCTGTTCGACGGCGTCACCATCGCGGCGGGAACGTTCCTCGGCTACCACGACGCGATAGTGCGGTTCGTTCTTGGTGCCGACGCGGGAAAGACGGATTTTGAGTGCCATTTGATGTGTCTGGTTGCTTAGCTGGGAGCGGTATTCGTTTGGAAAAGGGGCAGAATTGACGGGACAAGTTTGCCCTTGTCAAGCCCCCAGTCAGCCGCCGGTTCCCGGGCTGGTTTTGCCCTTTCCTCCAAGGGAAAAGACGCGGGTCAGGATTGGTCCAGCGGGCTTTTCACGCCGAGGCCGGGCTTCTTCATCACATGCAGATAAATCTGCGTCGTCTCCACGCTGGCGTGGCCGAGCAACTCCTGCACGGTCCTGATGTCCGTGCCGGACTCCAGCAGGTGGGTCGCAAACGAGTGCCGCAGCACATGCGGGGTGACGCGCTTGTTCAGTGCAGCCTTGGCCGCCGCCTGCTTCAACGCCCGTTGGAAAAGATTGTCACTGACATGATGCCGCCGGCGGATGCCCGAACGCGGATCCAGGCCCAGTTCGCGCGAGGGAAACACCCACTGCCACTCCCAACTCACCCCGGCCTTGGGATACTTCCTATCCAGCCCCTCGGGTAACCATACCCCCGGCACCTTGGCGGCCTGGTCTGCCTGCCAGAGTTTCTGCAGCCGGGCGAAGTGGGCCTTCAGTTCCGGGATCAACCGCTCCGACAACACAGTGATGCGGTCTTTGTCCCCTTTGCCCGCGAAGACCTGCAACCGCCCGCGATCAAAGTCGAGATGATGGATCCGCAAGCGTAGCAATTCCATGAGGCGCAGTCCGGACCCATAGGCGAGTTCGGCCATGAGCCGCGGCGTGCCATTCATCTGGGCAAACAAAGACCTGGCCTCGGCCACCGACAGCACCATGGGCATCCGCTGTTTGGGATGGGCCCGTTTGAACTCCATCTTTCCCAGGTCCCGGTGGAGGGCCTCTTGCATCAGAAACACCAGGGCATTGAGCGCCTGCTTCTGCGCCGACGGACTCGCCCGGCCCTGCACGGCCAGGGCGCTCAGGAAGGCCGCGACCTCCTCCCCACCCGCTGCATAGGGCGAACGCGGCGCGATGAACCGGGCGAACCGCACCGCCCACTCGCGGTAGGTCTGCTCCGTCCGCCACAGAAAGCCGCGTTCGCGGCTGGCCTTGATCAGGTCCCGCTCCCACGGCTCGGAGCCGGGATCGTTTGCGGCGGGCGGTGGCTCCGAGGGCCGCGAGGCCGGACGGTAGACTGGAGCCGGAATGCCCTCGCCCCGGTGTTTTGACTGGTCCGTTTCCGATCCGGCGGCACCCTGCGCTGCGGCAAAACTTCGCTCCCCTTGCCGACTGGTCACGTCAGGCGGAGCCGATTTACGCGAACCTTCCCGATAGAACCACCGCAAGGCCTCCCGCGCGGGTCCGCCGGACTGCTTCTCCCGCCAGTCGAGGTATTGCTTTGCCAACTCTACCGTGGCCGCGGCATGGCCGTCTTTGCAGTGCTTGAGAAAGGTGAGGATTTCGCGCGTGTAGGCCGCTTTCAACTGCGGGCTGAACGCAGACCCAGCCAAGACCTGCTTCCAATGGGGAAATGAAATGGGCCGCTGATGCATGGATGGCGGCCCGCCGCATAACTTACGCTTTTGCCGGGTTTGAAGGCAACCGCCAAAAGCGTAAGATGGGAAAACGAAGCTTGAGGATAAACAGCTTAAGATGCATTCATCCCGGCATGACCCTTCGGCAACTTACGCTTTCCGCTGAAGCTGAATAACACTGATCGGCGGAAGAAAGATGCCCATTTTAGTGCGAGTATTCCAGCAGGTGCCTTCGAGGCCATGCCGCTTTTGCCTCAGTCTCCAAAACGACAGTGTGTTTGCTGACTTCGATGTCGATGAAGAGGGCCATGCCTTTCTTCGACGCATTTCCTTCGACGGTTACGGGTGCTGCTCTGGAGAGTTCAAGAAGATGGCTCTTGGTGATTCCCGCATCCTGATCGATTCGGTCGCGCGAGGCGTCGTCCAAGATCCGCAGATTGAAATCGTCTTGCGCACCTATTTCGAAGAGAACGCCGACGTGATTTGGAGCGATGCTCTAGCCAGCCATGACCTACTCTGATTCCCAGAAGGCCGATCCAGTCGGCACAGACAACTCCGGGGCTTCGCCCCTCCGTGTCTGACCTCAATCGTTGGGCAACAAGCCATGCCGATTCCTCGCATTCTGAAAGAGACTAGGTTCGATGCCGTCGAGGCCGACGAAGAAGAGATTGGCGGCAGCGTGACCTACGAGATTGAGGTGGGGTCGCGGAAGTTCGAGGTTCGCGCTTTCGATGATGAGCCGGGCGGCGCTACGATCTCGAAGCCAGGCGATGCCCATACGTTGCCGGAGGCCCGTGACCTGATCGACTTCATTGTGTCAGTAATTGGGCGCGAGATCATTCAAGTCTACTCTAGCGCCGACGGTCGCTACCGCACCATTGATACTCAAAAGCTAGAGCTTAAGAAGTATTGACCATGAAGAAGCCCAACCAGTCGGCACAGACAACTCCGGGGAGCTGCGCTCCCCTCCGTGTCTGACCTCAATCGTTGGGCAAAAGCATGACCTATCGGTCGCTAGTCTTTCTCTCTGTGATAGTGCTCGCTGGCTGCACCAGTTCCAAGCGCGTCGACATGGGCGCTCGCTTCTTCACGCGGCCAGTCCAGTTGCTTGTCGAGGTGAAGAGCGCGACTCCAGCGTTCGATTCCGCGCCCCTTCGCTACTCCACTGAGATCGTCGTCCAAGAGCCTGCCTCGAAAAGAGGGAAAGCGGTTCATCTGGTGATCGACGGCGTATCCTCCGATTGGCAGCCGCTTGTCGCTCCAGGATCCAGATGGTGGATTAGCGCGGATGAATTGATATTCGACGAAGAGGCCAGATTTGGGCTTTCTTTCCTGAGCGTGGAGCAAATGAAGCCCAGAAAGACAGAGCCCAACCGGGCGGCACAGACAACTCCGGGGCTGCGCCCCTCCGTGTCTGACCTTTAACGTTGATCTAGCTGCGTGCATTCAAGCGGAAAAATAAAATAGTTGTCCGCGGCGTGGGTGACGGCGGAAGGACAGATCCGCGAAGGAGGGCGGCAAAGGACAGGGACCGGGCACGATACTGGAGGAAACGCGTGCGTTGGTTGCGTCTCAGGTTTTCACCGTGAGCGTGCTGATCTTCGTGGGTTTGGGTATCCACGGTTCAATGGTGCGTCTTGCCCGCATACTCTAGGCTCGGACTTCGGTGGAGGCGGAGCCTCCACCCGTCCCGAACGTTATCATGCATGGGCCGGCCGCCCGGTCCCTGACTGTTACCGCCCTCGTTCGGCGGCGCTCAAAGAACAAAAATCATTCGCGTGGAGCGTGCCGCATCACGCGGCTGGCACGGGCACCTGGGTGAGCAGCGCCCAGACGAAGCCGGCGAGCTCCCGCGCGAGGGCGACGGTCACCTTCGCCTTCATCACGCCGCGACCAATCAGATGTCGGCTGCGTTTGTACAGCCGGGTCTGGATCTTCCAGCTGAGTTCACGATAGGCCGTCGGCTGGCCCTGTTGACGCAAGGCCAGGTGCGAAGAGACCTTCGGCACGAGGAACGCGTGCTGGACCGCCTCGGTCAGGATCCAACGCGCGTGCGCATTGCCGGCCTTGGTGATGCCGCCGAGCTTGCGGCTCGTCCCGGTGGTGTGCTCGTGCGGCACCAGCCCGAGGAACGCCATCACATGGCGGGGATGGGTGAACCGTCGCACGTCACCCAACTCAGCCACCAATACCGCCGCCGCGGTGAGTTGGAACCCGCGCAGGCACATGACGGCCTGCACCGCCGGGTACATCCGCCACTGCGGCACCTGGGCGGCGATCAGGTCGTCCAGCCGCGTCACCCGTTGCATGGCCTGGTCGATGGCCAGCAGGTACTCCTCCAGCACCGCCTTCAACGCGGGCAGTGGCAGCACGAGTTCCCGCAGGTAACGCTGGTGCGCGTCCGACCAGTTGGCCTTGCCTTGGTAGCGGTACCCTTGGCGCAGCAGGAAGGACTTGAGCCGCTGCTTGGCCCGCGTGAGGTCGTGGACCGCATCGGCCCGCGCCCGCGTCAGGTCCCGGATCGACTCGTCCACTGCATCCGGCACATGGATCGCGCTCAGTTCGCCCGCGCGGTGCAACCGGGCCAGTTGCTCGGCATCCCGGCGGTCGGTCTTCTGCCGCACGCCCTTGGCCTGCGGGGTCTTCGTTGGCGCCACCACGATGCAGCTGATCTCCAGCTGCACCAACCGCCGGTAAAGCACGTAGCCCGTCGGCCCCGCTTCATAGACGACGTGCAGGGTGACACCCTCGCCGCCGATCTTCCGCAGTGCCTTCTCCAGCGCATGCAGGTCACTCGAGATTGTGCCGTACAGGCGCACCTCGCCCGCACGGTCACCCTCGGCCACGGCAATCACCGTGGTATCTTTATGGACATCCAGGCCCACATATTTATTGGTCGTTTTCATGTGCTTGTCTCCGTTCTTGGTTGGTTCGGTTGTTGTTCGTCCTTCAGCCCCAGCCCTGCGGCTCTGCCCTTCACCGGGTAAACCGCGTCTAGGAGACAAGCACATTAACTTTTCCTGTGCGGTGAGCACGCAGCTATAGTGTCTCGGCGGAGAAGTTCACGACGATGATCCAAATTACCATTGAAGATCCAGACAAAGAGAAGATCGACCAGCTGTATCCGCTCGCGATGAAGGTGGGTGCTCCGTTTGCAACGGATGCCGGCCCGATGAAAGGTGAAGGTCGTTGCATTAGACGGAAGCTGACGCAAAGAGGTGGAATCCTTTTCACGATTCATTACGTCGACGGAACCATCAAGGAGTGGGAGTGGTTTGACTGAGAGCCGAACCAGACGGCCAGAGAACAACGCGCGGGATGTCACCTAAATCGTATGCTTCATCTCCGCTCAGCATCTTCCGTATTACAAAAGGGCTCACTCCACGCTCGCCCGCGCGTGTCCCAGCCGCCACGACTGCTCGCACACCTTACCGACTCGCGCGAGCTGTCGACTTTGCGCAAACTCCGCGGAGGGGCCTTCGGGTAATGCGTCAGCTCCGGCCAGCGGCCTTCCCTCACCCCATCCCGCGAGGTCACTGCCCCATCCCCGGGCGGGAGAATTTCCGTTGACCGGGGCCGCTTGCCCGGCGACGGTCCCCAATCTTATGCTTAAAGCCGGCATCGTCGGTCTGCCCAATGTGGGCAAATCCACCCTCTTCAACGCTCTCACCCGCTCCCGCAAGGCTGAGGCGGCGAACTATCCCTTCTGTACCATCGACCCGAATGTGGGGGTGGTAATCGTGCCCGACGAACGGGCTTACGTGTTGAAGGCCATTGCGAAGACCAACGTCGTCGTCCCGGCCGCCATCGAGTTTGTCGACATCGCCGGCCTCGTCGCCGGCGCCAGCAAGGGCGAGGGCCTGGGCAACCAGTTCCTCGCCACCATCCGCGAGGTCGACGCCATCGTGCAGGTCGTCCGCTGCTTCGAGGACCCCGACATCATCCACACGATGGGCAGTGTCGATCCCGTCCGTGACATCGAGGTCATCACGACCGAACTCGTGCTCGCCGACCTCGACGCCGTGGCGAAGCGCATGAGCAAGACGCAGAAAAACGCCAAGGCCGGCGACAAGGAAGCGATCCTGGAATTGGCGCTCCTCCACAAACTCGAGCCCCACCTCAACTCCGGCAAGACGGCCAACACCCTCGCCTCCACGCCGGATGAAGTCGCGATGATGAAGCTGTTCCAGTTGCTCACGGCCAAACCCGTGCTCTTCGCCTGCAACGTTGCCGAGTCCGACCTCGCGACCGCCGAGCAAAATCCCTTTGTCATGAAGGTCGCGGAATATGTCCGCACACACCATGACGCCGCCTACGTGCCGATCAGCGCGCGCATCGAGTCCGAACTCATCGACCTGCCGCCCGAGGAGGCCAAGGCGTTCCTCAAGGATCTCGGCGTCGACGACTCCGGCGTATCCTCGCTGATCAAGGGCACCTACGATCTCCTCGGCCTGATGACCTACTTCACCGCCGGCGAGAAAGAGGTTCGCTGCTGGACCATCAAGAAGGGCTGGAAGGCCCCGCAGGCCGCCGGCGTCATCCACACCGATTTCGAAGCGGGCTTCATCAAGGCCGAGATTGTTTCCTACGCGGACCTCACGCGCCTCGGCAGTGTGGCCGCCGCGCGCGAAGCCGGCAAATACCGGCTCGAGGGCAAGGAATACGTCTTCCACGACGGCGACGTCGCACTGTTCCGGTTCAACAACTGAGCCGGTGGGTCCGGCGATGTAGCAACCGTCGTGAGACGGCTGGCCAGCGGTCTTACGACCGCTGCTACATTAAAGAAACGGCGCGGCGGCGAGCGCCAACCTCAGCTCACCGCCCCACCCGGCCGGCGCACATCGCGGCGCCGCTGGAGCGAAACCTCGATCGCCGTCACGATCGCCTCCGTCATCGTGGCCAGCGGCAGACTCGGTTCGCTCGCCTGGCCGGGGCCGGCATGGAGTGCGGTCTGCTCGGGCAGAAAGGGCACATGGATGAATCCGCCGCGGATTTTTTCCTGCCCGCGCAGCTCGTGCATCAGGCCGTAGAACGCGTGATTGCACACAAAGGTGCCGGCGGTCTGCGAGACTGACGCGGGAATACCGCGCTTCCGCAGCGCCTGCACGATGGCCTTGATCGGCAGCGTGGACCAGTAGGCGGCGGGCCCGTCCTTCACCACCGGCCGGTCCACCGGCTGCTGGCCGGCGTTGTCCGCGATGCGCGCGTCATCCACATTCAACGCGACGCGCTCCGGCGTGATCTCCGCCCGCCCGCCGGCCTGCCCGAGGCCGACAATCAGCACCGGCTCGTGCAGCTGGATCAGATGCTTCAGCTCCTTGATCGCCGCGCCGAACACACAGGGCAGCAGTCCGCCGATGATCTGGTGCCGCGCGATCACCGTGCCGTGCAACTGCCGGGAGATTTCCTCGGCGGGATTCAAGCTCTCGCCGCCAAAGGGTTCAAAGCCGGTGAGCAGGATGGTTTTCATTTTTAAGCCGCGGACTAAAACCGGTACACACAGAAATACATGAGCCCGATATTGAACGCCAGGATCCCCAGTGCAATCGGTGACTGCGCCTTGATGACGGCATTCTTGTCCTTCAATTCCAGCAGCATCGCCGGCACGAGGTTGAAGTTGGCCGCCATCGGCGTCAGCAGCGTGCCGCAATAACCCGACAGCATGCCGATGGCCGCCATGATCGCCGGGTTGCCATGATGCAACTGGACGACAAACGGCAGCCCGATGCCGAGCGTGATCACCGGAAACGCGGCGAAGGCATTGCCCATGCAAATGGTGAACAACACCATGCCCGCACAATAGGCGACCACGGCCACGAAGGGGTCCTGCGTCGGCAACGCCTGCGCCGCGAGACCGGCCACGACCGGCCCGACGCCCGCCTGGGCAAAAATGCCCCCGAGCGCCGCGAGCAATTGCGGCAAAATGAGCGCCCAGCCGACCGCCTCCACCAACCGGCCGCCTTCGCTGACGGGCGCAGCGAGCCGCGCCTTCGTCAACCGCAAGCCCGCCCCCACGGCGATGAGCGCCCCGAGACAGACCGATGTCACCGTCAGGTTGGCCGAATCCATGAGCCACCAATCCCCGACATGCAGTTTGCCCAGCACCAGGGTGCCGGCCACGGCCGTGGCGGGAATGAGCAGCGCCGGCAGGAAAATCCAGTTCTTCAGTCTTTCCGCCGCAGCCGACCGTTCCCCGGCCGTGCTCCCGGCGGCGCGCGATGGGCCCATTTGTTTTGCCGCCGCCATCGCCACCATGAGCACCACCAGGTAGCCAACCGCCACCTGGGGAAGAGATTTTCCGAAAATGAAGGTAATCGCCAACACCCCCCAGAACAACGCCGAGCCCCAGCGCTTCGGGTGGGTTGGGTCGAACGCAATCCGCCCGGCCACCAGCAGCAGGAATACGCCGGCGATCACATAAAAAAGATCCAAGGTCAGCAGTTTCACGGGCTGCCCTCCGGCCCGGATTTCGCGGCCGCCTCGCGCGCGATGCGGCGGTCGAGCACGCGCGCCCGCCACGCCAGGAGCCCGAACGCCACCACGGCCGTCGGGATGCCCCAGAAGGACAAGACCCACACGCTGACCTTGAGGCCCTGCGCCTCGAGCACGCCCTTGACGAGGTAAACCGCGCCGACGGCAAACACCGTGTCTTCCCCGAAAAAATTCCCCGTGTTTTCCGCCGCGGCCGCGTGCGCGCGAATGGCCTCGATGGTTTTCTCCGGCAGCGCGCCATGGCGGGCCCGGGCCGCGCCCTCCGCCATGGGCGAAACGAGCGGGCGCACCATCGCGGCATGACCGCCAATGTTCACGCCGAAGGCGACCGAGAGCTGCCGCACCGCCGTGTAGACAATGAGCACCTTTCCCGCCGTGGCCGCCCTGGCCCGCTTGATGAGTGCCTCTGCCCGCTCGCGCAAACCGTGGCGCTCGAGCAACCCGACCACCGGCAGCATGATGACCACGGTCAGTGTGATGTAGCGGTTCTCAATGAAATATTTCCCGAACAGTCCCATGATTTCGTCGAACGACATCCCCGCCACCAACCCGGTGGCAATACCCGCCGCCATCACGACCAGCAGGGTGTTGAACCGCAGGGCGAACCCGAGTGCGACCACCACGATGCCGATGAGCTTGATCATGGACCGAAAGGCTTGATTTCCACGCGCGCCGCGGCCAGGGCCTCCCGCAGCTTGCGGGCGAAGAAGACCGCCTGCGGGCCGTCGCCATGCAGGCAGACGGTATCCGCGCCTTCCCGCGCGAGGCGCAAAACCTGCGCGACCGCGACCCGGGCATCCGCAATCATCGCACCGGGCTGGTTGCGCGGCTGCAACGAACCATCCGCCAGGTAGGCGCGGTCGGCGAAAATCTCCCCGGCCACCCGCAACCCGGCGGCCTTGCCCGCCGCGATCAGCTGGCTCCCGGCCAGTCCGAACAACACCAACTGGGGATCAGCCTCGTGCACGGCCCGCGCGACCGCGCCGGCAATCTCCGCGTCACGCGCCGCCATGTTGTAGAGCGCGCCATGCGGCTTCACATGCGTCACGGCCGCCCCGGACTGGCGGGCGATGATCTGCAGCAGGCGGGTCTGGCTGAGGACGAGCAGGCGCACCTCCTCCGGCCCGACGGGGGTCTCGATCCGGCCGAAATTCTCGCGGTCCGGCAGGCTCGGATGAGCGCCGACCGCCACCTTGTACCGCAACGCCAGCTCAACCGTCGCCCGCATCGTGTCCGCATCCCCGGCATGGGCGCCGCACGCAATGTTGGCCGAGGTGATCAACGGCATGAGCTCGCCATCCTGGCCGGCGCCCTCCCCGAGATCACAGTTCAGGTCGATCCGTGGCATGGGCAATCAACCGGCCTGCCGGGCCAGACCCAGGCGAATGCGGCTGATGTCGCGCTCGCGGGCCAGCCAAAGCTCATGCGCCACCGGCAGCGTGATTTCCTGGAACCGCACCCTGTCGCCCGGCCGCAGCTGCGTGATGCGCCCGAGATCCGCCGCAGCCAACGCGGCAATCCGCGGATAGCCTCCGACCGACTGGCGGCTGGGCAACAGCACGATCGGCTGGCCGGCGGCCGGCACCTGCACCACCCCGGTGTTCACCGCCGAAGAGATCATCTCGCGGGGCTTGAGGAGCGCCAGCACCGGACCCTGCAGCCTGACGCCCATCCGGTCGGCCTCCTTGGTCGCCTCCCATTCGGCGGAAAAAAACGCCTGCTGCGCCTCCCGGGTAAACCACGCCCACTCGGGTCCGCGCATCGCCCGCACCGTGCCCAGCGCGGCTTGGCGGCCAAGGGTCTCCGGCCGGACGGTCCAGCCGGCGGCGCGCCGCGCCGCCGCTCCCAGCGAACCGAGCAGCGTTATCGCCCGGCCGGATGGCTGGCCAACTTTCAATTCATCACCAGCCACCAGCGGCCGGCCTTGGTGCCCGCCGATGCCCGCGCGCCGGTAGGTGCTCCGGCTGCCCAGCACGAGCGGGACCTCCACCCCACCCGCCACCGCCAGCCACGCGCGCAATCCGCTCCGTGGAAAACCAAAACTGACGGTCTCACCCGCTGCGACGCGCACCGCGCGATCGCGGGGCAGCGGCTGGCCGCCGAGCTGCGCATCGAAGTCCGCGCCGCACCACGCCACGAGGGTGTCCTCCGCAAAGGTCAGGTCCGGGCCGGTCTGGGCCATCTCGATCACGGCCGCATTGTCCTCGTTGCCCAGTATCAGGTTGGCCGTGCGCGCGGCGAACGCGTCCAGTGCGCCGCCGACCACGATGCCATACTGCTGGTAACCGGGCCGGCCCAGGTCCTGCACCGTCGTCAGCAAACCGGGTTTCACCACCCTGATCATCGGGCCGCCTCCAGCCGGGCAAACTCCTCGGCGGTGATGGCCCGGAACTTCACCTGGTCACCGGCCCGTAGCAGCGCGGGCGGATCCTCCGCCGGCTGGAAAAGACGCAGCGGGGTGCGGCCGATGAGATTCCATCCGCCGGGAGTCGAGAGCGGATAGATGCCCGTCTGGTTGCCGGCGATGCCGACCGACCCGGGGGGCACGACCATCCGCGGTCTCGCGTGGCGCGGCGTCGCAAGCTCCTTGGGCAGTCCGCCGAGATAGGGAAACCCGGGGGCGAAGCCGATCAGGTAAACGAGATACGCGGCCTTGGCGTGCCGCTTGATGACCTCCTCCGGCGCCAGCTTCGCTTGTTTCGCCACGAGCCCGAGGTCGGGACCGAAATCGCCGCCGTAGCAGACGGGGATTTCCACGGTGCGCGCCCGGGCCTTCTCCATCTTCGGCGGATTTTTCAGGCGGTCGCGGACCACGCCGGTCAGCCAGTCGGCGATTCCCGACTCCGGCGCGCCGGCCTGGACCGCCAGCCAGGGATCATAAAAGACCGTGACCGTGGTGTACGCCGGCACGAGTTCCGACACGCCGGGGAGCGGTGCCGCCGCCAGCGACCGCCAGGCGGTCTGCACGCGGCGATGGGTGGATTCATCGATGTTGTCACCGAGTTCCAGCACCAGGGCGGCGTCGCCGAGCGGAGTTATCTGCATGCGAAATGCCTACGGGCTGCGCGGCGTTTGGCAGCTAAAATCTCAACTTAACAAGCACAGCGCCGGACAAAATATGCCGGGGCCATGCCGTCCCCGCCCGTCGGGGCGCTGACTCGCTGCGCCCCACCCTGAAACAACCTACGCGATCGTTTCGCCGGGGCTGATCAGCGTACACCCCCAAGCAGGACCGCCTAATCACCAGCTGCGGTCGGACTCATACGTTCGGGTTTGGGTTGCGGTCGGACGGGGATTGCTAAAGTAAATGCCTGACATGCCTCCACGCCTGACCGCCCTCGCCGCCGCGTCACTGCTCATCCTGAGCGCATGCAAGGATCGCGAAATCACGGCCTACCGCGCGCCCAAGGATCCGCTCCCCGCCGCGCCGGAAGCCCCGGCCGGCTTGGCTGGAGGGAACGATCTGCCCGCCAATCATCCGCCAACCGACGGCACCCCTGCACCTGATGCCATGGCCAATGCCACCGTGCCAACCGCCGCGGGCGCCGATCTGGTCTGGACCGCGCCGGCACATTGGACCGCCAAGGCCGCTTCGGCCATGCGCAAGGGGAGTTTCTCCGTCAAGGGTGACAACGGGGCTGTCGCCGACCTCTCCATCACCGCCTTCCCCGGCTCAACCGGCGGCCTGCTCGCCAATCTCAACCGCTGGCGCGGCCAGCTGGCGCTGTCTGCCCTCGCCGAAAACGAACTCGCCGCCAGCCTGGAACACCTGGACGCCGGCGACCTGCACTTCGACGTGGTGGATTATTCCGGCACGGCCAACGGTGCCCCCACGCGGATCCTCGGCGCGCTCGTGCCGCACGGGAGCAACACCTGGTTTTTCAAGTTGATGGGACCCGACGCCCTCGTCGCCCGCGAAAAGCCGGCGTTCCTCGAATTCCTGCACACGGTCAGGGCAGCCCGCTGAACATGCCCCCGCTGCTGCGCCAGTTCCGCGACTTTTTCGTCTCCCTCCGGCTGACCGTCGGGCTGCTCGGACTGTCGCTGATCCTGGTCTTCTGGGCCACGGTCGCCCAGGTGAACCTTGGCATCTGGGGCGTGCAGGAGAAATTCTTCCACTCCTTCTTCGTGCTCGAGAAAATCCCGGGCACCGCGATCCCCGTGCCGGTGTTTCCGGGCGGCTACTTCCTCGGCGGCCTCCTGCTCATCAACCTCGTGGCCGCGCACGTCTACCGTTTCAAGCTCGAGGGGCGCAAGGCGGGTATTCTGCTGACCCACACCGGCCTCATCCTCCTGCTGGTCGGCGAACTTCTCTCCGGCCTGCTGCAACAGGAAAGCCAGATGCGGCTTGATGCCGGTGAAAGCAAAAACTACTCGGAAAGCTACCGGCAGGACGAGCTCGTCGTCCTGGACACCACCGACCCGAAGTTCAACGAGGTCGTCGCCATTCCCGAGGCCGTCGTGGCCGAGGGCGGCCTGATCCAGCACCCCAAGCTGCCGTTCCAGCTCCGCCTCCGCGATTATTACCCGAACGCGATCATCCAGCTGCGCGAGCAGCTGCCCAATGCCGCGCCGGCGATGGCGAACAACGGGATCGGCCCGCGCGTCGCCCTCATCCCGATCCCCCTCACCTACAAGCAGGACGAGCGCAACGCCCCGGCCGCGAACGTCGAGCTCGTCGGCCCGGAGGGTTCGCTCGGGACTTGGCTGGTCTCACCGCTGCTCGGGATGCCGCAGGGCTTCACCTACCAGGGCCGGACCTGGGAAATCGCCCTGCGCTTCAAGCGCTATTACCACCCGTTCTCGATGACGCTGATCAATTTCACGCACGAGAAATACGCCGGCACGGACATCCCGAAAAATTTCGCCAGCCGCATCCGCCTGCAGACGCCCGACGCGCACGAGGACCGCGAGGTGCTCATCTACATGAACAATCCGCTGCGCTACGCCGGGCTCACCTTCTACCAGGCCAGCTTCGACCCCAGCAACGACCACAACACCATCCTGCAGGTCGTGCGCAACCCGAGCTGGCTGCTGCCTTACGTGTCGTGCCTGATGATGGGCCTTGGCCTGGTGATTCAATTCGGCCTCCACCTCACCGGCTTCATCCGCAAGCGGGCAGCCAAGGCGGTTTAACCACGAAGTTCACGAAGGACACGAAGATGGAATTTGATCCCCTCTCGAAACAAATCCTGGGCTGTGCGATTGAGGTGCACCGCACCCTTGGTCCTGGCCTGCTGGAAAGCGTCTATGAACAGGCCTTGGCGTATGAGCTCATTTCAAATGGGCTGAAGATTCAGGCTCAATTGCCGGTGCCGGTAACCTACAAGGCCGTCAAGCTAGACTGTGGCTTCAGGCTCGATCTGGTCGTCGAAGACCGGGTGGTGGTCGAAATCAAGAGCGTGGAATGTCTTTTGCCAATCCATGACGCCCAATTGCTGACTTATCTAAAGCTCACCGGCCATACCTTGGGGCTCCTCATTAACTTTAATGTCCCGCTGCTTAAGAACGGCCTCAAGAGATTCGTTCTCTAACCTTCGTGCTCTTCGTGTCCTTCGTGGTTAAAAAATGAAACGCCTGATCCCCCTTTTGCTCCTGTTACTTGGTGCGGCTTACATCGCGTCGACCTTGCGCGCTCCGGCCACTGCGCCGGCGGACTTCGACCTCGCGGGCTTCGGCCGTTTGCCGGTGCTGGTCAACGGCCGGATCAAGCCGCTCGACACCGTCGCCCGGAATTCCCTGCTCGTCATGCAGGGTCGCCAGCGGGTCAGTGATCCCGTCAACAGCGCGCCCCTGGCCGCGTCCCCCACGGCGTGGCTGGCCGACGTGCTCTTCAACCCGGCGAAGACGGATGCCTACCCGACGTTCCGCATCGAGTCGCCGGAAGTCCTGTCGCTCATGGGCCTCGGTGAAACCGAGACGAGGATCGCCTACGACAACGCCGTGCAGCGCACGATGGCCGTGGTCGGCTTCCTGCCTTCCACCCGCTCGCGCTTCTCCTTCAAGCAACTCGAACCCAAGCTGGCCGAGCTCGACCGGCAGGCCCAGCTCGCGGAGCCCGTCGAGGAACAGGCCCGCACGCCCTTTCAGAAACAGGTCATCCGCCTGCGCGACACGGTCCTGCTCTACCAGCGCCTCAAGCACAGCGTGCAGGCCCCGGACAGCCCCGATTTCCTGGGCGAACTCGTGCAATTCCAAAAGGCGCTGCCGGCCGGCACCGAGGCGGTGCGCGCCCGCCAGAAGGGCGAGGCGCACAGCGAGGAGGCCTTCAAGGCCATGATGGCGATGGCGGAACGCTACGATTTCATGGACAAGATGGGCTACCTGCTGGCGATTCCGCCCGCCGCCGATGACTCCAATCCAACCAACTGGATCACCACCGGCCACGCGCTGCTCGAGACTTTCCAGAACGGCAGCGTGAATCCCAACGTCATGGCCTACGCCGCCCTTGGCCGGGCGTGGCACGACCACCAGCCCGCCGAGTTCAACGAGATTGTCCGCCTCTACCGCGAACAGCTCGGCAAGCGCTTCGCCGACCAGCTGCGCAAGAGCGACCTCGAGACGCGCTTCAATGCCGCCGAGCCGTTCTACACCAGCATGACGCTCTACGCCGGCGCGTTCCTGCTCGCCATCTTCTCCTGGCTCAAGTGGCCCGCGGAACTCAGCCGGGGTGCATTCCACCTCATGCTGCTCGCGTTCCTGCTCGCCACCGCCGGCATCCTCACGCGCATGTGGCTCGAGGGCCGGCCGCCGGTCACGAACCTCTACTCATCGGCGCTCTTCGTCGGCTGGGGCTCCGTTGGCCTGTGCCTGATCCTCGAGGCAATCTACAAAAATGCCATCGGTTCCGTGGCCGGCGGCATGATCGGTTTTGCGACGCTGCTGATTGCCCACCACCTCTCACTCAGTGGGGACACGCTCGAGATGATGCGGGCCGTGCTTGATTCCAACTTCTGGCTGGCGACGCACGTCGTGGTCGTGACCACCGGCTACGCCGCGACCTTCCTCGCCGGTTTCCTTGCCATCATCTACGTGGTCCGCGGCACGCTGACCAGGTCACTGGACCAGGCGACCGCCGACACCCTCGCGCGCATGGTCTACGGCATCGTCTGCTTCGCCACGCTGTTCAGCCTGATCGGCACCGTGCTCGGCGGCATCTGGGCCGACCAGTCGTGGGGCCGGTTCTGGGGCTGGGACCCGAAGGAAAACGGTGCGCTCATCATTGTCATCTGGAACGCCATCATCCTGCACTGCCGCTGGGGCGGCCTCGTCCGACAGCGCGGCCTCATGGCCCTCGCGATCTTCGGCAACATCGTGACGAGCTGGAGCTGGTTCGGCGTCAACATGCTCGGTGTCGGCCTGCACTCCTACGGCTTCATGGACGCCGCCTTTTACTGGCTCATTGCGTTTGTGGCCAGCCAGCTGGCGCTCATCGCCCTCACGCAAGTCCCGCTGACGAAGTGGCGGAGCTTCCGGACGACCTGAATCGGGATCGGGCGGTGGGAACCTGCCGCAGGCGCTGCCATTAAACCTGCGGCCATCAATGGTCCGATCCAGGTTGATCCCAACCTTGCGAGCCCGTCTCTAAAAACGAAAACCGGCTTCCTCTTGGTCTAGGAGAGGAAGCCGGTGGTTCTGTCTACTCACACACGAGACACCACGGAGGTGTACTCAAATTTGCGGACCGGCCGGGAATTTTGTCGGGCAGGTCCGGCGGAAAGGGAGGCCCCGGCACATCAAGTCCGGGGCGACCCGCCGGCATGATCTCAATGCGAGGATGTCTTGGTATCGGGATACGCGGTACCGCCATGTTCATGGAGGTCGAGGCCTTCCTCCTCGATTTGCGCGGAAACCCGGAGGGTGCCCGTGGCCTTGACGGCATACATCAGGATCATCGCCGCGGCAAAAACCGCGAGCCCGATGGCCGCGTTGCCAATGACCTGGGCGACCAGTTGGTCGGTGCCGCCGCCGTAGAACAGGCCCTTGACGACCGCGCCCGCGGAATTGTCCGCGCCCGTGGGAGTCGGGGCACCGAACTGGCCCGTGGCAAAGAGCCCCAGGCTCAGGGTGCCCCAGATGCCGCAGGCGCCGTGGACGGGCCACGCGCCGCAAGGATCATCAATGCGCAGGTACTCCAGCAGATCGGTCGCCAGAATGACGAGCACGCCGGCTACCGCACCGAGGATGATGGCGCCCAACGGCGACACCCAGTAGCAGGGGCAGGTAATGGCAACGAGGCCGGCCAGCAGGCCGTTGACCGTTGCGCCGCAGTCCCACTTCTTGAAGCGGGGATAAACAAAGAACAGGGCGGCCAGACCGCCGGAGCAGGCGGCGAGCGTGGTATTGGCGGCGACGCGGGCGATGCCGGCGGTGTCCATGGCGGAGAGCGTGCTGCCCGGATTGAAGCCGTACCAGCCGAACCACAGGATGACGGCACCGACCGAGGCGATGGTCATGTTGTGGTAAGGCATGGGTCCGCCGCCATCGCGCTTGAATTTGCGACCCAACCGCGGCCCGAGCACAATCGCACCCGCAAGGGCGATCATGCCACCGATGGTGTGCACCACCGTCGAGCCGGCGAAGTCATGGAACGGCGCGGCCTTCCAGAACGGGATGGCGTTGAGCCAGCCGTCCGGACCCCAGGCCCAGTGGCCGAAGATCGGATAGAGGATACCGCTCACCCCGATGCTGTACCAAAGATCGCCCCAGAAACCGGTGCGCCCGAGCATCGCGCCCGACGTGATCGTCGAGCAGGTGTCGGCGAAGGCGAATTGGAAGAGGAAGAAGGCCAGCGTCGCGACGCCGGTCGATTCATAGGTGTCGGGCAGGTTCTGCAGGAAGTACCAGCTGTGGCCGGCGCCGTCGCCCCAGCCGATGTAGCCGTTGCCGTGGCCGAACATCCAGGCAAAGCCCCAGGCGTAGAAAAGAATACCGCACAGGCAGGTGTCCACGATGCCCTCGAGCAGCACGTTGATGGTTTCCCGCTCCCGTGCGAAGCCGGCTTCGAGGAACATGAAGCCCGCCTGCATGAAGAAGACGAGAAACGCGGTGACCAGCACCCACATGGTGTTGATCGGATTGACGTACGCCGGGTTGGGCGGGGGCGTCGCATCAGCGGCCGGGGCGGCCGCCGGGGCCGCAGGCGTCGCGGCCGCCGGGGCGGCATCGGTCTTGGGCGCAGTCTCGGTGGCCGCCGGCGCCGTCTGGGCGTGGGCGTTGGCCGGACGTCCCAGGTACAATGAAACCGCGAACATGATCAGGAAACACATGCCCACCCCGATGAGTTTGCCGCCGAAAAGCGCGTAAAAATACTTACGCTGCTGAGGGTCACGCATCTTGGTGACGAAGTTGGTTAGACTGAATTTTTTCATCCGGTGCTCCTTGATTTTGTAGTGTGTGGGTTTGGGTTGTTGGGACTCGATCACTCCGACTGATCAAAATTTGACTGCTTCCCGACATCGCGGGAGTCCGGACAATTCGCCGGCCTCGGCACCGGGCAGTGCCAGGCCAACCACGGGCGCTTCGTTTGCTTTGAGACCAGCTTTAGACTTTGGGCGTGCATCTTGAGCGCTTCGCCCGCCGGGGACTGAACGGCAGTGAAGCATCAGTCCCCGTTTAGCACCTCGCATACCACGACCTTAATTTTTCGTTATGTTTTCTATATTTTTTATCAATATGACATCAAAACCGCGGGGCTTAATGCTATTAGGTGATCACTGCCCTCGCCGGTGAGTTCGGCTGCGCTCGCGGTTGCCAGGCTCACGAAGATTGCCGTCCAAAGGATCAAAAATCCGCCTACCAGACACAAAAAGTGATTTCCTACTGCTATTTGGCGAAGCCAACCACCCGCCTCCACAGCCTAAAATCGTCCCAAGCCAGATCAGTCCGGCTGCCAGAATGGAGCGTGGTCAGCCATATCCATCGCGCAGACCACTTTTCGATCTAACCAAGCGTTTAGATTACGTTGAGCTTTAGTTTAGCCCATTGGCCCACCCGGAATAGACGGGAGACCGCGACCCAGTCGGGACGAATCAGCCGACGAAACGGTACCCGATGCCAGATTCCGTTCGAAAATAAACCGGCTCGTCGGGATCCTCCTCCAGCTTTTCCCGGAGCCTGCGCACATAGACATGGAGATAATGCGTCTGCAGCTTGGCGTCGGCTCCCCAGATCTCGCTCAGAATCTGGCGGTGCGTCAGCACCTTGCCCCGATGCTGGATGAAGAGCCGGAGCAGGGAGTACTCCTTGCCGGTGAGTTTGACCTGAACCCCCTTGAGCGAGACGGTGCGATGCAGTGAATCCACCTCGATGTTCCCGTAGCGGGCGGTGGCGGCTTCATCCGCCGGCTTCGGCCGGCGGAGCAGCACGCGAATCCGGGCGAGCAGTTCGCTTTCCCCGAAGGGCTTGGTCAGATAGTCCTCGGCGCCCGCATCGAGCGCCTCGACCTTGCGGTCTTCCTCCCCATGCACGGACAGGATCAACACCGGGGTCTTGCTCCATTCCCTGAGCTGCTTGAGCACCTCCATGCCGGATAGATCGGGCAAGCCCAGGTCGAGGATGATGGCGTCAGGATGACGATACGCCGCCTCCTTCAGCCCGAGAGTGCCCGTGGCGGCCACGAGGGCGGTGTAGCCCGCCTCGACCAGGGTGTTGGAGAGCAGCCGGCGAATCTGGATTTCGTCATCAATGACGAGGATGCTCGTTTTTTCCGGGGAGGTCATTCTTCCGGCACAGTTTCGGGCGTATGATACGGCAGGTAAATGGAAAAGACGGCCCCGCCACCCGGATTGTCGCCGGCGACCACTTCCCCGCCCTGGGCGGTGACAAAGCCTCGCACGATGGACAGACCCAGGCCCAGGCCGCCGGGCAGCGCCTGCCGGCCGCGCTGGAATTTGACGAAGAGCGCATCCTTCAACTCAGCCGCCAGGCCCGGTCCCTCGTCACTGATGGAAATATAGATCGCCGGCTCGGGACCGCGCCTGATGCCGCCCTCGATCCGGACCGGCGTCCCGCCCGGGGTGTGAAACGCGGCGTTGTGCAGCAGATTCGTGATGGCTTGCTCCAGCAGCGCGGGATCAGCCTGCATGAGCAACATGCCGGGAGGAATGGTCACGGTCACGGGATGATCCTTGAGCACCTCCGCCGTGTTGCGCAGTGCGTCATTGATCAGGTCCCGCAGGTTGCACCAGTCCATCCGGGGTTTCAGGGTGCCCGATTCCAGCCGGTTCAGGTTCAGCAGATTGGCGACGAGCCGGTTCAACCGGTTGGTCGCGGTGCTGATCTCGAGGGCGAGTTCGACCCGGTTCGCTTCCTTCGGTGCGCCCAGCTTGGCGGTGGCCGCGCTCAAAACCGCCAGCGGGGTCCGCAATTCATGGGAAACACTGTCGAGGAGGGTCCGGTGCAGTTTCTCGGACTCGGCCAGGAGTTTCTCCCGCTCGGTGATGACCCGCAGCTGTTCCCGCTCGATCTGCATCGCGACCTGTGCCGCCAGTCCATCGAGGAGATCCTGCAGCGCGGGCAGGTTCGCCACGGCCCCGGCCGGCAGGTAAATCGCGAGCACGCCGACGACGCTCCGGGCGCGCAGCAGCGGCAGATAGTGGCCCGTCACCCGCGGCAGGTGCGGCGTGAAACGCCCGGCCTTGACCCCCTGCTTCCACGCCCACTCGCCCGCCGCCCGCTCCTCATCGTGGTACAGCTCGACCGCCCCGCCGTGCGGCCGCAACTGGCCCTCCGCCGAGACGAGCAACAGCGCGGAGCGACCCTTGAACAGCTGGTCCGACTGGCGGAGGGCGATCGTAATCGCCTCCTCGAAAGTCTTGGCCTCCGCCAGGGCGCGGGCCAGTTGCAGCAGCGCCGAGGCCCGTTGCTCCCGGATCCGCTCGGTGCGTTCCTGCTGGCGCACCCGGGCATTGGACCGTCCGGTCACCAGCGCCACGATCACGTAGGTGCCCAGCATCATGACGTCCTCGAAGCTGGTGATCGCCAGCGAACCGACGGGTGGAATCACAAAGAGATCCCACATCAGGGCGCTGAACAGGCCGGCGAAAATCACCGGCCCCAGGCCGACCCGCATGCTCAGCGTGACCACCGCGATCAAGTAGACGATGCCGAACGGGAGGTGGCTGGTCGGGGCGACATACAGCGCCGCGACTGTCACGGCACAAACCACCACAAACACCTCCACGTATTCCCGGACCTGCGAAGTCTTGCGTTCGGTCAGCTCGAAAGTGTGGACAGGCGGGTGCACAGGTGGGGGTGGACGTAACAATTCGTCCATTGAATGCAATCCCCCGATCCCTCGGCAATGGCGGAAGACCCGCGCGCGAGGATCAGGCGGGGCGGTCCGGTGACCGAACAGGCCCGGGCAGGCGCGCAAAAACCGCGGCGCGCCGGCCGGGGTTAAACCTTACGGCTTGAACTCCGGGAGCGTGTCGGCGCCGGGCGCGACGGCCTGGCGGTTGGGCTTCACATCCGCGGATTTGCGGCCGCCGGCCCACTCGATGCCGCCCACGAGGATCGCCTGGAACTTGGGGTTATCCCACACGTCCTCGCGGTGCCCCATGGCATTGAACCACACCCGGCCGTGGCCAAAGGGATGCGCCCAGGCTAGCGGATAGGACGGCCGGGCATAGTCCGGGCCCTGCATGCCGGTCGTGTCCATCAGCAGCAGAACATGCAGGTCGGGGGCGAACTCCTTGAGCGAATACCACTCCTCGGTGACCTCGATCACGTCCCCGGCGCCGGCAAACCCGGGAAACGCCGGATCAATGACCCGCGCCTTCGCCACCTGCTGGGCGTTGTGCTTCAGAAACTCGCCACCCAGCATCTTGAGATAGGGGTCGGCCGCGGCGCCGTGATTCTTATAGCGGTCGCTCGCGATGGGATTGTTGCCGCCACCGCTCTCCCCGGTGTGGAAGGTATCGCTGGCCGCGTGCAGCCCGACAAAGCCCTTGCCGCCCGCAATCGCATCAAACAGCGCCTGCTTGCCCGCGGCGGTCATGGCCGGCTGGCCGTCGGTGCCGACACTCAGCAGGTCGCCGGTGGTGTAGAACATGAAGACGTCAAACTGGGCGAGATAAGCCGGCGTGAAAAGGCTGCCATCCTTGCTGAAGGTGAAGGCCAGGTCGTTTTTGGCGGCCAGCGCACTCAGGACATTTTCCGAGTAGCTGGGCTTGCCGTCGACATGCTTGACGACGCTGTGCTCGTAGCCCGCCGACTTGGTAAAATAAAGGACGCGCAGGGGCGCGGCCGAGAGAATGGCGGAACTCAGGCCGAGCAGCACGATCAGACGGGGGTAGGATTTCATCGGGACAGAAAATAAAGCCAGCCGGTCTGGTTCTGCAATCAAGGAGAATGGCAGTCCGCATTCCTGCATCCCGGTCAGTTGGATTCGGCTTAAACTTGTAGGGGCGCAGACTTGCTGCGCCTTTGGAACGTGATGCTGCGCACCTGGGCGCAGCCCCTCGACATGCTCTGGGCCCTGAGCACGTCGAACGGGCCAGACTGCGCCCATACACCGGAGGAAACGACGACCCGGCCAGCTCAGACGTCGCAGATCCGCACACCCTGGCGCAGCGACGCCAGCACGTCCGGCCGCTTCGGGACGAATTCCTGCGCCACGTAGCCCTTGAAGCCGGTCGCAAGGATGGCGCGCATGATCGCCGGGTAGTTGAGCTCCTGCGTGTCGTCGATTTCCGCGCGGCCGGGCACGCCGCCCGTGTGGTAGTGCCCGAAGTACTGGTGATTCGCCTGGATCGTGGCGATCACGTCGCCCTCCATGATCTGCATGTGGTAAATATCGTAGAGCAGCTTGAAACGCTCCGAGCCGAGCCGCTGGCACAGCTCGACGCCCCACGGGGTCCGGTCGCACATGTAGTCCTTGTGGTTCACGCGGCTGTTCAGGAGCTCCATGCAAACGGTCACGCCCAGTTTCTCGGCCAGCGGCAAAATCCGCTTCAACCCCTTCACGCAGTTTTCCAGCCCCTGCTCGTCGGCCATGCCATCCCGGTTGCCGGAGAAGCAGATCAAGTTGGGGTAACCCGCCTCGGCGGTCGCGCGCAGGTGCGCTTCGTAGGCCGGCACGAGCGCGTCGTGATACTCGAGCCGGTTGAAAGCCTTGGTGATGCCGCCCACCTTGACGTCGCCCGAGGGCACGGTGGGGTTGCTCACCATCGCGCAGATCAACCCGTGCTTTTTCAAGGTCGGAAAATCCTCGGGCTGGAGCAGCTCGACCGACTTCAGGCCCATGCCCACCGCGGCCACGCACATTTCCTCGAGCGGGACCGACTGGTAGCACCACTTGCAGACCGACTGTTTGACCCGGCCGCCGGCCGGCGCCGGGCTGTTCTGATCGAGGGCTTTCATGGTTTGGGGTAAGGCCGTGACACCGGCCAGGACGGCGGTGCCGAGACCAAGTTGCTGCAACGCAGTCCGACGCGAGATGGGGTGGCTCATGTCCGGCAGTTAGACCAGCCGCCGTGCTTTTGGCAAAGCTTAATCGCGTGCCAACCGCCGAATCACACCGGACCGGCCGCTAGCGCAGCAGCTCCTCGGCATGCGCCAGGGCGCTCTTCGCACTGCGGTCACCCAGCATCCGGGCGAGTTCACTGACGCGGGCCTTGCGCTCGCCGTGGATGGCGGAGATGGCGACGCTCGCCCGCTCGCCGCTCTGGTCCTTGGTGACGACAAAGTGGTTCTGCGCCTGCGCCGCGACCTGCGGCAGGTGGGTCACGCAGAGTACCTGGTGCTTTTCCGCGATGTCGGCCATCTTTTCGCCGACGATCCGGCCGATTTCACCGCCGACGTTCGCATCGACCTCGTCGAAGACCAGCAGCGGGACATCGTCGATTTCCGCCAAGACGGCCTTGAGGGCCAGCATCACGCGCGCGAGTTCCCCGCTGGAGGCAATCCGGTTCAGCGGCAGCGGGGGTTCGCCCACGTTGGGGGAGAAGAGAAACTCGACCCCGCAGTCACCGTAAGGTCCCAATTCAGGCAGCGGCGTCAGCTGGACGCGAAAATCGGCCTTCTTGAACCCCAGTTGCGCGATGACCTTGCCGCTGGCCTTGGCCAGTTGCAGCGCGGCCTTCTCGCGCGTGAGACGCAATTCGGCGGCCAGCTTGCGGGCCAGCTTCACGGCCTCGGCAATTTCTTTTTCCAGCTTCGCCAGCGACCCCTCGACATCGCTCTGCAGCTCCAGCCGCCGGCGCATTTCGTCGCGCGCGGCGATGACCAGCTCGACCTTGGCGCCGTGTTTGCGCTTCAGGTCCAGCCAGGCGTTCATCTTCGACTGCAGGAGCTCCGCCTGCTCGGGATCGAAGTTGAGCGACTGCGCCAGCGAGGAAAATTCCGCCTCGAGATCGCCAAGCTCCACCGAAGTCGACAGCAGCCGGTCCGCGAGCGGCTTGCTCGCCGTGTCGAGCGACTCCAACTGCCGCGCCTGGCGCAGCAACATGGCCAGCCGGCCGAGCAGGCCGTCCTCGCCGCTGAGCCCGTTGCTCAGGCCGGAGGCGAGCTGCATAATCTCCTGCGCGCTTTGCTGCCGGTTAAAATCGCGCTCGAGGGTGGCGATGGCCTCCTCGGTCAGGTCGAGGTCATCGATCTTCGCGAGCTGCCCCTGCAGAAATTCAATCTGGTCGGCCGAAAGTTTTTCCGCCCCCGCCAGCCGCGCACGCTCGTCGACCCGTTCGCGCCAGGCCCGGTAGTGCAGTTGGTATTTCTCCAGTTCAGCCCCGTTCTTCGCGAAGAGGTCGAGCAATTCCCGCTGGCAGCCCTCCTTGAGCAGCCGGCGCGGCTCGCCCGGGCCATGGAAGTCGATCCAGTATTCCCCGAGGTCCTGCAGCGCCGCGAGGGTCGCCATGCTGCCATTCACTGAAATCTTCGGCGGCTTGTCGCGCGGCAGGCTCCGCTTGAGGATAAGGACGCCGTCGTCGCAGGGCGGCAGGTCGAGCCCGGCCAGCGCCGCGTCGAGCTTGCGGCTGTCGGTGAAAAACAGCGCCGCCTCGACCTCCGTGGCGGGTGCCCCCTGCCGGATGACGGTCTTGTCGGCCCGCGCCCCGGCCAGCAGCGAGAGCGCGCCGAGCAGGATGCTCTTGCCCGCGCCGGTTTCGCCCGTCACCGCCGTGAACCCGGTCTCGAAGTCCAGCTCGACCTCCTCGAGCAGGGCCAGGTTGCGGATGCGGAGCGTTTGCAGCATGGCCCGATAAGGGCACAAAACCGGCGCGGATTTCAAGCGGCGTGTGGCCGGCGCCGTCATTTTCTTTTGGCTGTTTCCGAGGCACTTGCCGCCCGGCCGAGCGGCCGGGCGGGAAAATCGGCTTGCGCGCCGGACCATGCGTGCAAGTAGTTGCTTGCATGAAAGCTCCCGCCTCCGCCTCGCCGCCCACCACCCGCCAGCGCCTGCTGGAGGGCGCCGCCCGCGTCTTCGCCCGCGAGGGTATCGCCGGCTCGACGACCCGCGCGATTGCCCGCGAGGCCGGGGTGAACGAGGTCACGCTCTTCCGTCATTTCCAGACCAAGGACCGTCTCATCACCGCGGTCGTGGGCGAAAACTTCGGCGCCCAGGCGGTGTCGGCCCGCCAGCCCGCGCCCGGGCCCAACACCGACCTGCGCAGCGACCTGACCGAGCATGCCCACCGCTACGAGAAGTTGATCAAGGACAACCTGCCGCTCATCCGGATCATGATCGGCGAGATCCAGCATCACCCGGACCACGAGCGCCAGGTCTTCAAGGCCATCTTCCGGCCGTCGCGCGAAGCCCTCGTGGCCCGGCTGGAGGCCGCGCAGGCCGACGGCCGGCTGGCCGCCACCGCCCACCCGGAGGTGCTGGCCGACCTGTTCGGCGCCATGATCTTCATGGGGGTGCTCCGCCGCAACTCCGCCCACGCGAAGCTCGAGTACTCCGCCGGCAGCTACCTCGCCACCGCCGTGGACCTCATTGTGCGCGGCGCCGTGCCCGCCACCTGATGCCATGAGCCCGCCGCTGAAAGGCCTCTACGGCTCCGACCGGAGCCTCCTCTCGCCCGCCGCCGCCCGGCTCGCCGACCGCGGCATCCTGAAGTGGGTGATCGCCATCACCGCGGCGCTCGGGGCGATCCTCGAGGTCATCGACACGAGCATTGTCAACGTCGCCATGCCCGACATCCAGGGCAACCTCGGCGCCACGCTTGCCGAGGTTGGCTGGATCTCCACCGGTTACGCCTGCGCCAACGTCGTGATGATCCCGCTCACCGCTTGGCTGAGCGACCGCTTCGGCCGCAAGCAATACCTGCTCTTCTCCCTCATCGGCTTCACCGCCGCCTCCGTGCTCTGCGGCCTGGCCAACAGCCTGAGCCTGCTGATCGTCGCGCGCGTCCTGCAGGGACTCTGCGGCGGCGGTCTCCTCGCCAAGGCCCAGTCGATCCTGTTCGAGACCTTCCCCCGGAGCGAACAGCCCGCGGCCCAGGCCCTGTTCGGCATCGGCGTAATCGCCGGCCCGGCGCTCGGCCCGGTGCTGGGCGGCTACCTGACCGACACCCTCGGCTGGCGCTGGATTTTCTTCATCAACCTGCCCTTCGGCATCCTCGCGGTGCTGATGACGATCATCTTCCTGCCGCGCGACGAGGCCTCCGAGCTCGACCACACCCGGGTCGATTGGGCGGGGATCGGGCTGCTCACCGTCGGGCTCGCCTGCTTTCAGACCATGCTGGAGGAAGGCCAGCAGGAGGACTGGTTCAGCTCGCGTTTCATCCTCACCATGGCGGCCGGCGCCGCCCTGGGCCTCGGCCTTTTCATCTGGCGGGAACTGAGCATCGAGCATCCCGCCGTCGACCTGCGGGTGCTGCGGCACCGCTCGCTCGCCGCCGGCAGCGCGTACTCGCTGGTGCTCGGCATGGGGCTCTACGGCGTGATGTTCGCCGTGCCCATTTTTGTGCAGGACTACCTGCACTTCACCGCGACGCAGAGCGGCCTCCTGCTCATGCCCGGCGCCCTGGCCTCGGCCGTGATGATGATCGTGATGGGCCGGCTGTCCGGCCGGGTCGATGCCCGCGTGCTCATCGCCTGCGGCGCGCTCATGACGGTCAGCACGGCGATGATGCTGGCCGACATCAATCCCTCGACCAGCACCAGCTCGCTGTTCTGGCCGCTCGTCCTGCGCGGCCTGGGCAGTGTCACGATGTTTCTGCCCCTGAGCCTGGCCACGCTCGGCGACCTGCCGAAGCGCGATGTCGCGGCCGGCGCGGGCTTCTACAACCTGACCCGCCAGATGGGCAGCAGCATCGGCATCGCGCTGATCACCACGGCCCTGGCCCACCGCGAGGCCATCCACCGCGCGATCCTGGTCGAGAAGGTCACGCCGATCGGCGGCAGCCCCGCCACCCAGGCGCACCTGTTCGGCCCGGCCCTCTCGGCCCACCTGCAGCTTTACGACTTCATGTTCATCTTTCACTCGGCCGACCCGGTCCGCGCCCAGCATCAGGCGCTGATGATGATCGACCAGACCATCAACAGCCAGGCCACCCTGCTCTCCTTTGCCGATGTCTTCCGTTACGTCGCCATCGCGTTTTTCCTCACCCTGCCGCTGCTGTTGCTGCTGGGCCGGGGCCGGAACAAGGCCGTCGCGGCCGCCGCGCATTGATTTTCACCCACTCCCGTCATTCCCATTTATGAGCACCACGTCCACCAAGCCCGCCGCTTCGTCCCAGCCCGCTGCGCAAGCGGAGCATTCATCGGAACACGCGCACCCGAAAAAGCGTCCCGCCCGCTCCCTCACCTGGAAATCCGCGCTGCTCGGGATCGTCATTCTCGGCCTCGCCGGGTGGCTGGGTGGGCTCGCGATCCACGCGTACCGCTACGTTGAAACCGACAACGCGTACCTCGCGGGCCATCTGCACCAGGTCAGTCCGCTGCAGGAAGGCCGGGTGCTGGCGGTCCTCGTGACCGACAACCAGACGGTCAACGCCGGCGACGTGCTCGTGCGGCTGGATCCCCTCGAGTTCGAACTGGCCCTGCAAAAGAGCCGGGCGGCAATGGAGCAGGCGCGAGCACAGGAAGCCCAGACCCGCGCCGCCGCCGCCCAAGCCGACGCCCAGATCACGGAGGCGGAAGCCCGCGTGAAACAGGCGGTCGCCCAGGTCGCCCAGACCACCGCGCAGCTCGAACTCGCCCGGCTGACCCTCACGCGCGACGAGCAACTGTTCGGCAAGGGCGGAGTGATTGCCCAGTCGGATCTGGACAACGCCCGCAGCACCTTCACCGCGGCCGAAGCCGCCGGGGCGGCCAATCAGGCCAATGTCGCCGCCGCGGAATCGAGCCTGGGCTCCGCCCAAGCCGCGCAAAAGTCCGCCCACGCGCAAATCGCCGCGGCCAGCGCCGGGCTGGCCGTCACCGAGTCCGCCGTGCGCGATGCGGAGCGCAAGCTGAGCTACGCGACCATCACCGCCCCGGCCGCCGGACGCGTCGGCAACAAGATGGTCGAGGCCGGCAACTACGTGCTGCCCGGACAAATTCTTCTGTCCCTGGTCGAGCCCGCCCCATGGATCGTCGCCAACTTCAAGGAAACCCAGCTCACCCTGCTCCAGCCCGGCCAGCCGGTCGAAATCACGATCGATGCCTTTCCCGGCACCGTGCTGCAGGGCCACATCGACAGTCTCTCGCCCGCCAGCGGCGCCCAATTCGCACTGCTGCCCCCGGACAACGCCAGCGGCAACTTCAACAAGGTGGTCCAGCGCGTTCCGGTGAAGATCACCCTGGACCAGGCAAGCCTCAGCTCCTTGGGCGACCGGCTCCGGCTGGGTTATTCGGTCGTCGTCAGCGTCCGGATCCGTTAAAACCGGCCGGGAATAATTTTCCTTGCACGGACGGCCCGCGGTCGTGCTTAGTAGCGAGCCAATTTTTGGACCTTTAGCTCAGTTGGTTAGAGCGTTTCGTTGACATCGAAAAGGTCACTGGTTCGAGTCCAGTAAGGTCCACCATTTACCCTCCTGCCAAGGAGGGTTTTTGCTTGGGAAAAATGACCGCGGGTCCTGCGGCCGAACACCTTAACTGCAGCTTGGATAAAGCTTTTCGCCCGCATGGCCCGCGGGTATAAGAGAGGTCAGACTTGGATCCCATGCCGCAAGCCGTCCCAGCCCCCCATTCGGAGAGTGTGCCCCAAGTCCGGGCGGAACTGGCCAGCATGGCCAACAAGGACCTGCCCCCGGGGCTGCTCATCACTTTTATGGTCGCGGCCGGTCTCGCCTGGTTTGTGGTCCGGTCCAATGCCCCCATCCACGCCTGGAGCTGGTTGTTTATCATGGGCGCTTTGAGCCTGGTCCGGCTGGGCAATGTCATCTGGTTCCACCGCTCCCACCGCAGCGAAACCCTCCCGCGCTGGGAGAAACGTTTTCTCGCCGGGGCGCTGTGCACCGGCCTCGCCTGGGGTTACGCGGCGTGGGCCTTCTATCCCATCCTCGGCGTCCTGGACCGTTCGCTGCTGATTCTGGTGCTGGCCGGGATCACCGCCGGGGCCACCCGCTCCCTGTCACCCGTCCTGCCCGCGTGCTGGGCCTTTCAAATCACGACCCTGCTGCCGCTGATCCTGCGTTTCATGCTCGGCTCGGAAGCGGTGCAAACGGTCATGGGCGTCATGGCGCTGCTCTACCTGGGCTTCCTGCTGGTCATGGCGCGCAGCTACCGCAACTCGCTCAGCCGTTCCCTGCGCCTCGGCTTTGAATACGCCGACCTCGTCGGCGAGTTAAACCAGAAGAAACTCATGACCGAGGAACTCAACCGCGGCCTGACGGAGGAGAACGCCCGCCGCCGGAAGATCGAGGACGAGCTGCGCACGGCCAAGGAGCACGCCGAGTCGGCCAACCAGGCGAAAAGCGAATTCCTCGCCACCATGAGCCACGAGATCCGCACCCCGATGAACGGCGTGCTCGGCATGCTCGAACTGTTGAAGACCACGCCGCTCAACCCCCGGCAGCGTGAACAGGTGGAGACCGCGGCCAGTTCCGCGGACGCCCTGCTGCATGTGCTCAACGACATCCTCGATCTGTCCAAGATCGAGGCGGGCTCGCTGAACTTCGAGTCGATCCCCTTTCATCCCGCCGCCGTGGCGGAGGAAGTCGCCTCGCTGCTCCGCGCGCGGGCCCACGAGAAGAAACTTCTCCTCAGCATGCAGACCGATGCCGCCAGCCGCACCCGGGTCCGCGGCGATCCCACCCGCCTGCGCCAGGTCCTCCTCAACTTGCTGGGCAACGCCATCAAGTTCACCGAGCGCGGCGAGATCGAGCTGACCCTCCAGGGCATGGTCGAGGCCGGCTCCCACCTGGACCTGACGGTCCACGTGCGCGACTCCGGCATCGGCATGAGCCAGGAAACCGTCGCCAATCTCTTCCAGGCGTTCACCCAGGCCGACAGCTCGATGAGCCGGCGCTATGGCGGCACCGGCCTGGGCCTGGCGATCTCGCAAAAACTGGTGCAACGCATGGGCGGACGCATCACGGCGGAAAGCGCCGCCGGCCGCGGCTCGCTCTTCCGCTTCAAGGTCTCCTTTTCCCTCGACCTGGAGCACCCGGTCGCGCCGACGCCGGTGCCGGCCGAGCCCAAACTGCCGCAGTTCACCGGGCGCATCCTGGTGGTGGAGGATGATCCCGTGAACCAAAAGGTGATCACGATGATGCTGGAACGCCTCGGCGTGCAATCGCTGGTCGTCGGCGACGGCCATGGCGGGTTGCGGGAACTGGCCGCCGGGGGCTGGGATCTCGTCTTCATGGACTGCCAGCTGCCGGGCATCGACGGCTTTGAAACCACGCGCCGGGCCCGCGTCGCGCTGGCCGGCCGGCCGCTGCCGATCGTCGCCTTGACCGCCAATGTCCGGCCGGAAGACCGCGAGGCGTGTCTGGCCGCCGGGATGGATGATTTCCTCGGCAAACCGGTGAGGACGGAAAAGCTGCGCGCTTGCCTGACACGCTGGCTGCCGAAGGCGGAGTAATCCGCGCCCTTGGGTTGGCCGCGCTTACCCTTTGCGCTGGACGAGTCCCGCACCGCCCTACAATACGATAGCCTCGTGGCCACCCCTCCGAAGCACGACGCACCAACGATTGACCAAGCCATCGATCGCCTTGCTTCCGCCATTGTCGCCCGCCACCGCAAAACCGACCGGCTGCTGCTGCTGGGCATCGCCAACGGGGGCGTCATTCTGGCCCGGCGCCTGGCCGATCGGGTAAAAAAAGCCGGCCTGCAACCCGGCCTGGGGACGATCGACATTTCATTTCACCGCGATGATATCGGCCGGCACCCGATTCCCAAGGAATACGCGCCCACGGTGATTCCGCATGATGTGAACGGCGCCGCCGTCATTTTGGTGGACGACGTGCTTTACTCCGGTCGCACCGTCAAGGCGGCCCTCGCCGAACTCTTTGATCACGGGCGCCCCGCCGGCGTGGAACTCGCCGTGCTGGTGGATCGCGGGGGCCGCCGGCTCCCCATCGCCGCCGACTACTGCGGCCTGGTCGTGCCCGCGACCGAGAGCGAGAAAGTGGTGGTTACTTTCTCCGACGGCAAATCCGGCGTCGACTCCGTCCTCGTGCTGCCGGCCGGCGGCAAGAAAATACCTTCGCCTGCTCCCGCGGCCTGATCCCCCTTTTAAAATCCCCTTTCACCGTGCCCTGGCATCGCAAACATCTCCTGACCATCGAGGATCTCTCCCGCGCCGAGATCGAGCAGCTGCTCGCCACGGCCGGCGCGTTCCGCCGCATCCTCGACCGCAAGGTCAAGAAGGTCCCCGCCCTGCGCGGCAAGACGATCGTCAATTTCTTCCTCGAGCCCAGCACCCGCACCCGCATCTCGTTCGAGATGGCGGCGAAACTGCTGAGCGCGGACGTCATCTCCTTCGACGCCGCGACCTCGAGCACGAGCAAGGGCGAGACCCTCCGGGACACGGCCCAGAACATCCAGGCGCTCAACGCCGACATGATCGTGCTGCGCCACTCGGCCAGCGGCTCGCCGCTCTACCTCAGCCGGGTGCTGGACATCCCCGTCATCAACGCCGGGGACGGCGCCCACGAACATCCGACGCAGGCCCTGCTCGATGTTTTCACCATGCGTGAAAAACTCGGCGACCTGCAGGGCCGCAAGGTCGTCATCCTTGGTGACATTCTCTTCAGCCGCGTCGCCCGCTCCAACATTCACGCCCTGACCAAGCTCGGCGCCGATGTCACAATCGTCGGTCCCTCCACCCTCGTGCCGCACTGGTTCGAGGCGATGGGCGTCAAGGTCTCGCACAACCTCCGCTCCGCCCTCGCCGACGCCGACGTGGTCATGCTGCTGCGCATCCAGCACGAGCGGCAGGCCTCCAGCCACTTTCCGTCCCTGGGCGAGTACACCAGCATGTTCGGCCTCAACAAGACCCGCGCCGGCTGGCTCAAGCCTGACGCCATCATCATGCATCCGGGCCCGATCAACCGGGGCGTCGAGATCGACAGCGACCTCGCCGATTCCCCGCGCAGCGTGATCCTCCAGCAGGTCACCAACGGCATCGCCGTCCGCATGGCCGCGCTCTACCTCTGCGCCGGCGGCCAGCCGGAAGCCGTCCTGACGCCGGCGTGATTAGTTTTCAAACGGGCCACGAAAAACACCAAAAACACGATAAAACCCACCGATATCAACCAGCTCTGCGACATCGTCAGGGAAACCAGCTTCGCCATTCACTGCTATCACCGAAACGGACACATGGAGAAAATCTATGAGAACGCCCTGGTCCATCGACTGCGCAAACAGGGTTTGGACGTTAAACAACAACACCCACTTTCCGTTTGCGATGAAGACGGCACACCGCTCGGTGATTTCTTTGCAGACCTTTTTCTGGAAAATCGACTCATTGTCGAGTTGAAGGCCGCCCGCAATGTTGCCGAGGAACACATCGCCCAATTGCTCGGTTACCTGCGGTCCAGCCGGATCGAAACCGGACTGCTCATCAACTTCGGATCCCCTCGCCTCCACGTTAAGAAATACCTCATGTCCGATGTCCGGTTTTAATCGTTTTTTTGTGTTTCTCGTGTTTTTCGTGGCCAACTCCTAAAAATGCCTGCCTTCCTCATCATCAAAAACGGCCGCGTCATCGATCCCGCCTCGAAGCGGGACAAGGTCGGTGACGTCTTCATTGCCGACGGCAAGTTTGTGGCGGGCCTTACGGCGGCGCAGAAGAAGAAAGCCCGGACCATCGACGCCCGCGGCCTCGTGGTCTGCCCCGGGCTGGTTGATATCCATGTGCATTTCCGCGAGCCCGGCCAGACGCACAAGGAGACCATCCTCACCGGTTCCCACGCCGCCGCCGCCGGCGGGTTCACCACCGTGGTCTGCATGCCCAACACTTCCCCGGTGGCCGACAACGCGGGCACGATCGAGCTGATCAACAACGCCGCCCGCAAGGCCGCCGTCCACGTCTACCCGACCGGCTGCATCACCGTCGGCATGAAGGGCCAGCAGCTGGCGCCGCACGGCTCGCTCAAGAAGGCCGGGGTCGTCGCCATCACGGACGACGGCCTTTGCGTCGAGAGCAACGAGCTCATGCGCCGCGCGGTCGAGTACGCCAAGATGTTCGATCTCACGGTCCTCGACCACTGCCAGGACGAATCCCTGACCAAGGGCGCCGTGATGAACGAGGGCACCGTCTCGACGCGGCTCGGCCTGCGCGGCTGGCCGCACGCCGCCGAGGACATCATCGTCGCGCGCAACATCATCCTCTCCGCCTACTCCGGCGCCCACATCCACATGCAGCACATCAGCTCCGCCATGTCGGTCGAGCTGGTGCGCCGGGCGAAAAAGGACGGCATCAACGTCACCGCCGAGGCCACCCCGCACCACATCGCGCTGACCGAGGAGGCGCTCGGCACCTACGACACCAATTTCAAGATGAACCCGCCGTTGCGGACCGAAAAGGACCGCCGCGCGATCATCGCCGGCCTGAAGGACGGGGCCCTGGACTGCATCGGCACCGATCACGCGCCGCACACGCCCGACGAGAAGGACCGTGAGTTCGACTATGCACCCAACGGCATCACCGGGCTCGAGACCGCCCTGCCCGTTTGCCTCGACGTGCTCGTCCGGCAGAACAAATTCAAGCTGCCGTACGTCATCGACCTGCTGACGCGCCGCGCCGCCGCCATCCTGAAGCTGCCCGCCGGCACGCTCGCCCCGGGCGCGGCCGCCGACGTCTGTATCTTCGACCCGGCGGCGACCTGGACCTATGACGCGAAGCAGGGCTTCAGCAAGTCGCTGAACTCCCCGTGGTCGGGTCAGAAGATGACCGGCCGCGTGCAGACCACCATCGTGGACGGACGCATCGTCTTTGCGGCGGGCAAGATCGTGTGACGGTGCGGGCGCAATCCGGCCAGCAGAGCCACGGCTACCGGCCAACCGCCAGTTAACCCAGATGCCCCCGGGAAACCCCAACCGCCCCCTGAAGCTGTCGGACGACCAGGCCGTCCGTTACTGCACGAAGATCGACGATCAGGTGGCCGGACCATACACTTTCGAGGGCATCGAATCCCTCGTCTTTCTGCATAAAATCACGGCGGACACGTTGATCGCCCGCGAAGGCAGTGGGGAGTTTACGCCGCTCAAGGCCACCGAACTCGGCCCGGTCCTGTTTCCCACGATTCACCTGCCCAAGCCGCCGCAGGATTGGGCTCCGCCCGGCCAGGAGAACCTCGCGGCGCACGCCAACCGCCAGCGCTACCGCATGACGGAGGCCATCTTTGACAAGGTGAATGCGGCCCCGGGGCAGCTGCCGCGGATCGAGGTGCACGAGATTCTCGACGGGAACCGGCAGGCGGAGATCGAGGCGGGGCTGGATCTCCCGCCCCCGCCGAGTCGCTTCCGGATTTCAAAGCGCAGCCTGGATTTCTGGTTCATGGTGATTGCGGGCAACGCCCTCATCCTCGGCGGCGCCATCTATTTCCAGAACACGGCCAGCCTCGTCTTCGGCATCGCCGGCTCGGGGCTGTACACGTTCGGACTCGTCTGGTGCCTGTACGGCGTCATGGATCGCTACTGAACGTGGCCATGACCGACGCACCCGTGGTGAAACGCGAGGGTTTCCTGTTTGCCGGAATTTTCTGTGCGGCACTGGCGCTGCATTTCTATCTCGCGACCTCGAACTGGAGCTCCGGCTTCCTGCCCGGGCACGAATTCCGGCAGACGCAAACCGCGCTCGTCTCCCATTATATCGAGCTGGATCATAACTACACCCCGCTCTACGAAACCCCGCTCGTCGGCAAACCCTGGGTTTCCATCCTGCTGGAATTTCCCCTCTATGAATGGAGCGTGGTGGGCCTGGCCAGGCTGGCCGGGCTGCCCCATTTCGAGGCGGCCCGCACGGTGTCACTCACATGTTTTTACCTGATGCTCCCGGCCATGTACCTGCTGCTGGGCGAAGCCGGGCTGGCCCGGCCGCGCCGCTGGCTGACCCTTGCGCTGATCCTGACCTGCCCGGTCTATATTTTCTACTCCCGCGCGTTCCTCATGGAGTCGATGGTGCTGATGTTCTCCGTCTGGTTTCTGCTGGCCTTCGTCCGCACCATGCGGGCCCGGCGCCTGTCCTGGCTCCTGCTGGGCGCGGCCACCGGCACCGCCGCGGGCCTGATTAAAAGCACCGTGTTCTTCGTCTGGCTGCTGCCGGCGGCGCTGTTCGGGGCGTGGTGCCTCTGGCGCGATGTGCGCGACCGGGCGGGCACGAAGGCGTTGCTCCACACTGCCGGCTACGGGCTGGCGGCCGCCGTCGTCCCCTGTGTCACGGTCATCTGGTGGATCCGGTTCACCGACGCGATCAAGGCCGCGCATCCCTCGGCCAACCTTTTCACATCCCACAATCTGACCGCGGGTAATTTCGGCATGTTCGACCTCGCCGCCCGCTTTTCGCCGGCCACGTGGCGGCTGCTCCTGGCCGCCTGGCAGCAGGCGATCATGGCGCCCTGGGTCATCGGCCTCGTGCTGCTCATCGGCATCGCCGCGGCCACGGGTGTGAGAAGCCGGATTCTCGGTGCCACGGCGCTGTTCATTGCCGCCCAGGCCGCGTTCCCCTTCGCGTATGCGCTGCAGGAATATTATTTCTACGCTTGCGCGGTCTTTCTGCACGCGGCCCTGGGCTTCGCGCTCAGCGGCCTGCTGGATGCGCTGCGCCCGCGGGCGCTGGCGTGGCTCCTTGTCGCGCTGCCGCTGGGCGCGCAGCTGCAGAATTACTGGCAGGGCTATCACGTCATTCAAACCGTCAAAAGCAACGGCGGCTCCGGGCTCACCGATGCGCTGCGCGCCCTGACCCCGGAGGGCAGCGTGATCATCGTGGCCGGATCGGACTGGTCCGCGGTCATCCCCTATTACGCGCAGCGCAAGGCCCTCATGCTGCGTCGCGGGCTCGACTACGACCCCGCCTACCAGGTGCGGGCCTTCAACGATCTCGCGGGGGAGGAAATCGCCGCACTGGTGCTCACCGACGAGGGCCGCGCCAACCGCGACCTGGTCAGGCTCGCGTCGGCCCGCTTCGATCTGGATGAGTCGATCACCTTCTCGCACGTGACGGCCGACGTGTACCTCAGCAAAAAACTCCGGCAAAACGCCCTCCTGCGTCTCGCCGGCCGCCACGGGTACGACCACATCACCACGCTGGCCGTGCCGGTCACCGGCCCGAACAGCCAGCCCGTGCTCATTTCGCCGGCGCTGGCGGCGGGGGCGTTTCACGCGTTTTCCCCCGCCCCCAGCCAGTACCGCTTTGCCTTCGGCCTGAGCCTCGCCGACGTCGGCGGCACTCCGGTCATCGGGGCGCACCCCGACAGCGAGCTCTGGGTTCCGGCCGCGCCCGGGAGCCGGCGGATTGAGTGGGAATTCGGCCTGATTCCCGGCGCCTATGAGCGGGACGGCGACAAAACCGACGGCGTGGAGTTCATCATCGCGGCCGAGTCCGCCCAGGGCAACCGGCGCGAACTTTACCGGCGGCTGCTCGATCCCGTCCACGTGGCGGCGGATCGCGGTCCGCAGCGCGTGACCACCACGCCGCAGCTGGCCGCCGGCGAAATCCTCGTGTTTCTGTCCCGTCCCCATGGCAGCTACAGTTACGACTGGGCGTATTGGGCCGGGATCAACGTCCGCTGATTTTCCGCCCATGAGCATCTTCGAAACCGAACGCCTCCACGTGCGCCGCCTGACCCTGGACGATGCCACGTTCATCCTCGCGCTCCTCAACGACCCGGCGTTCCTGAAATACATCGGCGACCGGGGCGTGCGCACACCTGGCGATGCGCAGGCTTATTTGCTCAACGGCCCGCTGGCCAGCTATGCCAAGCATGGCTTCGGGCTTTTGCTGGTCACCCTCAAACCGGACGACATTCCCATCGGCATCTGCGGCCTGCTGAAAAGGGACGTGCTGGCGGACGTCGATGTCGGCTTTGCGTTCCTGCCGGAGTACGTGGGCCAGGGCTACGCCTTCGAGGCCGCCACGGCCACCCTGGCCTACGGACGGGAGGTGCTCGGCCTGAAACGGATCGTGGCCGTGACCTCGCCGAACAACACCAACTCGATCCGCTTGCTGGAAAAGCTCGGGCTGCGCTACGAAAAAATGGTGCAACTGTCACCCGGCGCCCCCGAGATCAAATTGCTTGGACTGAATTTCTGAAATGAAATACCGAAATAATTAAACCACTCATTAGCACTAAGGGGACACTAATCCTGGCCTACGAAATGCATTCAGCCGATCCGACATTAGTGAAATATTAGTGTGTTTTAGTGGTGGAACAATCCGGCCTCGACTCCTCTCATGTCACACTACACCGCCATCGTCAGTTGGGCCCGCGGCGACCAAGCCTTCGTCGATAATCGTTACAGTCGCGGCCATGTCTGGTGGTTCGATGGTGGCATCGAGGTGCCTGCCTCGTCCTCGCCCAGTGTCATCCCCTTGCCGATGTCCCGGGCCGAGGCGGTCGATCCCGAGGAGGCCTTCGTCGCCAGCCTGTCCAGCTGCCACATGCTGTGGTTTCTGGCCATCGCCGCCAAAAACAAATTCGTCGTCGACCACTATGAGGACCGGGCCGAAGGCATCATGGCCAAGAACCCGCAGGGGAAATATGCCATGACCAGGGTGACCCTCCGCCCGCTGGTTACTTTCAGCGGACCGGACCAACCCGACCAAACCCGCCTCAAGGCCCTGCACCACACCGCGCATGAGGAGTGCTACATCGCCAGCTCCGTGCTGACGGAAGTCCTCTGCGAGCCGCGTTACACCTGAACCGGTCGGGAGTCCCCGCGGCTGCCACTCACTCCGAGCCACACGGAAAACCCTGACTCCACGCTGCAGTGCCGGCCGTTTTAGTAGTCTATTAAACTACAAGTGTACCCAGCCGGGTTTGTAGTTTAATAGACTACTAGAGCGGTTTAAATAAAAGTGTAGCCGGGGTCGCTGACCCCGGTCCGATTCGTGGCCTCTTCCGCTTTCGTCCGGAGTCAGCGACCCCGGCTACAGTATTGCTGAACCCGCTCTAAAGCGCGCACCCGGGTTACCCCAGGGTGCGCCCGCGGTGCTGGGCCGCGAGCCACGCCAGCAGGAGCAGGGTGCGCTCGGCATCGAGGAAGGCCGTGCGGGCCTTGAGGCATACCTGGAGCCGTTGCCGCGGCACGCCCAGGATCCGGGCCAGATGGACCTTGCTGCCGCGCTGCCGCAGCAACGGCACCACCTGCCGCACCAACTCATTCCAGAGCGGCGTGTCGGCGCCCGGCAGCAGGGTCAGCCCGCGTTTGGGCGGCCGGCGTTTCAGACTGGCCCGGGCCAGCCGGGCCGATTCGGCCGCCGCTTCGGCCAGCAGGGCGATCAATCTCACCGGCAAATGGAGGGTTTTGACGGACGCATGCGAACGGTCGCTCATGGATGGATTGGGTATTTGTAGTTTAATAGACTACTAAGGGGCCGGGGGTGATTGATCCAGGGGACTGCGCACGCCGAGGCCGGGCTTCTGCATGACGTGGGTGTAGATCTGGGTGGTCTCCACGCTCGAATGTCCGAGCAATTCTTGCACGGTGCGGATGTCCGACTCCGCTTCCAACGGTGGGTGGCGAACGAATGCCGGAAAGTGTGCGGCGTGACGCGCTTCGTCAGCCCGGCCTGGGCGGCGGCGGATTTCACCATGCGCTGAAACGACGTATCACTCACATGGTGCCGGCGGGTTACGCCCCCGGCCGGATCCCGGCTCAACTCGCGGGCGGGAAAAATCCATTGCCACTCCCAACTCACTCCCGCCCGGGGATATTTTCTGGCCAGGCCTTCCGGGAGCCACACCCCTGGCACCTGCGCCTGGCGATCCTGCACCCATTGTTCGCGCAGGCGCTCCAAATGACTCCGCAGGGCCGGCACCAGCAGGGCCGTGAAGGGAAAGTTCTGCCCGGCCTGCCTGAGCTCGCCCTGGAATTCCGCCAGATAGGCCGGCCCGCCCATTTCCTGCACCGCCAGGATGTCAGGGGCGATGCCGGCGATGACCTGCCGCAGCGCGGACATTTCCTTTTCAGGTTTCGGGTATGCCTCGCGGTAGACCCCGGCCACCAGCCGGTCCGTCACCAGGTAATTCTCCACGTTGTACGTGGCAATGATCAGTGCCGGCGCGGGGGCCGCCGCGGACAGTGAAAACCAAACCAGAAGCAGGTGCCGGATTGTGCGCAACGAAGTGAAGACCGGCCCGAAGACTGGTCTGACTCCCTCCGGACCAACGGCAAGCCGATTGGACCAAGTAGCCGCGCTTGAGCGGAGGCGAAAACGTGGTGACCCGGACCACGTTGTCGCCGGGCTCCAACGCGGCTACGCCCTGAGCAACCAATCATTTGGCCACGAAAAACACGAGAAACACAAAAACAGATAAAGAGCGCCGCCCCTCACACGCGCTCTTTTTGTGTTTTTAGTGTTTTTCGTGGCCAAGTCCCTCACTTCTGCAGCGCCCGCTCGCGTTCCACCAAGGTCGGATGGGAGTAATACACCGCGCTGTAGAGCGGATGCGGCGTGAGATTCGAGAGGTTCTTCTGGGACAGTTTCCGCAGCGCGCCGATCATGGGGCCGCGGGAGCCGATTGCGTTCTTGGCGAAGGCGTCGGCCTCGTATTCATTTTTGCGCGACAGCCAGTTGCCGGCCGGCGCGAACCAGAACGTCACGAGTCCGCCGAGCAGGCCGAAGAGCAGGAACGTCGGCGCCAGTACTCCCGCCGGCAGGCCGAAGGCCGCGTTGAACCAGGCCGCGTTGGCCAGCCAGGCGATGACGGCAAACGCCCCGCACTGGAGCAGGGCCATCAACGCGAGAAACTTCGGGATATGCCCGCACTTGTAGTGGCCGATCTCATGCGCGAGCACGGCCTCGAGTTCCTCCGGCGCGAGCTGGGCCATGAGGGTGTCGAACAGGACGATGCGGCGAAAGCGGCCGAAGCCGGTGAAGAACGCGTTGGAGTGACCGGAACGCTTGCTGCCGTCCATCACCTCGATGGTCTGCGCCCGGAACCCCGTGCGCTCGGACAGGGCGAGCAGCCGCGTGCGCTGTTCGCCGTCGGGCAGCGGGGCGAGCTTGTTGAACAGCGGCAGGATGAGCTTCGGATAAAGCACCATCATCAGCATTTGAAATCCGAACAGCAGGACGAAGCCCCAGACCCACCAAAACGGGCCGACCCAACCCACGAGCGCCAGCAGCGCCCACATGAGCGGAAACCCGATGGCGAGTCCGAGCAGCGTGGACTTGAGGTGGTCGGCCACCCACAGGCCGAGCGTGCTCTTGTTAAAGCCAAACCGCTCCTCCAGGCGAAACTTCGACCACCACTCCAGCGGGAGGTTGGGCAGGCCGAGCAAAATCATGGTGCCGACCAGAAACAGCGCGCCGCTCCACGCCGCCCCCGGCGCCAGGTGGTTGAATTTGTCCCACAGCCAGGGCAGCGCGCCGCTGAACAGCAGCACGAGCAGGACGACGACCTCATAAGCCGTTTCAAACGAGGCAAAGCGGCTCTTGGCCAGGGTGTACTCCACGGACTTGGCGTAGGTCGCGTCGTCCATGACCTCCGCCACGGCGGCCGGGCGGTGCCCGGCATTTCGCCGGGCCTCGGCCCGGTTCATGGCCTCAAGGGCCAGTTGCGCGATGAGGCGCAAAATCACCAAAAACACGACCGTGAGCGGAAACCAAGCCATGAACTCACTCCAAGGGAATTCCGAGCCACGCCAATCTTAAATCCGAAAGATTATGGATCGAACAGAATGGCCACGAAAAACACGAGAAACACAAAAAACCAGACGGGAGTTCACTACATTCACAGAAGTACCCGCCCAATCTTTTCGTGTTTTTTGTGTTTTTCGTGGCGATCCGTTCCGGTCCCTCGATTAAAGCCTAACCCACTGGCTTCCAGCATCCCGCGAAACAGGGTTGAAATCGGTCCGCCCCGGCGCATCTTGGCCGCGTGGATTCCGACAAGATTTCCAAACTCAGTTTTGAGGCCGCCCTCACCAAGCTTGAAGCCATCGTGGACTCGATGGAACAGGGCGAGGTGCCGCTGGCCGAACTGCTGGCCAAATACGAAGACGGCACCAAGTTGCTCAAAATCTGCGAGGGCCGCCTGAAGGAGGCCGAGCTGAAGATCGAGAAACTCAAGAAGCAGAAGGACAGCCCCGCCGCCTTCGAACCGTTTGAATCCAGCCGCGCGGAATGACCGCCGGCCCCGTCCGCCCTCGATGAGCACCTCTCCGTCCGAACCCACCCTCCTTTCCCGCATCGCCGGCCCGGCCGACGTCAAGGCGCTCGCCCCCGGCCAGCTGCCGCAACTCGCCCAGGAGATCCGCGAGGAACTCATCGAGGTCACCGCCCGGAACGGCGGCCACGTCGGCCCGAATCTCGGCGTGGTCGAGCTGACCATTGCCCTGCACCGCGTCTTCAGCACGCCGGACGACCAGTTCGTGTTCGACGTCTCCCACCAGGGCTACGTCCACAAGCTGCTCACCGGCCGGCAGGGCGAGTTCTTCCAAAAGCTGCGCAAGTCCGGCGGCGCCTCCGGTTTCCTCGCCCGCAACGAGAGCCCCCACGATTCCTTCGGCGCCGGCCACGCCGGCACCGCGCTGTCGGCGGCACTCGGCATGGCGACGGCCCGCGACCTGCGGAACTCCCACGAGCACGTGGTGGCGATCTGCGGCGACGCCGCCTTCACCTGCGGCATCACCCTCGAGGCACTCAACAATGTCGTCAGCTCGACCAAGCGCCTCATCGTCATCCTCAACGACAACGAGTGGTCGATCGCCAAGAACGTCGGCGCCATCGCCGGCTACCTGAACCGGATCAGCACGAGCAAGACGTACAACCGGATGCACCACGACATCGAGGCGTTCTTCACCAGCTTCCCGACGGGCGTGGAAATGAACCGGATGTACCACAAGTGGAAGCGCGAGACGAAGGACTTCATCGTCGAGTCGTCGCTCTTCGAGAAATTCGGCCTGCGCTACCTCGGCCCGGTCGACGGCCACAACCTTGACGCGCTGGTGAAGAACCTGGAGTTCGCCAAGCAGTGCGACGTGCCCGTGCTCATCCATGTCCTGACGAAAAAGGGCAAGGGCCTGGACGCGGCGGTCAGCTCGCCCGAGAAATTCCACGGCGCCAGTCCCTTCGATCCCGAGACGGGCGAGAGCGTGCGGCCCATCCCCGGCACGCCGCCCAATTATCAGGATGTCTTCGGCGCGGCCCTCGCGCGCTTCGCGCGGCAGGACCCGAAGGTGCTGGGCATCACCGGCGCGATGCCGGGCGGCACAGGCCTGTCGCTGCTCGCCAAGGAACTGCCCCAGCAATTCTTCGACGTGGGCATCGCCGAGGAGCACGCCGTGCTGTTCGCCGCCGGCCTCGCGACCAAGGGCTTTCGCCCGGTCTGTGCGATCTACTCGACCTTCCTGCAACGCGCGTACGACCAGATCATCCACGACGTCTGCCTGCAAAACCTGCCGGTGACCTTCTGCATGGACCGCGCGGGCCTGTCCGCCAACGACGGCCCGACCCACCACGGCCTGTTCGACCTCTCCTACCTGCGGTGCGTGCCAAATGCCGTGGTGATGCAGCCCAAGGACGAGGACGAACTCGTCGACATGCTCCACACCAGCCTGCACCTGCCGGGCCCCGGTTTCATCCGCTATCCGCGCGGAGCCGGGACCGGCGCCGCCATCAAGTCCGATCCCGTGCTGCTGCCGGTCGGCCAGGCCGAGGTGCTGCGCGTCGGCACCAACATTGTCATCTGGGCCCTCGGCAACATGGTGCCGGAGGCGCTGAAGCTCGCCGCCCAGCTCGAGCGCGACGAACACCTGTCCGTCGGCGTCGTCAACGCCCGCTTCGTGAAGCCGCTCGACCGCAACCTCCTGCTGAGCCAGGCCGCGGTGGTGCCGCTCCTGGTCACGATGGAGGACCATGTGCTCGCCGGCGGTTTCGGCAGCGCCGTCCTCGAGGCGCTCCAGGAAGCCCACTGCCCCACTCCCGTGGAGCGCATCGGCTGGCCGGACAAGTTTGTCGAGCACGGCAGCAGCGTGGACTACCTCCGGGCCGGCCACGGCCTGGCGCCGGACGAAATCGCGCGGCGCGTCATCGCCCGCTGGCGCGACCTCCAGTCGGAGAAGGCCACGGTCGACTTGTGAGGCCGGGCATGCAGGCTTGACCGACCGGCCGTGCCGGTTAGCACTGAGCCGTTGTTTTCGCGGGCGTAGTATATCGGTATTATGCGTGCTTCCCAAGCATGAGAGGCGGGTTCGACTCCCGCCGCCCGCACCATGATAGATAACAACTTACGTGTTATCTTCCCAATTCCTGTCTTATTCCTGTCCGCTTTTGATTGAATTAGGCAAGTACTGGCTGTTAGGTTGCAGATCATGGCATCGGAACCGACAGGGGCGCTCAAGGCGTGGGAGTATCCCAAAAAATCTGGCATTCGGATTCGTGAGGTATTGAACAATCACTCTGGTCAGACTTTCGGCGGTTCGTACCTCGTTACGGTTCCTAGCAAGATCACGGGCAGGCTCAAAAAGCGTCGGCAGTTCAAAAATAAGGCGAGCGCTGAGGCTTGGGCCGATACAACATTTACCGGCTACCGTAAGCAGGGAAATGACTTCTTTTCCATAACTGAACAGGAACGCCAAGAAATAGGATCCTGCCTGCCCCAGCTCAGGAAACAGGGTGTTTCCATCGGGGAAGCAATAAGGTTTGCCGTGAAGCATTTGCGTCCAGAGGGAAGAACCAAGACCATACAGCAGATCGTTGACGAGCTGGTTGCCAGCAAGTCACAACGCCATGATCGCGGCGACCTACGCGAGAGAAGTTACCGGGATTTTCGCCATCGCGGTGAGAAATTCGCCAGTGGATTTGCGGGTCGGATTGCATCCGAGGTGACCGGGCAGGAAATCAAGGAATGGTTGAATGGAATGAAACTCGGCAGTCGCACGAACAAGAACTACCTGAGTATTGTCGGGGAGGTATTTAAATTCGCTACCCAGAAACACTACGTAGCTTTCTCTCCCCTTGACGACCTGACTGATGTTGACCGGAAGGAATTGAGTGGCCGTGCGGGCAATGTAACTGAGCCAAGTATCCTGACGGCAGCTGAAGCAGCCCGGCTTATCAACGGAGCCTGGCAGCATCCTGAGCTTGGTCTCCTGGGTGCTGTGACGCTTGGGCTTTTTTGCGGCCTCCGCACCGAGGAGCTCAAACGCCTTGAATGGAATCACGTCCGCCTGAGCGAGGTCCCAGCAATTATAACGATCGGTGCCAAAATCGCCAAAAAACGACGCATTCGACACGTAGAAATACCAGCCAACGCGGTCTCTTGGCTGTCTCTTGTTGCCGACCGCACTGGCCAATTAACCCGCAATGATAACTCTAGTGACTATTTGAAACGGTTTAGGCGATTACTTCGCTTCGCCGGATTTGGAAAAACCGACGCTAAGGAGAAGTGGATTTCTACTTGGGAGAACAATGCGATGCGCCATAGCTTCGGTAGTTACCACTACGCACTGCATGGCAACCCGCTGGAAACCTCCCGCCAGCTGGGTCACAAGGCCAGCGACCAAGTGCTTTTTGACCACTATCGGGCGCTAGCGACCAAGACTCAGGCGGAGGCCTACTTCGCGATCAAGCCACCAGCAAGCGCGGCAAACATTGTAAGGTTCGCATGAGCAAGAAAACCACAAGCGCCGTTCAAGCTACGCCTGGCGATAAGTTGCGAGCTGCAAGGGAACTGGCCTACGGTCTTTTCCAAGCGGCGGCGGGCCCGCTGCAGGACAAAACTGCAGCACAGGCACTCCTCGAATTGGCCCTATTGACCACTTCTTTGGTCGATGACCTCCTTCGCGCGCTCAATCCCGCAGGCATTCGCGAAGCATCAAAGCATTATGAAGGGTTTCCGATTCTCGCATCTGGGGTGAGGCGCGCGAACGCGTTTCAATTGGAGAGTGTTATGGCGCTGCCGTTGGGTGAACATCGGCCGTTCAAAAGCGATGCCACGGTTGGACCAGCGACCAGGTGGGATAACCTACGCGACACTATAGTCCGCTGCGTCTATCCAGAATTTGACCGACTTCGCCAAGGAAGCAGAGCCACGGATATATCCCCGAGCCTTGCCAAGAAAATCAAGAATCTACCGGCTATTTCGCAAGCCTCTCGCCGGGATTGGGCGAATTTAATGGCTGAGAGTCTCTACCACAGTCCAGGTGGAAAGGAACTTCTGCCAATGCTTACAAATCCCTCGAGAGGGAAAAAGAGAGGCATCAGGAAGAAGAGGAAGACCCTTGAGAAAAAGTACGAAGGCCGGGAGCTTGATTGCATCGAAAAAACATGGCTTCAGGAGAAATCGAAAGCGCTGAAGTCGGCTGCCGTTAGACCTTCGACGGAGAGCGAGGAGATATTGACCTTGGTGGACGCAATCGATGATCGCTTGAAAGGAATGCTCAAGCGTTAGGAAGATTGCTTAGGTCAATCTCGGTGCCGCAGACGAGTGGTCTTACGCCAGCGTTCTGCGACGGTTTGCTTATGAACAGCAACCCGACGTCAACCGGCACCAAATACCGACTCGCGGCCGACCAGGCCGCTCTCATTCGCACCAACCCACCAAGAATTTGCTCAATTTTTGAGGGAGCAGCTTACCTTTCCTGCTCGCCTCGTAAGCTCCGCGACCTGATCGCTGCGGGCAGGGTAAAATCGGCCCGTGTCGGAGTAAAAATTGTTGTCCGCCGCGAATGGCTTGATGCGTTTCTGGGGGACTAAACTATGTGCGCCATGGCGAACGGCCGAAGCGACCAGCCCGATTGTGTTGCCTGCGTAATTCAGCCCGTGCACATGGAGCCAAGGCCATCTTTTTGCGCAGCTTGCTCAACTACATCGAGGTTCATTCAGCCTGGGCCCGAATCTAGCCGAGCAATTGCAGCAAGGAGGCAGTTATGCCGGCTCCACTAGTCCCCTTCGTTCCTAGTTGGCTCGACGATGCCGGGCTGAGTTGCTCGGCTTTCCGTGTTCTCTGCCATCTCTATCGGCGCAGAAACACCAAAAGCCATCGATGCAACCCGTCTGTCGCATCGATAGCTTTAACCTGCCGCATCAACGAGGACACTGTTTGGCGCGCAATGAGGGAACTACAGTCAGCCGGCCGGATCCGACGCGTCGCTTCGCCCGGCCGCCCGAATCAGTATCTTCTAACAGATCCACCCACCGGAAACCAAGGGGTGGGTCACCCACCGGAAACCAAGGGGCCACAATCACTGGAAACCGAGGGGCGCCCCCCACCGGAGAATAGGGGGCCCGAAGGTATTCAAGTAAGGGAATCAAAGAAGGTGTGTGATACTTTACCTCCCGATACACACACGATTTCTCATTGGATTGACCAGTCTCAAGGCAAGCATCCGAAGGTCGATTGCTTAGCTTGTTGGCCCCATTATGCCGACCATTATAAGGGCAGACGGCTCTCAGCCCTCGGGTTTGAGCGCTGGTGTCGAAGCGAGCATGTCATGGTTCGCAAAGACGCGCCGGAATTGGTCAAGCAAGACGGCCCTGATGGCTGGCACGAGCGCCTAGAAGTCCTGCATCCAGGCAATCGAGTATCCGCAGAGCGTCAGGCGTGGGCGACCGTACCTGAGTCCACTAAAGCCGAGATTCTGAAGGAGATGGGAGCCATCGTCTCCGGCTAGTTTGTCAGACACCAATATCCTCAGCCTGACCCCTTCCGGCCGCCCCGCCTGCTACAAAGGTACAAGGTAAAGAAGGACCCCGTCTAGTTTTTAGCGATTCCGCACCTCAATGATCTTATCTGGGCGATCAGGCCAATCGCGCGGTCGACCCCACTTAACGAGTTTATTTTCGTAGAAATAAAACCAAAGAACTTGGTTGGCCGTCTTGACAGCAAGATCTTGGACACTCGCGTAGTAGGGGTTCCAATCTCCCTTAAATGCATACTTCGTCTTCTGACTCACCTCATAGCCTGTTGTCGCCGCTGACTGACCAGCTACATATGCATCAGGGAACGTCGTTTTAAATGCTTCCAACCTCATCCCAATAGATAGTTGAGAGAGACGTGGAGCTAATGTCTGTTGAATTGGCGGCAATTCATCAAGACTACCGATCAACATCACATCTGAGCGTGTGTGGACACATCCACAAAGCATTGTGCTAACTACCAGATCATGGACATAGGAAGTAGCTGAAATTGGGTAACACTCCATAACCAATGAGGAGTGTTACCATGACAGAGGAAGAGACAACGAAGAAGGCTGGGGTCCGCGAACCGCGGACCCCGGGGAAACG
>CAIUGM010000013.1 GCA_903898675.1 uncultured Verrucomicrobiota bacterium
AAGGCCTCCGGGTGCCGCCCACCAAGCGGAAGATCCTACGGCGCGGCCACTCGACGGGGCTGCCGACGAAGGCGACGCATAAAAACCAGGTCTGGACCTGGGACTTCATCGCCGATGCCACGATCCGGGGCGGCAGCCTGGATCGAAAGGAAACCGTAGCGCACACGGCGTCCCGCCGGGGCAGGGGCAGGGAGAGCACCGCACCGTGCGCCAGCTCGCAGCCGCACTCTTCGCGAATGTAGTCGCACTCGACATAAAGCACCAACATGGCGGCCGTACCCTTCCACTCGGCCGAGTGCGGCATCCCAGGTGGAACAATCCAGACATGGGGCTTGGTGCAGGTTTCGTAAAACTGGTGTCCGCCATGACTCCACCGCATGACCGCGTCGACGGATTCGAGGGCAATGACGATCTGGGCCGTGGGGTGCTGATGCTCAGGCCAGCTATTCGGCGGCTGGAGGTCGTAGTAAACGCTGACGCCATTCCCTTCCTTGAGGCCGTTGCCACGGCCTGAATTGTTTGTCGGTATTACAAAATCTCTCTGTGGTCTGACCGCGCGAGATATGGGCATAGTGGGGTTAGGCGAAACGCCCGCGCTTTGGCCCTAGCTCGGGGGTTGAAGGAGTATAGCAAAGACAATTATTTGCGGCTTGGACGCGAGTGCTTTTCTTATGCACAACCGTGCGCCGGCCAGGAAGAACGGCTGATTTACCATAACCGGAAACGGGGAAATGGCGGGCGGAGGTACATGGTTCCGGTCACCTTGGTGCGCATAGTGACCTTATCACGCATTGATCACCAGGCGTCGCGCATCGAAATCCACGACTACTCCGCCGCCGGCGCTGCCAGAACGGAATAGCTCGCGCACCACGGCGTCCTGCAGCTGGCGCTCGACCGTCTTGCGCAAGGGACGCGCGCCGAGCTGCGGGTGGAAGCCCTCCCGCACCAGAAACTCCAAGGCCTCACTGGAGACCTGAAGGTCATAGCCCAGCCCGCGCAGCCGGGCCGTTTCGTTCCGCACGACCAAACCGCAGATTTCCCTCTGGGCGTCCGGCGAAAGCAGCGCGAAGACAAGGGTCTCATCAATCCGGGCGACAAATTCCGGGCGGAGATTCTGCACCACCCGGCGCAACACGGCCTGCTCGATGCTCGCGAACTTGGACCGCGCCATCCGCATCGCCTCCGCGCCGCCGATGTTGGAGGCGAAGCCGACATAATGATCGTGGAAGGAGACGGTCTCCCCCGTGGCCAGAGTGACCCGGCCATTCCAGAGAATCTGGAGGAACAGGTCCATCACGAGCGGATAGGCCTTCTCCAGTTCATCGAACAGGAGTCCGCCGCGCGGGCGGTCCCGGAGCGCCCGTCCCAGCAGTCCCGGATCATCCCGGTCTGCGCCAATCAGCTTTGTGACGGCGGACTTGTCCTGATATTCCGACATGTCGAAGACGGTAAGATGACCGGGACCGAAGGTATGATCGATGGCGCACGTGAACGTCTCGGTCTTGCCGGAGCCGGTCGGGCCGACCAGGAGGAACGAACCCCGCGGGCGGGTGGGGTCGGTGACCCCGAGTTCGCCGCGGGCAAACGCTGCGGCGACCCGGGGCAGGACATGGTCCTGCGCGATGATGTGACCGCGCAGGTGCGCTTCGAGCCCGCGCAGGTGAACGATGCGGGCGGGATCAACCATGAGCCTTACGGGCCAGCCGGATTTTGGACAGGCCACGGGGTTTGTTCGGGAAATCCGCGAGAAATTTCTCCACGCCCGGTGCCAGTGTCTTCCCGTCGGGCGCCGCCCGGAGAATGGCGCGAACGACGAAGGCGCGGGTGGCGATGATCCTCGCCTTGGCCAGCTGGGAAACCACGCCGTCCAGCTTCCTGATATCCTCCTTGGGCAGGTCGACGGTCGGGTGGTCGGTGACCGAGCCTTTCTCATACGCGGCTCCCTCCAGGGCCTGGGCTCCGGCCAGCCGGACAGCATGGGCAAACATTTCACTCGTGGGAGTGAGGTAGACAAGCGCCCGGAGCACCGTCGCACTGCGCACCATGACGCCGGCCTTCTTCAATTCCGACACCCGGGCGGCCAGCGCGGTCACGTCCGCGGGATAAAATGAAAAACTCACCTTGATCGGCCTGGATTCGTCCATGCCTTTCTAAATCCCATACGATTTATTTTGACAAGCCCTAAAACAAGCGTATGGGTTTTAGAAGATGTCGCTTTCACTCCTTCGCCTCACCGCCCGCACCGTGCTCCCCAAGGGGCTGCCCGTCCTCGCCCAGCTCCAGCAACTCAAGGACGGTTTTGGCAGCGCCCTGGTGCTGGTCTTCATGGTCGGATTTTTTTGGGGGGTCATGAAGATCTGGGCCGGGGCCAACTCCATCTCCAAGGGAGACAGCGAGGGCAAGGCCGGCATTCTGGCCGGCATCATCATCGCCGCCGCCGCGGCCATCATGGGCGCATTGTTTGCCATCTTCGGGATGCAGGACGCCGTCCTCACCCCGCACTTCTGACCATGGGCGAGCTGCGCTTCACCGATTCCAACGCGGGGGACGACTCCGCCGGCCGGGCCTTCGGCCTGGAGGGCAACCTCTACCTGCCGGTGGTTTTCGGCTTGGTCGCCGGGGTCCTGCTATTTGCGGGCCTTGGGTTTGCCGGAGTCGGCCTGCCCCTCGCCGGAATCGCCGCAGCGGCTCCCTTCGTTGCCTCAATAGTATGGGTTTTAGGATTCCGCCATGGCAAGCCTTCTGGCTATGACCGCGACAAAATGGACGACCTGCTGGGCGGAGCGGATTTTACCGAAGAAACGGGTTCTATAACCCATACCAAAGGGCACACTTCAGCCCCGGACGGACGATTCATCGAAGGGATGCTCGTCTTCGGTTCGCCCGAACGTGGTGGAGTGGTCGCCAAGGGTTTCCGGCTGGAACCACCCGACTTGCGGGGGGCGAGTTTCGAGAGGCTGAATGCGTTTCAGGACCAAGTCCGCGCGTTGCTGGCTCTGGCTTCACCCCGTCGCCGGCTGCAGCTCCAGTGGTGGCCTGATTCCGACTATCGCCAGCCGCTCCTCGACTATCACGCGCGCACGCAGGAGGTGGCGGACCCCGTCGTCCGAGCCGTGCGGAATGAACGGTTCACCCGCTACTGGCCGCGCACCCTGAGCGGCGACCTGCGGCGCGAGCACTTGGCGGTATTCCTCTCCATCGAAATCTCCGCCTATGCCGGCAATGTCCGGACCAAGGACGGCCTGCGCGACCAGTATGGCGTCATCTTGCAGGAACTGGCCGGGCAGTTCGAGGAATTCGCCGGCACCTTGCGGACGGTGTTCGGGCCGGAAACGCCGGTCCGGCCGATGGATGATGCCGACCATGGCGCCTGCCTGCGCCGGTTCCTGAACCCAAGCCTCGCCCGCCGCAGCGCCGACGATCCGGCGGCATCGTTCGATCCGACCCTGACGTTGCAGGAAAACTGCTGGCACTGCGAGGGCATCGGTCAGCGGGATGGCGGCTTCGTTCTCGACGGGCATTTTCATGCGGTGCTCGCTCTGAGCCGCTGGCCGCACCCGCCGCGACCGGACCATCGCCCGGGAAATCCCCGGCCGGGAGGTCGGAGTCGCCGTAATGCCGGCGGAGCAGCGCCCGCACGGACGCGGGATCAGCCACGACCAGCCGGACCTCGCGCCCGAGGATAAAAGCG